>NZ_BLAD01000048.1:123357-186055 GCF_009687845.1 Acrocarpospora corrugata
GGGAGGCGAGGTCGTCGGGGGTGACGCCGGGGAGGGGCTGGCGGGTGCGGAGGTATTCGGCGAAGGCGGCGGCCAGGACGTCGATCTGGAAGCGGGGGGAGGTGGCGGTCCAGAGGTCGGCGGCGAGGGTGGCGCTGTCGAGGGAGTGGGTGGTCTCCGCGGGGCGGCGGGTGTCGGGGTCCTGCCAGCGGACGGTCACGGTGGCGAGCTGGCCGGCGGCGCCAGTGCGCAGGCGGACGCGGTAGAGAGCGGTGACCGAGTGACCGGGGCCGATCTCGCCGCCGTCGCGGGAGTCGTCGCGGAACTCTTCGGGGGCGAGGGCGCGGTTCTCGTAGCCGAGCAGGTGGTAGGTCTCGACGACGCCGGGGTTGAAGACGACCTGGGCTTTGGCGTCGCGGGCGCGCAGGTCGAGGGTGGCGGGGAGCTGTTCGACGAAGGCTTTGCGCGCCTGTTCGAGGGAGCTGACGTAGATGGCGGCGCCGTCGCCGTTGTCGGCGAGCTGTTCCATCAGGTCGTCGCCGTAGTCGCGGCCGACGCCGACGGAGAGCAGGGTGATCTGCTTGGCGGCGTGTTCGGCGACCCGGTCGAGGATGGTCTGCCAGGAGGTGGAGCCGGTGTTGGCGAGGCCGTCGGAGAGCAGGATGACGCGGTTGGTGGCGACGGAGCGGAACGACCGGGACGCCTCCTGGTAGCCGGTGATCAGCCCGTCTTCCAGGTTGGTCGAGCCGTCCACGGCGAGGCGGTCGATGGCGGCGTGCAGGCCGGAGCGTTCGGCGACGGGGGTCATCGGGATGAGCAGTTCCGCGGTGGTGCTGAACGGCACGATGGCGACCTGGTCGCCGGGCATGAGCTGGTCGACGAGGGTGTGCATGGCGTCGCGGACCAGGTCGAGCCTGCCCGGCTCGTTCATCGAGCCGGAGACGTCCACGACGAAGGTGAGGTTGGCGGGGCGGCGCGCGCTGCTGTCGGTGGCCCGGGTCTGCAGGCCGATCCGGATCAGCGCCTCACCGCCGGGCGTCCGCGCCCCGTCGGCGTGTACGGCGAAGCCGTTGTCGGCCGGCTGCGGATAGTCCTGCGCGAACGCGTTGACGAACTCTTCGGTCCTGACCTGGCCGGGCTCGGGCAGCCGCCCGTCCTGGATGAGGCGGCGGGCGTACGCGTACGAGGCCGTGTCCACGTCGAGCGCGAAGGTGGACACCTGGTCGGTGAGCGTGTCCCGCTGCGCGGGCTGCTCCTGGGCCGCCCCGGCCAGCGGGTCGGGCGGGCGCTGCACCGGGTTGGGCGCCGTGGTGTTGTCGCTGGACCCGCCGCAGGCGGCGAGCAGCAGAGCGGAGATCGCGAGGACGAGGGCGTACGGTCGTGCTCTCATTGGTCGCCTCCATAGGAATGGTGCTCTTCCCGTACGACGACGCCCTGAGGTGATCGCGCCGAGCCCGTCACTCAAGCGACGGCAAACCGTACCCGCCGCGTTACTAGCAGGCGCAGGCGACGCCGGGCGGCGCGGCGAGCGGGTCGGCGGGGAGTCGTTCGACGGTGCCGTCGGCGCGTTCGATCGGGAATCCTTCGCGGGCCCAGTATTCGAAGCCGCCGATCATCTCCTTGACCCGGTAGCCGAGTCTGGCGAATTCGAGCGCGGCCTTGGTGGCGCCGTTGCAGCCGGGGCCCCAGCAGTAGACGACGACGTTCGCGGCGGGGTCGATCTCCTGGCGCGCCCGGCCGGCGATCTCGCGGGTGGGCAGGTGCCGGGCGCCGGCGGCGTGGCCGGCGTCCCAGGATTGGCGGCTGCGCGTGTCGATCAGGACCACGTTCCCGAGGTCGTCGGCCACGTCGGAGGGGTCGGTCTCGAAGGCGAGCCGGCCGGCGAAGTGGGTCACGGCCGTGGAATTGCGCGACATGTCGGCTCCGATCTGAAGGGGTTGCGACGATCCTCGCGGCTGACGCCGTTACCAACGAGTGGCGTGAATGCCCTATACCGCTAATATCCAGCCATGCGGGTATCCGTCGTCGCCTTCGATGGCATGGCGCCCTTCGAGCTCGGCTGCGTGGTCGAGATCTTCGGGCTGCCCCGGCCAGAACTGAACGTGCCCTGGTACGACCTGCGGGTCTGCTCGGAGACCACCGGAGCGCTGCGCGTCGTCGGCGGATTCACCATGCGCACGGAGCACGGCCTGGAAGCCCTCGAAGACGCTGAAACCGTGATCATCCCGGCCGTGCCCCGCCTCGGCGACGCCATCACGCCGGCGCTCCGCGACGCCCTCCGGGCCGCGCACGGCAGGGGCGCCCGGATGGTCGCCATCTGCTCGGGCGCGTTCGTGCTGGCCGCCGCCGGACTGCTGGACGGCCGCCCGGCCACCACCCACTGGAAGTACGCCGACCAGCTCCAACTCCGCTTCCCCACCATCCGGGTCACCCCCGACGTCCTGTACGTCGACGACGGCGACATCCTCACCAGCGCCGGCAGCGCCGCCGGACTCGACCTCATGCTGCACCTCATCCGCAAGGACCACGGCCCGTCGATCGCCAACGCGGTCGCCCGCCGGCTGGTGATCCCGCCGCACCGGGAGGGCGGCCAGGCCCAGTTCATCGAGGCCCCGATCACCGTCACCGACGACGACTCGATCAGCCGGGCGATGGAGTGGGCGCTCGCCAACCTGGCCCAGCCGATCACCGTGGCCGCGCTGGCCCGGCGGGCGGCCATGTCGCCGCGCTCGTTCCTGCGCCACTTCCACCGCAAGACCGGCACCAGCCCGCTCCGCTGGGTGATCGCGCAGCGCGTCGCCGCGAGCCTGGCCCTGCTCGAAGGGACGTCGGTCCCGGTCGAGGAGGTCGCCCAGGCGGTCGGCTTCGAGAGCCCGGTGACGTTCCGGCACCACTTCGGCCGCGCGATGCACACCTCGCCGTCGTCCTACCGGCGGACGTTCAGCCGCAGTATTTGAGTACGCCCTACTCATGCGAGCCCACCGAACCGCCCGCCAGGATCAGGTCATGGACCTGACGGATCTCGTACGAACCAGCCTCGGCGCCCCGGAGGCGGAAATCGCCGAACAGCGGGTCGAACCGATCCACCACCCGACCGGCATGCTGTCGACCGCCGGGCTCTCCCGCGTGCGCGGCACCACCACGACCGGCCGGACGTGGTCGTTCGTGGTCAAGTCCATCCACTCCGTCAAACACTGGCCCGGCCTGGACACGGTGCCGAAAGAGCTCCAGGACGATTTCATCGCGGGCTTCCCGTGGCGCACCGACGTGGACGCCTACCTGGCGGACGAGCCGCTGCCGGAGGGTCTGCGCCTGCCCCGGCTCTACCATCTCGACGATCTGGGCGACGACCGCCTGGTCGCCTGGATGGAGGACGTCGACGCCTGCGCCAAACCCTGGGACCTGGATCGGTATCGCACCGCGGCCAGGCTGCTCGGCGAGCTGGCGGCAAGCCGGCCGGCCGCGCCTGGCACGAACCTCGGCCTGCACGCGGTGTACCAGGGCCCGACGCTGCACCTCTTCATCCCGACGCTGGCCGACCCGGCGACCTGGCGGCATCCGCTGCTCCCCGGCCCTGACGACCCGCTGCGCGCGGACCTGCTGACCGTCGCCGAGTATTTCCCGGCCCTGCTCGCAGGACTTGACCGCCTCCCGTTCACCCGCTGCCACGGCGACGCCAGCCCCGCCAACCTGCTGGTCCCGATGGACGGATCGGCCGAGTTCGTGGCGATCGACTGGAGCTGGGGCTGCCCCACCGGCATCGGCTTCGACCTCGGCCAACTCCTGGTGGGCCAATCCCACGACGGCGTCACCGAACCGGAGGACCTGCCCGCGATCCACGAGACGATCCTCACGGCGTACTCAGACGCGATCGGCACCGACGCGAGCTTCGGATACATCGGCGCGCTGCTCGTGCGCTCCCTGTTCACCGCCATCCCGGTGGAACGCCTGGGCGAGGACCCGACCCCCGAACTGGCCGACCTGTTCCGCAAACGGATCGGCCTGGCGCGCTTCGCCGTCGAACTCTTCACCCGGCACGTACGGCCGCACCTGGCCTAGATCGCCAGCGAGAACCACACGGTCTTCCCGCCCGCCACCCGGCTGGTCCCCCACCGCGCCGACAGCTGGCTGACCAGATAGAGCCCGCGCCCCTCCTCGTCCAGCCCGCCGGGCTCGCGCAGCACCGGCATCCGGTGATCGTCGTCGCTGACCTCACAGAGCAGCACATCGGTGCGCAGCAGCCGGATCGTGATCGGCCGCGGGGTGGTGCGCACCGCGTTGGTGACCAGTTCGGAGGCGAGCAGCTGCGCGGCCGGGACCAGATGGCCGAGCCCCCAGCTCTCCAGCGTCCGCCCCACCAGCCCGCGCACCCGCCCCGGCGTGGTCACCTGCGGCTCCAGCATCCACTGCGCCACGTCCTGGCTGGGGATGCCCTTGAACCGGATCGCCAGCAGAGTCACGTCGTCGCCGTGCCCGTCCGGGATCAGGCTGTCGCACAGGTCCTCGATCGGCTCGCCGTCCGACAGCCGGCGGCGCAGCCGCTCCACCCCCACCAGGATGTCCTCGCCGCGCTCCTCCACCAGCCCGTCGGTGTAGAGCACCAGCATGCTGCCGTCCTGGGCGGCGATCTCGGTGGTCTCGAAGGGGGTGCGCCCCAGCCCGATCGGCGCGCAACTCGGCGGCGCGAGCACCTCGGCCTTGCCGTCCGAGGCGACCAGAATCGGCGGGAGATGCCCGGCGCTGGCGATCGTGCACCGCCGCAGCACCGGGTCGTACACGCAGTAGACGCAGGTGGTGATGGTCTGCGCGGCCAGCCGCTGGGCCATCTCGTCCAGCGAGTGCAGCACCTGCTCGGCGGGCAGATCAAGCGAAGCCAGGGTCTGTACGGCGGTGCGCAGCTGCCCCATGATCGCCGCCGCGTCCAGGCCGTGGCCCATGACGTCCCCCACGACCAGAGCCACCCGGCTGCCCGGCAGCGGGATCACGTCGAACCAGTCACCCCCGACCCTGGCGGCGGCCGGCTGGTAGCGGAAGGCGATCTCCAGCCCGGGTAACTCCGGCGGGCGTCCGGGACGCATCCCCCGCTGCAGCGTCTCCACCGTCTCCAGCTGCTGCCGGTGCAACCGGCCGTGGTAGATGGTCAGCGCCGCGGGCACCCCGAGCTGCCCCGCCAAGTGCAGATCCGCCTGGTCGAACGGCGGGCGTTCACGCTCCCGCGCGAGCACGGCCCAGCCGATCGCCTTGCCGTACGCGCGAAGCGGGACCACCAGCACGCCACCGGCCGTCACGGCCGGTTTGAGCAGGCTGTCGTCCTCGGCCCACCGCGCGGGCAGCCGCCCGCGCGGGTCGATCCGGTGCAGCGCGCCGCCGTCCAGGTAGACGGCGGCGGCGTCGGCCAGCCACGGTACGGCGGCCTCGCACCACAACCGGGTGGCCTGCTCGGGATCGAGGCTGTCCCCGATCGCGCGCATGGCCTCATACAGAGTCTCCCCGTCCCATGACACGGGCTTCCTCGGCTCAGAACTGGTTACGGCGGCAGTTGAGGAACAGCTGGATCTCCGGCGGCGCCTGGGTGGTGGCCGGGGCGTAGGAGATGTCGGTCTCCAGCACGACGGTGAACCCGGCCTCCTCGATGACGGCGCGCAGGTCGTCCCGGAGGTAACCGGTCACCCGTACGGGGGCGCCGAGGAACTGGAAGGGCACGTCGTCCAGGTCGATCTCGACCATGCTCAGCGCGAGCACGCCGCCCGGGACGAGCACGTCGTGGATCCTCTTGAGCGCGGTCGCGATCTGCTCGCGCGGCAGCATGAGCAGCACGAAGAAGGCGACGACCGCGTCGAACCGGCCGAGCGAGTCGTCCAGCTCGGTGATGTCGCGTTCGAGGAAGGTGCCCTCGGGGACGTTCTTGCGCGCGATGTCGAGCATGACCGGCGAGATGTCGATCCCGACCACCTCGCAACCGGCCTCGGCGAACTGCTGCGAGGTGGGCGAGCCCGTGCCGCAGCCCACGTCCAGGACGCGGGCGCCCGGCTGGAGCTGTTTGATCAGCCACTCACCTGCCGCGATCTGGCCTTCCTTGTGCGGGAACGCGTCGTCGTAGCGGGAGCCGATACGGTTGAAGGCCTCAGCCTGCAGCGCACGGTACTCCTCGCGGGAGCTTCCGGACTCGGATTCAGTTGTCATCTATGCCGCCATTGTGATCAGCCGTCATCTGCCCACTCTTAGATAGGGGCACATCGTACACAAGTCAAGATATATCGGCGTAAATTCGTCGTTTCCGGGCCGCGACGTGGGAGATTACCGGCAACTTGCCGGAATTGGACAGTCAAGTTCACCGTCAAGCGGCAACTTTGCTACTGTGCACTACTTTCCCATCATTTTCCGGGACAGCCGACAGGGTGGCGCCAACTTAACCGAAGTTCAGTAGCCCCGCTCCGACGACGGCCCGCCCGAAAACCCGAGCCAGCTCGGCCAGCCGCTCACATTCCTGATCGTCCAGTACGGCATACGCCGGGAACGCCAGCACATCCGTCCGGTCCTCGATGCCCTGGCGGAACGCCTGCCCGCGCTCGGTCAGGGTGAGCCCGTCGCCGAGCAGTCCGCGGGCGCGAAGATCCTCCTCGGCCGCCGCCCAGACCTCCCTGGGCCAGCCGCGGGTGGCTCTGAGCAGGTCCACCATGCCTTTGGTGGTCGCCGCGTAGAGGACGAGGGCTTCGAGTCCGGTGAGTCCTTCGGTCACGAGGGCGGCGATGTGCCCGTCGCCCCGGTACTCCCGCAGCAGGGTCTGCGCGTGCCACAACCGCAGCAGCGGCTCATCCGGCCACGGCAGTGCCGCGTGCGCGGCGAACAGCGCGCGTCCCTGCACGTGCCGGCAAGCCTCCAGGGCTGCCCGAGTCGCCAATTCCAGCGTCTCCGGCAACTCCGGATACTCGTGGAATCCGGCCCTCCGTAATGCGGCCCCCGCCGCGTCCAGGCGTGCTTCCAGCAGTTTCTCCGGCGTCACCACATCCCAGACCGCGGGAATGCCCTCCCGTACCAGGTCAGGACAGAAGTTGAAAAATGTGGCTATGACCACCTCGGCCGGGACGGCCCCCATAGCCGCCACCCGGGAAGCGAAATAACCCGCCTGCCGATCCTCGACTCCCAGGGCCCGATACCGCTCCGGCGCCTCCGGCACGAAGTAGACCATCGCGTGCAACGGCTCCAGCCGCCGCCAAGCCTGCCGCGCCGCCCCAACCGAAGCCATCCCAGCCCTCCAACCCAAGGTGACCGAACATTATTCGGCGACACCCGGACCGTCAATCTCCGGCCCGGGATCCTCAACATCGCCCTACGGCAGCAGCGACCCCGTGAACAGCGCGGGCCCGGCGGGATAGATATCCGACAGAAGCCAGAGGCGCGAGGTGGTGAGTTCGATGCCCAAGTTGTCCCGCCCCTCATGATGGACGGCGAACTCGCCAGAGCTGGGAACCTCCTGGACAGTCCAGGCGATGGAGTCGGGAGACGTGCCGATGACCACCGGCCGCTGCTGCGCGCCCTCCGCGGGCGAGAGCGCCAGAGCCGAGATCCAGACCTTGCCGGAGGCGTCCTGCGCGATCGACTGCAGGCCGATGATCTCGGGCGGAAGCGCCACCGTGGTCCACGTACTGCCGTCGTAGCGGCTCAGCAGGGGCTCGGTAGGCCGGGGTTCCCCCCGCGTGTAGTTGGTGCCGACGACCCAGATGTCATCGGAGGTACGCGGAAGGACGTCCTCCAGCGTGGACCCCTCGCTGAACGGGGCCGGGTAGGGAACGTTCTCCCAGGCCGACCCGGTGTAGTGCGCAACCCCGGGGACCGAGTCATCCTCGCCCGGGGCGTTACCCACCGCCCACGCCTCGGCGGAGATGCCCTTGAGGGCCAGAACCCGCTGCATCGGCATGGAGTGCGGCACCCACGCAGTGCCCTCCAGCCGCCAGATCGTGCTCGCGCCGGGCTGCGTGCGGATCCCAGGAACCCACAGCCCCGAAGGGGTGTGCTCAGGCGCGGCCGACGTCAGCCCGGGAGGTGCCGGGACCTGCACGAACGCGCCGTTGACGAGGTGAGCCATATAGGCCGCGCCGTTCTTGGTGCCACCGATCCACACCTCACCACCGGTGGTGGCATTCACGCTGCTGAGAACACCCCGACTGGAGAAGTTGGGAATCGTGAACCCGGCCCACCGTCTGCCGTTCCAGCGATGGACCACGGGATTGCCGGGATAGCCAGGCTTGAGCGCCTGATACCCGACGATCCAGATCTGATTCTGCTCCGGCGCGGCCAGATCCAGAAGCGCCGCCTTGGGCCGGAGTTCCGGCAGCGGATGACTTTGCAGGACCGGATCCGCAGCCAGCACGGGCGAAGGCACCATGACGGCTGCCGCCAGAACGAGGAAGGCCGCCGCGGCCCGGCCGATAAAGGGGCTCATATGCCAAGCTTCCCGGACTTCACAGCAAATGATCTCGTTTGTCCCGCTCTTTTCACGGCGAGTTCCAGAGAATCGGTCAAGAATGGAACAAAGCCTACAAATGCCATTTTCCGGCGACGTACGGACATGCTTGGTAGTGGGTTCACGACCGGCAGCCTTGTGCGGCCCAGGCCAGGTAGGCGGGAGTCTGGTCGGTGACGATCCGGTGCACGCCGTAGTCGCCCAGGCGTTGCCACGCGCTGGGGTTGTTGGGAGTCCAGGCGTAGATCGTCGCGTCCGCCGCGCGGTATTCGCGGACCCGCGCACGGCTCAGATTGTCGTAACGGACTGCGACGAAGGAGAACTCCTTGGCCAGCGCGACTCGGGGTGCGGATACCGACAGCAGGCCCTTGCGGGCCGGGATGGAACGCACGGCGCGCAGCGCCGAGGGAGAGAACGAGGTCAGGCTCGCCCAGGTCGAGGCCGACAGCCGCCGGTAGAGGTCCTGCAGAGAGCGCCGGTCGGCCGCGTCGGGCACCTGCTTCAGCTCTACCAGGGTCTCCTCGGTCTTGCCCCGCAGCAACCGCAGGGCTTGGCCGAGGGTCGGCGGGTGCCGGCCGTCGGCGGTTCGCAGCGCGCGGAACTGTGCCAGTGTCATGTCGGCGACCCGGCCGGTCGCCGTGGTGGTGCGGTTGACCGTGGCGTCGTGCATCAGCACCGGGCGGTGATCCTTGGTGAATCGCACATCCAGTTCGACGCGGTCGGAACCCGCCTCCAGGGCGCGCTGGAACGCCGGCAGGGTGTTCTCCGTTCCCGTGGCGGCCGGGTAGCCCCGATGGGATATCAGGCCGGGCACCGTACAGGTCGCCGGCGCAGCTTGGGCGAGGTCGTGCGCAACGGCGCTCGAGCTCAACAGGAGAGGCGCCAGCGAGGAGATCGCCAACACTCCCCGAACGACCGCAGGCGCAGCCTGCGGAGCGGGTGACCCGCCTCCGGCCGGCAGCGGCCGGAGGCGGGCAAGCAGAGTCATGAGCGTCGTCCGGCGGTGGTTACTTCCCGCTCACTTTGCGCAGATACTTGGCCGAAGACCAGCCGACCTTTCCGTTGGAGGCCTTCACCTTGATCCAGCCCTTGACCGGCGCGCACTCACCGGACGCGGCCCCGCCGGCCACCGTCAGCCTGCCGATCGGGCGGAAGCGCAGCCCGGCGCCGG
Source organism: Acrocarpospora corrugata (assembly GCF_009687845.1). Taxonomy (GTDB): domain Bacteria; phylum Actinomycetota; class Actinomycetes; order Streptosporangiales; family Streptosporangiaceae; genus Acrocarpospora; species Acrocarpospora corrugata. The sequence continues at coordinate 132,972 of NZ_BLAD01000048.1, forward strand.
AACGGACGTTGAGGTAGCTGGCGGTCCGCACGTGCGTGAGCCGGTAGGTGCAGGCCAGGTTAGGAGGGCTCGTCTTGTACAGGTTCACCGCCGGCACCCAGCCGGCCTTGCCGTTGGAGGCCTTGACTTTGGTCCAGCCGTTGACCGGGGTGCAATCTCCGGATGTGCGCCCGTCGGCCGTCAGCGTGCCGATCCGGGGAAACTGCCATCCGGCACCGGAGTAGACGTCGAGTTGGCTGCCCGCCCGCACGCCGGTGACCTGGTGCGTGCAGACCGGGGCGAAGCTGCTGGCAGAGCTGTCGGCGGTGCGGGCGGCGGCCTGGGCGGGCAGGCCGGTGCCCAGCAGCCAGCCGATGGTGGCGCACACGGTGAGCGCGGGGGTGATCCGCTCGGCGAGGGTCATGATGTCGTCCCTTCCTCTGCATGTCCCGCGGCCTGAAGGCCAGCGGGTGAGGTCAAGTTCGAGGCCCTTGACCTGCGATGCTTACGGAAAGTAGATATCCGATTACTTTACGCTTACACACGGGAACGATTGCTCAATCATTCTTTACTCTGGCCGTGGCGGTCAGAGCGACGACCTCATCCAGGGTGAAGCCAGCCGCTGCGCGGCATTGATCACGTTCAGCAGGACCACGGCCTCGGGCCGGGCGGAGATCGACGCCGGGCAGCGGGGTTACGTCCAGCGAAGTGGACAAGCGGCCTGACACCACCCGGGCCTTCCGCAACCTACACAGCAAGGCCCAAACCAGGCAGAACCGAGCTCGGAATCCCCTGAAACGACAAAATCCCGCCCGATCAGCAAGATCAGACGGGATCCCGGTCAACTTCAATCGAACCGTCTCAAGAACGGCCCTGAGTGGAGCTATGGGGATTCGAACCCCAGACCCCCTCCATGCCATGGAGGTGCGCTACCAGCTGCGCTATAGCCCCTTGCGGTGTGTGTGAGTGTATCGGACCTCGGGGGTGAAGAGGTAACCGTAGGAATGTCACATCGGGTCGGTGCGGTGCGTCTGGAGGGTCATGGGTGTGGAGGCGTTTCTGGAGCATCGGTCGGTTCTGGTCGGGGTGGCGTACCGGATCCTGGGGAGTGCGGCGGACGCCGAGGACATCGTGCAGGAGGCGTGGGTGCGGTGGTCCGAGGTGGAGCGGGGGGAGGTGGCGGATGCGCGGGCGTTTCTGGTGCGGGTGACGACGAATCTGGCGATCGATCGGCTCCGGCGGTTGAAGGTGCGGCGGGAGTCGTATGTGGGGGATTGGCTGCCCGAGCCGGTGAGCACGGGGCCGGAGGTGGCGGAGCGGGCCGAGCTGGCGGACAGCGTCGAGCTGGCGATGCTGGTGGTGCTGGAGACCTTGTCGCCGTTGGAGCGGGCCGTGTTCGTGCTGCGGGAGGTCTTCGGGTTCTCGCACGCGGAGATCGGGGAGACGATCGGGCGCGCGGAACCCGCGGTGCGGCAGCTGGCGCGGCGGGCCCGGGAGCATGTGCGGGAGCGGCGGCCACGCTTCGACGTCGATCGGCGGGAGCGGCGGGAGGTCACCGAGCGGTTCATCGGCGCCTGTACGGGCGGCGACCTGCGGGCGCTGATGGAACTGCTGGCCAAGGACGTGACCCTGGTCTCGGACAGCGGCGGAAAAGCGCGGGCACCACGACGGATGCTGGTTGGCGTCGATCACGTGTGCCGTTTCCTGCTCGCGGTCACCCGCCCAGAAGGGGTCGCGGCCTTCCTCGCCCACGCGGGGATGCCGCCGGACACCGCGTTCGACCTGGAGATCTCGGAAGTGAACGGCGGACCGGCGATCGTGGCTTCCACGGGAGGTACGGCCTTCACAGTGATCTCGTTGCTGGTCGTGGACGGAAGGATCGAAACCATCTACTTGCTGGCCAATCCCGAGAAGCTCGCGCATATCGTGAGTGAGTGATCACGGTCGGGGTCGATCTGGCGACTGGGGACCGCGCCCTGGTTGGGCGCGGTCGAGCTGGTTTGCCGTACTTCCGATGACGTAGTTACGGCGCGGGCGGCGGCGCTGGGTCTGGTCAGCGTGCCGACGCCTGAGCAGACGGCGCGCACCGAAGGGTGGATCGCGGTTTCTCGTGACATCGCTGAACGAGTTGATGTCACGTTCTGAAGGTGAATCACGGTCCCGGTGACGTCGCTGGACGGGTTGGCGTCACCTCTCGGTCCCGGTGACGTCGCCGGATCGGTTGATGTCACGTTTTGAGGATGGGTTGCGTCCAGGGGGCATGGATGAAATCACCGTAATCGGAGGCGGGCTTGCCGGGCTGACGGCTGCCATCGCCTGTGCGGAAGAAGGTGCGCGGGTCGTCCTTCTCGAAGGGCACCGGGCGCTCGGAGGGCGGGCGCGGTCGTCGGCGGAGCCGTACGTCGCGAATGATGGGACTCACGTCTTCTACTCGGATGGGGAGCCGTTTCGGTGGCTTGCCCGGCGGGGGCTGGTGCAGCCGTATCGGCGGCTGGGCCTTCGTGAGGGGCGGAGGGCGCGAGTCCGGCATGACGGGAAAGTGAAGGCGTGGGTGCCTCGGCCGTTGCTGGTGGCGATCGCGAAGCGGGGGCTGACGGCGCCGGTGGCGGAGGACTTCCGGTCGTGGGGGGTCAGGCGGCTGGGCGTCGACGCCACCGATGCGGTGGCGGGGGCGCTGGGAGTCGTCACGTACGACGCAGATCCGGGGCGGCTGTCGGCCGGGTTCGTGTGGGAGCGGTTCCGGCGGGCGCTCGCGCCGAAGTTCCCCTCGCCCAGGTATGTCGTCGGCGGCTGGGGCCGGGTCATCGACCGGATGGCCGCGCACGCCCGTGAGCTGGGCGTCCGCATCGAGACCGGGAGCCGGGCCGACGCGCTGCCGGCGGGGCCCACCATCGTCGCGACCTCGCTCGACGCCGCCCGCGTGCTGCTCGCCGACGACTCGCTGCGCTGGGAGAGCGGCCGGGCCGTCCTCCTCGATCTCGGCGTACGGCGGGACGAGCGCGACCTGTTCCTCCTCTCCGACCTGGACGAGGGCGGCTTCCTGGAGCGCTACTCCTCCCCCGACCCGACGCTGGCGCCGGACGGGGAGAGCCTGGTCCAGCTCCAGCTGCCGATGCGCCCGTCAGAGTCCAAAGCCGACGCGCTGGTACGGCTGGAGCGGATCGCCGACCTCGGGCTGCCCGGGTGGCGGGACCGGGTCACCTGGCGGCGGGACGCGCTGGCCAACGGGCGGACCGGCGCGCTCGACCTGCCGGGCACGAGCTGGCGGGATCGGCCGGCCATCGAGCGCGGCGACGGCGTCTGGTTGGCCGGGGACAGCGTTGCCGCCCCCGGCCTGCTCAGTGAGGTGGCGATGCACAGCGCGCTGATCGCCGCCGGGCACGCGCTGGCAGCCGTCACCCGTTCGGCGACTTCCTCGCGGAGATCGCCCGCTGCAGGATGATGAAGACGAACAGCAGCACGCCTGTGACGATCTTGATCCACCAGGAGCTGAGCGTGCCCTCGAATCGGATCAGCGTCTGAATCGATCCGAGGAGGAGCACGCCCAGCAGGGTGCCGAGGACATATCCGGAGCCTCCGGTCAGCAGGGTGCCGCCGATGACGACGGCGGCGATCGCGTCGAGTTCCATGCCGACCGCGTGCACGCCGGTGCCCGACAGGGTGTAGGTGGCGAACAGGATTCCGGCCAGCGCCGAACAGGTCCCGCTCACAACATACGCGCCGATCTTGGTACGGGCGACGGGTAGGCCCATCAGCAGCGCGGACTGCGCGTTGCCGCCGATCGCGTAGACGCCCCGGCCGAACCGGGTGTAGTGCAGCCCCCAGAACGCCAGGCCGAGCACGGCCAGCGCGACGAACACGGTCGGTTTGACGAACATGTCCCCGGGGAGCTGGATCGGGATGTGCGGCCACTCGGCGAAGAGCGGATGCTTGATCGAGATCTGGTCGATGCTGATCACGAAGCAGAGGCCGCGGGCCAGGAACATGCCGGCCAGAGTGGCGATGAACGGCTGGATCTCAAAATGATGGATCACATACCCCATCGCGAACCCGAGCGCCGCTCCGACGCCCATCACGATGGGAATGCATAACCACCCGACGTGCTCGACCAGCGAAGCCGACAACATCGCTGACAGCGCGATCACCGCTCCCACCGAAAGGTCGATCCCACCGGTGAGAATGACGAACGTCATACCGATCGCCGCAACGAGCAAGAACCCATTGTCAATGAACAGATCAATGACAACCTGCCCCGACCCGAACGCCGGATAAACCGCCGACCCAGTCCCAAACAACACAACAAACAACGCCAGCGTCACCAGAACCGGCAAATACTCCCGCCGAACAACCCGCGCCACGCCCAGCTTCAAGTGGTTCTCTCCACCCACCCGCCCTTTGGGACGCTCGCGCTCGGCCCCACCCAGCCCACGCTCCCGCTCGGCACCACCCAGTTCGCCTTCGCGCTCGGCCGCCCCCGACTCGGCCCCGACATTCCCTCCGCCAAGCTCGGCTGCGCCGGACCCGTGGCCAGATTCGGCCCCACCCGACGCACGCCCGGAATCCACTCCTCCGGACGAGCCGCGCTCACCCTCGGCCCCGCCCGCCCCTGGCCCCTGCCCACCGCCGGGCTCAGCGCCACCCTTACCCGCGACGGCACCTCCAGCCCCAGGAACCGAAGAGTCCTTCGACGTGCGCTTCATGCTGGAACCTCCGCTTCGCTTGGAGCAGGAGTAGACGGCCGGCTCCGATGGAACGCTTTCGCCCGGAACGCCGGTGACTGGATCAAACACACGACCGTCACCACGACCGCCTTGAAAACGAGCGTGATCTGGGGCGGAACCCCGGTCGTGTAGATCGTCGTGGACAGGGTCTGAATGATCAGCGCCCCCAGCACGGTCCCGGCGAGCGAGAACCGCCCGCCCATCAGCGACGTCCCGCCGATGACCACCGCGAGAATCGCGTCCAGTTCGATCCAGAGCCCGGCGTTGTTGCCATCCGCCGCCCGGATATTCGAGCTGATCATCAACCCGGCGATCCCCGCGCAGAACGCGCAGAACACATAGGCCAGCACCAGCAGCCGCCGCGCCCGGATACCCACCAGCCGCGACGCCTCCGCATTGCCGCCCACAGCTTCCAGCAGCAACCCGAGCGCCGTCCGCCGGATGAGAACCGCCGTAGCCGCGAACACCACGACAACGACAAGCACCGCGAACGGGAACCCGAACAGATACCCGCCGCCGATCAGCTCATACGGATCACTGTTGATCGTGATGATCTGCCCATCGGTGATGAGCTGCGCCACTCCCCGACCGGCGACCATGAGAATCAACGTCGCGATGATCGGCTGAATCCCGGTCCGGGCCACCAACAGCCCATTCCAGAACCCGAGCACCAACGACAGGCCGAGCGCCAGCCCAACCGCCGTCAGCACTCCTCCGACGGCCTCCTGATCCGCCTGCTCGGCGATGATCGAACAGGCCAGCGCCCCGGAGATCGCCACGGTCGCGCCGACCGACAGATCGATCCCCCCGGTCGCGATCACCATCGTCATCCCCAGCGCGATGAGAATCAGCGGCGCCCCGTACAACAGGATGTCGATCAAGCTTCCATACAGGTGCCCGTTCTTCAACTCGATCCGGAAGAACGTCGGCGTGAAGATCAGATTCGCCAGCAACATGACCACCAAAATCGCAGCCGGCCAGAACAGCCGATGCCGGGTCAGTTCTCTCATCTCGCGACTCCGTTCGCGATGATCTCCAGGAGGCGTTCCGGGGTGGCGTCGGCCTCGTTGGCGATCTCGGCGATCACTTCCCGGTCCCGGAGCACTTCGATCTTGTGGCTGATCCGGAGGACCTCTTCGAGTTCGGCCGAGATGAACACCACGCCCATCCCGTCCCCGGCGAGCGAAACCACCAGCTTCTGGATCTCCGCCTTCGCCCCCACGTCCACCCCACGGGTCGGCTCATCCAGGATGAGCAGCCGAGGTTGCGTGATCAGCCAGCGGGCGAGCAGCACCTTCTGCTGGTTCCCCCCGCTGAGGTTGCGCGCGGGCATCTCCGGATCCCCAGGCCTGATGTTGAGCGCCTTGATGTACTTCCCGACCAGTTCTGCCCGCCGGGAGGCCGACAACGGCCGCAGCCACCCCCGGGCCGCCTGCAGGGCCAGCACGATGTTCTCCCCCACCGTCAGATCCTCGACCAGCCCTTCGCTCTTGCGATCCTCAGGGCAGAACGCGATTCCACGCCCGATAGCCGCCCCGGGCGTCCGCAACACGGCCGCGGCTCCGCCGATCTCAAGCGTCCCGCTGTCGGCCCCGTCCGCCCCGAACAGCAATCGGGCGGCCTCGGTCCGCCCGGAACCGAGCAGTCCGGCGAACCCCACCACCTCACCCGGATGCACATCCAGATCGAACGGCGCGACTCCGCCCTTGCGCCCCAGCCCCCGCGCGGCCAGCACCGGCTCCCGGCTCGCGATCGCGTCCCGGACGTCCTCGCGCGGCGCGTGCAGTTCCTCCAGGGTGCGCAGCACCCGCCCCGTCATGTGCCCGACCAGCTCAACCCGGCTCAGCGCCCGCGTCTCGTACTCCCCGACCAGCCGCCCGTTCCGCAGCACCGTCATCCTATCCGAGATCTCGAACACCTGGTCGAGAAAATGCGAGACGAACAGCACGGCCACCCCGTCATCCCGCAACCGGCGCATGAGCCTGAACAGCCGCTCCACCTCATCCCGGTCCAAACTCGACGTCGGCTCGTCCAGGACGAGCACTTTCGCCGAAATATCCACCGCGCGAACGATCGCCACCAGTTGCCGTACGGCCAGCGAATAGGACCCCAGCGGCGCACCCGGATCGATGTCCAGCTGGAACCGCTCCAGCAGCTCCGCCGCCCGCCGCCGTGCCTCTTTCCACTGGATCCGCCCGAACCGGTACGGCTCCCGCCCGATGAACACGTTCTCCGCCACGGTGAGGTTGGAGCAGAGATTCACCTCCTGGTAGACCGTGCTGATCCCGGCCGCCTGAGCCTGTTTCGGGCTGCCGATCACGACCGGCGCCCCGTCCAGCCGCACCGAGCCGGAATCAGCCGTATGCACTCCGGTGAGCACTTTGATGAGCGTGGACTTGCCCGCGCCGTTCTCCCCCATCAGCGCGTGCACCTCGCCGGGAAGCAGCCGGAAGTCCACGCCGTCCAGCGCCCGTACCCCCGGAAAGTTTTTCGTGATGCCCGTCATCCGCAGCACGGCGAGCCCTCCTTCGGGGCCGGGCGGCCGTGCAGACGGCCGCCCGGCGAACGGGGTCAGTACTGACGCGTGGACAGGGCCTCGGCGGCCTGCTTCGGGGTGAAGGTGGTCTCCTTCGTGACGATGCGCTTCTCCAGCGCCTCGCCGGCCGCGGCCTTCTTGGTCAGCTCCATCAGCTGGTCGCCCAGGAGCGGGCTGCACTCGGCGATGAAGTTGATCTCATTGGCGGCCAGCGCGGTCATGCCGTCCTTGACCGCGTCGATGGTCGCGATCTTGATGTCGACGCCGGGCTTGAGACCGGCGGCCTTGATCGCCTCGATCGCGCCCAGGCCCATGTCGTCGTTGTGCGCGAACAGCAGGTCGATCTTCGGGTTGGCCTGCAGCAGGGCCTGCATGACCTCCTTGCCCTTGGCCCGGGTGAAGTCGCCGCTCTGCGAGGCGATCACCTTCATGTTGGGGTTGGACGCGATGGTGGCCTCGAAGCCCTTCTTGCGGTCGATCGCCGGCGCCGAGCCGACGGTGCCCTCCAGCTGGACGATGTTGACCGGGCCGGTGGCGGAGGTGAACTCGGCCAGCGCCCACTTGCCGACCTCCTCGCCCTCCTTGACGAAGTCGGAGCCGATGAAGGTGGCGTAGAGGGAGGCGTCGGAGTCGACGGCCCGGTCGGTCAGAATTACCGGGATCTTGGCGGCCTGAGCCTCTTTGAGCACCGCGTCCCAGCCGGTGACGACCACCGGTGAGAAGGCGATCACGTCCACCTTCTGCTGGATGTAGGAGCGGATGGAGGCGATCTGGTTCTCCTGCTTCTGCTGCGCGTCGGAGAATTTCAGGTCGATCCCGGCTGTCGCCGCCGAATCCTTGACCGACTTGGTGTTGGCGGCGCGCCAGCCGCTCTCCGAGCCGACCTGGGAGAAACCGAGCACGATCTTCCCTGATCCGGCGTCGTCACCGCCGCAGGCGGTGAGTACCGTCGCCAGCAAACCGGTGGCGACTACCGCCGATAATTTCCTCAACATGAACTGTCTCCTTCGGGTGTTGGGGGGTGTCAGAGGCCCTGAGCCAGCCGGTAATACGCCTGGTTCCAACGGAGCTCCTTGGTGAACTGCCTGGTCGTGGTGGTCTCGTCGATGAGGAGCAGCTCGGTCCCCGCCATGTCGGCGAGGTCGGTCAGCTCCTCGGCCCCGATCGCCGCCGACATGGCGGTGTGATGCGGGCCGCCGGCCATCAGCCAGGTCTCGGCGGCGGTGCGGAAGTCCGGTGCGGGCTTCCACACCGCGCGGGCCACCGGCAGCCGCGGCAGCGGCTCGGTGGGCGCGACCAGTTCGACCCGGTTGGCGACCAGCCGGAACCGGTCCCCCATGTCAGCCAGGCCAACCACGACGGCGCCCCCCGGCGCCGCGTCGAAGACGAGCCGCACCGGGTCTTCCCGGCCGCCGATGCTCAGCGGGTGAATCTCGCAGGACGGTACGGCGGCCGCGATGCTCGGGCAGACCTCGAGCATGTGCGCGCCCAGCACGCGTTCCTGTCCTGGTTCGAGGTGGTAGGTGTAGTCCTCCATGAACGAGGTTCCGCCCGGGAGACCTACCGCCATCGTCTTCAGGGTGCGGACCAGCAGGGCGGTCTTCCAGTCGCCCTCGCCGCCGAAGCCGTACCCGTCGGCCATCAGCCGCTGCACGGCCAGGCCCGGCAGCTGCCGCAGGCCGCCGAGGTCCTCGAAGTTGGTGGTGAACGCGCCGAAGCCGCCGTCGGTGAGGAAGCCGCGCAGGCCGAGCTCGATCCTGGCCGCGTACCGCAGCGAGTCGAGCCGCTCCCCGAGCAGCTCAGCCGCCACCTGGTAGCTGTCCGCGTACTCCTTGACCAGGGTCGTCACCTCGGCGTCGGCCACCGCGTCCACGGCCTCGACCAGTTCGTTGACGCCGTAGGTGTTGACCGAGACGCCGAACCGCAGCTGCGCCTCGACCTTGTCGCCCTCGGTCACGGCCACGTCGCGCATGTTGTCGCCGAACCGGGCCAGCCGGAGCGAGCGCATCTCGGCCAGGCCGAGCGCGGCGCGGGCCCAGGAGGCGACGCGGCCGACCACGACCGGGTCGGTGACGTGCCCGGCCACCGTCTTGCGTGGCACGCCAAGGCGGGACTGCACGTAGCCGAACTCGCGGTCGCCGTGGGCGGCCTGGTTCAGGTTCATGAAGTCCATGTCGATGGAGTGCCACGGCAGCGCGACGTTGGCCTGGGTGTGCAGGTGCAGCAGCGGGGTGCGGAGCGCGTCCAGGCCGGCGATCCACATCTTGGCGGGTGAGAAGGTGTGCATCCAGGCGATCACCCCGACGCAGTCGTCGTCGGCGTTGGCGTCCAGGCAGATCCGCCGGATCGCGCCGGCGTCGGTCAGCACGGGCCGCCAGAGCACCTGGACCGGCAGGCCCGAGTCGCCCAGCGTCTCGGCGATCAGCCGGGACTGGTCGGCGACCTGGGCCAGGGTGTCCTCGCCGTACAGGCCCTGGCTGCCGGTGAGGAACCACACTTGCTTCATCGGACTCCCTGTCCGTAGACGTTCTGGTAGCGGTCGTAGAGCCGGTCCACGTCGTCCGGCGCGATCTTGTCCGGCGTGCCGAGCTGCCGGGAGATGTGCACGGTTCTGGCCACGTCCTCACACATCACGGCGGCCTTGACGGCCTCCCGGGCGGTACGCCCGATGGTGAACACGCCGTGGTTGCGCATCAGCACGGCGGGCGAACGATGCCCGGCCAGCGTGGCCACGATGCCCCGCCCGATGTCGTCCCCGCCGATCAGCGCGAACGGCCCGACCGGGATCTCACCGCCGAACTCGTCGGCCATCGCGGTGAGCACACACGGAATCGGCTCCCCGCGCGCGGCCCAGGCGGTCGCGTAGGTGGAATGCGTATGCACAACCCCGGACACATCCGGCCGTTGCCGATACACGTACGCGTGCGCGTACACATCACTGGAGGGTTTCAACCCGTCCTGTACGGGTTTCCCGTCCAGATCACAGAGCACCATCGACTCGGCAGTCAGGTCCTCGTACGGCACGCCGCTCGGCTTGATCAGAAGCAGATCCTCCCCGGGAACCCGCGCGGAGACGTTGCCCGCCGTCCAGACCACCAGTCCCGAGGTCACAAGTAATTGATGCAGGTCGGCGAGTTGCTGCCGGAGTTCGATCATAATCAACCTAGCAATAGTTTGTGATTGCGCTAACATCACGGACCTCACGAGGCTCATGAGACCCTGCTTGCTCTCTGAACGGCTTGCTGTGCTCTATCGGCGTTGCGCGGTGGACTCGCGGACGACGAGCTCGGGCTCGACCATCCGCCGGACGTCTCCCTCGACACCCCCGATTCGGTCCAGGAGGAGTTGCAGGGCCTGGCCGCCGACCTCGCCGAAGTTCTGCCTGACCGTGGTCAGCGGCGGCCAGAAGTACGCGGCCTCCGGAACGTCGTCGAAGCCGACGATGCTGACGTCCTCCGGCACCCGCTTACCCGCCTCGCGCAGCGCGCGCAGCAGGCCCAGGGACATCGGGTCGTTGGCGGCGAAGACGGCCGTGATCTCGGGATCGTGGGCCATCCGCCGCCCGTGCTCGTAACCGGACTGCGCGCTCCAGTCGCCGACCAGCGGCTCCGGGATCTCGCACCCCTCCGCCTCCAGGGCCGACCGCCAGCCCCGGATCCGGCCGCTGGCGTCTATCCAGTTGGCCGGGCCGGACAGGTGCCAGACCGTCCGGTGCCCGAGGCTGAGCAGATGCCTGGTCGCGCGGGCCGCACCGGACGCCTGGTCCACCGCGGCCACCGGAACAGGGACACCCTCGCCGCCGCCCACGTCGACCACCGGGAGGTCCTTCGGCAGGTGCCTGAGGCCCTCGGCGGCCGACTCGTGCGGGGCGATGATGATGACGCCGTCCACCGACTGGGAGCGCAGGCGTTCGACGCCCTCGGCGATGGAACGGCGGGTGAGCGCCTGCAGGCTGGCGATGCTCACCAGGTAGTCGTGCTGGCGGGCGGCGCGCTCGATGCCGTAGAGGGTGGAGGCCGGACCGTACAGCGTGGTGTCCATGCTGACCACGCCGAGGACGCCGGAGCGGCCGGTGACCAGGGAACGGGCGGCGAAGTTGGGGCGGTAACCGAGTTCCTGGACGGCCGCGAGGACGCGGGCCCTGGTCTCCGGCCGCACCTTCTCCGGCGCGTTGAGCACCCGGGAGACGGTCATCGCCGAGACACCGGCGAGCCCGGCGACATCCTCCATGACGGCCGCCCTGGGGCGGTCGGCCGGAGAGTCAGCCGTCGGGTTGCTCGATGTCATCGTCCGCGATCCGTTCTCGTGGTGCGTCGTAACCTGTGTTGCGGATTGGTTTCCGAGTGTTTGCGATAACACTGCCGCTGTCAATACCTCGTTAGTACCTATCACGAAGAATCAACGATCCCACAGCTGAGACCGGATTGTTATGGGGCCAGCGGCTTGACCGGATGGCTTGGTAACGCTAACAGTGACGAACCCTGACCGAGCTTTTACCTGTGTGAAGGCGGGGTCCTTCGCCGGTTTGAGGTGAGATGGCCTACTCTTGATCTGTGGTCGCCCGAGGCGAGGTCAGGTCGCCTCGGGTGGCCACCCTTATTCAGGCCCGATCCGGCACCAGATCCTCCGCCGGAACGCGGGGCGGGAGCTCGTCTTCGAGGACGCGATCGGCGCCCGCGTACCAGCCGCTCAGCAGTTGGCCCGCGACCACGACGAGCAGGACCACGAACGGCCACGTCCAGCCGCCGGTGGCGCCGTAGAGCAGCCCGACCACGAGTGGTCCGACGCCCGCGACGAGGTATCCGGTGCTCTGCGCGAACGCCGACAGCGCGGCCGTGCCCTCCGGGGTGCAGGTACGCAGCGGGAGCAGCGCCAGCGCCAGCGGGAACCCGGCCATCGCGGCGCCCACCACGATCGCCCAGACCCACAGCCCCTGGCCGCTGAGCAGGCCGAGGAAGCCCACGACGTACATGCCGCAGAACAGGACCACCAGCGGGCGGACGTTCCGCATCCGGGCGGCCAGGGCCGGCACCACCAGCGAACTCGGGATCGACAGCGCCGTGAACACGCCGAGCACGAGCCCCGCCTGATCCTCGCTGTAGCCGCCGTCCAGCAGAACCTGGAGCAGCCAGCCGAACATCACGTACGCGAGCGTGCTCTGGCTGCCGAAATATCCGGCCAGCGACCAGGCCAACCGGCTGCGGACCATCGCGCGCGGCCCCGCGTACGCCTTCGGCCCGTCCTGCTTCGGATCCTCCCGCAGTACGGCCAGCCACGGCACCGCCGCGATCACCGCCAGCGACGCCCAGACGCCGATGGCCACCCGCCAGTTCCCGCCCGCCGCCCGGTCGATCGGCAGCGTGAACGCCGCCCCCAACACCGTCCCCACCGAGAGCGCGGTCGTGTAGACGGTCATCATGACGCCGGTCCGGCCGGGAAAATGCCTCTTGATCAGCGTCGGAATCAGCACATTGCCGAGCGCGCCCCCCGCCAGCGCCACCGCGCTCCCCACCAGGAACAGCCACGCCGACCCCACCAGCGCCCGCCCCACCAGCCCCACCGCCAGCAGTCCCAGCGCCGCCACCAGCAGCCGATGCTCCCCCATCCGCCGCGCCAGCCACGGCGTCGCCGCCCCGAACACCGCGAAACACAGCACCGGCAACGTGGTCAGCAGCCCCGAGACGAGCCCCGACATCCCCAGCCCGGAGTTGATCTCGTGCAGCACCGCCCCCACGCTGGTGACCGCCACCCGCAGGTTCAGCGCGGCCAACACCACACCCAACAAGACCAGCCGAGTAACCGCCCCAGCCCTCCGGGCCTTGACCGATCCCCCGCTCACCGAATCATCGAATGAGTCCACCCCGTTACCCACACCACTCACAACGGGACAGAACGCCCGAGAACCCCCACGTAGTCCCTCAGCGGGCCAGCCACGCTGGCAACCCTCGATGGGACTGACCGTCTATGTGCTGATATTTCCGGGGCGTGCGCGGTTTCTGAGCAGCCACACCAGGCCGACTATCGGCAGCACGAGCGGGATGAACAGGTAACCGCTGCCGTAGCCCGACCACACGGTCGCGCGGGGGAACGCCTCCGGGTCCAGGAGGCTGAGGGTTCCCACGATGAGGACGCCGGCGAGTTCGATCCCGCAGGCGATGAAGGCGAGGATTCGGTGTTCCTTCGCCAGGGCGACCGTCAGGACGATGTAGACGACCGCCGCGAGGGCCGACAGCAGGTAGGCGAGGGGTGCTTCGCTGAACCGGGTGGCGATCTGCACGGCCGCCCGGGACGTGGCGGCGATCGCGAAGACCGCGTAAACGGCGACCAGGACACGGCCGGGGCCGCCGCGCAGCGTAGGTGTCTGGCTTTCGCCCTCGCCGAGGTGGTTCTGGCTCATGAGATGCCATTCCAGATCTGGAGCAACCGGCCGGTCATGACCGCGACCGTGAACGCGCCGACCGCGATGACCCCGGGCCCCCAGCGGGTGCGCTCCGCCTTACCCCACCACAGCGCCACCAGCGGGATGACCAGCGTTCCCGCCAGATAGCCGATGAACGTCGCCCGCTCGGTCACCTTGTCCAGCTGGGTGAACGCCATCACCGCCTGCACGATCAGGGCGATCTCCAGCACCGCGACGGCCGCCAGCAGACTGATCCCCATCGGCCGGTTGCGCCCCGCCGTGATGAGACAGGCCAGCGCCAGAACCAGCGCCCCGCCGATAACCCACCCCGAATACGCCCCGGACATCACCGACCACCCCAAGGAGACATGGCCAGAAGGCTATCGTCCCCCCCACCCCGCCCTTGATCCCGGTCAGCTCAGGTGAGGTCGTGCTGGAACGCCAAGATGGCCAGCCGAATACGATTCGAACACCCCGTCTTGATCATCACGCTGGAAACATGCGTCTTGACCGTGGTGATCCCGACATTGAGCCGATGAGCGATCTCCGGATTCGACAGCCCCTCCCCGATCAAAGCGAGCACCTCCCGCTCCCGCCGAGTCAACGGAAGCGGCGCCGGAACCACCGGAGCCCGCGTGCCCACCGCCCGATCGACAAGCCGCGCCAGAGCATTGGAACTGAAGGCACGATCCCCCTCCGCCGCCCGCCGCACCGCATCCAGCAACTCACCCGGTTCGGTGTCCTTGACGAGAAACCCACACGCCCCAGCCGACAGCACCGGATAAAGATGATCGTCATCATCGAACGTGGTCAGCGCGATGACCCGAGTCGAAGGCCGCGCCGACATGATCCTCTTCGTCGCCGCCACCCCATCCAACCCCGGCATCCGCAAATCCATCAACACCACATCCGGCACGGTGTCATCGACCAACCGCACCGCATCCGCCCCACTCGCCGCCTCCCCCACCACCTCCATATCCACCACAGACTCAAACAACATCCTCAACCCCATCCGCACCAATTGCTGATCATCCACCAGCAAAACCCGAATCACCCTCCACCTCCCGTCCTACAACCAACCCCCACCGCCACCCAACGCTCTCGCCGCCCGCGCAGATCACCAGCACGAGTTCCGGCTCGAGACGTTCCCCTCCGATTCCGGCGATACGGAGATCGGCCTGACCCCACCCACCACTCCAAGTCCGACCGGACGGAGACGGCTCGGCACACCCGCAACTCAAGCGCCCTTCCAGAACCCGCACCTCCGGATCCCCTCCGTCTGACCGGCAGCACGGTCAAACCACCCCCGCCTCGCGTCTCCCCGTGAGCTCTCTCCGCTCGGCGGGTAATACCGCAGCCAAGCGCCAGCCCCGGCCCATCGGGCCGACGGACAGGGCACCGCCCAATAGCTCGACGCGCTCTCTCATCCCGACCAAACCGTGCCCCATACCTGACCCGGCGCCCCGGGCCGCGGCCGGTTCTGAGGGGTCCGCTGGCGTGCGGCCGCTGTCCTCGATCTGGATTCGGACCGAGTCGTCGGATGTCACGGCGACGTCGAGGGTCACCCGCGCGGACGGGCCGGCGTGGCGGATCGTGTTGGCGAGGGCCTCCTGGGTGAGGCGGAGGACGGTGATGCCCCGGAGTGGGTCCAGGTGGACGGCGGACGGGTCGATGGTGGCGTCGACGCGGAGGCCGGTGGCTCTGGCGCGGTCGATGACGACGGTGAGTGCGTCGGGGAGGCCGCCGGGGTCGACGAAGGCGGTGGCCGGGAAGGGGGTGGGGTCGCGCAGGATGCCGACGAGTTTGCGCAGGTCGGCGAGGGCGGCGGTGCTGGAGGTGTGGAGGTCGTCGAGGACTTCGGTGAGGCGCGGGTCGGTGCCGGCGGGGAGGACGTGCCGGGCGATGCCGACGCGCAGGACCATGGAGGAGACGTGGTGGGCGACCAGGTCGTGCAGTTCTCTGGCGATGGCGGTGCGTTCCGCGGCGCGGGCGGCGGCGATGCGTCCGGCCGCGCTGTCCCGCTCCCGCCGGGCGGCATCCCGCTCAAGCCGGACATATCCCCCGAGTAGCAGCGGCAGCCCGACCATGATGACCATGCGGAACCCGGCCGCGCCGATGGTGGCGGGCAGCTTGTCGAGCAGGTTGAAGCAGACGACCGCACCGAGCACGACCGCCCCCACCGCGACCTGCCGCCCGCTCACCCGCACGGCCAGCTCGAACAGCAGCACGCAGGCCAGCACCTTGAGCACGGGCGCGACCGCGAAGCCGTACTGATCGGCGACCAGGAGCAGGCCCGACTGGACGAGCAGGGCGGACAGCGGCGACCAGCGGCAGAGCCCGCTGAGCACGAGCGCGGCGAGCGCCTGGACCCAGTCGCGCGCCGTCACTCCGGGCACGAGCCAGAGCAGATCGCCCACCAGCGCGGCGAGCAGAATCGCCAGCCGCGCCAGCAGGTAATCCGGCTCGAAGATGCGCTCGATCCACGCCACGCCCGCAGCGTAAACGCCGCCACCGACAGAAACCTCCTCCACCGGGAGGAGGCCGCCGGGAGTCAAGGGCACCCGGAAGGAGGGCACCCCCGAGGCGAGAGCACCCGTAGGAGGGCACCCCGGAGGCGAGAGCACCACGAGCAGGGCACCGCGAGGCGAGAGCACCGCGAGGACGCTCCAGGGGAAGCGTCAGCCTACGGCGGTCTCCTTCAGGACCAGGTCCACCACGTCGGTGAGCTGGCCCCGCTGGTTGAAGGCGGCCCGTTGCCGGGCGGCCGAACTCCCCCGGGCCAGCGCGTCCGCCGCGAGGGCCGCCACCGTCGGCCAGTCCTCCAGCTGTTCCAGGGTCGGCCGCAGATCCTCCAGCAGCCACTCGATCAGCCCGGGGGCCGGCACCGGCTTGCCGTCGACCGGCGAGATCAGGTCGCCCTCCAGGCCCGACCGCGCGGCCCGCCAGTGCCCCGCGCGCAGCAGCGTGGGCCGGACGTCGCCACGCGGCGGCGAGCCGGCCTCGATCGCGGCCGTCTCCCTGACGACCAGGGCGCGGAACAGCCCGGCCAGCAGGATGACATCGTCCACCAACGGGCAGGCGTCACAGATCCGGAGTTCCATCGTTGGCACATGTGTGGACAGCCGGATGTCGAAATAGACCATGCCCGCGTCGTCGATGACCCCGGCGGTGACCAGGTCGGCGACGGCCTGGTCGTACTCGGCCGCGCCCGAGAACGGCCCGACCATGCCGGCCGTCGGCCAGCGCTGCCAGGCCACCGCGCGGCTGCTCGCGTAGCCGCTGTCGGCCTCGAACCAGTACGGCGAGCTGGCGCTCAACGCGAGCAGGGCGGGCAACCACGGCTCCACCCGCTGGGCCACCAGCACCGCCAGATCCCGGTCATCGATGTCCACATGGACCTGCGCCCCGCAAATCAGCTGTTCCCTGGCGATGAACTGATAGGTGTCGTGCAGATACTGGTAGCGGTCGTCGGCGGTGAGCGAGAACCCGCCGGCGCCGTGCAATGGGGAGGTGCCGGCGCTGGAGATGCCCAGGCCGTGCGGCGCCGCGGACGCCATCAGGCGGCGCCGCAGGCCGACCAGGTCGGCCCGGAGCGCGGCCAGGTCGGTGGTGGGCTCGCTGTTGGTCTCCACCACCGCCCGTTGCAGCTCGGCGGAGAATGCGGCCTCGGGCAACCCGTCCAGCACCACGTGCGCCTGCGGGGTCAACCTCCGGCTCACGAGATCGACGACGTGGAACTCCTCTTCGACGCCTAGTGCCACCTTGTGAGTCATGCAAGGGGATTTACCCACTTGCCCCGGTATGCAGCGCGCGAATTCCATTGACCGGCAAATGAAACATTTCACACTTCTCGCGACTCAAAGCAGTGGGGACCACTTACACCCACGAAACGGGGATAGACCACATGGCGGTAGAGCTCTTCAACCCGAAACCGCTCGCCTGGGACTCGGCCGATCTGGACGCCGACACCCGCGAGATGCTGGCCACGCTCCAGCCCAACATTCTCCGCGCTCACGTGCGGGAACACCTGTCGGTGCTGTTCGTCCGCTTCGCCGTACCAGACGACGGGCGGCGCTTCGTCCGGGGCCTGGTCCCGCTGATGAAGTCGGCCAGGCGGCACCTGGAGGAGGTCCGCCGCTTCGACCAGTCCCGCACCCAGGGCAGCCCCTACGTCGGCCTCGGCCTAAGCAGATCCGGTTACCGCCACTTAGGTCACGATATTTCGGATTTGCGGAAATTTGGGGATTTGGCCTTCCG
This sequence comes from Acrocarpospora corrugata, assembly GCF_009687845.1. GTDB lineage: Bacteria > Actinomycetota > Actinomycetes > Streptosporangiales > Streptosporangiaceae > Acrocarpospora > Acrocarpospora corrugata. The sequence goes on from NZ_BLAD01000048.1 coordinate 150,865, forward strand.
GGAGGGGATGAAGAAGCGGGCGGTGGTCCTGGACGATCCGCCGAGCCACGAGTGGGACGCGGCCTACCAGCGGGACATCCACGCCGTCGTGCTGGTCGGGGACTCCGACCCGGAGGCGTACCGGGCGACCCTGGCGAGGGTGCGCGCGCTCATCCCGCCGGACGCCCGGATCCTCGGCGAGGAGACCGGCGTCGCGCAGCGGAACAAGGCCGGTGAGGGGATCGAGCACTTCGGCTACGTGGACGGCCGCAGCCAGCCCCTGTTCCTGGCCGACCAGGTCAGCAAGGAGCCCGGCCGCAACTGGGATCCGTTCTTCCCGCTCTCCCAGATCCTGGTCCCCGACCCGCTGGCCCCCGACCCCGACCGCCATTTCGGCAGCTATTTCGTCTTCCGCAAGCTGGAGCAGAACGTCCGCGCCTTCCAGCGCGCCGAACAGGACCTGGCCGACGCCCTCGGCCTGTCCGGACCGGCCAGGGCCCGCGCCGGCGCCCTCCTGGTGGGCCGGTTCAGGAACGGTACGCCCCTGCTCCTGCACCCCGACCCCAGCTCGGACGGCTGGGCGGTGCAGAACAACTTCAACTACACCCGCGACCCTGGCGGCAAGTGCCCGATGGCCGCGCACATCCGCAAGACCAACCCCCGCGACGGCCTGGAGCGCGGCGTCATGATGGCCCGCCGCGGCCAGACCTACGGCGTGCGCACCGACCAGCCCTGGGACGACGCCTCCCCGGAGACCCGCCCGACCGGCGGTGTCGGCCTGCTCTTCATGGCCTTCAACTCCAGCCTGGAGGCCCAGTTCGAGTTCACCCAGCAGAGCTGGGCCAACAACCCGGACTTCCCCGACGGGAGCGTCGGCCACGACCCGGTGATCGGCCAGGGCCCGCGCGACATCCAGGTCACCCACCCGGACTCCTGGGGCTCCGACACGCTCACCCCCGAGGTCCGCCAGATCCCGCAGACCGTCACCATGCGCGGCGGCGAGTACTTCTTCATGCCCTCCCTGGCCTACCTGAAGAAGGTCTAGGACGAGAGGCTGTCCAGCCAGGCGTTGCGCAGCCCGGCGAACCGCCCGGCCGCCGCGACCAGCTGGTCCGGCGGCCCGTCCTCGACCACCCGCCCGTCGTCGACCACGAGCACCCGGTCGGCGATCTCCACGGTGGACAGCCGGTGCGCGATGATCAGGGCGGTCCGGTCCGCCAGGATGGTCCGCAGCGCCCGCTGGACCAGGCGTTCGCTCGGCACGTCCAGGCTGGAGGTGGCCTCGTCCAGGATCAGCACGGCCGGGTCCGCCAGGAAGGCGCGGGCGAAGGCGACCAGCTGGCGCTGCCCCGCCGACATCCGCCCGCCGCGTTTGCCCACCTCGGCCTCGTAGCCGCCGGGCAGGCTCCGCACGAACTCGTGCGCGCCGATCGCCCGGGTCGCGGCGATCACGTCGCCCATCGGCGCGCCCGGCCGCCCGAGCCGGATGTTGTCCGCGACCGTGCCGCTGAACAGGAAGTTCTCCTGGGTGACCATGACCACGGCCTGCCGCAGCGTGGCCTCGTCCAGATCGCGCAGGTCCACCTCGTCGAGCAGCACCCGGCCGGTGACCGGGTCGTAGAAGCGGGAGATCAGTTTGGCCAGGGTGGTCTTGCCGGCGCCGGTCGCGCCGACCACGGCGACGGTCTGCCCGGCCGGGATGTCCAGGTCCAGGCGGTGCAGCACGGGAACGTCGGCCTTGTAGGAGAAGCGGACGTCGTCGAAGCGCACCGCGCCCCTGGCCGCGTCGAGCGGGACCGGCCGCTCCGGCTCGGCGACGGCGGGCGGCTCCTCCAGCACGCCGGACAGCTTCTCCAGGGCCGCGCCCGCCGACTGCAGGGTGTTGTAGAACTGGCTGATCTCCTGCATCGGCTCGTAGAACTGCCGCAGGTACAGCAGGAAGGCCGCGACCACGCCGGCGGTGACCTCGCCGTGGAAGGCCAGCCAGCCGCCGTACACCAGGACCAGCGCGATCGTCACGTTGCCGATCAGTTTGATGCCCGGCATGAAGATCGCGACCAGCTGCATGCTGCGGTGGTTGGCGGCCCGGTAGTCCTCGTTCAGCTCCTCGAAGATCTCCTGGTTGCGAGGTTCGCGGCGGAAGGTCTGGGCCGCCTTGATCCCGGTCATCGACTCGACGAAATGCACGATGACCAGGGCGACCGTCTCCCTGGTCCGGCGGTAGGCGAGGCTCGACGCGCGCCGGAACCAGCGCGTCGCCAGCAGCAGCAGCGGCAGCGGCGCCAGCGCCACCAGGCCCAGCTGCACGTCCAGGACGAGCAGCACCACCGCGGTCCCGGCCAGCGTCAGCACCGCCGTCACCAGGCCGTCGAACCCGGCCTGCAGCAGCTCGGCGATCGCCTCCACGTCCGAGGTGAGCCGCGAGATCACCCGGCCGGAGGTGTACTTCTCGTGGAACGACAGCGACAGCCGCTGGAAGTGCGTGAACACCCGCCGCCGTAACTCCAGCAGGATGTCCTGCCCGATCCGGCCGGAGGTGCGGAGAAACGCCTGCCGGGTCAGCGCCTGCACCAGCGCCGTCACCAGGATCGCCGCCACGATCACGACCAGCGTCCTGGCGCCCTCGCCGCGCGTCATCGGCGGGATCCCGGCGTCGATGCCCACCCCCACCAGGTACGGAATGGCGAGCCCGGCCGCGTTGGACACCACGATGACGGCGATCATCCCGCCGATGGCCCGGCGGTGCGGGCGCATCAGATCGCCCAGCAGCCGGCGGGAACGCTCGCGCAGCAGCAGCGAGATCCGCTCCGGCATGCCGTCCTGGTTCTCGGCGGCGACCCCGCGCCAGTCCTGGACCGTCATCGCAGCGCCTCCTCGGCGGCCAGCAGCGACCGGTACTCCGGCACCCCGTCGAGCAGTTCGTGGTGGGTGCCGACGTGCGCGATCGTCCCGTTCTTCAGCAGCGCGACCCGATCGGCCAGCAGCACGGTGGAGGCCCGGTGCGCCACCACCAGGCCGGTCGCGTCCGCGAGCACCCGCCGCAGCGCCTCCTCCACCAGCGCCTCGGTCTCCACGTCCAGCGCCGACAGCGTGTCGTCCAGCACCAGGATCTTGGGCCGGCCCAGCACCGCGCGGGCCAGCGCGAGCCGCTGCCGCTGCCCGCCGGACAGCGACATGCCCTGCTCGCCGATCCGGGTGTCCAGACCCCAGGGCAGCTCGTACGCGAAGGTGGCCTGCGCGATCTCCAAGGCGGCCCGGACCTCGGCGTCACCGGCGTCGCCGTGGCCGAGCGTGATGTTCTCCCGCACGCTCATCGAGAACAGCGTCGGCTCCTCGAACGCGGTCGCCACCACCGACCGCAGCGCGGGCAGCGTGAGCTCCCGCACGTCCTGCCCGTCGATCGTGACCCGCCCGGCGGTGGCGTCGATCAGCCGCGGCACCAGCGCGGTGAGCGTGGTCTTGCCGGAACCGGTGGCCCCGACGATCGCCACCGTCTCCCCCGGGCGCACCTCCAGCGACAGCTCCCGCAGCACCGGCTCGGCGGCCCCGGGGAAGCGGAACTCCACCCCCTCGAAGCGCAGCAGCCCGCGCGGCCGGTCGATGACCGCGTGACCGCCGACGATCGAGGGCGGGGTGTCGAGCACCTCCATCACCCGGTCGGCCGAGGTCATCGCCTCCTGGCCCATGGCCAGGATGTAGCCGAGAGAGGCGACCGGCCAGACCAGCTGCAGGACGAACGTGGTGAAGGCCACCAGCGTGCCCACAGTCAGCCCGCCGCCGCCGACCGCGACCGCGCCGAGCAGCAGCACCAGGGCGAGCGTGACGTTGGGGATCACCTCCAGGAAGGTGAAGAAGCGGGAGGCCAGCCGTACCTTCGTCATCGAGGTGCGGTGGACCTTCAGGGCCTGCTCGTCGTAGCCCTCGAAGACGTGGCGGCCGCGGCCGAAGGCCTTGATGGTGCGGATGCCGAGGGCGGACTCCTCCACCGTGGTGGCGAGATCGCCCTGCTCGTCCTGGACCTGGCGGGAGACCACCATGTAGCGGCGTTCGAACCGGACCGAGACGTAGACGATCGGCACCACCGACGCGGCCACCAGCAGGCCGAGCGGCCAGAACAGGTGCAGCAGCACGATCGTGACCGTGGTCAGCTGGAGGATGTTCATGACCAGGAACAGGGCGCCGAAGCCGAAGAAGCGGCGGATCGTGGACAGGTCGGTGGTGGCCCGGGAGAGCAGCTGGCCGGACTGCCACTCGTCGTGGAAGCTCATCGGCAGGCGTTGCAGGTGGGCGTACAGGTCGTTGCGGATCGCGGTCTCCACGCCGAAGACCACCGAGCCCTGGCACCACCGGCGCAGGAAGGTCAGGAACGCCTCGACGACCCCGAGCCCCAGCGCCAGCAGGCCCAGCCAGTAGAGCTGCCCGAGATCACGGTGAACCACCGCGCCGTCGATGATCTCCCCGCCGACCAGCGGGATGACGACCCCGGCCGCGATCCCGACGACCGCGGCCACCCAGACGACAATCGTGACACCGACGTAAGGCCGAAGGTAGGACTTCAGCCGCCAGAGCGAGTTGGAGGCGGACGGAGGATTGGGTCTTTCGCCAGCTGCGGACATAGGCAGGCAGGTCACTCCTCAGGCCGGGGGAACCAGGGGGACCCACCCAGCCTAAGCAACCGCATCAACCGATTTTCGGCGTGCGGCACCGAATCCGCGTTTCCAGCCGAACCGGAAACTACGCCTGGGTGTCGTCGCTGCTGACCGGAGTCGGCAGGGTGCCGGCGTTGTGCTCGGTCAGCCGCCAGCCCCGGTGCGACTCCTCCAGGATGGACCAGGAACAGTTCCCGAGGCTGCCCAGCGCGGGCCAGAGCGGCTCAGGAAGCCCCAGAACGGCCGCTATGCCGAGCCGGATGGCCGCGCCGTGCGAGGCGACGACCAGCAGCCCGTCCTCGTCCAGGACGGCGGCCCAGCGGCGGATCGCGGCGCTGACGCGGCGGGCCACGTCGGGGACCGGCTCGCCGTTGGGCGCCTGCCAGGCCTGGAACTCGACCGGCCAGCCGGCCCGGATCTCCTCCCGGGTCAGGCCCTCCCAGGCGCCGCCGCCGCGTTCCCGCAGCTCCTTGTCGACGGTGACGTCGAGACCGGTGAGGCGGGCCAGCGCCTGAGCGGTCTCGAACGCGCGCTGGAGATCCGAGGAGACGATCATCGTCGGCTTGAGCGCGGCGAGCAGCGACGCCGCCCGCGCGGCCTGGGCGACGCCGACCTCGTCGAGGGGGATGTCGGTGTGGCCCTGGAAACGGTGCTCCACGTTCCAGCGCGTCTGCCCGTGCCGGAGGCAGACGATCCTTCTGGTCACTCAACCGCCCCGCGGGAGCGCTGGGCCGCGACCTTGGTCACGCTGTCGGGCAGGGCGATGGCGGGGCAGTCCTTCCACAGGCGCTCCAGGCCGTAGAAGGTGCGCTCCTCCTCGTGCTGCACGTGCACGACGATGTCGATGTAGTCGAGGAGGACCCAGCGGCCCTCCCGCTCGCCCTCGCGGCGGACCGGCTTGGCGGCGGCGTCCACCCGCAGGCGCTCCTCGATCTCGTCCACGATGGCGCGGACCTGGCGGTCGTTGGCGGCGGAGCAGACGACGAAGGCGTCGGTGATGACGAGCCGGTCGCTGACGTCGTAGGCGATGATGTCGTCGGCCAGTTTGTCGGCCGCGGCCTCGGCGGCGACCTGGACCAGCTGGATGGATCTCTCGGATGCGGTCACGATGCGGTTCTGTCCTCCATTGATAGGGATGGGGCAGTTCCAGTCCCCTCCCAGGGTGCCGACCGGACGGCGGCCCTTCAAGCCTATTCGCCGCCGCCGACAATCTCTCCCTGGTAAAGCGCCCGCTTGCCGATGTACTGCACGATGCCGTCGGGCACCAGGTACCAGATCGGCTGCCCCGCCTGGACCCGGTCGCGGCACTCGGAGGAGGAGATGGACAGGGCCGGGATCTCGATCAGGCTGATCATGCCTTCGGGCAGGCCGGGATCCTGCAGCGTGTGCCCCGGCCGGGTGCAGCCGACGAAATGGGCGATGGTGAAGAGTTCATCGACGTCCCGCCAGCTCAGGATCTGCGCCAGCGCGTCGGCGCCGGTGATGAAGTAGAGCTCCACCCCGGGCCCGTAGACGCGGTGTATGTCGCGCAGTGTGTCGATGGTGAAGGTCGGCCCCGACCGGTCGATGTCCACCCGGCTGACCGAGAACCGAGGGTTGGAGGCGGTCGCGATGACCGTCATGAGATACCGGTCCTCGGGCGCGGAGACGATCTTGTCCGCCTTCTGCCACGGCTGGCCGGTGGGGACGAAGACCACCTCGTCCAGGTCGTAGTGGTGCGCGACCTCACTCGCCGCCACCAGGTGCCCGTGGTGGATGGGATCGAACGTGCCGCCCATGATGCCAAGCCGCCTGGTGGCAGCCCCGTTCCTCATAAGACGGACCATAACCTGGGGACCGTGCCCGTCCTGAAAGCGGGTTCATGCGCATCAGAAGAAACACCGACGTAGCATGCCCAGCATGACCACTCCCGATCGCAACCGCGTCCAGCTACCCGGAATAAGCTCCCGCGCGTATGAACACCCCGCGGACCGGTCCGCCCTGGTCGCGATGCGCTCGCTGTCCGGGTTCGACTCGGTGTTGAAGCGCATGTCCGGGCTGTTCAGCGAGCGCCGCCTGCGCCTGATGTTCCTGGCCTCCGCGGTTCGCACGTCCGAGACCCAGTTCCGCGCGCTGTACGACATGGGCCGCGACAGCGCCTACATCCTCGACCTGCACCGCATCCCCGAGATCTACGTCCAGCAGAGCCCCAGGGCGACCGCGATGGCGATCGGCTTCGACGAGCCGTTCATCGTGGTGTCCACCGGCCTGCTGGACCTGATGGACGAGGAGGAGCTCCGCTTCGTCATCGGCCACGAGACCTCACACATCCTGTCCGGCCACGCTGTGTACGGCACGATGCTGCAGATCCTGACCCAGCTCGCCACCCGGGTGGCCTGGATCCCGCTCGGCTACATCGGCCTGCGCGTGATCGTCGCCGCCCTGGAGGAATGGGCCCGCAAGGCCGAGATGTCCGCCGACCGTGGCGGCCTGCTCGCCGGCCAGGACCCCGACGCCGCGCTCCGCGCCCTGATGAAGCTGGCGGGCGGCTCCCGCCTGCACGAGATGAACATCGAGGCGTTCCTGGACCAGGCCCGGGAGTACGACACGGCCGGCGACGTCCGCGACGGCCTGCTCAAGGTCCTCAACCTGCTCGGCACCACCCACCCGTTCGCGGTCACCCGGGTCGCCGAACTCGACCGCTGGCGCCGGGCCGGCGAATACGACGCGATCCTGGCCGGGAACTACCCGCGCCGCGAGGACGACGGCAACGCCAAGATCTCCGAGGAGGTCAAGGCCGCCGCCAACTCCTACCGCGAGTCGTGGGCCCAGTCCCAGGACCCGTTCATCGGCGTGCTCCGCGACGTCGCCGAGGGCGCGGTGAACGCGGGTGAGCGCATCTTCAACCGCTTCGCCCGCCGGGAGAACTAGCCGGAGGGAGCTCCCCGCGGGGCTCCCTTCCTAGCCGAACGTTTCTAGACGAACAGCGCGATGGCCCGTACGGCGGCGGCGCACAACGCCACGAACCCGCCCAGCACAGCGAGCGCCCGGAGCCCTTCCCGCCGCATGTCGGGCAGCTCAGCCCCGATCCGCTCGACCTCGCGCCCGATGATACCGCCGCACACCACCCCGAACACCACCCCCGCCACCGTGACCGGCACCGGCTGATTCCACCAGTCCGGCGCCAGCCGCCCGCCCCCGGTCAGCCAGAGCGTGGCGAACGCGGCCACCCCGGCCGGTACGCCCGGCCAGGCCAGGGCGGCGAGCAGCGACCCGGCCAGGGTCAGCGGGAACGACGCCACCCGGAGCACGCTGCGGACCTTCGCGGACCGCCGCCTCCGGACCAGCCAGTGCCCGCTCCACAGCGCCCTGGTCAGCACCACGAACGTCCCGGTGATCGCGAAGGTGGACACCGGGTAGACGACGGACACCACCACGCACGGCACCGCCAGCGTGGCCAGCACGGCCAGGGCCGCGTTCCCGGTCGGAATCCCCGAGCCCACCTCGACGACCGCCTCGGCGGCGAGCGCGGACTCGGCCTCCGCACCGGCCCGGCTCCGGCCACCGGCGGCGCGGGACCCCGATTCGGGCTCCGCCGCCGCCCGGCCCCGGCCACCGGTCGCGCGGGCGGCCGATTCGGGCTCCGCGTTGCCCCGGCCCCGGGTCGGGCGGGCATTCGATTCCGGCTCGGTGGCGGCCCGGCCCCGGGTCGCGCGGGCGTTCGATTCTGGCTCGGTGGCGCCCCGGCCACGACCGCCGGTCGCGCGGGCGTTCGCTTCAGGTTCCGTGGCGCCCCGGCCCCGGGTCGTGCGCGAGGCGGATTCGGACTCCCCGGCCGCCCGGTTCCGGCCCCCGGTCGCGCGGGAAGCCTTCCGGTTCGCCGGGCCGGAGGGCTTGGCCGCCTCCGAGGGGCCTTCGGCTTCGTCCCCTCTTGGGGATTTCTTGACGTCCTTCTTCCGCCCGAACAAGCGGAATCCCGGCTCGTCCTCTTCCTCTTCCGGCTCTTCGGGCTCCGGCTCGTCCGCCTCGGCTGGGGCGATCGCCCGCGCCAGGCGGTGCAGCCGGTCGGCGAGCAGGGCGGCGGTCGGGCGCTTGGCCGGTTCCCGGTTGAGAGCGGCCCTGATCAGTGGCAGCAGCGCCGCCGGCACGCCCTTGAGGTCGGCCTGACCGTGCAGGATCGCGTACATCTGGGACTCGACCGTCCCCCGCCCGAAAGTGGGCCGCCCGGTCGCCGCGAAAGCCACCGTCGCCGCCCAGGCGTGCACATCGGCGGGCTCCCCCACCACCTCATCGGCGAACAACTCGGGGGCCGCGTAACCCGGAGTGCCGAGAAAGGTGCCGGTCCTGGTGAGCCGGGTCGCGTCCAGAACCTGCGCGATCCCGAAGTCGATCAGAACCGGGCCGTCCTCACCGATCAGCACATTGGCCGGTTTGAGGTCCCGATGCACCACCCCGGCCGCGTGAATGATCGCCAGCGCCGTCGCCAGCCCCTGCGCGACCGAGACCAGCTCACCCTGGGCCAGCGGCCCGCGCCGCCGGACCGCGTCGAGCAGCGTCTCCCCCTTGATGTGCTCCATCACCAGATACGGCCGATCACCGGACAGATCGGCGTCCAGCACCTGGGCCACGTAGGGGCTCTCGACCCGGCGCAGCGCGCGCACCTCACGGTCGAGACGTAATCGGGCCTCCGCGTCGTCCTCGATCGGATCGCGGAGCATCTTCAGGGCGACCTGCTCGCCGCGCCGGGTGGACGCGAGGTAGACCTCGCCCATGCCGCCACGGCCCAGCCGCTCCAGCAGCGCGTACGGGCCGACCCGCCCCAGACGTCCACCCATAGGGTCGCCCACGCTAGTGGACCCTCCCGGCAATTCGCGGGAGGCACGCCGTGTCACGCGGGTTGCGGCACCGACGCGCCCGATTTGGCCTCCCGGCGACGCCCGAAAAGCAGGTAGTCGAGGCTGATCCGGCCCGGCCCGGCCACCGCCAGCAGCAGCGCGACCGCGCCGAGCGCCAGCACCAGTTCGAAGCCGGAGTTGGCCAGCAGGATGCCGTTGCCAGCGTGCACGAAGATGAGCGCGCCCGCCATCAGCACGAACAGCGCGGTCCCGGCCAGCATGGTCAGCAGCCCCAGCACCAGCAGGATCCCGCCGCCCAACTCGGCGATGATCGCGAAATAGGCCGAGATCCGCGGCGCCGGAATGCTCCAGTCCGCGAAGCCCTTCGCCGTCGCCTCCACCCCCCGCTGGTATTTGGCCCACCCGTGCCCGATGAAGACGACCCCCAGCGCCACCCGCCCGACCAGCGCGGCCAGGTCGTAGAGGGCGCGTCTCACCGGCTTTCCCCGACCGGCTCGTCGAGCAGCCTTTCCAGGTCGACGCCCGGTTCCGCGGGCAGTTTCTTCCGGCCGTTCCTGCGCCAGTTCAGGTGGCCGTGACTCTCCAGCAGCAGCAACAGCCGGTCGGCGATGACCAGTACCACCACCGCGAAGCCCAGTGCGATAAGTACATCCATAACCACAAGTGAAGGTGACGCTACGGAAAGCCACCGGTAGCGACACGCGCCCAGGCGCTAGTGACCGCCAAGTCGTTCCCAAGCCCATTACGTCACTCTTTGATCAGGCCGTCGTCGGTTGGAGGAACACATGAGCGGGACCATCACCGCGGTCGTGGCGGACCAGCATCCGCTGTACGCGGAGGGAATGCGCTTCGCGCTGGAGCGCGAGACCGGCATCACCGTGATCGGGACCGCCAGTGACGCCCTCGACGCGCTCCGGCTCGCCGTCCGCCTGCACCCGGATGTAGTGCTCATCGATCTGGGCATGCTGGACGCGCTGGACTACCTGAGCCGTCGCTGCCCGGACGTCCGGGTGCTGGCGCTGGGGAGCTCCGACGAGGGCGACCTGGTCACGGCCCTGCGCGCGGGCGCCCAGGGTTACCTGCTGAAGGGCACCAGCCCCGGCGAGATCGCGGCGGCGGTGCGCTCGGTGGCGCTCGGCCACATGGTGTTCGGCCGGGGGCTGGGGCCGAGTGTGCTGACCCGGATGACCAGCCGGGGCCAGAGCAGCCCTTTTCCCGGCCTGACCCAGCGTGAGCACGAGGTGCTGGAGCGGCTGGCGGACGGCCGCTCCAACGCCGAGATCGCCCGCGAACTACACCTGGCGCCCAAGACGGTGCGCAACCACGTCAGCAACGTGCTGACCAAGCTGGAGGCGGCCAGCAGGGTGGACGCCGCCCTGCTGGCCCGAGACGCGGGCCTGGGCTCCCGGCGGCTGGTGGGGGCGGCGGTCTAGGCCCGGATGTGCCCGTCCCCCGTGAAGATCCACTTGGTGGAGGTCAGCTCGGGCAGGCCCATCGGGCCGCGCGAGTGCAGTTTCTGGGTGGAGATGCCGATCTCCGCGCCGAACCCGAACTCGCCGCCGTCAGTGAAGCGGGTGGACGCGTTCACGGCCACCGCCGCCGAGTCGACCAGTGCCACGAAGCGGCGGGCGGCCGGCTGGGAGCGGGTGATGATGGCGTCGGTGTGCCCCGAGCCGTATCGGCGGATGTGGGCGACGGCGTCGTCCAGGGAGCCGACCACGGCCGCCGCGATGTCCAGGGACAGGTATTCGGCGAAGAAGTCCTCTTCCGTGGCGGGAACCACGTCAGGACTGTACGCGGCGACCGCCATGTCACCGTGCACGGTGACGCCCTCGTTCTTGAGAACCGCCAGCGCCTTCGGCACGAACTCGTCGGCGATGTCGGCGTGCACCAGGAAGGTCTCGGCCGCGTTGCAGACCGAGGGGCGCTGGACCTTCGCGTTCACCAGGATCGACAGCGCCATGTCCTGATCGGCGTCAGCGTCCACGTACACGTGGCAGGTGCCGACGCCGGTCTCGATCACGGGGACGGTGGACTCCTCCACCACGCTGCTGATCAGGGACGCGCCGCCGCGCGGGATCAGCACGTCCACCAGGCCGCGCGCCCGCATCAGCTCCTTGACCGAGTCCCGGGTCAGGCCGGGCACCAACTGCACCGCCCCGGCGGGCACCTCGGTCCCGGCGAGAGCCTCCTGCATGATCCGCACCAGCACCGTGTTGGACTCGTACGCGCTCGACGAGCCGCGCAGCAGCACGGCGTTGCCGCTCTTCAGGCAGAGCGCCGCCGCGTCCACGGTCACGTTCGGGCGGCCCTCGTAGATGATGCCGATCACGCCCAGCGGCACCCGCAGCTGCCGCAGTTCGAGGCCGTTGGGCAGGGTGCTGCCGCGGACCACCTCGCCGACCGGGTCCGGCAGGTCGGCCACCTCGCGGACCGCGTCCGCGATCTTCGCCACCCGGGCCACGTCCAGCCGCAGCCGGTCGATCATCGCCTCGGACGTGCCGCCCTCGCGGGCCTTGGCGACGTCCTCGGCGTTGGCGGCCACGATCTCGTCCGCCCTGGCCACCAGTGCGTCCGCGAGGGCGCGCAGGGCACGGTCCTTCGGGGCGCGCGGCAGCGGAGCCAGCAGCTGGGCGGCGTCCTTCGCCGCCTGGGCGACCTTCAGAAACTCACTCATCGCGGATACCTCCATTACAGGATGACGATGTCGTCACGGTGGATCAGTTCGCGTTCGTATTCGGGGCCGAGGGCGCTGGCCAGTTCGCGGGTGGATCGGCCGAGCAGGTCGGGGATCTCCGCGGCGTCGAAGTTGACCAGGCCGCGGGCCACCGGGTGGCCGTGCGGGCCGTACAGGTCGACGGGGTCGCCGGCCGCGAAATCGCCCTCAACCTTCAGTACACCGGCGGGCAGCAGCGACATACGGCGCTCGACAACCGCCTCGACCGCTCCGGAGTCCAGGTGCAGCCGCCCCCGGCCGGTGGCGGCGTGCGCCAGCCAGAGCAGCCGGGTGCCGGGGTGCCGGCCGCCCGGATGGAAGTAAGTGCCGACGTCGGCGCCGGCCAGCGCGTGCGCGGCGTGCGCGGCCGCGGTGAGCACCACGGGGACGCCCGCACCTGTGGCGATCTTGGCGGCCTGCACCTTCGTGACCATGCCGCCGGTGCCGACGCTGCCGCCGCTGCCGAGCTCCACACCGTCCAGGTCCTCAGGGCCGCGCACTTCCGCGATCCTGGCCGAGCCGGGCTTGCGCGGGTCGCCGTCGTAGAGCGCGTCCACGTCGGAGAGCAGGACCATCGCGTCCGCGTGGGTCAGGTGCGCGACCAGGGCGGCCAGGCGGTCGTTGTCGCCGAACCGGATCTCGTCGGTGGCCACCGTGTCGTTCTCGTTGACCACCGGCACGATGCCGAGCTCCAGCAGCCGGGCCAGGGTGCGCTGGGCGTTGCGGTGGTGCGAGCGGCGCATCATGTCGTCGGCGGTGAGCAGGACCTGGCCGACGCGCAAGCCGTACCGGGCGAAGGAGGAGGTGTAGCGGGCGATCAGGACGCCCTGGCCGACCGAGGCGGCGGCCTGCTGGGTGGCCAGGTCCTTGGGCCGGGCCCGCAGGCCGAGCGGGCCGAGCCCGGCCGCGATCGCGCCGGACGAGACCAGGACGACCTGGGTGCCCGTCTGGCGGCGGGCGGCCAGCACGTCGACCAGTGCGTCCACCCGGTCGACGTCGATCATGCCCTGCGGGGTGGTCAGCGAGGACGAGCCCACTTTGACCACCATCCGCGCCGCGGTGCGGACCCTGTCCCTGGCCACGTGACTCCTTACAGTCGGCTGTCGGAGCCCCGGGGGCCGCCGATGCGGGTCTGAGCGGCCTCCGAGGGCCGCCAGTCGAAGATATAGCCGTTCTCCATGGACCCGATGACGACCTCCACCCCCACCTCGGCGCCCGCCTCGATGAGCGCCTCCTCGACGCCGAGCCGCTCCAGCCGATCGGCCAGGTAGCCGACGGCCTCGTCGTTGGTGAAGTCGGTCTGCCGGATCCAGCGCTCCGGCTTCTCGCCGGTGAGCTGGAACATGACGTCGTTGACCCGGCGCAGCTTGAACCCGGTGTCGCCGAGCTGCTTGGGCCGGATGACCAGCCGGGTGGGCTCCTCGACCGGCTTCTCGGCGCGGGCCCGCGTCACCATCTCCCCCATCGCGTACGCCAGGGGCGTCAGCCCCTCATGCGACGCGGCGGAGATCTCGAACACCCGCAGCCCACGCTCGGCCAGCAGCGGCCGGACCAGATCGGCGAGCTCCCGCGCCTCCGGCACGTCCACCTTGTTGAGCACGACCATGCGCGGCCGATCCTGCAACGACCCGTACGCCTCCAGCTCCGCCTCGATGACGTCGAAGTCGGTGAGCGGATCACGGCCAGGATCCATGGTCGCGCAGTCCAGCACGTGCACGATCGTGGAGCAGCGCTCGACGTGCCGCAGGAACTCGTGCCCGAGCCCCTTGCCCTCGGACGCTCCGGGGATCAGGCCGGGCACGTCGGCCACCGTGTAGATGACCTCGCCCGCCGTGACCACGCCCAGGTTCGGGATCAGCGTGGTGAACGGATAGTTGGCGATCTTCGGCCGGGCCGCCGAGAGCGCCGCGATCAGCGAGGACTTGCCGGCGTTCGGGAAGCCGACCAGCGCGACGTCCGCGACGGTCTTCAGCTCCATCACGATGTCGGACGCGTCGCCCGGCTCGCCCAGCAGCGCGAACCCGGGCGCCTTGCGCTTGGAGGAGGCCAGGGCCGCGTTGCCAAGACCCCCGAAACCGCCCTGAGCGGCCACGTAACGGGTGCCGGCGCCGATCAGGTCGACCAGCACCTCCCCGGTCGCCGCGTTCTTCACCACGGTGCCGTTGGGGACCGGCAGGACCAGGTCCTCGCCGTGCGCGCCGTCCCGGTTGGAACCCGCGCCCTGCTTGCCGTTGCCCGCCTTGCGGTGCGGCCGGTGGTGGTACTCCAGCAGCGTGGAGGTGTTGGCGTCCACCTCCAGGATCACGTCACCGCCGGGGCCGCCGTTGCCGCCGTCGGGGCCGCCGAGGGGTTTGAACTTCTCCCGGTGGACGGAAGCGCAGCCGTTGCCGCCGTCACCCGCCTTGATGTGCAAGATGACGTGGTCGACGAAATCAGCCATGGCCTGCTTCCTTTATTAATGAGAAATTCGTGATCTGGGCAGCCGCAGCGGTGAGTCGCCTGGTCGGCAGCTGTGCGGCTGTCTATGGAACGGGTTTCTCGTTAATAGAAACGAAACGAGGCGGATCGGAACTCACCGACCCGCCTCGTCCTCCGGTATGTGCGGGATTTACTCCGCGACCGGGATGATGCTCACCGCGCGACGTCCGCGCCTGCGACCGAACTGCACGTGGCCCGCGACGAGCGCGAACAGCGTGTCGTCGCCGCCACGGCCGACGTTGTCGCCCGGGTGGTGGTGGGTGCCGCGCTGCCGGATGATGATCTCACCGGCGTTCACGAGCTGCCCGCCGAAACGCTTGACTCCCAGACGCTGGGCGTTGGAGTCGCGGCCGTTCCGGGTGGACGAGGCGCCCTTCTTGTGTGCCATGACTCCCTACTTCCCAGGGTTGATGCCGGTGACCTTCACCTGGGTGTACCGCTGGCGGTGCCCCTGGCGCTTCTTGTAACCGGTCTTGTTCTTGTACTTGAGGATGCGGATCTTAGGACCCTTGGTCGCGCCGAGAATTTCGGCGGTCACCTGGAACTTGCCGAGCACGGCCGGGTCGGTGGTGACATCGCCGTCGTTGACGACGAGAATCGCCGGCAGCGCAAACGTGGATCCGATCTCACCGGCGACCGTGTCCACTTCGATGATGTCTCCCACGGAGACCTTCTGCTGCCTGCCGCCGCAACGAACGATCGCGTACACCGCGGAAACCCTTCTTGTCTGCTGGATGCTGCGCCTCGACACCCGATCGCTGGATACGTTGCCGGCGGACCAGGGGAGCGCGCGAAGCCAGGCACGCCACCAGGCGCACCGATTGACAAGGGTACCGGATTAACGGGACCGAGGTCGAACCGGGCGGAACACCGGAGCTAGGAAGTCTGTCTAATCCGCCGATCTGGACCGCCGGGAGCGTCGCCGCCCACGTGGCTGTCCCTCGTCGAAACTGTCGGTCACGCTGTCCCGGCCGTCGTCGGCGGCGACCGCCGAACCTTCGCCGAGCTTCTCGGCGACGGTCTTCTCGATGGCCATCTTGCCCTGGGTGCCGCGCGGCTCAGGCTTGTTCTCGACCGGCTCGGTCGAGACGATCAGGCCGCGGCCGTGGCAGCAGTCGCAGGGCGTGGAGAACGCCTCCAGGAGGCCCTGGCCGACCCGCTTGCGGGTCATCTGCACCAAACCGAGCGAGGTGACCTCGGCCACCTGGTGCTTGGTCCGGTCCCGGGCCAAGCACTCCAGCAGCCGCCGCAGCACCAGGTCCCGGTTGTTCTCCAGCACCATGTCGATGAAGTCGATGACGATGATGCCGCCGACGTCGCGGAGCCGGAGCTGACGCACGATCTCCTCGGCCGCCTCCAGGTTGTTCCTGGTGACGGTCTCCTCCAGGTTGCCGCCGTGGCCGGTGAACTTGCCGGTGTTGACGTCGACGACGGTCATCGCCTCGGTCCTGTCGATCACCAGCGAGCCGCCGGACGGCAGCCAGACCTTGCGCTCCATCGCCTTGGAGATCTGCTCGTCCACCCGGTAGGCGGCGAACACGTCCCCCGGCTCGTCCCACTGGGACAGCCGCTCGGCCAGGTGCGGGGCGACATGGCTGACATAGTCGTCCACGTCCTCCCAGACCTCGTCGCCGGAGACCACCAGCGAGGCGAAGTCCTCGTTGAAGACGTCCCGGACCACCCGCACGGTCAGGTCGGGCTCGCCGGACAGCAGCTCCGGCGGGCTGGCCGACTTGGCCTTGCGCTGGATCGCCTCCCACTGCGCCGACAGCCGTGCCACGTCCCGGCCCAGCTCGTCCTCGGAGGCGCCCTCGGCGGCGGTGCGCACGATCACGCCCGCGTTCTCCGGCATCACCTTGCGCAGGATCTGCTTGAGCCGGGTGCGCTCCTTGTCCGGGAGCTTGCGCGAGATGCCGGTCATGGAACCGTCGGGCACGTAGACCAGGTAACGGCCGGGCAGGCTGATCTGGGAGGTCAGCCGGGCGCCCTTGTGGCCCATCGGGTCCTTGGTGACCTGCACCAGCACCGGCTGGCCGGACTTGAGCGCCGCCTCGATCCGGCGCGGCTGGCCTTCCAGACCGGCGGTGTCGAAGTTCACCTCACCGGCGTACAGCACCGCGTTGCGGCCCTTGCCGATGTCCACGAACGCCGCCTCCATCGACGGCAGCACGTTCTGCACCTTGCCCAGGTACACGTTGCCGACGTAGGACTGGCTGGCCTCGCGGTCCACGTAGTGCTCGACCAGGACGCCGTCCTCCAGCACCGCGATCTGGGTGCGGCCGCCGTGCCTGCGCACGACCATGACCCGCTCGACCGCCTCGCGCCGGGCCAGGAACTCCGACTCGGTGATGATCGGCGGGCGGCGGCGGCCCATCTCGCGGCCCTCGCGGCGGCGCTGCTTCTTCGCCTCCAGGCGGGTGGAGCCGCGGAAGCCCTGCACCTCGTCCACGGACGTGGTGGTGGACAGGGCGGTCCGCCCGGCGCGGGGCGCGCGGATCCGGACCACCGTGTTCGGCGGGTCGTCGGCGATCGGCTCGGCCTCGTCGGCGCCCCGCCTGCGCCGCCGGCGGCGACGCCGGGAACCGGTCTGCTCGCCGTCCTCGTCGGCGGACGCGGCCTGCGCGTCCTCCTCCTCGGCGGGTTCCTCGTCGCCGCTCTCGTCCTCGCCCTGCTCGTCGTTCTCGCGGGCCCGGCCACGGCCGCGGCCGCCCCGGCGGCGACGCCGGCGGCGGGAGCCGTCCTCGCCCTGCTCGTCGTCGCCGTCCTCGGCCTCCTCGGCCTCGGCGGTGACCGGCTCCGGCTCCTCGACCGGCTCGACCGGCACGGGTACGGCGGGCTTGGCCGGCGCCTGCTTCGCCGGGACCTGCTTGGCCGCGAACGGGTCCGGGGCCTGGAACAGCGGCTGGAAGACGGCGGCGGGCGGCTGGAAGGGCACCGGCGGCAGATCGGCCTGCCGGGCCGCGGACAGCCCGAACGGGTCGGCCACCAGCCGCGCCTGCGGGGTCAGATCCTCGTCCAGGTCCTCCCCGGCGGGCTCGTCGTCCAGCGGCTCCTCGGCGGGCATGGCCAGCAGCATCGCGGCGGCCACCTGGGCTTCGGCGGCGCTCATCGCGCTGGATCGTTCCGGGTGATGATCTGCGTCGTCGGCCTTCTTGCGGGTCCGGCGGCGGGTGACCGGGGCCTCCTCGACCGGCGCCTTCTCCTCCGATGCCGCGGCAACAGGCGTCTCGGCGGGTTCGACCTTCTTGCGGGTCCTGGTCCGGCGGACCGGCTTGACCGGCTCCTCCGTGACCGCCACGGCCTCGGGCGCCGCCGGGGCCTCAACGGCCGCAGCCGTCTCAACGGCCTCAGGGGCCTCAGGGGCCTCAGGGGCCTCAGGGGCCTCAGGGGCCTCAGGGGCCTCGTCCGTGACCTTGGTCCGGCGGCGGGTGGCGCGCTTCGGCTTCTCCGCGACGGCCGCGACCTCGGCGACCTGCGCGACCTCGGCCGCCTCGGTCTCCGGCGCGGCAGCGGCAGGTTCGGCCGGCGTCCGCCTGGTGCGGGTGCGCTTGGGCTTCTCGGCGACCGCCGTACCCACGCTGGCACCGGCCAGCGCCTGGGCGGCGGCAGCCTGAATCGCCGGCGCCGGCGGGAGGTCGTCGGGCTCGGGCGGAGGCCCGGCCGGACGACTGGCGCGGCGGCGCACGGTCTTCGTCTCGTTGGTGTGCTGTTCTGTTGTCGTATCGCCGACAGTGGGCTCGTTGTCGAGCATGCGGGCGCTCTCCCGTCAGCCCCCGGGCGCGTTTCCGCGCCGCGCGGGAGCATTCGTCTCTCGCGGTCCGCCTGGCCTCCTCACGGGGCCGCGGCGGCAAGTCCTATAGGTCTCCACCAACCCGGTCGGCTTCGAGCGGGTCGGCGGGCTCACCGGTCATCGCGTCGAGCGGCCCCTGCGCCAGCCTGGTCACCGCGGGGGGTGACGGCGGCGCGAAGCCTGCCACGAGACGCAAACCCATGAGCACGTCATCGGGCCGAACGGCAGGAGTTTCGTGCCGAACAACCATGCGAAGTATGACACACGAGTGAATCGGCTCCTGACCTGCCGTTCCATCCGCGTCAGTCACCACGGTGAGGGTCTGGACCGCCTGGCGTGCGTCGAACGCACGCATCCCCTTCTTGGTCAGGCGCTCCACGGCCACACTCGCCGCGGCCAGAAACACCGCCACCGCCGATGCGGCCTCGGCCGGGTCCACCCCGGTCAGCCGCACCTCCCACATCGATCCTTCCAGCCGGTCGGCCAGGCTCCCCGCGCGTGCCTCGACCACGTCGAGCACGTCCAAGCCCGGCGGAAGCGAGGCGTCCAGGTCGGCGCGGAGCCGGAGCGGATCACACGCGCGGCTCACCCCGATCTCCAGGTACTCGGCCTCACTCGCCACCCCGGTCGGGGCGGCTCCGGCGTAAGAGATCTTCGGATGTGGACTGAACCCCGCGCTGTACGCCACCGGAATGCCAGCCCGCCGCACCGCTCGTTCGAGCGCGCGGGAGATGTCGCGGTGACTGGTGAAGCGCAACCGTCCACGCTTGGCGTAACGCACACGAAGGCGCTGCACCACGGGCGCGGGCGGGGGCCCATCGGGAACGGGTTTCAGTGTTCCGTCGTCCTTCCGGTCTCGTCTTTCCTGTTATCGATGGTCTTTCGATGTTGTACTAGTCAGAAATTCTTCTCTCAGCATATGCCGCCCCCACGCGTCGTTCACACGACGGTCAGCGGCAGCAACTTCCGCCCGGTCGGCCCGATCTGAATCTCGGTCCCCATGGTCGGGCAGACGCCGCAGTCGTAACACGGCGTCCAGCGGCAGTCCTCGACCTCGACGTCGTTGACGGCGTCCTGCCAGTCCTGCCAGAGCCACTCGCGGTCGAGGCCGGCGTCGAGGTGGTCCCACGGGAGCACCTCGTGCTCCTCGCGTTCGCGGACGGTGAACCAGTCCACGTCCACGCCGACTTCGGCGGCCGACTTCATCCAGAGTTCGTAGGAGAAGTGCTCGCTCCAGCCGTCGAACCGGCCGCCGGCCGCCCAGACGGCCTCGATCACCGCGCCGACCCGCCGGTCCCCCCGGGAGAGCAGGCCCTCCACGATGGACGGCTTGCCGTCGTGGTAGCGGAATCCGATGGCCTTGCCATACTGCTTGTCGTTGCGCAGGCTGTTGCGGAGTTCGCGGAGCCGCCGGTCCACCGTCTCGTGGTCGCACTGGGCGGCCCACTGGAACGGGGTGTGCGGTTTGGGGACGAAGCCGCCGATGGAGACCGTGCAGCGGATGTCCCGGGAACCGGTGGCCTCACGGCCGGCCTTGATGACCTTCTTGGCCAGGTCGGCGATGCCGAGGACGTCGATGTCCTCCTCAGTGGGCAGGCCGCACATGAAATACAGCTTCACCTGCCGCCACCCCTGCGTGTAGGCGGTGGTGACGGTGCGGATCAGGTCCTCCTCGGTGACCATCTTGTTGATCACCTTGCGCATCCGCTCGGAGCCGCCTTCGGGTGCGAAGGTCAGGCCGGAGCGGCGCCCGTTGCGGGAGAACTCGTTGGCCAGGTCGATGTTGAACGCGTCGACCCGGGTGGACGGGAGGGACAGCGACGTGTTGGTGCCCTCATACCGGTCCGCGAGGCCCTTGGCGACCTCGGCGATCTCGGAGTGGTCGGCGCTGGACAGCGACAGCAGGCCGACCTCGTTGAAGCCGGACTCCCTGACCCCGTTGGCCACCATGTCGCCGATGACGGTGATCGACCGCTCCCGCACCGGGCGGGTGATCATCCCCGCCTGGCAGAACCGGCAGCCCCGGGTGCAGCCGCGGAAGATCTCCACGCTGAACCGCTCGTGCACGGTCTCGGCCAGCGGGACCAGCGGCTTCTTCGGGTACGGCCACTCGTCCAGGTCCATCACGGTGTGCTTGAACACCCGGGAGGGAACGCCGGGACGGTTGGGCACCACCCGCTTGATCCGGCCGTCGGGCAGATACTCCACGTCGTAGAACTTGGGCACGTAGACGCCGCCGGTCTCGGCGAGGCGCAGCAGCACCCCGTCCCGGCCGCCCGGCTCACCCTCGGCCTTCCACTCCCGGACCAGTTCGGAGATGGCGATCGCGATCTGCTCGCCGTCGCCGAGCACGGCGGCGTCGAGGAAGTCGGCGACCGGCTCCGGGTTGAACGCGGCGTGCCCACCGGCCAGCACGATCGGATCGTCGTCGGTCCGATCGACCGCGTGCAGCGGGATCCCCGCCAGGTCGAGCGCGGTCAGCATGTTGGTGTAGCCGAGTTCGGTGGAGAAGGACACCCCGAGCACGTCGAAGGCGCGCACCGGCCGGTGCCCGTCCACGGTGAACTGGGGCACGCCCTCGGCGCGCATCAGCGCCTCCAGGTCGGGCCACACCGCGTAGGTGCGCTCGGCCATGGTGTCCGGGAGCTCGTTGAGGATCTCGTACAGAATCTGCACGCCCTGGTTGGGCAGGCCGACCTCGTAGGCGTCCGGATACATCAGCGCCCAGCGGACTGTGGCCTCATCCCAATCCTTGACGGTCGAGTTCAGCTCACCCCCCACATACTGGATCGGCTTCTGCACTTTGGGCAGCAGCGGTTCCAGGCGGGGGAACAGGGACTCGACAGACATGGTCCAAGGGTATCCGCTTCAGAAGGCGTGCCAGGTACGGTCGTCACCCGCCCGTAACGAAGCGAGCCGGAATCGTAGCTCCGCCCGCGATCCGGGATCCCGGTGCGCGTTCCTGAGCACGGCCGTCAGCGTCTGGAGCTCCCGGGTGTCGCGCAGCACGCCGTACCCGGGCCAGTTCCTGGCGTCATACCCGTACGACTCCACGAATCCATCCCGTTCCGCCTCGGTCAACCCGAACCGGGCCCCCACCAGCGTGGGCACCAGGTCGATCTCGCGAGGCCCGGCGCTCACCGAGTCCCAGTCGCACAGCAGGAGTCCCTCAGGTGTACGGAGCAGGTTGCCCCGGTGCGCGTCACCGTGCACCAGCCCGTACGGCAGAGCGAACTCCAGCCGCTCGTAGTAGGCGTCGGAGAGCGCCGAGCACCGTTCGGTCAGCCACTCGCGCTCCTCGTCGTCGATCGCCCGGCTGGCCGCGATGGCCCGCCTGATCGTGCCGAAAGGGTCGAAGGTCGGCAGGTCGAACGGCACCGGCGGCAGCGCGTGCAGCCGCCGGAGCATCAGGCCGAGCGGCGCCGGGTCCGGGGGCGGCCCGGCGTGCTCCTCGTAGTGCCAGAAGGTGGCCAGCGCGCCGTCCACGGCCAGCGGCTGCTTGACGTCGAGCGGCAGGGTGGCGGGGAAACCCTGCTCGACCAGCCAGCGGGTGACCTTGAGCGAGGTGACCAGGCGGTCGTACTTGCCGAGCGCGTTCGCGTCCGACAGGCGTACCACCACGGCCTCGCCCGGCAGCAGGTAGACGGCGTTGGCGAAGCTGCGCAGCAGGCGGGCGCCTGCCGGGTCGAGTCCGGCGGCGAGGCAGGCTTGCGCGAGCGCCGCGGGAACCCCGGCGACAGTGGGAGCGCTCATGTGTTCAGCGCCCGGGCCGGGGCGTCGAAAGTGGGGAAGAGGTCGCGGTTCTGGGCCAGGCCGACCGAGCAGAATCCCTCGATCTGCTGGGCCATCCGGTCCGACACCAGCGCCCTGCTGGCGGCCAGGGTGGCGCCCAGGCTGTCGATCCTGCGTTCAGGTGGCAGTTCGAGTAAAGGCGCCACCGCGCGTTCGGCGCCGTCCTGGTCGTCCTCCAGGACGTAGGCGATGGCCAGGTGGGCGCGGGCCATCGCCTCGCAGCCGTAGGAGCGGTTCTCCCGCTCGTCGGCGGAGTAGAGCTGGATGGCGGCTCTGGCCTCCTCGATCGCCCGGGGAGCCTGGCCGAGGTGCAGGTGGGTGACGGCCGCGTAGTAGTGCTCCTTGGCGGGCCGGAAGGCGAATTCGCCGGCGATCTCGTCGTGCAGTTCGTCGTGACGGCCAGACGCGCGGGCTTCCGCGGCCTTGCGCAGCTCGTCCTTGGCTTCGGCGGAGCGGCCCAGCATCGCGCTGGCGCGCGCCCTGAGCATGTGCAGCCTGGCGCCCCCGCTGCCGGTGGACAGGTGGGTGAGGGCGTCTCCCGCGTACCGGGCCGCGTCCTCGTAGCGGCGGTCCCAGAGCGCCACCGACGCCTGCATGCCGCGGGCCCAGCCCATCAGCGACGGATGCCCGGAGATCCGCCCATACGTCCAAGCCGCCCTGGCCAGTGTGTCGGCGGGGATCCGGCGGCCCATGTCCATGCTGGCGTTGGCCATCAGCCCGCACAGCGCGCCCGTCAGGAAATAAAGCTCGCCCGCCTGGGTCGGATGGATCCGGCGGTCCAGCGCCTTCCTGGTCTGCTCCTGCAACGCCCGCATCTCCACGAACAGCGGCAGCGGCGTCTCCCACACGTACCTCCGGCCGACCCACACCACCTGGGTGCGCAGCCGTTCCAGCGCGCCAGAGCCGAGCTCGCTGGTCTCGGCCTCCTCGGCGTGCTCGCTGGCCTCCAGGGCGGCGTCCGCGATCGGGTCGCCCGCCCCCGCCTGGGCCCGGCGGGCCTCCTCCGGCGTGTAGTCGCGGGCGAAGCCCAGCTGGACCGGGCCGGTCTCGAACAGGCGGCAGAGCAGGTCGGTGTACTCGCGGTCCGGGCGGGCGCCGGCCTCCCACTCGCGCCAGGAGCGCTCGGTCAGGCCGCGGCGCTTGATCCCGGAGCTGTCGCACATGTGGTGGAACCGGTCGATCGCCTCCTCCACCGTCCAGCCGTTGGCCAGCCGCATGCATTTCAACCGGGAGGTCTGGGGGGAGCTGAGGTGGATCTCCTCGGCGATCTGATGGATGACGGCGGTCGACGGCGCTTCACCCAGGGCCGCGAGGGTGCGGTCCCGGATGGCGCCGGCGAACTGGATGGCCGAACGGTCACGGGCGGAATGGCTCATTGACTCTCCAAGAGGGGGCACTACCACGCTAGCCCGGCGCTCGTTACGAAACGGTCACCGGGCGCACTGCGAGTCGCTCTCCGCGCGGAACGGTCCCACCGTGCCGCCGTTGCGCAACTGGGCGAGGAAGAGCTGACCGCACAGGCTGCTCGCCGTCTGGGCGAACCACACCGTGGGGGGGTTCCCGGCCGCCGCGGCTGCCCAACGGCCGCCGCCGTACACGATCCGGTAGTCGGGAAATGCCTTTCGGAGCAGGTCCAAAGCGCGCCCGCGCTCCTGCACCTCGTCGTCCGGAGTCACCGTTCCTCCGTCTTCGCGAAATGGCGTCATCGCACATTCAGTGGACGTTCCCAGATTGTTCGCTTGACGAGGGTCGCGCCAGTGAGAGCGGGTCGCAGGATCCTGCGACCCGCTCTCACCCCATGTAACTACGCTCTCTGATGTGGATGGCCTGCAGAAACCCGATTCCGATCATGTTCGCGAAGGTCGCCGTGCCGCCGTAGGAGACGAACGGCAAGGGCAGGCCCGTGATCGGCATGATGCCAATCGTCATCCCCACGTTAATGAACATCTGGAATGCGAACCAGCAGACGACCCCGCCGGCCACCAGCGCCCCGAACCGGTCCTCGCACGCGCGGGCGATCCGCAGCCCGCGCAGCAGCACCACGCCGAGCAGCGCGATCACCGTCGCGGCGCCCAGGAAGCCGAACTCCTCCCCCGCCACGGTGAAGATGAAGTCGGTGTGCTGCTCCGGCACGAACCGCCCGGTGGTCTGCCCGCCGTGGAACAGGCCCTTCCCGTAGACCTCGCCGGAACCGATCGCGATCAGCGCCTGGGTGCTGTTGTAGCCCACCCCGCGCGGGTCGCTGGCCGGATTCAGGAACGCGGTGAACCGCGCCACCTGGTACGGCTGCAGCAGCCCCAGCGACCACACCAGCCCCGCCCCGATCACCGCAGCCGCCAGCACCAGGCCGATCCAGCGCTTCCGGACCCCCGAGAAGATCAGGACCCCGCCGGTGATCACCGACAGCACCATGGTGGTGCCCAGGTCGGGCTGGAGCATCACCAGCGCCATCGCCAGCCCGGCCGCCGCCAGCCCGAACATGATGTCCAGCGTCTTGGGCCGGTCGGTGCCCTCGGCCGGTTCGGCCAGCAGCATGGCCAGCAGCAGGATCAGCGCCGGTTTGGCCAGCTCGGACGGCTGCATGGCGAAACCGCCGCCGAGCATGATCCACGAGTGCGAGCCGTTGACCGTGGTGCCGATCGGGGTGACCACGACGATCAGGGCGAGCATCGCGACCGCGTACACCACCGGCGCGTACGCCCGCAGCCGGTGCGGGTCGACCAGCGCCACCGCGCTGAGCAGGGCGGAGCCGATGCCCAGGTTGAGCACGTGCTTCTTGACCAGTCCGGTCGGCTCCACCGAGGCCCAGGTCCGGGTGGACGACCAGACCAGCATGGTGCCGATCACGCACAGCGCGGCCACCGCGACCAGCAGGATGCCGTCCATCCGGCGGAGCGCGGAGCCCTCGCCGACCGCGCGGCTCGCCAGCGACCTGCGGCGGGGCACCGCCGATACGGGGATCATCGCTTCACCGTCCCGTCGGGCTTGATCACCGGTGGGTTCTTGGCGGGTTCGGTGAGGACGGGGGGCGCGTGGTCCTTGCCGAAGCCGTACATGCCTTCGTAGATCTCGCGGACCGCCGGGGCGGCGGCCGAACCGCCCATGCCGCCCTGGGAGACCATGACGACGACCACGAAACGCGGCTTCTCCGCGGGCGCGAATGAGGCGAACCAGGAGGTGTCGGTTTTGCCGTACACCTCGGCCGTGCCGGTCTTGCCGCCGATGCGGACCAGGTTCATCGGGAAGCCGCCGAACGCCCCGGCCGCAGTTCCGTCCGAGGCCACCTGGCTGAGCGCGTTCTTGATGTAGGCCCGGGTCTCCTCGTTGATCGACAGCTTGCCGATCACCGGCGGCTTGATCTCCTTGACCCTGGTGCCGTCCGGCCGGACCAGCGCCCAGGCGATCCGCGGGCTGCGCACCTTGCCGTCCCCGACCAGCGCCGCGTACGCGTTGGCCAGTTGCAGCGGCGTCACCAGCACGTCGCCCTGCCCGATCGAGAAGTTGGCCGCGTCACCCGCCCGCCACTGGAAGCCCTCCAGGCAGTTCTCGTACGCCAGCCGCTTCAGGAACGCCGCCCTGCTCGCGTCCTTGACCTCCGGATATCCGGACTTGGCCCGGATGCAGTTCGTCGCCCGGGTGGCCGCCCACAGGTTCTTCTTCCAGTACCGGTCCGGAATCCGCCCCGGCGACTCGCCGGGAATGTCGATCCCGGTGACCTTCCCGAACCCGTACGCCCGGGACATCGCCGCCATCGGATCCTTGGTCTTGGCCTTCGGCTTCATGCCGCCGTCGCGCAGCCACATCTCGTACGCGGCCCGGTAGAAGATCGTGTCGCACGACTTCACCAGCGCGGTGTGCAGGTTCATCGGGCCGAGCCCGATCCCGCGGAAGTTGTGGAACGGCCGGCTGCCGACCATGAACGCCCCCGGGCAGTCGTAGATGCCCTTCAGCGGATACCCGTCCTTGACCATCGCCGACACCGAGGTGACCTTGAACGTCGAGCCGGGCGCGAAGGTGCCCTTGATCGCGCGGGACACCAGCGGACGGCCGGACTTGTCCGACAGCAGCCGCTGATATTCGTTCTCGGAGATCCCGCCCGTCCACACCGAAGGGTCATAGGTGGGCATGCTGCCCATCGCGATCACCCGCCCGGTCCGCACGTCCAGCACCACCCCGGCCGCGCCGTCCGCCTGCGGCGCCCGCTTCATCGCCCCGGCCAGCGCCTTCTCCACCAGGCCCTGCACCCCGGCGTCGATGCTGGTGATCAGCGTGTCCCCCGGCACCGGCGCGACCTGCTGCTCGATCCCGATGACCTTGCCCATCCGGTCGACCTGCACCCGCCGCAGCCCCGGCTTCCCGCGCAGCGCCTGGTCGTAGACCGACTCAAGTCCGTCCCGCCCGACCAGGTCCACACCCGAATAGCTGGTCTTCAGCCCTTTACGCTTCTCCAGCTCGTGCTCGGTGACCGGCTGCAGATACCCGAGCACCTGCGCCGCGTGGCTCCGCCCCGGATACTCCCGCACCGCCTGCACCTCGGCCGTCACACCCGGAAAATCCTCCTGACGCTCCAGAATCTGGAGCGCCTCCCTGGTGGTCACCGCGTCATCCACCGGAATCGGCTGGTACGGCGAGCCCGTCCAGCACGGCCGCGTCACCCCCGGCCCGCAGGCGCGGATCCGCTCCCGCAACGTCTCCGGCGTCGACCCGAGCACGGCCGCCAGCCTCGCCAGCACCCCCGCGCCCTTGTCCCGCATGCGTTCCAGCCGGGTCCTGTCGATCGACACGACCAGCCCGGACCGGTTACGCACCAGCGGCCGACCGGCCGAATCCAGGATCTGCCCCCGGATGGCCGGCACCACCACATCCCTGGTCCGCGTCTCGGTCGCGACCGCGACGAACTCGGGCCCGCGCACCACCTGGACCTGCCAGAGCCGCACGGCCAGCACCGCCAGCAACGACAGCACCATCACGTGCAGGACCACGAAACGGGTACGCATCCGGCTCACGGCCGCCTCCATCCCATTACCAGGACGTCCTTGGACCGGCGCGGCCGGAAGAGCGCGTGCACCGCCCACACCACGAACGGCGCGGCCACCAGGTTGCACAGCGCCGCGCCCGGCCAGACGGCCACGAACGTCGACCAGTCCACGCCGGGATCGCCCAGCAGCGACCCGACCGCCACCGCCAACGCGGGCGCGCCCACGGCGCAGGCGGCCACCGACAGCATCGGCGCCCGGTCCGCCCCCCGCCCGGCCAGGTATCCGGTCAGGCACATCACCAGCGCGTACTGCCCCAGCACGTGGTCGGTGGGCGGGGCGAGGTCGGCGGCGAGCCCGGCCAGGAACCCGATGACCGCGCCCGCCGTCGGGCCGCGCAGCGCGGCCAGCGCGATCACCGCCAGCAGCACCAGATCAGGCGCGACCGCGAAACCCATCCGGTTGATCAAGGTCATCTGCACCACCAGCGCGCCGAAGATCAGCGCCGCGGTGCCGAGGTTCCGGCCCATGTCAGACCTTCGGGTCGCGTTTTTTGCGCGGCTTCTGCACGTCCGGCTGCCCGCCCGGCAGGACCGAGTCGCGGGGCGCCCTGGCCGGGGCCTGGACCACCACGCCGACCACGTCCAGCGAGGTCAGATCGGCGAACGGCCGCGCGTAGGCGGTGCGGGTGAGCTCGCCTGGCGTGGCCTCCACCCGCTCGATCACGCCGACCGGGACACCCGCCACATACGGCGTGCCCTGCAGCGAACCGAAACTGACGATCCGGTGCCCGACCGTCAGCGGCGCCGCCGAGTCCAGCAGCCGGAACCGGACGAACCGCCCGTCGCTGCCGTTCTGCCCCAGGCCGCTGACCACGCCGAGCTCGTTGCCGCCCTCCAGCCGCGCCCCCGCCGAGGAGGCCGGATCCGACAGCAGCACCACGGTCGCGGTATGCGCCTGCGCCTGCACCACCCGGCCGACCAGGCCGTCGGCGTTGAGCACCGTCATGTCGCGCCGGAGGCCGTCCTTGGCGCCCGCGTCGATCTCCACGGCCTCCTCGAACCCGGGCGCCGACCGCCGCGCGATCACCTGCGCCGGGACGACCCGGTAGCCGCCCCGGCCGGCCAGGCCCAGCATGCCCTGCAGCTGCGTAGCCCGCGTCTTGTCCAGCCGCTGCGCGGTCAGCTCGCCGCGCAGCCTGCCGTTCTCGGCGGACAGCTGCTGGATCTGCCGCTGCGCCGTCGACGCGCCCGCCAGCGCCCCGAAGAACGCGCCGACCGGTTCGGTCACCGCCGCCGTGGCGCGTTCGGCCGCGCCGAACGCCCCCGCGACCACCCCCCGGATCGGCCCGAGCACCGGTACGTTCTCGCTGCGGTGATCCAGCGTGATCAGCACCAGTGAGCCCGCCAGCAGCGTGCCCACCACGATCCGCGTCCGCCGTGTGTCCCTCATCGCCAGTGCCCTCAGTGCCTCGGTTCGGGGACCAGAACCTGCTGGAGCGCGTCGAAGTCCTCCACACACCGGCCCGACCCGAGCGCGACCGAGTCGAGCGCGTTGTCGACCAGGTGCACCGGCATGCCGGTCTCGTCACGGAGTCGTTCGTCCATGCCCTTCAGCAGCGCGCCGCCGCCGGTCAGCGCGATCCCCCGGTCCATCAGGTCGCCGGACAGCTCGGGCGGGCACTTGTCCAGGGTGGCTTTGACCGCGTCCACTATCGCGTTGAGCGGCTCCTCGATCGCGCCGCGGATCTCGTCGGCGGACACCACGATCGTCTTCGGCAGGCCGCTGACCAGGTCACGGCCGCGGATCTCGGCGTGATACTGCTCCGGGACCGCGCACGCGGTGCCGATCGCGATCTTGACCTCTTCCGCGGTCCGCTCGCCGAGCATCAGCGAATGCTCCTTCTTCGCGAAGGTGATGATCGCCTGATCCAGTTCGTCGCCGCCGACCCGGATCGACTGGCTGGTCACGATGCCGCCCATCGAGATGATCGCCACCTCGGTGGTGCCGCCGCCGATGTCGACGACCATGTTGCCGGTCGGCTCGTGCACCGGCAGGCCGGCCCCGATCGCGGCGGCCATCGGCTCCTCGACGATGTAGACGCGGCGCGCGCCCGCCTGATAGCCGGCTTCCTTCACCGCGCGCTGCTCGACCCCGGTGATCCCACTGGGCACGGCGACGATGATGCGCGGTTTGGCGAAGTGGCGGCGCTTGTGCACCCGTTGAATGAAATAGCGCAACATGCGCTCAGTGACGTCGAAGTCGGCGATCACGCCGTCCTTCAGCGGCCGGACCGCCACGATGTTGCCCGGCGTCCGGCCAATCATACGTTTGGCCTCGACGCCGACGGCGACGATCCGCCCGGTGGTGGTGTTGATCGCGACCACCGACGGTTCATTGAGCACGATGCCACGCCCGCGCACGTATACCAGAGTGTTTGCCGTGCCAAGATCGACCGCCATATCACGGCCGAGAAACGCCAGCTTGCTGCCCATGGGGAAGGAGGCCTCCCTTCAGGTGGTCCGCAGGTGATAACGCATCGCATTCGAATCGTAACGTGTAGTACCCAACGCCGAGCATGCTGACCCTTAGAAATCTCACGTTTATCCCTATCTACCTGCGGAAACACGAAAAGCCCCGGATTTCCGGGGCTTTTCGCGGGTGACCTGTCTAGAAACGGTCGGGGAAGAAGATCTTGATCTCCCGGGCCGAGGAGTCGGTCGAGTCGGAGCCGTGCACGACGTTCTCGCCGATCTCCAGGGCGTGGTCGCCGCGGATGGTGCCGGGGGCCGACTTGACCGGGTCGGTGAGACCGGCCAGGGCGCGGAACGCCTCCACGGCGCGCGGACCCTCGACCACCAGGGCGACCAGCGGCGCGGAGGTGATGAACTCCACCAACTCGCCGAAGAACGCGCGCTCGGCGTGCTCGGCGTAGTGCGCCTTGGCGGTGTCGGCGTCCAGCGTACGCAGCTCCATCGCCACGATCTTGAGGCCCTTACGCTCGATACGGCCGATGACATCACCGACGAGGCCACGACGGACACCGTCCGGCTTGATCAGGACAAGCGTACGCTCGGACACGGGTTTCTCCTTTGATGCGATCCGCGGCCGTTCTCAGCGACGACCGGGAAAGGAAGACTCGGGGGCGCGCACGCGCGCAAGCCGAAGTTTACCGGTCGGCCCCGGGCTCGTCGGCCGCGTCCTCGGTCATATCCTCGGTGTCTTCCGGAGAAGGCGTCGGCGCGGGCACCACCGGCACGGGCTGCCCAACCTCCGGCACGTCCGTCGCCGTCGCCGAACGGCGGGCCAAGAAGGACGCCAGCAGCAGCACGACCACCACGACGAACCCGCCGATCAGCGCCCACAGGTGCAGCGCCCCCACGAACCCGTCCACCATGGCCTGCCGGGTGGCGTTGCCCGACTGACTGACCGCGCGAAGCCGGGTCACCTGGATGCCGGTGCCGAGCAGGAACCCCGCCAGCACGGCCGGGAACAGCAGGGACAGCCCGAACAGGGCCGCCACCTGACCGGCCAGCCGGAGCGCGCTCACCAGCGCCACGGCCGCCCCGGTGGCCAGCAGGACGAACGGCACCACCAGCAACGAGCCGCCCATCGTGGGCACCAGCAGCCGTACCGCGCAGAGCCCGACGACGACCGTCACCAGCCCGGCGGCGGTCAGCCGTGCAGCCAGTTCCTCGTTAACCCGCATCGCCGCGTACGCGGCCAGCAGCGCCGCCAGCACGGCCACCCCGAACGGCGCCCACATCCCGGTCAGCCCGGGACCGCCCAGCCCGCCCAACTCCACATACGTGAGCTGCGCCGCCGTCGGCAGTACAACCAGCCCGATCCCCACATTGGTGAACGCCAGCGCCCGGCCGCCGGGCCCCTCAAAGGTCGCCACCGACCCCAAGCCCAGCATCGCCACCACGGCCACCGACGCGACCGCGATCACCATCACCGGCGGCCAGTCGAACGTCGTCCCCACCGCCAGCAGCGCGATGCCCGCCGACGGCACCGCCGCCATGATCAGCCGGGTCCGCTCACTCGGGGACAGCCGCGTGCCGGCGGTCTCGTCCCTCTCGCTCACCATCCACAGCACCAGGAAGACCGCGGCCAGCGCCAGCGCCACCCCGGTCAGCAGCGGGTACGGCTGGAGCGTGACCTGCCACGAGGAGACCGCGTCCAGCGGCCACAGCGCGAGCGCCTGAGCCGCCAGCAGGCTGACCGCCAGCGAGCCGGCCCAGACCGGCAGCAGCACGCGCCGGGACCGGCGCTCCATCGCCGCCACCAGAGTCGCCGGCACCAGCAGCCCCGCGCCGATCCCGTGCAGCACCCGCAGCACGGCCACCGCGGCGGGACCGCCCGCGAAACCGCCCGCCGCGTCCGCCAGCGCCAGCACGGTCAGTCCCGCGACCAGCACCGGCGCGGCCCGGAACCGCCGGACCGCGAGAGCGGCGGCCGGCACCGTGAGCAGCATGGCGGGCAGGGCCAGACCATGGGCGCGCATCATCGCGATCTGCGACACATCCGGCGGAAGCAGCGCCGCCACCACGGAGATCGTGTTGGGGATCGCCAGGATCGCCAGCGGCAACGTGACCACGATCAGCAGGCCCACCAGGAGGTCGACCACGAGGGCCACCGCGGGCGCGCGGACGACGTCCAGTGGGGGGTGCAACGGCTGGATTGGGGGGACGGCCATGGTGGCCGACTTTAGCGCTTCGTCGCGCCCTCGACACGGCGAGCGACGAATATCGCTGTTATCCATAGAACGGCGAAGATTGCCCCAAGGAAGAACATCGTGCCGACCAGGAACCCCGTCGCGATCGCCAGCACCTGGAGCAGACTGCCCGCGACGAAGGCGGCCGGATACCTGAGCAACCCCGCGACGATCACGCAGAGCACCGCCAGACCGATGCCGACGGCGGCCGCGAGACCCGGCTCCACCTGCTGGATGGCGATGGCGACCGGAGTCGCCAGCGCCACCACGATCGCTTCCATGCCCAGCACGGTGGCGCCCAGGCGGCGCATGCCGGGAGTGACGTCGAACATGACTACCCGACCTTCAGGAGGACTCTGGCGTCGCCCGCCGTGACGACGGAGCCGGTGATGAGCACACCCGAACCGAACTCGTCGCCCTCGTCGGCGAGCGTGATCGCCAGATCGATGGCGTCGTCCAGGCGCGGCGCCAGGTGGACCCGGTCCTGACCGAAGACGCCCTCCGCGCGATCCGCCAGCTCTTCCGCGCTCATCGAACGGGGAGAGGAGTTCTTGGAGACCACGATCTCGTCGACCAGTGGCTCCAGGAGTTCGAGAATGGAGTCGACGTCCTTGTCGGCCATCGCGGCGATCACCGCGATCAGCCGGGTGAAGCCGAACGACTCGGTGATCGCGTCGGCGGAGGCTTCCATGCCGCCCGGATTGTGCGCGGCGTCGATGATGACGGTCGGGCCCCTGCGCACCACCTCCAGCCGGCCGGGACTGCGCACCTGGGCGAACGCCTGACGCACCAGCTCGTCCGCGAGCGGCTCGCCGCCCCCGGTCATCGCCTCCACCGCGGCCAGCGCGGTCACCGCGTTCCCCGCCTGATGGGCGCCGTAGAGCGGCAGGAAAATCTCCTCGTACGCGCCCTTCAGCCCCTTCATGTTGATCAACTGCCCGCCCATGGCCAGCTCCCGGTGCATGACACCGAACTCCAGCCCTTCCCGCGCCACCGTGGCCCCGACCTCGCCCGCCCGCAGCATCAGCACCTCGGCGGCCCCAAGCGTCTGCTGCGCCAGTACGGCTGTCGCGCCCGCCTTGATGATGCCCGCCTTCTCCCCCGCGATCGACTCGACGTCCGGGCCCAGATAGTCGGTGTGGTCGAGGGAGATGGGGGTGATCACGGCCACCGCGCCGTCGGCGACGTTGGTGGCGTCCCAGGTTCCGCCCATGCCGGTCTCGATCACGGCCACGTCGACAGGAGCGTCGGCGAAGGCGGCGAAGGCCATCGCGGTGAGGACCTCGAAGAAGCTCAGCCGGCCGTACTTCTGGTCGACGATCGTGAAGACGGGTTCCAGTTCCTGGAACAGTTCGACGAATCGTTCCTCGGTCAGGGGTTCGCCGTCGACACAGATGCGGTCGCGCATGGAGGCGAACTCGGGACTGGTGTAGCGGCCCACCCGCAGGTTTCGTTCGCGCAGCAGGGCTTCGACCATCCTGGCCGTGCTCGACTTGCCGTTGGTGCCGGCGATGTGGATCACGGGGAAGGTCGCCTGGGGCTGGCCCAGGAGATCGACCAGGCCGGCCATACGATCGAGCGTGGGGTCGATGTCCCATTCGACGCCGCGGGCACGGATCGCGGCCTCGACTGCGTGGATGTCCTGCGCTGCTGTCACTCAGTCAGCTTAGTGCTGCGGGAGGCAGGGTCTTTCTGCGGCGCTCGTAGGGGCTGTTCGGGGGCCGCGTAGGCTTGCGCGGTGAATTCTGACAGTGCCTTCTCCGCGGACTGGGCCTTCTTCGCGGACTGGCGGTCGCGTCCTGAGGGGTCGCGTCGGAGTCTGGATCGGGCGCGGTGGCTGCTCCGCCTGATCGGGCTTTCCGGGGCCGATGTTCCTGTCCTCACGGTGGTCGGCTCAAAGGGGAAGGGCACTGCGGCGACGTACGCGTCCGCGTTCCTGGCCGCCTCGGGTGGCCGGGTTGTCACGGTCACCAGTCCCGGCCTGCGCTCCAACCGGGAACGAATCAGACTTGATGGGGCCGCGATTTCCACAGCGGATCTCGAATCGCTTGGTGACCAGATCAGCCGCGGCCTCTCCCTGTTGCCCGGTCGCGACCAGCTGCCAGGGCATCTCGCGCCCGCCGGGCTGTTCACCACCGCCGGTGTGCTGTACGCGCAGGCGGTCGAAGCCGACTATCTTGTGCTGGAAGCCGGAATGGGCGGCGGGTCGGATGAGGTGTCGTTGTTTCCGCCGTCGGTGGTGGCGATTGCGGAGATCTTCGCTGAGCATGTCGGAGTGCTCGGGGACTCGCCTGAAGAGATCGCGCGAGAGAAGGCATCCGTTGTGGCCGGCCAGACCGAGGCGGTGCTGTCGCTTCCCCAACAGCCTTCGGTGCGAGAAGCCATTGAGTCGGTTGTCCGCGACAGGGCAGGTCTCGAACTCGATGTCCTCGACGCGGTGGGCGGCTCGCTGCCGATGCGGGTCCTGCCTCCTTCTTACGGAAGGTGGAATGCCGAGCTCGGCTGCGCGGCGGCGCGGAGGATGCTGGAGCTCCTCGACAGGGATCTCCCACAGCCGGGAGCGCTGGAGCGGGTGCTCGAATCCGTGCGGCTCCCAGGGCGAATGTCCCGGCATGTTGTTCCGGGCGGCGAGACGGAGGTCTGGATTGACTCGCCTATCAGCCAAGCGGGAATCGCCACCGCGTTGAAGATGACGCGGGAGCGTTGGAAAACGATTGACCATGTTCTGCTGTGTCTGCCTGACCACAAGGACGTGGCGGGGGCGATCATCGAACTCGCCGGCTATCCGGTGACGTTTGTACGCCTCGCCGACGCGCACTTCACATTCACCAAGTCACTGCCCGATGAATGGCCGGTCATTGACGAGAGTGAGCTCACTCCGCAGTTCCTGAGTGGGCTGGGTAAACGTGTGCTCAGCCTGGGAACCGTGTTCTTCTCGGGCCGGATGCTCGATGTCCTGAACGCTCAGACAGAACGACTCTTCGTCGCCTGAGTTTCGTGCCCTGAAAACACGAAAGCCCCAGCCAAAAGGCTGGGGCTCCCGCAAAAGATTGTCCGGCGGCGTCCTACTCTCCCACACCGTCCCCGGTGCAGTACCATCGGCGCTGGAGGGCTTAACTTCCGGGTTCGGAATGTAACCGGGTGTTTCCCCACCGCTAAAACCGCCGTAACACTATGAAACAATCAACCAACTCAAGCGCCGCATGGGCGCGTGCCGGTTTGTTGTTTCTGAATCACATAGTGGACGCAAGCAGATTAT
>NZ_BLAD01000049.1 GCF_009687845.1 Acrocarpospora corrugata
CCTCCACGCACCCCCGACCCCAAGCCGGCTCCGCCCACGACAACGGACGAATCCTGGCCCGACGCCCCCTCAGACGACTTCGACTCCCCCGCCCCACCACAAGCCCCCCCCAGAGCCGCCACAGGCATCGCCGCCGCCAAATCAGCAGCCCGCGCAGCCTCCCAAGCCGGCCCCCGCCAAACCTGGCCGGACTCCATCCCCCCACGCAAAACGTCCGGCCCCGCCGACGACCCGGACACCTACAACGACAGTGGCGAACTAAGCGGCCTAGCCCTCCTCCAACGAGAACTGGGCGGCCGGGTAATCCAAGAAGTCGACCACTCCCAACCCTGACGGAACGCCCTCCCAGGCAGGTCGAGAACCACGCCACGGTGGGTCGGGTCGGGCGAAGATCGGCCGCTGGTTCCCCTCATCGAAGCGGTACTCGGCGTGCGATTGACGGAACCCTCTCCGGGCGTGGGAGATCTGCGGTGGGGCGGGGTTGCCGACGCACATGTCCGACGCAGCCATGGACCCCACCGGCGAGTTCGGAGGGGCGGCCGGGTCTGCGGCCAGGAAGGCCGCTTACGCCTCCGCGACCATCTCGGCAGGCGTCTTGAGGGTGGTCATCAGCCCGGACGCGCCCGCGTCCACGACGCCGTTGCGGGCCAGCACCTTCAGCCCGGTGGTCGGCCAGCCCGGTGGTCGGCCAAATGCCGACCGCGCCACCGCGAGGTGCCCTCCCACCACGAAGATCACACGCCATGTGGGGCGGGGATCCACGGTGGGTTGGGTTGACCGAGCACCCGCTGAGGCGGGGTGAACCACCCACGGTAGGGCGGGTTGGTCACGCGGTTCGGATGGAAAGTGCTGTCTTGCGGATTTCCTGCGGCGTGACGACGCCGGATGGGGTCCTGATCGTGATGGCTACGCCCTCGGATACGAGCCAGAAAGCTTCTGAGTCGTTGACATACCCCCGCCAAGGCCCGTTCCGGAACTCCTCCAGATGCCAGGTCCCCGGGTCGCGCTCGTAGTACTCGCGCAGGAATGCCCGCAGCGCGGCCGGTGTCTTCAACCGAGCCCCCCGCAGAATCGCGATCTTCAGATCCACCTGGGTGGCGCCGTCGATCTCACGCTCCCAGACCCGGGACACGAACCGCACGTCCTCCCACTCGTAGCGAAAGTCCGAGACCTGTCCGTCCACCGGGACACGCTCGATGACGAACCCGTCCAACTCCCCTCCCGATGGAATGATCATCAGCATCACCGCAAGCGCCACCAGCAACCGGCCGACCGCCACAAGCCCCCCTACGCGTCAGCGCTGAGCCGTACCAGCGCAGCCGCATGGCGGTGATCGTTGACCGACGTGCGGTTGATGATGTGTTCGAGGATCTCGAAGTCGTCATGCCCGGTAGGGGTCTGCGCGAAGATCCACAGATCGTCGACGGAGCCTTTGGCGAGGAGCTCGGAGCGTACCCGCGCGTCCAGCTCGTCCCGTTCGCGCCGCAACGCGGGCGATTCCGACCGGGGTAACAGCGGCCCTTGGTACAGGCGCGTGAGCGTGACCAGGTCCCCGCGGGACAGCGCCTCCCGGACGGTCAGCACATCCGCTTCGACCTCTCCGACCAGCCGATAGGGTTTCGCCGCCACCGCGCCGGACAGCACCGCCCGCAGCCGATGGATCTCCGCCCGGATCGTCACCGGGTTGCCGGCATCCCCGTACAGCAGAAAGGACAGCTGGTCGGCCGTGAGACCCCGGGGATGCGAGGCCAGCAGCGCGAGTATCTCCGCGTGCCGCAGCGACAGCGGCACCCGCACGCCGTCCAGTTCCGCGTGCGGCCGCTCGGTTCCGAGCAGGGTGAGACTGAGCCGAGGCGTGTCCCACACCCCGTACGGCATGATCAGATAAGCGTCCCCAAGCGACTCCACCCGCGCGGAGCGCCCGTCGGGGAGCACCACCCGATCTCCGCCCACCGGCAGCGTGATCCGCTCTCCGCCGGTCACCGGCACCGCGATGCGCTCCC
This sequence comes from Acrocarpospora corrugata, assembly GCF_009687845.1. Lineage (GTDB taxonomy): Bacteria > Actinomycetota > Actinomycetes > Streptosporangiales > Streptosporangiaceae > Acrocarpospora > Acrocarpospora corrugata. The sequence continues at coordinate 2,004 of NZ_BLAD01000049.1, forward strand.
CGCCGATGACCCGCCCTGACGGCGTCACCAGCAGCCCGGAAGCCCGCAGCCGCCCTTGGTGCCGGGACCGGATCCGCTCATCAGACTCGCGCATCCGCAACGCCAGGTGGCTCTCGGCCAGCCGCGCCGCGGCCCCGACCAGCGCGACCGTGGCCGGCGGCAGCGTCTCGGTCGTCCCGCTGATGTCGATGCAGCCGAGCACCTCCCCGCTGTCGGGGTCGATGATCGGCGACCCGACGCAGGACCAGTGGTGCAGCACCTTGATCAGATGCTCGGCGGAGTACACCGAAGTCGGCCGCCCGGTCGCCAGCGCGGTTCCGATGCCGTTGGTCCCCACGGCCTCCTCGGACCAGGCGAATCCGTCGGCCAGCCCGATCGTGTCCCCGTGCCGGAGGACCTCGCGGTGCCCGTCCCGCCAGAGAATGTGGCCGTCCGCGTCGGTGACCACCATGATGTGCGCGGCCTCGTCGGCGATCTGCAGCAGGGTGTGGTTCAGCAGCGGCAGCAGCTCGCTGAGCGGGTGCGCCGACCGCGCGTCGCCGATGTCGCCGACGTCGTAGACGAGAGGCGCGGCCCGGACCTCCGGGTGGATGCCCGCCGCGAGCGAGCGCCGCCAGGACGCGGAGATGACCGTCCGGGGGCTCTCCCCCTGCGGTGCGTTTCCGGACATCACGGCCTCATGCATCCGTCGGAGTCGCGTTTCCAGCATTGTCATCCCCAGCCTTCCCGGACAAGCCTCTGTGGACCGGAAGGGGCTCGCAACCGATTCCGACAATCTCCAGGAGTAACCGGTTGATCGCAACCTGTATGCAACGTTCGGCGGGCTAGGTTTGCCGCACCACACCGGGCCGCGGCCGACCTGGTGTGGTTGGGGCCGGGTCTCGGACGCTTGGAGGGGGGCCGGGATCCGGCCTGGGGCTCCCGCTGGGGAGGAACACGCGCTGTGCGCCAGGTGTTCAGATGAGCCGCGAACACCGTAGGCTCGTCGCGACGGCATGTCGCCATCCGGCTGAGGAGCGCACGATTGTGAACCCAGGAGATGTGAACCTGCAGCAGTTGCTGGAGCAGGCCCAGCTGGTGCAGCAGCAGCTCGCATCGGCCCAGCAGGAGCTGAACGAGGCCCAGGTGGAGGGCACCGCGGGCGGCGGCATGGTGGTGGCGGTCGTGAACGGCAGCGGTGAGCTGCTCGAACTCACGATCGACCCGAAGGCGATCGACGTGAAGGACCCCCAGGAGACCGCGGAGACCGTCGCCGATCTGGTGATCGCCGCCGTGCGGGACGCGGTCAGGGCCGCCTCCGAGCTCCAGCAGGAGAAGCTCGGCCCGCTCGCGCAGGGCCTCGGCGGGGGCGGTTTCGGCCAGCTCCCCGGATTCTGACGGTCATGTACGAAGGCGTCGTCCAGAACCTCATCGACGAACTCGGGCTGCTGCCCGGCGTCGGTCCCAAGAGCGCGCAGCGGATCGCGTTCCATCTGCTCGCGGCCGACCCGGCCGAGGTGAAGCGGCTGGCGCACGCGCTGCTGGAGGTCAAGGAGAAGGTCCGGTTCTGCCGGGTGTGCGGGAACGTGGCCGCCGAGCAGGACTGCCGGATCTGCCGTGACCCGCGCCGCGACCCGCAGGTGATCTGCGTGGTGGAGGAGTCCAAGGACGTTATCGCGATCGAGAAGACCCGTGAGTTCCGCGGGCGTTACCACGTGCTCGGCGGCGCGATCAGCCCGATCGACGGCGTCGGCCCCGACGACCTGCGGATCAGGGAGCTGATGACCCGGCTGGCCGACGGCGCGGTGACGGAGTTGATCCTGGCGACCGACCCGAACCTGGAAGGTGAGGCGACGGCGACATATCTCGCTAGGCTCGTCAAGCCCATGGGACTCAGAGTGACACGATTGGCCAGCGGTCTGCCCGTGGGCGGTGATCTCGAGTATGCCGACGAGGTCACCTTGGGCCGCGCTTTCGAGGGACGGAGGCTGCTGGATGTTTGACGAGTGGAACGCGCTGGCCGACCGGGTGTCCGGGCACGCGCAGAACTATCTGGACGGGTTGACCAGGTTGGCCGGCGGCGAGGGCGGGGATGCCATCCTGCCGCTGCTGCTGGTCGAGGTGGCCCAGGTCAGTCTGGCCGGAACGCAGTTGGCGGCGGTGCAGGACGTGATCCTGCAGGGCAACTTCGAGCCCGCGCTGAGCGAGGACCCGGACATAGACCCGTTGCGTACGGCTCTGGCCGCCCGGCTGGGCCCGGTCGACGACTATGCCGAGGTGTTCGATCCGTACAAGGACACGGCGGTCACGCCGTACCGGCTGTCGGATGACTTGACGGCGGTGGCGGCGGATCTGATTCACGGGTTGCGCCACTATCGGGCCGGGCGTCCGCTTGAGGCGCTGTGGTGGTGGCAGTACTCCTACTTCAACACCTGGGGCAATCACGCCGGGGCGGCGCTGCGCGCGCTGCAGGCGCTGGTCGCGCACACCCGGCTTGACGTGGCCGAAGAGACTACCACGGTGTGAGCTGTCCGGATGGCGGACTAAACCCGTTGGCACTGTGAGACGCGCCGTTAGACTGTGAGCTCCACGTCCTGATTCGTACGGGAGACAGCCAGTGGCGCTCGTTGTCCAGAAATATGGTGGTTCGTCCGTTGCCGACGCTGCCTGCATCAAGCGGGTCGCGCAGCGCATCGTGGCGACGAAAAAAGCCGGCAACGAAGTCGTCGTGATCGTCTCCGCGATGGGCGACACCACCGACGAGTTGCTGGACCTGGCTCAGCAGGTGTCGCCGCTGCCGCCGGGGCGCGAACTCGACATGCTGCTGACCTCGGGTGAGCGCATCTCGATGGCGCTGCTGGCGATGGCGATCGCCAACCTCGGGCACGAGGCGCGCAGCTTCACCGGCTCGCAGGCGGGCGTGATCACCGACTCCACGCACGGCAAGGCGCGCATCATCGACGTGACTCCGTCGCGGCTGCGGGAGGCGCTCAGGAACGGCTACATCGCGATCGTGGCCGGGTTCCAGGGCGTCTCGATGGACACCAAGGACATCACCACCCTCGGCCGCGGTGGCTCGGACACGACGGCGGTCGCGCTGGCCGCGGCCCTGCAGGCGGACGTCTGCGAGATCTACACCGACGTGGACGGCATCTTCACCGCCGATCCGCGGATCGTGAAGCGGGCCAAGAAGATCCCGTACCTGTCGTACGAGGAGACGCTGGAGATGGCCGCCTGCGGGGCGAAGATCCTGCACCTGCGCTGCGTCGAGTACGCGCGCAGGTTCAGCGTCCCGATCCATGTCAGAAGCTCGTTCAGCACCAGGGAAGGCACCCGGGTCTTCTCCGATCCCAAGACCGAAGGAACCGAGATGGAGCAGCCCATCATCTCCGGCGTCGCGCACGACCGGAGCGAGGCCAAGATCACTGTGGTCGGGGTGCCGGACAAGGTGGGCGAGGCCGCCGCCATCTTCCGCACACTGGCGGACGCCGGGATCAACATCGACATGATCGTGCAGAACGTGTCCGCGGCGGCCACCGGCCGTACCGACATCTCCTTCACGCTGCCGACGGCGGACTCGCAGACCGCGCTGACCGCGCTGAAGAAGATCCAGGACCAGGTGGTGTTCGAGAGCCTGCTCTTCGACGACCAGATCGGCAAGGTGTCGCTGATCGGCGCGGGCATGCGCTCGCACCCGGGCGTCACCGCCAAGTTCTTCGGGGCGCTGGCGGACGCCGGGGTGAACATCGAGATGATCTCCACGTCGGAGATCCGGATCTCGGTGATCGTCGGGCAGAACGAGGTGGACGCGGCCGTGAACGCGGCGCACTCGGCGTTCGACCTCGACGCCGACCAGGTTGAGGCCGTGGTGTACGGAGGGACCGGACGATGACCAAGCCCACTCTTGCCCTGGTCGGGGCGACCGGTGCCGTCGGCACCGTGATGCGCGAGATCATCTCCTCCCGCGCGGACATCTACGGCGAGATCCGCCTGGTCGCCTCGGCGCGGTCGGCGGGCAAGCTGCTGCGGGTCCGCGGCGAGGACGTGGCCGTCCAGGCGCTCGCCCCCGAGGTCTTCGACGGCGTCGACATCGCGATCTTCGACGTGCCGGACGAGGTCTCGGCCGACTGGGTGCCCATCGCGGCCGCCCGCGGCGCGATCGCCATCGACAAGTCCGGCACTTTCCGGATGAACCCCGAGGTTCCGCTGGTCGTCCCTGAGGTCAACCCGGACGACGCGCGGACCCGCCCGCTCGGCATCGTCTCCACGCCGAACTGCACCACGCTGTCGATGATGGCCGCCATGGGCGCACTCCACGCGGAGTACAGCTTGCGCGAGCTTGTGGTGGCTTCGTACCAGGCCGTGTCCGGGGCCGGTGTCGCCGGTTCCGCCCGTCTCTATGACGAGGTCGAGGCGCTGGCGGGTGACCGTACCGTCGGGCAGACCGCCGGTGACGTGCGCAAGGTGCTGCAGAACAAGCTGCAGGGGGAGTCGCCGTTCCCGGCGCCGGTGGCGTTCAACGTGGTGCCGTGGGCGGGTTCGCTCAAGGAGGGCGGCTGGGCGTCCGAGGAGCTGAAGCTGCGGAACGAGTCGCGCAAGATCCTCGGCATCCCGGATCTCAAGGTGTCGGCGACCTGTGTGCGGGTGCCGGTGATCACCACGCACTCGCTGGCCGTGCACGCCACGTTCGCCAGTGAGATCACGGTCGCCGACGCGCATCGCGTGCTGACGGCCGCGCCCACGGTCGTGCTGATGGACGACCCGGCCAACGGGGTCTACCCGACGCCGATCGACGTCGTCGGGACCGACCCGACGTACGTCGGCCGGGTGCGGCAGGCGATCGACTTCCCGAACACGCTCGACCTGTTCGTGTGCGGGGACAACCTGCGCAAGGGCGCGGCCCTGAACGCGGCCGAGATCGCCGAGCTGATCGTCGCCACCGAGTTCTGATGGGGGGCCGGGAACCTCCTCAAAGGTTCCCGGCCGGTCAGCGCAGCAGCAGGTCCCAGTGGTCGGGCTCGCGGGCGTAGATGTCGTCGTCGGGTGAGCGGTAGAGCTTGGCGCCATCCCCTCGAACACGGTAGAAGCGGTAATTTCGGGTGATATATGAGTCGACGCATGAATTGTGTTTGATGTCGACCTTGTAGCCGTTGCCGTGGCTGTAAGCGCCGGGGGCGTGGCCGGTTTCTGTGCCGCCGGTGATGATGATCCGGCAGTGGCTGTGGCGTTTCAGGTCGATGGTCTTCATCAGCGTGCCGTACCGGATCGAGTGGAGCGAGGTGCAGTACGGACGGTTCTGGTCGGTGCACCTGCCGGAGGCGTGCCAGCCCAGCCCGGCTCTGGAGATGCGGCGCATGGCGTGGGCGTGGCTGACCCGGATATTGGCCGACCTGCCCCGCCAGGTGCCCTGTCGCAGCCTGCCCTTCATGGTGGCGATCTTGCTGCGCCGGGCGGTGGCCCGGTGCTCCGTACGCAGTGCCTGGTGTGGCGGCCGGATCTGGACCGAGGACGCCGGGGCGTGCCGGATCGTTGTCTCGTTGGTGTCCTGGGTGGCCGCGTGGGCCGCGGTCATGGGCAGGGCGGCGGCCATCGTCAGTCCGGCGGCACTCAACCACGTGATGTTTAAACGCACCTCGGATCCCCCGTTACTCTCTGTCATGGGGGAGTTGCCAAAAAGATCAATCCCACCGGGATGCTGTGCCCATCCCTGTGTGACGTGAGAGTTTGCCCCAGGATGCGCATCATCTGGTGGGTCCATGACCTAACGGGGGCGGGAGCCGTACAGTGACCGATGTGCCCGAGCCGCGTGTGAGAGCTTCCGAGAGGACCCGGGAGCTGATTGTGGAAACCGCCCTGCGGTTGTTCCGGGAGCGGGGGTTCGAGGCGACGACCATGCGGGCGATCGCCGCGGAGGCGAATGTTTCGGTGGGGAACGCGTATTACTACTTCGCCTCTAAAGAACAGTTGATTCAGGCGTACTACGACCGGGCGCAGGCGGAGCATGAGGCGGCTTCGGCGGAGGTGCTGGCGACGGAGGGGGCGTTCGCGGCGCGGCTTTCGGGGGTTTTGTGTGCGTGGGTACGGGTGTCGGAGCCGTACCACGAGTTCGCGGTGAAGTTCTTCAAGCATGCTGCGGAGCCGAGTAATCCGTTGAATCCGTTCAGTGCGGATTCGGCGCCGGCTCGGGAGTCATCTGTCGCGATTTATCGGCAGGTTGTGGATGGGTGCACTGATCGGATGGATGCCGAACTTCGGGCGGAGTTGCCGGAGTTGTTGTGGTTGCTGTCGATGGGTGTGGTGTTGTTCTGGGTGCATGATCAGTCGGCTGGGTGTGCGCGGACTTATCGGTTGATTGATCGGACGGTGCCGTTGGTCGATCGGCTGGTGGGGTTGTCGTATTTGCCTGGGTTGCGTGGGGTGACGCGGGACTTTATCGAGGTCGTCCGCGAGCTTCGAGAGTGATGATCCACTTCTCCGGTTACGCTCGGTAGCGGAATCGGGGGAGGTTTCGTGGGGTGGATCGTTGTTTTCACGGTGGGGACCGTTGTGCTGGCCGGGGTAGTGCTGACCTCGCTGCGGCGGAGGGGTCACGAGGATGCCGATGGTGGCGCGGGGCCGATCGATTTCGCGGTCAATATCGCGCTTGCGGTGTTTCTGGTGGTTGTGGCGTATGCGGTGGTGTTGTGTCGGGATGCGATTTCGGCGTCCGAGGCGGATGTGAGTGCGGAGGCGGAGAGTCTGACCGAGCTCTACTGGGCGGCGGCGCCGCTGCCTGGCAGCGCGGAGGTTCGGACCTTGGTTCGCGCGTACACGACGCAGTCGATCGATCTGGACTGGCCGTTGATGGCCAAACTGGAACTTTCCCCCGTCGCCAGGAAGACACTGGACGAGCTGCGCGCCGCCGTGGTCAAGCTCAACCCCGCCAACGAAGGCGAGAACAACCTGCGCACTGAGGCCCTCGCCCGCGCCTCCGAGGTCAGCCACGCCCGCTCCGTCCGCGCCGACGACGCCTCCACTGAGCTGGAACCCGTCTTCTTCATCTCCATGGTCATCTCAGGGCTTCTGGTGATCGTCCTTCCGTGGACTCTGCGGCAGCGCCCCACCGTCCCTTCGATGATCGCCGACCTGGTCCGCATCGCCACGGTGGTCATCGGCATCGTCTTCATCCAGATGATCAGCCATCCGTACGGGGTTGAGGACGCCATCGACCCATCAGCCCTCCAATCCGCCCAAACCCAGTACAACCAAATCGACAAACAATTCCCCCTCACCTCCCCCGCATCCGCACAACAGCCCCAACCGCCACAGTGACCACCCCCGTCAAAATCACCACAATGACCACCTGCCGCTCGGTCCCCTTCCGCCGCTCCGCATAACTGGTAGCAGAAGCCTCCCGCCTCCGCCCCGGTACGGCACCCGCCTGCCCGGCCCTCACGAAATACGGCAAGCCAATCCGCCCCGAACCCACGGCCGCCCCGAACCGACTCCCCCTCCCGGGAACCGAGCTTCCTCCCCCCGAATCCCCCAAGCTCGACCGCTGCGAACCAGCGGCGGCCGGCCCCGCGGCCTGGGGGTCAGCGCGGGTCGAACCCGCGGGAGCCGAACCCGCGGGAGCCGAACCCGCGGGAGCCGGATTCGCAGACGGGTCCGCAGGCGTCGGATCCGCGGATTCCGGATCTCGCGGATTGTCCACGCTCGGCTTGGCAGAGCCCGGCGCCCGCCGACCCCCAGCCCCGGCAACAGCCGGCCTGTCCACGCCCGGCCGCTCAGCCTTTGGCTCTCCGCCTACAGGTCCACCCCCGCGAGGCTGCCTACCAGGCTGTGCCCCATTGGGCCGCGAGTCCTCATCACGGGGCCGCTCGCCAGGCTGCGTCCCGCTGGGTCGCGAGCCTTCATCGCGGGGTTGCTCATCAGGCTGGGTTTCGTTGGGTCGCGAGTTCTCATCGCGGGGTTGCTCGCCAGGCCGTGATCCGCTGGGCTGCGAGTCCTCATCACCAGGTCGCTCATCAGACTGTGTCCCATTAGGCCGCGAGCCTTCATCACGCGGTTGGGATCCTTCAACCCGCCCACCACCAGATTCATCCCCTCCCAGTTGGACTCCTCCCGGTTGGATTCCGCTGGGCTGCGGATGCCGGGGTCGGGGGTCGCCTGGTGGAGTGCCTTCTGGCTGTGCATCGCCCGGTCGTGCCTCGCTCGGCGAGTCGTCTCCAGGCTGCGGAATCCCGGGTTGGGGCTCTGCCGGTTGGATTCCAGTGGGCTGCGGACTTCTGGGTTGGGCGTCGCCTGGTGGAGTGCCTTCTGGTTGCGTATCGCCCGGTCGTGCTTCGCTCAGCGGGCCGTCGCCAGGCTGCGGAAGCCCAGGTTGTGGGGTGCCTGGTGGAGTGCCTTCGGGTTGTGCGCTGCCCGGTCGCGTTCCGTTCGGCAGGGTGTCTTCTGGCCGGGTTCCAAACGGCTGCTGACTTGCTGGCTGCGTGGCACTGGGCTCCGGAGTGCTGGGCTCGTTCTCGCTCGGTCGTGAGCTATTGGGCGGGGCGCCCGTGGGTTGTGCGGCAGCGGATTGATCGCTGGTCGGCTGCGGGCCACCCGAGAAGGGGTCGCTCGGCTGTGTGAAGGTCGGGGGCTGGCCTTGCGGAGATGTCCTTTCCGCCTGCGGAGCGGCTGGCTGTTGGGGAGCGAAGAGCTGAGTCTCGGTTTGCGGTGTTTGTGAGGACGGCCGTGGTTGGAGCTCGGGTTGCGGCGATCCCGCAGGGCGAGGTGTCAGCGCTTGAGGCGGCTTCGGGCTCGCTTCCGGGCCGGGCTTCAGAGGGCCGGCGCTCACGATGGTCGGCGCTGGGTCCGGCTTGGGCGGAATCTCGGCCGGCCGCGAAGGACCGGAAGCCGAGGGCACGGGCGACAAGGGCGCGAGCGCAGGAAGAGACGGCGAGATCGGCGACGGCGGCGCAAGCGGTGAGCCGGTCGACGATGACGGCGGAATCGGCCCTGGCAAGGGACGTGGGAAATCCGGAAGAGACCGCGATGGCGATGGCGATGGGAGGAAGGGCGAAGGCGCTGGTCCGGTGGGGAGGGATGTGGAAGGGGAGGAGGTCGGTGGAGTGAGTGTGGGTGCGGTGGGTGATGGCAGTGGAACCGGGCCGAGTGATGGGAGCTCGGATACCTGACGTGGCGGTGACGGGGGGAATGCCGGTGGGGACGGGAGAGGGGGCAATGGCAGGGGTGGTCGCGGCGACTGGATTGGGGTCGAGTTGGGGGATGCCTGGAGAGTCAGAGGAGTCGAGAGCGAGGGGGCGGGCGGGAGCGGAGTCGCAGGCGGAACTGGTGGCGATGGGGACGGAGTCGCAGCCGTGGAAAGGGTCGTGGATGGAGTCGTGCACGAGGTTGTGGACGGAGTTGGCACTGGGGGTGGCGATAGGAGCAGAGACGCTGGGATCGGCTGTGATCGTGGAGGCGTGGTTTCGTCGGCCACCTCGTCGTTGGCTGCGATCTCGCCTTGGGTGCAGGGGGTCAGGGTGCAGGGGGTCATAGGTGGGGCTATGGCGAGGAATGGGCGGATTGTGATCGGTTGGTGAGGGGTGGTGGGTTTCAGGCAGGGCTTGATCGTGAGGGTGTGGGTGTTGGTGGAGGGTTCGGGGCGGTGGTCGCAGAGGAGTGGGGTGAGGAGGGTGGCGAGGTTGGTGAGTGGTTGGGCGCAGGTGGGTGCGATGTGAAGGAACGGGGTGATGTGGAGGAAGGGGGTGATGGGGTTTGGGCGGTGGGTTGTTTGGGGGGTGCAGGAGGAGCGGTCGGGGGGATTTTCAGTGGGTGGGGATAGGGGTGAATTCGCCAGGGCGGGGGTGGTTGTGGGGGTGGTTAGGAGGGTGGCGGCTAGGTACGCGGCGCCTTTGGTGATCTTGCCCGACGCTTTCACGTGTGCTGTTCTAGCACGTCAGAGGCCATATATCGGGGAATGGGAAAGGGTTGCGCGAGCCGTACCGGCCGGTTGGTATGGTGAGCTTGGCGAAAGGATGGGCTGTGGACCGTTGGGGTATCACGATTCCGTATTTCGGGCAGGGGCTTGATCGGGAGCTTGTCGGGGAGCTGCCTTCGCTGGGGTATACGGATGCGTGGTCGGCGGAGGTGAGTGGGAACGACGGGTTCACGCCGTTGGTGCTGGCGGCTGGGTGGGCGCCTGAGTTGCGGCTGGGGACCGCGATCGTGCCGGTGTCCACGCGGGGGCCGGGGCTGCTGGCGATGACGGCGGCCACGTTGGCCGATCTCGCGCCGGAGCGGTTCGTGCTGGGGATCGGGGCTTCTTCGCCGGTCATCGTCGAGCGGTGGAATGCGGGCGAGTTCAGCAAACCGTATGCGCGTACCAGGGACACGCTCAGGTTTCTGAGGGCTGCGCTGGCCGGTGAGAAGGTGACGGAGAAGTATGAGACGTTCGAGATCAAGGGGTTCAAGCTGGACCAGGCGCCCAGGGTCGCGCCCAAGATCGTGCTGGCTGCGCTGCGGCCGAGGATGTTGAGGCTTGCCGCCGCGGAGGCCGATGGGGCGATCACGAACTGGTTGTCGCCGGAGGATGTGCGGAAGGTGCGGGCGGAGATCGATGAGGGCACCGAGCTCATCGCCCGGCTGTTCGTGATCGTCAGTGAGGACGCCGATCGGGTGCGGGCCCTGGCGAAGCGGATGCTCGCCGCGTATCTGACCGTTCCCGTCTACGCGGCGTTCCACGACTGGCTGGGCCGGGGCGACGTCCTGCGGCCGATGCACGAGGCGTGGGCCGCCAATGATCGTCAGGCGGCGGTCAAGGCCATCCCGGACGAGGTGGTCGACCAGCTGATCGTGCACGGCGACGCCGCCACCTGCCGGGCCAGGATCGCGGAGTATGTCGCCAATGGGCTCAACACCCCGGTGCTCGCTCCGATCCCCACCGGCGAGACGCCGATCGCTCAGATTGTCCGCGACCTCGCCCCGGAACGTGCCTGAAGGATTGTTCGTTATCGGGGGGAAAGCTCGGGTAAAGCACTCCTGAGCCCCTTGGAGGTCGGCGATGGCGAAGGCTCGGCGAGCGGCACAGGTCTACCACGCGTACCAGGACATTTCCCAGCCGGGCAGTCCCGGTCTCATGGCCCGCATCCGGGCGATCCCGCGCATGATCGGCGGCGCCCTCCGCGGTAACTACCGCGGCCTGGGCAAGGGCAAGCTCAGCATGATGGGCCTCACCATCCTCTACATCGTCTCCCCCATCGACGCGATCCCCGAGTTCCTCCCCGCCATCGGCGTAGTCGACGACTTCGGCGTCTTCCTCTGGCTCGCCACGTCCCTCCTCGGCGAAAGCGGCCGCTACGTCACCTGGGAGCAGCAGCAACACCTGCCCACCACCCCGAACCCCGGCCTCAAGCCTTAGAAACTTCTGGTGCGTGACTACGAACCTTCGCCGGGTCGAAGGGCTCCACGATCGCGGCGCTGATGTGCGAGGCCGATCGCGCTCGCAGGGGTTAGAGCTCCTCGCCCACTCACCCGAACAGGTGCAGTCAGGCCGGAGCGAGGCCGATCGCGCTCTTTCGGAGGTTAGAGCTCCTCACCCGAACAGGCGTGCGTCGGGGGCGAGAGCCTTCGTGGGTTAGAGCTCTTCCATGCGGAGCCAGGCTCGGGATGGGAGGGGGTGGCCGAAGAGGCGGGCGGCGTTGCCGTAGGCGACGCGGGCGAGGTCGGCGGGGGGGAGGTTGCCGAGGCGTTGGGCGACGGCGCGCTGGGTGTCGGGCCAGGAGGATTCGGAGCGGGGGTAGCCGCTTTCGAGGAGGACGTGTTCCATGCCGACGGCCATGCGGACGCCGCTGAGGGCGGTGTCGTCGAGGGAGCCGAAGAAGAAGTTGCGGCGCAGGACCTCGCTCGGCTTGAGGCCGCCTTCCCAGCTGGTTTCGCTGGCCACGGGGTGGTCGAGGGCGTAGTCGGCGCGTTCGGAGAGCATCGGCAGCCAGCTCACGCCGCCTTCGACGATCAGGATGCGCAGGGAGGGGAACCGGAGCGGGATCCCGGACCAGAGCCAGTCGGCGCAGGCGAACATCGCGCTGGCGGGGATCAGGGTGGTGATCGCCTCGATGGGGGTGTCCGTGGACGGGACAGGCGCCCAGGAGGAGCCGCCGGTGTGCAGGCAGACCACGGTGCCGGTCTCCTCGCAGGCGGCGAAGAACGGGTCCCAGTGGCCGCTGTGGATGGACGGCAGGCGCAGCCGGGTCGGGAATTCGGGGAACACCACGGCCTTGAAGCCGCGCGCCGCGTTGGACTTGATCTCGGAGGCGGCGATCTGCGGGTCGGGTAACCAGGGGAGTTGCAGCGCGATGATCCGCTCGGGGTAGCTGCCGGCCCACACGTCCACATGCCAGTCGTTCCACGCCTTGACCAGAGCGAGCCCGAGGTCCTGGTCGCGGGTCCTGGCGAAGGCCATGCCCGCCTGCCCGGCCAGCATGCCGGGGAAGTTGACGGCCGCCCAGATCCCGGCACGATCCATATCCTGGACTCGCTCGTCGATGTCGTAACATCCGGGGCGCATGTCATCGAACCGGACCGGCTCCAGTGTCCACTGCTCTTTGGGCAGGCCGGCCCCGACGTCCAACCCGGCGCACGGGTACGTGGCGCCGCCGTAGCGCCACACCTGATGCCCGGAGTCGGTGTCCACGACCCGGGGCGCCAAGTCCTCGAACTTGGCCGGAAGACGATCTTCGAACAGGTCCGGCGGCTCGATCACATGATCGTCGGCAGAGATGATCACATAGTCCCGCCGCCTCGGCTCTGGATCGGGAAGCAGCGGCGTGTTCACAGGAGTCAACGGTAGAGGCAAGGAATAACACCAAACAAGCTGCGAGGTCTCCGGTTGGTATCCGTTCGTTCACCCGGGGCGTCTGAGGTCTTTCGTCCAGATCGGGCGCTTAGTTCAACCTTACGGGCGATCGCCCGAGCAGGCGGAGAAATGCGGGTTCAGTGCGACACGGATTGCATGGTTTTCTGCGCAGATTCCGACGCGGCCCGAAGATCACGAGCCTCCCGGCGGATCAGTAGCAGCCAGCCGCCGATCGCGATTCCGATGAACATCCACCACTGGACGCCGTAGGCGAGGTTCAGTCCGCCGCCGCTTCCGGGGTCGGGATCCGGCACCGGCTCCGGCGCGATGGCCGCCGCGGGCTGCTGCCCGCTGAGCTCCACGAACCCCCCATACAGCCGGTACGGCAGCCCCGCCCCCAGCACGGCGTCATCAACCAGCAGAATCTGCCCGGTCGGCAGCCCGGCGCGATTCGGGATCCCGGACGTCTCCTCGGTCTCCGCCGGCCGCAGCCGCCCGGTGACGGTGACCTCGCCCGTCGGCGGCTTCGGCACGGAGGGCGTGCCGTCCGCGTCCGTCCCCGCCGGAACCCAGCCGCGATTCACCAGCACCGCACCCGCGCTGGTCACCAGCGGCGTCACCACATAGAACCCGACCCGCTGATTCTGGGTACGCCGCCGTACCACCCACTCGTGCGCCGCGTCGTAACTCCCCCGAACCGTCACCGTCCGGAACTTGTCCCCCTCCGGCACGGCACCCCCGACCGTCGCCAGCTCCTCCAGCGGAACCGGCGCCGCGGCCAGATTCGTCGTCGTACGGTCGCTGGCCGTCGAACGCTCCTCGTACCGCCCGAACTGCCACCGCCCGAGAAAGATGAACGCGGGGATCACCAGCAGCACCACGACGTGCAGCGCCAGCCAGCGAGGGGTCAGCAGAAACCGGTACACGCCTCCAAGAGTAGGCACCCACCCGACTGCCCTGTCAGCCGACTGCGGCGCGTCTCCTGAACCGTGCTCCCGGACCCGGTCGCGGGGTGACGTCGCGGGGTGTGGCGACGTCGTGGCCGTCGGCGCAGCGCAGGTGTTGTTCGATCAGGGCGCCGCAGCCTCGGTGGGTGAGCAGGACCGGGGGGCCTTCGGGGTCGCAGACGTACCGATCGCCCCAGTGCATCAGGGAGACCAGGATCGGGTAGAGGGCGACGCCCTTCTGGGTCAGGCGGTATTCGTCGCGCTGGCGCTGGCCTGGTTCCTGGTAGGGGACCTTGCGCAGGAGGTCCTCCTCCACCAGGCGGGTGAGGCGGGCGCTGAGGACCTGCCGGGGGGCGCCGGTGTTGGCCTGGAGGTCGGCGAAGCGCCGTACTCCGTTGAATGCTTCGCGGAGGACGAGGAACGTCCATTTCTCGCCCAACACGGCAAGGGTCCGTTCGATCGAACAGTTGTCTAGCCGGTACGCGCTCCGATCGGTCACGCCTTCCATGCTCCGCATCGTAACCATTACCTCCCACGTCATCTGAGTCTACTTGACAGACCTAGCTGGGCCAAAGGAGGCTGAGTCCATGCAGAGAACTCAGGTCGAGATCCGTCCGACGCGGCCGGATGACGAGGAGCGGGTGCGGGCCTTCCTGCTGGGGCTGTCGCTGCACACCCAGACGCACCGGTTTTTCGCGGGGCTGACCAGGCCGAGCGCGAGCATGTTGCGGGCGTTACTGGCCCGGGACGAGCGGCGGGACGCGCTCGTGGCGGTGTCGGAGGGGCGGGTGGTCGGGCATGCGATGGCCTGCCGGGACGGGCTGGACGTCGAGATCGCCGTGGTGGTGACCGACGAGTGGCAGAACGTCGGGGTGGGGTCCCGGCTGGTGCGTACGCTGCTGCGGCGGGTGACGGGGGCCGAGTGGGTCTCGATGGACGTGCTGGGGGAGAACCGGAGGGTGCTCGCCATGATCCGGAGAGCGTGGCCGGATGCCGTCATGACCGTCGAATCCGGGTCAGTTCAGGTCAGAGCGGAACTCACATTTGCAGAACAAGGTTCTGTTGCGTCACCATTGAGGGTGTGAAGAGCGCGAAGAATGGTCGTGACGGCCGGACCCGGATCATCGAGGGCGCTTTGCGCCGGTTCAGCCAGGACGGCGTCTCCGCGAGCACGCTGGCCAGCCTCCGGGAGGAAAGCGGCGTCAGCGTAGGTAGTTTCTATCATCATTTTGCCAGCAAGGAACATGTCTTTGGGGTGCTGTACTCCGAGACACTGGCGATGTACCAGGAAGCGTTCATCGCCGAACTGACCAGGCATGACGATGCGCGGGCCGGGATCGAGGGGATCGTCGCGCTGCACATGGCGTGGTGCGGGGAGCATCCGGAGCGGGCTCGGCTGCTGATCAGTGAGCGGCCGCCGCGGCGGGAGGAGCCGGGCGGGGCCGAGGTGGCCGAGTCGCGGCGGACCTTCTTCCGGCAGGTGTCGGATTGGTGGCGGCCGCACATGAAGGCGGGGTTGCTCAAACCGGTGCATCCGACGATGTGTTACGTGTTGTGGCTGGGGCCGGCGCAGGAGATGTGCCGGCTCTGGTTCGCGGGTGCGCATCAGCCGACCGACGAAGAGATCAAGGAGCTGGGCGAGGCCGCCTGGGCCGGTCTGCGGATGTGATCGGGGCCGCTAGATTTGCTTTCCGTGAAAGCTCCATCTGACCTGCTGCGACGGCTTCGGGCCCGGTTCGATGAGACCGGATACACCATCGACGGGGTGCGTGAGCGGCTGGGGGACGTCGCCGCGTCGGCGCTGGCCCGGGAGGAGCTGGTGCCCGCGCTGCGGGCCACCAAGGACGTCGACCCGCTCGCCGCGCTGATCCGCCTGTGGTGGCTGGGCGTCCCGGT
This sequence comes from Acrocarpospora corrugata, assembly GCF_009687845.1. Classification (GTDB taxonomy): domain Bacteria; phylum Actinomycetota; class Actinomycetes; order Streptosporangiales; family Streptosporangiaceae; genus Acrocarpospora; species Acrocarpospora corrugata. The sequence goes on from NZ_BLAD01000049.1 coordinate 17,643, forward strand.
CAGCACTGCCGCCGTCGACCTTCCTCTCGCCGAACTCGTCCAGTTCGGCCTGCTGGTGAAGGTCGGCGACGCCGTCCAGGCCAGTGTGCACTTGCAGCCGTGGGAGACGGGTGGCTACCTCGTCTCCGATCGTAAGGTGCGGCCTGGGGATCCCGCGGTCCGGCGTGATCACGTCGTCGGCGCGGGCGGCGCGTCCGCGAACCTGGCTCAGTTGGTCAGCCGCCGTCCGGTCTCGCGTGCGCTAGATCTGGGTACTGGTTGCGGTGTCCAGGTCCTGCATCTGGCCGGACGGGCCGACCACATCGTCGCCACCGACGTCAACCGGCGCGCGCTCGACCTGGCCCGGTTGAGCTGGGGACTGTCCGGAATCGAGGGCGTGGACGTCCGCAAGGGGTCGATGTTCGAGCCGGTCGACGGGGAGCGCTTCGACCTGATCGTCTCCAATCCGCCGTTCGTGATCTCCCCCGCGGCCCGGCTCACCTACCGGGAGACCGGTCACCGGGCCGACGACTTCTGCCGTGAGCTGGTACGGCTGGCGCCCGCCCACCTCAACCCCGGCGGCCACTGCCAGCTGCTGGCCAACTGGCTGCACGTCAAAGGCGAGGACTGGCAGGACCGGGTCGGCAGCTGGCTGGCCGAGACCGGGTGCGACGGCTGGGCCGTCCAGCGGGACGCGCAGGACCCGGCCGAGTATGTCGAACTCTGGCTCCGCGACGCGGCCGAGCAGGGCACTCCCGTCTACCGGGACCGCTACGACGAATGGCTGGCCTGGTTCGAAGCCCAGAACGTCACCGGCATCGGCTTCGGCTGGATCACCCTGCACGCGTCCGGCACGCTCGACCCGGTGGTCCGCGTGGAGGAACTCCCGCAGCAGGTCGAACTCCCCGTCGGCGACTACCTGCCGGACATCCTCGACGGCATCACCACCGCCCACCGCCTCACCGACGACGACCTACTGGCCGCCGCGCTCCACCTGACCGAGGGCGTCCTGGAAGAACGCGTCGGCGTCCCCGGCGCAGAGGACCCGACCAGGATCGTCCTCCGCCAGACCCGTGGCCTGCGCCGCGCCACCTCGGTCGGCACGGTCGAAGCAGCCCTTGCGGGCGTCTGCGACGGCGACCTCCGCCTGGGCCCACTGCTGGCCGCCATCGGCGACATCCTCGGCGAGGAATCACTGACCCCGGGCGGCCTGCGCTCGTTGATCGCGGAGGGGTACTTCCGGCTTCCGATCCTGGATTGATTGCGGGGGAATCACGTCCTCCGGATTCCTGGCAGGAATGCCGTGATGAATATGTTATAGAGATCTACCTTCAGAAACCCGCCGGTAACACTCTACTCTTTGGGATAACGTTATCTCAACCGGTCCAACCAGGCCGGGAGAGGTCTTTTGCCTGCTCAGGCAGGGGCAGAAAGGCACCCCCCATGAGAAACACGCGAGGCATCCTGGCGGCCGCTGTCACAGCGACGGCGCTCACCGGCTCGCTGATCACGGCGATCCCCGCGACGGCCGCAGTTCCGACCATCGATGACCAGTGGGCGGAGATCCAGCAGATCGTCGGCCCGATCAAGGGCCGCTGGACCACCCAGGGTTACGCCGGCTCGGTCAACAGCACCATCCCGGACACCGCTCTCCTCGGTAACGGCGACATCGGGGTGACCTCCGGTGGCGGCGACGGCTACAAGACCTTCCACATCTCCAAGGGCAACTTCTGGACCGCCACGCCCAGCCCCTCGCTGGTCGCCCTCGGTTCCGTGACGATCACGCCTGACACCACCATCACCGCCTCGAACCTCGCGCTGGGGGCGACCGCGACCTCGTCCAGTAGCCACCCGGCCTTTCCGGCGAACCGTGCGGTCAGCGGCGCCTGGGCGGCCGGCTACGAAGGCTGGGTCTCCAACGTCGGCAAGCCGCAGTGGCTCCGGCTCGACCTGGGCTCGGAGAAGACCTTCCGCCGCTACATCACGCGGCACGACGCCGCGGCCCGCCCGGCGGAGACCGCCAACGTCACCAAGAACTGGACCCTTGAGTCCAGCACCGACGGCGCCAACTGGACCACGATCGACACCGTCACCGCCAACAACCTGGCGACGACCGACCGTACCTTCCCTGCGGTGACCGCGCGCTACCTGCGGATGAACATCACCGAGCCGACCCAGGGCACCACCTCGGACTCGCTGAACAACCCGCGCGCCCGCATCGGCGCCCTGGAGCTGTACAACGTCGAGGGTCCCACCGCGCCGACCGGCCCGTTCCTCGAAGAGCAGAACATCGTCAAGGGCGACGTCGACACCGCCATGGTGATCAACGGCACCCCGGTGACGATGAAGACCTTCACCGGCGCCGACGACAACCTGGTGGTCACCTCGATCACCTCACAGGGCACCGCACCGGTCCGGCTGCGCGCCCAGACCGCCGTCGGCGCAGTGGGCGGCCGCAACCTGCCCGCCACCTCGGGCGTGGCCGGCGACACCCAGTGGGCGACCAGGTCGACCTCCCCGGGCGCCTGGGTCTCCCGGGCCTCGCTGGCGACCCGCGTCATCGGCGGCACCCAGCTCGGCGCGCCCTCGGGCGGGCGGATCAACTTCGAGCTGGCCCCCGGCGAGACCGTCGACATCGTGACCGCCGTGACCGGAGGCGGCGCCAACACCCCGGACCCGGGCCCCGCCGCGGTCGACCTGGCGAACGCCCAGACCGCCGCGTCGGTGGACGCCCTCTACGCCGAGCACCTCGACTGGTGGAAGAACTACTGGCTCCGTTCGTACGTCGACCTCGACGACGACGTGCTGGAGAAGTTCTACTACAGCTCGCTCTACTTCCTGGGCTCCTCACTCCGCGAGGGCAAGACCGCCTCAGGTCTGTACGGCATCTGGGCCACCTCCGACAGCCCCCTCTGGGGCGGCGACATGCACATGAACTACAACTGGCAGGCCAACTACTACGGCGTCTACAGCAGCAACCGGCCCGAACTGGCGCTGCCGTACTTCGACCTGGTGACCGACTACCTGCCCGAGGCGCGCAACCGGGCCCGTACGGACCTGCGCGACGTCAAGGCCGACTACGTCGACAGCCGTTTCCCGTCCGGCGGAATGCCGTCGGGGGTGCTGTTCCCGGTGGGGATCGCGCCCTTCGGCGCGACCGTCGGCGACACCTACCACCAGCAGGTGGGGAACTCGCTGTTCGCGGTGACTCAGTACATCTCGTACTGGCAGTACACCCAGGACGAGGAGTGGCTGCGCCAGACCGGCTACCCGTTCATGAAGGAGGTCGCCGCCTTTTTCGAGAACTGGCTGGAGCGCGACGAGACCACCGGCCAGTACTACTCCTTCGGCGGCCCGCACGAGGGCACCTGGGGCAAGAACTCCAGCCCCGACCTGGGCATGCTGAAGCTGCTGCTGACCACCCTCGAAGAGGCCGGCGCCCGCCTCGGCGTCGACTCCGACCACCGCTGGGCGTGGGGCAAGATCCTGCGCAACCTCCCGCCGTCGCCCACCACGGTCCTCAACGGCAAGACCGTGTACGCCCTGGGCGAGCCGGGCACCCTGGTCGGCCTGCCGGCCATCCGCCCCGGCGACAACACCGTCAACCTGGAGTTCATCCACCCGGGTGAGCAGATCGGGATCGGCTCGCCGGAACTGGAGCGGCAGACCGCGATCGACACCATCACCGCGATGAACTCGTGGGGCCAGGACAACAGCTTCCCGAAGGTGTTCACCCAGGCCGCGCGGGTCGGCTACCCGGCCCAGACCCTGATCGACCGCCTCAAGCAGCAGATCAACAACAGGTCGGTGGCCAACCTGCGCATCGCGGACGGCAACCACGGCCTGGAGAAGGCCGGCGCGATCGAGGCGCTGAACAACCTGCTGCTGCAGAGCTGGGACGGCCTGATCCAGGTCTTCCCGGTGTGGCCGGCGGGCAAGAGCGGCGCCTTCCACAACCTGCGCGAGAAGGGCGGCCTGGTGATCAGCGCCAAGCGGACCGGCGACGCGGTGGAGTACATCACCGTGAAGAGCGAGCAGGGCGGCAAGTTCGAGATCAAGAACCCGTGGCAGGGGACCAAGGTCAACGTCGCGGTGGACAACGGGACCGTGAGCAACATCGGCGCAGGTAAGGCGACGATCCGCATCACGGCCGTGAAGGGCGCGACCTACACGTTCACGCCCGCGCAGTAACAACCAGGATGGCCCGGCGGCAGCGCCGGGCCATCGTTATTTCTGGAGCGAATGGGACGAAGAGGCTCGGCAATCCAACGCTGATCCAACGTTGAGCCCGCCGGGACACTCTGGGGATGGGCACGGATCCAGGGGGTTCGGGGTCCATGTCAAGTCCGGCCGGTCGTCGTAGTGAGGCGGCAGGCTGTCACGAGGCGCTCCGGATTTCCGGGCCCCCCTAAAGCGCCGACTGACAGCTGACGACCGGCCGGGCGACACCACTCGCGGGAGGTCACGATGATCAATCACATCCGGATGACGCGGATGGACGATGAACTAGGTCTCGACCTTCTGGGTGAGGAGCGCGCGTACGTCGTCGGCTTCGGGGGAGCCGAGCCGGGTGAAGATGTCGAGGGCCTTCTCTAGGGCGTCGGTGCTGCGGGTGACGCTGCCCAGACCGCGCAGGGCCTTGCCGAGGGCGGCCAGGGAGAGCGCCTCGCCGTACGGGTGGGTGATCTCGCGGCTGACGATGAGGGCCTGTTCGGCGTGGCGGGCGGCGTCCTGGTAGCGGCCGGCGGCGGTGAAGGTGGTGGCCAGGCGGACGCAGACGCGCTGTTCCCAGACGCGCTGGTTGCTGGCCCGGAAGAAGTCCAGGCATTCGGCGTGGTGCACGACGGCCTCGTTGAGGCGGCCGACGGCGGACAGCACGATGCCGAGGTGGTAGCGGGCGCGGGCGACGCCGGCGTCGCTGCCGAGTTCGGTGAAGATGGCCAGGCCCTGTTCGGAGACGGCGATGGCGTCCTCGGGACGGCCCAAGCCGAAGTGGTCGCGGGCCGAGTAGCTGAGCACGAGGGCTTCGCCGGCCACGTTGCCGACCTCGCGGTAGATCTTGCCGGCCCGGTCGAACCATTCGAGGGCTTCGGTGTGGCGGCGCTGCCGTCCGGCCACGACGGCGAGGGCGTTGAAGATCTCGCCGAGCACGATGGGGTCGCCGCACTGTCCGGTGAGGGTACGGGCGGCCAGGAACTGGTCTTCCGCTTCGGCCATCCGGTTGGCGCCGAACAGGACCCGGCCGAGCACGTAGCGGCAGCGGAGTTCGCTGCGCGGGTCGCCGGCGTGCCGGGCGGCGTCGATCAGGACGCGGGTGCGCTGGTCGAACTCGCGGCCGGTGGCGCCGGTCTCCAGCAGGGGTTCCATCGCGACGAGCAGGTCGGCGGCGGGCAGCAGGTCGCCGGCGGCGGCTTCGGCGGCCTGGCCGAGTACGGCGAACAGGCCCTCGCTCTCGGCGGCCAGCCAGGCCAGCGACTCGTCCGCGGAGGTGAACTGGTGCCCGCGGTGGCCGATCACCTGGAGGTTGTCGGCGACGGCGCTGCCCTCGTAGGCGAGCCGGTGGGCCGAGCGCGCGGTGGACAGGCAGAAGCCGAGCAGGCGGCGCAGCGCCTGGGCCTGGGCGGCGGTGGTGTCGGTGTCCTCCGACTGCCGCCGGGCGAACAGTTTCAGCAGGTCGTGGAAGCGGTAGCGGCCGGGCGCCGGCGCTTCGAGCAGGCTGGCGTCGACCAGGGACTCCAGCACGTCCTCGGTTTCGACGTGGCTGAGGTCCAGGACGGCCGCCGCCGCGAACACCGAGATGTCGGAGCCGTTGGGCAGCGACAGCAGCCGGAAGGCGCGCATCTGGCGGGGGTCGAGCTGGCCGTACCCGAGGGCGAAGGTGGCCGAGACGGCCAGGTTGCCGATCTTCATCTCGTCCAGCCTGCGGCGCTCGTCGGCGAGCCTGGGGACCAGGGAGGCGACCGTCCAGGACGGGCGGGCGGCCAGCCTGGCGGCCACGATCCGGACGGCGAGCGGCAGGAAGCCGCAGGCGGCGACGACGTCCATGGCGGCGGCGCGCTCGGCCGCCACCCGGTCCACGCCGGCCACGGCGCCGAACAGGGAGAGGGCCTCGTCGGGCTCCATCACGTCGAGGTCGATCAGCCGGGCCGAGGGCAGGTCGGCGAGTTTGCCCCGGCTGGTGATGATCGCGGCGCAGCCGGCCGAGCCGGGCAGCAGGTGCTCGACCTGGTCGGCGTCGCGGGCGTTGTCGAGCAGCACCAGCATGCGCCGGTCGGCGAGCAGCGAGCGGAACAGCGCGGACCGGTCGGCCAGGCTGTCGGGGATGACGTCGACAGGGATGCCGAGGGCGCGCAGGAACGCCACCAGGGCGGTCTCCGGCGGGGTCGGCTCCTGGCCGTAGCCGCGCAGGTCGGCGTAGAGCTGGCCGTCCGGGAACAGGTCGTGGACCAGGTGGGCGACGTGCACCGCGAGGGTGGTCTTGCCGACGCCGCCGATGCCGGACATGGCCACCACGGGCACGCCGTCGCCGCTGCTCAGCAGTGTGAGCATGCGGTTGACCAGCTGTTTGCGGCCGGTGAAGTCGGTGACGGCCGCCGGGAGCTGGGCGGGTTTGGGCATCTCGACCAGGAGGTCGGGTTCGTCGGGGGGCGCGGGCCGTACCGGCTCTGCGGGCTTGGCGACGGTGAGGGTCGGGTCGGCGGCGAGGATGCGGCGGTGCAGGTCGGCGAGTTCGGCGCTGGGCTCGATGCCGAGTTCCTCGATGAGGGCGTGCCGGGTCTCGGTGAAGACGGTGAGGGCTTCCGCGGCCCGGCCACAGCGGTAGTAGGCCAGCATCAGCTGGGCGCGCAGCGTTTCGCGGAGCGGGTGGTCGGCGGTGAGGGCGATCAGTTCGGAGACGACTCCGGCGTGCCGGCCGAGGGCCAGGTCGAGGTCCATCAGGGTCTCGACCACGCCGAGGCGGCGTTCGATCAGGCGGTCCCGCTGGTGGTCGGCGTACGGGCCGACGGCGCCGGCGAGCGGTTCGCCGGTGCACAGGGCGAGCGCGCCGCGCAGGGTCTCGGCGGCCTCGGCGGTCGAGCCGGCCCGCTGGGCGGCTTCCGCGGCGGCCACGGAGCGGTCGAAAACGGCCAGATCGAGCAGGTCCGGCGCGAGGCGCAGCGCGTAGCCGCGGCCGACCGAGGTGAGCAGTTCCGGCGGGGTACGCGGCGACCTGTCCGGTTCGAGCACGGTCCGCAGCCGGGACACGTACGTCCGCAGCGCGCCCAGCGCCCGGGGCGGCGCGTCCTCCCCCCAGATGGCGTCGATCATTTCGGACGGGGTGACCGCCCGGCCCTCGCGCAGCAGCAGCATCGCGAGGATGGAACGTTGCAAGGGGGTGCCCAGGTCCAGTTCGACCTCGTCGCGCCAGGCCCGGACAGGTCCGAGCACGGCGAAGCGCAGCCCGTCCTCGGCACCACGACCAGCCATTTGCCATCCTCTTCGCCCAATTGGCGGGTTTTCCGACCAAATGATAGATCCCATTGGGGCTGTCCAGTAGAGCGGGAACCTCTCGTTAACCCCAGCGTCGATTGTCATTAAGCCTATTGATCAGGCATTGATCGGTCGTTGAGCGGGTCGGCGCATGCTGTAGGCAGGTGAGTTCGTGGCCCCTGCGGGGGCGGTCATGCCTCATCCAGACAGCCGCGGAAGCCAGTCCCTCTCCGGTCGGAGAGGGACTTTTTGCTGGTCGGGCCGGGTCTTGCAGGGTCGCTGTAAGGAGCCTGTAAGTGGCGTGCAGGCGGGCGGATCTAGAAATAAGCCAACCCCGAAACGGGGCATCGTCCTCAAAGCACACCGCAGGAGCGTCCTCAATGCGAATCCGTAAGATTCTCGGCCTCACCGCTGTCACCGCGATCCTCACGGTCGGTGTGTCCGGCGTCGCCGCCACCACCGCCAACGCCTCCCCCGCCAAGACTCAGACCGTCGCCGACTCGCCGCACGACTGGGGCTACGAGGAGGACTGGGGCAGCTACTACTCGCATGGCGGCAAGGCCAAGGCCAAGGGCTGGATCGACGTCGACTACTCCAAGCACGAGGACAACAAGGTCCGCGTCTCCGGCTCCCTCTACGACCTCGACCACCGCGGCAGCAAGTGCGCGTTCGTGAAGTTCCGTACCAACGACTGGGACGGCCACGAGTTCGACTGGGACAACTTCTGGAGCTACAAGGAGTGTGGCTGGAAGAAGTCCTTCAAGTTCACCAAGTACGACGTCTCCCAGATCCAGGTCCAGGTCTGCCAGATCAACAAGCACGGCGGCGCGCCCTACAAGTGCAAGGGCTGGAACACCATCTACAGCGCCTGGGACGACCACTACGGCTACGACTGGGACTATGACCACGACGACGACCACGACGACCACCACAACCTCTAAGTCGTAACCGGTCACAGAAACACAGCGCGGCCCGTCCCCCGGCAGGGGGGCGGGCCGCTCCGTTCCGTGTGAAGTAGAAGGGTCAGGCGGCTTCCACGAGGCCCAGCCTCGCGAGGAGCCGTTCTCGGACCATCGGCCACTCAGAACGCAGGATCGAGTAGTACGCGGTATCTCGGACCGTATCGTCGGAGCCCCGGCTGTCCGCCCGTCGCACACCGTCCAGGTGTGCGCCGAGGGCCTCGATGGCGGCCCGAGATCGTTCGTTGCGTACGTCTGCCTTGAGGGTGATCCGGTGGACCTGCCAGGTCTCGAAGGCGAGCGAGAGCATCAACAGCTTGCTCTCCCGGTTCACACCCGTGCCCTGGGCGGAGGCGCCCAGCCAGGTGTAACCGATATCCGCCACGGACGGGACCTCGCCCACCACGCCTTTGGCGCCCGGCGGCCAGGGCATCGGGCCCTGCCAGTACTCCAGGTGCATCAGGCGGGTGGCACCGACCACACGGTCGGTGAGTAGCCACCGGATGGCGAAGGGCATCGACCGGCCCTCCGCCTGCTCAGCCATGGCGGCCTCCACGTAGGAGACCATGTCGTCCCGACCCGTGGGGACGCGAGTGAAGGCGTAAGTGGAACGGTCTTCACTCGCCGCGATTACGAGGTCGTCGACCACCGCGAGGCTAAGCGGTTCCAGGCGCACGGAGCGCCCAGACAGGGTGACAAAAGCGGGCATGAGCACATGATGGGGGCTCAGTGGCATGTGTGGTAGCAAATGACACACGACATCTTGTGGAGCCTCTGGTTAAGCGCCGCACCGAACCTTAAAACCGCAGGTCAGACGGTACGTAGCGTACCTTGATCACCTTGTTCCCGGGGTAAAGATTCGAGAAAGATCACGGCGTCGCATGGGCCGGAGTGAGGGCCCCCATCCGGAGCCGGTTCGGAGCCCTTCCGGAGGCCAGTCCGGTTAGCGCGGATTCGAGATGGATCAGGGATTCGTTGATCCACGGAAGGGCCAGTGGATCTTCCGCGTGCAGGGCGGCGAGGCGCTGCTCCTGGCCCTCGCCGTAGAGCAGGCTGGTGGCCACCCGGATCCGCGGCGCGCGCGGATTGTCGCCGAAGGCGGACCCCGGGAGCACGGCGACGCCGTGCTGTTCGATCAGGGTGTGCGCCAGCTCGGCCGCACTCTCAAACCCCGAAATTTCGGGGTAAAGGTAGAAACCGCCTTGGGGGGCGTGCACGGACGCGCCCGCCTTGGTGAAGCGGTCGGCCACCGCGCGGGCGACGATGCCGTGCAGCCGCCGGGACCGGCGCACCCGCTCGGCCAGTTCGGCCGGCTCGGCCAGCGCGTACGCGGCGGCGTGCTGCACCGGCGCGGCCGGGCTGGACCAGATCTCGCTGGACACCGCCAGCAGCCGGTCCCGCAGCGCCCACCCGGCCGGGGCGTGGTTCAGCCGGGTCACCCCGATCCGCCAGCCGCCCACCGCCAGGCTCTTGCTCAGCCCGCTGGTGATGATCGTCCGCTCCGGCGCCACGTCGGCCGGGCTGAGGAACTCGGCCACCGGATCGTGCACCAGGTCACGGTAGATCTCGTCGGAGATGATGACCAGATCCAGCTCCCTGGCCAGCTCGGCCAGCCGCCGGATCGTGCCCGGCCGCGCCAGCCGCCCGGTCGGATTGTCGGGCAGCGTCACCAGCATCGACCGCACGGTACGGCCCTGCGCCCGCGCGTGCAGCACCGCGGACGCGACCAGATCAGGATCCGGCGCCCCACCCTCGCCGGGAGGCGCCGCCACCATGATCGGCCGTACTCCGATGATCTCCGCCTGGGCGGCGTAGCTGACCCAGCTGGGCCGGGGCAGCACGATGTCGCCGGGGCGGTCCGCGCCGATGGCCAGCAGCAGCCCGAACAGCAGCGCCTTACTGCCGGGCCCGGCCACCACCAGGTCGGGTTCGGTCGGCAGTCCGCGCCTGCTCCAGTAGCCGGCCGCCGCCTCGCGCAGCGCGGGCGAGCCCGCGACCTGGCCGTAGCGGTTGTCGCCGCTCGCCTCCGCCAGCCGGGCCCGCAACGCCGGGTGCACGGGCAGGCCGGCCTCGCCGAACCCGAGGGGTAAGACCCGCTGCCCGGCGCGGCGTCTTCGGTCCAGGTCTTCGTTGGCGGCCAGGGTGGCCGAAAGGGTAACGTGCATCTCTTTCCTTCCAATCGCTAAGGAACGTTCCCAGCCTGAGGCGGGAGTGGCATCGGTACAAGCGAGGCTTTTCGGTGCCTGGCATAAGGAGATCCGATGCTCGATCTGCGGCGGCTGACGCTGATTTGTGAGTTCGCCCGGCGGGGGAGCATCGCGGCGACGGCGACCTCGCTCGGCTACAGCGCGTCGGCGGTCTCGCAGCAGCTGGCCGCGCTGGAGCGGGAGGCCGGGGTGGCGCTGATCGACCGCACGTCCCGCAGCGCCGAGCTGACCGACGCCGGGCGGCGGCTGGTCGAGCACGCCGAGCACATCCTGAGCCTGGTGGAGAGCGCGGAATCCGACCTGTCCAGCCACGCGGCGACGCCGTCGGGGCGGGTGGTGGTGACCGCGTTCCCCACCGCGGCCGTCGCGTTCGCGCCCGCGCTGGCCCGGTCGCTGCGGCGGCACCGGGAGCTGTCGCTGCGGCTGATGCAGAGCAGGTCCGGCCGGGGGATCCGGGAGGTCGAGTCGGGCGAGGTGGACATCGCGCTGGTGGACGACTGGTGGGGGCGGGTCAGGCGGCACTCCACGCTGACGGTGTTTCCGCTGCTCAACGATCCGCTGGTGCTGGCCGTACCGCGCCGGCACCGGCTGGCTGATCCGGCTGAGGAGGTCGATCCCGCCCAGCTCAGGGATGAGGCGTGGATGGCGACCCCGGAGGGCGAACCGTCCCGTACGGCGGTGGACCGGCTGCTCGCCGACGTCGGCGGGGCGCCCCCGGTGGCCTGGGAGTTCGAGGGGCTGGGGGCGATCCTGAGCCTGGTCGCCAAGGGGATCGGGATCGCGGCGGTGCCGGCGCTGTCGCTGGCGGCCGGGGTGCGCGGGGTGGTGGTCCGGGAGTTCCCCGGGGAGCAGATCGAGCGCCGGATCTACGCGGTGGCGCGCAGTTCCAGCGTGCAGCGGGCCTCGGTGGCCGCCGTGCTGCGCGCGCTGCACGTGGCCGCGCGGTATCTGGCGGCCGATCTGCCGCACCTGACCATGGCCGACGAGCCGGACGAGTAGGTTGTCCGGCGTGACCGATGCCCCGACCTATGACCTGGAACGCCTGCTCACCACCGCCGGTGGCGCGAAGCTGGTCGCCGGAGTGGACGAAGTGGGCCGAGGCGCCTGGGCGGGTCCCGTCGCGGTGTGCGCGGTGGTGACCGATCTGTCCGAGCCGCCGGCCGGCCTCACCGACTCCAAGATGCTCACCGTCAAACGCCGGACCGATATGGTCGCCCAGATCGAGTCCTGGGCGCTGGGCATCGGCCACGGCGAGGCCAGCGTCGAGGAGATCGACACTCTCGGCATGACCGAGGCGCTGCGCCGGGCCGCCCGCCGGGCGCTGGAGTCCTTACCCGTCAGGCCCGACGCAGTGATCCTGGACGGCAAACATGACTACCTCGGGCCGCCCTGGCCGGTCCGCTGCGAGATCAAGGGCGACCTCACCTGCGTCTCGGTGGCCGCGGCCTCGGTGCTCGCGAAGGTCAGGCGCGACACCCACATGGCCACCCTCGGCTTCGAGGAGTACGGCTTCGCCGACAACGCGGGCTACCCGTCCCCCGTACACCAGCAGGCCCTGGCCGAGTTCGGACCGACGCCGCACCATCGCCTGTCCTGGTCCTACCTGGACGATCTCCCCCAGTGGCGGCACCTCAAGCGGCACCGGAACGCGCTGGCCGGGGAGGGGCAGATGTCGCTGTTCGGATGACCCCGCCGGGCGACGGCGGGGCCATCCTGGTGGATCAGCAGTCGACCAGTTCGGGCTTCTGGTTCAGGATCTGGGCCCGGGGACTGGTGAACTCGGCGAGCGCCTCCGTGGCGGCCGGGTGAAAGACGGCCACCCGGTGACAGTTCTGGAAGGCCAGGCGAACGCCGAAGTGGCGCTCCAGAGCGCCGCGCATCGAGTCGCTGGCCAGGCAGCGCAGCAGCTGGCCGCGCGCTGGTTCGTCCGGCGGCGGGACCAGGTTGTCGGCGAACTCCGACCCGCTGGCGGCCCGCTGCTCGGCCAGCCCGCTGATCACCGACCAGGCGTACGGGAGCGAGTCGCGAACGCAGGCGACGAAAGCCGCGTCGTCTACCTCACCCTCCCGTGCCCGGTCGAGCAGGTCGTTGGAAACGGTCAGCGACATGTGCTTTCTCCTCTCATTGAGATCAATCCGACGCTATGTCGGCGGGCCAGAACCTCCACCTGTCGGGGAGGCGACACTCATATGCGCTATGCGTGGGCGTGTTCGTGGTCGATCTGCGTGGTGAGGTCGAGACCGGTGGCCCGGTTGGCCCAGGAGCGGGCGTTCTTGACGTGGAATTCGGCCGTCTGGCGGGCGAACCTGGCCCAGTCCTTCTCCTGGGCGTCCACGGCGGCGAGCATCGCGCCCAGCGCGGCCAGGTTGGCGGGCTCCAGGTCCCCGAGGGTGAACGGCCGGCCCTGCTCCATGGCGCGGACGGCCGGAGAGTGGGCCATCGTGGTCAGCAGCGCGTCGCCCACGTGGTCGCGGAGGAAGGCGACGTCGTCCGCCGACTGCACCTTGTTGCCGATCACGGCGAGCGGGACGTCGAACCCGGCGGCGTACTCGCGGTACTGCCGGTAGACGCCGATCCCCTGCCGGGTGGGCTCGGCCACCAGGAAGGTCAGGTCGAACCGGGTGAACAGCCCGGAGGCGAAGGAGTCGGCGCCGGCCGTCATGTCCACCACGACGTATTCGCCGGGCCCGTCCACCAGGTGGTTGAGGTAGAGCTCGACCGCGCCGAGTTTGGAGTGGTAGCAGGCGACGCCCAGGTCGTCCTCGCTGAACGGCCCGGTCGCCATCAGCCGCAGGTCGCCGTCGCGGACGGCGAAGGTGTCCAGGAAGAACGGGTCGTGCAGGTCCGGCCGCCGGGAGCCGCGGCCGGGCGGGGTGGTCTTGACCATGGCGGCCGCGGACGGGATCAGCGGGTTGTCGCCGCGCAGGTAGTCCTTGATCTCGGTGAGCCGGCCGCCCAGGGGGGTGGGCGTGGTCTCGATGCCGAGGGCGAGGCCGAGGTGCTGGTTGATGTCCGCGTCGATGGCGACCACCGGGCCGGCCGTCGTCGCATACCTCGCGAACAGCGACGACATCGTGGTCTTGCCACTGCCGCCCTTGCCGACGAACGCCACACGCATGGGGCACGCTCCAGAGTGAATGTGAAAACCGTTTCCACTGCCATCCGGCATCATGCCACACCTGGCGCGGCCGTGGGGGCCGATGATTCGAACCTGATATCCCGGTAATTGCCGTCGCAGTCGGAAATCAGCGAAAACGCTGGGGCGGAGGCCATTCAAAGGCTTCATTGCGGATAGAAGTGGACGTTTATTCTTCGAGGTTTTGAGCTTGAAGTGCAGGGTAGGTCTGGCGCTGTCGCAATGAGTCAGCCAATTGAGGTCGCAGACCTTTCACCCCCGAATTGGCAACAGGCGGTGAACGTCGTTAAGGGGGAAGTGTGTACCGATTCTGGGATGTTCAGGCGGGTTGGGGGGTTAAGCGCCTCCTCGTTCTGCTGAACAGCTTCGTGCTCACGCTGGTCGAACTCGCGCGCAAGGTTTTCCCGAAGCGCGCGGAATCCATCGAAGATGTAGCTGGTCAGGCTATGTCCGTTTCCACGATTTCGACCCAGGGACCGGTCCTTCTTCCGAATTCACCGCAACCGGCACCGGCCGAGCGAGCGGCGCAGGAAATCCTGGTTCCAGCGAGACCGTCGCTGATGTCCGGAAATCCAGTAAGCGCGGTTTCGTCCTTCCGGGTGGTCATGCGGCTTTTTGAGGGTTTCACTTTCGGGCGCCTAGTCCCATTTAGGTGCCGTGCACCGCCTGTAATCGCGTTCTTTACTTGAGTAACACCAGTCACGTGTTTAACAGCAATAACGCAGGGCATCAAAGCCCTTGAGAGCTTCAATCCCCCCGTAAGTGAATGCGTGTTTGTTGATAGGGGATTGTCTATGTCGGTTGTGGCATTCGCTGAACGGTGTCGGCGCACCGTTTCGGCGGTCGGACGGACCACGGTGGCAGCCGTGGTCATGACCCTGACTTTCTGCGCGGCTTTCGTGCTGCCCTACGCGGCGGCCTCGGAGGCACACGCGCAGCAGCGGCCGGCCCACGCCATGGACTTCTCCAGTGGAGCCAGTAGAGCCAGCGGAGCCAGTAGAGCCAGTAGAGCCACTGGTGTCCTGGTCATGACACCGCACCGCCCGAACCGGGTGGTGGTGCGATCATCGGTGTGGACCGACCTCACGGTCGGCCGGGCGCCTGATCGCAGTAGCCCAGATCCAGCCTTCATGGGCGTCGAACTGACCGACCTCAGCAAGATCCAGAATTGGTACGCACACGTCCGCGGTCCCGGCCAGGTCAACGCCGTCACCACTGCCGGCGTCTCGGCCCCGGCCGGCCGGGCGGACGTGGTCCGGCTCGGACACCGGACCGTCGCCACCCACGCCGACGGCCTCGGGGTGGCCTTCACGGCCCCTGGAGCCCGCGGCCCGCCCACGAGAGAACAGACCCCATAGCTCCAAACACCAACTTTTCAGCCGAGACCTCCGCTCAGATCAAGCGGGGTCCTTCGGCGGTTCGTACAGACGGAAGACCCGGATCAGCGTCGGGCGCAGGCGCTCCCAATCGTCGGCCATCGTGGTCCAGGTGAGCACGCTCGTGGTGGTACCAGTGGAGATGACCCGCCGGTACTGGTGGTAGTCGACGCCCTTCACCAGATGGGTTTCGGTCGAGGTCTTGCCCTGCTGCCAGGTGAACTCCCAGTCGGCTGCGGTGCCGTGTTTCGAGGTCACCGAGCGCAGCCGTACCTTGGCGTAGTTCTTCACGTTCGGGTAGAGGAACGCCTCGGCCTCGTGCAAGGCGGCCAGCGGATCGGTGCCGCTCTGGTTGGTGACCTCCACGTTCAGCTGGGCTCGGCCGTCGGGGTCGAGCCACCACAACGAGTATTCGGTCTCCTCCAGCCGCCATTTGCGCGGCACGGCGGCCCGCCAGCCGGTGGGCGCCTCGTACCAGGCCAGTTTCAGCCGGGGCGCGGCCACGGCGGTGGGTGACGGCGACGGTGCCGCGGAGGCCGGCGCGCTCGGCGTGGGCGTGGACGAGTATGCGCTGAGCGTCTCGGTTACGGCGGGTTCAGGGCGCATCAGCGCCCAGCCGCCGATCGCGCCCGCGAGCAGCACCGACGCGGCCCCGGCCGCGATCAGCCGGGATCGGCTCCGGCGCGGTTTGAGCACGGGCAGCGGCGCGGGAGGTTCGAACTCGGCCAGCATGCGGTCGGCCACGTCCGGCGCGAGCCGGCGTTTCGGGTCGCGCGCGAGCAGGCCGGTGAGCAGTGGCTTCAACGCGGCGGGCACGGCGGACAGATCGGGGCCGCCCATCGCCTGGCCGGGCTTGGCGCTCGGCCACACGGCCGCGGGCGGACGCCCGGTGACGGCCAGATACAGGCTCGCGCCCAGCGACCACAGGTCGGAGGCGTCCCGCGCGCCCTCCCCGCTGGTCCGCTCCGGCGCCAGGAAGGCGCTCACGCCCCGGGTCGCGCTCGGCGCCTCGCCGTGCGCGGGGGAACGTTCCGCGGTCCGGCCGGTGAAGGCCGCGTCGTGGGCGAGCACGCTCACCCCGAAGTCGGCCAGCAGCACCCGCCCGTCGTGGCCGACCAGGATGTTGGCCGGGCGCACGTCACCGTGCCTGACTCCGGCGGCGTGGGCGGCGACCAGCGCGGTCAGGATCTGCCGGGTGATGGCGGCGGCGCGTTCCGGGCTCAGTGGGCCGTCGCTGGCCACGATCCCGTCCAGCGACCGGGACCGTACCAATTCCATGATGATCCACGGCGTGCCCTCGTCCTCGGCGACGTCGTAGACGGCGGCCACGTTCGGGTGCCGCAGGCGTTCCGCGTGCCGGGCCTCGCGGGTGACGCGCTGGGTGAGGGCTAATCGGCGACTCTCCCGCAGGCCCGCGGGGAGGAGCACTTCGCGGATCGCGATGGGGCGGTCGAGGAGGGTGTCGTGGCCTTCCCAGACGATGCCGGTGCTGCCCTGGCCGAGTGCCCGTACCAGCCGATATCGCTTGACGATCAGCTGACCCGGAGTTCCCATCACGCCTGCCTCTGCACACGGCAAATACCACTGGATGGGGAGTCTTCCATAACTAGAGGGGCGTACGGGACCTAGCGCGCAGTCCGACACATCAGCGTGACAGGTCGGGCAGCGAGCCGCCCGCCACGTGGGCGAGCGTGATCTCCGCCAGCAGGTTGTCCTGGTGCTCCCGCAGCGCCCCCAGGACCTTCTCCAGCGGCTCGGAGACCCCCGGGAAACGCTCGTGCTCCTGGGCGACTCCCTCGATCACCAGGATGATGTCGGCCAGGCTGATCTCGGCCGCCGGGCGGGCCAGCCAGTAGCCGCCGTCGGGGCCGCGCTGGCTGTTGATCAGCCCGGCCCGGCGCAGCTGCAGCAGGATGTTGTCCAGGAACCGGCGCGGGATGCGCTGGGCGATGGAGATCCGGTCCGCGGGGACGGGACCGCTGGGCGCGGCCGCCAGTTCGACCGCCGCGCGCAGCGCGTATTGGGTGCGTGCCGACAGGCGCACCTGGGATCATCCGATCCGCTGGTCCAGGCCCCACCGCTGACGCAGGGCGCTGTCCGCCACCCCGAACAGCACGTCCACCAGCACCCCGATGACCAGAATCACGATCATCGTGGCCAGCAGCCGGGCCGAATCGGCCAGTTCACGCGCGTAGTGCAGCTGCTCGCCCAGCGACGGCTGGTTGGCGATGATCACCAGGATCTCGCCGGCCATCAGGGAACGCCAGGCGAACGCCCAGCCCTGCTTCAGCCCCGCCAGGAACGAAGGCAGCGAGGCCGGCAGGATCAGGTGCCGGTAGAGGGCGACCCGGCGCAGGCCGAGCACGTGCCCGGCGCGCAGCAGGATCGGCGGGGTGTAGTCGACGCCGGTGATCAGGCCGTTCGCGATGGACGGCGCGGCGCCCAGCACGACCACGAAGGTGATCGCGCTCTCGTTCAGGCCGAACAGCAGGATGGCCAGCGGGAACCAGGCGATCGACGGCATCGTCTGGAGGCCGGTGATCAGCGAGCCGAACGCGGCCCGGAGCAGCCGGACCCGGGACACCGCGGCCCCGACCACCACGCCGGCCAGGATGGCCAGCGCGAATCCGGTGATGCCCCGGCGCATCGTGGTCGCGATGGCGTGCCAGAACTCGGCCGTGCCGAGCCGGTCGGCCAGCTCGCCGAGTGCGGTGAACGGGCCGGCGAAGACGTACTCCGGCCAGAAGCCCGCGATCACCACGCCTTCCCAGATGGCCAGCACGATGCCGACCGCGATCAGCATCGGCCAGATCCGGCCCCACAGCAGGGCCGGCACGCCGCGCTTGCGCTTGACCTGGATCTCCAGCGCGTCGAGACCGGCGATCTGCTCGTTCAGCCGGTTGGGCGCGTCAACGGCCATGGCGGCGCACCTCCTCCTTGAGCCGCTCGGTGATGACGCCCGCGAGCTCGGCCACGTCCGCCGATTCGGTACGGCGCGGGCGCGGCAGCCGCACCGGATAGTCCTCGATGACCTGGCCGGGGCGGCTGGACAGCAGCACCACCCGATCCCCGAGCCGGACGGCCTCGCGGACGTTGTGGGTGACGAACAGGACGGCCAGGTTGCGCTCCCGCCAGATCCGCTCCAGCTCGTCGTGGAGCAGGTCGCGGGTCATCGCGTCGAGCGCGCCGAACGGCTCGTCCATCAGCAGCAGGTCGGCCTCCTGGGCGAGGGCGCGGGCCAGTGAGACGCGCTGGCGCATGCCGCCGGAGAGTTCGTGCGGGCGCTTCTTGGCGAAGCCGCCCAGGTGGACCACGTCCAGGAGTTCGGCGGCCCTGGCGCGCCTGGCCGTACGGTCCAGGCCCTGGACCCGCAGCGCGAGTTCGACGTTGCCCGCGACGGTCAGCCACGGGAATAACGCGGGCTCCTGGAACATCATCGCGATCTTGCGGTCGCCGGTGTCGATCGAGCCCGTGGTCGGGCGGTCCAGGCCGGCGACGAGGTTGAGCAGGGTGCTCTTGCCGCAGCCGGACGCGCCCAGCAGACAGACGAACTCGCCCTGCGCCGCGTCGAGGGAGACCTTGTCGAGGGCGAGCAGGCTGCTGGCGCCCCGGCCGTACACCTTGGAGACGGCGTCCAGCCGGACGGCGGGCCGCTGGCCCTCCGTCCGGCCGGAACCGAGCTCCTGAGTAGGAGCGGTCACTTGTCGGTCACCGCCGTCTCTCCCTTCGCCGCCAGAATCTGGTTGAGCACGGTGAGGTCGTAGATCCCGTTCAGGTCGACCGGCTGGAGCAGGCCCACCTTGATGGCGTGGTCGGCGCTGCCGATCAGGGAGGAGGCGACCGGGTCGTTGGTGAACTCGATGTTCTTGAACGCGGCGTCCAGCACCTCGGGCTTGAGCGGCTTGCCGGTGAGGGACTCCAGCTGCTTGTTCACCGCGGCCGCGGCGCCCGCCGGGTCGGACTTGATGAACGCGGTCGACTCGACGTGGCCTTCGATCAGCTTCTGCACCAGGTCAGGGTGCTCCTTCGCCCATTCCTGGCGGACGATCAAGTGTGTGATCACGAACTGCTTGTTCGGCCACAGGTCCCGCTCGTCGATGAGGATCTTGCCGCCGCTCTCCTGGATCAGCCGGCTGGCGAACGGCTCGGGCACCCAGGCGCCGTCGATGTCGCCGGTGGCGAAGGTCTGCAGGGTCAGCGAGTTCTCCTGCGGCACGATCGACACCTCACCGCCGCCCTTGGTGTCGGTCTTGATGCCCTTCTCGTCGAGGTAGTAGCGGAGCGCGACGTCCTGGGTGTTGCCCAGCTGCGGCGTCGCGACCTTCTTGCCCTTGAGGTCCTCGATCGAGTTGATCTCCGGCTTCACCACCAGGTAGACCCCGCCGGACGCGGCGCCCGCCACGATCTTGATGGCCTGGCCCTTGGACTTCTCCCAGGCGTTGATCGCCGGGTTGGGCCCGATGTAGGTCGCGTCGATCGCGCCGGAGAAGACCGCCTCGATCGCCGCGGGACCCGCGTTGAAGGTGCTGGTCTTCAGCGTGACGCCGCTGCCCAGCGCCTCGGTGAAGAGCCCCTTCTCGACCCCCACCAGCGCGGTCGAGTGCGTGATGTTCGGAAAGAATCCGAGCCGCACCTCCCCTGTCGCCGCGGCCGGAGCGGCACTCCCGCCGGCCGACGTATCAGCGGAGCCCCCGCCCCCGCCGCAGGCAGCCGCGAGCGCGGTAACCGCCACCGCGACCAACGCGGCCGCTACTCCGCGAACCCTGCGAGCATCCATGTGCTTCTCCCTGATTCCTACTAAATAAGTCGGGTTATCAGTATTTAAGGCGATGGCCTGATTTCCGTCAAGTCCGGTAGGGATTCCTGGCTTTCTGGTGATACCGCGATCGGTCGACTACCTTGCGTAGCGTTGCAGGGTGAGTGTTCTCGAAAGGTTGCCTCTTTAGGCTGGCGGTATGTCGGGTGAGCAGGAGGTGAGGGCACATGAGCGTCGTGTACGACGATCGGGATCACTCCTACAACCACGGGCCTTACACGATCGCCGACCTTGATCAGATGCCGCGGGTCGCGCGATACGAACTCGTCGGCGGATGGATCCTGGCGTCCCCCTGGCCCAGCATCCGCCATGACCACGTGGTCCGCGCCCTCCGTTCGCTGCTGGAACGGGCGATCGCCGTCACCGGCGCCGACCTCTACGTCAACGGGCCGCTCGACGTGTTCACCTTCGCGGGAATCCGGGTCCCCGACATCGGCGTCGTCGACGGCGCCGCCGCCCGGCTCTCCCTCCAGCGGGACGAGCGCGCGCACCAGGGCCTGGACGTCCGGCTGGTGGTGGAGGTCATCTCCCGCGACAGCGGGAGCGAGCGCACCGACCGGTACGAGAAGCCCAACGAGTACGCCGCCACCGGCATCGCGCACTACTGGATCGTGGACCTGGAGCCCAAGGTCAACATCACGCTCTACAGCCTCGCCCCCGGTTACGGCGTCTACCGCCGGGTGGATCGGGTGTTCGCCGGGACCGTGCTGACGGTCGACGACCCCCTGCCGATCGAGTTCGACCCGGCGATCCTGCTCGACCTGGGCTGACTCACCCGCAGGCGGCGTCGAGGGAGACGGCGTCTGGGGGCTGGGTGAGGAGGGCTTCGCGGCGGGAGGGCATTTCGGGGTGGACGGGGGTGGTGATGGCCTCTTTGACCTTGGTGTGGATGAAGGTCCAGTCGGGGTTGGCGGTGCTGATCAGTGGGGGGACGAACTGGAGGCTTTGGATTTGGGCGAGTTTGACTTTGGTGGAGAGGTCGAGGAGGGCGGGGAGGAGGGTTTGCGGGATGTCGGTGGAGACGTAGCGTTTGGCTACGGTGGCGATCTGTTCGAAGCCGCGCAGGACGGTCATCGCGTCGGCCTGTTTGGCGACGGCGTTGAGCAGGCACTTCTGGCGGCCCATCCGGACGTAGTCGTCGCTGTCGGTGCGGGAGCGGCCGAACCAGAGGGCCTCCTCGCCGGTGAGGCGGCGGGTGCCGGCCTTGACCAGGCCCTCACGGTAGGTGCCGTAGACGATGTCCTCTTTCACGGTGACGGTGACGCCGCCGATGGCGTCGATCATCTGGGCGAAGCCCTTCATGTCGACCATCGCGTAGTAGTCGATGTCGAGACCGAGTATGTCGCCGACGGTGGCCTTCAGCAGGGTCTTGCCGCGCTGGCCGTCAGGGACGCCGGGGACCAGGGCGGGGTTGTCCTCGCCCCACTGGTAGACCTCGTTGAGCAGGCCGGGTGAGTCTCCGCCGCCGGTGAAACCGTCGGGAAAGGCGTCCCTGGCGGGGCCCTCGGGCATCGGCACGTGTTCCAGGTTGCGCGGCAGGCTGAACAGGACGGTCTGGCCGTTCCTGGTGTCGACGCTGGCCACGGTCATGCTGTCGGTGCGCGCGCCGGGGCGGTTCTTGGCGGCGTCGGCGCCGGCCAGCAGGATGTTGACCCGGGGCTTGGTGGCCAGGTACTCCACGTGCTCCCGGTCGCCGCCGGACGGGAAGACCGAGCTGCGGGGCGCGGCGAAGACGGTGGTCATCAGGTCGTGCGAGACGTAGGCGACCCGGCTGGCGTACGCCAGAGGGGCCATCACCACCAGGCACAGCGCGCCCACCAGCGCGCCACCGAACAGGCGGGGCCCGCCGGTCAGCGGCTGCGGCCGGACCAGCCGGTAGGACGCCATGATGACGAGCGCCCAGAACACGGCGACCACCAGGGTGATCACGACGACGGCGCTGAGCCAGCCGGGCCGGACCAGCAGGGCGAGCGCGGTGGTGCGGAACGTGGTCGCCACGGCGATGCCGGACGCGAGCAGGGCCGTGTAGATCAGGGCGAGCGCCAGCCCGATCCTGGACCGGCCCACCCACAGATGCGCGAACCCCCAGAGCAGAGCGGAACTCAAGGTCAGCCCCAACGCCCGACCCAGGCTCCTGTTCTCGCGCATGAACGCTCCCAGTCCGTTATGCCCCTCTATGCCCATCTAGCAGGGCTAGTAACAGGCTAGTTGGCTGGTCAGAGCTGGGGCCGATCAGCCGCACGTGTCGTGGGTCGCGTCGAAGCTGTCGATGTCGTCCAGGGTCTTCGGCGGTTTGAGGCCCTCCCAGTCGGCGCCGACCACCAGCACCAGGCGCTCGGTCGTGCCGGCCTCGACCCGGAACGTCGTGGTCCGCTTGATTTCGCGGAACAGGCGGGGGGCCCGGGTCAGGCCGTTGGGGGTGTACTTGATGGTGGTCTTCGGCGCGTACGTGGGGGCCTGCTGGACGCGGACGATGTGGTAGCCGCGCTGTTCCAGGTTGGCGGCGGCGATCGTGCCGAGGTCGGCCCGGCCGGACGCGTTCTGGACGATGATGTGGATCTGGGACTTGGGGATCTTCTGCTCGCCGGTGGCCAGGTTGGCGGAGACCTGGTCCGAGGCGACCATCTTGAACAGGCGGTCGGCCTGCGGCTGCACCCATTCGACCCGGCCTGGGCTGGTCAGCGAGTAACGCCAGGGCGCGGTGACGAACCGGATCTGGCCCGCGGTGATGCCCTGTGCGCTGACGGCCAGATCCTTCATGACGCCGACGGACAGTTGCGGGTCGGTGGTGATCGAGCGGGTGACCGCGTCCAGGAAGTCGAAGAGCAGGGCGGGGTCGGCCAGGGTCTCGCCGCTCATCGCCTTCTTGGCCATCGAGGCGAGGAACATCTGCTGGCGCTGGATCCGGCCGATGTCGGAGCCGTCGCCCAGGCTGTAGCGGGCCCGGACGTAGCCCAGGGACTGCTCGCCGCTGAGCAGGTGGCGGCCGGCGCTCAGGGTGAGCAGCGCCTTCCGGTCGGCGATGCCGGGTTCCGGCACGCAGATCGGGACGCCGCCGAGGGCGTTCACCATCTCCTTGAAACCGGTGAAGTCGACCTTCACGAAGTGGTCGATCCGGATGCCGGTGAGACCTTCGATGGTCTTCCAGGTGCAGACGATGCCGCCGGAGTTGAAGGATTCATTGATCATGCCGATGTGTTCGCGCTGGCCGGGGAAGCCCGCGCGGGCCGGGCAGCCGGGCAGCTGGACCAGCGAGTCCCGGGGGAAGCTGATCAGCAGCGCGCCGTCCCGTTTGGGGGAGACGTGGGCGAGGATGATCGTGTCGGTGCGCTCGCCGCCGAACTTGCCGTAGCGGGCGTTCGCGCCGTCCCGCTTGTCGGAGCCGACGATCAGCACGTTCATCGCCTCGGTGGCGATCTTCGTGGGGCGCGGGCCGAGCTCCTTCTGCGGGATCTGCTCGTGCGTCACGTTGCCGGTGAGCGTCACGACGCCGACGACCAGATAGGTGACCGCGCCCACCAGGACGCCGAGGAAACCGGCCAGGAACGCCCACAACCACGCCCGCCACTTCGGCACCGGGCGCACCCCGACAGCACTCACGTGCTCACTCCTGGATGATCGCTATGGAAAACGGCGGTCAGTGTAGCGAGCCGGCCTGAACGTCAGATCGGAGCCACATGTCCACCACACCCTGAGACGCCGAAAATTCAGGAAAAGTTGTGAACTATGCCGGGGGCGGGCCGGTGCTTCCCCGCGGGTTGAGCCGGGCGGCCTGGTCTTCCAGGGCGGCCACCTCGGTCCCGTCGATGAGCGCCAGCAGCAGCTGGGCGGCATGCGCCCCGTACGCCGGGATGTCACGGCTCAGCGCCGTCAGCGGCGGCCGCACCACCTGGGAGAGCGGCGAGTCGTCCCACGCCACGATGGACAGGTCGGCCGGCACGGTCAGCCGCATCTCCTGGGCCACCGAGAGCCCGGCCACCGCCATGATGTCGTTGTCGTACACGATCGCGGTGGGCCGGTGCGGCGCGGCCAGCAGGCGGCGGGTGGCCCGCGCCCCCTCCTCGCCGGTGTAGTCGGTGTGCACGGTCACGCACGATTCCAGCTCGGCCCCCGCCTCGCTGAAAGCCCGATCCCTTATCGCGGTGTGCACCAGTTTCGGCAGCCCGGCCACCCGCGCGATCCGCCGGTGCCCGAGCGCGGCCAGATACTGCACGGTCTCCCGTACGGCGGCCCCGTCGTCGGACCACACCGGCACCAGCGACCCAGACGCGGACGGATGCCCGACCACCACGGCCGGCATGCCCAGCGCCTCCAGCACCGGAATGCGCGGATCGTCCATGTGCAGGTCGACCACGATGGCCCCGTCGATCCGCCCCTCGCCCCACCAGCGGTGGTAGACCGCCATCTCGGCCTCGTGGTCCCGGACCACCTGCAGCATCAGCGCGCAGGACCGCGCCGACAGCTCCCCCTCCAGCCCGCTGATCAACTCCATGAAGAACGGTTCCATGCCGAGGATCCGGGCCGGGCGGCACAGCGCGAGGCCGATGGCGTTGGCGCGCGCGCCGTTGAGCGCCCGCGCGGCGCTGTTCGGCCGCCAGCCGATCTCCTCGGCGATGGCCAGGATCCGGGCCCGGGTGCTTTCCGATACCCCGGGCTGTCCGTTAAGCGCATAAGAAACCGCGCCCTTCGACACGCCCGCCTGCCGCGCGATGTCCGCGATGGTCGGTCTTCTCACTGTCCACCTTGACGTTCACTGAACCGGTCTAGTCCCCCTTGGACAGGGCACACCTTACTACGTCGCCTTCGGGAAATGTCTCGGTGCCATCACACCTCATAACACCCCTATTGACACCCCCGACATGCAGATTTTACGGTCACGGTACTTATCCGGTTCAGCCACCCGTACGACGGGAAGGGAGTCGAGACGCGGCGGCTGTTCGGAGCCGGGAGCGTGCTGCTTGCATACGTGGGAGCGCTCCCACAGTGCTGTCCAGATCCATCGGGGATTAGGCCTGCTGATGTACGGACCTCCACGCGGTCTGACCCGCGAGGAGGAAGGAGACAAACGATGCGAAACCGAACTCGGTTTCTGATCCCGTTCCTGGCGGTCGGACTCGTCACGGCCGCCTGTTCGAGCGGAGACACGACGCCATCGACGCAAGGTTCCGCCGCCGCGCCCAGCGCGGCGGCCCCCGCCGACTCCAACTCGTTCCCGCGGAACGAGACGCTCTACTCAAGTGGCACGATGTGGGGCCCACCGGCCAACTGGAACCCGCTGCGCGAGTGGGACTCGGCCACCGGCACCAAGGGTCTGCTGTACGAGACGCTGTTCCTGTACGACGCCGCCACCGACAAGTTCCAGCCCTGGCTGGCCGAGAGCGGTGAGTGGACCGGCGACAAGGAATACACCTTGAAGCTCCGCTCGGGCATCACCTGGTCGGACGGCAAGCCGCTGACCGCCGACGACGTGAAGTTCACCTTCGAGCTCGGCAAGATCGAGACCGTGCCCTACCACAACATCTGGACCTTCCTGCAGTCGGCCGACGTGGTCGACCCGCAGACGGTGAAGTTCACCTTCAAGGAGGCCCGCTACCAGCAGTGGGCCAACCACGTCTACCAGCGGGCGATCGTGCCCAAGCACATCTGGGAGTCGGTCAAGCCGGAAGAGGTCGTCGACTTCGCCAACGAGAACCCGGTCGGCACCGGGCCGTACAACTACCACAGCCACGACCAGGACCGGCAGGCCTGGGTGAAGCGTGACGACTGGTGGGGTGTCAAGGCGCTCGGCAAGGACGTCAAGCCCAAGTACATCGTGGACATCGTGAACTCCAGCAACGAGGTCGCGATGGGTCTGCTGCTGCAGAAGGGCCTGGACCTCAGCAACAACTTCCTGCCCGGCGTGGCCAACCTGGTCAAGGGCAACTTCGGGGTGTCGACCTACTACGCGGACGCGCCGTACATGCTGTCGGCCAACACCGCGTGGCTGGTGCTGAACACCAAGAAGAAGCCGATGGACGACCCCGCCTTCCGCAAGGCCATGGCCTTCTCGGTGGACACCAAGCGGATCGTCGAGAACGTGTACGGCAACCTGGTCAAGCCCGCCGACCCCACCGGCATGCTGCCGCAGTGGGACAAGTACGTCGACAAGGCCGTGACCGGCTCGATGGGCTTCAGCTTCGACCCGGAGAAGTCCAAGCAGCTGCTGGCCGACGCCGGCTACAAGGACACCGACGGCGACGGCTTCGTCAACAACAAGGACGGCTCGAAGATCGACCTGAAGATCATCGTGCCGACCGGCTGGACCGACTGGATGGAGTCCATCCGGGTCATCTCGGCCAGCGCCAAGGACGTCGGCGTCAGCCTCACCCCCGAGTTCCCCGACTACAACGCCCTGGTCGAGGCGCGCAGCACCGGCAAGTTCGACATGCTCATCAACAACGAGCGCCAGCTGTCGAACACGCCAGAGCGCTACTACGACTACGTCTTCAACATGCCGGTGCAGAAGCTCCAGAACACGGTGAACTTCGGCCGGTACGAGAACGCCAAGGCGTGGGAGCTGGTGGGCCAGCTGGACGCCACCAAGACCGATGACGTCGAGGGCATGAAGAAGATCACCTCCGAGCTGCAGAAGATCCAACTGGAGGACATGCCGGTCATCCCGCTCTGGTACAACGGCCTCTGGTCGCAGGTCAGCAACTCGGTCTGGAAGAACTGGCCGTCGGACGCGCCGAACACGCCCAAGAACCCGCCCACCATGTGGCGGAACTGGCTCGAACTGGGTGGCGTGCTCGTGCTGACGGAGCTCCAGCCCGCCGGGGCGTAGCCGCCGCACTCGAAGGATCGGGCGGGCCCGCGCGAGGGGGCCCGCCCGTATCCCCCGCCTGGCCAGGTCGGGGGACGAATCCCCCGGAGGATGTTTTGCGACAGTATTTTGGCCGGAAGCTGCTTATCTACGGTTTGACGTTCTTTGTCGCGGTGACCGTGAACTGGATGATCCCGCGCTTCATGCCGGGGGATCCGGTGGCCAGCATGGTCGCGCGGGCCCGGGTCTCCGATCCGGCGGCGGTGGCCGCGATGCAGCAGTACTACAGCAACCTGTTCGGCTTCGACAGCCCACTCATTTCCCAATATTTCAACTTCTGGGGTGCTCTGTTCAGCGGGAACTTCGGGATCAGCATCTGGGCCTATCCGCTGCCGGTGGCAGATGTGATCCTGGACGCGGTGCCGTACACGCTGGGCCTGATGATTCCGTCGATCCTGCTCAGCTGGTTCGTCGGGAACTGGGCGGGCGCGCTGGCCGCGCGGCGCAAGCTGCTGGACAACACCGTGCTGCCGATCGGGTATGTGCTGACCGCGATGCCGTACATGTGGATCGCGATCCTGCTCTGCTGGGGGTTCGGGGTGGTGTTCCAGGTGCTGCCGGTGGCCGGGGGCTACAGCTTCGCGATGCAGCCGAACCTGTCCTGGGAGTTCGTCGGCAGCCTGCTCCAGCACTGGCTGCTTCCGTTCACCTCGCTGTTCCTGGTCGCGCTGGGCGGCTGGGCGATCGGCATGCGGAACATGATCATTTATGAGCTGGAGGCCGACTACTCCAACTACCTGGCCGCGCTCGGCGCGCCGCACCGGCTGATCCGGCGGTACGCCTTCCGCAACGCGGTGCTGCCGCAGATCACCGGGCTGGCCCTGCAGCTGGGCGTGCTGGTGGCCGGCGCGCTGGTCACCGAGATCGTGTTCTCCTATCCGGGCCTGGGCAGCCTGATCCTCAAGGCCATCCAGAACCAGGACTTCTTCCTGCTCCAGGGCACCTTCCTGTTCATCGTCCTGGGCGTGCTGATCGCCAACTTCGTGATCGACATCGTGTATGTGATCGTCGATCCGCGGACCCGGGCCGGAATGACAGGGGCGACCACATGACGACCACCGATCCGATCACCGCGATCACCGCGCCGGATCCGGGCACGGCGCCGATCAGCGTGCGCCGCGAGGCCCTCTACTTCGCCGTACGCAACGGGAAACTCCTGGTCGGCGTCACCATCGTCACGATATTTCTCCTCATCGGGATCATCGGGCCGTTCCTGGTGGACCGCCCGCCGATGGAGTACGTCGGCCTGCCCATGCTGCCGCCGTCCACCGAATACTGGCTCGGCACCACCACCTTCGGCCAGGACGTGCTGGCCCAGTTCGTCTACGGCGTGCGCAGCACCTTCGAGGTCGGCCTGCTGGCCGGCGGCCTGTCCGCGCTGATCGGCATGGTGATCGGCTTCGTGGCCGGCTACCGCGGCGGCCTGGTCGACGAGGTCCTCAACATGATCACCAACGTGGTCCTGGTCATCCCGACCCTGGCCGTGCTGCTGATCATCAACGCCTACCTGGGCATCCGCAGCGTCGGCATGCAGGCCCTGTTCATCGGCCTCACCTCCTGGCCGTGGGTGGCCAGGGCGATCCGGGCCCAAACGTTCTCGCTGCGGAGCCGCGACTTCGTGGACCTGGCCCGGCTGAGCGGGGTCGGGACCAGCCGGATCATCCTGCGGGAGATCGCGCCGAACATGAGCTCCTACCTGTTCATGACCTTCATCCTGCTGTTCGGCAGCTCCATCCTGATCGCCTCCTCCCTGGACTTCATCGGCCTCGGCCCGACCGACGGCGTCTCACTCGGCCTGATGCTCAACCACTCCAACCAGTGGAGCGCCCTCCATCTGGGCCTCTGGTGGTGGTTCATCCCGCCGGGCGCCGCGATCACCGCGATCGTGGGCGCCCTGTACGTCGCGAACGTCGGCCTCGACGAGGTGTTCAACCCCAAGCTGAGGGAGCTCTAGATGACCCTGAGTGTGCAGGACCTGAGGGTCTACTACCGGACTCTGCGCGGCGAGGTGAAGGCCCTGGACGGGGTGAGCTTCGACGTCGCCGACGGGGAGATCCTCGGCCTGGCCGGCGAGTCCGGCTGCGGCAAGACCACGCTCGGCAAGGCGCTGATCCGGATGGACGGCCGGATGAAGCACGTCAGTGGCCGGGTCGAACTCGACGGCGAGAACCTGCCGATCGGCGACACGGTCAAAATGAACCCGTTCCGGTTCACCGAAGTGTCGATCATCCCGCAGTACTCGATGAGCGCGATGAACCCGACCCGCAAGATCGGCCGGATGGTCCGCGAACTGCTCGACTCCCGCGGCGTCACGGTCGACCTGGCCGAACTGCACCGCCGCCTCGACCTGGTCGAACTGTCCAGGGACGTGCTGACCAAATATCCGCTGGAGCTCTCCGGCGGCATGAAGCAGCGCATGGTGATGGTCATCTCCACGCTGCTCAACCCGTCCCTGCTGATCGCCGACGAGATCACCTCGGCGCTGGACGTGTCCACCCAGAAGGCCGTGGTCACCACGCTGAAGGGCTTCCGCGAGCTGGGCTTCGTGAAGAGCATGATCTTCATCACCCATGACATCTCGCTGACCAACCAGCTGGCCGACACGATCATGGTGATGTACGCGGGCAAGCTGGCCGAGAAGGCTCCGGCGGACTCGATCGTGAACCGGGCCAAGCACCCGTACACCCAGCTGCTCATCTCGTCGCTGCCCGAGGTCGGGGTGCGGTACGCGGACAAGAAGCTGACCGGCATCCCCGGCAATCCGCCGTCGCTGCTCAACCCGCCGGTGGGCTGCCGGTTCCAGGATCGCTGCCCGCTCGCCTTCGACAAGTGCCGGGAGGAACCCCCGGCCGTCGAGGTCGAGAAGGATCACTTCGTCGCGTGCTGGAAGGCATGATGCTGAAACTCCAGGAAGTCTCGAAGGTCTTCAGGGTCGGCGCCTTCGGCGGGAAGACCATGACGGCCGTGGACGAGGTCAGTTTCGAGGTCGCCCGCGGCGAGGTGGTGTCGCTGATCGGCGAGTCCGGCAGCGGCAAGAGCACGATCGGCAAGATGGTGCTCCGGCTGATGTCCGCGCAGGCCGGCACGATCACCTTCGACGGCGACGACATCACCAAGCTGGACAAACGCGCGTACTACCGCAAAGTCCAGGGCGTCTTCCAGGATCCGTTCAGCTCGTACAACCCGATCTTCAAGGCCGACCGGGTGTTCAGCATGATCAAAGAGGTCTACTTCCCCAAGGAGGACGACCGGGTCTGGCGGGACAAGGTCGCCTCCGCGCTCAACGACGTCCGGCTGGACGCGGGCGCGGTGACCAACAAGTTCCCGCACCAGCTGTCCGGCGGCCAGCTGCAGCGGCTGCTGATCGCGCGGGCGCTGCTGCTGGACATCGACTTCCTGGTGGCCGACGAGATCACCAGCATGCTCGACGCCTCCACCCGGATCGACGTGCTCAACCTGCTGGCCGACCTGAAGCTGCGCGGCCTCGGCGTGCTGTTCATCACCCACGACCTGGCGCTCGGCAACTACATCAGCGAACGAACCGTGGTCCTGCACCAGGGCAGGATCGTCGAGTACGGGCCGACCGAGAAGGTGTTCGAGACCCCGGAGCACGCCTACACCAGGAAGCTCCTCGCCTCGGTACCGCAACTGCACCGGAAGTGGGAGGGCGTGTGATCACGACGTTGCACGAAGGCTGGACCGTCACGGCGGTCTCCTCGACCGGGCAGTCCCGCCCGGTGGTGGCGGGACTGCCGGCGACGGTGCCCGGATGCGTGCACACCGACCTGCTGGCGGCCGGGGTCATCGCCGATCCCTACCTGGACGACAACGAGGTCAAACTTACCTGGATCGGGCGGACCGGCTGGTCGTACGAGACCGCGTTCCGCTGGGACGGAACCGAGGACGAGCGGGCCGACCTGGTCTGCGAGGGCCTGGACACGGTGGCCACCGTGCTGCTCAACGGGGTGCAGATCGGGCAGACCGCCAACCAGCATCGGTCCTACCGGTTTCCCGCCAAACACCTGCTCGTGGTCGGCCGGAACACGCTGAAGATCCTGTTCGAGGCGCCGTACGCGTACGCGGAGAAGCAGCGGGCCGCGCTCGGCGACCGGCCGGGGGCCTACGGGCAGCCCTACCAGTTCATCCGCAAGATGGCCTGCAACTTCGGCTGGGACTGGGGCCCGACCGTGGTCACCTCCGGCATCTGGCGGCCGATCCACCTGCACACCTGGAGCACCGCCCGGCTGGCCGAGGTCCGCCCGCTGGTCACCGTGACCGACGGCGTCGGCCAGGTCGAGGTGCACGTCACCGCCGACCGCGCCACCCAGGTCCCGCTCACCCTGACCGCGTCCGTCGCCGGCGTCACCGAGCAGGTCCGGCTCGCGCCCGGCGAACGCACCGCCGTGGTCACCCTGACCGTCCAGGACCCCGACCTGTGGTGGCCGCGCGGCTACGGCGACCAGCCGCTCTACCCGCTCACCGTCAGCCTTGAGGACGACGTGTGGACCAAGGAGATCGGCTTCCGCACGGTCGAACTGGAACCCGACGCGTTCCGGATCGTGGTCAACGGCGTGCCGGTGTTCATGAAGGGCTTCAACTGGATCCCCGACGACTGCTTCCCCAACCGGGTCACCCGGGAGCGGCTCGCCGAACGGTTCGACCAGGCCGCCGGGACCGGCGCCAACACGCTGCGGGTGTGGGGCGGCGGGCTGTACGAGAGCGAGGACTTCTACGCGCTGGCCGACGCGCTCGGCGTGCTGGTCTGGCAGGACTTCCCGTTCGCGTGCGCGGCCTACCCGGAGGAGGGGCCGTTCCGGTTCGAGGTGGAGGCGGAGGCGCGGCAGCAGGTGACGCGGCTGGCCAGCCATCCGAGCCTGGTGCTGTGGTGCGGCAACAACGAGAACATCGAGGGGCACGCGGACTGGGGCTGGCAGGACAAGCTGGACGGGCGCAGCTGGGGGTCCGGGTTCTACTACGAGTTGCTGCCGCGGGTGGTGCGGGAGCTGGATCCGACGCGGCCGTACTGGCCGGGGAGTCCTTACTCGGGGTCGCCGGAGTTGACGCCGAACGATCCGGCGCACGGGTCCACGCACATCTGGACGGTGTGGAACCGGGAGGACTACACCTTCTACGCGACCTATCAGCCCAGGTTCGTGGCGGAGTTCGGGTTCCAGGGGCCGCCGACGTACGCGACGCTGCGGCGGTCGGTCGCGGACGAACCGCTGACGCCGACGTCCAAGGGGGTCATGCACCACCAGAAGGCGGTGGACGGGAACGGGAAGCTGCTGCGCGGGCTGGGCGCGCATCTGCCGGCGCCGGCCGGGTTCGACGACTGGCATTACTACACCCAGCTCAACCAGGCGCGGGCGATGGCGTTCGGGGTGACGCGGTTCCGGGCGCTCGCGCCGTACTGCATGGGCACGATCGTCTGGCAGCTCAACGACTGCTGGCCGGTGACCTCGTGGGCCGCCGTCGACGGCGACGGCCGCCGCAAGCCGCTCTGGTACGGCCTGCGCCGCGCTTTCACCGACCGATTGCTGACATTTCAGGACTCGTCGGTGGGGGCGGCGCACGGGGTCGACGGCGATGAGGTGCTCGTCGTGGTCAACGACACCGGGGAGGAGTGGGCCGGGGAACTCGCGGTGGTCCGGCAGTCGATCGGGGGCGAGACGCTCGCCAAGGAGCAGGTCCAGGTCGCCGTGCCCGCCCGGGGCACGCTGGCCGTCCCGCTGACCGGTTCGCTGGCCGCCGCCCACCCCGCGCGCGAGCTGCTGGTCGCCACCCTGGGCGACGCGCGGGCGCTGCACTTCTTCACCGAGGACCCGGCGACCGACCTCCCGCCCGCCGAGTTCGACGTCACCACCGAACCCGCCGACGGCGGCCTCCGGGTCTCGATCACCGCCAGAACCCTCGTCCGCGAGCTGGCGATCTTCCCGGACCGCCTCGACCCGGACGCCACGATCGACGACCAGCTCGTCACGTTGCTCCCCGGCGAGACGGCCACCTTCCACGTCACCGGAGACGTGGATTCGGACGCGCTGACCGCGTATCCGGTGCTGCGCTGTGTCAACGAGACCCGCTCGTGATGCCCTAAAGCCCGATATGGGATGGTTCCGGAAAAGTTCTCTTGACGGAGGGGCGGAACATGACGGTACTGGCGATCGACATCGGAGGGACGAAGTTCGCGGCGGCCATGGTGGAACCCACCGGGCTGATCACCGCCCGGCTGGAACTGCCGGTGGGCCAGGACGCGACGGCCACCCTGGCCGAACTGGTCGCCCGGATCGCGGTGCCCGGACTGACGGGTGAGTCCGGGCTGACCGGGGTGGGGATCGGGTCGGCCGGGCCGCTGAACGTGCTGGCGGGCACGGTGAGCCCGGTGAACATCCCGTCCTGGCGGGAATTTCCCCTGGCCAAGGCGGTGAGTGAGCTGCTGCCCGAACTGCCGGTGCGGCTCGCGGGGGACGCCCAGTGCATGGCGCTCGGGGAGTGGTGGCAGGGCTCGTACGGCAAGCGGGCGGCGGACGCCGGGCCGTACAAGACCTTGCTGGGCATCGTCGTGTCCACCGGGATCGGCGGCGGCGTGGTCGTGGACGGCGCGCCCTACCTCGGCCCCACCGGAAATGCCGGACACATCGGGCACATCAGTGTGGACCGGGATGGCGACACCTGCCCGTGCGGCGCGACCGGCTGTGTGGAGACCATCGCCAGCGGCCCCAGCATGGTCCGCTGGGCGCTCGCCAACGGCTGGCGCCGCGCGGTCGAGCCGTCCTTCTGGGCCGGGCGCGCGGTGGACGCCCGCGCGCTCGCGGCCGACGCCAAACGCGGCATCCCGGTCGCCAGACTCGCGTTCCAGCGCGCCTCGGACGCGCTCGGCACCGCGATACTCACCGCCGCGGCCCTCTTTGACGTAGACAACGTTGTCATCGGCGGCGGCGTGGCCGCCTCGGGACCCACCCTGATGGTCCCCCTGCGGCAGGCCATCGCCCGTCAGGCGGGCATGGACTTCCTGCACCGCCTCCGGGTGGACGCCACTTCCCTGGGTCGCGACGCAGGACTGTTCGGCGCCGCCGCCCTCGTTCTCGGGGACCAACCATCCTGAAAAGGAGCAACCGTGAGATTCACCGCCATCCTGACCATGGCGTTATCGGCGGCCCTGATCGCCACCCCGGCACTGGCCCACGGCAACAACGACGGCTTCGTCAAACGCCAGGGCTCCGACCTCTACCTGAACGGCAAGAAGTTCAACTTCGTGGGGACCAACAACTACTACCTGATGTACAAATCCCGCCTGATGACCGATGACATGCTGGACGACGCGGCCGCCGCCAAGTTTAACACCGTGCGCACCTGGGGCTGGCTCGACATCGGCAACCAGGACGGCAGCAACTCGGTCGCGGGCAAGGCGGACGGCGTCTACTTCCAGTACTGGGACGGCACCAAACCGGCCTACAACGACGGCGCGGACGGCCTGGAACGCCTGGACTACGTGCTCTACAAGGCCCGGCAGAACAAGATCAAGCTGATCATCCCGTTCACCAACAACTGGGCGGACTTCGGCGGCATGGACCAGTACGTCCGCTGGGCCGGGCTGGACAACCACGACGACTTCTACACCGACCCCACCATCCGCGGCTGGTACAAAGCCTGGATCGACCACGTCCTGAACCGCACCAACACCCTGACCGGGGTCAAGTACAAGGACGACCCAACCGTCCTGATGTGGGAGCTCGGCAACGAGCCGCGCTGCAAGGGCTCCGGCCTCTACCCGCAGTCGGCCACCTGCACCCCGCAGACGCTCACCACCTGGGCCGACGAGATGACCCGCTTCATCAAGTCCAAGGACGCCAAACACCTGGTCGGCGTGGGCGACGAGGGTTTCCGCTGCACCGACCCGGCCAGCTCGGACTGGACCATCAACTGCGGCGAGGGCGTCGACAACACCGCGCTGACCCGGCTCCCGGCCGTGGACGTGATGTCCTTCCACCTCTACCCGGACGGCTGGCAGAAGGACGCCGCCTGGGGGACCGAGTGGATCAGAAGCCACATTCAGAAAGCCCGCCAGCTCGGCAAGCCGTCCCTGCTCGGCGAGTTCGGTTTCCGCGACAAGGCCGTCCGGAATGTCGTCTACCAGCAGTGGACCGAGGCGGTGCGGTCGGCCGGCGGGACCGGCTGGCTGTACTGGATTCTGTCCGGCATCCAGGACGACAACACTTTTTATCCGGACTACGACGGGTTCACGGTGTACTGCCCGTCGCCGGTCTGCCTGACGCTGACCAACGCCGGGACCGAGCTGACCTCCGGGCAGCGGTCGATGCCGCCGGTCGCCGACCATGACGCCACGACCGTCGAGTCCGGCACGGGGGCGACGCTGGACGTGGCGGCCAACGACATCGCGTACCGGACCTATGTGCAGCGGAACACGATCGACCTGGATCCGGCCGTCGCCGGGCGGCAGACCACGTCTGGGAACTTCACGCTGGTGAACGGCAAGGTCTCGTACACGCCGCCGGCCGAGTTCGCCGGGCGGGCCACCGCGCACTACACGATCAAGGACGCGGCCGGGCGGACCTCCAACGTGGCCGACATCACGGTCACCGTGAAGCCGAACCCGACCGCCGCGATCAAGCTGTTCTCGTTCGAGGACGGCATCCAGGGCTGGGCCCCCGGCAACTGGCAGCCCGACGCCGGCAACGTCGAGCAGACCTCCGCGTACGCGACCGACGGCGTCTCCGGCCTCCGGATCAACTCCACCGGCGGCGCGTGGTTCGGCGCGACCTTCCCAGAACCGGCCAACCTGGCCAACAAATCGCAGTTCAAGTGGGACCTCAAGACCGGTCCCGCGGGCACGTCGGTCGCCGTGGCCCTGCAGTTCGGGCCACAATTCTCCTGGTGCCAATCCAACTTCACCTGGGCGAACCAGGACAGCGTGGTTCCGGTGGAGATCGACCTGACCACCGACATGTCCTGTTCACTGGAGGACCTCGCGGATGTGCGAGGAATGTTCCTCTGGATTAGCCCAGGCACGTTTGACATTGACAACATTAGGGCTGAATAGCCGCTGACCTTCCCGAGGATGCCACGTGGATCTGCTGACCAACCCGATCAAGGACTATGCCTGGGGCTCCCGCACGGCCATCGCCGCGCTCACCGGGCGGTCCGCGGCCGGGCCCGAGGCGGAGCTGTGGCTCGGCGCGCATCCCTCCGGCCCGTCGCTGCTCAGCCGCGGCGGGCCGGGGATCGCGCTGCATGATGTGATCGCCGCCGATCCGGTGGCCGAACTCGGGACCGAGGTGATCGGCCGCTTCGGGGAGCGGCTGCCGTACCTGCTGAAGCTGATCGCGGTGGACCGAGCGCTGTCCATGCAGGTCCACCCCTCCCTGGAGCAGGCCGCGGAAGGCTTCCTCCGAGGTGACCACAACTACTCCGACCCGTGGCCCAAGCCGGAGATGATCTGCGCGCTGACCCCGTTCTCCGCCCTCGCCGGGTTCCGTCCGCCCGGCGAGGCCGCGGCCCTGGTCGGCGCGCTCGGGCTGCCCGCGCTCACGCCGGTCGCCGACGCGCTGGCCGTCGGCGACGTGCTGGCCGCCCTCCGCGTCCTGCTGGGGTGGCCCGCCGACCAGCGCGCCACGCTGGTTCAGGATCTGGTCCGGACGTCCGGCCACCCGTTGGTCGACCTGCTGGCCGAGCAGTACCCCGAGGATCCCGCCGTGCTGGCCCCGCTGCTGATGCGGCACCACGAACTCGCTCCCGGCGAGGCGCTCTACCTGGGCGCGGGCGTGCTGCACTGCTACCTTAGCGGCTTCGGCGTCGAGATCATGGGCAGCTCCGACAACGTGCTCAGGGCCGGCCTCACCCCCAAGCCCATCGACATCGAGGAACTCCTCCGGATCACCGACCCGGCCGCGCAGCCCACGTCCATCGAGCCGGTCGCCGACGTCTACCTCACCCCGTCCCCCGAGTTCCAGCTCCGCCGCTTCGTCCCTGGCGACGCCTACCCCGTGCCCGGCGCGGCCCCGCGCATCCTGATCTGCGTGGACGGCGTGGCGAGCGTCAGGAACGCCGCAGGGGAGGAGCTCAAACTGGATCCGGCGGAGGCGCTCTTCGCCGGGGCGGCGGATGGCGCGCTGGAACTGTCGGGCACCGGCACGGTGTTTTGCGCGGAGCCCCGGATGTGACGATGCTGGGAGAGCGATGCGCGAACCCATCGACTCCGACGTCGACCTCCACGACCCCAGCGTCCGCGCCGAACTGCGCCCGACGCCGTTCCCCGTCCTGGCCGCCATCTCGGCAGGCGGGGCCATCGGCGCGCTGGGCCGCTACGGCCTGTCGGTGGCGCTGCCGCACGCGCCCGGCGGGTTCCCGTGGTCCACGTTCCTGGTGAACGTGTCCGGGTGCCTGCTGATCGGCGTGCTGATGGTCCTGGTAACCGAGGTGTGGACGGTCAGGTTGCTGCGCCCGTTCCTGGGGGTCGGGGTGCTGGGCGGGTACACCACTTTCTCCACCTATGTGCTCGACATTCAGCAGGCGATGGATAGTGGTTCCGCTGGAATCGCGCTTGCGTATCTGGCTGCCACGCTGGTGGCCGCGGTTCCCGCCGCGTGGGCGGGTACGGCGGTCACGCTTCGGCTGGTCCGGTGACTGTCCTGCTGGTCGCCCTGGGTGCGGCCATTGGCGCGCCGCTGCGTTATCTCACGGACCGGTTTATCCAGGCCCGGCATGATTCGGTTTTTCCGTGGGGAACGATGGCGGTCAACGTGGCCGGGTCGTTCGTGCTGGGGCTGCTGGTCGGCCTGCCGGTCCCGGAGTCGGTGGCCGTGTTCGCCGGGACCGGCTTCTGCGGGGCGCTCACCACGTACTCGACCTTCAGCTACGAGACGGTCCGGCTGACACAGGAGGGATCGCGGTTCTACGCCGTCGCGAACGTCACCGCCAGCGTGACGGCCGGGCTGGGGGCCGCCACGCTGGGGTTGGTGATCGGTCAGGCGATCGGCTCGCTGGTGAAGGTATAACCACTCTCGCCGGGTTTGCCGAAGGCGACCTCGACCGTGTACCAGCCGTCACCGCCGGTCAACAGCACATCGAGCGCGCCGTCGTTGTTGAAGTCGCCAGTGAGTGGCTTGACGTTCACGTCCTGGGCCAGGACAGGGATCTCCTTCAGCCGGTGGTCGGAGACCTCCTGGAAGGAGCCGTCCCCGTTGGACAAAGCCACCGGAACCGAAGCCAGGTCGGTGCCGAGCACCGCCAGGTCGTCCACCCTGTCACCGTCGAAATCACCCGCGACGAGGTGGGCGTTGTCCTCGGCCGCGTGTCCGGCGAAGTCGTGGCCGGGCGGCCAGTAGTGGAAGTCCCAGCCGCCCTGGGCGTTGTTGAAGGCGATCGCGACGATGTCCCAGTCCTCGCCGCCGGCCAGGGCGAGGTCCATGTCGCCGTCGCCGTTGAAGTCACCGGAGACCACCTGGGCGTCCGGATCCGACGCCAACTCCGGCCAGCTCACGTCGGCCTCCTTGGTGGCGACCCGGAACGCCTGGGGGACGGCCTCGGCCTGCACCAGGGTGTCGCCCGGCACGCCCGGCGGGTTGGGACCGACCAGGAGCAGGTCGCCGATGCCGTTGCGGCCGAGGTCGGTGCCGACCAGCTTCGTGTTGGGCTGGTCCGGAGCCCACACCTGCGACTCGCCGGTGAGCGTGAAGGTGCTCATGGTGAAGGTGCCGTCGCCGTTGGAGAGCGCCACCAGCGGCCGGGTGGCGTTGGGCCCGCCGGTCACCACCACGTCGGCGTACCCGTCCATGTTGAAGTCCCCGGCCGCGAACTTGGCGTTCGGGTCGGCCGACCGCTTGATCCAGGCCGGGTTGACGGGCAGGTTGGTGACCTTGAACGAGCCGTCCCCGTTGGAGAAGGCCACCGGCAGCGTCACCCAGTGGTCCGGCCCGGTCAGCGCCATGTCCTGGTCGCCGTCCTTGTCGAAGTCGCCGGACAGCAGCGTCGCGTCCGGGTCCTGGACCCAGAAGTTCCACTGGCTGCTGAACTGGGTCAGCGAGTACAGCAGCAGGTTGGGCGAGCCCGAGCCGATGTCGTCCAGGACGCCGGGCGTCGCGTCGGCGATGATCCGGTTCTTGATCGTCTGCTGCTGGGCGGCCGGGTCGCGCTCCAGATGCAGCGCCGCCACCCCGGCCACCAGCGCGGCCCCGTAGTCGGCCCGGTCATGGGAGACGAACTCGTCGTCGGCGTCGCTGGACGCCGAGGTCTGGTTCGCGCCCGGGGCGAACAGATCCACGCACCCGCCCTTGGCGGACCTGCTCGCCCGGTGGTCGTCGCGGGTCGACCCGCCGACGTTGATCAGCGTGCCCAGGCTGCCCGGGTAGACGTCGCAGGCGTTGAGGTCGAAGTCGGCGTCCCCCGCCGTGGTGACCCACACCACGCCGCGGAGCATGGAGGTGGTCAGCGCGGCGTTGAGCGGGCCGTGCCCGTCCGAGTTCGCGTGGCCGATCGTCATGACGGCGACCGAGGGCCCGCCCTTCGCCAGGTGGTCCTCGGTGATGAACTCGATCCCGGCCAGGAAGCTGATGTCGCTCGGCATGCTGTCGCACGGCCTGATCCGGACCGGCACGAGCGAGACGTCCTTGGCCGCGCCCCGGGTCAGGCCGCCCACCAGCGCCGCCGCGAAGGTGCCGTTCCTGGTGCAGTCGTCGGTGCCGCGACCGTCCGCGACGGTGCTGAAGCCCTCCTTGACCCGGTCCCCGAACTCCAGGTGGGTGCGCCGGATGCCCGACCCGACGACGTAGGCGCTGACCCCCGCCCCGGTCGCCTGGAAGCGGTACTTGCCGTTCAGCGGCAGATGCCGCTGGTCGATCCGGTCGGCCGACCAGTCGGGCGCGTCCGACGACGTCGGCGGCCCCAGCGACATCGGCTCGCCGAGGTCCTTCCAGACATGGTCGGCGTAGACGCCCGCCACGTCAGGATCCTTCCGTACGGCCAGCAGCTGCCCGGCCGTGAGCTTGGCGGCGTACGCGTTGATCGTGACGCTGAACTCCCGGTCCACCCGGATGCCCATCGACCTGGCCCGGGCGGCGGCCCCCGACTTGCCCTTCAACACCACCAGATACTGGCCGGGCACCACGCTCTCCCCGCGTTCGGCGAGGTTGAGCGGGGCCAGCGCCGCCGCCTCCGCGCCGCCCGCGGTGATCGCGGTGCCCGCGAGTAGTACGGCCATCGCGACCTTGATCAGCACGGCCCTGCCGAGCTTCCTGCGAGCGCTGTCCACGTGCTCCACCTCCTGGCTCTCTGAGGCCAGGAAAAGCCCGGGGAACACCGCGGGGACAGATCCACTCCGGCGCGCGAACCGGGCCCAAGTGGCTCAGCCGGCGATCACCCGGATCTCGAAGCCGTCGCCGCTCACCACCATGCCGTCGCGGACCTTACGGCGTTTGCGTAGCTCGACCTCGCCGTCGACCAGGACGTGGCCTTCGGCGATGAAGTGCTTCGCCTCGCCCCCGCTCTCGGTGATCGCGCAGTACTTGAGCAGGTCGCAGAGGGCGATGTAGTCGGATGCCAAGGTGAACGTCTCTCGCACCCGACCAGGATAGGCGTCACCAGGCGGTGGCCCAGGTGGCGAGGGCGATTCCGGCCACCAGCAGGCTGGCGGTGCTGAAGAAGGCCCTGATGTGGTTCCACCGGGTCCAGCGGGGGGCGAACGCGGCCCAGACCTGCGGGCCGGGGCCGGTGGCCTGGTCCAGGGCGTTGTTGAGCGGGATGTTGACGGCGATCGTGGGGATGAACGCGCCCGCGAGGTAGACGCCGGTGGAGACCAGGAAGAGGATCCCGGCGCCCGACTCGCCGTCGATCAGCAGGAGCACCCCGGTGATCACGCCGACCGGGATGGCGCCGAGGAACGACGCGAAGAACACCGGGTTCTGGATCTTGATGTTGATCTGCCGCATCGCGGGGACGGCGTGCTCAGGTCCGGCCGCGTTCAGGCCCATGATCACCGAGGTCGAGTACGTGTAGAAGACCCCCGCGATCCAGCCCGTGAGGATCAACGTCACGAAAGCCGCAATTGCCGTCAGGGCGAACATGCCCACCATCTCCCGTCGTGTCGTACCGACCCTACGAAACGATGGAACCGAACGCATCATCCCTTGGTCGCAGGATCTCTCCGACCTGGGGAGGAACCGTGAATGGCTGCTCGTTCGCGCGTGCCGAGGATCCTGTCGATCGCCCTGACGGTGCTCGCGGTCTACTCGGCGGTGATCGCGCTGATCCCGCCGCTGCGGCGGCTGCTCGGCGAGGTGACCCAGCTCGTGGACAGCTGGCTGTTCCCGGTCGCGCCCAACCTCGCGTACGCGGCGTTCACCGCGCTGCTGGCCGGGGCGCTGGTGCGGCGGAAACGGATCGCCTGGCGGCTGGTCGTGGTGCTGCTCGGGATCTCGCTGGCGCTCACCCTGGCGGGCGTGCTGGTGCTGCTGATGGTGCCGGGCGGCCGGGTCGAGGGCGGCAAGGCGACCCTGCCGGAGACCGCGTTCAGCCTGGTCGTCGTCACCCTGCTGCTGGCGCTGATGTTCTGGGCCCGAGGCGAGTTCTACGCCCGGGTCCAGCCCGCGTCGGCCCGCAAGGCGGTGCTCACCTTCGGCGGGCTGCTGGCCGTCTCCTTCGTGGTCGGCTACCTGCTGGTCACCGTGTTCCACGGCCCGCTCCCGCCCGACCGGCGGGTGCTGTGGACGCTGAGCCACACCCTCGGCGGGATCTTCGACATCCCCGGCGCGGGCCATCCGCCGGCCTGGGTGTCGTTCCTGATCGGGCTGATGAGCGCGATCGCGCTGATCGCCGCGTTCGCGGTGCTGTTCCGGTCCCAGCGGGCCAAGGCGGTGCTGGCCCCCGCCGACGAGGAGCGGATCCGCGCGCTGCTGGGGGAGCGCGACTCGCTGGCCTACTTCGCCACCCGGCGGGACCGCAGCGCGATCTTCTCCCCCAGCGGCAAGGCGGCCGTCTCCTACCGGGTCGTCAACGGCGTCTGCCTGGCCGGCGGCGACCCGGTCGGCGACCCCGAGGCGTGGGGCCCCGCGATCAGGGCCTGGACCGACCAGGCCGCCGCGTACGGCTGGACGCCCGCCGCGATCGGCGCCGGCGAGGATGGCGCCCGCGCCTACCAGCGGGCCGGCCTGAAGGTCCTCGAACTCGGCGACGAGGCGATCATCGACGTGGCCGCGTTCACCCTCACCGGCCGCGAGATGCGCGGCGTCCGCCAGGCGGTCAACCGGGTCGAACGCGCGGGCTACACGCTGCGCGTCCGCCGCCACGCCGAACTGACCCAGGCGGAGACGCACGTCATCATCGGCCGCGCCGAAGCCTGGCGCGACACCGAGACCGAGCGCGGCTTCTCGATGGCGCTCGGCCGGCTGGGCGACCCGAGGGACGGGTGCTGCGTGCTGGTGGAGGCGCTGACGGCGGACGGGAACGAGGCGGCCATCCTGTCGTTCGTGCCGTGGGGGAGTGGCGGGCTCTCGCTCGATCTGATGCGGCGCGACCGGGACGCCGAGAACGGCCTGATGGAGTTCATGGTCGCCGGGCTGGTCGCGGCTGCGCCGGAACTCGGGGTGACCCGGATCTCGCTCAACTTCGCGGTCTTCCGCGCCGCGTTCGAGGAGGGCGCCAGGCTCGGGGCCGGGCCGGTGATCCGGGCCTGGCGCCGGCTGCTGCTGTTCCTGTCCCGGTGGTGGCAGCTGGAGTCGCTGTACCGGGCCAACGTGAAGTACCGGCCCGAATGGGTGCCCCGGTTCCTCGCGTACGAGGACACCCGGGATCTCGTCAAGGTAGGCATCGCGTCGGCCATGGCCGAAGGGTTCCTGCGGGCGCCCAGTCTGCCGCAGCTGCTCAGACGGGGCGAGTCCTGACTTAGGGTGAGTTCCATGGATCTGACGCTGATGGCCGTGCACGCGCATCCCGACGACGAGGTGATCGGCACGGGCGGGGTCCTGGCGCGGTATGCGGCCCAGGGGTTCCGTACCGTGCTGGTGACCTGCACCAACGGCGAGGCCGGCGACGGCCCCGGCGGCGTGAAGCCGGGCGACGACGGGCACGACGGCGAGGCCGTGGCCGAACTGCGGCTGGCCGAGCTGCGGGCCTCCGTCGAGCATCTGGGCATCAGCGACGTGGAGCTGCTCGGCTACCGGGACTCCGGCATGGTCGGGTGGGATACCAACCAGGATCCCCGGGCGTTCTGGAACGTGCCGATCGAGGAGCCGACCGCGCGGCTGGTCGCGCTGATGGAGCACTACCGGCCGCACGTCGTGGTCACCTACGACGAACGCGGCAACTACGGGCACCCCGACCACATCCAGGCGCACCGGATCGCGGTGGCCGCCACCGAGGCGACCGGCATCCCGGCCAAGCTGTACTACACCGCCGTCCCCCGGGCCCGGGTCCGGCAGATGTTCGAGCACATGCGCGCGAACGGCGTCGACCTGGGCGACCTCGAACTGCCCGCCGACTTCGGCACCCCCGACGAGCTGATCACCACCATCGTGGACGTCTCGCCGTACGTGGACCGGAAGATCAAGGCGCTGCGCGCGCACGCCAGCCAGGGCGAGAACATCTGGCTGCTGCAGATGCCGCAGGAGGCGCAGCAGATGGCGCTCGGCCACGAGACCTTCGTCCGGGT
Source organism: Acrocarpospora corrugata (assembly GCF_009687845.1). Lineage (GTDB taxonomy): Bacteria > Actinomycetota > Actinomycetes > Streptosporangiales > Streptosporangiaceae > Acrocarpospora > Acrocarpospora corrugata. Next base: position 61,105 of record NZ_BLAD01000049.1, read on the forward strand.
CCGCTGCGAGGTCGCCGCCCCGGACCAGGAAGAGGACCTGTTCGAGGGTCTTACCGAGGGCTAGCACCCTGCCGGGGCCCTGCCGGGCCCGCCGAGACTGGCGGGGTGATTCTGGTCTGGCTGCGCCTCGAACTGAGCCGGCGCTGGCGATCGCTGGTCGTGCTGAGCCTGCTGGTCGCCTTCGCCGGAGCCACCGTGATGACCTCGGTGGCGGGGGCGCGGCGCGGTGAAAGCGCGGTCGACCGGCTGCTGGCCGGCACGCTGCCCGCCACCCTCGCCGTCCTGCCCAACCAGACCGGCTTCGACTGGGCGGCGGTGCGGCGGCTCCCCGACGTGGCCGCGGTGACCACCTTCCCCGGCTACACCGCGCTCCCCCTCGACGAGGCCCCCGACGACGAACTGAGCTCGTTCGTCCCGGCCGACGCCGACGCCATGCGCACGATCGAGCGGCCGATCATCCTCGCCGGCCGCCTCGCCGACCCGGCGAAGGCCGAGGAGGCCGTCGTCACCGCCGAGTTCGTCCGCGCCGCCGGCCGGGGCGTCGGCGACACGGTCACCCTCCGGCTGCCCAGCCTGGACCAGGCGGGCCCGGACCCGGACGCCAGGGACAACGCCGCGCCGCGCGGCCCGGTGCTGCGGATCACGATCGTCGGCGTGATCCGCTCCTTCTGGTACGCGGACGAGGCCGGCGGACACGGCAAGCTCATCCCTTCGCCGGGCCTGCTCGCCCGCTACCGCGCCAACCTGCTCGGCACCGCCGGCGACACCCCGCTCAACGGCCTGGTCCGGCTGCGCGGCGGCGAGCAGGGAGTGCCGCGCTTCCGCGCCGACCTGGCCAGAGTCGCCGGCGGGGCCAACATCGACATCGTGAACCGCGCCGAGGCCGTCCGGCACACCCGGGACGTCATCGGCTTCGAAAGCGCCTGCCTGCTCGCCTTCGGCCTGGCCGCTTTCCTGGCCGCACTGGTCCTGGTCGGCCAGGCCATCATCAGGTACGGCGCCGCCAGCGCCGCCGAGTTGCGCGCGCTCACGGCGGTCGGCCTGACCCGGACGCAGGGCGTGCGCCTGGCGATCGCGGGCCCGGTGCTGGCCGCCGTCGCGGGCACCGCCATCGCGGTCGGACTGGCCGTCCCCGCGTCGGCCTGGCTGCCGTTCGGCGCGGCGGCGGCGCGGGAACCCGACCCGGGCGTCGACGTGGACTGGCTGGTGCTCGGCGGGTTCGCCGTGCTCATCCCGGTGCTGGTGGCGGCCGGGACGGCGGTCGCGGTCTGGGCGGGCCTGTCCGCCCCGGGCAGGGTGCCGCCAGGGCGGCGTTCCGCCGTGGTCGCCGCGATGGCGGCGGCCGGGCTCCCCGTGGCCGTGGTGGTCGGGGCACGGTTCGCGCTGGAGCCGGGGCAGGGGGCGCGGGCGGTACCGGTGCGGCCGGCGCTGCTCGGGGCGGTCACCGGCGTGTTCGGAGTGCTCGCCGCGTTCACCTTCTCGGCCGGGGTCGCCGACGCGGCGGCCAATCCGGCCAGGTTCGGGCAGAACTACCAGCTGATGGTCATCTTCGGCTTCGGCGGGCAGGACTTCCTGCCGCCCCGGCCGGTGCTCGACACGGTGGCCGACGACGCCGACGTGCTCGGGGTCATCGACATGCGGGTCGCGGGCGGGCGGAGCGGCGAGCTCCCGGTGGTCACCTACACCTACGAGCCGGTGGGCGCGCCGGTGCCGCTGGTGCTCACCGAGGGCCGGGCGCCGGCGGCCGACGACGAGGTGGTGCTGGCCCCGGTCAGCGCGCGGCAGCTCGGCGCGGGGATCGGCGCGACCATCCCGCTGGCCGGCGACAAGGGCTCCCGCGCCCTGCGGGTGACCGGCATCGGCTTCGGCGTGGAGAGCTCCACCCGGGGCTACGACAGCGGCGCCTGGGTCACCGGACCCGGCTACGACCAGCTGTTCACCGGCTTCAAGGAACACGGCGGCCTGCTCGTGCTGCGGCAGGGCAGCTCCCCGGACGCCGTGGCCGCCCGCCTCACCCGGGCCGCGACGGGCCCGGACGGCATCGGCCCGCTGCTCACCGAGCCGTTCGCGCCGCGCCAGTTCGGCGAGATCAGGAACGTGCGGGTGCTGCCGCTGGTCCTGGGCGGCTTCCTGGCGCTGCTCGCCGTCGGCGCGGTCGGCCACGCCCTGATCGTCGCGGTCCGGCGGCGCGGCCACGACCTGGCGGTGCTGCGGGCCCTCGGGATGACCCGGGGCCAGTGCCGCCTGGCGGTGGTCACCCAGGCCGGCGCGATCACCACGCTCGGCCTGCTCGCCGGGATCCCGCTCGGCATGGCGCTGGGCCGGATCCTGTGGCGGGCCGCCGCCGGGATCATGCCGTTGCAGTACCAGCCGCCCACCTCGCCGTGGACGCTGATCCTGATCGTGCCGCTGGCGCTGCTGGTCGCGGCCCTGCTCGCGGCCGGTCCCGGCCGCCACGCCGGGCACCGCAACCTCGGCCAGGCGTTGCGAGCTGAATAACGCGCAATTCCGGAGATGCGGCAAAGATTGCGCGGGGCGAATCTGGTCAAGTCACATGATTTCGTCTGCGGAGGAGGCGTTCATGCCACACATCACCCTCAACTCTGATGAGCCTGGGATCCGTGGTCTGTTTAGATTCCGGCCAGAGACCGCGCTGCCCCTGAACGAGCTGGCGGAGGTGCTCCTGTGCGGGGAGAGCACGCTCTCCCGCGGTGAGCGCGAGTTGATCGGTGCGTACGTGTCGGCGCTGAACGCGTGCCGATTCTGCTACTCCACCCACGCGGCCATCGCGGCCGTACAGCTGGGGGAGGATCTGGTCCTGGTGGAGCGGATCCGCGCCGATGTCGCCAGCGCCCCGATCTCCGACAAGCTCAAGGCGCTGCTGGGCATCGCCAGTGCGGTGCAGGAGTCCGGCCAGAAGGTCTCCGAGCAGCACGTCACCACCGCCAAGGAGGCGGGCGCGACCGATATCGAGATCCATGACACGGTCCTGATCGCGGCGGCCTTCTGCATGTTCAACCGGTACGTCGACGGTCTCGACACATTCGCCCCAGACGACCCGGCAGTGTACGCCGCCAGGGCCCAACGCACTGACGGATATCTGGCCGTATTGGCCGATTCTCTACGTTTGGGATAGGACGCAATCTGCGGCATGAACGACCGGGGTTGACCGGTATGCGATGATCACCCACCCTGCGGGTGATGGCCTCGCCTGATCGCCTAGGAGTGTTCATGCCGCACATAGCGCTGGGGAACGAATCACCTGGAATCATCGGCCTGTTCGACTACCGGCCGGAGACCGCCCGCCCGATGAGCGCCCTCGCCGAGGTGCTGTTACGCGGCGAGAACTCGCTGCCCCGGGGTGACCGGGAATTGATCGCGGCCTACGTGTCCGCGCTCAACGACTGCCGCTTCTGCTACAACTCGCACGCGGCCTTCGCCGCCGCCCAGCTGCCCGAGGGCATGGACCTGGTCGAGCAGGTCCGCGCCGATCTGGGCGGCGCGCCCATTTCGGACAAGCTCAGAGCGCTGCTGACGATCGCCGGCGCGGTCCAGGAGAGCGGCCGCAAGGTCGGCGACGAGCACATCGCCGCGGCCAGGGAAGCGGGCGCCACCGACGTCGAGATCCACGACGCGGTCCTGATCGCGGCCGCGTTCTGCATGTACAACCGGTACGTGGACGGCCTGGCCGCGCTCACCCCGGACGACCCGGCCGACTACGCGGTGATGGCGCAGTTCATCGTGGCCGCCGGATACGCCCGGGACGAGGCCTGATGCACCGGTACCTCATCATCGGCGCGGGTCCAGCCGGTCTCCAGCTCAGCTACTACCTCAAACGGGCCGGCGCGGACTACCTCACCCTCGAACGCACGGAGTCCCCCGGCGCCTTCTTCAAGGAGTTCCCCCGGCACCGGCGGCTGATCTCGCTCAACAAGGTGCACACGGTCGAGGACGAGCCCGAGATCAAGCTGCGCTGGGACTGGAACTCGCTGCTCAACGACTCGCCGGAGCTGATGTTCCCGCGCTATTCGAGGGAGTATCTGCCGGGCGCGGACGATCTGGTGCGGTATCTCGCCGACTTCGAGCGCGAGCACGAACTCAATGTACGTTTCATGACTCCGGTCGACCGAATTGAGAAGATCGACGACCGATTCCTGGTGCACACGCCCGGGAAAACGTACGAGGCGGAATGCGTGATCGTCGCCACCGGCTGGGGCGGACCGAACATTCCGAACATTCCGGGCATCGAACTGGCGACCGGCTACGAGGACATGGAGGTCGACGGCGCCGCCTACACCGGCCAGCGCGTGCTCGTCATCGGCAAGGGCAACTCCGCCTTCGAGACCGCCCAGGCGATCCTCCCGCACGCCGCCATCGTGCACCTGGCCAGCCCGCACGGCGTCCGCCTGGCGTGGAACACCAAACACCCCGGCGACGTGCGCGGCCAGTACGGCGCCTTCCTGGACAGCTACTGGTTCAAGACCCTGCACGGCGTGCTCGAATGCGACATCAACCGGATCTGGCGCGAGGACGACCACTTCAAGGCCGCCATCACCTACACCCTCGCCAACGGCGAGCAGGCCCTGCTGGAATACGACTCCGTCCTGCGCTGCACCGGTTTCACCATGGACCGGAGCATCTTCGACGAGTCCTGCCTGCCCGCCATGGCCCCCAACGGCCGCATTCCGGCGATCCGCCCCGACTGGCAGTCCGCCAACGTGGACGGCCTCTACTTCGCCGGCACGCTCATGCAGGCCCGCGACTTCAAGCAGGCGTCCTCGGCGTTCATCGACGGCTTCCGCTACAACCTGCGCACCCTGACCGCGCTGCTCGCCGAACGCTACGAGAACACCCCGCTGGACCGCCAGGTGATCCCGCTCGACCACGAGAAGCTCGGCGCCACCATGCTCGACCGGGTCAACTGGAGCTCCGCGCTGTGGACCCAGTTCGAGTACCTGTGCGACGCGTACGTGGTCGACCGCGCCACCGGGCAGATCCAGCAGTACCAGGACCTGCCCGAGGACTACGCCGTCGAACGCTTCGGCGACCAGGCCGAGCTCTTCACCATCACGCTCCGCTGGGGCCGCCAGAACTACGGCGACGTGTTCAACATCCAGCGCGACCCCACCCCCGGCATGGCCCACGAGAGCGCGTTCCTGCACCCGGTGATCCGCAGCTGGCGGCACGGGGAGCAGGTCGCCGAGCGGCACCTGCTGGAGGACCTGCTGGCCGTCTGGCGCAACCCGGTCCGCCACGTGGAGCCGCTCTACGCGTTCCTATCCGAGCAGCTGAGCTGAGAAGTCCCTGACCAGCGCGTCGACCACGTCCGCCGCCGAACCCCGGCGGGCGTGGGCGGCGGCTTGGCGGGCCGCGCCGGTGCCGATCACCTGCAACCGGGCCAGCCGCTCAGTCACCAGGCTGAGATCGCCGGTCTCCTCCAGCGCCGGGCGCAGCTGCCGCAGCAGTTCGGCGACCTGCTCGGACGCCGGGGACAGCCGCCCGGTGACCGGGTCGATGGCGTCCCCGGCCAGGCCGTCCCTGGCCGCCTGCCAGTACGCGGCCCTGAGCAGCTCGCCGCGCAGCACAGGCCCGGGGTCGCCGCGCTCCACCCGGCCCAGCGCGGTCACCACCAGCCCCCGGACGATCGCGGCCAGCAGCGCCGACTCCCCGGCGGTGGCCGGCACGTCGGTTACCCGGATCTCCAGGGTGGGGAGCCGGGCCGAGGGCCGGATGTCCCAGAAGATGGTGCCCGGGTCGACCAGCACCTTGGCCTCGGTCAGTTTGCCGATCACCTCGTCGTACTCGGCGGCCGAGGCGAAGTACGGCGGCGGCCCGGCCACCGGCCACTTGCCCCAGGACAGGGTCCGCCAGCTGGCGTAGCCGGTGTCGCGCCCGCACCACAGCGGCGAGTTGGCCATCAGCGCGATCAGCGTCGGCAGCCACGGCCGCAGGTGGTTGCTGACCAGCACGGCGCGTTCCCGGTCGGGCAGGTGCACGTGGACGTGGCCGGCGCAGATGCTCTGCTCGTCGTGGAGTGAGCGGTAGTTGGCGATGCCGATGCCGTACCGGGGGTGGTCGGTGATGAGCGGCGGCACCACGTCGCCGAGCACGGCGGTGCCGGAGGCGACCATCCGCAGCCCCTCGTCGGCTGCGGCGGACGCGACGGCGGCGCGCATGCGGCGGAGCTGGCTCTCCAGTTCGGCGGTCCCCGCGCAGGGGCGGGTCTTGGCCTCGACCTGGTAGCGGGTGATCTCGGTGCCGACCTGCTCGCCCAGCACGGCCGCCGCCCTGGCGACCACGGCGGCCGACTGGGGGGACGCCTCCCGGGTCTCGGGGTCGACGACCAGGTATTCCTCTTCCACTCCGACGAGGGGACAGGCCGCGTCGTAGGGCACCACTTGCTCGATGTCGGCGGTGGCAGTCATGCCGCTCCTTGGCTCCGTACCTATGACGCGCGTAGGTTATCCACGCCTTCCCGGCTGACGGGCGGAATCTGGCGGAGGTGCGCACAAATTAGTGGTCCGAAAATTGCGGTGCATACCGACATATCGGGCATCTATCGTCAGGGCCATGAACAAGACCGTGACGATGGTGGACAGACGGGCGCTCGCCGCCGCCGGAGTCACCCTGGTGTTGTGGGCTTCGGCCTTCGTGTCCATCCGCAGCGCGGTGGCGTCCTACTCGCCCGGCGCGCTCGCGCTGGGGCGGCTGCTGGCCGGTTCCGTCACGCTCGTGGTCATTCTGCTGCTGCGCGGCGAACGGCTGCCTCCGAGGGCGGCCTGGCCGGGGATCGGGGTGGCGGGGGTGCTCTGGTTCGGGGTCTACATGGTCGCCCTGAACTGGGGGGAGCAGGAGGTGGACGCGGGCACGGCGGCGATGCTGGTCAACATCGGGCCGATCATCATCGCGCTGCTGTCCGGGTTCGTGCTCAAGGAGGGCTTCCCGCGCCCGCTGCTGGCCGGGCTGGCGGTGTCGTTCGGCGGGGCGCTGCTGGTCGGCTACTCGATGTCCGGCGGGGGGTCCTCGTCGGTGCTCGGCGTGGCGCTCTGCGTGGTGGCGGCCGTGACGTACGCGATCGCGGTCGTGGCGCAGAAGCCCGCGCTGGCGCACGCGTCCGCGCTGCAGGTGACCACGTTCGGCTGCGTGATCGGGACGGTGGTCTGCCTGCCGTTCGCCGGTCAGCTGGTCGAGCAGGCCGCGACCGCGCCGCTGTCGGCCACGCTCAACCTGCTCTACCTGGGCGTGTTCCCGACGGCGCTGGCTTTCACCACCTGGGCGTACGCGCTGGCCAGGACCACCGCCGGCAAGCTCGGCGCGACCACCTACCTGGTGCCCGCCATGGTCGTGCTGATGGCCTGGGTGTTCCTCGCCGAAGTGCCCGGCTGGCTCACCCTGGCCGGGGGCGCGCTCTGCCTGGTCGGCGTCGCGATCGCCCGCAGGCGGCCGTCATAGCAACTTGTCCAGCGTGATCGGCAGGTCCCTGATCCGCTTTCCGGTGGCGTGGAAGACCGCGTTCGCGACCGCGCCCGCCACCCCGGTGACGCCGACCTCGCCGATGCCGACCACGCCCAGCGGCATCGTCGGGTCGGGATCGTCCAGGTAACGCACGTCGATCACCGGGATGTCGGCGTGCACGGGCACGTGATACTCCGACAGGCTGGCGTTCACGATCCGGCCGTTCCGCGGATCGACCAGCGTCTCCTCGGTCAGTGCCAGCCCGATGCCCATCACGATCCCGCCGCGCAGCTGGCTGGCCGCGGTCTTGGCGTTGACCACCCGGCCGACGTCGAAGACGCCGAGCCAGCGGGAGATCCGCGTCTCGCCGGTGTCGGAGTCAACCAGGACCTCGCAGAACTGCGCGCCGCAGGCCGCCTTCACCCAGCGCCGCCGGTCCAGCAGGAACTTGGACATGGACCTGACCTGGTCGGCGATCTCGCCGAGCCGGGTGTCCGCGCCGACCCGGGCCTCGACCGACGCGCGGCCGGCGCGGCGCAGGATGTCGTGGTAGCTCTCGCCACGCGAGCCGTTGTAGAGGCCGCCGTCCCTGGCCGTCACGTCGGCCCGGCGCAGACCGCGCAGCGGGGAACCGGGGGTCTTCCTGGCCAGCGTGAACACGGCGCGGTCCAGTTTGGCGCAGGCGGCGAGCAGGCTGGCGGTCACGCTGGCGGTCTGCGAGGACGCGCCGGCGGTGGTCGTGTCGGGCAGGGCCGTGTCGCCGTACGCGACCGTGACGGCCGCCATCGGGACGCACAGGGCGTCGGCCGCGATCTGCGAAACAGCCGTGGCCGAGCCCATGCCCATCTCGTGCAGGCCGCACCGGATCAGGACGGTTCCGTCGTCCGACAGGCGTACCGTCAGGTTGGCGGGGAAGCGCCAGGCCGGGTGGTAGGCGGCGGCCACGCCCATGCCGATCAGCCAGCGGCCGTCCCGCATCGAGCCGGGCTCCTGCGGGCGGCCGGCCCAGCCGAACTCCTTGGCGCCCTCCTCGAAGCACTCCATCAGCAGGCGGTGCGAGAACGCCTTGCCGTCCAGCGGGTTGCGGGCGGGCTCGTTGCGGGCGCGCAGCTCGATCGGGTCCAGGCCCAGCTCGTACGCGAGCTCGTCCACGGTGGCTTCGAGCGCGAACGAGCCGATCGACTCGCCGGGAGCGCGCATGATCGTGTTGGCCAGCAGGTCCATCCCGACCAGGTTCTGCTGGACCTGGATGTTGGCGGCGTCGTACAGGTGGCGGGAGACCGAGGTCACCTGCTCGCTCCAGCCGCCGGTCCGGCCGACCTGGCAGACGCTGGTGTGGATGAGCGCGGTCATCGAGCCGTCGAGCTGCGCGCCGATGGCCACCCGCTGGATCGACGGGGTGCGCCCGCCGACCGTGCGGAACACGCCCTCCCTGGTCAGCATCATCCTGACCGGCCGCCCTGTCACCTTCGCGGCCAGCGCGGTGAGCACGGTCCCCGGCCACACGAACGACTTGCCGCCGAACGCGCCGCCGACGAACGGGGAGATCACCCGGACGTTCTGCTTGGGCAGGTCGAACCGGATCGCCAGATGGTCGCGCACCCAGGCGACGTTCTGACTGCCCTCGTGCAGGATCAGGTGGTCGCCGTCCCAGTAGGCCGTGGTGGAGTGGGGTTCGATGGCGTTGTGGTTGACCTGGGCGGTGGTGTAACGCAGGTCCAGCGCGAACGGCGCGTCCGCCAGGGCCGCCTCGGCATCGCCCTTCCGGCCGTCGGCCTCCGACAGCATGGTCGACTTCTGCGGCCGCGCGTTGCCCTCCTCGGCGGCGAAGTCCACCGCGGCCGGATACTCCGCGTACTCCACCTCGATCAGGTACGCGGCCTCCCGCGCCACGTCCAGCGTCTCCGCCACGACCACCGCGACCGGCTGCCCGTTCCAGTACACCTCGTCGGTGTTCAGGTAGTTGACCGAGGTCGCGGCGGCGAGCGTGCTCATGTCGAACTGGTTCGGCTTCGGCGCGGGCTTCATCTCGGGCGCGTTGCCATGGGTGATCACCGCCAGCACGCCGGGCGTCTTCCGCGCCGTCCCCGTGTCGATCCTGGTGATCCGGCCCCGGGCGATGGTCGCGTGCACCAGCGCGGCATAAGCCAGATTGGGGTACGGATACTCCGCCGAGAACCGGGCCGCCCCCGTGGTCTTGGCGACGCCGTCGAGCCGGTCGATCGGCTGCCCGACATACCTCATGCCGCACCCCCCGGCAGGTGCAGCTGCCGCAGCGTCGCCGTGACCGCCCGCCTGGCCAGCTCGATCTTGAAAGCGTTCTGGGACTGCGCCACCGCGCCCGCCAGCTCCGCGTCCGCCGCCCGCCGGAACGACTCCTCCGTCGCCGGCGCGCCCATCAGCGCCCGTTCGGCCGCGTGCGCCCGCCACGGCCGCGACGCCACCCCGCCGAGCGCCAGCCGCGCCTCGGTCACCACGCCGTCCCGCACCTCCAGCGCGGCGGCCACGCTCACCAGCGCGAACGCGTACGACGCGCGGTCCCGCACCTTGCGGTACCTGGACCGGGCCGCGACCGGCAGGTCGGGCAGCTCGATCGCGGTGATCAGCTCGTCCGCCGCGATCGCGGTCTCGTGCTGCGGCGCGTCCCCGGGCAGCGCGTGGAACCCGACCAGGGGGAGCCGCCGCACGCCGCGCACGCTCTCCAGCTCGATCGTCGCGTCCAGCGCGGCCAGTGCCACGCACATGTCGGACGGATGCGTCGCGACGCAGCTCTCCGACGCGCCGAAGATGGCCGCGTTCCGGTTGAAACCGCCGATCGCGTCGCAGCCGGAGCCGGGCTCGCGCTTGTTGCAGCGCGCGGCCAGATCCACGAAGTAGGGGCAGCGGGTGCGCTGCAGCACGTTGCCGCCGACCGTGGCCATGTTCCTGAGCTGGCCGGACGCGCCGGCCAGGAGCGCCTGGGCGAGCATCGGGTAGCGGGTGCGGATCAGCCGGTGCGCGGCGAGCGCGCTGTTGCGCATCATCGCGCCGATCCGGATCCGGCCGTCAGGGAGTTCCTCGACGCGGTCCAGCGGGAGACGGGTGATGTCGACCACGGTGTCGGGGCGTTCGACGTTCTGCCGCATCAGGTCGACCAGGTTGGTGCCGCCGCCGAGGAACTTGGCCCCGGGTTCGGTGATCGCGCGGACGGCGGTGGCGACGTCGGGGGCGCTGACATAGGCGAAGTCCTTCATCGGATGCCCTCCTCGATGGCGGCCACGATTCCGTTGTAGGCGCCGCAGCGGCACAGGTTGCCGCTCATGCGCTCCCTGATCTCCTCGGCGGTCAGTTCGATCTCCATGGTGGCCAGGTCGCCGGTCACCGCGCTGGGCGCGCCGGCCGCGTGCTCGGTCAGCATGCCGACGGCGGAACAGATCTGGCCCGAAGTGCAGTAACCGCACTGGAAGCCGTCGTGGCGGACGAACGAGCGCTGGAGCGGGCTGGTGACGCCCTCGATGGTGGTGATGTCGCGGTCGGCGTACTGGACGGCCAGCGCCAGGCAGGACACGATCCGCTCGCCGTCGGCCAGCACCGTGCACGCGCCGCACGCGCCCTGGTCGCAGCCCTTCTTGGTGCCGGTCAGCCCGAGGTGTTCGCGCAGCGCGTCCAGCAGGCTCACCCGTGGTTCCACGTCGAGTTTCTCGATCGAGCCGTTCACTCGCATACGGATGTCGGCCACGAGGTTCCTCCGATCGAATCCCCCTTCGACGCACGTTAACGGAACGCCGCTCTCTTAACAAGATTCAAAAGAACAGTGTTCTGTTAATTGACTGTATGCTGGCGGGGACATGGCACAGGTGACATTCATCCGGGCTCGGCGGCCGGAGCAGAAGCAACTCCGGCGTGAGGCGATCCTCCGGGCCGCGCGCGAGCTCGCCCTGGAAGTGGGCGTCCAGCAGGTGAGTCTGGGCGGTGTGGCCGCCGCGGTCGGGCTGGCCAAGTCCAATGTGATCCGCTATTTCGGGACCCGCGAGGAGATCTACCTCGAACTGGCGGCCGATGCCTGGCGGGAGTGGGCCGACGCCGCGATCCCGCTGCTCCGGGCCGGCGGCGACCCGATCCAGGTGCTCAGCGAGACCCTGGCCGCCCGCCGTCTCTTCTGCGACCTGCTCGGTCAGACCGCCGGCACTCTGGAGCACAATGTCTCGCTGGCCGCCGCGCGGACGTTCAAGCAGGTCATGCTTCAGGCCGTCGCCGAGCTGGGGGCCGAGGTGGGCGCGGCCCATCCCGGCCTGACCGGGAGCGAGGGCGTTGAACTGGTCATGGCCGCCGCCGCGCTGGCCGGAACGCTGCACCCGGTGGTCAACCCGTCGCCGGTGCTGATCGAGCTCTACGCCCAGGAGCCGGAGCTCGCCGCGGCCTGCCCCAGGATGATCCCCACCCTGGTGCGCACCCTTGCCGCGCTCGCGATCGGCCTGCCCGCGCTGCGGTGAGTCAGGGCAGTTCGGCGAAGCGTTCCAGCGATTCTGTGGGGCCGGAGACGATGATGATGTCGCCGTAGGAGAGCTCGGTGTCGGCGGTGGCGTAGGTGAACTTCTCCCCCGGGCTCTTCACGGCCACGATCGTGACGCCGTACTTGCGTCTCAGGTTGGAGCTGCCCAGCGGCATCCCGACGTACTCCTTCGGCGGGTGCGTCTTGGCCAGCGCGAAGTCCTCCTCCACCTGCATGAAGTCCAGCATCCGGCCGCTGACCAGGTGGGCCACCCGCTCGCCCATGTCGTGTTCGGGGAAGACGACATGGTGGGCGCCGATCCGGCGCAGGATCTGGCCGTGCTGGACGGTGACCGCCTTCGCCCAGATGTCGTTGATCTCCAGTTCGACCAGCAGCGAGGTGGTCAGGATGCTGGCCTCCAGGTCGCCGCCGATCGCCACCACCGCCCGGTAGAAGTCGGACACGCCGAGCTGGTGCAGCGCCTCCAGGTCGGTCGAGTCCGCGCTGGCGATCTGGGTGATCCGCCCGGCCAGCCCCTGCACCACCTTCGGCCGGCGGTCGATGGCCAGCACCTCGGTGCCCCGCCGGGTGAGCTCCAGCGCCAGCGCGGTGCCGAACCGCCCCAGACCGATCACGACGACGGGATCGCTCGACTTCTCAACCAACGATGACCCTCTCCTCGGGCAACTCGTAACGGCGGGTGCGCTCCTTGAGCGCGAGCGCGGAACCCAGGGTCAGCGGGCCGATCCGGCCCACGAACATCAGCATGAGCAGCAGAATGTGCCCGGCCGGGGAGGTCTCCACGGTGACCCCGGTGGACAGCCCGTTCGTGGAGAACGCCGAAATCGCTTCGAACAGCACCCGATCCAGACTGTACGGCGTGAGCACCAGCAGCGCATACGTCGAAACCGCCACCAACCCCACCGACACCAGCGTGATCGTCACCGCCTGCCGCTGGGTGGCCTCGGGCAGCCGCCGATGCCCCACGTTGACCCGGTTCTCGCCGCGCAACTCGGCCCAGATGATGAAGGCCAGCAGCCCGAACGTGGTCACCTTGATCCCGCCGGCGGTGCTGGCGCTGCCGCCGCCGATGAACATCAGCACGTCCATGACGAGCATGCTGGACGGATTCAGGGCGGCGATGTCCACCGTGTTGAACCCGCCCGAGCGCGGCATCACGGCCGCGAAGAAGCTGGCCATCACCTTGCCGCCGTCGTCCAGCGGGCCCATGGTCCGCGGGTTGTGCCACTCGGTGGCCAGGAAGACGAGCGTGCCGACGGCGATCAGGATGATGCTCACGCCGACGGTCACCCGGGTCAGCACCGACCAGCGGCGCGGCGTCCGCCACGAGCGGGCCAGCTCGAACACGACCGGGAAGCCCAGGCCGCCGACGACGACCGCGGTGGCGATCGGCAGGCAGATCCAGGCGTCGTTCACGAAGCCCATCAGATTGTCCGGCCAGAGGGCGAAGCCGGCGTTGTTGAAGGCGGAGATGGCGTGGAAGGCGCCCAGGTAGAGGGCCTCGCCGAAGGGCTCGCCGTACCCGATCATGAAGCGGGCGGTCAGGATGACCGTGGTGATGGCCTCGCCGGCCAGCGCGAAGAGCACCACATTGCGGACCACCCGCCGCACGTCGGAAATGCTCAGCGACTTGGTCTCGGTCTGCAGGGCGATCTTGGCGCGCAGGCCGAGCCGCCCGGACAGCAGGACGGTGAACAGGGTGGCCAGGGTCATGATGCCCAGCCCGCCCACCTGGATCAGCCCGGCGATCACCACTTCGCCGAACAGCGACCAGTGCGTCGCGGTGTCCACCACCACCAGTCCGGTGACGCAGACCGCCGAAGTGGCGGTGAACATCGCCGTCACAAGGCCCGCCGATTCACCCGTGGTGGTGGCCATCGGCAGGGCGAGCAGCACCGACCCGAGCAGGATGACAGCCCCGAAGCCGGTGGCGACCACCTGCGTCGGGTGATGGAACCGGTCCAGCAGAACGGAGCCCCAACCGCCCCGTTTCACGACCGAAGACCCTTGCAACTCACAGAGAGACGGTAGAGCACATGTGTGCTGCTTCGTCACCCTTGCTGATGGCTACCGGCGGGGGTCGAGGTGGATTTTCGGGGCGTGACCCCAGGAGGTGGGGCGGGCGCCGGACAGGACGGGGGCGAGTTCGTCCAGGCCGAGGGTGGCGGCGACCAGGGGGCGGGGGTCGACGGAGCCGGCGGCGTACAGGTCGATGGTTTCGGCCAGGCCGCCGGAGGCGCTGAGCACGCCGGCGACGGTGACCTCCTTGAGCACGGCGGTCCGGGTGTCGATCAGGCTGGGGTCGCTGGAGATGCCGATGCAGACCACTCGGCGGCCGGGTTCGACCAGGTCCAGGGCGAGGGCGGGCAGGTGTTCCGCGGTGGCGGCGTCGATGACGGCGTCCCAGCGGAGGGCGGGCAGGGTGTCGGCGGTCCAGACGTGAGTGAAGCCGAGAGAGCGGGCGAAGTCGAGGGAGGGCAGGTCGCGGCCGAGCAGGTGGACCTCGATCCCGCGGGCGGCGGCGATCTGGGCGGTGAGCAGGCCGATCGTGCCGGGGCCGAGGACCAGAACCCGTTCCCCCGCGACCACCTGGGCGGCCCGGACGGCGCGCAGGGCGTTGCCGCCCGGCTCGACCATCGCGCCCTGGACGGCGTCGACGGTGTCCGGCAGCGGGTGCAGGGCGACGGCCGGAACCGGGAGCTGTTCGGCCAGCGCGCCGGGCCAGCCGCCGCGGATGCCGATCTCGTACCGGTCGGCGCACAGGTACTGGCGGCCCGAGGCGCAACGGTCGCAGCGGCGGCAGCCGAGCATGGTGTCGCCGGTCACCCGCCGGCCGATCCAGCCGGGATCCACCTCGTCGCCGACGGCGGAGACCACGCCCATCCACTCGTGGCCGATCCGCATCGGGTACGGCGCATGCCCCGAATGGGTGTAGGCCATCTCACCCGAGAAGAACTCGGCGTCGGTCCCGCACACACCGGCCCGCTCGACGTCCACGATCACGTCGCCGTGGCCGGGGACGGGGGGCTCGACCTGCTGGACCTCGGCGGTACGCGGTCCGGTGATGACGAAGGCTCGCATTTACCGCGAACTGTGGATGATCTGGGGCACACGTGTACCGTATACGTTTGATCATCAAACTGATAGTTGGGCGCCGAATGGCCGAATTGCGCGGCTCCGGCTAGCTCTCGCGGCGTGCCTTGGCGCGGCGTTTGCCCTCGTGCATGGCCTGGACTCGGGCGACCGGGATGGTGTGGCCTTCCTCGATCAGGTCTGCCGGGAGTTCCTGCGGTTCTGGCATGCGGTCAGCCCAGGGATCGCTGTCGCCGAGTAGGCCCGGTGCGGTGTGGATGGTGAAGTCCGCAGGGACGATTCGGTCCAGGTCATCCCAGGACACCGGGAACGACACGGGGGTGCCGGGTCGGATGCGGGGGCTGTAGGCGGCCACCACGGTCGCGCCGCCCGCTCGGGTGGAGTCCAGGAACACTTTGCCGGCGCGGTCCTCGCGGATGAACGCGGTCGTGGCCAGTTCGGGGTCCACCCGTTCGGCGCGGGCGGCCAGGGCGCGGGTGGCGGCGGCCAGGTCCTCCATCGGGATGCCGGGGACGACCGGGATGAAGATGTGCACGCCCTTCGCGCCGCTGGTCTTCACCGCGCCGGAGAGGCCGGAGTCGTCCAGAGCTTGCCGTACCAGGCGGGCGGCTTGGACGACCAGCGGGAACGACTCGCCCTCCGGGGGGTCCAGGTCGAGGATCAGGTGGGTGAAGTGGGTGTCCCGGATGAGGGCCGGGTGGTATTCGACCGCGCGCTGGTTGCCGAACCAGAGCAGGGTCTGGCGGTCGTCGCAGAGGGCGTAGGAGATCTCCCGGTGGGAGGCTTCCGCCCAGACCTGGGCGGTCTTCACCCAGGACGGGGTGTATTTGGGCAGGTTCTTCTGCATGAACGGGGGCTGGCCGGGCCGTACCCGGATCACGGACAGCGGACGGGCCCGCAGGGCGGGGATGATCCGGTCGTGTACGGCGTCCAGGTAGTCGACCAGATCCCGTTTCGTCGCGTTCGATCCGTCGAACAGCGGCTGATCGAGGTTGGTCAGCGACACCCCGTCCCGCGTCTCATCGCTGGTCACCCTGTCCACTATGCCACCGAGTGTGTGATCTTTCCGGTGTAAGTCCCGGCGACCGCGCCGGAAGGCAGGTTGACCACAATGTGCGGATTCCACCGGGCTGTGTCGTTGCCTGCGCCGAGGGTGCGCGTGAACGCGGTGACGGTGCTCCTCATCGGGGCCGCCAGCAGGGCGGTGAGCTGGCCGGGGGTGAAGACGCCGGTGCCGGTCGTCCGCGTGGCCGGGCCGGACCAGTAGGAGAGCCGGGGCTTCAGGCTCGTCTCGGCCGCCGTGCCCGCGCCGGTCTTGAAGTCGGTCGCCGTGGCCTGCGCGACCCAGGCCGCGGCGAGCGCGCCCCTGGTGTCCTCCACGAGGACCGGCCCGAGCTGGGCGGTCACGGTCTGGCCGGCCGTGCCGCCGCCCAGCTGCACGGTGCCGGGCGCGCTGACCGACAGCGTGCCGGCGCGTTTCAGCCGCCTCGGCTTCCGCGTCACCCACGGAGCGGGAAAGGCCGACCGCGAGACCGACGGCGACGGCGAAGGTGTCGGCGACGGCACGGGCGACGGGGACGCGGCGGGCGGCGGTGGCGGCGACGGCGGGGGCGGCGAAGCGGATGGGGACGGCGACGGCAGCGGCGACGGCGACAGGTACTGCGTGGGTTCTTCCGGCGCCGAGGGCCTTTCGGGTGGCAGGGGCTTCTCGGGTGGCAGGGGCTTCTCGGGCGGCGAGAGCTTTTCGGAGGGCTTTTCAGAAAGCTTCTCGGAGTGCTTTTCGGAAGGCTTTTCGGTGGGCGCTGGCGACGCCGGGATGGTCAGATCCTCGGCGGCGGCGAGTCGCATCGGCTGCGACGGGAGGAGCGCGCTCATGAACGCCCCTGCGAACAGGAGGACGGCGAGCGCCAAAGGTGGCTTCATGGAGTTCCCGCGGAGATCGAGGGTGATTGGGGCACGTGCGGGTCCCGGACGGAATCCGTCCGGGATCCGCTATTTGTTCGCGCGGAATCTGTTCGCGCGGAAGCGACGGAACACGGCGAAGCCCACCATCAGCACCACCGCGACACCCCCGGCGGCCAGCGCGCCGTTGCGTGGGGTCATGGCCACGGACGTGCCGAGGATGCCGGTCAGCTTCACCACCGGAGCCTCGCCCGCCTTGGGGAAGGTGATCGTGTCGTCGGCGCTGCGCTGCGTGCTGCCGCTGGCCAGCGAGAGGGAGGCCCGCCACGGCCCGTCCGGCAGGCGCGTGTCCAGCGGAACCACGACGCGCCCCCGCCCGCCGGGCGGGAGGGAGATGCCCTGGTCGACCTGGAACGGGCCCGCGCTCAGGCCGCCAGGACCCTCCGTCAGCCGGAGCGTGCCGGACATGTCCACCGCGCGCTGGCCGCTGTTGTGGACCACCGCCCGGAACTGTGGACGCCCGTCCACGCCGCGCATCGCGATCAGCTGTTCGATCCGGAAGTCCGTCGGCGGCTCGCCGCCCGCCCCGATGTCCAGATACATCCGGACTCCGACGCGGTTGACGATTTTGACGTTGCCGCGGCCGGCGGCGGGTTCCGCCTCCGCCCACAGCACGCCGTACCGTTCGCCCCGCCAGGCCGTGCGCGGGACCTTGATGGTGGCCTTGACGATCGCGCTGCCGTGGGCCGGCAGTTCGACCGTCGACCTGTCGAACTTGACCCACTTGGTGAGTTCGTTCCCGGCCCGGTCGGGCGCGAAGACGAAGCGGTGTTTGCGCACGTCGGCCGCGCCCGGGTAGAGCTGGAGCCGCTGCGGGTGCGCGGAGGTGCTGGTGAGCTGGACCCGGCGGCGGATCGTGCTGCCCGGCGACAGGTGGTCGACGATGTAGATCCGCGCCCGCGGATCGCCGCGCCGGGTGGCCGGCGCGTCCATCAGCCGAATGCCGATCAGGCCGGGGTCGGAGCCCTGTTCAGCCCAGGCCGGGCTGACGCACAGGGCTCCGACGGCCACCAGCAGCACAAGCAAGGGGCGGCTAAGCGACAGAATGGGTCACCGTCCCGGTGTACCCCACTAGATTGCTGAAGGTTCGCAACTCAACGCCCCCGAGGCCAGAGATGTGGACATGTCTGGACGAGCGTAAGAAGCCGCGCCTGGCCTATCTCGGGGGGCGCTCCGGCACTTAGCCGGAAAATGACTAATTGACGATGGCGTGCACGGCCCGGATCTCCGGCTCGGGGACGGGCGCCTCCTTGGCGGGGCGCTGGGTGAGGGTCAGCAGGGCGACCAGCGCGAGCCCGGCATGGAGCAGCAGCCCGAGCCGCTGGTCGGCCGCCGCCGAGGGCAGCCAGTCGAGTTCGAGCCCCGGGAACCAGGCCCGCCCTTGGATCCCCCCGGCCAGCAGCTGTACGGCCAGCGCCGCCTGGACCGCGCCGACCACCGCCACCGCCGCCCACGGCCGGACCACGACGAAGAACACCACGCCGGCGGCGACCAGATAGAGCACCACCACCAGCCGAACCGCCAGCACAGATTGCGAAATTTCGTACAACGGCGTTAGGAAGAGCAGCGGAAACGGCGCCACATACGCGACCGCCGCGACCACCGGACTGACCCGCCGATACGGCATCAGCGCGAGCGGCGCCCCCAGCGCGAGCAGCACCGGCCCGACCGTCCCGATCAGCGCGTACTGCACCATGTGCACCGAGAAGATGGCCCGCGCGTACACCCCGACGCCCCCCACCATCCCGTACGCGATGACGAGCAGCCCGGCGAACCACGCGACCGTCCGCCAGCGCGGCCACGACCCCATCCGCCGCACCCCGGCCAGATACGCGATCCCGGCCGCCACCACGACCAGCAGCAGCAACGGATCCAGCCGCATCTCGGTCACCAGCCGCCCGGCCGCGAACGGCGCCAGATCGAACCCGAGCACCGCGTGCGTGGAGTCGCCGCCCGGCGGCGGAGGCGTCCGCGACAGCGCGACCGCCAGCCCCATCCCGGCCGCCATCAGCACCAGTTCACCGCCGGCCAGCCGCAGGAACGGCGCCCGCGCCCCGGCCTCCATCGCCGCGATGGTCGAGCGCCGATGCCGCCACCCGAAGAACCCGAGCACGACCAGCGCGACCACCTTGCCCAGCACCAGCAGCCCGTACCGCGACCCGAACAGCTGGGACACCGACCCGAGCCGGACCCACGCGTTCACCGCGCCGGAGATCGCCACCGCGCCGTAGCAGCAGAGCGCGATAGTGCTGAACCTGCGCACCGCCGCGAGCGGCCGGTCGGCTCTGCGCAGGAACACCAGCAGCCCGAACAGGCCGCCCACCCACAGGGTGACGGCCGCCAGGTGCAGCATCAGGCTGGAGATGGCGAAGTCGTGGTCGTTGGCCGACGCGGAATGCCCGGCGTAGGCGGGCGGCAGCAGCGCCAGCAGCGCGAGCCCGAGCAGGAACCTCGGCTTGGCGCGCAGGAAGGTGAGCAGGGTGATCGCCAGGGTCAGGCCGTACACGGTCAGGAACGCCAGGCCCTGCGGGACGTAGAGCACGAACGTGGACAGCGCGCCCGACCTGAGCGCCTCGCCGATCGGCACCCCGACGAAGTCGGACAGGGTCAGCAGCACGGTCACGGCCGCGGTCGCCGCCCAGGCCAGCGCCCAGCGCGGCACCGCGCGGCGCATGATCGAACGCCCGTCCTGGCCGAGCAGCACCGCGGCCAGTAGCGATCCGGTGGTGGCCACCGCGCACAGGTCGTGCAGCAGCCGCACCACCGGCAGTCCCCACGAGGTCAGCGGCCCCGGCGACGGCAGCCCGCGGATGGCCGGGAGGTCCCGGTCCCCGCCGAACCAGAAGGCGATCAGCAGCACCCCGAATCCGGCGAACAGCACGCCGAATCCGACCAGTCGAGCCCTCATCGTCAGGAATGCCCGCCGTGGTCGGTGTTCTCCACCCGGCCGCCGAGTTTGGCTTCGAGCGGTTCCACCATCTCGGGCAGGCCGACCACCACCCATCGGGCGCCGATCAGGTAGGTCCCGCCGTAGGCTTCCGCCGCCGTCAGCCAGTCCTGCTGGCCGCCGTCGGTGTCGAACGAGACCATGGTCAGCGGGCTGCCGGCGCCGGCGCACGAGCCCTGCCGCATGTCCTTGCCCTTGCCCTGGATGGACAGCGTGCAGCCGACCTTGCCGGCCAGCTCCTCCAGCGTGGCGGGGCCGCCGGCGGGCGCCGCCTGGTGGTGCTGGTGCGGCCCGGCGGGTAACTGGGCGGTGGCGCTGCTGTTCCCGCTGAGGGATCCGGCGATCAAGGGCACCGAGCCCACCAGCGCCACCGTCCAGGCCAGCCGGCCGACCACCTGGCGAAGAACCGTCATGAGATCACTTCCCTGCGCGGGACAGCGTTCGGGCCCCGCGCTGGAAGGTACGGCCCGTCAGCGCCTGGCGTTCACCCGCCGTTGAAGTAGCGCGCCACCACCTGCGTGTGCAGCGGGAACGCCAGCTCCTGGGCCTGGTCGATGACCAGGAACTCGGTCGCCTCGGCGGTGGCGGCGACCGGCGGCAGCGCGGTGGAGGGCGTCCACGCGGCCAGCCCGAAGATCAGCACGGTTCCGTCGGGGGCGCTCAGCGCGTCGAACAGGCGCACCCCGGCCACGTCGGTGCGCACGCCGGTCTCCTCGCGGAGCTCCCGGACCGCCGCTTCCTGCCAGGATTCGCCCACTTCGATGAACCCGCCGGGCAGGGCCAGCTCGCCCCGGCGCGGCTCGATGTCGCGCCGCTGCACGAGCAGGCCCTCGTCCACCGGGAGCAGGATGACCGCGACCGGAAGTGGGTTGCGGTAGCTCGTGTTGCCGCAGTCGGCGCAGGCCCTCGGCCAGGGCTGGTCCGGCGCGAATGCCGTACCGCAATAGGAGCAGTGGGTGTTCACGGAGAGCAGGGTAGCGTCAAGACTTGAGGGGAAGCGGTATGGTGCGCGTCAAGATGAGCGGTCCCGCCTGATTCACCGTCTTTGCTGGTCGAGTACATGATCTGACCTAGCAAAGGACCGGGGATGGCCGACGTGATCTTCCTCGCCCTGACCGTCGCGATCTTCGTGATCCTCGGGTTCGTGGTGACAGCGGTGGAGCGGCTGTGAGCGCCGTGAACGCCGCCGGACTGGGCGGCGCCATCCTGCTGGTGATCTTCATGGTGGTCGCGCTGCTCTTCCCCGAGCGGTTCTAGATGCTCGTCCTCGCCTCGCTCGTCGTCGCGCTCGTCCTGGTCCACCGGCCGCTGGGCGACTACATGTACCGCGTCTACACCGGCCCGCCCGGCCGGGAGCGGGCGCTCTACCGCCTGCTCGGCGTGCGGCCGGACACCGAACAGCCGTGGCCGGTGTACGCCCGCGCGGTGCTCGCCTTCGCGCTCGTCTCGGTCCTGGTCGTGTACGGCCTGCAGCGTCTGCAGAACTGGCTGATCCTGTCCCTCGGTTTCGACGCCGTCCCCGCCCCCGTCGCCTGGAACACCGCGATCAGCTTCGTCACCAACACCAACTGGCAGTCCTACGCCGGCGAGAACACCATGGGCCACCTGGTCCAGATGTCCGCCCTGGCGGTGCAGAACTTCGTCTCCGCGGCGGTCGGCATGGCGGTCGCGGTGGCCCTGGTCCGCGGTTTCACCCGGCGCGGCAGCGACACCGTCGGCAACTTCTGGGCGGACCTGATCCGGGGGACCGTACGGATCCTGCTGCCCATCGCCTTCGTCGGCGCGCTGATCCTGGCGGCCGCCGGCGTGGTGCAGAACTTCACCGCACCGCACGAGGTCGCCACCATCGCCGGCGGCACCCAGCACCTGACCGGCGGCCCGATCGCCGGCCAGGAGGCCATCAAGGAACTCGGCACCAACGGCGGCGGCTTCTACAACACCAACTCGGCCCACCCGTTCGAGAACCCGGGGCCGGGGACGAACTGGTTCGAGATCTTCCTGCTACTGCTGATCCCGTTCTCGTTCCCGCGCACCTTCGGCCGGATGGTCGGCCAGCCCCGCCAGGGTCACGCGATCGTCGCGGTGATGGCCACCCTGGCCCTGCTCAGCGTCATCCTCACCAACGTCTTCGAACTCAGCGGCGACGCCACCGTCCCGCACGCGGTCGGCGCGGCCATGGAAGGCAAGGAGGTCAGGTTCGGCGTATCCGACTCGGCCACTTTTGCGGCGGCGACCACGCTCACCTCCACCGGCGCGACCAACTCCGCCCACGACTCCTTCACCCCGCTCGGCGGCATGATGACGCTGCTCAACATGATGCTCGGCGAGGTCGCCCCCGGCGGCACCGGCTCCGGCCTGTACGGCATGCTCATCCTCGCCATCCTCACCGTCTTCATCGCCGGCCTGATGGTCGGACGAACCCCCGAATACCTGGGCAAACGCATCAGCGCCCGGGAGATCAAACTGGCCTCCCTCTACTTCCTGGTCACCCCCGTCCTGGTGCTCACCGGCACCGGCCTCGCGATGGCCAACCGATCCGGCCTGGCCGCCATGCACAACACCGGCCCGCACGGCTTCTCCGAGATCCTCTACGCCTTCACCAGCGCCGCCAACAACAACGGCTCCGCCTTCGCCGGCATCACCGCCGACACCCCCTGGTACGAGGTCGCCCTCGGCCTCTGCATGGCCTTCGGCCGATTCCTGCCGATCATCTTCGTGCTCGCCCTGGCCGGTTCCCTGGCCGCCCAGAAACCCGTCCCGGCTTCGGCGGGCACCCTGCCCACCCACCGCCCGCAGTTCGTCGGCATGGTCGTCGGCATCACCGTGATCCTGGTCGCGCTCACCTTCCTGCCCGCCCTGGCACTCGGCCCACTCGCCGAAGGAATCCACTGATGAGTCCCCCCGGCGGCCTGCTAGACCCCCGCCAACTGCTCTCATCCCTCCCGGACGCGGCCAAGAAGCTCAACCCGCTGACGCTCTGGCGCAACCCGGTGATGTTCATCGTCGAGATCGGCGCGGTCGCCACCACCGTCCTGGCCATCCTGGAGCCGTCCTTCTTCGCCTGGGCGATCACCGCCTGGCTCTGGCTGACCGCGCTGTTCGCCAACCTGGCCGAGGCGGTCGCCGAGGGCCGGGGCAAGGCCCAGGCCGCCAGCCTGCGCGCCGCCAAACGCGACACCACCGCCCGCATGCACGAGTCGGAAGCCGTGATCAACGCCGCCGACCTGCGCCCGGGCGACCTGGTGGTGGTCGAGGCGGGGGAGATCATCCCCGGCGACGGCGACATCGTGGAAGGCATCGCCAGCGTGGACGAGTCGGCCATCACCGGCGAGTCCGCGCCGGTCATCCGCGAGTCCGGCGGCGACAGGTCCGCCGTCACCGGCGGCACCAAGGTGCTCTCCGACCGGATCGTGGTCCGGATCACCCAGAAGCCGGGGGAGAGCTTCATCGACCGGATGATCGCCCTGGTCGAGGGGGCCGACCGGCAGAAGACGCCGAACGAGATCGCGCTCAACATCCTGCTGGCCGCGCTGACGCTGATCTTCCTGGTGGCCACGGTCACCATGCAGCCGATGGCTATCTACGCCAAGAGGGTCAATCCCGGCGTACCCGACTCGCTGGCGCTGACCGCGGACGGGGTCAGCGGCGTGGTGCTGATCTCGCTGCTGGTCTGCCTGATCCCGACCACGATCGGCGCGCTGCTGTCGGCGATCGGCATCGCCGGCATGGACCGGCTGGTGCAGCGCAACGTGCTGGCCCTGTCCGGCCGCGCGGTCGAGGCGGCCGGCGACGTCAGCACCCTGCTGCTGGACAAGACCGGCACCATCACCCTGGGCAACCGGCAGGCCGCCGCCTTCGTCCCCGCCACCGGCGTCTCGCCGGACGAGCTGGCCGCCGCCGCCCAGCTGGCCAGCCTCGCCGACGACACCCCGGAGGGCCGATCGATCGTGGTGTTCGCGAAGGAGGGCTTCGGCCTGCGCGAACGTAAGATCACCGGGGCGCACTGGGCGCCGTTCACCGCGCAGACCCGGATGTCGGGCGTGGACGTTCCCGACCGGCAGATCCGGAAAGGCGCGGCGTCGGCCGTGATGAGCTGGGTGCGCCAGCACGGCGGGCATCCCGGTGAGCAGATCAAGGAACTGGTGGACGGGATCTCCGCGTCCGGCGGCACGCCCCTGGTCGTCGGCGAACGCGTCGGCGGGACCTCCCGCGTGCTCGGTGTCATCCATCTGAAGGACGTCGTCAAGCAGGGCATGCGGGAACGATTCGCTGAGATGCGCCGGATGGGCATCAGGACCATCATGATCACCGGTGACAATCCGCTGACCGCCAAGGCCATCGCCGACGAGGCCGGGGTGGACGACTTCCTGGCCGAGGCCACGCCGGAGGACAAGCTCAAGCTGATCAAGAAGGAGCAGGAGGGCGGGCGGCTGGTCGCGATGACCGGCGACGGCACCAATGACGCGCCCGCGCTGGCTCAGGCCGACGTGGGGGTGGCGATGAACACCGGCACGTCGGCCGCGAAGGAGGCCGGCAACATGGTCGACCTGGACTCCAACCCGACCAAGCTGATCGAGATCGTCGAGATCGGGAAGCAGTTGCTGATCACCAGGGGTGCGCTGACCACGTTCTCGATCGCCAACGACATCGCCAAGTATTTCGCGATCATTCCGGCCATCTTCGCGGCGGTCTATCCGGGGCTGGACGCGCTCAACGTCATGCGCCTGGCCAGCCCGCAGTCCGCGATCCTGGCCGCGGTGATCTTCAACGCGATCATCATCGTGTTGCTGATCCCGCTCGCTCTGCGCGGCGTGCGCTACCGCCCGTCCAGCGCCGCCGACCTGCTCGCCCGCAACCTCTACCGGTACGGCCTGGGCGGGGTTGTCGCCCCGTTCGTCGGCATCAAGATCATCGACCTCTTTGTGCAGCACCTTCCGGGGATCTCGTGATGAAACGCCTGCCACGCTGGGTTCGTACGCATCTGGCCGCCGTCCGGGCGGTCGCGGTGCTGACCCTGATCACCGGGGTGCTCTATCCGCTGGTCGTGATGGGCGTCGCCCAGGTCCTGTTCCCCCGGCAGGCGAACGGATCTCTCGTCGAGAAGAACGGCAGGACCGTGGGGAGCGCGCTCGTAGGTCAGCTGTTCACCGGCCCGGACGGCAAGCCGATCCCGGGGTACTTCCAGAGCCGCCCATCGGCGGACGCCTACGACATGCTGTCCACGACGGCCAGTAACCTGGGACCTGAGGACGTAGTGGACACCCTTCCCGCACCAGGAAAAACCGGCACAAAAAGCCTGCTCACCCAGGTCTGCGCCAGGAGCCGTTCCGCAGGGGAGCTGGAGGGTGTCTCAGGCGCGCGGCCCTACTGCACGAGCGAGGGGGTGGGTGCGGTGCTCAAGGTCTTCCCCAACCGGGTGGTGAGCGTCAACCAACCCTGCCCCACCACCCCCTTTATCCCGAAATATCAGGGCATGGTGGTGGAGTGCGCCCGGCCGGGCGAGGACTACGCGGCCGGCCGCACGGTCCCCGTCCGCGGCGACATCCGCAACCCCGCCGTCCCCCCGGACGCGGTCACCGCCAGCGGCTCCAGCCTAGATCCCGATATATCCGTCGAATACGCCCGCCTCCAGGCCCCCCGGATCGCCCGCGAACGCGGCCTCCCCCTCGACCGCGTCCACGCCCTCATCCAGGACCACACCACCGGCCGCACCTTCGGCTTCATCGGCGAGCCCGCCGTCCAAGTCCTCCCCCTCAACCTGGCCCTCGACCAGGCCAGATGAGCACCATGATCCGTGGCCGCCTGCGCGTCTACCTCGGCTCCGCACCCGGAGTCGGCAAGACCTACGCGATGCTCGACGAGGGCCGCCGCGGCGTCGAACGCGGCCGCGACGTGGTGGTCGGCCTGGTCGAAACCCACGACCGCCCGCGCACGGCCGCGCTGCTCGACGGACTGGAGATCATCCCGCGCCGCGACATGATCCACCGCGGCGCGGCCTTCACCGAACTCGACGTGGACGCGGTCATCCGCCGCGCCCCCAAGATCGCCCTGATCGACGAACTGGCCCACACCAACGTCCCAGGCTCCCGCAACGTGAAGCGCTGGCAGGACATCGAGGAACTCCTCGAAGCCGGCATCGACGTCATCTCCACGGTCAACATCCAGCACCTGGAGTCCATCAACGACGTCGTCCAGGCCATCACCGGCGTACCGCAGCGGGAGACTGTACCCGACGAGGTCGTCCGCCGCGCCGACCAGGTCGAACTCGTCGACATGGCCCCCGAGGCGCTGCGCCGCCGGATGGCCCACGGCAACGTGTACGCCCCCGAGAAGGTCGACGCCGCCCTGTCGAACTATTTCAGGGTCGGCAATCTGACCGCGTTGCGGGAACTCGCCCTGCTCTGGGTCGCCGGAAAAGTCGACGAACAACTCGACCGCTACCGCGCAGAACACGGCATCGCCGGAACCTGGGAAGCCCGCGAACGCGTCGTCGTCGCCCTCACCGGCGGCCCGGAAGGAGAGGTGCTCATCCGCAGGGCGGCCAGGATCGCCGACCGTTCCAAGGGCGCCGACCTGCTCGCCGTGCACGTCACCCGGGCCGACGGCCTGGCCGACGCCGACCTGGCCACCCTGGTCCGGCAGCGCACCCTGGTGGAGAGCGTCGGCGGCACCTATCACCAGGTCGTCGGCGACGATGTGCCCGGCGCGCTGCTCGACTTCGCCGGTGGCGTGAACGCGACCCAGCTGGTGCTCGGCGCGTCCCGGCGGGGCCGGTTCGCCCAGCTGTTCTCGCGCGGCGTCGGCATGGAGACCACCTCGCGGTCCGGCACCATCGACGTGCACATGGTCACCCATCCGCACGCCAGGCAGGGCAGGTCGGGCGCGCGGCAGCGGGCGGCGCTGACCCGGGCGCGCCGGATCGGCGGCTGGGTGCTGGCCCTGCTCGGCCTGCCCCTGCTCAGCGCCGTGCTGTTCCCGTTCCGGGAGACGCTGGCGCTGCCGAGCGAGATCCTGCTGTTCCTGCTGCTGGTGGTGGCGGTCGCGCTGGTCGGCGGGATGTGGCCGGCGGTGACGGCCGCGGTCCTCGGCTTCCTGCTGCTCAACTACTTCTTCACGCCGCCGACCAACCGGCTCACCATCGCCGATCCGGAGAACCTGCTCGCCCTGTCCGTGTACGTGCTGGTGGCGATCATGGTCAGCATGGTGGTGGACGTCGCGGCTCGCCGTACCAGAGAGGCGGCCCGAGCCAGCGCCGACGCCGAGGCCCTGTCGGCGCTGGCCGGTTACGTGCTGCGCGGTGAGGCGGCACTGCCCTCGCTGCTCGGACGGCTCCGCGAGATGTTCGGCCTGACCTCGGTGACCCTGCTGGAACGCGGGGCGGCGATCGCCCCCGACGACCAGGGCGACCCGGCCGCCTGGCGGATCGTGGCGACCTCGGGCGGTGAGCCGGCCACCTGCCCGGCGCTGGCCGAGACCGATGTGACGATCGACGAGGACCTGGTGCTGGCCGCGCGGGGCCGGCTGCTGGACGCCGCCGACCGGCGCATCCTGGAGGCGTTCGCGGCCGAGGCCGCCGTCGCGCTCCGGCAGCAGCGGCTGACCGAGCAGGCCGAACGGGCCAAGCCGCTGGCCGAGGCCGACCGGATGCGTACCGCGCTGCTGGCCGCCGTCAGCCACGACCTGCGCACGCCGCTGGCCTCCGCGAAGGCGGCCGTGGAGAGCCTGGGCAACACCGGGATCGACTGGTCGCCGCAGGACCGCGCGGAACTGCTGGCCACCGCGGACGAGTCGCTCGCCAAGCTGGACCGGCTGATCGCCAACCTGCTCGACATGAGCCGCTTGCAGGCCGGGGTGCTGGGCGTGGTGCTGCAACGGGTGGCTTTGGAGGACGCGGTGCCGCGTGCCGTCGACGATCTGGGGCCGCTGCGCGAGCGGGTGGAGGCGGACGTCTCGTTCGACCTGCCGGAGATCATGGCCGACCCCGGCCTGATCGAACGGGTGCTGGTCAACCTGATCACCAACGCGGTCCGGTTCAGCCCGCCGGACGCCAAGGTCCTGGTCACGGCCAGCTCACACGGCGAACAGGTGGAGATCCGCGTCATCGACCGGGGGCCCGGCCTGCCGCCCGACGCGCACGAGCGGGTCTTCCTGCCGTTCCAGCGGATCGGCGACCGCGACAACCACAGCGGGGTCGGCCTCGGCCTGGCCCTGTCCCGCGGCCTGACCCAGGCCATGGGCGGCGAACTGACCCCCGACGAGACTCCGGGCGGAGGGCTCACGATGATCCTGACCATGCCGATGGCGACCCCGTGACCCGCATCCTGGTCGTCGACGACGAACCCCAGATCCTCCGCGCGCTCCGGATCAACCTGGTCGCCCGCCACTACGAGGTCGCCCTGGCCGCCGACGGCGCCGCCGCCCTGCGCGAGGCCGCCCAGTGGCACCCCGACCTGGTCCTGCTCGACCTCGGCCTGCCCGACCTGGACGGCGTGGACGTGATCCACGGCCTGCGCGGCTGGACCGAGGTCCCGATCGTGGTGCTGTCCGGCCGGGCCGGCAACCAGGACAAGATCGAGGCCCTGGACGCCGGCGCCGACGACTACGTCACCAAGCCGTTCAACATCGAGGAACTCCTGGCCCGGGTCCGCGCGGTCACCCGCAGAACCCGCGTCCAGCAGGCAGACCTCGCCTCGGTCCAGCTCGGCGACCACACCGTCGACCTGACCGCCAAGACCGTCTCCGGCGGGGTACGGCTCACGCCCACCGAATGGCACATCCTCGAAATCCTGCTCCGCAACCCCGGCCGTCTGGTCAGCCAGCGCCAGCTGCTCACCGAGGTCTGGGGCGAGAAGTACCTGAAGGAGACCCACTACCTGCGGCAGTACATGGTGCAGCTGCGCCGCAAGCTCGAACGCGACCCCGCCCACCCGGTGCACCTGATCACCGAACTCGGCATGGGCTACCGCTACCTGCCCTGAGGGGGCGTGCCGGTTCGCGGCACGCCCCCGGAGGTCAGCTTCCGAACGCCCTGACCTCCAGCAATCCGACGGAACTGGTCCCGTTTCCGGTGAGCACCACCCGCAACCGGGTCGTGCTGGTCGCCGTGAACGTCACGTTGTTGAACGCGTTCTTGGTGAGCGGGTATCCGCTCGCCCCGGGCACGTCCACATACGCGGTGCCGTTCCACGACTGCAACTTCCACGACGCCGGCATGTCGATGCCCTGCTCGTCGTCGAAGAAGTACACCTCGGCCCGGTTCAGCGACTGCGCCGAGGACCAGGTCAGGTCCACCCACTGCTCCCCGGTCTGCGGCCAGCAGCCCCAGCGCGGGTTCACCGTGTCGTTGGAGGACGGCGGCTGGATGCCATCGTTGACCGCGGCCACGCTCTCCCAGGCCGAAGTGAACGACGCCGACGGCACGGCGGACAGGGCCAGGTTGCCCGTCGGCGGCTGCACCACCCCGCCCCGGTTGAAGATCTTCACCTCGGTCAGGCCGCTGCGCGACCCGGACGCGTTGGTGGTCACGATCCGGACCCGCTGCGCGCTGATCGCCGGGAACTGCACCAGGTTGTAGTTGGCCCGGGGCGCGGCCGGGGTCTTGGTCTGGCTCGGCACGTTCGTCCAGGTGCTGCCGTTGAGGTACTGGATGTTGTACGACGCGGGCGCCCGGTAGGTGGCGTTCGCCGGGCGGCTGTCCTTGAAGTGCACCCGCAGCTCGTTGAACGTCCGCGCGGCCCCGAAGTTCACCTCGTACCAGTCGGTCGCGGCCGTGTTGCCGCCCCAGAACGGTTCGTTGGTCGGGAACCCGTCGATCGCCCCGGCCACGTTGCTGCCGGACGCGGTCGAGGACGCCGTGGCGGTCGCCCCTGCGGCCAGGTTGGTGAGGTTGGCGGTCAGGTCCACGCCCGCCTTGGCCAGCATGTCCACCATCCGGGCGCTGGACTGGGTGACCTGGGTGGGCGTCTGCAGGCTCGGGAAGGCCGCGTTGAAGCCGACCGTGCCGGTGGTGGTGACGGCGCCGGTGGCGGCGTCCCAGGTGAAGGGCACCAGCGAGTTGACGGTCGCCACCCGGGTGCCGTTGAGGAAGATCGAGTAGCCCTGCGGCACGCCCGGGTAGCGGGTGATCCCGTCCGCCGGGTCGTCCCAGACGATGGTCAGGTCGGCGTTGCGGTAGCGCAGGTTGTCGACCATGAAGTGGGTCCAGCCGATGTTGATCGGCGAGAGCTCCACCTTGGCGTCACTGCGCGGGCGCAGCCCGGCCACGTCCTCGATCACGGTCCAGTTCGAGCTGCCCAGGATGTTGTGGTGGATCCAGGACCGGTAGTTGATGGACGAGCCGTTCCAGTCGGCCCAGAACTCGTTGGCGTCCGGCCACTGGGTGTTGCCGCCGACGTACTGCGCCCAGGCGTTCCAGTAGAGCAGCTTCTTGTAGTCGGTCGCGTTCATCCACGCGTTCGGGTAGTTGCGCAGCACCGAGGAGTAGAGCCGGAACTGCACGGTCGAGTTGATGGTGGAGAAGTTGTTGGAGCCCGGGTTCCCCGCCGCCGCGGCGGCCGCCTTGTCGACCTGGTTGGCGGTGTAGTACGGGAAGATCGGGTATTCGGCCGGGCTGTCGTAGAGCCGCAGGGCCTGCCGGTAGGTCGCCGTGTTCGGGATCGCGCCGACCGCGAACGGGTAGTAGTTGTTGATCTCCTTCCACGGCACCCACTCGTTGGTGGACTTGAGCCGGTGCTCGAACAGCTGCCGGTTCGGGTTCCACAGCACGTTGACGATGGCGTTCTGGATCTGGGTGGCCAGCGTCCGCATCTCGGTGCCCTTGGCGGTGTTCCCGATCGCCTCGTACGCCTGCGCCGCCGCCAGCGCCCCGCTGTACTGGTACGCCGACTCGGCCCGGTCCATGTTCCCCGGCTTCCAGTGGAACGACACCGCGTCCGCGTCGTTGCCGGTCAGGGCGCCCCAGTCGTACTCGATCAGCTTGTTGTTGTCGTGGTCGTAGAAGGACAGCTGGCCCTTGACGTCCTGCTCGGCGTAGCGGGCCAGGTTGCCGGCGATGCCCGGCTGGCCGCCGTGGATCTGGTAGCTCTTCCAGGCCGCCTCGGCGATGTACTGGGTGTAGCTGTTGGACCAGTTCTCCGGATCACCCGGATTGTCGAGGAACCGGCCGTTCTTGGAGATCTGCCCGACGCTCAGCCAGTCGCCGTACGCGTAGATGGGATTGCGCAGGTACTTGAGGTCGTCGATGTGCATCGGCTGGGTGAGCGCGATCGCGTTGTTGTAGCCGAGCACGCCCTCGGTGGACGTCGGGAACTGGAACGTCTGCCCGGGAATGTCGGCGTCCAGGTTGTTGAAGCGCATCAGCCACCAGCGGTAGTAGATGTTCTTCTTGATGGCCGGTTCCGGCACGTCGATGTAGGGCACGTTCTGCGCCCACCACAGGTTGTAGGCCCGGACGTGCGTCGTGAACGCGGTCGCGTTGCTGTAACCGGCGTAGGCGTTGTACTCGGTCAGCGACTCGGGGATCTCGTTGGTGACGAACCCCATCACCACCTTCGCGGTCACCGTCGCCCCGGCGGCCACCGTCACCGACCGGTTGAGCCCGCCGCTGGTCACGGTGAACCCGTCCCCGGTCAGCCTCGGGAACAGCGTCGTCAGGTTGTTGTACGCGTTGACCTGGCCGGTCAGCGTGTTCCCGGTGCCGCTCGTCGCGTACGGCGAGGTCGCCCGCAGCTGCAACGTGGTCGACGCCGACCCGTTGTTGGTGATCGACAGGTTGGCCACGGCCACGTTGTTGTCGGTGATGAACTTGGTCTGGTTGACCGTGACGGACCCGCTGGTGTGCACGCTCCGCCAGTAGCTCGGCGCCTGCCAGCGGGAGGCCACCTGCTCGGTGAAGGCGCCCGGCGTGATCGCGACCGTGAACGCGCTGTTGTTGCTGATGCTCTCCCAGTACGCGACCTGCCCGGCGAACCCGAGCGTGCCCGGAGTGTGGGTCTTCATGAAGACCGCCCGGCCGCGGGTCATCAGCCAGGTCCCGGCCGGGTCGTTGCCCGGCCGGGCCAGCAGCCGGTCCATCCAGAAGTCGGTCCCGCCGCTCTCGGCGTTGTAGATGGCCTGCATCGAGTTGGCGGGCGCGGCCGGGATGGCCGGGCCGCTGAAGGTGGGGAAGCCGATGGTCTGCGCGGCCGACGCGGGAGGCCCCGCGACGATCAGGCCCGCGACCAGGAGTAAGGCGGCGCTGATCCGCTTCATGAGTGTGCCGTCCATTCGAGCACGCCGGTCGAGAAACCGGTCCTGGAGGTGATGTTGAGTCGCAGGCGGGTCGTGCTGACGGGGGTGAACGTGGTCGAGTTCGCGGTGTTGGCGGCCACGCCGCAGGCCGACTGGCCCGGCACGTTCACGTACGCGGTGCCGTTCCAGTACTGCACCTGGCAGGAGGCGGGCAGGTCGATGCCCTGGTTGTCGTCGAACCAGTACGTGGTGACCCGGCGGACGCTCTGCGCGGTTGGCCACCGGTACTCGATCCATTCGGTGCCCTGGTGGTTCCAGTTGCCGTACGCGCCGTGGCTGTGGTCGGCCGAGCTGGTCGGGGTGAACCCGTCGTTGATCGCGCCGAGGGTCTCCCACGGGGAGACGTAGGAGGTCGAGGCGGTCGCGCTGAGCGCGAGGTTGCTGCCTCCGGTGCCGCCGCCGGTGGTCTGCACGACCTTCTGCATCGTGCCGTCGGCGTTCCAGAACAGCTTGTCGATGGTGACCGAGCGGCGGAAATTGCCGCCGCCGGGGGCCGCGGCGTTGTGGTAGACCATGTACCACTGGCCCTTGAACTCGATGATCGCCGGGTGGTTGGTGGTCGAGCTGACCTGGTCGAGGACCACGCCGCGGTGCGTCCACGGGCCGAGCGGGTTGCCGGCGGTGGCGTACCGGATGCACGCGTAGCCCGGCGCCGAGCAGGCCGAGTCGTTGGCGGCGTAGGCCAGGTAGTAGGTGCCGTTGCGCTTGAACATCCAGGGCGCCTCCCAGAAGTTCGAGACGCCGGTGGGGGTGACCACCGAGCCCACGGTCTGGGTCATGTTGGCGTTGAGGCGCACCGCGCGCAGGCCGTAGTAGGAGCCCCAGTACATGTAGACCTGGCCATCGTCGTCGCTGAACACGGTCGGGTCGATGTTCAGTGGCGAGGAGTTCGGGGTGCTGTCGCTGATCAGCGGGCCGCCCCTGGCGTCGGTGAAGGGGCCGGTGGGGGAGTCGCCGACGGCGACGCCGATGTCCATCCAGCCGGCGCCGTTGCCGTTGACCGGGACGTACCAGTAGTACCGGCCGTTGGCGCCGCGCTCGACCTCGCCGGCCCAGGCGTCGAGCCCGGCCCACGGGAAGTTGGCCAGCGACAGCCGGGCGCCCTGGTCGGTGAAGGTGGTGGCGTCGGTCGAGCTGAACACGTGCCAGTCACGCATGACGAAGTTTCCGCCGCCGGCGGGGGCCTCGTCGTGGCCGGTGTACAGGTAGAGGGTGTCTCCGACGACCAGGGCCGACGGATCGGCCGTGTAGATCGCGGTGGTGATGGGGGCGGCCGCTATCGCCGGGCTCCCGCTGGTGAGGATGAGGACAACGGTCGCCGCTAAGGCCCATCGTCTTTTCATGGGGGGGACTCCTCAGGATGTTAGCGTTAACATTCTTGCGGAGGGACATGAAGGAGTGGGAGTAAAGGTTTTCGGAAACATAAACTTTACTTGGGAGACTGTCAAGAGAGACGGCTACGTAAAGGTTTTAGGCCCGTACCGTCGACTCGCGAATGACCAGGCGGCACGGCATTAGGTGCACACCGGAAGTGGCTTTTCCGTCTATGGCCGCAAACAGGTGCTGCGCGGCCGTCCGCCCCAGCCGTTCCAGGTTCGTGTCGATCGTCGTCAACGGGGGCCTGGTCTCGGCGGCCAGCACCTCCCAGTTGTCGTAGCCGACCACCGCGATGTCGTCAGGAATCCGCTTCCCGCGATCCCTGGCCGCCTCGATGAACCCCGCCGCGATCTGGTCGCTGCCGCACATCACCGCGTCCACGTCCAGCTTCAGCACGATCTCGGCCGCCTGCCGTCCCCACCGCTGCGACCACACCCCGAACATCGGCTCCCCGCCGACCAGCTCCAGCCCGGCCTCGGCCAGCGCCGCCCGCGTCCCCTCGGCCCTGTCCTGCGCCGCCCGGTAGTGCGTCGGCCCTGTGACGTGCGCGATCCGCCGCCGACCCATCGTGACCAGGTGTTGTACGGCGGTTCGCGCCCCCGCCACGTCGTCAGGCACGAACGACACGTCGTCCGGATCCTCGGAGGGCCCGTAGGCGTACACCACCGGCACGGGCAGGTTCCGGCTGATCGACGGTCGCGGGTCGGTGCTCTCGCCCACCACGATCAGCCCGTCGACCCGGCGCGCTAACAGTGTCCGTAAATGGTGCTGTTCGCGGATCGAATCCCCGCGCGCGTCGCACAGCATCACCGCCATCTCGCCGGCTCCGAACGCGTCCTCCGCGCCGAGCAGCACCGGGATGCCGAACCGGCCCACGCTGTCGCTGGTGAGCAGCCCCACCGTCTTGGTCTGCCCTGAGATCAGGCTTCTGGCCAGCGCGTTCGGCTGGAACGAGAGCTCCTCGGCGGCCTGTAATACTCGCCGCCTGGTCTCATCCTTGACCTGCCCGCGCCCGTTGAGCGCCTTCGACGCCGTCGCGATGGACACCCCGGCGAGCGTGGCCACGTCGGTGAGCGTGGCCGCTCGGGGCCGCTGGGAAACCATCAGCGAAAGCCTTTTCTGTTGGTCCGGAATTGTTATGGGAACGGTTTTTTCGGACGATTCCGCAGAACATATCCTTGACTGTCCGCAGAGGCAAGCGAAGGATGTTTTCCGCATTGCGATGAGGTTTCCGAAAGCCTTTTTACCGTGCATTACCGGATAAATGCGAAATATCAGCTCTCGCGGGCCGGTTCCGCGATCAGGTTGTGGATCCAGGAAAGATGCCCCTGGATGTCGGCCCGCCGCCGATCCGCGTGGTGCCGACGCTCCTCCAACTCGCGAACATGCTCCTGATGGCTCTCGGTGAGGATCTCCGCCGCCTGGCGCAGCCGTTCGCGCAGCTCACGATCGAGCTCCCGGGCGTGCGCCTCGGCCTCGGCGACGATCGCCTCGGCCTGCTGCTGGGCCATCGAGATCACCTGGGTCGCGCCCTGCCAGCCGGGCGCGAACGCGGTGCTGCACAGGCCGCAGCGCGCCTTCAACTGGTTGAACTCCCGGTGCAGGATGCTCAGGCTGGTCTCCACCCGGCTCAGGAACACGTCGACCTCGGTCAGGTCGTAGCCCTCGCGGAGCCGGCCGGTCGAGAAGACCTGGTTGCGGACGTCTTCAGCGGTCAGCACGCGGTCGTGCCCTTCGCTCATGGTTGATCACCTTTCGAGGAGCGCTACGACAGTTCCGCCAGCAGGCCGGCCCGCTGCCGCTCGTCCAGATCGCCGACCAGGTTCCGGTCGCCGACGCCGACGGAGTGCAGCAGATCGGCCAGGAAGTCCTGGTCGTAGCCCGGATGCGCGTTCAGCAGCCAGGCCACCCTGGTCCGCCTGGTCAGCCGGTCGGTCCTGGCGAACACCTGCGCCAGGCTCAGCGCGCCCGACGCGAAGGCGACCCGCAGGTGCCGGCGGTTCCGCAGCGGGAGCGGGGCGTCGGACGGGACGGGGCTCGGCGAGGCGCGCGGCCGGACCAGGACCCGCCCCAGCACCGCCTGTTTCTCCGCGCCAGGCGGCTGCCCGGGGATCCACTGCAACGCGCTGATCCCCAGCGCCACCGTGGCGGCGATGCCGGCCGCGGTCAGCACATGCGCGCGGGGCACCCGTCTGGCCTCGTGCCGGAGCGCCGCCAGCTTCACGCCCAGCACGGCCGTACGCAACAGGATGCCGGTGGCGACCGCGAGCAGGATGGGCACGATCCGGCTGGGCATCGGGCTGAACGTGCCGATCACCATGCCGACCACCGGGCTGACGCAGGCCACCACCAGCAGCGGGGCCAGCCGCTGCCCCGCCATGTCCAGCAGCGCCACGATGGCCAGGCCCTCGCTGGCCGAGTGCACGATCAGCACCACCACGACCACGGTCGAGGCGCTCAGCGCCAGGGTGGCCCCCTCGATCGCGCGGTGCACGGTGAGGGCCGCCGCCGTGCCGACCCCGCCGAACAGGGCGGCGCTGGCCATCTCCGTGACCCGCCGGTGCAGGCCAGGCGCGTGCCGCCGGGTGAGCCCGTTGCTCACCTGCGCGTGCTCGTTCCGGGTGAAATAGGTCACCACCATGAACCCCAGCCCGATGGCCACCCCCATCACCCACAGCGGCACGCCCTTTTCGACCGCCTCCCGCCAGGCGTCGGGCAGCACGTCCACCAGAGCCGTGATCAGCATCAGCGCCGAGGCGATCGCCAGCCAGATGGTGACCCGCCGGGCATGCCGCCTGGCCAGCCACGCGCCGACGAGGGTGGACAACGAGACCAGGGCGACGGCCACCCACGCCGCTGCCCCCGGCGATCCCCCCTCCATTCCACTCCCCCCAACCTTTACCTGTTCCACCTGCAATGATTACGCAGAGTAGATATCCAGCCACGCGGGTTTCACACCCACGCCGCGCGCCTTGACTGAGACGTGATCGGGCCGTTTTGAGAGCGGAGCCCTGGCCGTGCCAGACTCGATTTGCCGAGGCCGGAGCATTCCGACATCCTCGGTAGGAAATCCCGCGTAGGTCCCCCGGAGGCCACTTTGTCCCGTTCCGCACTGTTCCTGGCTGCCGGTGCCCTCGCCCTGGCGGCCGTCGCCTGCGCCCCCGAGCCGCAGCCGCCGACCGCCACCGCCACCGGCGCGGCCCCCGCCAGCCCGTCGGCCTCGGCCACCTGCGCGAAGGACCAGCTCAACCTGCTCACCCCGGGCAAACTCACGATCGGGACGGACAAGCCCGCGTTCGAGCCGTGGTTCAAGGACGACAACCCCGCCAACGGCCAGGGCTTCGAAGGCGCGGTCGCCGCGGCCGTCGCCACCACCCTCGGCTTCACCCCCGCCGAGGTCGCCTGGGAGGTCGTGCCGTTCGACTCCTCGTTCGCGCCCGGCCCGAAGAAGTTCGATTTCGACATCAACCAGGTCTCGATCACCCCCGAGCGGGCCAAGGCCGTCGACTTCAGCGACGGGTACTACGCGGTCAAGCAGGCCGTCGTCGCGCTCGAAGGATCGGACTTCGCCGGGGCGACCACGCTGGCCGCGCTCAAGTCGGCCAAGATCGGCGTACAGGTCGGGACGACCGCGCTGTCGGCCGTCCAGGACGTGGTCAAGCCCGAGAACGATCCGAGCGTCTTCAACCAGCAGATCGACGTGGTCAACGCGCTCAAGAACAAGCAGATCGACGCCATCGTGCTCGACCTGCCCACCGCCTTCTACGTCACCGCCGCCCAGATCGAAGGCTCCAAGATCGTCGGCCAGTTCGCGGCGAGCTCCGGCGCGCCCGAGGAGTTCGGCCTGCTCTTCGAGAAGGACAACCCGCTGGTCGGCTGCGTCAACCAGGCGCTCGCCACCCTGAAGAGCTCCGGCGAACTCGCCAAGATCGAAGCCGAGTGGCTGACGTCCACGGCGGGCGCCCCCGAACTCTCGTGACCACCGACTGGGTCAAGAGCGACCGCCAGCTGGCCCGCGAGACGCTGCTGCGCGCCCGCGGCCGGCGCTCGCTCTCCGCCGCCACGACCTCCACCGTCATCGTGGTCGTCGTGGCGGCCGTGGCGATCACGGCCTCGCCCGGCTGGCCCCGGGTCCAGGAGACCTTCTTCAACTGGGACGCGCTGGTCAACTCGCTCCCGGACGTGCTGCGCGGCTTCCTGCTCAACGTCATGCTCTTCATGATCGCCGAGCCGATCGTGCTCGTCCTCGGCCTCGGCGTCGCCCTCGTCCGCGGCCTGCGCGCCCCCGTGTTCTTCCCGCTCCGCGCCCTCGCCGTGCTCTACACCGACATCTTCCGCGGCATCCCCGTCATCCTGCTCATCTACCTGGTCGGCTTCGGCGTCCCCGCCCTGCAACTCCAGGGCGCCCCCGCCGACCCGTTCACCCTGGGCATCATCGCCCTGGTCCTGTCCTACACCTCCTTCGTGGCCGAGGTGTTCCGCTCCGGCATCGACTCCATCCACCCCAGCCAGCGCGCCGCCGCCCGCTCCCTCGGCCTCTCCCACGGCCAGACCATGCGGTACGTCGTGGTCCCCCAGGCCATCCGCCGCGTCGTCCCGCCCCTGCTCAACGACTTCGCGTCACTGCAGAAGGACACCGCCCTGGTCGCCCTGCTCGGCCCGCTGGAAGCCCTCCGCCAAGCCCAGATCCACGTCGCCAAAACCTTCAACTACACGCCGTACGTGGCCGCCGCGCTGCTGTTCATCGCGCTCACCGTCCCGATGGCCCGATTCACCGACCACCTCGCCGCCCGGGCGGCCCACCGGCGCGGAGGCGGCTGATGGCCCTGCTCACCATCGACGGCGTCTGGAAGCGCTACCAGGACCACAGCGTCCTGCGCGGCGTCGACCTCACCGTCAGCTCGCACGAAGTGGTCTGCCTGATCGGCGCCTCAGGCTCCGGCAAGTCCACCCTGCTCCGCTGCGTCAACCTGCTCGAAACCGTCGACGACGGCGCCATCCACCTGGACGGCCAGGAGATCACCGACGTCCGCGCCGACCCGGACGACATCCGCAAACGCATCGGCATCGTCTTCCAGGCCTACAACCTGTTCCCGCACATGACCGTCCTGGACAACATCACCCTCGCCCCCCGCAAGGTGCACGGCGTCCGCCGCGCCGAAGCCGAATCCCAGGCCCGCGACATCCTCACCCGCTTCGGCCTCGCCGACAAGGCCGCCACCTACCCCGACCGCCTCTCCGGCGGCCAGCAGCAACGCGTCGCCATCATCCGCGCCCTCGCCACCCACCCCCGCCTGCTCCTCCTCGACGAGGTCACCTCCGCCCTCGACCCCACCCTCGTCAACGAGGTCCTCGGCATCATCCGCGAACTCAAACAGACCGGCATGACCATGATCCTGGCCACCCACGAAATGACCTTCGCCCGCGACATCGCCGACACCATCTGCTTCCTCGACCAGGGCACCCTCGTCGAACACGGCCCCCCCGCCCAGATTTTCGACGCCCCCCAGAACCCCCGCACCCGCGAATTCCTGTACGGCTGACGCGCATCGGGACGTGCCGGTCGGCGTCGATGACCATCGGGATGTGCCGGGCGGTGTCGATGGCCGCGGCGGCCCCTCAGGCGATCGACTTCATCCCGCCGAGCCCGTCCAAGATCTCCGCCCGCAACGCGACCGCCTCCGGCGGCGGCTGCGCGGCCAGATCCACCACCCCGTCCAGCACCGCGAGCGCGTCCCGCACCCGCCCCGCCCGCCACAGCGCCTGCCCGAGCGCGAGATGCACCGAAACGCTGTTCGCGTCCCAGTCCAGCGCCGACTTGAGCACACTCACCGCCTTACGCGGCTGCCCCTGCGCGATCCACACCCGCCCATCGGCCGCCAGCACCCTGGCCACCGCGTCGAACCGCTGCATCGCCGCGAACGAGTTGGCCGCCTCAGCCAGCAACCCGTGCGCGGCCTCGGCCTGCCCCAGCGCAGCCGCCGCCTCCCCCATGATCGCCTTCCCCTGAGCGTGCACCCAGGTCGCCTCCCGCCCCGCAGCCTGCATCGCCACCAGCGCGAGCCCACGCGCGAGGTCCCAGTTGCCCTGCGCCAGCTCGGCCTCCGCGTCACCCAGCAGCGTCACCGGATTCTCCGCCTTGCGGATCGCCAGGCCCAGCCGCTGGTGCTGGAGCTCATACCACCGCACGCCCAGCCGCTGCTCGGTCCTGAGCAGATGCCGCTCCGCCAGCGCCCTGGCGATGGCGTTGGGAATGCCCGCAGTCGTCGGGTATCCCTCCGACACGGAGATGCCCGCGCTGTGGTCGGTGACGAACACCTCGTGCAGCCATATCAGGATGGTGCCGCCCGAGACGCCCTGCTCTTCGGCGACCTCGCCGATCACCTGACGGCAGAACCCGGCGAGGAACCGGTCCACCTCCACCAGACCGGGCACGTGCTCCAGCGTGATCTCCCGGACATCCGCCGGCAGCGATTCCCACAGAGCCGAACACACGATCTGCAACTGGCCCGGCTCGAACTCCGGTCCGGACTCGTCGGAACCCCGCAACACACCCGAGGCGTCGACCACCGCCTCGGCCGCCCCCGGCCCGAACACCCGGCCACTCGCTTCAACCGGCCGGGTCACCGCGGCCAGCGCGGCCTCCCGGCCGAACGGCCGCAGGTGCAACCGCCCGCGCGAACCCTGCCCGAGCAGCCGCTCATGCGGCAGCACAGCCGCCAGAAACTCCTCGCGAACACAGAGCAGCAGATGAAGACCA
Source organism: Acrocarpospora corrugata (assembly GCF_009687845.1). Lineage (GTDB taxonomy): Bacteria > Actinomycetota > Actinomycetes > Streptosporangiales > Streptosporangiaceae > Acrocarpospora > Acrocarpospora corrugata. The sequence goes on from NZ_BLAD01000049.1 coordinate 101,479, forward strand.
TGATGCCGGACGACTGCGCTCGCCAGCTGCTTTAGGCATTCTTCCCGCTCCCTCCGCCATTTCGGCGGCCCGCCGAACAGCTCCTCCGCCTGGTCGATGGCGATCAGCACAGAAAGCGGATCCCCGTATTCGTCGAACCTGTCCACCCGCCGATCCAGGAACTCACTGATCGTCATGTCGGCCGGCCGGCCCGGCGCCCAAGCGGCCAGCAGACTCGCCACATAGGGATTCCCCGCCGCCGCCTCACGCCGCGCTTCGGCGACCGGCAGCACGTCGGCCGATTCGGCCTCGATTCTGGGCAGCACTCCCGCGTGCAGCAGCGACGTTTTGCCCACCTTCGCCGGGCCGAACACCACCGTCAATCCGGTCCCCTGCCAGGAGGTGGCGACATCCTGCGCCTCCTGCTCCCGCCCGAAGAACCACCCGTGCTCCGCCGACCGGTACGGCCGAAAGCCCACGTAGGGCGTCACGACAGGTCCCTCGTTCGCGCTTCCAGTTCCGCGCAGAAGTCAGTCGCCGTGCCGAAGAAGGTGGATATATTCCAGCCGTGCAGATAATGCGCCAGATAACGCTCGGCCTTCGCTTCCACATCGGTCGCGGAGTCGTTCACTCCCGGCATGATCTGAACACTTACGTGACGTCGATGATTGCTACGCGGCGTGCTTCGTGCCAATCCATGGAAGAGCACGCGGAAGGTCCAATCCTGGAGGCTGTAGCCGAGAAAGAGCAGCGGTTTCATGGTCAGCGCGCGCAGTACCGGAGTCGGCAGCGGGAAACGCCCGGTATACGCGGACGCGTCGACCATGTTGACCAGGTAATTCAGATAGTCGGCCTCGGTGAGCACCAACGACCGGGGCATCGCCCAGCTTCCATGCAGATAATATACGAGCGGTTTCTCCCAATCAGGGGTCGCTACCACCGGGACGTCGGTGGAGCCGCCTTCCCACCAGGCCGAAACTTCCTCAGTCGGCTGTTTCCCGCGGCGGCGCAGCGCCTCGGCGAGGAAGTTGTCATAGTTGGTGGTGAGAAAGGTATCCAGCGGAAACCGGGCCAGAACTGCATGCGGATCGTTCGGGCCGGCAGACCGAGTCCGGCCGCACTCCTGCAGGTACTCACATACTCGGGTTTTAAGGTCAACCGAATCGCGTAATTCCGCGGCTGCGTATTGCATGACCCGCGCGAGATTGTGATCGTCCGTAAAGGGATATCCATGCTCGATGGCATAGCGAGTGCTGAGCTCGGTTCCGGTGGGAAGTGCGCCGACGCACGCGCCCGCGCCGAGGAAAGGCGTGCAGTCACCCCGGCGGAGCTGGCTGGTCAGCCTTTGCCAGTCCGCCTCGTCCACGCCACCACCACGACAAGTGAAATAGAATGCGTTAATTCACTGTATATGTCGTGTGAGGATGTGTCACAGTAAAGTTCAGAGTGCCGCGTCGAACGCGGCGATCGCCGTCGCGTCCCGGTCGTCGCGCATACGTTCCAGCGCATGATCCAGCGCCGCGTCGCCAACACCCATGCTCAGCCCGGAAAGACTGAACTCGCTGAGGTCGATAAGGCCCTTTCCCCGCAGCGCCTTTACCTCGACTGTGTCAGCCATGCAACTCCCTTGACGGTCTCACTGGGGCTGACACACGAAACAGCCTCAGCCGATCCCGGCCATCTTCCCACGGCGTCCTCCACCTGTCCGCCACCGGGGGGTAAACTTGACCCACTCGAGACGAATTCTGCACGTTGGAGACTAGAGCCACTCAAAGGGCGTCGTATGTCGATTTCGTCAGGGCGACCCCGGCTGCCTGGGAACGTGCCCGCGGTCTGGGGAAAGGTGCCTACCCGCAACAAAAACTTCACCGGGCGTGATGAACTCCTGCGCGAACTACACGCGGATGTCCGCTCGCATATTACCGCGGTCGTTCCGCATGCGCTGCATGGCATCGGTGGAGTGGGCAAGACGCACGTGGCGATCGAGTACGCATGGCGCTATCGCCACGAATACGACATCGTGTGGTGGATTCCAGCAGATCAGCCTATTTTGGTGCGTTCGTCATTGGCTGGATTGGCGCCCCACCTCGGCCTCGCCTCACCGGCGAGTGTGGGCATTGAGGAAGCGTCCGCCGCGGTACTCGACGCGTTGCGGCGGGGGGACCCGTACACGAGATGGCTGCTTATCTTCGACAACGCGGACCAGCCTGCGGAGATCAACGAGATGCTCCCGAGCGGCGGTCCGGGACAGGTGCTCATCACCTCGCGGGACCACACCTGGCAGGCGAGGGCCGCCACAGTGGTGGTCGACGTGTTCACCCGGCAGGAGAGCATCGATTTTCTCCGCAAGCGGGTGTCCGCCGCCATCCCGGACGCGGATGCCTCGCGGCTGGCCGAGGCGCTGGGGGATCTTCCGCTCGCGCTGGAGCAGGCCGGGGCGCTCCAGGCTGAGACAGGCATGTCCGTGCAGGAGTACGAGCGGCTCCTGAACGTTCAGGCGGCGCACCTCCTCGGCGCGAACAAGCCGCCCGACTACCCGCTTTCGATGACAGCCGCCTGGTCGCTGTCGGTATCCCAACTGGCCGAGAAATTGCCCGTCGCGCTCGAACTCCTGAGATGCTGCGCGTTTTTCGGTCCCGAACCCATCCCGCGGATGGTCTTCGAGTCGCTGACCGAGAGCCAGTTGGCCAAGTCCAAGCTTCGCGCACTGCTGTCCGACCCCATCATGTTGAGCAAGGCGATCGGGGTGCTGGCCCGGTTCGCCTTGATCCGCATCGACGCCGACACTCGTACGATCCTGGTGCACCGGCTGGTCCAGACGTTGCTGCGGAGCGAGTTGTCGGCCGAGGAACGGACAAGTTTCCGTGCGGAGGCACATCGGCTGCTGGCTGCCGCCTCGCCTGACAAAGCAGACGACAACGCGACATGGCCGCGCTACGCCGAACTGCTCGGTCATGTGGGGCCGTCAGAGCTGAGCGAGTCGACGGAGCCCGAGATCCGGCATTTCGCATTGTCGATCGTGCGTTTCCTGTTCTCCTCGGGTGAGCCGAAGTCCGCACTCGACCTGGTCAGGAAGTTCATCGCCGCCTGGGCGACCGATGACAAGCCCCCGACCAAGGACGTCCTGGAGGCTAGGCGCCATCACGGGACGATCCTGTTTCAGCTGGGCGACTACAAGCAGGCGTTCGAGCTGAACCGCGAGACGCTCGCCCTCATGCGCGACATTCTCGGCCCTGACGACAACGAGACGCTCGCGCTCACCAATGTCCACGGTGCCGACTTCCGTGCGCGGGGCGACTTCACCACCGCGCTTGAGCACGATCTCGAATCGCTGCGTCAGCATGAGGCCAAATTCCAGGACCCACCCAGCCAGCGGACACTTCGGGCGATGAACAATCTCGCGGTCGACTATCTCCTGCTCGGCGACTACGCCAAGGCACGCGAGCATTACGAGCGGACCATTCGGCTCTCGCGCACGGTCAACGCCAACCAGAAGAGCCTGCTGATCTGGAAGAGCGGTCTGGCCCGGGTGGTCTGCCTGAGCGGTGACTATGCAACCGCCTGCGACATCGGCGAGGCGGCCCACGCGGACGCGGTCGCGGACCTCGGCCCCAACCATCCGACGACATTGCGCATTCTCAGCGACCTGTCCATTGCCAAACGCCGGGCCGGGATGATCGACGAGGCGTACGAGTTGGCCGAGTTGGCCTTTGAGCGGCAGCAGGGGAGTTTTGGCCGGGACCATCCAGATTCGCTGGCTGCCGCGTTGTGCCTGGCGAACGCGCAGCGTACGAGGGGGGAGACCGCTGAGGCGCTTGTTCGGCTGCGGGACACGGCTGTCCGGTTCCCTGATGTCTACGGGGAGCGGCATCCGTTCAAATATGGCTGTGACACTAACCTGGCGCTGCTGCTGCGGGTCAACGGGGATGTGGCGGCGGCGCGTGATCTCGACCGGCAGTGTCTCGAAGGGCTGGCGGACGCGCTGGGGCACGACCATCACTACGCACTGACCTGTGCCATCAATCTGGCCAGCGACCTGGCCACGCTCGGCGACATCGGGGCGGCCAGGGAGCTCGGTGAGCAGACCCTCGCCACCCTTCGGGAGGCACTCGGTCCCGAGCATCCGCTGACCCTCGCCTGCGCGGCCAACCTGATCCTGGACCTGCGCTCTCAGGAGGACGTCGAGGAGGCCGAAATTTTGGAAAGGGACACCTTCGAACGCTACGAGCGGGTGCTCGGCCATGATCACCCCGATGTGCGGGTGGCGCATGACCGGCAGCGTCTCGACTTCGACTTCGATCCGCCGCCGCTCTGACGGTCAGCTGTTCCTGGCCCGCCAGCGGGTGCGGTGCTGGTCGGCGCGTTCCCAGGAGAGCAGGCGCGCGTCCTCGGGCACGGACTCGTCGGCCCACGCGTCCAACTGGCTGATCATCTGGGCGACGAATCTGTCCCCCCATTCGGTGAGGCGACCGCTGTCCAGGATCGTGCCCGCGACCATCCGGGACGCCGCCCGCCACCGGGCGAACTCCGCGTTGGCGTGCACCTCGGCCGGCCCGGTTTCGACGGTGCGCTGCCGCCGCCAGAAGTCGGTCACGCCCAGGTGCGCGTAGACACCCTGGAGCAGGCCGGGAACCGGCCGAGGGTCTTCGCGCCAGGGCGCGTAGTAGCGCGATCCGTCGTCGGGCTTGGTCAGGTCCATGATGTCGAGCAGGGCGGAGAGTTTGGCGTGCGCGACCTCGTGCGCCAGTGTCAGCGCCAGCCAGCAGGCGTCGGGCGGGGTGGACAGCGCCACGCAGCCGAACGTCTCCCGGGAGGTGGCGCTGACCAGGCCGTGCGCGGGCGCGGCCAGCGGGGTGAGCACGGAGATGGCGCCGGCGACGTCGTCGGCCACCCCGGTGTGGTGCTCAACCAGGAGCTCCCACATCGGCGGCAGCACGGCCTGCCACTGCGCGAACTCCGCCGCGCTGAGCCGTCCGGCCAGGTTGGGCGAGCCCGGCATGCGGAAGGGGTCCAGGTCGTCGACCGTGAAGCGGATGGGCGTGCCGCTCGACTCGGTGGTCAGGGTGCGCAGTCCGCGCCAGCCGGGAGCGTCGCCGCCGGGGTTCGCGGGGATCCTGATCACGGTGCCCGCCGCCGAGATCTCGGCCCCGGCCGGGTGGGAGTGCACGGTCGCGGTGGTCACCGTGGGCGGCAGCATCGCCTGGCCGAGCGACGGCAGCGTGACCACGCCCTCCGGCGCGGGGACGTCGATGTCGCATTCGGTGCCGGAGACGATGGCCGCGGTCGCCGCGATGGCGGCGAGCTGGCCGGGGTTCGCGCCGGCCCGGCCGGTCTCCAGCGCGTCCACCGTGTGCCGGGCCCAGGCCCCCACGGACGGGTGGCGGAGCGCCCGGTCCACCGAGGCGGGGTCGCTGTGCTCGATCGCGGCGAGCAGGTCGAAGGCGCGCCTGGCCAGGCCGGCGTCGGGGTGGCCGGTGGCGCGGGCGGTGGTCATCACGCCGCGGACCAGCAGGACGTGCTTACTCCGCTGCGCGGCGGCCAGCTGGGTGATTACGGCGGGTCCGCCGCCGCCCGAGGCCAGCTCGTCGAAGACGTCGGTGGAGACTTCGTGCATCCGAAGCTCTGTCATAGCCCCTCGGATCGGGCCGCAAGGTCGGCCTCGACGGTGTCTTTGATGTGGTGGATGAAGCGGAACAGATCCCGGCAGTAGATCGACGGGTTGGCGAAGCCGTTTTCTTCCTTGTAGCGGTGGGCGTACAGGCCGGCGCCGCAGACCGTGTGCACCGGGCAGTCGAGGCAGGTCGCGCAGAGCGCTTCGACGCCGATCTGGCGGGCCGCGATCGACGGGAGCTTCAGCACGTCGTCGAGTGAGTCCCGGCTGACGTGCAGCCCGGTGTACGGCGCGCCCTCGTACGCCGACTTGAGCAGGTCGGACTGCTCGATCGAACCGTCGGTCTCGATCACCACCATGGCCACGGGCGAGATCCCAATCTGCTCGGTACGGGACGCCCCACCCAGCAGCAGATGAATGATCTCCCCGAACAGCCGCACGTAGGTGGCCCGCCGCGGACTGCCGTACCAGCGATCGAAGATCGGAATCAGCCAGTCCGCGTACGGCGTCGCCGTCGAAGCGGGATATAGCGAGGGCGGCGGCACCACCCAGTTGCCGTGCGGAAGCAGGAAGTCGATCGCCGGCGGCCCGAACTCCAGCAGCGCCTGATAGGCCCCGACCGGATCATTGCGCAGATCGACCGTGCAGAGCAGCCCGCTGAACAGATGCCGGTACCCCTCGGTCAGCCGGGTCAGCGCCGCCATGACGTCACCATGGCTCCCCCGGCCGTTGGCGCGCTTCCTGCTGCGATCGTGCATGACCTGGTCACCGTCCAGGCTCACCCCGATCCGCACGTCCAACTCGTCCAGCACCCGCAGGAACCCGTCCGTCAGCAGGACGGCGTTGGTCTGCAGGGTGACCTTGACCCGGACCTTGTCCCCGGCTGCGGCGCGGACCCGGCTGACGATGCTCCGAATCCGGTCCTGACCGGCGAGAAGCGGTTCACCCCCGTGCAGGATGACCTCGATGTCCCGGAGGCCGTGGCGCGCCGCATGCTCCCCGATCCGCACGGCTGCCGCGTCAATTGTCGCGTCGTCCATATAGAGCGGACGACCCCGCCAACTGGAATCGGCCATTTCGTACATATAGCAGTAATCGCACGCAAGGTCGCATCTGCTATAGATCTTCAGAATGAACTGCCGGAACGGCGTCGGCTGCCAGCCGCCCGTCATCAGCCTGGTGACATCCAGGGTGGACGGCCACTCGTGCACCGTTGATCAGCCTCCAAACGTGGACTCCAGAATATGAGGGTCCAGCGGGCTGGGCGGGCGATTTCCTTTGTTGAGGCATTGTCGAGCGCATGATTCCGGTGTGCACCCGCTGGAATACATTGATCACTTGGAGCGACCGTCCGGGGCTCGGGGCGATTTGCCGCAAGTGATGAGGAAGAGGCCCATGACGATTACTGACAGGCGCTCGATCGACTATGACGGCGCGTCGCCGTTCCCCGGGGCCGCCGAGTTGGCGCCGGTCGGCCGGGTGCGGGCGGGGCTGACGGCGGCGATCGTGGTGCTGCCGTTCTTCGCGCTGGGGGCGGGGATCTGGCTGAGCGGGGTCACGGCCGTCGATCTCGTGCTGGCCGGGGTCTGCTACGTGGTCACGGGGCTGGGGGTGACGGTCGGGTTCCATCGGCTGCTCACCCATGGGTCGTTCCGGGCGCCCCGGTGGCTGCGGGTGATGCTGGCGGTGGCCGCGTCGATGAGTTTCCAGGGCAATGTGGTCGACTGGGTGGCGGTGCATCGCCGCCATCACGCGTTCACCGACCGGCCGGGGGATCCCCATTCGCCGTACCGGTACGGCGCCGGCTGGCGCGGGCAGCTGCGCGGGCTGGCCCACGCGCACCTGGGCTGGCTGTTCACCGACGCGCAGAGCCCGCCCGCGCGGTATGCCCCTGACCTGCTCGCCGACCCGGCGATGGTGCGGATCGCCCGCGCCTTCCCGGCGCTGTGCGCGCTCTCGCTGCTGCTCCCGTCCGCGGCCGGCTGGCTGATCAGCGGCAGCCTGTACGGCGGTCTGACCGCCTTCATCTGGGCGGGCCTGGTCCGGGTCGCGGTGCTCCAGCACGTCACCTGGAGCGTCAACTCGCTCTGCCATCTGGTCGGCAGCCGCCCGCACGCCACCCGCCGGCACGACCGGTCGACCAACCTGTGGCCGCTGGCCCTGGCCTCGTTCGGGGAGAGCTGGCACAACGGCCACCACAGCGAGCCCACCTGCGCCCGGCACGGCCGGGGCCGCCTCCAGATCGACCTGTCGGCCAATCTGATCGCCCTGTTCGAGTGGCTGGGCTGGGCCAAGGACGTCCGCTGGCCGGACCCGAAGCGCACACCCCGATAGCGGCATTCCGGTGGCCTCATGCTGCAATGGAGTGATTGCGCAGCGTGAGGGAATCGGGGGCGGCGATGGCGGGCACGATGCGGGTGGTCGGATTTCGGGAGAACCTGCCGGTGGGGGATCCTTCGTGTCTCATCGACGCGGAGGTCCCCATTCCGCGGGCCACAGGGCGGGATCTGCTGGTCCGGGTGAAGGCGGTCTCCGTCAATCCCGTCGACGTGAAGGAGCGGATGAGCCGCCCGGCCGGCGGCGAACTGCAGATTCTCGGGTACGACGCGGCGGGGGTCGTCGAGGCCGTCGGGGACGAGGCCGGGCTGTTCCGGGTGGGGGACGAGGTGTACTACGCGGGGTCCATCGCCCGCTCCGGGAGCAACGCCGAGTTCCAGCTGGTGGATGAGCGGCTGGTCGGGCGCAAGCCGTACATTCTGGACTTCGCGGAGGCGGCGGCGATGCCGTTGACGGCGATCACCGCCTGGGAGACCCTGCACGACCGGTTCCGGCTCACCAAGGACAGCGAGGGGACGCTGGTCGTGGTGGGCGCGGCGGGGGGCGTCGGGTCGATGATGCTGCAGCTGGCGCGGCGGCTGTGCCCGGACCTGACCCTGATCGGTACGGCGTCGCGGGCCAAGTCGCGGGTGTGGGCCGAGGAGATGGGGGCCCAGCACGTGGTCGACCACCACGGCGATCTCGCGGCGGCGGTGCTCGCGGTGTCGCCAGAAGGGGTGGACTACATCCTCAGCCCGTATTCGGCGGCGAACCTGGAGGCGTACCAGAAGATGCTGAAGCCGGGGGGTCAGGTCACGGCGATCGACGACCCGCACGGGCTGGACATCTCGGGGCTGAAGAGCAAGAGCCTGACCTGGCACTGGGAGTTCGTGTTCACCCGGCCGTTGTACGCGCCGCACGACACCACCCACCATGACCTGCTCAACGTGGTCGCCGAACTGGTGGACGGGCAGCAGGCGCGGAGCACGCTGACCCAGCGGATGCGGCCGATCAATGCCGCCACGCTGCGGGAGGCGCACGCGACGCTGGAGCGGTCGGGGACCATCGGCAAGGTCGTCGTGGAGGGCTGGTGACCAGCGGCCGCACCGCCGGGTGACGGCGGTGCGGCCGGATCGGCAGGTCAGTCGCCGAGGTCGATGGAGCCGAGGACTTCGGACGGGAGGGTGAGGGAGGTCGTCAGGTCTTCGACCAGGCGCTCGTCCGGCGCGTAGATCCAGACCTGCTTGCCCCAGTTGGTGAGGTAGGTGTCAGAGCTCAGCTGGAGCCTGAACGGCTTGACCTTGCCCTCGGGATCGCGCATGAGGATGTTCTCGTTCGAGGCGATCCGCCGGATCAGGCCGTCGGAGTTGCCGATCCACAGCTTCCAGTTCACCTTGAAGCTGACCTTGAAGCCCAGCAGATCGGTACGGAACAGGTTGGATCCGCTGTACACCGTGGTGGGCACGCCGTCGACGACGCCGCCGGCCTTCTTGACGTCCACGTCGGCGAGCAGCAGCTTCAGCTCGCGCGGGGAGAGCACGTTGATGGCCGAGCCGCCGAGCCCGGCCTGGGTGCCGAAGCCCTTGGACTTCAGCCAGGTCTTGCCCGGGGGCAGCAGGATGTCGGTCAGGCCACCGGAGATGTAGCTGGTGTCCTTGATGGTGATCGTGTGGGTCGGGCCGGTGAGCTTGTCCGGCTCCAGGCCGAGGAGCTCGGCGACATCTTCGGTCACCCGGGTGGAGACGCCGTAGTCGATCGTGCTGATGATGCTGCTGGCCGCCACCTGGGAGCGGCCGAACTGCAGGTCACCGTACGAGCGGGTTTTGATGCCGTAGCTCGGGTTGGTTTTCGAGACGGACGTGAAATGCACGCCGTGAGCGCTTTTTAACTGTTTTGCGAGGGCGGCGACGGGATCTGCTGCCCGCGCCTGAGCCACTCCCGATGTCAGTGCGGCGGTTACCGCCACGCACATGAGCACCGTGATCAAACGCCTCATGTGAGGCCCTCCGTGTGAGATCCGGTTTCCCCGTGGATGCCCGCAATTCGGGCATCTTGCGAAACTGTGACCTATGCCCGGATGGCCTGACAAGCGGTTCACCGATCTTGCGACCGTTTTGAAAGGAAGCGTTCCTTACGGCGCCGGGCGGCGCAGAGGGCGGGTGGGGGCATACCGGTCCTCGTTGATCAAAGTGAAATCGGCCCCCGATCCCGGGCTTTTGGGGCATGCTCGGGTGGTGCTCGACGTGGCTGATGTGACTGCTCCGTCCCTGGCGGAGCCGAGACGGCGTTGGGTGAGCGTGCTCGTCTGGCTCGGCGTGGCGCCGTTCGGGCTGTGGGCGGTGCTGCGGATCTGGCCGCACGACCTGGACTTCCTGTGGGTGCAGCTGGTCGCGTTCACGCCGGCGGTCGTGGTGGTTTCGCTGGTCGCGCCGCTGGTCGCGCTGGTGACGCGGCGGTGGATCGCGCTCGTGGTGGCCGTGGCGGTGTCCGGGATGCTGGCGGCGGAGGTGCTTCCCCGGGCGATTCCGGGAACGAATACCGCCGTGTCAGGGCAGCCGCTCCGGGTGCTCGCGTCGAACTCTGAAGTCGGCTCGGTGCCGCCGGAGGCGTTGGTCGGGTTGGTGGCCGAGTTGCGTCCTGATGCTCTCGCGCTGCAGGAGTTGACGCCGCAGGCTGTGGAAGGGCTCAGGACGGCCGGGTTGGGGCAGGCCCTGCCGTTCTACGCGGGTGAGGCGCGGGAAGGGGCCGGCGGATCCGGCATCTATGCGCGGTTCCCGGTGAAAATGACCAACAACCTGGATTACGGTGGATTCGGCCAGGTCAAGGCGACGGTGGACAGGCCCGGCGGTGCGTTCGACGTCGTTTCGGTGCATCCGTGCGCGCCTGTTGAGAAATCCCGCCACTGGTGCTGGGCGACCGGGCTCGACACGTTGCCCGCGCCGGACAACACGATTCTGCTGGGCGACTTCAACGCCACCCTGGACCATGCCGGGATGCGGCAACTCCTCAACCTCGGCTACCGGGATGCCGCCGACACCACCGGCGACGGCCTCGCTACCACCTGGCCGGTCACCTGGGATTTCCGTGGGCTGCCCATTCCGGCCGTGACGCTCGACCACATCCTCGTCGACCAGCGGACCGCTGTTCACGGGTTCAGCACGCACGTTCTTCCTGAGACCGACCATCGAGCCGTGTTCGCCGTTGTCACGACTTTCTAGGTCATTTGCGTACGTCTACGACCATGCTGACGACGAAGAATGTGAACAGTAGGACCGCGCCGAGGATGATCAAGAGGGGTCCGGTCAGCAGTCCGGTCGTCAGGGCGACTGCGGTGATCGCCAGGGCCGTGACCACCGCTGTCGCGATCTTCCAGTCGTCGCCGATGACGAAGTCGTACCAGAACCGTACGAAGCCCTTGAGGTACTTCATCGGGTCACCTCATTTCGCAGTCTGGGCAGGGTGGCGACGAGGATTCGGGAGAGCAGGAGCCAGGCGGCCAGTAGGACCAGGATCGCCAGGTCGCCGCCGGGCCATTCCAGGCTGTGGTGCTCGGTGGTGAGCACGCCCAGGCCCTCGACCGCCCAGTAGGCGCCGAACGCGGCCAGTAGTAGGCCGACGCCGTACTTCAGGGTGTTCTCCGGGATCATCGAGAGTGGGCGGTGCAGCAGTGCGCCGAGCAGGAGCACGATGGCGCCGGCCGAGGCCGCGCCGAGGACGGCGCCGGTCATGTCGTCGGCGCTGAGGCCGAACGTGATGACGATGAAGACCACTTCGACGCCTTCGAGGAAGACGCCCTTGAAGGAGACGGCGAAGGCGAAGGAGTCGAAGCCGAAGCGCCGGCGGGTGCCCGCGGCCTGGGCGGCGGCGGTCTGGCTGGCGAACTCCTCGGTTTCGTCGTGCATGGCCTTGAGGCCGCCGGCGCGCAGGGTGGCCTTGCGTAGCCACTGCAATCCGAAGATCAGCAGCAGGGTGCCGACCACGAGTTGGAGCGCGGCCTCGGGGAGCCAGGTGGTCAGCGCGTAGCCGACCGCGATGGTGAAGGCGGTCAGGGCGATCAGCGCGGCCACCGTGCCCGCCAGGGCGGATCGCCAGCTGCGGGTGAAGCCCATGGCCAGCACGATGGTCAGCGCTTCGACGAACTCGACGAACGAGGCGAGGAAGGTGGAGCCGACCAGACCGAGGGTCGTCCCTTGCACCGTTGACTCCCTACTGATGTATCAAGTGTTTCATTGGGACCATAGTTACAGTGTGCTCGGCATGTCAACGGCTGCTAGCCTGGGCCGGTGGCGAAGGATTCCGAGGCCGAGCGGCGGTGGTTGCTGCTCATCTACCGTGTGCCTTCCCAGTCCTCCAAGGCGCGCGTCGCCGTCTGGCGCGATCTCAAGCGGCTCGGGGCGCTCTACCTTCAGCAGGCGGTCTGCGTGCTGCCGGACCGCGAGGAACTGCGGGCCGCGCTGGATCGGGTGCGGGAGCGGATCGCCGAGCTGGAGGGGTCCAGTCACTTCTTCGTGCTGGATGACGTGGACGAGCGCGAGCAGCGGCAGATCACCGACGGCTTCCGCGCCAACTCCGCGAAGGAGTATGACGAGATCGTCGAAGAGTGCGAGACGAAGTTCTTCAAGGAGATCGAGTTCGAGCGATACCGGGAGAACTACACCTTCGAGGAGGCTGAGGAGATCCGGCAGGATCTGGAGAAGCTCCGACGGTGGCTGCGCAAGGTGGAGGCCAGGGACTGGATGGGTGCTCCCGGAAGGGAACACGCCCATGACCGGGTGGCCGAGTGCGAGCGCTTGCTGGAGGAGTTCGAGATCACTGTCGCCGAGCGGGTGGGCGAGGCGGGCTGAAATGGCTTCCTGTGCGGCCGATATGGCCGAGTTGTGGCGTCCGTCCTATGTGGCTGGAATGGCCGAACTATCGTGCCCGCCCAGTGCGGTGGCCTGATATGGCTGAGTTGTGGTGCCCGTCCTGTTCGATGGCTCAGGAGCCGCTCGCTTGGCGTTGCGCGCGTTGTGGCGGCGTAATCGAGGTGACCTCGGCCCCTGCTGATCCGCTCATTTCGGACGGGCAGGGGGTCTGGAGGTATCGCGGGTGGCTGCCCGTGGACACTCCGATCTCGCTTGGTGAGCCGACCACGCCGCTGCTCCGCCAGACCTGGCACGGCTTGGATGTCGGTTTCAAGCTGGAGGGCGCTCTGCCCACCGGTTCGTTCAAGGATCGTGGCGTCGCCGTACTGGCGAGTTGGCTGGTTCAGCACGGCGCTCGGGCCGCCGTCATCGACTCCTCCGGTAACGCGGGCGCGTCCCTCGCCGCCTACTGCGCCAGAGCCGGACTGGCCTGCCACGTCTTCGCCCCCCAGTCGGCCTCACCTGGCAAACTCCGCCAGATCGCCGCCTACGGCGCGGAACTCCACTCGATCGCCGGCTCCCGCCAGGACGTCTCCGACGCCGCCCTCGCCCACGCCCTCGCCACCGGCGACGTCTACGCCTCCCACGCGTGGAACCCGCTCTTCCTCGCCGGCACCCAGACCTTCGCCTACGAAGCCTGGGAACAACTCGGCGGCACGGCCCCCGACGCGGTCGTGCTCCCCGTCGGCGCGGGCACCCTGCTCCTCGGCATCATCCGCGGCTACGCCGCCCTCCACACCGCCGGCCTGATCGACCGAATTCCCCGCGTGTACGGCATCCAGTCCACCGCCTGCGCCCCCCTCGTCACCGACACCACCGAACCTGCCCCTGTCACCGTGGGCGACACCGCCGCAGAAGGCATCCGAATCGCCCGCCCCCCACGCGGCCGATCGATCCTCAGCTCCGTACGCGACACCGGCGGCCAGATCATCGCCGTCGACGACGAAGCCCTCTGGCGCGCCCACGACGAACTCCGCCTATCCGGCATCTACGTCGAACCAACCTCCGCCATCGCGGTCGCCGGCCTGGCCAGCCTGACCAATCAGCTCACCCCGGGCACCACCGTCCTGGTGCCGATCACCGCCACCGGCCTGAAGTCACCAGCCTGATGACGACGGCCTCGACTCACCCGCAGAGCCTCTTCGTCAGCTGCCCCTCAGCCAAGTGGCCCCCGCGCCCGGCTCCGGGGCAAACTTGCGGACATGAGTTACCGGGTGACCTTTGTGTGTACGGGGAACATCTGCCGGTCCCCGATGGCCGAACACATCCTGCGCCGACACGTCTCGGAAGCAAATCTGGACGTTCTCGTCGACAGTTCAGGAACCGGCGGCTGGCACGTCGGCGACCCCGCTGACAAACGCACAGTCGCCACACTCCGACGCCACGGCTACACCTCAAAACACACAGCCCAACAGTTCCGGCCCCTGTGGTTCAACCGATACGACCTGATCATCGCGCTCGACCAGGGCCACTATCGCGACCTCCGTTCAATGGCCCCCAATCCCGAGGACCGAGAGAAGGTCCGCCTGCTGCGCGAGTTCGACACGGCAGCCGACGGGCTTGACGTCCCGGATCCGTACTACGGCGGTCGCGCCGGCTTCGAACTCGTCCGAGACCAGATCGAGGCCGCCGTACCAGGCTTGCTCGAAGAGATCCGCAAGAACCTTCCGGCAGGGAGGGTCTAGGCCAGGTCTAGGCCCTGGAAGTTGGAAACGGGAAACACTCTTGTGCACTTTGTGGAGCCTCTGAATCCTGACAAACTCTGATTGGCGGCGGCGCACCGGACGTCCTTGAGACGGAGCCAGTAGTGACCTATCCGAACAGTTTTGGAGCCGTGCTCCATGAGCTGCGCGGAAAGGCGGACTGGACGCTCTCTCGGCTGGCCCGTGAGGTGTACTACAGCAAGGGACACCTCAGCAAGATCGAAAATGGGCTAAAGGTGCCGTCGCCGGATCTGGCACGCCGATGCGATGCCGTACTGAAGGCCAATGGGGCGCTTATCGCGCTGGCGGCGAACGACGTCTCCGACCCCATCGAATCAGCCACGGCCGCGATTCGGCCGTTCGCGATTTCGATGTCGGTTACGGGGGCGGATATGCACACGGGTGAAGAGGCGGAAGGCGCGTCCCTCAGATTCTTCAGAGCGGCCTTCGACAGTGTCCGGCTGCTTGGCCAGACCGCTCATCCTCGGCTGGTGCTGCCCCTCGTGGTGACCCAGACGGAGGCGTTGCAGGCTCTGGCAGGGCAGGCCGGAGGCCGTACCAGATTGGAGTGGTTGGCGCTGGCCGCGCGGTTCGCGGAGTATGCCGGGTGGATGGCGCAGGAGTCGGGGGACAACGAGGCCGCGCTGAGCTGGACCGAGCAGGCAGTGGCGATGGCGGCCCCCGGACCGGATCGGGACCTGGAGTCGTACGCCAAGATTCGCCGAGCCCTGATCACCTTCTACAACAATGACGCCGCTCAGACGGTGGCCTTGGCCCGCCAGGCACAGCTGGGCACCAACGCTGCCAGAATCCGCGGATTGGCCGCCCAACGTGAGGCGCAGGGCCACGCCCTCGCCGGCGATTACGACGCCTGCTTCCGATCACTGGACCAGGCCCGGGAACTGCTGGCCGACGCCGAGCAGTCCGAGGCGCCCGTCCTCGGCACGACGAACCTGCCGGATTCGGTCGCAATGATCACCGGTTGGTGCCTATACGACCTGGGCCGAGCCCGCGAAGCGGCCGAAGTGCTCGACCGCGAGTGCGCGCGACTGTCCCCGCACGCTCTGCGCACCCACGCCAGGTACGGCGTGCGCCGGGCCCGGGCCCACGCCGCCGTCGGCGAGATCGACCACGCCTGCCAACTGACCGCGGAACTGCTCGACACAGTACGGCTGGTGCGATCGGCCACGATCGGCACCGACCTGCGGCAACTCGCGCACACCTTGCTGCGCTACCAGCAAAGTCCTTCGGTGCGGGCCCTGCACTCGCGACTCATGTCGTCGCTACGCCTGTCCTAAACGCATCTGAATTCTCGATCCGAGGAGGATCCGTCATGCCTGCTGTCTTCATCAACTACCGGACCGGTGACGGCGAGGACGTCGCCGTCACGCTGGACACCTATTTGTCCAACAGGTTCGGTACCAACCTGATCTACCGGGCGAGCAAATCCATCGAACCCGGGCAGCGATACCCGATCCATCTGATCACCAATGTGCGTCGGAGTTCGGTCCTGCTGGCCGTCATCGGCTCCCGCTGGCTGACCGCACGGGCGGAGAACGGCAGGAGCCCCCTGTTCGACCCCGAGGACTGGGTCCGGACCGAGATCCTGGAGGCGTTCGCGCACAAGGTGACGGTGATCCCCGTTCTCGTCGGCAGGACCACCCGGCTCAACCCCGCCGATCTGCCGGACGAACTGGTGGACCTGGTCGAACACCAAACTGTGAAGTACGAGTCGACCAGCGCGGACGTGGACCTCGCCACGATCGCGGAACGGTTGATGCGCCAGATCCCGGAACTGGCTGACCGGACTGCGGTGGACGACTCGCCTGGCCATCAGGCGACTGGCCAGCGCGGCGGAATCACCAACTTCGGCGACAACTCAGGAACGATCATGAACGAACCTACCGGTGTGTTCCATACAGGGAGCGGGTCGATGTACAACGCCCTTCCACCGGACTTCGACCTGTTCCGGCGCAGGACCTGAACTGGCGGACACGATGGAATCCCATCTCAACAACCCGACAGGGATGTTCCACACCGGCCCGGGGTCGCAGTTCAACTACTCGACGTACATCATCGAATCGGACGGCCGCCTGACCAGAAAATCCCGGCGGTTCACTGCGGAATATCTCAATTGGCTACAGCCGCGGTTTGTCCGCCCTCCTGGCTACGGCGCGGCCGAAACGCGATTGATCGATTCTCGCGCTGTGGTGGTGATCGGCCCTCCCGGCAGCGGGCGGCGAAGCGCAGCGTTACTGCTGCTCCACGGGCTGGAGAGATTCTCGGGCCCGCTAAAGGAGTTCACCCCGATCGGCAAGGACGACATCGACCAATGGGACATGAAGATCGAGCCGGGGGACCGGATGCTACTCGACTTCACGAACTTCGATGAGGATGGATTCGCAGTAGTCCAGGACAAGCTGTCCTCGTCCCACGCCGCAGTGATCGAGAAACAGGCGTACATGGTCGCTGTGCTGCCGTACGGGATGGATGCGCCATTCCAGGCGGAACTGATCCGGCTGATCAGTCGGATTGAGCGGCCATCCCCGATGATGGTCTTCCGGCGGCACCTCAGAGTTGATGGGATCAAGCCCGATGATGCCGCGACCGCCGAGATCGAGGCGGAGTTGCGCAGCTGGGAGATGCGGCGGGTGGACCGGCTGGCAGGTCTCGTCAGAGACGCACGTGCGGGCGCACCTGATCAAGCCCTGGGGTTCTGGCTCGCGCAAGCGATGGCTGCACTGACTGCGGGGAACAGCACGGTCTCGAATGCGGTCAAGTCGATCAGGTCGGGCTTGCTCCGTGCGTTGCTGCTATCAGCGGCGATGCTCCACGGGGCACACGCCGATGTCGTGTTCCATGCGGCTCAGCGCCTTCTCGCGGGGACCGACTATCCCGACACCGGTACTCCGGCGCTGGACGAAAGCGGCCTTACCGAGCATTTCGGGGAGCTGAAGATCGCCAGGCTGCCCGATGGCGCGGTCCGTTTCGACGCACTCGGCTACGACGCGGCGGTGCGCGCCTACTTCTGGCGCGACCATCTCAAGATGCGCGAGGCGCTGCGCGATTGGGTTGGCGACCTGATCAGGCTGACCGGCCTGACCGGAGGAGATCGTCAGCGCCTGGTCACGCGCTTCGCTGAACAGTGCCTGGAGGTGGCACAGCCAGGCGACCTGATCTGGCTGGTCGAACGCTGGACGTCGCGCGGAAGCCCGGCCTGGCTGCTGCCGTATGCCGCGCAGGCACTGGAACTGGGGTTGCGGCACGAGCGGTTCGGCATCAGTTTCCGCCGGAAGGCACTGGAATGGGGGAAGCTCCCGCGGCTGGCCCCTGAACTCGGACGGGTACTCGTCGCGACCTGCGCCACAGTGGTCTCCGATACGCACCCTGAGCAGGCCCTGACCCGCCTCCATCACCTGGCCCGCCAGTCCGATGACAGCATCGCGGCGATGGCACGGACGTCGCTGTCGCTACTGACCCAGGATGTCCGGCTGCGCAAGGAGCTGTTCCGCCGCCTTTCGGTGGGCAAGCTATCGGCGAAGGAAGCCGACTTCGAGTTGTTCCTGGTCGCGGCCGAACCGGTCGTGATCGTGTCCGTACTCGCGGACGAGAACGGGAGAGCTTGGGTCGTCGAATGCTGGCGCTCCATGATGACCACGAAGTCACCGGCCTACTGGCGTGAGCTGGTCCATCACTGGCTGGCCGCGTCAGGCACCGACCTCGACGGAGAGCGGCTTCTGGACACGCTCGTCCTGGCGGCAACTCAAGCCGGCAGGGCACTCGGGGACCTGTACGGCATTGCCCTCCGCTGGGCGTACCTTCGCGGCCCGGAAACCGCCCGCAGACACGAGATCGCTACCCGGCTCTGGCGGAAGATCGATGCCGCTCAGGGCGTGGACGTCGTCACGGGATGAGGATGACATGACGACCCGTACAAAGAACGTGTCCTTTGCCTCGCTTGTGGCAGGGATGTCATTGCTGCTGATCGCCAGCCTGATCTTCAGCTGGCCGCTGTGGGCCTGGTTGCTGCTCGTCGGGGGGCTGGCCCTTCTCGCCGTCGTGTCCTTACGCCGGCCCGCGTATGATTCGCGCTCTGAGCGTGGTCCTGAGGAAGAGGTCATCCCGCCGCCGTTGCCGTACGAGCAGCAGACGATCGAGCGGGTGTCGTTGCCGAGCGCGGTACCGCACTACAGTTTCCACTTCTCCGCCACCGTGTATCATCGTGGGACGGAGCGGGCGGTCGGCGTCTTTCGGCCGAGCCTGGCCGCGCTGGCTCTGGACGATGTTCTTTCCCGCGCCCGTGCGACAGCCGAGAACGAAACACCCGAAAAGTACTCGTTAGTCCGTCAGCAGCTCACCCACCGGCTCGGTGTTCCGCGAACCGATCGCACCGGTCTCGTGGAGATCGTGGTCACCGACATCACCCTGGTCCTCTCCGACTCTGACACCGCCAGGCTCGAAGCCATGGCGGATGTGCGCAAGGACGAGGAACTTCACGAACTCCAGCGCCAACGGGAGATTCGCGACCGGAGCTACCTCAGTGACGACGTCCTGAAGAGTCCTGGGGCGGCCGTGGTGTGGTGGCTGACGAAGAACGCGAACCAGGTCGACACCGCGGTCAATCTGATCGGCACTCTCGCGCAACTTTCTGCGGCAGCCAACGACGACGACGTTTCCGCGCCATTCCTCCACATGGCACCCTTTCCGCCACCAACCGTTGAGCTCAACGGGTCCTCCGCACCCCCACCGCCCAAGACCTTGATTGACAGCCTTCGAGAGCTGATGAGGCAACTGGACTTGGACCCTGAGGCCGTCGAACCCTTCGTGCACCGGTTCGCCCAGTACGTCCGGGCGGCTGGTCGAGCAGACGAGGCTGATCAGATTCTGAAGGAGTTCGATCTGCTCCCGGATCCGGAGGACTGGGAAACCGAGGACGATCCCGCCGAGCCGGAGGAAACCGACTGATTCTGATGTGAGAACGGGCGTGACACCCAACTGGTGTCAGGCGGTGGTGACGGCTCCTGGGGGTCCGCGCCTGCGTAGCGCGTACTGGAGCAGGACCGGATGGAGGATGTCCGGTTCGGTGCGCGGTGTCGCGGTTGGGTGCTCGGGGAACCGCTGGGCGGAGAGGATGACGAGCGTCAGTCGTACGAGCAGGCGGCGGAGGAGCTCCCACAACACGCGTTCGCCGCGGGCCAGCCAGAGCGCGGTCAAGCCGGCGGCCCAGCCGTGCAGGACGAGCATTCCCAGACCGGGCACCAATCCGGCGTGGGCGTGGTGCGCGCCGGGGATCGCGTGCGCCAGCGAGAACATCACATGCAGCACAGCCTGCAGACCGACGAGCAACGGGAGGATCACGCCCAGCGTGTGCTCGCGCCCAGCCAGCGGAAGCGCCGTCAAACAGCCCAGGCCCAGCGCGATCACGAGCATGGGACCGGAGACCGAGCCCCCGGCGAACAGGTGCGCGAATGCCGCCAACCCCGTCGACACCACAGCAAAGACCGCTGAGCGGACGAGCCGGAATGACGGAGAGACGGCCATGATGCGGACAATCATTCCACGACGACCCCGCGCCTTCCAATCCGCCAGGTGGGCGGACTCGCCAAAGGCGGAATGGTGAAATTTCAGGCTTCGCGGGCGTCGAGGAGTTCGTCCCAGTGGTCTTCGGTCCAGGCGCACATGGCCGCGAGGGGTTCGAGAATGCTGCGGCCGAGGGGTGTCAGGTCGTATTCGACTCGCTGAACTGGGGTGGTGTGGACGTGGCGGAGGATGAGGCCGTCGCGTTCGAGGGTTCGGAGTGACTGCGTGAGGACCTTTGCGGTGATGGTTCGCAATGGGATTCGCAGTTCTGAGAAGCGGCGTGGGCCGTGTTCAAGGCATCGAATGATCATGCCAGCCCATTTGTCGCCGATGCGAAATGGCACGACTTCCGACGGGCAGATCTCATCGAACATGTCCGGATCAAGAGGTTCTCTCACGGTTTCACGGTAGCCGGTATCCCGTCGGTAACCGGTTGCCCGGATAGCTTCCGAGGCACTGAATCCAGCTGCGGAGGTACGCGAGATGGGGAAGATCGTAGTTTTCGGCGCGGGGGGCCGAGCGGGGGGCGCGGCCGTGCGGGAGGCTCTGCGGCGCGGCCATGCGGTCACCGGAGTGGTCCGCGATCCTGCGAAAGCCGCGGACGGCATGCGGATTGTCGCCGGTGACGTCACGGACGCGGAGAGCGTTGCCGAGCATGCCAAGGGCCATGACGCCGCGATCTGTGCGGTCTATGACGCCAACGTGGAACCTGAGATCTTCTACGCGGGCACCTCGCGTGCGCTGGTCGAAGGGCTCGATCAGGCGGGCGTCGGTCGGCTGGTGGTCGTGGGCCTGGCGTCGATCCTGGAGACCGCGTCAGGCGCGCTTCTGATGGATACGCCCGACTACCCGCAGGCGTACCGAACCTTTTATCTGGGCCACGCCGCGGGCACGGCTGTTCTTCGGGAGAGCACCACCGCACTCGACTGGCTGGTCCTCAGCCCGGCGGGCGACTTCGATCACACCAACGTCGACGCGGGCAGCTACCGCGTAGCGCCGGCCGACGCCGGCAGCCGCATCTCCTACGCCACCCTCGCCACCGCAATCCTGGACGAAATCGACAACCCAACCCACCACCGAACCCACATCGGCATCGAGACCGCCTGAAGCGACGATCATCCACCGCCCCCCAGCAGCGGCACCGCATGCGGGTGCGCGAGCAGCATCCGCCACAAGAGTTCAGCGTAGGTCGAACAGCCACCACGCGCGCGCCGCCCGGAGTGCACGCTCGACGAGCAGGCAGGAGGCCACGAGCAGCGCCGTCACGACGACCGGGTATGTCACCGCGAGTACGGTCTGCGCCGCAGGTCCGGCCTGGGACATCGGCCCGGACACGGCCACATGCAGCAGCGCCAGCAGCGGCATGTGGATGACGTAGATCGGGAGCGTCCGCCGGCCCAGCCAGGCCAGGGCCGTGCCGACGCCCTGCCACCGGGCGACCAGCGGGGCCGCGCTGAGGCCGAACACCATCGCGATCAGCGAGACCATCGGCCACACCGTCGGGATGTGCTGGCTGGCGGTGACGACCATGGCCAGCAACGCGACGCCGTACACCGCGCCGATGGCGCCCACTCGCCGCCACGTCGCGGCGGCGATCAGCCGCTCGGCGTGCGGGCGCAGATGTAGTCCGAGCAGGAAGAACATGAAGTTCTGGAGCAGCGATCCCCGGTTGCCCGGCGTGGCGATCAGTTCGGCGGCGGCCACGACCGCCAGCACGGCGGCGGCGCCGAGCATGATCGGGACGGGGATGCGCTTCAGCGCCTTGGCGACCACGAAGTAGAGGGCGAGCGCGTACAGGTACCACAGGTTGGGTGGTGTGATCGTGAGCTGTTCCACGAACTGGCCCACGCTGTGCGCGCTGAGGGTGTCGAAGCTCGGCGTGAACCACGTGATCGCGGTGTGGATGACCATCCAGACCAGGTAGAGGTACAGGAACTTGGCGACCCGCGAGCGGACGACCACGCGCCAGGGGCGGTGGAAGGCGTTCAACGCGAACATGCCGGAAATAGTGAAGAACAGCGGCATCCGCAGCGTCATCAGCTGGTCCCCGACGAATCCCCACGCGGCCGGGATCGGCGCGTCGATCCGCCAGTCCACCTGGAGGTAGTGCTTGTTGACCGCGTGCCAGAGCACCACGAGCAGGATGCAGACACCTTTTGCGACATCGGCCCACATCGCCCTGGACACCTTGACGCTTGCCGTCGTTGCCATCTCCGCTCCGCCCTTCCTGGCTGGTTAGGGCAACTTTGTGCTGGTACGGCGGCGATGAGGATGGCGGCATACGCAGTGCGGAAAAATGCACGCCCGGGGAGCGATGAGTTCGGCGGAGCGCCGGGATCTGTCTGGATGAGTGGCCGCACCCGCGGCCCTGGATCCGGAGGACACCATGCACCAGAACCACCCCGCGCCGATCAGCGGACTGCTGGAGCGCGGCTTCGAGACCACCACGTCCCTGCTGGCCTCAGTCCCGGCGGACGGCTGGGACCGGCCGAGTCCCTGCGCCGACTGGACGGTCCGCCAGGTCGGCAATCACCTGGCCGGCGGGCTCACCCTGCTGGCGCGGGTCGCGAACGGGGAGCCGGTCGCGCCCGAGGAGCACGACCCCCGGCTGACGTCCGGCACCGACCACCTGGGCAGTGATCCCGCGGCGTCGTTCGCGGCCGTTGCCGAACGCTGCCTCGCGGCCTTCGGCGCCCCCGGCGCACTGGAGCGAATCGTCTCGTTCGCGGCCGGTCCCGTCCCCGCGGCGGTGCTGGCCGACGTCTGCCTGCTGGAGTCACTGGTGCACGGCTGGGACATCGCGTCCGGCGCACAGGTCTCCTTCAAGCCCGAGGACGCGGTGCTCGACGCGGTAACCGCCTTCAGCCAGCGAGCCATCGGCGCGGAAAACCGCGCCAACGGCCAGTTCGGACCCGCCCTAACCGCGGCACCGGCGGACCCACCGCTCACGAGCCTGCTGGCCCACCTGGGACGACAGGCCTGACTTCGGGTAGTCCGAAAACCGGGGCAGGGCGGACCCGCCACTCATGGGCAACCTGGGCCGAGGGCGCCTGATCTCGGGCAGTTCGAAGAACAAAACGGACCCGTCACTCACGGGCCTGTTGGCAGAAGGGCCTGCTCGAAGAAGCGGAACAGGGGTGGACCCGCCGCTCACGGGCCGGGCCTGACCTCTGGTAGTTCGAAGAACTGGAACAGGGTGGGGTCGGGGAAGCCCGTGATCGAGTCGATCCCGCCCGGCGTGAAAGTGAGGACGATCACTCCGTACGCCCGGTAAGGCGCTGTGTCCTTGCCGGGCAAGTACGCGGCCACGGCAGGGTGGCCGTTCGCGCGGGTGACCGTCAGCGGGATCCGGTCGAGGCGGCCTTCGGCCGGGACGGTGGCGAAGAAACCGGCGACCTGATCGCGGCCCCGGATCACCGCCTCCTCTGGCGGCATCCGGAGGACCGCGTCCTCGTGTAGCAGTGCGGCCAGCGCCGGGATGTCACAGCGCTGCCAAGCCTGCACGAAACGGCCGAGAACGTCCTCGTCGCGCCGATCCAGCGATCGCGGGGAGCCCGGAGTGCCTAGTGTGCCGCGGGCTCGCTGCAGGGAGCTGTTGACGGCGGGCACGCTGCTTTCCAGCAGGTCGGCGACCTCAAGTGCGCTCCAGCCCAGCACATCCCGCAACACCAGCGTCGCTCGTTGGGTGGCGGGCAGCCGTTGCAACGCGACGACGAAGGCCAGCGCGACGCTCTCCCGCGTCTCGGCGACCATCGCCGGGTCGCCTTCGGTCAACTCGTCCAGCAGCCGGTCCGGATAAGGCTCCAGAAACGCGACCTCGCCGGCGATAACCGGCTGCCGCCCGCTGCGTTCGATGGCTTTGAGACAGGTCGTCGTCGTGATGCGGATCAGCCAGTGCCGGAGCGGCGCACGCCCTTCAAAGGAATCCAGCGCCCGCCAGGCCCGCAGCAGCACCTCCTGCGAGGCTTCCTCGGCGTCGTGATACGACCCCAGCATGCGGTAACAGTGCACGTGCAGCGCCCGCAGATGCGGCCCCACCAGATGCCGGAACGCCTCCCCGTCACCCTGCCGCGCGGCGGAGAGCCACGCCGCCTCGACCGTCACCACTCCATCCACGCCGCCAACATACCCAACGCCTACGACAGAAATGAGGACCCGCCGATGACAGAGAGGGACCGCCGATCCAAGACCGGCGGTCCCCCAGGAGAGCTACTCCGCGGCGCAGCAGGTGTCAGTCGCGTTGTCCGCGCACTGCTCGTGGCTGGAACAGTCCTCGGCGCTCTCGTGCTCGTGGTGAACGTTGTGGTGATTTGTCATGGCAACCTCCAGATTGTGATGGTCGACTCGACGGCCATTCCGGGTCACGGCATGGCCGCTAATCTGCGTTTATTTCAGAGAGTAGATATCCAGTTACTCTCTGCTTACACGCCTGAGCAACCGTTCAACCTTGTGATAATCCTTGACATCGAATATCCAGGATATTTAGCATCCTGGATATGCGCATGAGTGAAGGTGTCGAGTGGGCTCTGCACTGCTGTCTCAATCTCGCCTTCCTGGAACAGGATGAGGCGGTGCCGGCCGTGAAGCTGGCCGCCTTCCACGAGCTTCCGACCGCCTATCTCACCAAGCAGCTGCAGGCGCTGGTCCGGGCTGGCATCGCGTCGTCCGTACCAGGACCTCGGGGTGGTTTCCGGCTGGCCCGCGCGCCGGAGCAGATCAGTCTGCTGGACGTGGTCGTCGCGATCGAAGGCACGGAGCAGGCGTTCCGGTGTGAGGAGATCCGGCAGCGCGGCCCGGGGGGCGGCGCGTCGGGGGGAATCCAGGTCGCGTGCACCATCGACGTCGCCATGCGCAAGGCCGAACTCGCCTGGCGGCAGGCCCTGGCCGCGCAGACGATCGCCGACATCGCGGCGACCGTCGGGCGCCGCTACCCCAGCACGCCGGTCCGTGTCCGCAACCTGCTGGCGACCGCCCCGGCTTAATCGATCATGCTCACGCCTTTCGGATGCTCAGGAGGGAGACCAGGATGTCTGATGTCCTGATTATCGGTGGCGGGTTCGCTGGAGTCTGGAGTGCGCTGGGTGCGGCGCGCCTCGCCGATCAGCGGCTCACGATCACGTTGGTCGCCCCGGGTGACGATCTGGTGATCCGCCCCCGGTTGTACGAAGCCGCCCCGGCCGCGCTGCGGGTGCCGCTGGAACGGATCCTGCAGCCCACCGGGGTGACCCGGCTGCCCGCGGTCGTCACCGCCATCGACACCGACCGGCGGTCGGTCACCGTCACCCGAGTCGACGGGCAGCCCGCCGACCTGAGCTACCGCCGGCTGATCCTGGCCAGCGGCAGCGCCCTGCGCCGCCCTGCCCTGCCCGGCCACGAGCACCTGTTCGACGTCGACACCCTCCCCAACGCGGTCGCCCTCGACAGCCACCTGCGGACACTCCCGGCTCGCCCGGCCGGATCGGGCCGGTTCACCGCCGTCGTCATCGGCTCGGGCTTCACCGGCCTGGAGGTCTCCACCGAACTCGCCGGACGGCTCCGCGCGCTCGCCGGACCCGCCGCCCACGAAGTCCGGGTGGTCCTGGTCGAACGCGCCGCCACACTCGGCCCCGAACTCGGCCCGGGACCGCGCCCGGTCATCACCGCCGCGCTGGACGAACTGGGCATCGAGATCCACCTCAACACCAGCGCGGCCTCACTCGACGCCACCCGCGTCCTGCTCACCGACGGTACGGAGATCCCCGCGCACACGGCCATCTGGACCGCGGGCATGATGGCCAGCCCGCTCACCCGCCAGATCCCCGGCAAACGGGACCACCTGGACCGGCTGCTGGTCGACAAGCACCTGCGGGCCCCCGAGGCGCCGGAGGTGTTCGTGGCCGGCGACACCGCCGCGGCGAGCGCGGACGACAGCCACCTGACCCTGCAGAGCTGCCAGCACGCGATCCCCCTCGGCCGGTACGCCGGGCACAACGCCGCCGCCGACCTGCTCGGGCTGCCCGCCCTGGAGTTCGCGCCCGCGCCGTACGTGACCTGCCTGGACCTCGGCGCGGCCGGTGCGGTGCTCACCACCGGCTGGGACCGCGCCGTGAAACTCACCGGAAGCACGGCCAAAGACCTCAAACGCACCATCGTCGAGAAGCGGATATATCCGCCCCTGGACGACCTCGAAGAGATCCTGAACGCCGGCGACCCGGAACGCGCCTGGAAGTGATCTGCGCCTCCTTCGAGGGCGGCCCCCGACCGAGGAACTGTCCGCGCTCACCGTGGACGAGATCATCGGCGGCTACTACCGCGTGAGCTGGAACGGAGGCACCCTGCTGGATTCCCGTTAGTCCTGGACCACCCGCTCGATGCTGGCGTTGAAGCGCGCCAGCCCTTCGGCGAACGCGATCAGCTCCGCCGAAGTCCAGTTCGACAGGACCTTGTCGAGCCCGTTGAGCCGGCAGGCGCGCTCCTCCTCGACCCGGCGCAGCCCCTCCTCGGTGATGCGGAGCTTTCTGGCCATGCCGCCGTCCGGATCGGGGATGCGCTCGGCCAGGCCGCCCCGGAGCAGCACGGTGGTCTGCCGGTTGACGGTGGAGGTGTCGAGGCTGAACGCGTGCGCGAGCTGGCCGATCGACATCGGTCCCTCGTCTTCGAGCCGCCGCAGCAGGATGTAGCCGCTGCGCTCCAGCCGCCGTTCCTCGGGGCCCGCGGCCGTCGCGCCCAGCTCCTTGTACCGGCCGATCAGCATGAACCCACGCTCGATTTCGGCGATTTCGGCGCGCATGTAACCCTCCGATCGGGGGGTCAGGTACCCCTCCATCAGGCAATATGTATGATGCACATTATATGCACAATGCACAAAGCCTGGAGAACGCATGAGCCCCTCGCACGCCGCACCGCGCACGGGATCCATCATCGGCGTGCTGGCGGCGGCGGGCATCACCGTCTCGCTGATGCAGACGCTGATCGTGCCGCTGATCTCCACCCTGCCGATCCTGCTGCACACCTCCGCCGCCAACGCCTCGTGGGCGATCACCGCCACCCTGCTGGCCGGCGCGGTCGCCACCCCCGTGGCCGGTCGCCTCGGCGACCTGTACGGCAAACGCCGCATCCTGGTCGCCAGCGCCCTCCTGCTCGCCATCGGCTCCCTGGTCTGCGCGCCCGCCAACTCACTCACCCCGATGATCATCGGCCGTGCCCTCCAAGGCTTCGGCCTGGGCGTGATCCCACTGGGGATCGCCATCATGCGCGACATCCTGCCCCCGCGGCGCCTCGGCTCGGCCATCGCCCTGATGAGCTCCTCACTCGGCGTCGGCGGCGCGCTCGGCCTGCCCGCCGCCGCGATCATCGCCCAGAACGTGAGCTGGCACGCCCTGTTCTGGGGCTCGGCCGGCCTGGGCCTGGTGCTGAGCGTCCTGATCCTGGTCATCGTGCCGGAATCCCCGGTCACCTCGCCCGGCAGGTTCGACTTCGTCGGCGCGATCGGCCTGTCGGCCGGCCTGCTGCTGCTCCTGCTGCCCGTCTCCAAGGGCAGTGACTGGGGCTGGACGAGCGGCACCACGCTCGGCATGTTCGGCGCCTCGGCCGTGATCCTGCTGGTGTGGGGGTGGTGGGAGCTGCGGGTGGCCGCGCCCCTGATCGACCTGCGCACCAGCGCGCGCCGTCAGGTGCTGATGACCAACCTGGCCTCCGTCGTCATCGGTTTCGCCATGTACGCGATGTCGCTGATCGCCCCCCAGCTCCTGCAACTGCCCGCCGCCACCGGATACGGGCTGGGCCAGACGATGGTCCAGGCCGGCCTGTGGATGGCGCCGGCCGGCCTGGTCATGATGGCGATCTCCCCGCTGGCCGCCCGCCTGTCCTCGACCCGGGGCCCCAAGACCTCGCTGCTGCTCGGCGCGCTCATCATCGCCTCCGGCTATGGCCTGGCCCTGGCCCTGATGGACAACGCCTGGGGCGTCCTGATCTTCTCCGCCGTGATCAGCGGCGGCATCGGCTTCGCGTACGCGGCCATGCCCACTCTCATCATGAGCGCCGTGCCGCAGACCGAGACGGCCGCCGCCAACGGCCTGAACAGCCTGATGCGCGCGATCGGCACCTCCAGCGCCAGCGCCGTGCTCGGCGCGATCCTGGGCAACATGACCGTCAAACTCGGTCCGGTGACCGTGCCCTCCCAGGACGGATTCCGGGCCGGCTTCTTCATCGGCGGCGGCGTCGCCCTGCTCGCGGCCCTCGTCGTCCTCACCATCCCCGGCCGCCGCCGGGCCGGCGCCCACCGCGTGATCGACGTCCGCGCCGACCTGGTCCGGGTCTAAAGGCCGGGGCAAATCCTGATGGGCGGCCCCAGACCAGGAGGTCCCTGAAGTCCCTGAACGCCGGAATTTACCTTTCGCGAGGCGACTACCCACGGTTGGCACCTAGGTGCGGATGTCACTTACCTGCGCTGTGACGGCCTGGCTATACCAGGAACAGCCACGTACGCCGGGTGTGGCATGAGCCTGCGAAAGGGGCGGTCGTGGCTGTGGAGTTCCAGGCGGCCCAGGCGGTCGCCGACGCGATTCTGTACGAGGGCTACCTGCTGTACCCCTACCGCCGCTCGTCGGCGAAGAACCGGGTGCGCTGGCAGTTCGGCGTGCTCCTGCCCGAACCCTGGGCGGCGAAGAATCTGACCGATCCGGGCACGAGCGTGGCGGGTTCGGCCGAATCGTGGTGGCAGCAGACCGAATGCCTGTTCGCGGCGCTGCCGACGGACGTCGTGCACTGCCGGCTCCGCTTCCTGCACCTGCGCCGCCGATCGGTGGAGGAACTCGGTCCCGACGGGATATACCGCGAGGTCGACCGGGTCGACGTGGGCGCCCGGACCGCGCTGAGCTTCGACGAGGCCGTCCCGCACGAGTTCGACGCCCAACTCCCGATCGGCGAACTCCTGGCCGGCGAACGCCGGTTCGACGTGTGGCTGCCGGCCTCCGAAGACGTGGAACCACTCGCCGGGGTCGGGCGGGTACGGCGGGAGGGATGGCCGCTGCGGGCCTCGCTCACCCTGTCGATGGCCACCTGCGACGCCCCGCTGTACCGGCTACGCGCGCGCGTCGAGAACACCGGCGACGTCCCGGGCCCGGAAGCGACCAGGGACGAGGCGCTCCGGCACGCCCTGCTCTCCACCCACCTGCTGCTGGCCGTCCCCGGCGGCTCCTTCGTCTCACTCCTGGACCCGCCGGACTGGGCCGAGAACTCCGCCCGCGCCTGCGCGAACGTGCGCACCTTCCCGGTCCTGGCCGGCGACGGCGTGGTCCTGTCCTCACCGATCCTGCTCTACGACCACCCGCGCGTCGCCCCGGAAAGCCCCGGCGACCTGCACGACTCGGCCGAGATCGACGAGATCCTGTCACTGCGCACCCTGACGCTGACCGACGCCGAGAAGCGGGAGGCCCGCGCCACCGACCCGCGGGCCGCCGCCATCCTCGACCGCGTCGAGGCGATGCCGCCGGAGACGATGGCGCGCCTGCACGGCAGGGCCGAGGTCCCCTGGTGGAACCCCGAGGCGGACGCCGCCGTCGCGCCAGAGACCAACACCGTCATGGTCGGCGGCACCCCCGTACGGCGCGGCAGCCGGGTCCGGCTCCGTCCCCGCCTGCGCGGCACCGACCCCCAGGACATGTTCCTCGACGGCAGGACCGCCCGAGTCGAAGGCGTCCTGCTGGACGTGGACGGCTCCCACCACCTCGCCGTGATCCTGGAGGACGACCCTGGCGCCGACCTGCACCAGTGGTACGGCCGCTTCCGCTACTTCGCCCCCGACGAGACCGAAGCCCTGGGGGAACCGGAATGAGCCGGGTCCTCGTGGCCGGCATCGGCAACATCTTCCTCGGCGACGACGGCTTCGGCGTCGAGGTCGTCAACCGCCTGGACCCGGCCGCCCTGCCCGCGACCGTGGACGTCGTCGACTACGGCATCCGCGGCGTGCACCTGGCCTACGAACTGCTCGACGGACGCCACCACACGTTGATCATGGTGGACGCCATGCCGGTCGACGGGCCGCCGGGCACGCTGGCCGTCGTCGAAGTGGACGTCGACGGGCCGGGCGACGAGGGTCCGATGCCGGTGAACGGGCACGGCATGCACCCTCAGGCCGTGCTCGACCTGCTGCGCGGGCTCGGCGGCGAGGTGCGGCGGGTGCTGGTCGTGGGCTGCGCGCCCGCGGCCATCGACGAACTCATGGGCCTGACCGCTCCGGTCGCCGCCGTCGTCGAGGACGCGGTCCGGCTGGTGACGGAGCTGGCTTGCCAGGTGGCGGCGGACCTCGCCGTACCAGGAACCGGACAAGCGGATACGGAGTGTGCCGATGCATGAGACAGGGTTGTCCGACGCGATCGTCCAGGCGGTGCTGGATCGGGCCGACGGGCGGAAGGTCACCGCGGTCCGGGTCAGGGTCGGCGGTCACATCGGCGGGCACGAGGTCGATCCGCACGTCATCGACCAGGGTTTCCGGGTGGCCGCGGCCGGCACGCCGGCGCAGGACGCCGACGTCGAGGTGGTGATCGAGCCGCTGGCGGTGCGCTGCCGGGACTGCGGCGTCCAGGGCGCCGCGCTCGACGCGCCCGCGCTGGCCGCCTGCCCGTGCTGCGGCGGCGTCGACATCGAGGTCGTCGGCGGGGCCGACGTCCAGCTGGAGGAGATCACTTTCGGCGGAGGTGTGTGACATGACCGACCCGTCCACCGGTTACGACGAGATGCACATCCTGTGGATCTCGGAGGGGTTGAGCTGCGACGGCGACACGGTCTCCGTGACGGCGGCCTCCCAGCCCGCGATCGAAGACGTGGTCAACGGGCTCGTCCCGGGGTTGCCCAAGGTGCACCTGCACAACAAGGTGCTCTCGCCCAGCCTCGGCGGGGAGGACTTCCTGGCGCCGTACCGGGCGGCCGCGCGGGGGGAGCTCGAACCGTTCATCTTCGTGATGGAGGGCTCGATCCCGAACGAGAAGATCAACGGGGACGGTTACTGGACGTCGTTCGGCAACGACCCGGCGACCGGTGAGCCGACGCCGGTGAACACCTGGATCGATCTGCTGGCGCCCAGGGCCTGGGCGGTGGTGGCCATCGGGACCTGCGCGGCGTACGGCGGCATCCACGCCATGGCGGGCAACCCGACCGGAGCCATGGGCCTGGCCGACTACCTGGGCTGGGACTTCCGGTCGGCCGGCGGCCTGCCGATCGTCAACATCCCCGGCTGCCCGGTCCAGCCGGACAACTTCATGGAGACCCTGACCTGGGTGCTCTACCACGCGGCCGGCAGCGCCCCGCCGCCCCCGCTGGACGAGATGCTGCGCCCGCAGTGGCTGTTCGGCAGGACCGTCCACGAGGGCTGCGACCGCGGCGCCTACTACGAGCAGGGCGACTTCGCGCGCGACTACAACTCGCCCAAATGCCAGGTGAAGGTGGGCTGCTGGGGCCCGGTCGTCAACTGCAACGTGCCCAAACGCGGCTGGATGGGCGGGGTCGGCGGCTGCCCGAACGTGGGCGGCATCTGCATCGCCTGCACCATGCCGGGCTTCCCCGACAAGTTCATGCCGTTCATGGACATGCCGCCGGGCGGCAGCCTCTCCTCACTGATGATCAGGCCGTACGGCGCCTTCGTCCGGCGGATGCGTGGCATCACCAACCGCACGGTCAACAAAGAGCCCCGATGGCGGCACAACCGCGACGCGCTGACCAGCGGATTCGATCCGCACTGGCGTCCTTAGCGGACACGAGAGCGGACACGAGAGCAGACACGAGACTAGGAGCACGGGGATGGCCATGGACCAGCAGGAAGGCGTCGAGGAGGTCGAGCGCCTCGTCGAGATGTCGTGGGATCCGATCACGCGCATCATCGGGAACCTCGGCATCTACACGAAGATCGACTTCGCGAACCAGCGGGTCGCGGAGTGCCACAGCACGTCCTCGCTGTTCCGTGGCTACTCGGTGTTCATGAAGGGCAAGGATCCGCGCGACGCCGGGTTCATCACCAGCCGGATCTGCGGCATCTGCGGCGACAACCACACCACCTGCTCGGTGTACGCCCAGAACATGGCCTACGGCATCAAGACCCCCAAACTCGCGGAGTGGATCATCAATCTCGGCGAGGCGGCCGAGTACATGTTCGACCACACCCTCTTCCAGGACAACCTGGTCTTCGTCGACTTCTGCGAGGCGATGGTCAAGAGCACCAACCCGAGCCTGCTCCGCCGCGCCAAGACCACCGAGGCGCCGAACGCCGCCATCCACGGCAAACGCACCATCGCCGACATCATGGAGGCGTTCAACCCGTTCGAGGGCGACATCTACAAGGAAGCGCTCAGGGTCAGCCGTACCACCAGGGAGATGTTCTGCCTGATGGAGGGCAGGCACGTGCACCCGTCGACCGTCTACCCGGGCGGCGTCGGCACGATGCCCAGCCCGACGGTCTTCACCGACTACCTGTCCCGCCTGCTCGGCATCATCGACTTCTTCAAGAAGGCCGTCGCGCTCAACGACGACGTCTTCGACTTCTTCTACGAGGCGCTGCCCGGGTATGAGGAGGTGGGCCGGCGGCGGATCCTGCTGGGCTGCTGGGGCGGGTTCCAGGATCCCGAAGTGGTCGACTACCGCTACGAGACGATGAACGACTGGGGCAAGGCGATGTACGTCACCCCCGGCGTGATCGTGGACGGTGAGCTGATCACCACCAATCTGGTGGACATCAACCTGGGCATCCGCATCCTGCTGGGGAGTTCGTTCTACGACGACTGGGCGCACGAGGAGCCGTTCGTCACCCGGGATCCGCTCGGCAACCCGATCGACATGCGGCACCCGTGGAACCAGACCACCCTGCCGGCCCCGCAGAAACGCGACTTCAAGGGCAACTACAGCTGGGTGATGAGCCCGCGCTGGCTGGACCCGCGGACCGGCGACCACCTGGCGCTCGACACCGGCGGCGGCCCGTTCGCCCGGCTGTACACCACGGCGCTGGCCGGCCTGGTGGACACCCCGTACGTCAAGTCGACCGGTTCTTCCGTGCAGATCTCGCTGCCGAAGGGCGACCAGCTGCCGGAGACCGTGCTGGAGTGGCGGATCCCGCAGTGGTCCAACGCCATCGAGCGGAACCGGGCCCGGGTGTACTTCGTGGCCTACTCGGCCGCGATGGCCGTGTACTTCATCGAGCAGGCGCTGGCCCGGGTCCGCGGCGGCGACACCAAGGTCTTCCAGGACTTCGACGTGCCGGACGAGGCGATCGGCGTCGGCTTCCACGAGGCGGTCCGCGGCGTGCTCTCGCACCACCTGGTCATCAGGGACGGCAAGATCGCCAACTACCATCCGTACCCGCCGACGCCGTGGAACGCCAGCCCGCGCGACGAGTTCGGCACGCCGGGGCCGTACGAGGACTCCGTCCAGGGCATGCCGATCTTCGAGGAGAACGGGCCTGACGACTTCAAGGGCGTCGACATCATGCGCGCGGTTCGTAGTTTCGATCCGTGCCTGCCCTGCGGCGTGCACATTTATCTCGGCAAGGGCCGCACGCTGAAGAAGCTGCACTCGCCCATGTTCGGGGCCAGCCATGGCTGACCGGCTCGACGACCGGACCGTGTCCGTACGGCTGGAGGTGCTGGAGGAGCTGCTCACGGAGCTGGAGGCCGCGCCGGTCGGCGAGACGGCGCTCGACGCGGTCGCCCTGCTGGCCGAGGTGTACGGCGAGGCGCTCGCCCGCGTGATGGAGCGGGCGGAGCCGTACCCCGAACTGCGCGGTTCGCTGGCCGGGGACGTGCTGCTGGCGCACCTGCTCGCCCTGCACGGGTTCCGCGCTGCCGAGGAGAGCGGGAAGACGTTCATCCCGGTCGACGCGCTGCTGCGCAGGCCGACATGACGCGCGGCGGGCTCGATCGCGTGATCAACAGGACGGTGGTCCGCACCCGGCAGGCGCCCGAGCCGTGCGAGCTGTGCGGCGCTCCGCTGCGCGCCGCGCACGACCACATCCTGGAGGAGCACCGCGAGGAGCAGTTGCTGTGCGCCTGCCGCCCGTGCGCGCTGCTGTTCGAGCGCGGCGCGGCCAGCCTCGGCCGTTTCCAGCTGGTCCCCGACCGCCGCGTCCGGCTCACCGGGCCGCCACTGGCCGACCTCGGCGTCCCCGTGGGACTGGCGTTCTTCGTCCGCAAGCCCGACGGCCCGGTGGTGGCGCACTACCCGAGCCCGGTCGGCGCGACCCGCTGGGACCTGGACGCCGCCACCTGGGCCCGCCTCACCACCGAGTACGAGCAGCTCAGCTCGATGCGACCGGCGGTGGAGGCGTTCCTGGTGGCAGTCGTCCGCGGCATGGACGAACGGTGGCTGGTCCCCATCGACGACTGCCACCGGCTGGTCGCGCTGGTACGCGGCGAGTGGAAGGGCATGTCCGGAGGACAGCAGCTCTGGACGCGAATCGCACGTTTCTTCGCCGAACTGTCCGCACGAGAGGAAAAGGGAGGACGACATGGCTCGGATCAAGGTGGGCAAACCCGACGTGGCGCCTGACACGACCTCGCACGTCAAGGGCGTACGGCAGGGGAACCAGCGGCGGACCTACCGCTGGCAGGCCGGACATCACAAGGACGGGACCGCCGACGCGCGGCGGTCGACGGGGGTGCGGCCCAAGAGGGAGAACCCGATTCTGGCGGTCATGCCGAACCTGCCGCCGGGCTGAGAGGAGGTGACGTGACATGCGGCGACGCAAGAAGACGCTGGCCCTGCTCGCCGGGGCCGCGCTGCTGGTGCTGTTCTGGCGGGAACTTCCCGCGCTGAAGCGCTACATCAAGATCACACGAATGTGAAAGGGCGGCAGTACCGATGTGCCTGGGCATTCCCGGCGAGATCATTGAACTCCTCCCCGGACAGACCGACTTGGCCACCGTCGACGTCGTCGGCGTCCGGCGGGCCATCCACATCGGCCTGCTCGGTGAGGAGGGGGTTCGCCCAGGCGACTGGGTGCTGGTCCATGTGGGCTTCGCCATGTCCAAGATCGACGAGGCGGAGGCGGCGGCCACGCTGGCCCTGCTGACCGGTCTCGGCGCGGCGTACACCGACGAGCTGGACGCGCTCGCCGAGTCGGATATCACGTGAAGGGCGGACATGCGGTTCATCGATGAGTACCGCGACGCGGGCAAGGCCCGGCGGCTGGCGGCGCAGATCCGGGAGCTGTGCGAACCGGGCCGGCAGTACACGTTCATGGAGGTGTGCGGCGGGCACACGCACACCATTTACAAGCACGGGCTGGAGGACTACCTGCCGGAGGCCGTGACGCTGGTGCACGGCCCCGGGTGCCCGGTGTGCGTGATCCCGATGGGGCGGGTGGACGACGCCATCGCCATCGCGCGGCAGCCGGGGGTGATCATGACGTCGTTCGGCGACATGATGCGGGTGCCCGGGGGGCAGGGGTCGTTCCTGGATGCGAAGGCCGCCGGGGCGGACATCCGGATGGTGTACTCGCCGCTGGACGCGTTGAAGATCGCCCGGACGAATCCGGATCGGACGGTGGTGTTCATGGCCATCGGGTTCGAGACGACCGCGCCGTCGACCGCGATGACCGTGCTACGGGCCGCGGCGGAAGGGCTCGCGAATTTCTTCGTGTTCTGCAATCACGTGACGATCATTCCGGCTATCAAGGCGATTCTGGATTCGCCTGACCAGCGGCTGGAT
The DNA here is from genome assembly GCF_009687845.1 of Acrocarpospora corrugata. Lineage (GTDB taxonomy): Bacteria > Actinomycetota > Actinomycetes > Streptosporangiales > Streptosporangiaceae > Acrocarpospora > Acrocarpospora corrugata. Next base: position 137,241 of record NZ_BLAD01000049.1, read on the forward strand.
GGGTTCATCGGGCCTGGTCACGTGTCGACGGTGATCGGGTGCCGGCCTTATGAGTTCATCGCGAGCGGGTACGGCAAGCCGTTGGTGTGCGCCGGGTTCGAGCCTCTGGATGTGCTGCAGTCGGTTCATATGTTGCTGCGGCAGCTCGCGGAGGGGCGGGCGGAGGTGGAGAACCAGTACACGCGGGTGGTGCCCTGGGAGGGGAACCGGAAAGCGCTTGAGGTGATTTCGCAGGTGATGGAGGTGCGGCCGTATTTCGAGTGGCGGGGGCTGGGGTTCATTTCGCAGTCGGCGTTGCGGATGCGGGAGGCGTACGCGGCTCATGACGCGGAAAGGCTCTTCGAGGTGCCCGGGGTGCGGGTGGCCGATCCGAAGGCGTGCCAGTGCGGGGAGGTGCTCAAGGGGGTGCTGAAACCGTGGGAATGCAAGGTGTTCGGGACGGCGTGCACGCCTGAGACGCCGATCGGGACGTGCATGGTCTCGTCGGAGGGGGCTTGCGCCGCGTATTACAACTTCGGCCGGTTCACCCGTCAGCGCATCAAGGAGACAAGCACCACATGACCGCCGAACACACTGCGGAATGGGTTGAGCGTGCCATCGCTCAGGCCGAGCCCGGATCCGCGCACCCCTCTCGGGAGCTCCAGGTGCTGGAGCGGATCGAACGTGCCCGGCGTCGCAAACCGAAGGTCAGGGAAGAGCTGATCACCCTGGCTCACGGTGCGGGCGGCAAGGCGACGCGGACGCTGGTCGAGGCCGTTTTCCTGGAGGCCTTCCGTAACCCGGTGCTCGAATCGCTGGATGACGGCGCCGCGCTCGACGTCAACGGCAGCCGGATGGTCTTCACCACCGACTCCTTCGTGGTGTCCCCGCTGTTCTTCCCCGGCGGCGACATCGGCGACCTCGCGGTGAACGGCACCGTCAACGACCTGGCGGTCTGCGGTGCCCGCCCGCTGTACCTGTCGGCGGCGTTCATCCTGGAGGAGGGCTTCCCCGTCGCCGACCTGCGCCGGATCACCGACTCCATGGCGGCCGCCGCCGCCCGCGCGGGCGTCCACGTGGTGACCGGCGACACCAAGGTCGTTCAGCGCGGCAAGGGCGACGGCTGCTACGTGACCACCGCCGGAGTCGGCGTGCTGGACCGAAAGATCACACTCGGCCCCTCGACGGTACGCCCCGGGGACGCCGTGATCGTGTCCGGCCCGATCGGCGAGCACGGCATCACCATCATGATCGCCCGAGGCGAACTGGACATCGCCGCCGACGTCACCTCCGACACCGCGTCCATACACGACCTCGTCGCGACCCTCCTCGACACCGCCCCCGTACGCATGCTGCGCGACGCCACCCGCGGCGGGGTAGCCACCGTCCTCAACGAGATCGCCGAAGCCGCCCAGCTGGCGATCATGGTCGACGAACCGGCGATCCCGATCCGTCCCGTCGTGAACGGCGCCTGCGAACTCCTCGGCCTGGACCCGCTGTACGTCGCGTGCGAGGGCAGATTCGTCGCCGTAGTGGACGGCGCCCACGCGGAAGCCGCCGTCGACGCCCTGCGCAGGCATCCACTCGGCGAGGCCGCCGCCATCGTCGGAACGGTCGAGGCCGACCCAGCCGGACTCGTCCTCCTCAAAACCGTGTTCGGCGGCACGAGAATCGTGGACGTGCTGGTGGGCGACCCGCTACCACGCATCTGCTGACCGGTCGCGGGCGGCTGCGATCACTGCTTGGCCCAGTGAGATGCCGCCGTCGCCCGGCGGGACTCGGGAGTGGACGAGGACTCGGAAGTCGTTCTGTTCCAGGCCGGACACGATCAGTTCCAGGAGGACGATGTTCTGGAAGACGCCGCCGGAGAGGGCGACTGTGCGCAGACCGGTTCTTTCGCGGAGGGAGTGGACCGCGCGGACGACTGCGGTGGCCAGGCCGTTGTGGAATCGGGCGGCGATGCGTTCTACGGCTATTCCGGCGATCATGTCCTCGGCGGCGGCTCTGACGAGGTCGCTTGCGGCGATGGTGAGCGTTTCGCCCTCGGTCAGTCGTACTGGGTAGGCGTGGGATTCGTTTGGGTCCACTCGGGCTTCGAGTTCGGCGGCGGCCTGGCCTTCGTAGCTGACGATGTCGCGGATTCCGGTGATTGCGGAGACGGCGTCGAACAGGCGGCCGGCGCTGGAGGTGAGTGGGGAGTTCGTGCCGGTTTGGGCCATGGAGACGATGGCTGGCCATTGGTCGCGGTGTCTGCGTATGAGCGGTAGTTCGTCGCCGTAGGTTCCGGTGAGGTGGGCTGCGGCCATTCGCCACGGTTGGCGGATGGCTGCCGTGCCGCCGGGCATGGGTACCGGTTCCAGGTGGCCGGCCCGGTGGAAGGTCGTGAGATCGGCGATGAGTAGTTCGCCGCCCCAGAGCGTGCCGTCCTCGCCGTAGCCGAGTCCGTCGAACGCCACGCCGATCACTGGGCCGGCGTATCCGTTGTCGGCCAGGCAGGAGGCGATGTGGGCGTGATGGTGCTGGACCGCCACCAGTTCGACTTCGGGCAGGTCGCGGGCGTACTTCGTGGAGAGGTAGTCCGGATGCAGGTCGTGGGCGACCACGGCTGGGCGTACCCCGAACAGGCGGCAGAAGTGGTCGATGCCTTCGGCGTATGACCGTAGGGTCTCGTAGTTTTCCAGGTCGCCGATGTGGTGGGACAGGAACGCCTGGACGCCCTTGGCCACGCAGAAGGTGTTCTTCAGTTCGGCTCCGCAGGCGAGTACTGGCCGGGGGAACGGCCACGGCACGGTCACCGGAGCCGGCACGTAGCCACGGGAACGGCGGATGGGGAGTTCCCGGCCGCGGAAGACGCGGACCAGGGAGTCGTCGGCGCGGATGTGGATTCGCCGGTCGTGCAGGAGGAACCCGTCGGCGACGGCCGAAAGTCGCCGAAGGGCCTCCTGGTCCTCGACCTCGATGGGAGAGTTCGAGAGATTCCCGCTGGTCAGTACGAACGGCTGGGCGAGCTGTCCGGCGAGCAGATGGTGCAGCGGCGTGTGCGGCAGCATCACCCCCAGGTCACGGCTCCCGGGCGCAACCGCCTCCGCCACCTTGGAGTTGCCGTGCCGGGGCGCCAGCACGATAGGGCGGCTCATGCCGGTTAGCAGCCGTTCCGCCGCTGGTTCGAGCCGGACCAGCGCATGAGCCCCCACCAGATCGGGAGCCATCACCGCGAAGGGCCGGTCCTCCCGGCGCTTCCGGTCACGCAGCCTGGCCACCGCGTCCGCCTGATCAGCGAGAACGGCGAGGTGATAGCCGCCAAGCCCCTTGACCGCCAAGATCCGACCCTGACGAAGCCACGCCGCCGCCGTCGTGACCGGATCTCCTGGTACGGGCAGGCCGTCCGCCCCCACCATCCGCAGCGCCGGCCCACACCCCGGGCAACAGACCGGCTGCGCGTGGAACCGCCGATCCCCCGGATCGCGATATTCAACCTCACACGCCGCGCACATGACGAAGTCAGCCATCGTGGTGGCATGCCGGTCGTACGGGATACCGGTGACGATGGTGAACCTCGGCCCGCAATTCGTGCAGTTGGCGAACGGATGGCCGTAGCGCCGGCAAGCGGGATCGGTGAGCTCGGCCAGACAGTCCCCGCAGGTCGCCGTATCCGGCGCGACCAACGCCTCCCGGAGGGCACCGCCCGCACTGCGCACGATACGAAACCCCACCTCCCCGATCGGCTCCGTCACCTCGACGGTCACCGACTCGACCACCGCCAGCGGCGGCGCCTGTCCCGCCAGACCGGCCACGAACCCATCCAGCGCCGGACGCCGTCCCTCCGCCTCGATGAACACACCCCCGGAGTCGTTCCCGACGAACCCCGCCACGCCGTACACACCAGCGAGACGGCACACGAACGGACGAAACCCCACCCCCTGCACCAGCCCATGGACCCGGATCCGTCTCCGCCCACGCTCAGCCACCGGTGTCAAAGCCTGCCGCTCAACGCCCGCTGGGTGAGCTCCCAAAGCACGTGATAGAGCGTGATCTGCGCCTCCTGAATCCGATGCACCGACGCGGACGGCACAACGAACAGATGCTCAACCCGCCCATCCTGCGCCATCTTCCCGCCGTCATAACCGACCAGCCCAACCGTGACCATGCCCCGCCGCCGCGCCTCATCCATGGCATTGAGCACATTGACCGACCCGCCACTGGTCGACAACCCCACCGCGACATCACTCGCCCGCCCGAGCGCAGCAACCTGCCGAGCAAACACCAAATCAAAGCCAACATCATTGGACAAAGCCGTCAACACAGCCACATCCTGCGCAAGCGCAATAGCCCCAACCGCCCGCGCTACCGGCGCTTCCCCAACCAGATATGTCGGCACCGGTGGTTGTCCGATGGGCCGCGTCGGCACCGATGGTTCGCCGACCAGATGGGTCGGCGTTGGTGGTTGCGCGGATGGATGCCCTGGCACCGGAGGATGGGCGGCCGGGTGTGCCAGTGGTGGGGGATTGGCGAATGTCTGTGCGAGGTCCTGGGCGTCTGTGCTGCTGCCGCCGTTGCCGAAGGCGAACAGTCGGCCGCCGCGGTCGAAGGTTTTGGCCATTGCTCGGGCGCAGGTGATTAGACGTTGACCGTGCAGGGCGGCGAGTGACTGACGTAGGGCGACGGTCTCGGCGATCTTCTCCTGTGTGGAGCGGCGGAGCTGTGACAGGACGTCGTCGGGGTCGGCGGAGGTGGCGTACAGGAAGGGGTAGAGGGCTTCCAAGCCGCCGGGTTCACTTGTCGCGGTCATGGTTTTGTCCTCGGGTGACGGCGATGGCTTCCTTGGCGTGCACGAGCACGATGTCGCCAGGCTGGGCGTCGACCAGGGCCACGCTGATCTCTTCGGGGCCGGATTCGGTCTCGACTACGGCGAGTCCGTCGTCCAGCAGGCGCAGGACACGTACTGGGATGGCTACGTCTGAGCACGTCACGCAGACGTCATGGCAGTCGTCTCCGGTCATCGCGCGGCCTCCGGCTGCTCGAAGAAGACGTGCACCAACTCCCAGAGGAGGTGATAGATCGTCATATGGACCTCCTTGACGACGAGCGGGTCGTCGGACCGCGCGACCAGCAGGTGATCTGCGACGTCCCCGAACGGAGCTTCGCTCCCGCCGACGAGGGCGACGGTGAGCAGCCCCAGTTCGCGTGCGGTCTCCAGACCACGCAGCACGCTGGCGCATCCGCCGTCGGTCGAGAAGCCGACAGCGATGTCACCCGGGGAGGCCAGCAATCGGAGCTGACCGGCGAAGATGCCGTCCAGCCCGTCGGTTCTGGCGATACCCGTCAGGATCGCGGCGTCGTTGGTCAGCGAGATGGCGGGAAGAGCTCGTTTGCCGACGATGACCGGGTGAACGAACTCGACGGCGACATGCTGGGCGTCGGTCGCGGAGCCCCCGTTGCCGAACACGATCAGCTTTCCGCCCTGCTGGAACCGTGCCGCCATGTCCTGGCAGGCACGCAGAATCCGATCCGTCTCCTCGGCCAGCGCACCTCCTGGGCCTACCCGCCGTTCGAAGGCGGCCGACACCACTCGACTCTCGTTCACGGCCTGCTCCACTTCTCTACGGGGTGGTGAGGGAATTTCCCTACGGGGTGGTGAGGGAATGCGGGCGGGTGGCGGCCGCGATCCGCCTCCACCGGGTCAGACAGCTCTCCAGCACATGCCCGAGCTCCGTCAGCCGCGCCATCCGCGTCTCCAGAGCCGCCATCCCGGCCGTGGTGAGCTCGTACCTCCGCCGGGCGGGCCCGGTCGCCGACGCGACCCAGGTCGAGGCCAACAGCCCTTCCCGCTCAAGATTCCGCAGCACCCGGTAGATCTGACCGGGCTCCAGATCATCCGCCCCGAGAAGAGAAAGCCGCTCAATCAGGTCATATCCGTGACCAGGCCGTTCGCAGATCAGCAGCAGCAGAAAAGGATGCAACAGGCTACGGATCTCACTACCGGGCATGGCTACTCCTCGCGGGAACCACTCGTGCCCGTCGGTGACCTGCATCTACTCGGACGCTAGATCGCCCGGTGCATAGATGTACGGCTCGCGCGCGGCACTTGTGGAAGTCATCACCGACCAGCCAGCCAGAAATAGGCAGCCCACCCCGACCTTCACCAGCCCCTGGCGATCAACGCACACCCGGTTTGCCCTGCCATAGCTCGGGATTACAGCGCCCCAGGGGAGTGACGGTCGGTGGTGGATGGGGTATCCAGAGGGTGATGGACATACCGCGCCGGAGTGAGCTTGGCGGGGGTTCGGTCTGCATATCGGATCGCCCTGCTGCGTCGGGGCGTCGCGAAGATTTCGGGTGACGCCGATGCGGACGAACTGCTGGTGCCGGCTCTGGAAGGTGGCCGGGATCGAGGCGGTGAGCGGACACGCCTGAGCCGATGTCCCAAAACGATCATTGATCTGGGTGACGCGGTTCTGACGTGGCGGAGCTACGTGAGCTAGTCCGACGTTGCCGTGGCTGTGCTATACGAGCCAGTCCGGAGTGACAAGGAGTGCCACTCCGGCGGCGGACAGTCAGCCGGGTCGGAGACGCCCTACCAAGCCAAGCGGCAGAACATTTACGCCAAGCAGGGCATGTACCTCGTCGTCTACGACATCGAGGCGGCCCGCGCCGATCTCATCGATCGCGGCATCGACGTGTCGGACATGTTCCACGACGCCGGCGGAATCTTCCACCACATCGGAAACAAGCAACGGGTGAACGGCCCCGCTCCGGATCGCCGCGATTACGGTTCCTTCGCCTCATTCAGCGACCCCGACGGCAACGGATGGATGCTGCAGGAAATCAAGAACCGGGCCCCTGGCCGATGACCGAGCCGACAACCACCGCCGCGCACGCTGGGCAAATACAGCTATCGACCGAGGAGTCCTTCGGCCCGATAGTTCCGCCCTGCCGTTAGGCGTATCCGCCGAGACCTCCCTGCCTGAGACGATCGAGTAGGTTCGCACCGAAGCGTGGGAAAGCTCGCGCAGCTGGGGCGATCGTTACTGAGGAGAGGGCATCGGCAATGCAGTCGACCGAGTACGACCTCATCGTGTTAGGCGCCGGCGCGGGCGGTGAGAACGTGGCCGATCGTGCGGTGCAGGGTGGGCTGACCACGGTGCTGGTTGAGCATGAGCTTGTCGGAGGGGAGTGCTCCTACTGGGCGTGCATGCCCTCGAAGGCGCTGCTGCGGTCCGCTCAGGTGCTGCGTGCGGCCCGGCAGGTCGCCGGTGCGGGCGAGGCGGTGGTGGGTGAGCTCGATGTGCGGGCCGTACTCGCGCGGCGGGACTCGTTCACGAGTAACTGGTCCGACGAAGGCCAGGTGCGGTGGGTCGACGGTGCGGGGATTTCGCTGGCGCGCGGGCATGGTCGGATCACGGGGCCGAAGGAGGTTACGGTCACGGCCGCGGACGGTTCGACGAGCGTGCTCACGGCGCGTCATGCCGTGTCTGTGGTTACCGGGTCGGATCCGCTGATTCCCGACATTGACGGGCTGCGGGAGGCGAGCCCGTGGACCAGCCGGGAGGCGACCAGCGCCAAGAGTGTGCCGGCCAGTCTCGCGATCATCGGTGGGGGTGTCGTCGCCACCGAGATGGCGACGGCGTACGCGGGGTTCGGGACGGCGGTCACGTTGATCTCGCGTAGTGGGCTGCTCGCCGGTATGGAGCCCTTCGCGGGGGAGCTAGTCGCGAAGGCGTTGCGCGCGCAGGGGGTGACGGTTCTGCTCGACACGGAGACGACGCGCGTGACCCGTTCGGGGGATGGCGTCGTCGTGGAGACCGGGGGCGGGTCCGTGGTCACGGCTGAGGAGGTCCTGGTCGCGACGGGTCGTACGCCGCGTACGCGGGATATTGGCCTGGAAACGATTGGTCTCACCCCTGGTGACTGGCTGAAGACCGACGACACGATGCTTGTGCCTGGGTTCGACTGGCTTTACGCCGTCGGCGATGTGACGAAGCGTGCGTTGCTCACTCATCAGGTGAAATATCAGGCGCGGGCGGCGGGGGATGTCATCGCGGCGCGGGCGGCGGGCGCGCCCGTGTCGGATGCCCCGTGGGGTGTTCACGTCGCGACCGCCGACCACGCGGCCGTGCCGCAGGTGACGTTCACCGACCCGGAAGTCGCTTCCGTGGGGCTCACGGCGCAGGCCGCGCGGCAGGCGGGCTACGAGATCCGTACCGTCGACTACGAGATCGGCAATGTCGCCGGCGCGAGCGTGCACGCGGACGGGTACACCGGAACCGCCCGGATGGTGGTCGACGAGCAGCGCAAGGTCATCCTCGGCGTCACTTTCGTCGGCCCCGACGTGAGCGAGTTGCTGCAGGCGGCGACGATCGCGATCGTGGGAGAGGTCCCGCTTGACCGGCTGTGGCACGCGGTGCCCGCCTACCCCACGGTCAACGAGATCTGGCTGCGCCTCCTCGAAACATACGGACGCCCGACCACGTAACACCGCCCGAGTACCTGTCGCGTCGGATGGCCGGGATCTCCGGTTGGTCGGTGAGGTCGTGGGGAGCCTCTTCGATTTCTACGAGTTCGCGTTCAGCGTCACAACCGCCCGGTCAGCTGCCGCCGATACGTATCCGCCGTCGTCTCCGGCACCCTGGCCGGCTGTCCGGCCAGGGCCTCATCGATGGCCGTCACGAGCCGATCCGACTCCCGGCGAGCCTGCGTTCGTCGCCGGCCCAGGTCGTCACGCCATTGCCGTGCTTCCGGCCCGAGCCACACCAGCCCACCACCCATGTCGGCGTCGGCTTTCGCCAGCGCCTGCTCGACCACGTGCAGTTCGGCGAGAAGCTGGCGCCGCAACTCCAGCAGCGCCGCATGCATCGGATTCGCCGCTTCAGCCATCCCCGGGCCCCCCACTCCTGTGCGAATGCCTTCCGATCCAAGCCAGACGTTCCCACACCCCACCCGTACCACGAAAGACCGTTTCGTTATGGGGGAGCCGGGATCAGCCGCCGTGCCCGGATATCACGCCGTGCAGCCGGGCGCCGAACGCCTCTGGTTGAACACCGAATCCGCCATGGTCCCCGGGGAAGATCGCCGGAGCCGTACCCACCTGCTCGGCCACCGCGAAAGCGGCCCGGTACGGCGGTTCGCCTTCGGATGCCTCTCCGGCCGCCGCCACCACGCGCACGCCGGATTCCCTGAGCGCCGAAAAGTCGGGAACATACCTTGCGAATGGCGGCACTTCGTACCCGATGAAGAATTCCATGTTCTTCGCGAACCGCATCAGCATCGCGGCTGTCTCCGGGTCGGGCTCGCCTTCCGACAACGCGCCACCCGGCATACGCTGCTCCTCGGCCTCGCCGCCATCAGCCGATCCGCCGCCCTGCTCGGCGAAGGCCGCACCGAGCACCTGCCCTGCGGCCGTCGGCCCTTCCGAACGGAAGGTCTTCTCCACATTGTCGATGACTCCCCGCCAGTACTCGCGATCGGAGAGCAGTTCGAAGATCGGCGGCTCATGCGCGACGAGCCCGCGAACGTGTTCCGGATACCGGGCGGCCAACGCCAGTCCGACGATCGCCCCGGAACTGTTGCCGAACACATACGCCGGCTCCGTCCCCCGCACCGCCGACAGGACAAGCTGGGCATCCCGCCCATGAACCTCGATGCTCTGCGCCTCGGGCGGCCCGTTCAACGGGCTCCGCGAGTTCCCGCGCCGGTCGTAGGTCACCACCGTGTACCGGTCCGCGAGCGCCTCCGCCAGCGGCTGGTACGCGGCGGCGTCATAGACCCCACCGCAGATCAACAGCAGGACCGGCCCGCTACCCCGCACCTCGTAGTACAGCTCCGCCCCGGGAGCCTGCAGGACCGAAGACCTCATCGCGATACCTCCTGGTGAACAACCTCGTCACACCCAGGTCGGCGCCGAACCCCGATCCTCTACATGCCACGGAAAAGATCTACCAAGAGCCGTGCTACCCGGCAGAGCGGGCTACCCGCGCAGAGCGTGCTACTCGCGCAAAGCGGAAAGTGTATTCGCCCCTTAAGGACATTCACTGTGGCTCGCGGTCACATCCGTCCCACCAGGGCGACGATCATGGCGGCGACGCCATCCTTGACGACCGAGAGGACAGCGTCTTTGGCGCCTCCGGCGATCGCCGTACCCAGTGCCTTCAACCGGCTCGGCTGCGACTCGACCGCGGTGACGACCGCGGCCGGATCCGTGACGCTGCCGTCGGCGGAAACCGCGCCATCGCGGGTCAACTGGGCGACAAAGGCCCTCAGTTCGAGGACCGCGGCGTCCAACTCCCCACGGGACACCCCGCCCGACTTGTTGATGATCATGCTGCTGCTGGACCCGGTCTGCTTGTACTGCTCTCCGTACACGATGTCGCTCATGTCCACCCCTACCGATTGAAGATCATCTTGCTGTCCTGCCCGGTCTGCTTGTGCTGATCACCGAGTACGAGATCCCCGTGCACCTGGATGGTCCGCTCCTCGGTCGGCGGGTCCTCGATGGCGCCCACGATCTCGTCCTTGATCCGCTGGATCTCCTGGAGATCGGTGCCGGACAGCGCGGTGAACTGCGTGCCGGCCGTCTCGATGACCAGCGAGTACTGCTGCCGCCGCAGCATCCGATAGAGCAGCACCATCAGCAGGTACGCGATCCGCAGCCCCGCCAAAACAGCCACACCGTTGAAGGCCTGCTGCGACATCTCCCCGATCTCGAAGTCGAGATTGAGATCGGGAACAACCGTGATCCCGGCAAGGATCGCCCCGGCCAGCAGCGCGGTGCCGACGATCTGCCGGAGCGGATAGAACGTCGCGGATTTACCCACCCAAACCACCCGCAGGCTCTGCACCCGAGAGATGTTCGCCAGCGGATACACCTGGTGCCCGATCTGGACGACCCGCTTACTGATGCGGATCTGCCCGACCTTCTTCTTCGCCATGCCGTCCCTCGCCTTCGGCTGAGGTGATCAAACAACTCCACGATCACACCGATGGCGACGACTGGAGAGAGTACCCCCCTACTTAACTAGGGCCCGCAGGAGGCACACGGCATGGTCGCGGGGGCAATCTCCTCTGTCTCATCTCATGATCATCTTAATGATGGCGTCGATCCAGATCATCTCCAGGCGCATGTCGTAACGCAGGTAGGACTGCCCGCTCCGCGTCGATCGGACCGTGACCTCGTCCCCTTTGTGGACAGCCGGCGGCCCGTCCCGCATCCGCCCCAGCACCAGTTGACGCGCGTGCGGCGACAGTTCGGGGAAGATCTCCTGCGGCGGCGCGTCGACGAGTGCTCCGGTGTCGGCGTCGGTCCAGCGCACGCTCTGGGCGTCGAGCAGTCGCCGCGGCTCGTTGCGTAACTGGCGTGTCTCGGGCGTCGCGACCTTGATCTCGACCCGCGCGGGCCAGTAGATCCCGCCGGGGCCCGGCTGGCCAGGGCTGAACCGCGAGTACGTGATCACGTCCCAGAACTCGATCCACCGGCCGTTGACGAGCGTCTCGACGTTGACGCCCATGCGCGGTGGTTGCAGCACGCCCTGGGGAAGTTTGACCAGGTTTCCGACCCCGTTGATCCGCTGGGCCTGTCCGGCCATCGCCAAGTCATGGATGGGACCGCTGGCCAGGGCGCTGTAGAGGCCCAACCGGCCCGCGACCTCGGGATGATGAATGACCACCCGCTGGTTCAGGAACCCCCGAGACTGCTGTTCCAGTCCGGCCGAGGTCTGCAACCGGGCCGGGTCGTACCGGGAGAACTCCACGTGGGGCTCCCGGGCGAACCCCCAGAGCAGGGAGATCGTCTGGTCGATGGACTGCGCGCCGAGTTTCCGGGGATGGAATCCGTACTGGCCGAGGCCCATGAATCCGTCCACGAGTACGCGGTATTCCGGGAGGATCAGGACCAGTGGATCCCTGAGCCCGAAGTTCACCAATCGTCGCAGTGCGCTGCCGCCGGCCGCTGGCTCGAAAGGAAGCGGTCCCACCGGCGGGACCGGCAGGCCCAGCCCGCGTAGTTCCTCGGCGAGTTTGACCCGCTGTGGTTCGATCACCGCGGCTCGCGTATGGATCTCCGGAGCCTTCGCCGTCACGGAGTGCTGTCCAGCGGGGCGAGCAGAGTCTGTAGATCCCCGTAGTATCCGTACCCCATCAGCGCGAGTTCCGCCTTGGGCAATGCCGCGCCGAGTCGTTGGAGCATCAGGCTGAGCAGCAGCTGTTCGACGATCTCCGCCGGGAGATTCACCCGCACCCGCGTGAGCACGCCCAGTTCGGCCATGGTCTCCACCGAGATCCCCGCCGGGGCGACCAGCGTGTCGTGGATGCTCTCATCCAGCGCGTGCAGCTGACCGACCACCTCCAGCACGGACGACATCGTCGCCGCGAACCCCGTGATCGTGGCGGTCAGCGACACCGCCTCCGCCAGCACGACGAGCCCGAGCGCGGGCACGAACAGCATCGCGGTGCCCAGCACCGCCGCCGTCACCGCCAGCGAACGCGCCGAACCGGCGGCGGCCCGCTCGGCCGCCATCCGAACAGCGCGCTCCTGGACCAGCAACCGCCGGTAGTGATAGGCGACCGCGTACATGAGACTGTCCTTCGGCAGCCGCCCGGCCAGGAAATGCCAGGTCCCTTCGTGTAGCAGCGGATCCCAGCCGAGATCCGCCCGCCGGTTGCGGGACGCGGCGGCGAACACGCCCTCCTCCGGCCCTTCGGCCGGAATGCGCACCAGGGGCGGCCCGGTCGAAGGTTCGGTCACCCGCAGCACCTGGGCGACCTTGCCGCCCATGGTCGTCGCCGTCAGGGCGGTCGCCTGGGCGCGCAGCCGGTGCATGATCTTGCCCAGCTGGTTCTCGACCTCGCTCCTGCTCTCCTTCGGCTTGACCGTGGCGAAGGCGAGTAGCGCGACCGGGCAGTTGATGGTGAGCAGGTCGCGCAGTTCCACCAGGGCGCGGCGGCACTGATCGGCGGCCAGCCGGGTCCGGTCCCGCTCACCGCTCACGTCCCTGATCCGCATCCACTGGCCGAACGTCAGATTGGGATCGCCTGGATCGCCCGCTTCGCTCAGCGCCCGATCCTGCAGCCGGAGCGTGCGCATGATGTAGTCGAGCGCCAGCCGTTCCTGCGCAGCCCGCGTCAACGTCTGGTGGATGCCGTCGGAGAGCCCCCGATCCTCGAAGGTGAAGGAACCGTCCTCCTGTTCGCGTACGCCGAGTTGGTCCCAGGCGGTGTCGACGAACTCCTTGCTCTGCCGGGCCGCGTCCGCGACAGTGGCGGCCGCCCGTGCTTCCAGGTCGAGCAGCGCCTGCCGGATGAGCAGACCCAGCAGGTTCCTGCTGGCGGCGAAGAAGTGCCAGGCGGCGTCCTCCTCTCCGGTGGCCTTGGTGCCGCCGGGGAGGCCGCCTTCCACGGGTGCCCATTGCTTCGACGCGGCGGATTCCGCGGCTTTGATGACGCTCCAGCCGTACGTCGCGTTAAGGAAGCAGAGCCGCCCGAGCAGGGTGGCGTCGATGACGAGTTCCGGTGCGTCCGGGATCGAAAGCCGCGGATATCCGGCGGTACGCGGGCCGCCCAGCCGTCGTTCGTAGTCGTCCCAATGGCGCATGTAGTAGGTGCGGACGCGGTCCTCCAGTTCGAGTGCCGCGCTGCTGACGGTCCGGGCCGGAGCCACGGTCCCGTCGCCCGACGAGACCGTGAACACCAGGCTCACGGAGCACCTCAGGGCTCGCGGGTGGCGAGGTAGTGCAGGATCGCCTGCTCGTAGCCGGGAGTCGCGGCCAGCAACACCCGCGCCATGCCGGCCCGCAGGAAACCGGTGAAAGCGGGATCGGCGTCGTCGGCGTGGTCCATCAGCTCGATCCACCGAGCCCGGCGAGCCCAGAAGTACGGGTAGAACACATACGACACCCGGGACCATTCAAACGCCTGCTCCAGGAACTGGACGACCCTGCCCTTCTTCCGCGTGACGCCCAGATCGATGACCGGGAACCGAACGTCCCGCTCGACATGCGACCAGGTCACACTCGTCGGATTCTTGTCCCGGTTGACGATCTGGAACTGGGTGGACGTCGTCCTGACCGTGTGCGTCGCCATCGCGTCCACGTCGGTCAGCCGGTCGCCGGCGACGGAACGCCGTCGCGTCGTCCTGGTACACGAAGATCTGCGACCCGTTCACCGTCATCCGGAAGAAGTTCCGGTCCGAGTCGGACCCGGAGTGCGCGTCCTCGTAGTTGATCTTCCCGGCGAGCGCCACCTCGGCGAGCCGGTACCCCTAGCCGCCGGTGATCCGCGCCCCGTACGTCCGGGTGAACCACTTGTCGCTCGCATTGGGCGCAGTCTCGGTGAAGGAGGTCGTGCCGTTGCCTTGGTTGACCAGGACGGCCATCTTTTCCCGTACGAGCGGCGGAATGCCCGACAAATCGTATTTCTGGCGAAGCTCGGCGAGTTTGGCTTCGTCGACGTCAGCCGGGCCGAAGCCCAGCGCGACGCTCTGGTAGACGGGAGGAGCGGGCGGCTGAGGCACCACGATCTCGCCGGCATGCGCGGCCAGCCGGGATTCCACCCAGAACGCGGCGGGCTCAGGGACGACGAACTCGAACATCATCCGCCGCCCGTAGTTGAACACCTGGGCGGTGTACTCCTTGTCGATCCAGCGGTACATGCCCGAGATATGCGTCTTACCGTCTTTGTTGTCGAAGACCTGGAGGTTCTTCTCCTCCGTCTCCGACAGCCTGGTGGAACTCCGCTGCGTGCTCGCCCGGGTCTCCACCCGCTCCACCGCCTTGGCCACCACATCCCTGGCGAAGTTCTGCGCGAGCGAGGCATGATCCTCCGCCGCCCGGTTGTACGCGAACCCCGCGCCCGCGCTCGCGGTGATATTCCGCCTTGTTCTCATAGGTGAGATTGGCGGTGACGTTGAGCGTCTGCTTCAGCACGTTCTCGGTCTCGTTCTTCACTTCGTAACGCTCAGTGGACTGCGTGTCCTTACTGACATCCTGGGTACGGCTGTCGCTGAACGAGAACACGTCCTCGGTCTTCTCCAGTCGCCGGTGATCCCGCGTCCGCGCCTCGCCCTTGAGAATGTTGTGCACATGCGAGATCTCGCCGGGATGGTATACGGAGAGCCACTGGCGAACCACCTTGAGATCGCCCACCCCGATCGGCTTGATGTCGTTGAACGGGTGCAGAAACCGGAACAGCCGCGCGAACAGCGGATGCACCACCGGTCGAACTTCCGGGTGGCGGAATCCACCACGGGCAACGCTCCGGCGAGGCGTTTCATCAGCCACGGCGAGCCGAGGCGGGGCAGTCGGTCCGGCAGCAGCCGGTAGGTCCCGTCGGGCATGGCGATGTGGGCGTTCTCGGCGAGTTCGGCCAGTGAGATCGCGTCACCGGTCTTGGCCTTGATCGGGCCACGCGCGGGCAGGAGCGCCAGCAGGTCGGCGCGCAGCGATTCCAGGGCCACCTGCTCGTCGTCGTCGGGACTCCAGGCGAGCACCTGGTCGAGGACGACCTCGGTCACTCGGGAGACCAGCCGCAGTCCCGCCAGACCGGGTTCGTCCGGCTGGGGTCCGGCGAGGTGTCCGTGGTCGTCGATATATCCCCGGCGCAGGCGGTGCGGTGTCGGCTCACCGGGGGTGCGTACCATCATGAAGTCGAACAGAGGGGTCTGATCCGTCACGTTGTTCTCCGTTTTCGTGGATACACGAAAACGCTAGAAGTTACGATAAATCAGGCGCTTCGGGGACTTGCCTAGGGAAATCCCCAGCCCCTTCGCCTTGGCGTGAGAAGTGCGCCCGATCACGTCATCTCCCAGAGCAGCCGGTAATAGGCGATGCGTTCCGCGTCCGGGGCGATCCCGTACGCCTCGTAGACGAGGCCGTCATATCCGGGGCTGAAATTCCAGTCCATGCTCCACGCCGCGACCGCGAGATCCGCCCATCGATCGGCCCGCCCGAGCGACCCGAGATCCACGTGCGCGGCGAACGTCCCGTCGGCGTGTGACAGCGTGTTGGGGACACACGCATCACCGTGACAGACGACAAGACGATCGATCGCCGGCGCATCGCCGATCCCCGCCCGAACCTCGGCGAGCCGAAGCCGCTCGGGAGACCCGCCCGCTTCCGCACCCTCGGCGCGCTCCGCGGCATTGGCCAGCCTGCTGCCGACCCCCCAGTCGAACGGACACTCATCCACCGGCAGGGCATCGTGAAACACCCGCAGCCCCCGCCCGATCGCCACCGCCGCAGTCACCGGATCCGTGACCCTGCGCGGATCCACCGCAGAAAGCCCCGGCACCGCCGCCGTGACCAGCCACTCGCCTTCATCGTCGGCACCATGCTCGATGACCGGCGGCACGGCCACCCATCTCCGCGCCCAACTCAGCCGCAGCATTTCGCTGTACAGGTCAATCTCGGGCGTGCCCGAGGCCACCCATTTCACGTACCGAACGGGCTCGCCTTCAATACGAAACGTCAGCCCCCCAACCTCGTTCGCCCAAACCGGCACAACGACCCCGCCGCCGGCGAGCGCTCTGACCACACGGGGAACGGCCACAGGACCAGTCGGGATGCCAGCAATCACAGATCTATGATCCACCGGAGCAGGTCGCTGAAAGTTTTCATCTGCTTGCCCAAAGTTCTCTAGAGAACTTTGGGCTTTCTCCGGGAATGTCTGCGAGGGGATCGGTCGTGTGCAACCACCCTTGGGGTGGGCATCTTGGACCTCTAGACATTGGACTCTAACTCAGAGTCAAATTGAATGTCAATGCTAATCGAGCCAGATCACGATTCCGGTCAGGTCGTTGAGTACTGCGGCGACGCCCGCTCTGATGGCTGCCGCGCAGCGCTCGGGGGTGAATGAGTTGGGGTCGTAGGTCGTGGACATGCCGAGCCCTTCGCCGCGGAATGACGCGCCGGACCAGTCGGCGGCCGTGACGTTGTGGGTGGGTTCGGCCAGTTCGGCGCCCACGACGAGGAACTGCTGGGCCAGGTGGTTCGGGGCGACCAGGGAGAGGGGGTCGATGAGGTGGTCGCCGGCGCTGACGATGAGGTCGGGGCCCATCTCCATGGCCTTGGTGATGCTGGGCACATAGTCGGCCGGATTGGCGGCGACCACTGTTCTGAGGTCAACGTCCTCCTCCTCGGCCCAGTTCTGGACCGCCGCCACCAGGGTTTTGGTCGGGCGGTCGTCGCCGGTGGTGAGGAGTACCACCCGGTAGTCCTGCGACGGGTGGACCTCGGTCCAGGAGCCGGGCCGGGGGGTAATGGTCGACTCAGGGGCGGGCCGATGGGTGGGGTCGATGAATCCCGGGCCGAGCGTGCCGACGGGGGCGGGCTTGGCGTGCGGCTGTGACCAGTCGCCGGAACCGCATCCGGCGAGCAGTACGGCGACCGCCGCCAGCGCGGCGACGGCCCGAAGCGGGGGGCGCAAAGCGATCGTCCTCCGAGTGATGGCGGGTTGTGCGTGCACATCCTCCTTCCCGGTTCATCCCTATTTCGAGCAATAGAGGTTCTTCTGGGGTTATTTCTTCCGGGGTTCGCCGGTGGGTCGGCTCGCGTTCACGCGGGGGGTGGAGCGTGCACGGGCCAACTGAAGGAGCACCATGTCACACCGGATGCGCGCCGCCGTCCTCGGGATCAGCCTGGCGGCCGCCGCCTTCCTCAGCGCCGGGCCGGCCCTCGCCCACGGGTTCACCTCGACCGTGTACGTCGACATCACCGCAGGCGACGGGGGCCACCTGCGCACCACGCTGGGGCTTGAATACGACCTCTTCGTCGTCTCCACCGCCGACTCGGAGAAGGACGACCCCCTCTACCAGACCGGAATCGCCGCCTTCGAGGCCGGTGACACCGACGGCCAGGCCGCCGCGCTCAACGCCCACGCGAAGCAGGCCGTCGCGTACGTCACCAAGCGTTTCTCGATCGCCTCGGCGGACCAGCCCTGCGCCCCGGCCCAAGTCGGCGATTTCAAGATCAGCGAACGGGAGGGCGTGCCGTACGCCGATCTGCTGCTCGACTGGGCCTGTCCCCAGCAGAGCGACGACCACCAGGTACGGAGCCAGCTGTTCCCCGACACGGAGAAGTACGTCAAAGGGGCCAAGACGATCGTCACGTACGAGATCGACGGCCACTCGGGCAGCGCCGCGCTCGACGCCGGTCAGCCGTCCTTCTCCACCGGCCAGTCCTGGTACGGGCGATTCTGGGAGTTCTTCCTCCTGGGCGCCGAACACCTGCTGTCCGGGATCGACCACATCCTGTTCCTGCTCGCCCTCATCGCAGGATCCCGGCGCCTGCGCGAGATCGTCCTGGTGGCCACCAGCTTCACCCTGGCCCACTCGGTGACGTTCATGCTCGCCGCGCTCGGCCTGGTCGACGTGCCCGCGAGCGTGGTGGAACCCGTGATCGCCCTGTCGATCGCCGTGGTGGCCGGCTGGCACCTGTGGCGGATCCTGCGGCGCGGCGGCCACGCCACCGACCTGGAGCCGGCCGGACGCGGTCATTTCAGCCTGGACCGCGCGGGCTGGACCCGCCTCGGGGTGGTGTTCTGTTTCGGTCTCGTGCACGGCCTGGGTTTCGCGGGCGCGCTGGGGATCGACGAGTCGTGGTCGTGGACCCTGCTGTGGTCGCTGCTGGTGTTCAACGTCGGCATCGAGGTCGTCCAGTTGACGATCATCGCCCTCGTGTTCCCGCTGCTTACCGTGCTCCGGCATCGCCTGCCGACGGCCGGCTTCTGGGTGACCGGAGCGATTTCCGCAGCTGTTTCGGTGATGGGGCTGATCTGGTTCGTCGAACGGCTGCTCGGCACCTAAGGGTTTTTGGGACATGCCATAACCGGCCAGACCGCATTTACGGCCGGTTCATGCGGCAGCGGGAGCTTGAGTTCGCTTCTATGCATAATCGTGGCAAAAGGAACAAAAATGACATTAAGCACCCGGAACCGCGTTGCCGTAGGTGCCACCGCCGCGCTCCTGGGCCTGGCCGTAGCCTTCGGCAGCAGCTTGACGACCGCAGCCAGCGCCGCCGAGCCCGCCACCCTCACCGGGATCATCCTCGGAGTGGGCGCCGATGAGTCCCAGCGCACCGTGACCTGGTACTCCTCGGCCGACATCGCGCAGAAGATCCAGCTCGCCCCGACCGCGGAGCTCGCCAACAACGAGTTCCCCGCCGGCGCGGCCGTCTTCGACGCGGTCGGCTCGGGGAACATCGCCACCAGTGGCGGCTTCAACCGCCACGCGACCATCAGCGGCCTGAAGGAAGACACGGTCTACTCCTACCGTGTCGGCGCCGAGGGCAACTGGTCCCCGACCTACTCCTTCAAGACGCAGGACTTCGACGGGAACTACGACTTCCTGTTCTTCGGCGACCCGCAGATCGGCTCCTCCGGCGACGTCCCCAAGGACCAGGCCGGTTGGCAGGACACGCTGGACGTGGCCCTGGCCGCCAACCCGGACTCCGAACTGCTCGTGTCCGGCGGTGACCAGGTCGAGACGGCCAACACCGAGTCCCAGTGGACCGCCTTCCTGGCGCCCGACAAGCTCCGCCAGTACCCGTGGGCCGCGACCATCGGCAACCACGACGTCGGCGGCAAGGCGTACGAGCAGCACCTCTACACCCCCAACACCGACCGCTCGGCCCCGCTGTACGCCAACGGCAACCCGGCGTCCAACACCTCCGGCGGCAACTACTGGTACGTCTACAAGGACGTGCTGTTCATCGACATCAACAGCAACAGCTACGCCAACTCCCAGGGTGGTGGCGGCGACGCGGCGCACCTCGCGTACGTGACCGACATCATCAACCGGCACGGCAACGAGGCCAAGTGGAAGGTGCTCGTCTTGCACCACGCGATCTACTCGCCGGCCGCCCACGCCAAGGACGGAGACGCCAAGGTGCGCCGGGTCGATTTCCCGACCGCCTTCTCCAACCTGGGTGTGGACCTGGTGCTGCAGGGCCACGACCACAGCTACTCCCGCAGCTACCTGATCAAGAACAGCCAGAAGGCCAACCCGGAGGAGCAGCCCGGCGCGGCTGACGTCTACCCGGGCCCCGGCGGCGTGCTCTACGTGACGGGCAACTCGGCTTCGGGCTCGAAGTACTACGACATCTCGGCCCCCGACGGCAGCGCCGCCGGCGGCGCCGGCAATGGCGCCGACCCGCTGAACCCGAGCAGCTACTGGTACAACTCGGTTCAGAACCAGGAGCACGTCCGCTCCTACGTCAAGGTTCAGGTCCGCAACGACGAGCTCGTGGTCGAGAACGTCCGCAGCGGCACCTGCGCTCCCCCGAACGCGGCGGTGGAGCGTGGCCTCGCGTGCGCCAACACCCCCGCCGACCAGCCGGTCGGCTCGGTCGTCGACAAGGTGACCGTGCACCCGTACCACGGCGATGGCCAGGCCCTCCAGGTCAACGTGCCCAACGCCGCTCCGGGTGAGTTCGGCTGGACCATCGACGGCCGCAACGGCCTGGTGGACCTCGGCACCGCGACGGAGCACGGTGACTACTTCGCGGCGACCGGGCAGATCAACCCGATCGTCGTGTCGGACAGCCGCCGTTCGCTCGCCCCGTGGTCGATCTCGGCCAGCGTGAGCGACTTCCAGGACGCCGCCAAGACCTTCTCCGGCGCGTACCTGGGCTGGACGCCGCGCGTGCTGGAGGACGGCCTCAGCGCCAAGGCCAGCGGGGCGGTGCCCTCCGGCTACGACGACCACGGCCAGGGCCTGGCCGTCTCGCGCGGCCTCGGCTGGGCTGAGCAGGGCCACGTCAAGGGCCAGGCCAAGCTCGGCGCCGACCTGGATCTGAAGATCCCGGGCAGCGTCGAGAAGGGTGGCTACCGCGCCACTCTCACGATCACTGCGCTGAGCAGCTGACCTGCACCTGACGGGGTGGGCGCCTGCCGGGCGTCCACCCCCACAGCCCTTCCAGACCCGCCCCAGATGGCCCAAGGATCCCGAGATGCGCCGGAAAACCACTCTCGTCCGCACCGCCGCCCTGACCCTGCTCGCCGCCTTCGCCGCCGGCGGCCTCACCGCCGGTCCCGCGCTGGCCGCGGACGGCGAGGTCGCCTGGACCGTACGGACGGCCTCCAACACCTACGGCGCTGACCGGTCCAGTTTCAGCTACGCCGTCAACCCCGGCGGACTGGCCAAGGACGCCATGGTCGTCGCCAACCGGGGTACGGCTCCGGTCAAACTCGCCGTCTACGCCGCCGACGGTTTCACCACCGACACGGGCCAGCTCGACCTGCTCCCCAAGAACGAGAAATCCGTCGGAATCGGCGCCTGGCTCCACGCCGGCCGCGAGAGCGTCACCATCCAGCCCGGAAAGACAGCCGAGATCCCGTTCACGGTCACCATTCCGGGCAACGCCACGCCCGGCGACTACGTGGGCGGCATCCTCACCTCGCTGACCCAGTCCGACCAGGCCGAAGGCATCAACGTGGACCGGCGCCTCGGCATCCGGGTCAAACTGCGCGTCAGCGGTGAGCTCAAGCCGATCCTCGCGATCGAGGACTTCCACGTGGACTACGCCGGTTCCATCAACCCCTTCGCGATGGGCGACGCCACGGTCAGCTACCGGATCCACAACACCGGCAACGCCATCCTGTCCGCCCAGCAGACGATGTCGGTCTCGGGCCCGTTCGGCTGGCTACCGGCCGAAGCCGACAAGATCGCCGCGCCGCCGGAACTGCTCCCCGGCGAGAGCCGGCAGGTGACGGTGCCCGTTCACGGTGTGGCACCCCTGTTCACCCTGGCCGCGGCCACGACCATCCTGCCCCAGCTCACCGACATCTCTGGCTCCACCACCTCACTCGACCCCGTCCAGGCCACCGCGAGCGGGTGGGCCGTGCCGTGGACGCAGTCGCTGCTGCTCGTCCTGCTGATCGCGGTCATCGTCGGCGGGATCCTCCTCAACCGCCGCAAGCGCGCCCGGCGCAAGCTACGTGAGGAGGCCCGCGTACGCGACGCCGTCGAGCAGGCCCTCCGTGACCAGAAGGCCCAGGCCCATTAGGGCGTCAACGCTTCAAGAGCTCGGACACGCGCGGAAGGACGTCGCGGGGTTCGCCGCTGAGCCCGCATTCCATCGCGAGCCAGCCGTCGTATCCGATGTCCTCAAGCGCCGTCAGCGTCTCGTCCCAGTCATAGTGGCCCGCCCCCGGCTCAAGCCGGTTGCTGTCACCCAGCTGGACGTGCCCGATCCGGTGACCCGCGGCGCGGATGGCCGCGCCGATGTCGGCTTCCTCGATCGACATGTGGAAAGTGTCGGCGATCACGCGTACGGCCGGCGACGCGATCTCGTCGACGACCCGCGACGCCTGCGCCAGCGTATTGATCAGGTAATCCTCGAAACGGTTCAGCGGCTCCAGGAACACGGCGCTCCCGTGCTCCTCGCCGACGGCGGCCACCTCACGCAGCGCCGCCACGAGCAGCCGCAGGGATTCATCGTCATCCCGCGGCACGGCGAACGGCGGAAGCCGTTTCGAGAAGACGCCGAACGCGTTGGGAGACACGATCCCCGCCGCCCCGGCATACGGCGACCTCGTCGGGGTCCGGGATGTCGAATGGCTCCCCGTGCATCTCCTGCTCGCCGATGACAATGGGCTGGTCGACGCCCGCCGCGATCGGATGACCCGGATCGATCGTCCAGACCAGTTCGCGCTCGCCCTCATTCCGCCAGGAGAGTGAGCAGCTGCTGGACCATGCGCTTTTCTGCACGGCTCCCACGGTTTATTTCAAGGCCGAGTCCCGGTTCTCCAGGATGGTACGGCCGTGCGTGCCGACCCACTCACTGAGGGCGTTGATCGGGCCGAGCAGGGTGCGGCCCAGCGGCGTGAGCGCGTACTCGACCCGCGGCGGCACCTCGGCATGGACCCGCCGGGTGACCAGACCATCACGTTCCAGGTCGCGCAGGGTCTTGGTGAGCATGCGATGGGAGATCCCGTCGATGCCGCGGAGGAGGTTGGTGAAACGCTGCTCGCCCGCGGTGAGGGACGCGATGACGACAAGAGTCCATTTGTCACCGATGGTGCTGAGCAGGCCACGCATAACAGACTGAAGCTGATCATCGTCGCATGTGGTCGCATCGCCCGCAATCCCAGGAAAGATCATTTCGCCCCTTTCGCAATATGCACTCTGAAGTGCGTATTGCACTAAATAGTGCATCCCATTTCGTGGGAATCAACGTTCTCGTCAGGCCGCTCCAGCAGATCAGACATCGACCATAAGGAGTCAAGCCGTGACGAAAATCGCAATCATCGTCGGGAGCGTACGGCCGGGGCGTTACAGCAGAGCGGTGGCGGACTGGGCGCTGACCCAGGCGGCCGGCCGGGCGGACGCGGAGTTCGAGATCGTCGACCTCATCGACCACCCGCTACCCCACCTCGACGAGCCGGCGGCCGCATCGACCGGCCGCTACGACAACGCGCACACGAAGGCATGGTCGCAGCTCATCGCCGGATTCGACGGATTCGTATTCGTCACCCCCGAGTACAACCACTCGACCACCGGCGTCCTGAAAAACGCTATCGACTACCTGTACGCGGAGTGGAACAACAAAGCGGCCGGTTTCGTCAGCTTCGGCGTCGCCGGCGGCGTCCGGGCCGTCGAACACCTGCGGCTCGTCGCCGCCGAGGTGCAACTCGCGACGACGAAAGCCCAGGTGGCCCTCTCCTTCTACACCGACTTCGAGAACTTCAGCACACTCACCCCGGGCACCCACCAGACCGACGCCATGACCGCCACGTTCGACCAGGTGGTCGCCTGGTCCGAGGCACTGGCCCACCTGCGGAAGTGATCACGCGGCGGCCCGGACCGCCCCGGGCCGCCCTCCGTGAGACCTGGACGGTAGCGGCATGGAAGGCGTCGAAGTAGTGCTCGGCGAAGAGCTTCGCGGTCAGCTCGCCGCGGCTGCTCACGCCCACCTTCTCGAACAGCGACTTGATGTAGTCGCGAGGGCCAATTCAGACCAGTCGCGTGGGCGATCTGCAAGAGGCGCTTGATGTCCTCCTCGTCACGCGTGGCTAAGCGCGAGCCGTACGAGAGGATCTTGAGGGCGGGCGCGGCGGCCAGATCGGGGATGACCGCGTTGAACGGGAGTTCGGTTCCGGTGCTCAGCGTGATACGTAGAGGCAGTCGTAGGCCGGGTCTGGCGAGGCTGACGCTGAGGCCGGGCACCCCATCGGCCACGATGGGCCCAACGTCGACGTTGGGCTGGTGCCGGGTGGACGTGGATGGCACCAGCAGGTCGATCGTGAGTTCGCGTTCCCCTGCAATCCGGGTGAAGCGGTTGGAAGTGTTTGTGACCCGAAAGGTCTGGTCTCCCACGATCAGAAGATCGCTCGTGAGTTCCGCCTCCCACCCGGCGGCGCGGAGCTCGGCCAGCCAGCTCACCCTTCAATTATAAGCCACGTGCTCATTTTTGCACGGTGGTTATATTCGTGTTGCTGGGCGTGGAGGCGAGGGCCAGGGGTGAGCAATGCTGGCCTCTCCGCAGCCGCATGCGGACGGTTTGTCAGGATAATTCTGACAGTGAGCGGGTTTCGGCGATCAGTTCGCACTGGCGTTGCCAGTCGTCACCGATGACGCCGAGGATGAGGTGGTCGGCGCCGGCTTCGGCGTACTGGCGGAATCGCTCGGCTGCTTGGGGTGGGGGGCCGGTGATCGGCAGGTGGGCGGCGATCTCGGGAGGCACGCCGTACCGGGTGAGGCCGGCGGTGGCGGCGCTGAGTAGTGACGGGGATGGGGTGGGGCCGAGTAGGACGCTGCCGCCGACGGCGAGATGCGGCGTCGGGCGGCCGTAGCCGGCGGCGAGATCGGCCAGTTCGCGGCGGCCGTTGGCGACCGCCGTCGCGGTGATCACTGAGGGGAACCAGGCATCCGCGTAGCGGGCGGTGCGGCGCAGTGCCGCCCGGGAGCCGCCGCCTACCCAGATGGGCGGCATGGCCGCTCCCGGGGACAAGGCGATGGAGACGCCGGATGGCAGCACCGTTGTTCGGCCGGTGACCAGGTCGGGCAGGACTTCCAGGGCGGCATCGGTATGGCGGCCGCGCTCGGTGTACTGGACGCCGACCGCTTCCCAGGCTCTGCTGCCGTGTACCGCGCCGCCGGAGCCGACCCCGAGGATGACGCGGTCTCCGGACAGGTGCTGGAGAGTCGCGATCTGTTTGGCGGCCCAGGCCGGGTGGCGCAGCGCGAGGACCATCACCCCGAACCCGATGCGCAGCCGCTCGGTGACCGCGGCCACGGTGGCGAGGGTGAGGGTGCTCTCCATGGTTCCGACGGTGGCGGCGAGGTGGTCGCCGGTGAACAGCGCGTCCAGGCCGAGGTCCTCGGCGTGACGCGCGCAGGCGCGGACATCGACGGCCGCGCTCCGGGACGACGGAAACATCACCCCGATCGACAGGCGCTTCACCGCACGTCACCTCCACCCATACCGATCACGATTGCCGGGGCGGTGGCGCTGATCGGCTGCCTGATCACTGGGCGCCCCCGGCAGGGGAGATGTCCTCGGGTGCCGGAGGTCGTACGAGGAGGAGGGTCTTGCCGACGGTCGCGCGGGAGGCGATGGCGGCGTGGGCGTCGGACGCGCGGTCCAGGGGATACTTCTGGCCGATCAGGGGCTTGAGGCTGCCGGTGGACGCCGCGGTGAGGGCGGCCTGGGTCAGCTCGCGCATCTGGGGCGGGGTCGGCGGCGTGCCTCGGATCGGTGTTATGTCCTTCCCATCGGGGGGTGCGGTGAAGGATCCGCTGGCCATGCCGTACGACGAGAGGCGCCCGCCCCTGCGTAGCAGGCCGGCCGCCGTGCCGCCGATCTCGCCGCCCACGCCGTCGAAGACCACGTCGACTTCGCCCACCTCGCGCCTGATCTGGTCGGACCAGCCGGGGACCGTGTAGTCCACCGCCAGGTCGGCGCCGAGGTCCTTGGCGATGCCGGCCTTGCGCGGGCCGCCCGCCGTGGCGACCACGCGGGCTCCCGCGTCGCGCGCGAGTTGGACCAGCAGGCTCCCGACGCCTCCGGCGGCGGCTTCGATCAGCACGGTCTCGCCGGGCCGCAACGCCGCGGAACGGATCAAGGCGACGGCGGTTCGCCCGTCCGCGAGCAGCGCGACGGCGTCGGCCAAGCTCAGCTCCGGCGGGAGGTCGATCAGCCCGGTCGCGTCGACCGCCGCCAGTTCCGCGTAACCGCCGCGACCGCCCGTCGTCGTGATGACCCGCCGACCCGCCAGTGCCGGATCCGCGCCTTCGCCGACGGCGGTCACGATGCCGCCGACCCCGTTGCCGAGGATCGCGGGCAATGGCGGCAGCATCGCCGGATTCGGCGGCCGGCCCGCGCGGACCTGGGTCTCCACGAACGTGATGTTCGCCAGGTGCACTTCGACCAGGACTTGGCCCGGACCTGGCACCGGGTCCGGGACCTCGGTCAGGGCGAGGTTGGCCGGCGGGCCGAACTCCGACAACACGACAGCGAACATGAGCGTCACCCCAAGGGCTGTTATTCGGAGCGGAATGCTCCGATTTACTTTGAGGCATGCTATCGGAGCGTTTCGCTCCGAATGAAGTAGGCTTCGCTCGTGGCAGAACCGCAGTACCGTTCCCGGCGGGGGAGGCAGGCCGAAGCCGAGCGGAACGACCGCCGTGTGCTGGACGCGGCCCGGGAGGTCTTCGCCGCGCACGGCGCCGGCGCCACGGTCGCCGAGATCGCGGAGCGGGCCGGGGTCGGGATGGGCAGCCTCTATCGCCGGTACGGCAGCAAGTCCGATCTGCTGCGGCAGCTCTGTATGCAGGCCATGGAGGAGTCCATTCAGGCGGCCGAGGCCGCACTCGCCGCCCCCGACGCCTGGACCGGCCTCAGCGACTACGTGCACGCCTGCGTCGCGCGGGGTTCGGGTGCGCTCGCTCCGCTGGCGGGCTCGCTGGAGACCACCCCGGAGATGTGGGAGACCAGCAGGCGGGGCCGTCGCCTGCTGGAGCAGTTGGCGGACCGGGCGCACCGGGAGGGCGTGCTGCGCGCCGGCGTCACGGCACTGGACGTCGCCTGGCTGGTGGAGTTCTTCGGGCGGCGCGGCCCGGCCGCGCCAGGCACCGAGGACGAAGCCATCCGGCGACGACTGCTCGCCATCAGCCTGGACGGCCTGCGCAATCATGACGCCGGACCGCTCCCCGGTCCGGCGCCCAGCGCACGGCACTACGAGCGACGCTGGCAGCTCGAACCGAAACCTACACCGGGCGACACGCAACACGACTGATCGGGCCGACCCCGTTGAACCGTGGTCAGCAGGGGGACAAGCGGCCAGACCTTTGATTGAGCCGCGGTCAGCAGGGACAAGCGGCGGCCCGGCCTTCCGACTGCGCGGGCCTCGCCCAATGGGTGAGCGCATCCCCCGTGAGAGCTACCCGAAGTGTTCGCCTGCCGGGGATTCGTGGCCTGTGGTCGCGTTCGTAGCGTTGCCGGTGAATCGCCGTACCAGAGCGGCGCAGGTCACCGGAGGTTTCCATGGAAACGACGCAGCGCACCCGTTCTCCTCTCATCTGGCTTCCGGTCGGGTTGATCGGCGTCGGTGGGGTGTCGGCGCTGGCCTCGGGTGGGGCGCTGCTCTCCGTCGTGGCCGCGGTGGCTGCGGTGGCCGTCTACTGGGCGGTCATGCGTTTCGTAGCGCGGCGTCCCATGCCGGAGCTGGCCACGCGAGGAGCCGGGCGGGAGGCGCTGTCCGGCGCGGCGATCGGCCTGGGGTTCGTTCTCCTCTCGGTGTTAGTGATCACGGTTCTCGGTGGCTACTCGTTCACCTGGTCCCAGGGCCTGTCGGTGGTGTTGCCGGTGGTCGCGGTCTCGATCGGCGCGGCGGTCACCGAGGAACTGATCTTCCGCGGGCTGGCGTTACAGGCCCTGGAAGAGCTGTTCGGGAGTCGGGCCGCGCTGGCGGTCACCGCGCCGCTCTTCGGCGGTCTGCATCTGGCCAACCCGGGCGCCACCGTGTGGAGTTCGCTGGCGATCGCCGTCGAGGCGGGAGTCCTGCTGGGGGCCGCCTTCCTGTGGCGGCGCAGCATCTGGTTCGTGACCGGGCTCCACTTCGCCTGGAACGCCACCGAGGCGCTGCTGGGCATTCCGGTCTCCGGCCACGCGTCCGACGGCGTACTGACCACGCACGTTTCCGGAGCGGAGTGGCTGACCGGCGGCGGGTTCGGGCTTGAGGCCTCGGTCGTGCCGGTCGTCCTGAGTGTGCTGATCGCGGCTGCGATGCTGGTCCGCGCCCGCCTGGTACCGCGGCGCAGTGCCCGTCGTTAGGCTCGGTCAGGTGTCCGCCAAAAGGGACGGCCTGCTCGCGGCGATCCTCACGTTGCTGGCGTTCACGCCGACCGTGTCGGGTATCGGGGCCGAACTCGGTGATCTGCCCAAGCGCCCGGCCGATGCCCTGTCGGTGGCGCTGACCTTGGCGCTGACCCTCCCGCTGGCCGTACGCACCCGCTGGCCCGCGGCCTGTCTGGCGATCGTCGGCATCGGGTTCGCGCTGCACCAGACGCTGTCCGGCCCGCCGACGTTCGGCACCGTCGGAATCTACCTGGCGCTGTACGCCGCCGGAGCCCATCAGGAGCGGCTCCGCCGTACCACCCAGATCGTGGTGGCCGCGGGATACGTCGTCCTGGCGGTCGTCCTGCACCTGCTGGGCTCGCCCCGGCAGCTCCCGGACTTTTTCGCGTTCTTCCTGGTGCTGGCGGTGATCTGGGTGGCCGGAGCCGGGGTGCGCCGGTGGCGGGCCGACGAGGCCGAGCGGCGGCGGCTGTCGGCGGAGGTGGCCGTGGCCGCCGAGCGGGCCAGGATCGCCCGCGAACTGCATGACGTGGTCACCCACCATGTGACCGCGATGGTGGTCCAGGCCGACGCCGCGCTGTACCTGCTGGGGAGCGCGCCGGATCGGGCCGGGGAGTCGCTCACGGCGATCAGCGGGACCGGCCGTCGCGCGCTGACGGAGCTGCGCTCCCTGCTCGGCGTGCTGGAGGCCACCGGCGACTCGGCAGCGGCCGACCGTACGCCGGCCCTGGGCAAAGTGAGCGATCTGGTGGAACAGGCCCGGTTGTCGGGCCAGCCCATCGAGTGGACCGAGCACGGCCGGCCGCTTACGCAGAGCGTCGATGTGGAACTGGCCGTTTACCGAGTGGTCCAGGAGGCGCTCACCAACGCGCTCAAGCACGCGACCGGACACCCGACCGCGGTGCTGGTACGGCACGGCGACACCCACATCGAGATCGAGGTGACCACCGAGGGGTCGGCCACCGCTCCCGTCGTCGCGTCGGGCGGGCGAGGCTTGGCCGGGTTGCGTGAGCGGGTGCGAATGCTCAATGGTGAGCTGATCGCCGGAGCCCGGCCCGAAGGCGGGTTCCGCGTCCGCGCACTGATCCCTTCCGTGACCGCAAGTGGTTCCGTCCAGGAGTGACGCATGATCCGGGTGCTCGTGTGTGAGGACCAGGCGCTGGTACGTGCCGGATATGTCACCATCTTCGATGCCCAGCCGGATATGGAGGTCGTCGGGGAGGCGGCCGACGGGCGCGCGGCGGTGGAGGCCGCACTACGGCTGAACCCCGACGTGATCGTGATGGACATCCGGATGCCCGTACTGGACGGCATCGAGGCCACCCGGCGCCTGGCCGGCCCCGGCACCGCGTACCCGGCGAAGATCCTGGTGGTCACCACCTTCAACGTCGACGAGTACGTCTACGAGGCCCTCCGGGCGGGCGCCAGCGGTTTCCTGCTGAAGGACGCGCATCCGGCCGAGCTGATCAACGGCGTGCGGACGATCGCGGCGGGCGAATCCCTGCTGGCCCCCGCGGTCACCCGCACCCTCATCGGCCACTACGCCGAACGGCTCCGCCCCGCCCCTCCGGCCCCCAACCGCGTGGTGGACGTCCTGACCCCGCGCGAGCTGGAGGTTCTCCAGCAGATCGCGGCCGGGCTGTCCAACGCCGAGATCGCCGCCAAGCTCTTCATCACCCCGGAGACGGTGAAGACCTACGTGTCCCGGATCCTGACCAAACTCGACCTGCGTGATCGCGTCCAGGCAGTCGTCCTGGCCTACCGGACCGGCCTGGTCTTGGGCCCGGGCTGAACGATTCCAGCCGCGCATGGCCTGATGGCGATCTCCGCACACCACCGGCCGAAGGGGGGCGGGTGTAGCGCGCGAATCCCGAATTTGTGTGAAGAATGGGGTGATAACAATCTTGTCCATCCCACGCTGGGGGGCGCAGGCAACGTTGGCCATGCCGAGGGCCGGTGGCCCGCCGATGAGCATCGAAGGAGTCGACTTCGCGCTGCGTCGCCGTGCCGAAGAACGGGACAGGATCTCGGGCGACCTGCTCGACCTCGACTCGCACCCGAGCTACCAGCTGCTCGAAGGGGCGCGGCTGACCGGGGAGACCCGGCGCCGCTGGGACGAGGCGCAGGCCAGAGCGGTGACCCTGTGGTGGTTGTTCGACGCCTACCGCGGAGTGCTCGATCGCGCGCAGGAGCTGAGGGCCGGCAAGCCCGACCTGGCCGCGCTGACCGCGTTGCTCACCGGCCCGTCGGTCGAGCTGAAGCCGGAGAACGTGCCCGTCGAGAAGCGGTCGCTGCTGCGGGCCGCGGGCGAGTGGATCACGCTGGACACGGTGGTGGCCCGGATGGACGCCGCCTACCGCGACGTCGCCGCGATGGTCGCGGCCGCGGACGACGCCTGGAGCGCGCTGCTCCCGCGGCTTGAGCAGGCCGATAGCGCCCGCCGCTCGGCTCAGGACCTGCTGCGCGACCTGGACGGCGGTGATCCGGATCTGGACCGCATCGGTGCCGGGATCGACCGGATTCGCGCGGCGGTCACCGCCGACCCGCTCGGCTCGGCCGCTCCCGGTGGCAAACTCGGCGGCGAGCTCGACGGCTTGCTCGCCGACCTCACCGCCCGTCGCGGGCTGCTGGAGCAGGCCGCGCGAATCCGAGCGGAGTACGGCGATCGGACCCGCCGCCTCGGCGCCCGCATCGCGCAGGTCGCCGAGGCCGAGAACGAGGCCCGCTCGATCCGGGCCACGGTGCTCGTCAAGATTGCCTCACCCGCGCTGCCGGCGCTGCCGGACCAGAGCGCCGCGTTACGGAACCGGCTGGGCGCGCTGGAAACGGCCCGCGACCGCTGGCTGGAGCTGGTCGAGCGACTGACCGAACTGGAACGGGCCGTGGACGGCGCGCTGGCGTCGGCGCGGACCGCGACCGAATCGATGGCGGGCCTCATCGGCCGCCGTGACGAACTGCGCGGCCGGCTGCAGGCCTACCACGCCAAGGTGGTCCGGCTCGGGTCTGCCGAGGACGCCGCGCTCGGTGAGCTGTACGGGGAGGCCCGAGCCCTGCTCTGGACGGCACCGTGCGATCTGCGGAAGGCTACCGTCGCGATCACCGCCTACCAGCGGGCGATCAGCCGGATCGGGGTGGCGGAGTGATCAGATGCGCCCAGCCGGGGTGCGGCGGCACGGTGGAGGACGGCTACTGCGACCTCTGCGGCCTGGCCCCACAGCCGGCGCCGGCGCCGCCCTCGGCACCGTTGACCAGGCCGTCCGTCCGGCTGGACATGTCGGGTACGGCCCACACCGGTTCGAGCCGGTCGAGCCGCCGGTCGAGCCGGGGCCATCTGGGGATGGGCCTGGTCGAGGTGCCGGCCGTGCCGTACCGGGACCCGGCCGGGGTGGTGCTGACCGACGCCCAGGTGCCGGAGGACCGGCGCTTCTGCGGCAATCCCGACTGCGGCCAGCCGGTGGGCCGCCGCAGAGGCGACCAGCCGGGGCGGCCGGAGGGATTCTGCCCGCACTGCGGCTGGCGGTTCTCGTTCACGCCCAAGCTCGCCGAGGGCGACCTCGTCGGCGGGCAGTACGAGGTCAAGGGCTGCCTGGCGCATGGTGGACTCGGCTGGATCTACCTGGCGGCCGACCGCAACCTGGAGGGCCGGTGGGTGGTCCTGAAAGGGCTGCTCGACACCGGGGACGTGGAGGCGCTGGCCGCGGCGGAGGCCGAGCGGCGTTTCCTCACCGCGATGGACCATCCGAACATCGTCAAGATCTTCAACTTCGTCACCCACCCCGATCCCGGCACCGGGACGATGGTGGGCTACATCGTGATGGAGTACATCGGCGGCGTGCCGCTCCAGGAGATGCTGCGCGCGCGGCTGCGGGAGAGCGACAACCGCCAGGCTCTCCCGGTCGCCCAGGTCATCGCCTACGGGCTGGAGATCCTCAAGGCCTTCGGCTACCTGCACGACCAGGGCCTGCTGTACTGCGATCTGAAGCCGGGCAACGTCATCCAGGTGGAGGAGCAGCTCAAGCTCATCGATCTCGGCGCCGTGCGGCGGGTCGACGACGCGGACAGCGCGATCTACGGGACGGTCGGATACCAGGCGCCGGAGATCGCCTCCGACGGGCCGTCGGAGGGTTCCGACCTCTACACGGTGGGGCGCACGCTCGCCGTGCTGAGCTTCCCGTTCAGCCCCGTCAGCGGCGGGTCCGTCGCGCCGCTGCCGGCGATCGACCAGCGGTACGAGTCCTACCGCCGGTTCCTGGAACGGGCGACCGACTCCGAGCCCGCCCGCCGGTTCCAAAGCACGGCGGAGATGTCCGACCAACTCGTCGGCGTGCTCAGGGAAGTGCGCGCCGCGGAGGAGGGCGCCCCTCACCCCGCGCAGTCCACGATGTTCGGCCCGGAGCGGCAGGCCGTCGGAACCGAGCTCGCCCCGGCCGTCACGGGGCAGGTCTTCGGCCCGCTCGACCGCCTCGCCGTCGCGTCCGCGCTGCCTGTGCCTCTGGTGGATCCGCTCGACCCCGCCGCCGGGCTGCTCGCGGGCCTCACTTCGGGAAACCCCGCCGAGCTGGTCGCGCTGCTCGAATCCGCGCCGTCCACTCCGGAGACCACGCTCGCGCTGATCAGGGTGCTCAGCGAACTCGGCCGTCCAGTTCCGGACCAGCTGTTCGCGGACGCTGCCGGGCAGCTGCCTGGAGACTGGCGGATCTGGTGGTATCGGGGGGCCGGGCAGCTGGCCTCGGGGGACCCGGACGAAGCGGCGCGCATCTTCGACGGGCTCTACTCGTGGTTCCCCGGCGAGGCCGCGCCCAGGCTGGCCCTCGCGTTCGCCCTCGAAGCCGGCGGAGCGGGTCAGGAGGCAGAGCGCCACTACGCGGCCATCTGGCAGACCGACCGGTCATACGTGAGCGCCGGCTTCGGCCTGGCCAGGCTCCGGCTGGCGGCGGGCGACCGCGCCGGGGCGACCGCCGGCCTGGACGAGGTGCCCGCGACCTCCATCCACCGCACCGCGGCGCAGGCGGCCGCGGTGGCGGCAGCCGTACGAGGACATGACCCCGCCGAAGGCGAGCTCGTCGCCGCAGGCGAGCGGCTGCGAAACCTGAAGCTCGACGGCAGAGACCGTGACGGACTGCTCTCGGAAGTACTGAGGAGCGCTCTCGGCCGAGTCGCCACCAGCCGGGCCGCCTCATCCGGGCAGGCGACGCTGCTGGGCACTCCGCTGCACGAGAAGGGTGTACGCGCCGAGCTGGAGCGCGTCTACCGGGCGCTGGCCAGATCGTCGCGATCCACTGCGGAACGGCGCGACTTCGTCGATCTGGCCAACTCCGTACGCCCGAGGACGCTGTGGTGAGCGGCGCCTGTCCCGCCTGCGGGACGCTCGTCCTGGTGGGCGAGGCATTCTGCGAGCAGTGCGGCCACGCCCTGGGAGTCGCCGGCTGCACCTCGTGCGGTGCCACAGCGGTCGGGGCCGACGGCTACTGCGAGAACTGCGGCATGCTCCAGCCCTCCGGCCGCGACCACGTCGAGATCGAGCTGGAGGTCGCGGCCGGGGTGAGCGACCGTGGCCTGCGGCACAGCCGCAACGAGGACGCCCTGGCGCTGACGGCGGCGGACACGGTGGCCGTAGGAGTCGTCTGCGACGGGGTGTCCACCTCGCCGCGCCCGGAGGAGGCGTCCCAGACCGCCGCAGACACCGCCGTGGCAGCCCTCGCCAAGCAGCTGGCGGAGGGAGCCGACCCAGCGACCGCGACCCGGGAGGCGGTACGGCTCGCCGCCGAAGCCGTCGCCGCCCTGGCCGAGCCGGGCGAGGACGCGCCCGCCTGCACCTACGTGTCGGCGGTGGCCGGAGGGCGGCAGGTCACGATCGGCTGGGTGGGCGACAGCCGGGCCTACTGGCTCGGACCCGGGTCCGAGGTACTGACCGATGACGACGCGACCCCGGCGACGCACATGCTGACCGCCTGGCTGGGCGCGGACGCGGGCGAGGTCGTGCCGCACATCCACACGTTCACCCCGGACGGGCCGGGCGTGGTCCTGCTGTGCAGCGACGGCCTGTGGAAC
The DNA here is from genome assembly GCF_009687845.1 of Acrocarpospora corrugata. Classification (GTDB taxonomy): domain Bacteria; phylum Actinomycetota; class Actinomycetes; order Streptosporangiales; family Streptosporangiaceae; genus Acrocarpospora; species Acrocarpospora corrugata. Next base: position 171,551 of record NZ_BLAD01000049.1, read on the forward strand.
TACTACCCCGAGCCGGCGGCGCTCGCCGCCGTCGCCCTGAACGCCACCCCCCGCGCGGCGGCACAGCGGCTCGTCCGGCTTGCGCTGGAGGCCGGGGGACACGACAACGTAACCGTCCTGGTGATCCCTTTCGGACAGGGCGAGCAGGCCGAGACCACCGTGGTCGTCCCGAAGGAGCAGCAGTGACCGACTTCACCTTGCGCGTGGATCAGAACAAATACCTTCCCTCGGGAAGCGAGGACGTGCACGCGATCATCACGGTCGAGGCGAGCGGCCCGATCGAGCGGGCCCCGGCGGTCGAAGCCGCCGAGATCATCATCGTCGACACCTCCGGCTCGATGTCGTACGACAAGATCGCCGAGGCCAGGAAGGCCGCGCAGGCCGCCATCGACACCCTCCGCGACGGCGTGCACTTCGCGATCGTCGCGGGCACCCACGAAGCCGAGATCGTCTTTCCCGACCGCGCGGTGCTGACGCCGGCGACCCCGCAGAGCAGGCGCGCCGCCAAGGAGGCCGTGGCCCGGCTGGTGGCCGGTGGGGGGACCTCGATGGGCCGGTGGCTGCGGTGCGCCGCCGACCTGTTCAGCGAGTACCAGCGGGCGCACCCCGGCGCGATCAAGCACGCCATCCTGCTGACGGACGGCAAGAACGAGTACGAGCGCGCTCCGGAGTTCGCCGCGAACCTGTCGTACTGCACGGGGAAGTTCGTCTGCGACTGCCGGGGTGTGGGCGTCGACTGGGTGGTCGCCGAGCTTCGCCAGATCGCCTCCACTCTGCTCGGCAGCGTGATGGACATCCGGCGGCCCGAGGATCTGGAGGCCGACTTCCGGGCGATGACCCAGGCGGCGATGGGCAAGACGGTCGCGGACGTGGCGCTGCGCCTGTGGACGCCGCGGGCGGCGACGCTGAACCTCGTCAAGCAGGTTTCGCCGACGCTGGAGGACCTGACCGGCCGCCGTACCGAGGTGGACGCGCTGACCGGCGACTACCCCACCGGAGCCTGGGGCGGTGAATCCCGCGAGTACCACATCAGCATGCGGGTGCCCGCCGGGAACGTCGGCCAGGAGATGCGCGCCGGCCTGGTACGGCTGGTCCTGCCCGAGTCCGGGGAGGTGCTGGCCAAGGGGAACATCCTGGCGCAGTGGAGCGACGACCCCGTCCAGTCGACCCGCATCAACCCCCGGGTGGCCCACTACACCGGCCAGCAGGAACTCGCCGCGCTCATCCAGGAGGGCCTGCAGGCCCGCAACGACGGCGATCTGGACACCGCGACCGCCCGGCTCGGCAAGGCCCGCGGCATCGCCGAGAAGGCCGGCAACGAGGAGACCGCCAAGCTGCTCGACAAGGTGATCGAGGTCGATCCTGAGACGGGAACCGCTCGCCTCCGGCGGGACGTTGACAAGGCGGACGCGATCGCGCTCGACACCCGGTCGGTCCGTACCGTCCGGATGCGCAAGGACCCGGAGGCCTGAGCATGGCGATCTGTCCGGTAGGGCACGACTCGGCGGACGAGGAGTACTGCGACGTCTGCGGCGCGCTGCTGACGGGCACCCCGGCCCCGGCTCCGGTCGTCGCCCCGGACGCCGGCCAGCTGGACGACTGTCCCGACTGCGGGACGCCACGTGGCGGCCGATTCTGCGAGAGCTGCGGGTACGACTTCGTCCTCGGCGGCGGGAACCGGGGGACGCGGCGCTCCACCCCGTCCACCCCGTCCACCCCGTCCACCCCGGCCACGCCTGCCTCCGCCTGGGTCGCGGTGATCGCGGCGGACCGTGACCACTACCAGGCGATGATCGCGCAGGGCGGCCCCGACGCGGCCCGCGTCACGTTCCCGCCGTACTGCCCGGAGCGGCGGGTGCCCCTGGTCGGGCCCGAGGTCAGGATCGGGCGGCGCAGCCAGTCGCGGGCGCTGGCCCCCGAGATCGACCTGGCCGGCCCGCCCGAGGATCCCGGCGTCTCCCACCTGCACGCGGTGCTGCTCGCACAGGCCGACAGGACGTGGCAGCTCGTCGACCCGGGATCCGCCAACGGAACCCTGCTCAACGGCAAGACGGTGGAGCACAACGCGCTGATCCCGCTCGGCGACGGGGACCGCATCCACGTCGGCGCGTGGACCAGCATCACGGTGCGGAAGGGCTGAGATGGCCGTCGTCGTCCCCACCACCGGCCCCGCGCCCGCGCCTTCGCCGTCGCGCGCGCTGCGGCTGCGAACGGTTCCCGGGCGGATCCGCGCCGGCGCCGGTGTCGCCATCCTCGCCGTCGGCCTGCTGTCCGCGCTGATGGGCGTGGCCCTGGCACACGCCGGGGACGGGCTGCAGGCGATCGGGCACACAGCCGGCCCGCAGGTGGTGGCCACCGCCGACCTGTACTTCGCGCTGAGCGACATGGACGCTCAGGTGGCCACCGTGCTGCTGGCCGGCGAAGAGGGCAGGCCGGGCCGCCAGGCCGCGCTGAACCGCTACGACCAGCGCCGCGCCCAGGCCGACAGCGCCGTGCTGCAGGCCGCCGACCTGGCTCGCGGCGACCCGACCGGGCAGATGACCGTGCGCGCCGTACTCGACGGGCTCGGCCGCTACGAGCGGCTCGCGTCGCGCGCCCTGCTCCTGGACGAGCAGGCCCCGCATGCCGCAGGACCACCCTCGCAGCCGGCTCTCGAGGTATACCGCCAGGCCACCGACCTGATGCGGCTGGACCTGCTGCCCAAGGCGTACAACCTCACGCTCGACAGCGGAACCGTTGTCAGGCACGCTTACGCGGCCGAGTCGTCCGCCGTGCTGGCCGGCCGGTTCTGGGTGGCGCTCGGCGGGGCGCTCGTGCTGGCCGTCCTGGTCGCGTTGCAGGTCTTCCTGACCCGCAGGTTCCGCCGGGCGATCAACCCGGCGCTGCTGGCGGCCACCGTCGTCGTCGGCGTGCTGACCGTCGCGGGAATACTCGTCCTGCAGCGGGCGTCCGACGAGCTGCGGACGGCCAAAGAGGATGGTTTCGACTCGGTTCTCGTGCTGTCCCGGGCCCGGGCGATCGGAAACAGCCTGCACGGTGACGAGAGCAGGTATCTGCTCGACCCGCAGCGGGCGGACACCTACGAGCAGGTATACCTGGACAAGTCACAGTCGGTGCTCTACGTCCCCGGCGGGAACCTGGACAAGTACTACGCCGCGGTAGACCAGAGCGTCGCCGCCTTCCCCGGCAAGGCGGACTTCCTCGGCTTCTACGGCTCGGAGGCCGACCGCGTCACCCTGCCCGGCCAGCGCGAGGCACTGGCCAAGGTGCTCACGCGTTACCAGCAGTTCCAGCGTGATGACCGGCAGATGCGGCAGTTCGCCACCACGGGCAAGAACGGGGACGCCGTCCGGCAGGCCATGGGCACGTCGTTCGGGGCCTACGACGCTGCTCTGGTCGAGCTGACCGCGCAGCGCCGCCAGGCGTTCGACGCCGCCGTGGCGGCGGGCGACCGCGCCCTCGACGGCTGGAACCTGCTGTTGCCGGGGGCGGCGCTCGCCGCCGCCCTGCTGATCCTGGTCGGCGTCCGGCCCCGGCTCGCCGAATACCGGTGAAGGGAAGATGCTCATGGTCGCGCTGACCGGGAGGGGCCGTTCGCGGCGGGTAACCGCCTTGGCGCTGCTTGGGGCCGTGGCGCTGCTGTCAACGGCCTGCGGTGTCGGCTCGTCGGTCCTCGACAGGGATCTCCTGGTCATCGGGGTGAAGCCGGACCAGCCCGGGTTGGGGATGAAGCAGGCGGAGGGCGAGTTCGCCGGTTTCGACGTCGACGTGGCCACCTACATCGCCGGCAAGCTGGGGAAGAACGCCAGGTTCGTCGCGACCCCCTCGTCCGAGCGGGAGAAGGTGCTCATGGACGGCTCGGTGGATCTGGTCGTCGCCACCTATTCGATCACTCCGGAACGTAAGACGAAGGTGGCTTTCGGCGGGCCGTACTACGTCGCCCACCAGGACACTCTTGTACGGGCCAGTGAGAGCGCGGTCGCCGGCGTGCGGGACCTGAAGGGGCGCAAGCTGTGCCAGGTGACCGGGTCGAACTCCTGGCGTCGGGTGAAGGAGGAACGGAAGATCGCCGTGGAGTTGGTCCAGGCGGCCTCCTACAGCGAGTGCCTGGCCGATCTGAAGGCGGGGAAGGTGGACGCGGTCTCCACCGACGACCTCATCCTGGCCGGCTTCGCGACTGCGGACCTGAAGATCGTCAACGCGCCTTTCACGGATGAGCGGTACGGCGTGGGCATCCAGGCCGGGGACCTGGACGGCTGCGAGGCGGTCAACAAGGCCATCACCGAGATGTACCTGGACGGAACCGCCAAGAAGCTGCTGCAGAAGTGGTTCGGGAAGTCCGGTCTGGCCCTCACTTTCACCGTCCCCCAGTTCGAAGGCTGCGGCTGACCTCCGCCGACGACGCGGGGCGCACTTCGCCGCGAGCTCACCTGGCCCCCCGGATCACCCGGGCGCTGAACGACGCCGAGGCGCCGGGCGGGACCAGGTGGCCATCGACCCTTGTTCAAGATCACGCAGGCTATGACCCATGTTTCCCAAGCCCCCGATTGTCACTCTAAGTAACTGGAGATGACAGATCGTACTATTTGCTCAGTGCTTGGAGGAACACATGCTGCTACAGCACCCCATCCGCGACTGGACGAAGGCCATCCTCGTCGGCGCGCCGCCGCTGCTCGGCCTGTTCGTCGCAACCGGCCTCACACTCACCGGAACAGCCGAAGCCGGTACGGATCCCGAGCCCACGACCAAGATCGTGAAAAAGCAAGTCACGAACGGCGATACCACCGTTGATTGCCCCGTCGGCTACAAGTCCATCGGCAATGGTTACTCCACCTCCTACGAAAGCAGGGTCACCCGAACGTACGTCAACGGCGTCTCTGAGCAGGTCAAGCCCACCGTCAAAAGGGGCGGGACCGCGTACGCCATCTGCAGGCGCGTTTGATCACCCGACCCGCAGGTCTTCGCCCCAGAGATAGAGGCGGCCGTAGAACCGGAACGTCAGGTGACGCTGTGGCGTTCGGGTGCGCCCATGCGTTGGACGATGAAGCGCGTCGGGTCCAGGCGAAGTCACCTGGACCCGACGCCTGCCATCGGCTAGTGGGTGGTCATGCCCTGGTCCATCTCTGGGCGGCCTGGCCGTTGCACGTGGCGACGGTCACGGTGGAGCTGTTGCCGGTGCCGGTGACGTTGAGGCAGAGGTTGTTGGCGCCGCTGGTCACGGTGCCGTTGGAGTTGAAGGTCCACTGCTGGTTGCTGTTGGTATGGCAGGCCCACAGTTGCACGCGGGTGCCGGAGCCGGCGTTCGTGGGGGCGTCCAGGCACTTGCCGAGGAGCTGGAGTCTGCCGGAGCCGTAGCTGAAGAGCTGGTTGGCGTTGGTGTGGCAGTCGTAGATCTGCAACAGGGTGCCGTTGGCGTTGGCGCTGTTGGGGGAGTCGACGCAGCGCCCGGCGCTCTCGTTGCGCAGGCGGAAGCTGGTCGTGGAGGTCGGGGTGACGGTCGGCGTCACGGTCGGCGTCACGGTCGGGGTGACGGTGGGGGTGGGAGTGGGCGTCGTGCTCCCGAACTGGGAGATGAACTTCCACACCTCGCCCTTGGTCCAGGTCTGGGCGCCGTTCTCGGTGTAGGTCCCGTCCACCGGGCCGGGCGTGTGGCCGTTGTCGAACGCGGCCCAGACGACCGGGTATCCGGCGCGGCATCCGGAGTAGGCGGTGACGATGTGCGACCGGCTGCCGGAGCCCGGCTCGGGCGGGTTCTGCGCGGTGCAGCCGTTGTTACGGACGAATCTGTCGCGCAGCGTCCGTCCTTGCGAGATGTTGAGGACGTTGTCGGTGATGCCGTGCAGTCCCATGTAGGCGATGGGCTGGGTGCCGCCGCTGCATCCGCTGAGCTGCGCGCCGGAGAACACCGCGACCGCACGGAAGACCGTCGCGCGGCTGCACGCGAGGGAGAAGCTCATGCCGCCGCCGTAGCTGAATCCCATGGCGAAACGCAGCGAGGGGTCGACGCAGAGATCCGACTCGACCCGCTGCATGATGTCGTCGATGAAGGTGACGTCCTCGCCGCCGGAATTGGCCCAGCCGTTGTTGAAGCCCTGCGGCGAGACGAAGATCGCGGTGTTGTTCGACAGCTGCCGCTGTCCGTAGTAGGACCAGGAGGCCCCGCTGCTGCCGCCCGAGTCGACGTCGTTCATGTTGCCGTTCAGCCAGTGCAGGCCGAAGATCAGACGGTAGGGGTTGTTGTTGTTGTAGTTAGCGGGAATCCGCAGAATGTAGGTGCGATTCTTGCCGCTGGTGGTAATGGTCTGCGTTCCGCTGCTCAATGTCGGGTTCTTGCCGCATCCCGAGGTTCCCGCGAGCGCGGCGGCGGTGGACGCCGAGGCGTGTGTGCCGCTGCTCATCGCCGCGTGCCCCGTCACCAGGACGACAGCCGCCGCGAGCGCCACTGTCCCGAGAATGGACCTATGCTTTAACATTTGCGATTCCCTCTGGCTGTTGGGACCGGGCCGGACGATAAAGACATGTTCTGCGTTCCTCTCCATCAGCGGCATCGAATGCCCGGGCTCCGGAATCGGAGATGTGAGCGCTAACATTCACGGGGGACTTATCGGTATGCCGCTTGCGCGCTGTATGGGGTGTAGTGCAAGGGAGCAAATACGACCCGATTGTGGATGTCAAGTAACTTGATTCGCAGCCCCGGACACCGGGCCCTCGGGGCGTGCCCCTGCGCGTGCTGGCCAGGGAAGGCTCGTGCCCGCTCGCGGCGTACCGGATGAAACTTTCGTAGTGAATAGTCGGTCGCGTGCCGGACGGAGGGCAGTGGCTCCCGAAATATGATCATGGGATGCCGTCGTCACGTGCTATTGCGCCCTGCTCGGAAGTTTTGACGGAATTCCGATAGTTTCGGCCGGTATCGGCCAACCCCGGGGCGCGTGGGTCGGGGGGCCGTCATCAAGGCGGGTCCCTCGCGACGTGTGACGCGGAGGACCCTGAGATGCCGGAACCGACCTACGGTTAGTTCTCCGGCGTGCCGCCGTTCTCGACGATCAGTGCGTTGGCGTCGCGCAGGAGTGTGGCCTTGATCTGAGCGTCCGAGACGATCTTCGGATCGTTGACGGCCTCCACGAACCTCTCAAGCTTCTTGACGATCTTCTTCTTGTCCCGTTCGCGTCCCTTGTCCTCCGACACCATGACCCTGGCGCTCCGGACCTGCAACTTGACGGCGGCGGCGGGGGTGAGCTTTCGTTCGGCCTTGAACCGGTCGATCAGCGCGGAAATCTCGTCCGTCGAGGTCCAGAGGGAGAACTTCACCGTCTGCACCGTCTGCACCGTCTGCTTGCCGGCCTTGTTGACGGCGGTGACGGTGAGCGTGTGCTCACCCAGGGCCAGCCTGTACAGCCATGCCGGACAACTGGTCCGTCGCGGAGAGAACCACCGGCACGCTGTCCCCGTGCCAGCCGGCGTCGTTCGCCGGAGCGGTGCCGGCGGTGGTCACCGGCGCGATCGCGTCCGCCTTGACCGCGAGAGTCTTGGCGACCTCAACGTTGCCCGCCTTGTCGACCGAACGGTAGGCCAGCGTGTGCGAACCATCGCCGGCGATGACGACCGGCTCGGAGTAACCGGTCCATGCTCCTCCATCGAGCCGGTACTCGGTACGGCCGATCCCGCTGCCCTGCGCCTCGTCGTCGGCGGACAGCGTGACCAGCGCCGCGCCGGTGAACCAGCCACTCGCCGGCTGCGCCGGGGCGATCGTCGCGGCCGTCTCCGGCGCGAAGGTGTCGGCGAGCGTGAAGGTGTCGGTGTACGCCTTGCGGAACGGGCGCGCCAGGTCCTTGGCCTCGCCGGGGCCGTACAGCGCGGCGTCGCCGGTGTCGCTGATCAGCTCGACCTTCGCCCCGGTGACGAGCCGGTCGGGCATGACGCTGATCGCCTCCCACGCGCCGCCGACGTGGAAGTCGATCGTGGGCAGGATCTGGTTGAGCACGGGAGCCGTGGCGGGCTCGCCGTTCCACGTGTACAGCGCCCCCGTGTCGACCCCGACGCCGGGGCCGGCCACGATGAGGTACTCGTTGTTGGCGTTCCTGCGGATGTCGCGGATGGTGCGCCCGCCCAGGTTGGGCAGGATCGGGGCGCCGAACTCCGGCTGGGCCGCCGTGCCCGCGACCAGGGCGTCGAAGTTGTTCACCGGCACGATCAGCGCGCGCTCGGTGCCCTCGACGGTGATCGACGGCGCCCGGAAGCCCAGGTAGCCGATGCTGGCCGAGCCGGGCGCGAACGAGAAGCCCTCGATGTTGAACCCGTTCGGCGGGTTCGGCTGCACGTTTCTGCCGCTTGCGGCGACGAACATCAGCCGGTTGGCGCCCAGCCCGTGCCCGTTGCTGGAGTCCCAGGCCAGCAGCTCGTTCCAGAGCGAGGTGTAAGCCCGGCTGCCGGCGATCTCGGTGCTCGCGCCGGAGCCGCGCACCGTCGTGGTGAACAGGGTCTTGCGCGAGGGACGGCTCTCGCCGGAGCGGTTGTTTCCGTGGGACCCGAGCCAGTAGATCAGGTTGCCGACCCGCGCGGCGCTCTCCAGGTCGATCTCCAGATTGGTACCACCGTCGAACTCCTTGTCCGGGTAGCCGCTCTGGCCGCTCTGGTAGAGCTTGACGGTCTGGTGCTCGTCGTCGGCCACGAGCACGTAGTCGTCACCGGCGTCCACCGCGGCGGAGGCGTCCGCGTCGCCGTAGTAGTACGTCGCGGTCGACGAGGGGGTCGGCAGCGACGCGAAGTAGGACACGTCCACCGTGCTGGTGTTCCCGTCCAAGTCCTTCGCGGTGAACGTCAGGACCACTCCGTCGATCTTCTGGGTCAGCGCCGGGCTGATCCGGACCGTGCGGGTAGCGCCGGTTCCGGTGACCGTGACCTGCGCCGGGGTGATCAGCGGGTTGCTCGACGACACCGTCACCGCGACGTCCTCCACCGGCGTGTCCCCGTCGGTGAGCGTGAGGGTCAGGTCCGCGTTCTCCGCGGTGTCGAGCGTCGTGATGATCTGGCTACGGCTCGCTTTGATCAACGGCCTCGGGCCCGGCCCGAACAGTGCCGTGACCGGCACCGAAGCCGAGGCCTTGAAGTCCGCCGACAGGGTCGGCACGAACTCTGCCATGATCTCCTGCGGGCCGTCCGCCGCGACAGTCGCCGTCACCTGCGCGGTGCCGTCCACGAGCGTCGCGAGTGAGCTACTGGAACCCGTGGTGAGGTTGACCAGCCGCACTTGGCCCGTCGCCGTGGCCGGGGTCACCGTCAAGGTCGCGGTGTAGGGCACATCCCGTTCAAGCCCGTCCGGCAGGGTCAGCGTTGTGGCGGTGGGCACCGCAGCAGAAACCGCGTCGAAGTCGACCGCCACAGGGGTCGTGCGGTTCTCGTCGGTGCCGTCGCCCAGCTGGCCCTGGCTGTTGAAGCCCCAGGCGTAGACCTTCCCGTCGGTACCGATCGCCGCAGCCCCTCTGTTGGACCCCGACACCGTGGCGAACCGCACCCCGCCGGGATCGCGCCCCGGGCCACCACCACCGGCGCCATCCGCTGCGTCGTGGTTCCGTCGCCGATCTGCCCGTCGGGTCTGATAGCGCGGCCCACGCCCATGCCGGGAAACCCCAGCAACCGCCAGTTCGGGGCAGTTGCCTGATCGTCCGGTAAAGACATTCCAAGATCGCTTGTCAGGCTGGACGGCGGTCCGAGGGGCTCGACACGGTGGACCCATGTCCGAATCTTGGAAGCCCTGCGCACAATCGGTGATCCGGCGTCCGAACGCCATCACGCTGACGGCCGCAGTGATGAGCGTTGCGCTGACCGCGGGGACCGCGCACGCCGACTACGCGCCGCCGGCGAGCACCGCGACCGCGGCACCGTTCGTGCTCTCCGCCGCCGGCAAGCCGCTGCTGACGCTCGGTGGCAGCTCGGCCGCCTACCCGGGCGACCCCGGCACGAACACCGGCACCGTGAACAACGTCCAGCTCGGCGCGACGTCGGTGCCGATCGGCGGCGGCAATGTCCCGCTGAGCAGCATCCTGAACCTCGACGGCTTCGCGTCGATGGCCAGCAGCCGCACCGCCGCGTCCGGGGCGACCGACACGGACGCGGCCTCCGGGACGCTCGGCGGCGCCGCCGGCCCGGCCAGCCCGGTCTCGGTGAACCTGCTGGCCCTGGGTGGCTCCAAACTGGTGCCACCGAGCCTGGTCGACAACGTGACCGCGACCTTCGGAGCGTTCTCGTCACGGACGAAGTTCGTCAACGGCAAGCTCCAGCCCGCCGAGTACCGGGTCGGCCAGGCGAGCCTGCTCATCGGCTCCCCAGCGGTGAAGGACGCCGCCGGCCAGCTCTACCAGGCCATCGGCGGCGTCGACCGGCAGATCGAGCAGATGGTCAACCAGAAGGCCAACCTCGCCCCCCTGAAGTCCCTGCTGACCCCGCTCGGCGTGCCGTCCCCGACGCTGACCGTGCAGTCCGACACCCGGGACAAGATCTTCGGGAGGCTGCTCGCCAGGCCGCTGACGTCGCACAACAAGGTCGTCACGATCGACTTCTCCACCGGCACGGTGACCGTCCACCTGGACCAGCTCGTCGGCGGGCTGAACGACAAACCGGCCAACACCGAGCTGATCAGCTCCAAGGACTACCACCTGATCACCCAGGCGATTCACGATGTCATGCACGACGCCGCCGACATCGCCCTCGGCACGATCAGCAACTCGCTGGACGCGGTGAAGCTCACCCTGCGCTGGGCCGGTCCGGTCGCGCTGGGCGGAAAAATGGACATCGCCTGGAACTTCACCCTGCGGCAGGCACTCGACGGCACCATGCCGCAGCCGGTGAGCACCAGCACCGGTGTGGCCGCCCCGCTGGCCGCGGCACTGCTCACCACGCTGACCAAGAGCCTGAGCACTGTCGGCAAGGTGTTCAAGCCGGCTTCCGACCTGATCCTCGCCAACGCGGGGGACGGCAGTGCGCGCCGCGCCGCCCGCCTGAACCTTGCCAAGGCGGGTGACAATATCTTCGACCTGCTGATCACCAGGATCAAGTTCGGGTTCACCTCCACCGTGGTGAACATGATCCTGCCGGTCTTCACCATGGCCAACCAGGTGCTCTCGGTTCAAATCAACCACCAGGAGCCCCGGACCTGCATCCTGCCGTCCGGCGTCCGGCTGCCGAACGCACGGTTCACCTCGGCCCTTTCGATCAACTTCCTGAAATCCACGGTCGCGGTCCGGCTCGACCTGGGCCTGTCCTCCGGTTCGGTGGCCATTCCCAACTGTAAGTAATCTGCCCAACCGCCTCGCAGGAGGGGTGCCACGGTTGCTGTGGCACCCCGTCTCCGCGTGCCGCCTAATTCCCACGGAAGGTGAATGCCGTGCAGCGCACGCGCGCCGTCGTCGTCTCGTCCGCCGCCGTGCTGGCGCTGTTCGCCGACGGGAACGGTACTGGCGCGGCGATACGGGAGGACCAGCGGAACGCCCCACCGGCCGTCGCCGCCCGCGGCGTGACCTCGGCCGCGCAGGTGGCCCCCGGCGAGGAGTGCGCGGACGGCGGCACCCCGATCAGCCACCGGTTCGCCGCCGGCAGCGCCTGGCAGATGTGCTGGCGGATCGACCCGCACGCCGGGCTCGTGCTCGGCCAGATCCGCTATCTCGCCCCCGGCCGGAACCCGCTGCCGGTCATCAAGGAGCTGACGCTCGGCCAGCTCGAGGTCCCGTACGACACCGGACTGGACACCACGAAGGACATCACCGAGGTCGGGTTCGGCGGGCGCAGCATGATCGCCCGGTCCGCGGTGGACTGCGCGGGCAAGCGGATCAACGCGAGCATCCCGGATTACGGGACCGGCGCGGTCGGCGGTGCCGAGAACCGCGCGGTGCTGTGCGCCGAGGACCGCGACACCGGGCTGGGACGTCGCAGTAGCTATGGCGGACACCTCGCCGTGTCACGCGGGCACAGCTTCGACCTGAGCACCCTGTCGATCGTCGGCTGGTATGAGTACCTCACCGTCTACAGCTTCGCCGACAACGGTGCCATCACCCCGCAACTCGGCGCGACCGGCGACCTGTCCCCGAAGGACCACTCCACCGACCCGAAATGGGGCTCGCCAACCGCTGACGGGGCGGTGAGCCACAGCCACAACGCGGTCTGGCGCATCCGCTGGGACCTGGGCGGCCCACAGACCGTCGAGGAGTACGACGCCGAATTCACCGGCCGGACCGGCCCGAAGGCCCCCATCCTCGCCGGTTCCTGGTCCCCGCTCACCCGCGAGACCACCCGGCGGGTCGCACCGCGACGCTTCTGGCGGGTGCTTGGCCCCCACCGGAACCCCAACGGCCACCAGATCTCCTACACGATCTCCAACGACGCCACCGCGAGCTACGGCTACGACGTGGCGTTCTCCCAGCACAACCCGTGCGAGCTCTACGCCTCCGACAACCTGCTCGCAGGGTGCCCCACCGACACCGTCCCGCAGTTCGTGTCCGACCACCAGCTCCTGTCCGACGTCGTGTCCTGGGTCGCGGTCTCCTTTCACCACGTCCCCCGCCCTGAAGACCGCTCCCCGATGGAAATGCACTGGCAGGGCTTCACCACCACTCCCTTCGCCGCATTCCCCCAGAACCCCCTGACCCCACCAAACCGCGAGCACCTGCTTCAACCCCCAGCAAATCCCCTCGCAGGGCACCTGAGATGAGCTTGGCGCGCGGGTCTCCCGGACTTGTCCGCGTACACGTCCTTGCTGTGCAACGCCGGTGTCCCGCTCCGTCAGCGCGACCTG
>NZ_BLAD01000050.1 GCF_009687845.1 Acrocarpospora corrugata
AAGGACCGCAACGGACCAAGGCGCTGGGCCTGGCCAGCGGCCTGCTGTACACCGCCATCCAGTTCGGCACCGCCCTCGGCCTGTCGGCGGTGACCGCCGTCAACGTGGCGGCCCTCGGCGAGGGCATCTCACCGCAGGCCGCCCTCCAGACCGCCCTGATCGTCCCGGTCGTCGCCGCGATCCTGGGCGCGATCGTCATCGCGTTCGGGCTCCGCACCGGTTCCAGCCGAAGTCCGGATGGAGCGCTGTCGTTACGCTGATCCTCGCTTGCTGAACGACGTCCAGTTCTCCTCGATGACCGGGGTCGCGACGGGCTCGCCGTAGACCGCGACGCGGTGCCGGAAGCTCCGCGCCTCGCCCGCGCCGATCCGCCAGGCCCCGGCCACGCACACGCTCGGCCCGATCCCGAGCTCGTTGTCCACCCGCCAGGGCACCGGATGCTCCGCGTTCGAAGGATGATCCATGACCACCACGAGCACGTCGCCTTCGTGACCGGGCACGGGCATCCGGGCGGCGGCCCAGGTCGCCCGCTGCCCCTCGGCCTCCGGGCCGCTCTGCCCGGCACTGTTGAAGGCCGTCCCGCCTGCCTCGGCCCGGTACGGCATCCGCAGGAACAGCCCCCCGTAGGCGTACTGCCCGAAAGTGACCGGCTCGTCGGCGTGGAAGGTCAACGTCAGATCCAGGTCATACCAGTCGCCGTGATCGGCGAACTCCCACTCCTGGGTCTCCCGCAGCAACAGCTCCCCCGACGGGTACCGATACTCGGTCGACACCCCCCACGTCGCCAGGTTCCCCTCCACCCGCGGCGCGCCGAGCAGCCGCGGGTGGAAGGTCCCGTCCTGGTCCGCACGCTCGGGCCGCAGTCCCTCCATCCAGAACCCGATCCCGTTCACGTCGTTGAGCCCGACGTACAGACCGTGCTGCCACGGGTGGTGCGCGGGGGCGTCCTCGGTGACGGCCGCCGTGCCGCCGGGCACGACGATCGGATGGATGTACGGGCGACGGTCGGCCGCCGCGTTCTGGACGAGCACGGGCGTCGACGACCCCGTACGGAAAACGCTGACCCGGTCCGCCCCGGTTTCGATGATGACGTCAGGCACTGTGCTCTCCGTTCGTGAAAACCGGCAGTTCGACCTCGGCGCCGGTGAGGGCCGACTCGTGGGCGCAGATGCCGGCGCTGGTCCAGTTCGCCGACGCGTGCACGCCGGGGAAGGGCTCGCGCCCTTCGAGGATGCTCATCAAGAACTCGTGCGCCAGGTGCGGGTGCGAGCCACCGTGCCCGCTGCCCTGGGTGAACGAGAGGTGCTGGTTCTGGGTCGCGTCGTAGACGCCGCGGGTGGTGAACTCGCGGATCTCCGCGGGCAGCCGGTCGGCGTAGTCGGGGATCTCGACCCGCTCGCCGTCCTCGCCGGTGAACACGACCGGGTGCTCGCGCTCCAGCTGCTGCCATTCGTAGCTCTTGCGCTCGCCGAACACGTCGAAGCTCTCCACGTACTCGCGGGCGACGTCGTACAAGGATCGGGTGACCTCCATCGCCAGGTCGGAGTCCCGGAGCTGGAACAGCGCGCTCTCCACGGCGAAGGCCAGCCCGCCTACCGGGTCGCGGCCGTTGACCCGGCCCGAGCCGAGGCAGCGCACCGAGTGCGCCTCCCGCCCGGCGAGCGCGAGCAGCGGCGCCACCGCGTGCGTGGCGTAGTGCATCGGGGCCATCTTCTCCCAGTAGTCCGGCCAGCCCGCCATCTCCTGCATGTGCGCGCCGCGCAGGAACTGGATGCGCCCGAGCTCCCCGCTGTCCACCAGCTGCTTGGTGTAGAGGAACTCCCGCGTGTAAACAGCGGTTTCCATCATCATGTACGACTTCCCGGACGCCTCCTGGGCCTTGACGACCCGGGCGCAATCTTCCAGGGAGACCGCCATCGGCACCGTACAGGCCACATGTTTGCCCGCGTCGAGCGCGGCCACCGACTGGTCGGCGTGCGCCTCGATCGGGGTGTTGATGTGCACCGCGTCGATGTCGGGGTCCGCCAGCATCCGCGCGTAGTCGGTGTAGCGGGCCGCGATCCCGAAGTGGTCCGCGATCTGGTTGAGCGGTTCCTCGGACCGCTGGCACACCGCGACCAGTTCGGCGTTCGGGTGCGCCTGGTAGATCGGAATGAACTCCGCGCCGAACCCGAGGCCGACGATGGCGATACGTACCTTTTGCGTCATTCGTGGACCTTTCTTCGCTATTGGTCCAAGGTACGGAGAGAGCATCGGCGCGACCATGAACTATTTCGCTGCGGTCCTTAGATTTAGTACACTCCCGAGCCAGTCATCCGGGAGCGGGGGACAAGACGGTGGATACAGCATCTGACCTGGTCGAAGCCCAGCGGCGCGGCACGGACACTCGGCATGTGGCGCTGCTCGTCGAGACCTCCAACGCCTACGCCAGGGGCCTCCTGGTCGGCATCAAAAAATACCTGGTCACGCACCCCGGCTGGTCCATCTACCTGGGCGAACACAGCCGGCACGAGACCGACCTGTCCTGGCTGGACGGCTGGCGCGGCGACGGCGTGCTGGCCCGCATCGAGAACGAGGAGACCGCCCGGCACGTCCGGCGGCTGGGCCTGCCCGCCGTCGACCTCAGCGCGGCCTACCTGGCGCCCGAGCTGCCCTGCGTCGAGACCGACGACGACGTCATCGCCCGGCTGGCGGTCCAGCACTTCGTGGTCCGCGGCCTGCGGACGCTCGCGTACTGCGGCGACGCCCGGTTCGGCTGGTCGGTGAAGCGGGGCGCCCGGTTCGCCGCCCACGCCGCCCAGCATGGGCTCACCGCCCTCGAATTCCGGATGGAGCACTCCCGCACCCTCGCCGGCGAACGGCTGGCGATGGCCGACTGGCTGCTCGGCCTGCCCTCCCCGGTCGGCGTCCTGGCCTGCTACGACATCGCGGGACAGGAACTGCTGGAAGCCTGCAAGATCGCGAACCTGGCGGTCCCGGACAGCGTGGCCGTGCTCGGGGTCGACAACGACGAGCTGATCTGTAACCTCACCTCGCCGCCGCTCTCCAGCATCCAGCCGGACAGCACCCGCACCGGCTTCCTGGCGGCGTCCCTGCTCGACGAGATGATGTCGGGCCAGGCCCCCGACCCGCAGCTCTACCTGATCGAACCGCTGCGGATCGTGACCCGCCAGTCCTCCGACATCCTGGCCGTCGGCGACCCCCTCGTGGCGCAGGCGCTCCAGCTGATCCGGGACCGGGCCGACGAGGGCGTCCCGGTCGCGGCCGTGCAGCGCCACGTCGGGCTGTCCCGCCGGTCGCTGGACTACCGCTTCATCCAGGTCCTCGGCCGGACCGTGCACGAGGAGATCAACCGGGTCCGGATGGAACGACTGGCCGACCTGTTGATCCAGACCGACTGGCCACTGCCCCAGATCGCCGAACGCCTCCACTTCAGCCACGCGGAGTACATGGGCGTGGCCTTCAAGAAGTTCACCGGCAAGTCCCCCGGCGAATACCGGCGGGCCAACCGCTCAAACCGGCCGAATTAGCCGCCGGTCCGTCCGGGCGCGGTCAGCTCAGGTGTAGAGGTCAGGCGCCGAAGAACTCGGTCAGCGCGGGTGCCAGTTTGTCGGGGGCCACGTCGTGTGTCTGGTCGGGGATGGTCTGGTGTTCCGCGGTCGGTAGGGCGTTCGCGGTTGCCTTGGCCGCCTGCTGGAGGGACTGAGGGCTGGCTCCGCCGGCGAGGACTATGGCCGGGATGGTGATCTTCGCGGTCAGGTCGCGTGGTACTCGGCCGCCGGTGAGGATTTCGTCGTCGTAGGCGAGGGTGAGGGCGATCGCTTCCAGGGTGGCCCAGCCGGGCTGGGCGCGGAAGTTGTCGACAGCCTGGGCGGGCATGCCGACGCGCATCATGAACAGGGCTACGGCGTCGCCCTTACGGTCGGCGTCGAGGAGTTCGTGGAGTTGTTTGGTGTATTCCGTGATCTGGTCGGTATCGCCGGTCGCGGCCATGAACGGGGGCTCGTAGAGGGCCAGTTTGGTGATTCCGGATCCGGCTGCGGCGGCCGTGAGGGCGAGGGCCGCGCCGGAGGAGATGCCGTACACGTACGCGTCGCCGCCGGCTTGTGCGATGAGGGCTTGCAGGTCCTCGATTTCGCGGGCGACCGCGTAGGGCGGGGTGTCCGAGCTTTCGCCCCGGCCGCGTCGGTCGTAGGTGTAGACCGTGAACGTGTTCTCCAGGAGTGCGGCGAGGGGGCGCATCGGGCCTGCGGCTCGGTAGCACATGGCGCCGTCCACGAGAACGAGCGCGGGCCCGCTGCCGGCGCGGTCGTAGGCGATGACCGTGCCGTCGGGTGAGGTGATCACTGGCATTTCGTGTTCCTTACTCTTGCCGGGCGGCCAGGTAGAGATCGAGACGATCGAGGCTGGTGGCGAAACCAGCTCTGGCCTGGGCGCTGAGGTACGCGCTCGGCACATTGCTCTGATGAGTGACCACCTCGGTCCGCCCGTCCTCCAGATCGACGAAAGTGATCGTGGTACGCATGCCGCCTTCGACATCGGACTCGATCCAGATCAGGCGGTCGGGACGACGTACCTCCACATAGACGGCCCGCATGATGTACGCGCTGCCGTCGGCGTCGTTGACCATGGTCGTTTCGAAGACACCGCCGGGCCGGAGGTCGATGACGATGCCGCCGATCGGTGTCGTCGTCCCGGTGGGGCCCCAGAAATGGGTGAGGTGCTCCGGGGTGGTCATGCAGTCGAAGAGCAGCTCAGGCGATCCCTGGTGCACCCGCCGGTAGGTCAGTTCGCCGGTCTCTGTCATCATTCCGCTTTCCGCAGGGCGGCCAGGTGCTCGTCCAGGCGATCATGGCGATCGGCCCAGATCTGCCGATGCCGCACTATCCAGCCGACCGCCGCGTCGAGCCGCACCGTGTCCAGAGCACAGGGCCGCGACTGCGCGGTTCGGCTACGTGAGATCAGCCGCGCGTGTTCGAGCACTTTGAGGTGCTTCGACACCGCCTGCTGGCTCATCTCGAAGGGTTCCGCGAGCTGGTTCACCGTCGCGTCACCATGAGCCAGCCGCTCCAGGATCGCCCGCCTGGTCGGATCGGCCAACGCCGAAAACACCAGACTTAACTCATCAACTGCCACCACGTCACCATATCCACAACCAGCTGGTTTCACAACCATCTAGTTTCACAATGGACGTTTGCGGGCTCGCAGGATGGCGTCGCGGATGATGACCTCACGGCCTTCTGGGTCGTTGGCGGGGCGTGGCCGGGCTTCGGTGACGAGGATGTCTCACTGGTTGGGGTCGAGGGAGGTCGCGACTTCTTCGGCGGTGAAGAACATCTCGGGGATTTGGGGGCGGGGCATCGGGGTCTGCATATCGCTGGGGTGGTGGCCGACGATGAGCAAGGTTCCGCCGGGGGCGACCAGCGCGGCCATCCGGGCGAACAGGGCTTCGCGTGGGGCGGTTGGCAGGTGCATGAAGTGCGCAGAGACCAAGTCGAACTGGTGTCTATCGGCCCAGGTGGTCACGTCGGCGTGCAGCCAGCGCAGGCGCTCGGCCACGTCGGCGCCGAAGGTTTCGGCGTGTGCGGCAGCGCGTCCCAGGGCGGTGGTGGAGAAGTCCACCGCGGTGACCCGCCAGCCGCGCGAGGCGAGCCAGAGAGCGTCGGCCCCTTCGCCGCAGCCCACGTCGAGCGCCGTGCCGACGGGCAGGTCGGAGGCCTCGGCCACGAGTTGGGGGTTGGGCCGCCCGCTCCAGACGGCGGTGTGAGAACGATACCGCTCCTCCCAGGACTGCTCATCGAACATGATCTGTACTCCTTGGCATAGCTGGTTTCAGACGCCGTGACGGCTGGCGCCGAGGACCTGCTCGCAGATCTCCCGCTCGGTTTCGGCGGAGAAGGTCTCGTGCCGACGGCGGTGGGCGGCCACGGCGTGGCGAGTGCCCTCGGCGATCAGGTCGGCGTTGATGGCCGCGGCGGTGTTCAGCCCCGCGGCAGCGGAACCGATCACCTGGGCGTAAAGGTTCGCGACGTTGCCGGCGACCCACACCCCGGGGACAGCGGTCAGCCCGGTGGGGTCAGCGGGCACGTAGCTGCCGATGACCTGGCCGTCGACCAGCTGCTCGATCGGCTCCAGCCCGAGCGTGGCGAGTACGTCGGCGCGGGCGGTGAATCGCGGCGCGACCACGACGGCCTGGCGTGGAATGAACTCGCCCGAGCGGAGCCGTACCCCCGTGAGCTGGTCGTCGGTCGTTTCCAGGGCGGCGACCTCGCCCGTCACGACGGCGATCCCCCGCGCCGCGAGCTGCTCCCGCTGCTCGCCGGTGAGCTCTGGCCCGGTGTGCAGGAACAGCGTCACGTCCGCGCTCAACTGGCGGAACATCATCGCCTGGTGCACCGCCATCGGCCCCGTGGCCAGGACGCCGATCGCCTGGTCACGAACCTCCCACCCATGGCAGTACGGGCAGTGCAGAACATCCCGCCCCCACCGCTCCGCCAACCCGGGCACGTCGGGCAACTCATCCACCAACCCGGTCGCCACCAACAGCCGCCGCGCCGCCACCACCCGCCCATCGGCGAGCTCCACGCGGAATCCGCCACCGTCCTCCTGGTCGTCCAAGGAACCGGCCGAGACAACGCTCTCCACGTGGAATCTTCCGTGGCCCTCCAGGTCCTCCACGTCCTCCAGGGGACGAGCCGAGACGACGCTGCCGGTTACGATCTCGCCGCCGTAGCCGGTCACCTCGGTGCGGCCGATGGCCAGGAGATCGCCGGGGGGTGTGCCCTCGCGAGCCAGGTAGTTGTGCACTTGGCCCGCTGGGGCGTTGCGCGGGGCACCGGCGTCGACCACCAGCACTGAGCGGCGCGCCCGGGCCAGCGTCAGGGCCGCGCTGAGCCCGGCTGCGCCGCCGCCAACGATGACAACGTCGTATTTCTCCTCCATGGTGGACGCTCCTTCGTTCGTGAGTACGGCCACGGCGACCGTCTCCGCGCTGGACTATCCATCCCCATTGGCAGATTTGACAAATACCGTTGCCAAGACGGCAAACTGGCCGGGTGAATGAAGACGCGCCTGCTCTTGACGATGTCCTCGACGCCGTCGGCCCGCGGCTGCGGGCTCTGCGCCAGCAGAGCGGCGCCACGCTGGCCCAGCTCTCCGAGACCACCGGAATCTCGGTCAGCACACTGTCCCGCCTGGAATCCGGCCAGCGCCGCCCCACCCTGGAACTCCTGCTCCCCCTGGCCCGAGCCCACCAACTACCCCTGGACGAACTCGTCGGCGCCCCGACGACCGGCGACCCGCGCATTCACGGCCGCCCGTTCAGCCGCCATGGCAGAACATTCATCCCCTTGACCCGCCGCCCCGGCGGCCTCCAGGCCTACAAACTGATCATCCCGGCCCATGACCCGAGCCACGAGCCGAAGCAACGGGTCCACGAAGGCTACGAATGGCTCTACATCCTCTCCGGACGCCTACGCCTTCTACTCGGCGACCACGACCTGATCCTCACGGCAGGCGAGGCGGCGGAGTTCGACACGCACCTCCCCCACTGGTTCGGCAGCCCAGGCCCCGAACCAGTAGAACTCCTCAGCCTCTTCGGCCCACAAGGCGAACGCCTCCACATCCGCGCCCGCCCCTCCAACAGCTGATCCCCTCATCCGCGCCTGGTGTTCGCGTGGATTCGGAAGCCCCAACAAACGAGAGCCCCAGCCCGGGTGCGCGCCTCGGCCTGGGGGTGATCGCAAATTCGGATGCGCCGACAGGCGGGAGCCCAAGCTGGACGCGAACCTCAGCCCGAGGGTGTTCGCGTCGGTACGAATGCCCCAACACGCGAGAGCCCAAGCTGGACGCGGACCTAGGCCCGAAGGTGTCGCGTTGATACAGACACGCCAACACGCGAGAGCCCAAGCTGGACGCAGACCTCAGCCCGAAGGTGTTCGCATAGATTCGGATGCGTCAATGTGGCTCGGTGTCGAACTCCGCTGAGGTGCGCTCAGGCAGGGAAGATCCCGCTGTGCTGTGAATCACATGGTGACTCCGTCACGAAACAAGGTTCAGCGTGGTCGTGAGTGCGACGCTCCAGCCAGAAGTGAGGAAATGCTCATGCCGAACGCCCAGACCGCCCTGCTTCGCGACCTCCACAAGCCGGGCGCTCCGCTGCTCCTGCCGAATGTGTGGGACGTGGGGAGCGCCACCATCGTGGCCGATGCGGGCTATCCGGCTCTGGCCACCGCCAGCGCGTCGATCTCCGCCATGCTGGGATACGACGACCACGAGGGCGCGCCCATCGGCGAAATGCTCGACATCGCGGCCAAAATCATCCGCGCCGTAAATGTTCCGGTGACCGTGGACGCCGAAGCCGGTTACGGCCTGCACCCCGAGGAACTCGTCCAACGCCTCACCGCCATCGGCGCGGCCGGCTTCAACTACGAGGAAACCGACCACAAGGCCGGCGGACCCCGTGACGTCGACACGCAGGCTTCGCTTATCGCCGCACTCCGGGCAGCCAACTCCGACCTGGTGATCAACGCCCGGATCGACCTGTACCTGACCGGTTCCCCCTCCGTCGAGGAGGTCGCCGAACGCGGCCGTCGCTACCTGGAGGCCGGCGCCGACTGCATTTTCCCCATCCTGGCCCCCTCGGAAGAGGTCATCGCCGAACTGGCCAAGGCCATCCCCGGCCCCATCAATGTCACCTGCCTGCCCGGAATGACCGTGGGCAGATTGGCCACACTCGGCGTCGCCCGCGTCTCTTTCGGCCCAATGACATACCTGACCGCACTGGAAGCCCTCAAATCCATGGCCCGCCGCATCCAGGCGGACGAGGACCCATACAACGCCTAACGGCTGAAACACCTAACGAAATGAGCGAATCCCCGGACTACTCGTCTTTATCCGGCGCCGTTCAGCCCGAGCGTGCGCCGGCTGCGTGGAAAGCTCCTCGCGGCCGGGTCGATGGCGTCCGACTGGCCGATCAACATGGCGCGGCCGACGAACTCCGGCATGGCGCGGCCAGCGGACTCCAGCGTGGCGCGGCCAACAGACTCCGGCATGGACGAGCGACGGGCTCCGGCATGGACGGGCGATTTCTGCTCTGATTCCCGGCACAAGCTGGTCGCCCTCTCCGGGGCGTCAGCGGACTGCGGTGCCTACAGGTCGTTGATGATCAGTTCGTAGCTTTGCCTGATGACCTGTGCGGCTCGGCGGGTCGCGCCCCGACAGGATGGATCGATGTCGACGCCCGCCCAGTAGATCAGCCGTTCGTGGGCCTTCGCCGCCTGGGTGGTGGGGTCGGCGGCGGGGTCCAGGTCGAGGCGGTCGGTGAGCCGCAGGCCGTGTTGGCCGGTGAGGCGCAGTAGTTCGGCGACCTGGGGGCCGTTGAAGGTGAGCAGGCCGTCGTAGTGGTTACGTAGTACCGCGAACTCGGCGAGGGCGTGTTCCTGGAATTCGAGTTGGGTGATCGCTGCGATGGCCTGATCGAGTGCCATGCGTTCGCGGGGGCCGGTCGGGCCAGCCAGTGCGGGGAGGCGGCGGACGTCCTGGATGGCTCGACTGAGCTTGATCAGGTCGGCGCGGTTGCCGAAGTGGTCTGTTAGGAGGGTACGGAACGCGGTCAGGCCGCTTCGGTTGAGCAGTTCGGTGCGTAACTCGGGGATGCTGTCGATGCCGTTTCGGATCAAGGCGCAGGCCAGGGCTATGCCGTATCCGCCGAAGAGGGCGAACAGGGCCTGCCCTCGTTCCGGTGGAACGCCCAGGTCGGGATGCATCGGGCCGTGTCGTAGTTTGGCGGTCAGGGTGTCCGGCTCGATTTGGGACAGGGTGGTCAGGTCGGCGAAATCGTTCTCGCCGAAGGTGTCGGCCGCCACGCCGACCTGGGTGGCCAGCGGGCGCAGATCGTAGAGGTATCGGCGGGCTCCGGCCGCGTGCATCAGCCGGGCGGCGACACGTTCGCCCTCCGCCATCGGGTCAGCATGCTCCGGCCAGAACAAGTCGATCTTGGTCAATGCGCCGATGGTGGTGATCGGGGTGGCCGTGCTGAACCCGGCCGCGGTGAAATCCTCCAGCAGCTCCTCCTCGGCCGCCGCCAAGCCCGGAGCGAGGACCAACACGATCGCGTCGGCGCGGCCGGCGTGTTCGAGCGAGGCCGCGCGCACACCGGCGGATGTCCGGCCCGGAAACCGCGCGATTGTCTCGGCGCCGAACGGGGTGTCCAGTCCAGGCGTGTCCACCAGGTCAAAGGCCCGCAGGTACGGATTGGGGTCGGCCACCTCCAGATAGTCGATCCCTCGCAGAAAGCCCGCCAAGCCCTCGGCGCCATCGGCCCGGACCACCAGCCGCTCCAGTTCGGCCAGGTCACGGGCCTCCGGCGGACGGCCATCAGTGAAGTGCGCGGTAAGCGCGGGCAACCCATGCCGGAGCCAGGTGACCTTGACCGCGAGTTCCTGCACCCTGGTCGCCGCGGAACGTTCCCCGAGCAGCGCATCGGCAACCGCAGACTGACCCGAACCAACCCGACCATCGGCAAGCGTGAACTCCCCCGAACCAACCCGACCGAGCAGAGCATTGGCAAGCGTGGATTTGCCCGAGCCGACCCGACCGACCAGGGCCACGCGAAGCGCCGAGGCGAGGCGGTCGTGCGCGGCGGCGACGGCTTCGGCCGCGGGGGCGAGCGTGGGCACCCGGGCCAGAACCGTCCTGGCGGTGTTGAAGGCGGCATCCGCCCGGTCACGAAGCATGATCAGCGATCAGGCGTAGCTGGGTGCGGGACGGCTCGGAGCAACGCGATCGCCGAGATCGGGGGGCCCATCGACCCGGCGAAGGTCCGTGGTCAACACACCAGCAAGAACTCGTCCCGAAGTCGACAGCGAGAATCGGCTCACCGGCCAACTGAACTCCTGAGAACGACCTAATGACTGATCACGAGTAACGACGCCCATTCCGCCCCAAAGGTTGTCCTCTGTAACGGCTTGATTGGCGCGTTCCAGGGTGGGAGCAGTGAACTCCCGAGTCGCATCGAATAGGCGGGTTCTACGCGGAAGTGCGGATGGTCACCCTGTCGTGTTGGGCTTTGTCCCAATGCGGATGACAGGTCGGCTGGCGGGGGTTCCGGCGCCGGTTGACCAGGTTGAGGTGATGTCGGTGAGAGGGGTGACGGTGTGGGCGACGTGGAGGGCGCCGTTGGCGGCGTGGCTGAAGATTTCGGTGAGGGCCTGCCGGCGTTGGGCGGGGGTGAGGGCGTTGTTGGTGTAGCCGAGGAGGGAGGCGGAGGTGGAGCGGAGGGAGGCGGAGGTGAAGGTGGCCGATTCGGAGGCGGCGCCGCCCAAGTTGACGATGCGGGCGTGGGGGGCCAGGACGTGGGTGGCGGCGGTGGCGGGGATACCGAAGACGGGATCGATGACGACGTCGACGCCTCCGTCCAGTGCTTGGCGGAGGCGTTCGGCCAGGTCGGCGGGGGTGTCGGAGTCGTGGAGCGGGACGACCACGTCGGCGCCGTCGTCAGTGGCGCGTTTCTGGGCTTCGGGTGAGCGGCAGACGGCGACGACGCGGCGGGCACCCAGGAGGCGGGCCGCTTGGACGGCGACCTGGCCGACCGCGCCGCCCGCGCCGAGGACCAGCACCTGCTCCCCAGGCTGAAGGCCGGCCCGCCAGGTCAGAGACATCCAGGCCGCGACCGCCGACAGCCCGAGCGCGGCGGCCGTCTCGTCGGAAAGCCCGTCCGGGATGGGCACCAGGTCACCGGTGGGAACGACGCACAATTCGGCCATGCTCCCGTCCCCGGGGCGCATCCCAGCCTGGGTGGGGAACCACACTCTGCTGCCATCCGCCAGCCAGCCAACGCCCTGAACCCCCGGCACATACGGCAAGGCGGGCGCACCGAAATACGACGTCCCGCTCGCGCACAACACATCCAAGGGCGTGATCGGCGCGACCGCCACCTGAACCAGAGTCTCCCCTTCGCCAGGAACCAGCTCAGGCGACTCAGTCGCAACCGGCGGAATCCCGCAGGCTTGCACAACAGCAGCTCTCATGAACATCCTCCTGCGAACCCCTGCAACCCCGGCAGGGCTTCGTTCGACTGCGGCGGCGCACGCCACCATTACCCGTACGGCAACATCACGCCACCGCCATGCCTACGCGATCGTCGTCGGCAACCCCAGATCCAGATCGCGACGCACCGCCACGACTCCGTACGCCACCCTTCACGCAGAGCAGCGGCCACGCCACCGCGACTGCGAATGCCGCCGACAGCCCTCGCCGCTTTAACAACTCCTAACGGAATAGGCGAGTTGCCGGGTCGGTCGCCTTTAACGCAGGTGATGCTTCCACCGGCGCTGGCGCCAAGAAGGCGCGGCCCATTCTGTTAGTGGTTCTAAGGGCTTACAGAGAATTAACTCGTAGGTTCATAGGTCTCCGACCTCAATAAACCCTTTGTGGGCGCGCAAGTTAATTCTCTGTAAGCTCTAAGTCGAAATATCGGGATAAGGGAGTGAGAAGCGGGCGAGGCGTGCGCCGTACTCCTTCTGGAAAGCGAGCGGTTCCGCATAGTCGCGCTCGAACAGCGCGATGAACAGGGTGAGCGTCAGGAACGGATGCGCGCCGAGTTCGAACAGCCGGATGTAGTCATGCGAGCTCAGCGCCTCGCGCTCGCCCGGCTCGAACGCCAGCCACGTGCTGGATTCACCGCTGTGACAGTTCAGAATGGAGTTCGCCATCGACGACTCCCACCAGGCCACCGTCCCGACCGGATCCTCCCGATACCGCTCGACCAGTTCCGGATCCCGGTCCACCGTGAAGAGGAACTTGTTCAGCAGATACTTGCTCATGCCGGCGCCCCTTCCGGATACCAGGTGAAATACGCCTCCATGGTGTGGAACAAATCAAGCGTGTCCACGTGATCGGCTTTGGCGCCTTCCCCGGCCACGCCCATCATCAGCATGAAGTCCATGAACCCGTGCGTCGCGTTCCCCGGATTCCACAGGCTTTCGAGGCTGACCTCGGCCAGCGCCCGCTCGATGTCCCCGCCCGCGATCCATTCGACCGCCTTGCGATCGAACTCCGGATCAGGCCCGTGCGGCCCGAACTGCCGGGGACCGCCGAGCTCCAGCGACAGGTGCCCAGTCCCGATCACCGCGACCCGCAGCTCACTGGGCCACGACTCCACCAGCCGCCGCAGCGCCTTCCCCAGCTCGACGAACCGCCACGGCTGCGGCATGGGCGGCGCGAAAATGTTCGTGTACACCGGCACGATCGGCAGGTCCGCCTCCGGCCGGAGCGTGATGATCGGGCAGGTGATGCTGTGATCGATCCGCAGCTCGTTGCTGAAGGCCAGATCGAAGCCCTCGTCCAGGCCGCCGCGCAGGATGTGCGTGGACAGTTCCTCGGAACCGCGCAGCGTCATCTTGGGCAGCCCGAACTCGCGTTCCTCGTTGTAGAAGTTGGCGTCGTAGAAGGGCGCCTTCCCCACCAGGAACTGCGGCATGTTGTCCAGCCAGAGCTGGTGGAAGTGGTCGGATCCCACCATGACCAGCACGTCGGGCCTGGCCCGGGTGAGCGTCTCCCGGAAGGCGAGGATCTTCGCCACCCAGGCGTCCGCGAACGGCGGCCGCTCCTCCGGCGGAGCCGTACTGGCGCGGTAGTAGAACGGGTGGTGGGTGGACGCGATGACCGCGGCCAGCGTGGCCATGGTGCCTCCTTACTCCTGGTCAGGCAGGTAGATGGTGTTGCGATCCACAGTGCGGTAGATGTCCATGGCGATCGGGTCGCGCCGTTCCTCGGCCAGGTGGCCGAGGAGTCCGGCGGCCCTGGCCAGCAGGGCGAACCCGCGGAGCAGGTCGACGGGCAGCCCGAGGTCGGCGAGCGCGGCCCCGCACACGCCGGCGCCGTTGAGCGGCAACTGCCGCCCGAGCACCTGCGGATGAACCCGCCCGATCGCCTCGAACAGCCGCAGATGCGGCCCCCGCAGCCCTTCTTCTTCGGCGATGGCCAGCAGCGCCGGAGTCCGCGGATCCTCTTCTTTATGTACGGGATGCCCCAAGCCAGGCACGAACCGACCGGCGGCTCGAGCGCCCTTGACGGCCCGGAGCGCGACCTTGTCCCAGGCGGCTTCGTCCAGCCCGTCCCAGTTGCCGCCGTCGAGCACCTCGGCCAGGAACCGCCCGGCGTCCTCGGTCACCCCGAGAAACCGGGAACCCCCACCCAGGAGGCCCGCGGCCAGCGCGCCCTGCACCGACTCGGGCGCGCTCAGGTAGGTGAGCCGCGCCGCGATCGCGGTGGGCGTGAACCCGTGGTCGGCCAGCGCGACCAGCACCGCCTCGAAGACCCTGGTCTGCCCCGGCGTCGGTCGCGCACCGGCGACCAGCCAGAACGCCAGCTCACCGAAGCCGACTTTCCCCATCAGGTCGGTCGCGACGTCCTGCCCGAGCAGGCGGATGCGCGTCGCGTCCGAAGCCCCGATGGCCGTCCGAAACTGTTCGGTCATGATTCCCCCGTGGTAGGAGCCGCCAGCCAGGCCCGGATCTCCGCGCCGTGCTCATCCTGGCCTGGCGGCGGCAGCCGATAGCTCGCCGGGGTCCGCGAGAATCCGATCGGGTTGCGCACCGACGGCACCCCGCCGGGCTCGACGACCGGATCGAGCCCCAGCTTCTCGGCCAGCGCCACCCCTTCGTCCACGGTGTTGATCGGCCCGCACGACACACCCACCGCGCTCAACGCCTCGAACCACTCCGCCCGGGTACGCGTCGCGAGCCGCTCCACCAGCAACGGCCGCAGCTCTTCCCGGTTGGCCGTGCGATCAGGGGTGCGCGCGAACCGCGGATCATCCGCCAGCTCCGGCACTCCCAGCGCCCCGCACAGCCGCCGGAACTGCCCGTCGTTCCCTGCCCCGATCACCAACTCGCCATCCTTGGCCGGCAGCGGCTCGTACGGAAACAGGCTCGGATGAGCATTCCCCATCCGATAGGGCACGACTCCCCCGGCCACCACCGCACTGGCATGGTTGACCAGCCCCGACAGCGCCGACGACAGCAGATTGACCTCCACATGCTGCCCCAGCCCGGACGACGCCCGCTCATAGAGCCCGGCCAACACCCCCGACACGGCATGCATCCCGGTCATCACATCGAAAACCGAAATCCCAGCCCGGTACGGCGGCCCCGACGGATCCCCAGTAAGACTCATCAACCCCGACACAGCCTGCACAATCAGGTCATACCCCGGCAGATGCGCACCACCAGTGGTCCCAAACCCGGTGATCGACGCATACACCACCCCCGGATTACCGGCACTCACCGCCGCATAATCCAGCCCATAAGCCGCAAGCCCACCCGGCTTGAAGTTCTCCACCAGCACATCGGCCCGCCCGGCCAGCTCCCGCGCGAGCCCCAGATCCCCCGCGTCCTTCAAATCCAGCACCACCGAGCGCTTGTTCCGATTGACGCCCAGGTAGTACGTGGACACATCCCCCCGAACCGGGGGCATCCAGGACCGGGTGTCGTCCCCGCCGGGGCTCTCCACCTTCACCACTTCGGCCCCGAGATCCGCGAGCAACATCGTGGCGTACGGCCCCGCGAGCACCCGGGAGAAGTCCGCGACGAGAACGCCCGCGAGCGGGCCAGTGCCGGGCATGGAGAACAATCAATCCCTTCGTCCGCTGGACGGACAGATGTCCGCCGTTCCAGAGTCTCTGCCTCGCCGGCGGACGATGTCAAGTTCAGGAGGCGGTCACCTGCGGAATCGACTCACAGAGCGCCCAATCCGCGCTGATCGCGCCGGCCGCCCTGAGCAGCGAGGGCAGGTACTCCTCGGTCAGCTTGGCCATCGAGGTCTCGGCCGCGTGCGCGTTCACGTTGACCGCCGCGATCACCTGGCCGTGGCCGTCCCTGAGCGGCGCCGCGACCGAGCGAATGCCGTACGCCAACTGCTCGTCGGTGAGCGCCCACCCGCTGGCCCGCACCGACCGCAGCGCCGCGCGGCGCTCGTCCTCGCCGGGCTGCCAGCGCGGCACGATGCCGGAGCGGCTGGGCAGGGCGAGCACCCGATCGGCCTCCTCCGGCGGAAGGGCGGCCAGCAGGACCTTGCCGAGTGAGGTCGGCAGGGCCGGGAACCTGGTCCCGATACTCACCGAAAGTGTGACGATCTTCGGCACCGCGACCCTGGCCACGTAGACGATGTCGGAGCCGTCCAGCTGGGCGATCGAGCAGGACTCGTTGGTGAGCGCGACCAGTTGCTCCAGGTGCGGGCGGGCCACCTCCCACAGGCCCATCGCGTGCACGTAGGAGACGCCGAGTTCGAGGACCCGGGGGGTGAGCATGAAACCGCCGCGTTCCGGGCGGACGTAGCCGAGCTCCTCCAGCGTGAGCAGGATGCGCCTGGCGGTCGGGCGGGCCAGCTCGGCGGCGGCCGCGACCTCGGTCAGGGAGAGCACGGGACGGCGCGGCTGGAACGCCTTGATCACGTCCAGGCCCCGGGCCAGCGCTTCGATGAAGTCGGGGCCGGTGTCCTTGCGTGCCATTCGGGTGATCAGTTCCCTCCGTGCGGCTGGGGTCCCGCTTTGCCTTGACATCTGGCCCAGGCGCTCTCATTGTTGCATCACCGTTTCGTTGACCGCCATACGGACATCCGTCCGCCATAAGGGAGGCATCATGAGCGCAACCGCCGCCCACGAGCCCGGCCGGCCAGTCGTCCTCCGCGACGGCATGGTCCTGACCATGGACGACCACCACACCGTGCACCGGGCGGCCGACGTGCTGATCGTCGGCGAACGGATCGAGGCCGTCGGGCCCGCCCTGGCGGTGCCGGACGGGACGCTGGAGATCGACGCGTCCGGCGGCATCGTGATGCCCGGCATGGTCGACACCCACCGCCACCTCTGGCAGACCGCGATGCGCGGCTACGGCGCGGACTGGACCCTCACCCAGTACTTCGTCTGGTACTACCTCGAATCGGGCAAGCGTTTCCGCCCCGAGGACGTGTACGCAGGAAACCTGCTCGGCGCGATCGAGGCCCTCGACGCCGGCGTGACCACCACCGTCGACTGGTCGCACGGCCTGCAGACCGTCGACCACGCGGACGCGGCCGTGGACGCGCTCGAAGCGATCCCCGGACGTTTCGTACTGGGTTACGGCAACATCCAGCAGGGTCCGTGGGAGTGGGCGACCTCGCCGGAATTCCGGGACTTCGTCGCCCGGCGGATCCACGGCCGGGGCGACATGCTCGGCTTCCAGATGGCCTTCGACGTGACCGGTGACCCGGCGTTTCCCGAGCGTGCCGCGTTCGAGGTCGCCCGTGAGCTGGGCGCGCCGGTGACCACCCACGCGGGGGTCTGGGGGGCGACCAACGACGACGGCATCCGGCTCATGCACGAGAACGGCTTCATGACACCGCAGTCGGTGTACGTGCACGCGGCCACGCTGACGCCCGATTCGTACCAGCGGATCGCGGCGACCGGCGGTTCGGTCTCGGTCTCCACCGAGAGCGAGCAGAGCGCCGGGCAGGGCTACCCGCCCACGTGGCAGCTGCGGCGGCACGGCATTCCGGTGTCGCTGTCGATGGACACCAGCGTGTGGTGGAGCGGGGATCTGTTCTCCGCGATGCGGTCCACGCTCGGGGCCGACCGGTCCCGGGAGCACATGGACGCGCACGGGCGCAATGAGACGATCACCCACTGCCACCTGCGGGCCGAGCAGGTCGTGGACTGGGCGACCCGGGGCGGGAGCCGTACCCTCGGGCTGGACTCGGCGGTGGGGAGCCTGGAGGCGGGCAAGAAGGCCGACGTGGTTCTGCTCAAGAACGACGCGTCGCCGGTGATGTTCCCGATCCTCAATCCGTACGGGCATGTGGCGTTCCAGGCGCAGCGCGGGGACGTGCACACCGTGCTGGTCAACGGGCGGATCGTGAAGAGCGAGAACCGGCTGGTCGGGATCGACCTGGCCGCCGCGCGGCGGGCCGTCGAGGGCACGGTCGACTACCTGCGGGAGCAGCTCGGCGAGGAGTCCTGGGCAGCCGGGATGAACCCGGACATCCCGGCGACCAAGATCCAGGACAACCCGTACACGTACACCGAATGGGACGCACGCGGCGCGCAGTGGAAGGAGTAACTTCTCCCGTTAGAGGCCCCTTCGGGGGCCTCTTTGCGTTCTAGGGTCAACCTGAGGTGAGGCTCGGGGAGTGTCAGGGGTGGCATTCACGGGCGAAAGGACACCGGGTGGACGCGGATTTCGTGGACTTCGTGCGACGGCGGGGAGATCACCATCTGAGGACGGCGGTCCTGCTCACCGGGGACTGGCACGCGGCCGAGGATCTGGTGCAGTCCAGCCTGGCCAAGCTGTACGGCGTGTGGCACCGGCTGGACACCGGCAGCGAACCGGACGCCTACCTGCGCCGGATCATGGTCAACACGCAACGATCCTGGTGGCGGGCGCGCTGGCGGCGCGAGATCCCGCGGGCGGAACTGCCTGATCTCCCTGTTTCTGGTGACCTGGGGGAGGCACGGGCGGTCGCCGAGGACGTGCGGAACGCGCTGGCGAAGATACCGGCCAGGCAGCGTACGGCGTTGGTGCTGCGGTATTTCGTCGATCTGTCCGAGGCGGAGGCCGCCGAGCTCATGGGGTGTTCTGTGGGCAGCGTCAAGACGCACACGCATCGGGGGCTTCGGGCCATGCGGCAGCTGATGCTGCTGGTCAACCGTACCGAGGAGGAAGGGAGTGTGAGCCGGTGAGACACCGAGACGAGGAGCCGTTCATGGACGAGCGAGAATTCCGCGCACTACTCATCAAGGCCACCGACGACCGGCCGCCGGGCCTCGACCCGATGCCGGTGATCAGGCGCAAGCCGGCCCGGGTCCTGATCCCCGCCCTCACCACGCTGGCCGTGGCCGCCGCGGTGAGCCTGATCGTGCTGGTCTTCCCCGGCGGCCAGCCCTCCGCGCAGGCCCAGGTGATCGCCGCCATCGAGAACACCGGCCAGGAGAGCTACCGCATTCACACCACCTCGGGCGCCAAGACCTTCGAGGGCGCCTTCGACCCCGCTCAGCACGTGGGCGTCATCACCAGAAACGACGGCGCAGAAACCCGGTTCATCGGCGACCTGGTGTACATCAAGCCGGAAAACACCGACCAGTGGACAGTCGCGCCACGCGACCAAGCGATCATGGAGGACGCGCCGGCAGCCATCGCGCTGGTCAAACTCGCCCCCCTCGACCCCCAGGAAGCCCTGCAAGAACTCCGCTCCGCCACCGACGTCCACGAAAGCGGCCCCGCCACCGGCACCGGCTGGACCGGCCAGCGCTACACCCTCTCCCTCGCGGACGCGGGCAACCTCCACCCTGCAAAGATCGGCGGCGAATCCATGGCCGCCTCCGGCCTCGTCGACGTGGACGACCAGGGCCGCGTCCGCCACCTGGAAGTCACCTTCACCGACAACGGCCAAACCAACATCCTGGACATCAGCGACTTCGGCACCCCGGTAACAGTCACCGCACCCCCCGCCGACCAGACCGAACCGGCCAATCCCAACACCGAAAAGCCGATCAGCAAGGACGGACTCACCCGCAAGCCGATCGGCGAAGCCGACAAGCCAACCAAGTAGCCCTGACAAATCCCCTCAGAGGCCCCTTCGGGGGCCTCTCCGCTTTCCCAGGCCGCCGGTATATTCGAACTAACGTTTCATTTTCTTGGAGGCGGGGTGTGGAGTGCGGAGGGATGGACTCGTATTCTGGTCTCATGACAGCGACCAGCTCTGAGGAACGCGCAGCGCTCATCGCGCTGCTGCGCGCCCAGACGAAGGGCGCGAGCTGGCGGAGATCACGGCCAAGGTTCTGGAGACGGGCAGTGCGGTCCAGGTGTGGGAGCGGCATGAGCCGGCGGCGCTGATCGATCCCCCTGGTCGGCCGGATCCTCTGCTGTCATCCGCCGAAGAGATCGAACGCTGGACCGCGGAGGGAAACGCGTTCCTGACGGTGCTCGACCCTGCTTACCCAGAGCGGCTGCGGGGGGTTCATCAGGCGCCGCCCGTTCTGTTCTACCGGGGATCCCTGAGCCCAGGCGACGTCGGAGTCTCGGTTGTCGGCTCCCGCCGCTTCCAGCCAAGGCCTCAAGATTGCCACTAACGTCGCTCGCGAACTCGCCGCTCGTTCGGTGACCGTCGTCTCGGGTCTGGCCCTCGGTATCGATGCCGCCGCGCACCGCTCCGCCCTGGACGCCGGTGGACGCACCGTCGCCGTCATAGCCACCGGCATCAACAAGAGGTATCCGGCGGCGAACCATGCCCGCCACGAGGAAATCTCCGAGAAGGGCTTGCTCCTGTCGCAGTTCTGGCCGGACGCACCGCCACAGAAGCACACCTTCCTGATGCGAAACGCCACGATGTCTGGGTACGGCATTGCCACCGTGGTCGTGGAGGCCGGGGAGACAAGCGGGGCCCGAGCCCAGGCCAGGATGGCCGTGGAACATGGCCGGCCGGTGATCCTGACCGATCTCGTCGTAACCGGCAACCAGTGGGCCAAGGCGCTCGTCGGGCGTCCAGACGTCCATGTGGCTACGGGTATAGACGAGGTCATGGCTGTGGTGGACAACCTCGTCCAGACTGATCGGGTCGCCGGCGGCACCTTGCAGAAGCTGGTTATGGCTTGACCCCATGGAGCCGCGAGGACCTCGACCAAGTCGCGGCGGCACTGGTGACATAGGCAGGTGGCTACCTGCGCAATCCCATCCGCAGAGTCGGTGTGACTTGTGCCGTTTGCGCCACTCCTAGCGATGGCAACGTCTTCTGCGACCCGTGCGGGTATCACAGCAGAACTCCCGGTGTCGCCGACCTCGTCTGTGCCCTCACTTACGCCATACGGGATACCCAGTCTGGCTACCTGATGCGCCAGTACAAAGTTCAGTCCCGTCTGGATCAGCATTACGCGGTCATGATCGCGCTTCTGGAGCTGGGCAGTTCCCTCCACTCTGGCTGCGCCGAACGAATCGTCGGATTCCCGTTCACGCCCTGGTCCTCTGTACCGTTGTACCGTCGCTCCCGGCCAAACCGGGTGAACACCCGTTCCTGAAGATCGCCTCGCGGGCCGCGCGTGGCGTTGAAGTCCCGCTGGTCGCCGCCCCGTTAATCGCCGCGCCGCAGGCGCCGTACCCGCGAACGCTCAACGTCGATCATTTTCGCGCGTCCGCTGCCCTCCCGCCCGGCTCGCACGTTCTCCTCATGGATGACACCTGGGCGCAGGGTGGCCACGCCCAGTCCGCCGCCCTCGCGCTTCGAAGAGCCGGGGCGGCCAAGGTGTCCATCATGGTTGCCGCGCGTTGGATCAATCCCAGCTACGGCAGCAACAGAAGGGGATCACGAGCTGACCAGCGTGTAGCCCGCTTCTTCGACGGCTCGGCGGATGTCGGCTATGTCGAGAAGGTGGTCGCTGGTCACGGTGACCGTGTCGGTGGGGAGGTCTATCGATACGGCCGTAACGCCCGGGAGTTGGGCGAGTTCTTCGGTGATCCAGGTTACGCAGTTGGCGCAGACCATTCCGGCGACCACGTAGGAGGCGCTTGTCATGATTCGGGGAGGGTTCGGGTGAGCTGGGTGGTACGGCGTAGCCTGCCGTCCTCGGTTAGTTGGCCGAAGAGGTGGATGTCGGTGGAGAGGTGTCTGCCCTTGCGGAATTCGGCGTGCATGGTCAGGCGGGCGGCGATCCGGTCGCCGCTCAGGATCGCTTCGTGGATCTCGTATCGGCAGCCGATCAGATTCGTCCGGGCGGGGCGGAGGTGGGCGACGAACTTGGCGCGGTCGAGTGTGGCGCCGTCGCTGATCTGCACGATGTCGGGGGTGAAGTAGCGGTCGACGGTCGTTTCGGGGTCGGTGTCGGCGCGGACGATCTCTTCGGTGAACGAGGTGAAGAAGTCGAGCAGGAATCGTTCGGGCGTGCTGCCTGGGAGAAGATCCATGTCACTTCCAATCGTCAGTAACTCTTACATGTATGTAAGATATCCGCATCGCGTAAGATTTGACAACGATGCAAGAGATAAGTCCTAGGCGTCGTCGTGCCGACGCCGAGCGCAGCGTGGCGGCCATCCTGCAGGCCGCGATCCGGGTCTTCGGTGAACGCCCGGACGCCAGCCTGGAGAACGTCGCCGCCGTCGCCGGAGTGACCCGCCAGACCGTCTACGCGCACTTCCCCACGCGCGAGAAACTCCTGGACGCAGTGATCGACCTGGTCACCAAGGAGATCCTCGCGGCTCTGGACGAGGCCGCCCTGGACGAAGGCCCGGCCCCGGCCGCGCTGCTGCGCCTTCTCGACACCTCATGGCGACTCCTGGAGAACTACCCCGTCCTCATGCACGCCGGATCGGCCACGCCCCAGGACGAGGTCGACCGCCACGAACCGATCAGCGACCGCCTGTACCGGCTGATCCGCCGAGGCCAGGAAGCCGGAGAATTCGACCGCGACCTCGCACCCACCTGGCTCGTGGCCGCCTTCATCGGCATCGGCCACGCCGCGGGCGCCGA
Source organism: Acrocarpospora corrugata (assembly GCF_009687845.1). GTDB lineage: Bacteria > Actinomycetota > Actinomycetes > Streptosporangiales > Streptosporangiaceae > Acrocarpospora > Acrocarpospora corrugata. The sequence goes on from NZ_BLAD01000050.1 coordinate 22,492, forward strand.
GGTCGCTTCGGGCCGCATGTCCCACGCGGAGGCCCTGACCGCACTCCGCGTAAGCATCCTTCGGCTCTTCGGCGCGGAGCCGGTACGGCAGAGCCGCAAGGATTCTGATCCGCGCTCCGCGTGAGCCTCCTTGGGCATTTGGCGCGGACCACAGGGATTCTGATCCGCGCGGTGCAGGACCTTCGCTTTTCTGGTGCGGAGGGGCGTGGGGAACCCCACGGAGGTTGTGATCACGTTGGGGGATCGTTGGCCGCCGTGGGGTTCTGGTCAGGCTGAGGTGGCGGCTTTGGTGGGGGTGTGGCCTAGGTCTTCGGTGGGGGTTTGGAAGGTTTCGGGGGCGGTGGCTACGGCGATGGCGCTGATGGCGCACAGGATGGCGGTGAAGATGCCTACGCCGGGCCAGCCTTGGAGGCCGAGCCAGCCTTCGGGGGAGACGATGCCGGCGGCGGAGGCTACGGCGAAGCCGGCGACGGCGAAGCCGATTTGGGTGCCGATGGCCATGCCGGAGAGGCGGACGCGAGTGCTGAACATTTCGCCGTAGAGGGAGGGCCAGATGCCGTTGGAGGCGCTGTAGACGATGCCCAGGGTGGCCATGCCGACCAGGAAGATGAGGGGGTAGTTGCCGGAGTTGATCGCGGCCAGGTAGGCGAAGATCATGATGGGGCTGCCGATGGCGCCGATCAGGAAGACTGGTTTGCGGCCGATTCGGTCGGAGAGTTTGGCCCATAGAGGGATGGCGATCAGGGCGACCGCGTTGGCGGCGCTGCTGACCCAGAGCATGGTGGCTCGGTCGAGGCCGATCTCGTCGCTGGTGGCGTAGCTGAGGGCCCAGACGGTGAAGATCGTGCTGACGGTGGCGATGAGGGCGGCGCAGACGACGCGGACCACGCTGGTCCAGTGGTCGCGGAACAGCAGCGCGAGTGGCATCTTGGCGACGGTTCCGTCGGCCAGCGACTGGGTGAAGGCGGGGGTTTCCTCGACGCGGCGGCGGATGATGTATCCGGCGATGGCAACCACGACGCTCAGCCAGAACGGGACACGCCAACCCCAGCTGAGCATCTGGTCCTCGGGCATCGCGGCCACCGGGATGAAGACCAGCGTGGCCAGGATCTGCCCGAACTGCGTTCCGTTCAGGGTGAAGCTCGTGTAGTAGCCGCGCTTGTCGGCGGGCGCGTGTTCCAGGGTCATCGAGTTGGCGCTGGCCTGCTCCCCCGCCGCCGACAGACCCTGGAGCACCCGCAGCAGCACCAGCAGAACGGGAGCTATGCCGCCGATCTGCTCCCGGGTCGGCAGGCAGCCGATGAGGAAGGTCGACACGCCCATCAGGATCAGCGTGAAGACCATGATCTTCTTGCGGCCGAAGCGGTCGCCGACGTGGCCGAGGACGAAGGCGCCCACCGGCCTGGCCGCGTACGCGACGCCGAAGGTGGCCAGTGATTGCAGGGTCGCGGTCGCGGGGTCGGAGGTGTCGAAGAACACCTTCGAGAAGATCAGGGCGGCGGCGCTGCCGTAGATGAAGAAGTCGTAGTACTCCAGTGCGCTACCGATCCAGGCGGCGACGGCCGCCTTGCGCGGCGTGCCTTGCTGGACGCCGGATGGATGATCAGTCACGACTGCTCCCTGGGGGGTGTGATCCAGCATTGTTACGAACCGGATAGTTCATTAACAGGTTCGATTCCTGCATGGTGCAGCGACCACCCTTCACTGTCAAGAGCTGAAATTTCCCTGTTGAACTGGTCTTATGAGGACTGTTGGGGTGATCGTGGCTGTGACGAGGTATAACTAACTCACCAGTTCGTACAGAAGGACGTGGCGATGGCCTCCTATTTGATCGGGTTGATCGGCTCGGGCATCGGGCTGTCGCTCAGCCCGCTGCTGCACGAGCGTGAGGCGGACTGCCACGGGGTGCGTTACCTCTACCGGGTGATCGACATCGACGTGCTGGGGGTGGACGCGGAGGCGGCGGGGGACTTGGTGCGTACCGGGCGGCGGCTGGGGTTCGATGGGTTCAACATCACGCATCCGTGTAAGCAGACCGTGCTCACGGAGGTGGACGAGCTGGCCTCGGACGCGGCCACGCTGGGCGCGGTCAACACCATCCTTTTCGCCGGTGGGAGGACGATCGGGCACAACACGGACTGGACGGGGTTCGCGCGGGCGTTCACGCGGGGGTTGCCGGGCGCGCCGCTGCGGCGGGTCGTCCAGCTTGGCGCGGGGGGTGCGGGGGCGGCGGTGGCGTACGCGCTGGGCACGCTGGGCGCGGAGCACGTCAGCGTGATCGACGCCGAACCCGGCCGCGCCAGGGCGCTGGTGAAGCGCCTCGGCAACGCCCGGGTCGAAGCCGCCGACCCTTCCGAACTGCCCGATCTGGTACGGAATGCGGACGGACTCGTGCACGCGACCCCCACCGGAATGGCGCACTCCCCCGGCATGCCCCTCCCCGCCGGCCTGCTTCGTCCCGATCTGTGGGTGGCCGACATCGTCTACCGCCCGATGGTGACCGAACTACTCCACGAAGCCGGGCGGCGCGGCTGCCGGACCCTGAACGGCGGCGGCATGGTCGTCTTCCAGGCCGCGGACGCCTTCCACCTGTTCACCGGCCTCGAACCGGACACCGAGCGCATGTTCGCCCACTTCACCGACCTGATCAGAGCTTGAGATGCGCACCTCCATCGCGACCGTCTCGATCAGCGGCACCCTGGCGGAGAAGCTCACCGCCATCGCCGCCGCCGGATTCGACGGCGTCGAGATCTTCGAGAACGACCTGCTCGCCTCCCCGATGTCCCCGTCGGAGGTACGCCTCCGGGCTGCGGACCTCGGCCTGACCATCGAGCTCTACCAGCCGTTCCGCGACTTCGAGGCCGTGCCCCCCGACCTGCTCGCCGCGAACCTGCGCCGGGCCGGGCACAAGTTCCGCCTGATGGAGCGACTCGGCGCGAACCTGCTGCTGGTCTGCTCGAACGTGTCCCCGGCGGCGATCGCCTCGGACGAACTGGCCGCCGACCAATTGCGGCAGCTGGCGTCCCTGGCCGGTGAGCACGGCATCCGGATCGCTTACGAGGCTCTCGCGTGGGGCCGGCACGTGGACGACTACCTGCATTCGTGGCGGATCGTGCAGCAGGCCGATCACCCGGCTCTGGGTGTGTGCCTGGACAGTTTCCACATCCTGTCGCGCGGATCGGACCCCATCGGCATCGAGGCCATCCCCGGCGAGAAGATCTTCTTCCTGCAGTTGGCCGACGCGCCGCTGCTGGCCATGGACGTCCTGCAGTGGAGTCGCCACTACAGGTGCTTCCCCGGTCAGGGGATGTTCGATCTGCCTGATCTGGTGGCTCGCGTCGTCCGCGCCGGATACACCGGACCGCTGTCGCTGGAGGTGTTCAACGACGTGTTCCGGCAGGCCGACGCGGGCCGCACCGCACGGGACGGCATGCGTTCACTGATCGCTCTGGGCGACTCTTCCGTCCCACCGCAGGTGGTTCCGACCGGATTCGCCTTCGCCGAGCTCACCGCGGATGATCGACTACGTGATCTGGTCCGCTCGCTCGGGTTCGTGTCCACGGATGGCCAGCTGTGGGAGCAGGGCGACGCCCGCCTTGTCCTGCGCGGAAACGGCGATCCCGCGCTGACCGCGATCGGCCTGGAAGGCCCTGACCCGGAGGAATCCGTCAGACGCGCGGAATCGTTGCTGGCCCCGTCCGAGCAGAACACCATCACGGCCCCTGACGGCACCCGGATCACCTTCTGCCGCCCACACGAAGCGCCGCCGATATCCGGAAATATCACTCGCATCGATCATGTGGCCCTCACCCAGCCCTGGCACCACTACGACGAAGCCGCCCTCTTCTACCGGACCGTCCTCGCCCTCGGCCCGCAGCAGAGCCTCGACGTCCCCGACCCGTACGGTCTGCTCCGCAGCCGCGCCATGCACGCCAGCCCGGTCAGAATCGTCCTCAACGTCGGCGTGCGCTGGCAGCACATCGCCCTGGCCTGCGACGACCTCCTCGCCACCGCCCGCACCCTGCCCCCCGACCTGCTCCTCTCCATCCCACCCAACTACTACGACGACCTCGACGCCCGCTACGACCTCGACCCCGAACTCCGCGCGCTCGGCATCATGTACGACCGCGACGACCACGGCGAGTTCCTGCACCTCTACACGATCACCGTCGGCCGCGTCTTCTTCGAACTCGTCCAGCGCATCGGCGGCTACCGAGGCTACGGCGCCGTGAACGCCCCCGTCCGCCTGGCCGCCCAGCACGCCCGGGAGGCTCAGCACGCCCAGCACGCCCGGGAGGGTAATGCCCCCGCTCAGTAGGATGGGCGGCATGACCTCCCCGTCCGGTACGCGCCCGAGCGCGACACGCCAACGTGACGCCGACCGGACCCGCGCCGAGATCCTGGAGGTCGCCCAGCGGGTGTTCGCCCGCGACGGTTACGCCGGCGCCCGGGTGGACGAGATCGCCGATCTCACCCGCACCACCAAGCGGATGATCTACTACTACTTCAGCAGCAAGGAACAGCTCTACATCGCGGTCCTGGAGAAGGCCTACACCGAGGTCCGCACGATCGAACGGACCGTGGACGTCGCCCACCTGGCCCCGGCCGCCGCGATCCGCACCCTGGCCGAGCTGACCTTCGACCACCATGACGCGCACCGCGAGTTCATCAAGCTCGTCGCGATCGAGAACATCCACCGGGGCGAGCACATCCGCAAGTCCGAGGTGCTGGCCAATCTCGGCACACCGGTGCTGGACATCATCACCCGGATCCTGGAAGCGGGCCGTACCAGCGGGGAGTTCGTCACCGAGGCCGACGCGATCGACATCCACATGATGATCAGCGCGTTCTGCGTGTTCCGGGTGGCGAACCAGCACACGTTCGGCGCGCTGTTCGGCCGCGAGATGACCGCACCGGAGCATCGGGCCAAGCAGCGCCGGATGGTGGGCGAGATGGTCGTCGCCTACCTGCGCGGGAGTTGATCATGGGCGTGATGGTCGTCGTCCACCCCTGGTCAGCCTCGGGTGTCGACCGGTAGGCCCAACCGGCGGGCCAGGCCGTCCCATCGCACCAGTGCGAACGTGTTCCCGCCGCCGCCCGCGACCAGCAGGCCGCCGCCGTAGGGGGCGCCCAGGGCCAGGTTGGTGACGGCCAGGCCGCCGGTCGCGGGGACGCCGACCAGGCGGAACTTGCCGACGTACTGGACGGGCTGGCGGGTGTAGACCGCGAAGCGGCCGTTTCCGGGGGTGGCGGCGAGGAGGTGGCCGGGGTAGAGGGCCAGTGCGCCGACGTCGGGCAGGCGGTCGCTGCCTTCGCCCGGGCCGCAGGTTCCGTCGGCGGCGGGGGTGGCGCCGAACTGGGAGACGACGTCGACGAAGGTGGGTTCGCCGGTGAGGTCGGGGGTCAGGCGCCAGATGCCGACGCCGCGCTGTGCGACGTAGAGGGCGGACGCGTCAGCCACCAGTCCGATGACGGGGGCCGGGCCGCAGGGGGTCCACGGGGTCAGGTCGTGGGTGACCAGGTCGGTGGGCAGGTCGAGGGTGCGGATGACCTCGTAGGCGACCTTGCGGCCGGGCGCGGGCGTCAGCCGGACCAGGGCGAGCCGGGCGGTGCCGTCCTGGGCGACGACCGCGTAGGCACCGGTGCCGTCCTGCCAGACGGCGATGTCGCGCGGCATCCCGTCCGCGAAGATCACTGGCACGTCGGGCGCGGTGACCTCCTCGATCAGCGGATTCCCGAAACCCGCGGCCACCGGCCGGAAGGCCATGGCGCGCAACCGCCCGGTAGCGCCGTCGGTGACGACCGCGATGTCGTTGGTCCACGCCGGGTCGAACCGGAACCGGTAGAGCACGTCCACGCCGGTCGGCCGGGCTCCCGGGCCGCGCAGGGTCAGGAAGCGGCGACCGGCCAGGTCGTAGGCGGCGATCCCGCCGTCCAGGGCCGCGCCCAGGACCACGCTCTTGCGCCGGTCGGTCGGGTGCCGCCAGATCGCCACGTCGGCCGGCGAGCCGGTGACCTTGGCGAACGCGGCCGGACGGACATAGACCTGCCCCGGGGCCGAAGCGTCGGGAGGGGGCTGCGCGGCCGACGGGTCGCGGGTGGGGGCCGCGCTCGGCGCCTCCTCGGTCGGGGCGACCACGATGTCGACCTCGGGGTCGGCCCGCAGTTCGGCGGTGGTCAGGTTCGCGTGGGTGGAGAGAACCACCGTCAGCGCGACGGCGACCACGACGGCCCCGGCGATCGGCAGCCTTCTCACAGCGGGCACTCCACCTCGTCGGCGAATCTCACAGGGCGGCTGAGCATGGCGAAGCAGGAAGAACCCGGGGCGAACGCCGCGACAACAACCACACATGCGCCGATGAAGAACTCCGCGCCAGGCCCGGATACCGCTGTTTTCTCGCTGTTCCCCGGCGGGATCGCCGCCGTTGGCGGGGCCTCGCTAGGAATCCATCATGAACGCGAGCACGCCGATCATCGGCCCCGGACGGCTGAGCCTCACCGCCGAACGCCATCCCAATCCCGTCTGGTGGACCCTCGGCCTAGGCCTCGGCCTGGCCAACGCGGTACGACACCGGAGCCGCGGCTACCGCTCGCCGCGACCGTACCCGACCGAAGAGGTCGAGCGGAGCGTGGACTACGTGGTCGCGGTGGTCGACCGGTGGGAGGCGGACGGGGTCGCCGACTGGCAGGGGCTGCGCGTGCTCGAACTCGGTCCCGGGCCCGATCTGGGGACCGGCGCGGTGATCCTCTCGCGCGGCGCGGCTTCGTACACGGCGGCGGACCGCTTCCCGCTCGCCGGGGACGCCAGCCCGCGATACTACGACGCGCTGGCCGAACGCCTGGGCGCGCCGGTGGACCTGGACCGGATCGGCTATCACGTGACCGACTTCCCTGGGCTGCCCGACCTGGCCGGACCGTACGACGTGGTGGTCAGCAGCGCCGCGCTGGAGCACTTCGACGACGTCACCGCCACGTTCGCGCGGCTGGCCGAGCTGGCCGCGCCGGGGGCGACCATGACCCATCACGTGGACGGCATGGTGCACATGCGCGGCATCCGCCCCCGCGACCCGCTCAACCTGCTCCGCTACTCGGACTGGACCTACCGGCGGATGAGCTTCCCCGGCGTGCCCAACCGGCTGCGGGCCGGCGACTACCTGGCGGCGGCCGAGCGAACCGGCTGGCGGGCCCGCATAGTGCAGGACCGCGTCGCGACGGACTCCTACCTGGCGCGGGTACGGCCAGGCCTGGCCAGGCCGTACCGGGATCGGACGGACCTGGCCACGCTGACCTTCAGTGTGGTGTGCGAGCGCTAACCCCACGGCCCCACGCGGTCGCCACGGTCACCGGATCGGCGTACGTGGCGCCGCGCGCCTGGTTGAGCGCGACCGCGAAGTCGCCGGCGCAGTAGGACTCCCCGTCGCTGGCCCAGTGGGCGCGCCAGTCCGCTCCGGTGCAGTCCCACTGGGTGCCGGTGCCGCCCAGGCGTTTGCCCCGGAGGAACTTGTAGATCTGGAGGATGCGCCACTGCCCCGGCACCCCCGACAGCATCGCGGCCACCTGGTCGGGCGGGGTGTAGCGGGCGCCGTCGGTGCGCGCGCCCAGCACCGGCACCCAGTGGTAGCAGGTGAGGGCGGGGTCGTTGCACCAGTTCCCGGCCAGGCCCTGCACACTCACGAAGTACGGCGAGACGGTCTGCTCGCGCAGGTTGACGCCGTAGCCGTACTGGCGGGCGTAGGCGAAGCAGGTGGACACGGGGTCGAGCTGGACCGCCGTGGTGGGCGGGCTGCCCGCGTAGCCGGGGTAGAGGAACAGGCCCCAGGCGCGGGTGTGGCCGTGCGCGGCGAAGGCGTCCAGGGAGCCGCACGTCTCGGCGCGCAGGGTCTGCGGGGAGGGTTGCGGCTGCCCGGCCGGCGGGGTCAGGTTGAGGTAGCCGGCGCTGTGGCTGACGAAGCTCCAGCCGTACTCGTCGCGGAGCCGTTCGGTGTCCGGCCAGCCGGCGTAGTCGGCCAGGGTGGGGTCGCAGAAGTTCTCGTCGGCGTAGCGCACCACGACCGAGCCGGTCACCGGGATGCCCCTGGTCCGCAGGTCGTCGGCGAGGTCGCCGAAGAGCGGCACGGAGCCGCGCCTGGGCTGGCAGTTCTGGTCGACCGCGCCGAGCTGGGATCGGCTGGCGAGCAGCGTGACGTAGCCGGGGCCCGCGCTCCCCCGGCTGAACGGGACGGCGGCCGTGGCGGTGAGGCCCCGGTCGTCCACGGCTTCGGCGCGCAGGATGAAGTTGCCGTACGCCGGCGGGGTCCAGGTGGCCGACCAGGCCGCGCCCTGCCGTACCGGCCGGAAGAAGGCGAAGGCCGGGCCCCAGGCGCCGGACGGCTGCCAGTACTGGCCGGTGTCCCGGCTGACGACGGAGAGGCGCACGTCGCTCACCGCGGTGTCGTCGGTGGCCGTGCCGGTGAGGGTGATCGGGCCGGCCGGGTACCCCTTGCCGAGGACCGGCGCGGTGATCGCGACCTCCGGGGCGAACGCGGCCGAGTCGGGTCCGCCGACGGTGAACGGCACCCGGGGGTAGGCCGGGTCCTCCAGGCCGGCCGCGTCGACGGCGGTGAACTCGGCCTGGTAGCTGCCGGGCCCGGGAGGCGTCCACGCGAAGGACCAGCCGGTGCGGGTGAAGAGCTGCTGCCCGTTGGCCACCGACGCCCGGCCGTCGTCGCGCGGGCCGGTCAGCGTGACCAGGCGCCGCTGGTAGGCGCCCCAGTTGCCGTCGGTTCGCAGCCATTTGCCGGTGCCGCGGTCGAGCACGGCCGCCGCCACGGCGGCGACGCCGCGCGCGTCGTCGGCGACGCCCTCCCATTTGACCGGCCCGCCGCCCGGGAAGGCCCTGCGGGTGGTGGTGACGGTCGTGGCGGGCGCGTCGGCGTCGGCGAAGAAGGTGCGGCTGAGGTCGCGGGTTCCGCCGGCGGCGTCCCGCACCTTGACGGCGAAGGTGTACTGGCCGTCCTCGGGCGGGGTCCACCTGAACGTCCACGCGAACGTGCCGGTGCCGGTAAAGGGTGTGGCCTGGAGTGCCTCGTAGGTGGTGTCCCAGGTGCCGTTGGGGTGCCACCACCGCTGGGTGCCCACGTTCCGGACGGCCACCCGGATGTCGGTTATCGCCTGGTCGTCGGTGGCCAGGCCGCGCAGGACCAACTCCCGGCCGCGGGGAACGATCACGTCCTTGGCGGGTTCGGCGATGGCCGCGTTCGGCTGGGCTTCGACGGTGGCGGGCAGTTCGGTGACGGTGAAGCGGCGGAACGGCAGCGCCGGGTCGGTGGAGCCGTCGGCGGCGGTCGCCACGACCTGGACCAGGTAGTCGCCCGGCTCCCCGCCCGGCCAGGTGTAGCTCCACGCGCCGCCGGGGCCGACCGGCACGCTCCGCGCGCTGTACTCGCCCCAGGTATCCGGCCGCCACCAGAGTTTGCCCACGCGGTCCTGGATGCCGACCCGGACGGAGACCGCCCCGGTCGCGGTGCCGCTGACGGTGACGGGGGCGCGCGAGTGCAGCGAACCCTCCGCCGGGGCGGTGATCTGCGCCGCGGGCGCGGCGAGCGCGCTCCCGGCGAACGGCGGCAGCACGATGGCCGAGCCGCCCAGCAGGACTGCGACGGCCAGCCGTCGGATTCTCATGCTTCGATGCCTGTCTTTAGTGCTGGCGGGAGCGGCGCAGGCGGGCGATCGTCCCGGCCAGAGCCGGGCCGAAGACCACCACGATCAGCGCGAGGACCAGCGCGAGCAGCGTCCAGGGCCGGCCGGCGGCCTCCGCGACCTTCTTGACCTCGGTCGCGGCGCCCCCGGCGAGTTGCGGGTCGATGCTGGTGTTGCCGCCGCCGGAGCCGGTGGTCAGGGGGAGGACCTGCCCGTCGGTGGCGAGGACGCCGGTGGTTCCGTCGCCGTTGTCCGTGACCGTGGATGGGTCCTGGCCGGTCGCCGTACCGGGGCCGCCGGTCTCGCCGCCGCCGTCATCAGTGCCGCCGTCGTCGTCGTTCCCGGACGTCGAGTTCCCGCCACCGGAGCCACTGGAGCCGCCCGAGCCCGACTTGCCGGAGCCGGCGGTCGGAGAGGATTTGCCGCCCGGCTGGGTGGGGTTGTTGCTCGATCCACCGGCGGGATTGCTCGCCCCGGGCGACGGGCTGGCGGTCGGAGTGGAACTGCCGTTGGGACTCGGGCTCGGGCTGCCGGAATTGTTATTGTTGTTCTGCTCTTGATTGTTATTAGTATTGTTGTTGTTCTCGTTGTTGTTATTGCTCGGCGGATTCTCTTCGACCGCCTGCTCGCCTTCCTCGCCGCATTTCTGGCCGTTCGGCAGCGCGAGGCTCTTGTAGTACTGGCCCCACTGGTCGCCGGCGGTGGGCAGGGTCGGATGGCCGGGCACCGACGCGAGCGCGCTCAGGCCCTGGTTGATGAGCTCGGTCGGGAGCTGCGAGTAGCCGATCTGGTCGACGTTCTTCTGGCCCTCGGTGATCGCGTGCAGGGTGAACTTGCTGATCACTTCGCCCTTGGCGGCGTCGTATCCGTCGGTCGGCACGATGATGTAGTTGTAGCTGGAGATCGGGTACGCGTTGGCGTGCGGATGCGCGTACACGTCGGTCAGGTCGTAGGTGCCGTCGCCCTTGCGGCGGGCGGCCGTCAGCGCGATGGCCTGGCTGCAGGCGGTCGGCTCGGCGTAGTTGCCGGAGGCGTTCTTGAGCTTGACCACCGGCAGGCCGACCTGGATCGCGTAGGCGTACTCGGCGTACCCGATGGCGCCCTTGCCGGCCTGGCCCTGCTGGACGGTGATGGCGACGGTGTCGGAGCCGCTCTTGTACTCCACGCCCGACCCCCGGTTCTCCGGCCACTCGTCGGTCGCGCCGCAGTTGTTGCCCTTGCAGTCCTCCGACGGCGAGGCGGGCGGCAGGCCGGGGCAGCCCTCGGCCCGGGTGCAGCCGCCCTCCATGTAGCCGCGCCAGCGGTCCCCCGCCTGCTTGCTGAGGTACTCGGTGAACACCGACGTCGTCCCGGAACCGCCCTTGCGGACCACCGGGTAGATCGGCTGGTGCGGCAGCCGGGCCTGGATCTCGGGATTCTCCGCCTTGATCTCGGGGTCGTCCCAGAACATCTCGGCCTCGCCGCGGTACTGGGTGTAGTACGCGCTGGTGAAGATCTTCACCAGCAGCGGCCCGGACAGCTTCAACCCGGTGATGGGCTGCCCGGCGTTGTCCTTGATGCTGTACATGACGGCCGTGCCACCGCCCACCAGCGGCATGTACGTGTACGGGAAGGCCGGCACCGCCTCGGTCCCGAGCCCCTCCGGGAACCGGTAGGACACGTCGCTGGAGGCGAAGTCGGCGTTCTCCCGCTTCGCGAACCGGTCCCGGCCGGCGGTGGACCCCACCTGCTGGTAGTTGATCGACAGCCCCTGCCGGCGCACGTCCACGATCCACTGCTGGATCGCCAGATACGCGAAGGTAGACCCGGCCCCGTTCACGGTCGGCAGGTCCGCGGCCCGCGCGGGCGCCGGCCCGATCCCCACCACGACCAGCACCATCAGCAGCGAAACCAGCACCCGGTTCATCCGAACCTCCCGTTGACGTAGTCGGCGGTGCGCGGGTCTTCAGGGGAGCCGAAGATGTGCTCGGTCTCGCCCTGTTCGACGACCCGGCCGGGCTCGTCCTCGGCCGCCAGGAAGAACGCGCAGTGTTCGGAGACCCGCTGCGCCTGCTGCATGTTGTGGGTGACGATCACGATCGTCAGCTGGTCCTTGAGTTCGAGGATGGTCTCCTCGATCCGGCGGGTGGAGGTCGGGTCCAGCGCCGAGCACGGCTCGTCCATGAGCAGCACGTCGGGCCGGACGGCCAGCGACCGCGCGATGCAGAGCCGCTGCTGCTGGCCGCCGGAGAGCCCGCCGGCGGGCGCGCCGAGCCGGTTGCGCACCTCGTTCCAGAGGCCGGCGCGGCGGAGGCTCTCCTCGATGAGCTGCTCCCGGTTCGCGGTCTTGCGGCCGGTGAGCCGCAGCCCGGCCATGACGTTGTCGCCGATGGTCATGGCGGGGAACGGGTTGGGCTTCTGGAAGACCATCCCGATCCGCCGCCGCACTTCGGTGATGGGCAGCGCCGTGCCGTAGATGTCGTCGCCGTCCAGGAGCACGCTCCCACCCAGCGTGGCGATCGGGACGAGCTCGTGCATCCGGTTGAGGATCCGCAGGAAGGTGGACTTGCCGCAGCCGGACGGGCCGATCAGCGCCGTCACCACCCCGGCGCGCATGTCGATGTCGACGCCTTCCAGCACCTTGCGCGCACCGAACCACGCGGACACTCCGACCCCGCGCAACGTGCCGCCGACCGGCTGCCCGGTGACGGGGGCCTCGCTCTCCTGGGTGGTCACTTGGCCGCCCCCTTCTTGCGGCGGCTCCGGCGGCCGGGTCCCGCGCCGCCCGCCAGGCGGGCCAGTACGAAGAGCACCAGGACGAGGGCGAGCAGCAGTAGCGCGCCACCCCAGGCACGATCCACGAAAGACTCCTTGGAGCTTCTGATCTGGTTGAACACGAACAGCGGAATGTTGTCCTGGTAGTCGGAGAACGGATTGACGTTGAGGATGTTGGTCCCGCCCACCGTGAGCAGCACCGGCGCGGTCTCCCCGACCACCCGGGCCATGCCCAGGATCACCGCGGTCGCCAGCCCGGCCCGCGCGGTCGGCAGCACCACCAGCAGCACACTCCGCCAGTACGGCGAGCCGAGCGCCAGCGCCGCCTCGCGCAGGCTGCCGGGCACCACCCGGAGCACCTGCTCGGCCGCGATGGTCACCGTGGGCAGCATCAGAATGGTCAGCGCCAGGCTGCCGGCGAACCCGGAGAACCCCCATCCGGTGCGGATGACCACGATCGAGTACACGAACAGCCCGGCCACGATCGACGGCAGCGCGGTCATCGCGTCGGCCACCAGCCGGGTCGGCCGCGCCAGCGGACCGGAGATCTCGCTCAGGTAGACGGCGGTCAGCACGCCGAGCGGGACCGCGATCAGGGTGGCGATGCCGAGCTGCTCCAGGGTGCCGATGAGGGAGTGCAGCAGCCCGCCGTCGTCGGCTCCGGAGAGCGGTCCGGTGAGTTCCATGGTCTCGGCCAGGAAGCCGAAGTCGATCACTGACCAGCCCCGGTAGGTGACGTACCCGACCACCAGGAAGATCGGTGAGAGGGCCACCGCCGCGCCGGTGGTGACCAGGACGGAGGCCAGCCGGTCCCGGGCGGCGACCGGGCCGTGGCCATCCCTGACGACCAGCCAGTAGATGGGCAGGGTCAGCGCGTACCAGGCGACGAAGAACGCCACGCCCTGGATCCGGAACGGCAGGAACCTGTCGAAGATCAGCCAGGTCAGCAGCAGGGCCGAGGCGGCGGAGCCGGCGAACTCGGCGATGTCGGCCCACCGCCAGGCCCGGGGCCGCCGTCGCGGCGCCTGCCCTGCCGCGTCTGTGGGTTTATCCGGAGTTTTGCTGGGTGCTGGGCCGAGGGCCCGGGTGGCGGCCATGTCAGCCCGCCGCCTTCGCGCGCTCGACGACCACCGCGGCCACCAGGTTGATCACGATGGTCACCAGGAAGAGCGAGAGCCCGGCCGCCATCAGCGCGCTCAGGCCCAGCTCCTGTGCGTCGAAGAACTCGACCGCGATCCCGCTGGCCACGGTGATGCCGCCGGTCTCCAGGATCTGCGGCTTGATCTCGAACCGGATGTTGAGGATCAGGGTGGCCGCGATGGTCTCGCCGAGCGCCCGGCCGAGCCCGAGCATCGACCCGCCGATGATGCCGGTCTTCCCGAACGGCAGGATGACCGTGGTGATCATCCCCCACCGGGTGCCGCCGAGCGCCAGCGCGCCCTCGCACTCGTGCCGGGGGGCCTGCGAGAGCACCTCGCGGATGATCGACGTCGTGATCGGGATCGCCATCAGCGCGATCACCAGGCCCGCGTTGAAGAGCGAGGAACCGGTGGCGATGGCCCGCATGAACGGCAGCGTGCCGCCCAGCTGCGCCACCAGCCAGCCCTCGATCGGCTGGAGCCACGGGACCAGGAAGAACAGTCCCCAGAGCGCGAAGACCAGGCTGGGGATGGCGGCCATCAGGTCGACCAGCGAGGTGAGCGTGGCGCGCAGGACGCGGGGGGCGTACTCGTTGATGAACAGCGCCGTGGCCAGGGCCAGCGGCACGGTGGCCAGCATGGCCACCACGGCGGTGACGGCGGTGCCGAACATCATGGCGGCCACGCCGAACTCGGGCGGCGCCGAGTCGGGGTCCCAGCGCTGGGTGGTAAGGAAGCCGAAACCGGCGGCCCGGAACGCGGGCAGCGCCTCCAGCAGCAGGAAGACGCCGATCAGCACGATGATCAGCAGGGTGATCCCGGCGCCCGTGCTGGCCAGTGCCCGGTAGAAGCGGTCGCTGCCGCTCAGCCTGGCCTCGATGCGGCGCGGGCCCGCCTCATCCGCAGGTTCCCCGAACCCGAGGACGGCGAGGCCGGTCGGTTCCTCGGAGTCGTTCGCTTCCACCGTGCTCCCCTTCGCGGGCATATGACAGTGCGAAGTGTCGCCATGCGGAGCTGTCCTGCACGCCAATCCCGGGTGAACTAGAACCGGCGCGGGAATTGCCAGTCGCGGCGAATTCCGAGGTCAGGTGAATTTCGCCGGGCGGCCAATGTCCACGATGCGACAGGCCAGTGAACACTCATGTCGGGTGGGCTTTGCCATTGCCGGGGGGCAGCCCGAACGCTTTCCTTTTGGGGGATTAGTGCCATTTCTCAGTGGGAGAGCACCGTGTTGCGAGCGCCGCGCAGAACCATCGCCGCTCTGGGGGCGATCGCGGTCGCCGCGGCCGTACTGACCCTTCCGCCGCCGACGCCGACCAGCGCCGCCGTGGCCGCCGAGGTTCCGACGGTGGAGGTGTGGACCGCTCCGACGGGCGGCGCCCGCGCCGACGGCCCCGGCGTCGTGGATCTGGACCCCGACCAGACGGTGACGGTCCGGTGGCGCAACTTCGCGCCGAACACCCCGGTCTCGCTCACCCAGTGCATCAACCCGTCCCGGATGTACTTCAGCATCACCGGCCAGCTCCCGATCTGGGACGACCGCAAGGGCTGCGCCCACCAGACCCGCGTCCGCGGCCTGACCGGGCCCGACGGGACCGGCTCTGCCGCGTTCCCGATCCGGGTCGGCATCCTGGACGCCAGCGTGATCTCCGAGTGGGAGAACGGCGGCCGGGCGGCCAATCTCCCGTTCCCGTGCAACGGCCAGAACAAGACCAGGCCGCAGGAGCTGACCTGCACGATCGTGGTCAGCGAATGCGAGTGGAGCCAGCCGCTCGACCTGGTGCCCGACCCCGCCCCGCCGATCGCCCGCACCCGCGCCACCGCGCCAGGCGACCCGGCCGGTACGGCTGTCGCCGCCGTCAGCGGCCTCCTCCGCTTCAAGAACGACGCCGCCGGCGCACCGATCAACACCCACATCCCGCCGCTGGAACCCCCACCGGTGCCGGAACCGGAGATCCCGCCCCTCCCCGACCCGCCCACCACCCCCCGCCTCGGCGACCCGGTGAGCCTCTCCGGGAGCAGCAACATCGCCGCGGTCATAGAAGCCTGGACCGAGGGCGCCCTCCAACTCCCCCAGCACGTGGACATCTCGGTCACCCGCTCCACCTCGGAACTCGGCGCGGCCAGCCTCAAGGCCGGCTTCGACAGCTCCTTCGCCCGCGGCGCCGACTTCACCGTCACCAGCGTCCCGTTCGACGCGCTCGACACCCCGGACAGCGACGCGGTCTCCGGCCGGGTGGCGTACGCGCCGATCTCCCTCACCGCGCTCGCCATCGCCAACAGCGCCGAGTACGCCGGGACGATCGTGCGGGACGCCCGCCTGGACGCCGACACGGTCGCCCGCATGTTCAACGGCGACTCCGGCGAGACCACCACGCACGTCCCCGGCTGGGGCTGGCTCGGCGGCCCCACCCGCCCGACCCTGCTCTCCACCCACAACCGCGGCTGCGAACTCCCGCCCAAGAAGACCGTCAACCGGGGCGTCCGGCTCGGCGCCTCCGGCCAGAGCCAGCTGCTCTCCCAGTGGCTGTCCGCCAACCTCACCAGCGACCAGTACGGCAAGCTCTTCGAAACCCCGCCCGGCAGCACCCGCCTGGTCCCGCTCTACCCCGGATACAGCGGCTACATCTTCGGCTGGGAAGCCGGCGAGCGCGTCGCCAGCCGGTACGGCACGGTCAAGGACGACGACCCCAACGCCGCCCGGGTCCGCGGCGAGACCGGCGGCCTCGGCTACCTGGACATCACCGAGGTGGGCGCGCTGGCCGAACGCGGCTTCCCGCTCGGCGTGTCCCCGCTGCGCAACGCGGCCAGCGCGTACGTGGCGCCGAACACGACCTCGATCCTGGCCGGCTTCGGGCTGATGACGGAACGGCCGGACGGCACGCGGGCGCCCAAGTTCGACGCGCCGGCCGCGGTGGGCGCGTACCCGATGCCGATGGTGCACTACCTGGCGGTCCCCGCGAACGGGAGCGACGGCGGCAACGTGCTGCCCGAGGGCAAGCGCCGGGCCATCGCCGGGTTCCTCCGGTACGTGGTCGGGGACGTGGCCCAGGCGAGGGTGGCCGAACTCGGCGGGACCAAGCTGCCGGAAGCGCTCAAGGCGCAGACGATCGCCATCGCCGGGGAGCTGGAATCGGCCACCGACGTGACCCCTTCGCCGTCGCCGACGCCGACCTCCTCGGGCAGCCCGACGCCCCCGGCCGACAACGGCGACGACAACAGCAACAGCGACGGGGACCCGGAGGACACCGGGCCCCGCAACTACATCGAGACCGGTGAGCGGCAGCCGCCCGCGGACGACGCCGACATCCTCGACGGGCAGCCGCCGGTGACCGTGCGCGTCACCGTGACGCCGAGCCCGACGCCCAAGCCGACCCCGCCAGCCTCCCCCGATCTGGGCGCGCGGGACGACGCCGCGTCCAACCGCGGCGGCAGCGATGACGGCGGCAGCAGTGGCGGGGACGATGCTGGTGGTGGCAGCGACGGCGACACCGGCGGTCAGGAGCCGGTCGCCCAAGATCCCGGCGACGTTCCCGTGGATCCCGCTCCCAGCGACCCCGCCGCGGTGCTGCCCACGGTGACGCCGTCCTCGGAGCCGGTCAACCTCAGCGAGGACGCGAACGCGGTGCGCGGCGGCCGGATCCCGGCGGGCGCGTCCGTCGTGCCGCTGAGCGTGCTGCTGGTGCTCGGCCTGCTCGGGGTCATGGTCGGCGGATCGTGGCGCGGCTACCAGTACTGGCAGGTGCTCCAGGCTCGCCGCGAGCTCAAGCCCAAGCCGCTGGCTCAGCCCCGGCCGCAGCCGGGCGGGACGGGCACGCCGGCATGACCACGAACGACCCCGCGCTGCTGGTCGCGGTCGAGACTGCGGCCCGCACGATCGAACGCCTGGAGGCCAGCGTCGCGCTGGCGGCCAGCGGCCGGGCTCCGCATGAGCACGCCAACGCGCTGGTCATCGCCGGTTCCGCGTCGGTCCTGCTGGGCCAGCTGGAACTCGCCGCCCCCCGGGACGACGAGGCGCTCCGCGCGCACGCCACCGGCCTGCGCATCCGCTACGACAGCGCGCTGATCCGCCTGGGCGCATACCCGGGTGCCGCGCCATATCCCTATCCGCCCGCGTATCCACCGCAATATCCGGTCATGGGCACCGCGCCCTGGGTCCAACCCGGCGCGATGGGCCCGGCGCCCTGGACCCCGCCCGGGGCCATGGGCCCCACGCCGCTGGCCCCGCCCGGTCAGTTCGCGCCGACGGCCACGCAACCGTTCATGCAACACCCGATGACGGCCCCGACGATGACCCATCAGATGCCTCATCCGATGGCGATGCCCATGCCGGCCCCGCCCGTCAGGCGGCGGCGCGGCCTCTCCGAAACCCTCGGCGGCCTCCCCGACGAGGTCAAACGCATGGGCCGGGCCGCGATCAGCGCGATCACCATCATGGGCGTGCTGCTGATCGCGTTCTCCGTGTACGCGTCCTGGTTCGGCCACCTGATGTACGAACGCAACCAGCGCATCATGCTCGACCAGCTCAACGAGGACTTCACCGCCGCCGCCACGATCGCCGCCGCCCCCCAGGCCACCGACAAGGACCTCTCGGCGCTCCCGCCGCGCGGCAAGCCCATCGCCCTGCTGGAGATCGAGAAGCTCGGCCTGCGTGAGGTGGTCGTGCAGGGCACCGGCACCGCCGAACTGCAGAAGGCGGTGGGGCACTACCGGCCGGCCCCGATGCCGGGCCAGTCGGGCAACGCCGTACTGGCCGGGCATCGCAACCTCTACGGCAGCCCGTTCAGCCGGCTCGCCGAGATGACCCCCGGCGACAAGATCGTGGCGACCACCCAGGAAGGCCGGTTCACCTTCACCGTCGAACTGGTCGAGGAGGCCGGGACCGGCAAGGACGACTTCCTCGGCCAGGAGACCTTCGTCAACCGGCTGACGCTGCTCACCACCGCGGCGGACGGCGGGCAGGGCGGCCGGCTGGCCGTGGTCTCCCGGCTGGACGGCCAGCCCGCCTCGCTCAAGACGGCGGACCCCTCCCAGCCCAAGTCCGACGAACTCGGGCTGGGACGGGACGGCACCGCCTGGTGGCCCGCCATCGGCTGGGGGCTGGCGCTGTTCGCACTGCTCGCGGGCACGATCCAGCTCTACCGCCGGTGGCGGCGCACCGCCACCTACCTGATCACGACCCCGCCGCTGCTGGCCGCAGGACTGCTCTGGTTCGAGGCGCTGGCCCGGCTGATCCCCTCGACGTACTGAGACGTGTCGAGATGGCGAGGAACGGGCTGAAGTCGCTGGCGGGGTTCGCCGACCAGGCGGTCGCGAGCGCCACCAACGTCGCGCTCACCGTCGTGGTGGCCCGCGAGGTGGATCCGTGGACGCTGGGGGCGTTCGCGGTGGCGTACACGCTCTATCTGGTCGCGGTGGGGCTGTCCAGGGCGGTGGCCAGTGAGCCGCTGCTGGTCCGGTACAGCCATGTGCCGGTGGGGTCGCACCGGGAGGGCGCGCGGCGGTCCACCGGGCTGGCGATCATCATCGGGGTGCTGGGGGGCGCGGGCCTGGTGGTGGTGGCGTTCGCCGTCGGCGGGGCGATCGCGGAGGCGGTGGCGCCGCTCGGGGTGTTCCTGCCCGCGCTGCTGCTGAAGGACGCCTGGCGGTTCGTCTTCCTGGCGGCGGAGCGGCCGGGGCAGGCGATCGTCAACGACCTGGTGTGGGCGGTCGCGCAGGTGGTCTGCGTGGGGTGGGTGCTGCTGTCCGGCGGGGGGTCTGTCGGGGGGTTCGTGGCCGCCTGGGGGTTGTCGGCGGTGGTGGCGTGCGTGGCGGGAGCTGTACAGGCCGGGCTGGCGCCGTCGCCGTGGCAGGCCGGGCGGTGGGTGCGGGAGCACCGGGATCTGCTGCCCAGTTACGTGGTCGACTTCGCGGCCCGCGCGGGTGGGCGGAACCTGACTCTGCTGGCGGTCGGCTGGGTGGGCGGGCTGCCCGCGCTGGCCGCGATCCGGGCGGCCGAGGTGCTCTTCGGCGGGCTGAACGTGGTGCTGCAGGCCGGTTATCTGGTCGCGATCCCGCAGGCGGTCGGCGCGTACCGGAAATCGGCGGCGGCGCTGCGGGCGGCGGTGCTCGCCCAGTCGGGGCTGCTGGTGCTGCTCTCACTCGCCTATTCGGCGGTCATCCTGCTGGTCCCTGACGACTGGGGCCGGGCGCTGGTCGGGCAGAGCTGGACGCTGGCCGAAGAGGTGCTGCTCGCGCAGGCGCTGCTCTACACCGGCATCGCCGCCATCACCGGGCCGGTGGTCGGCCTGCGCGCGCTCGGCGACGCCCGGCGCAGCGCCGCGGTGCGGCTGCTGCTGGTGCCGCTCTACATCGCTTCGAGCGTGGCGGGAGCCCACCTGGCGGGGGCGGCGGGAGCCGTCCTGGGCCTGGGGCTCGCCCACCTCGTCGGGCTGATCCTGTGGATCGCCCAGTTCCGGACCCTGCTGCACATCCCACCCTCTCTTCAAGGAACCTCAATGGAACTCAACGAGTACGGCCGGCGGCACCGCGGGATCCTCGCGCCGCTCATCCTGGTGCCGCTGATCGCGGCGGGCGGCGGGCTCGGCTGGGCGGCGCTCCAGCCGACCGGCTACCGGCACATCACAGAACTGCAGATCCCGGCGCCCTCCGACGCGGCCAGCGCGGCCACCGCCGAGCAGAGCGTGGCCAGCTTCCGCAGCCTGATCAACTCGCCCGCGGTGGTCAACGCGGTCGCCAGGGACACCGGCGTGGACGCGGCCGTCATCCGGGCCGGGCTCAGCACGGAACGCCCGTCCGAGGACAAGGAGCGCGGCAACGTGGTCCAGGTCGTGTTCACCGGCGACGACGCGGCGACCGCCCCCAAGGTGACCACCGCGGCGGCCGTCACCGCCGCCAACGAGCTGCTCGGCCCCAACATCGAGCGGGCCCGCAGCAACGTCGAGGGCGCCCAGGCCGCCGCCGACGAGCGGGCCAAGGCGGTCTCGGACGCGATGGCCGCCAACGGCCTGGTGCCCGACCGGTACCGGGTGCTGCTCGGCGAGATCACCCGGCTGAAGACCGAGCTGATCGCGCCGTCGGGGAACCGCAGGCGCGGCGTGATCGCGCGGGCGCTGCGCGAGCGGGAGGCCGAGCAGAAGACCATCTCCGCGCAGGTCGTGCCGTTCATGATGTTGCAGAACCGGGCCGACCAGGCGAACCGCTCGCTGATCGACACCACCGCCAAGTTCCGTGAGGTGGACTCCCGGCTGACCCAGGCGCGGGCGTCGATCGTGCCGCTCACCACCGAGGCCGAGGCGCTCGCGAAGGGCCCGGTCATGCTGCGCGCCGCCGCCATGGGCGCGGGCATCGGGGTGCTGCTGGCCATCGTCGCCGTCGGCCTGCGCGAGATGCTGCGGCCGCGACGGCGCGAGCAGTACGTCCCGCCCGCCGAGTTCGAGAAGCTGCCCGAGCGGGTCTGATCATGTATCGGGCGCTGGTGCGGCGCTGGTACCGGGCCTGGCGGCTGGTCGGCATCGGCTGCTGGACGCTGCTGTTCCGGGTGCGGTACGCGCCGTTCGTGCGCATGCACCCGACCAGCAGCGTCTGGGGGCCGGTCAAGCTGCGGCCGTTCTGGTTCAGGGACGGCCGGAACAGGGACGACATGCTCAGGATCGAGCTGGGGCCGCGCGCCCACCTGGAGGGATCGGTGATCGTTCAGGGCGGCGGGCGGTTCGTCCTGGGCGCGAACTCCTTCGTCGGGAGCCTGTCGGTGATCGGCGTCAACGAGTCCGTGGTGGTGGGCGCGAACGTGATGATCGCGCAGGCGGTGTCCATCCGGGACACCGACCATCGTGCGGCCGGCCTGGACGCGCCCATGATCGGGCAGGGCATCGAGACGGCCGCCGTGGTGATCGAGGACGACGTGTGGATCGGCCACGGCGCGACCGTGCTGCGCGGCGTGACCGTCGGCCGGGGGGCGATCGTCGCCGCCGGGGCGGTGGTCACCCGTGACGTGCCGCCGCAGACCGTGGTGGGCGGCGTGCCCGCCAGAGTGTTGCGGGTCAGAGCGGGTAGCCCCGCGCTTCCAGCTGCTCCCGGAGCGAGCCGGTCAGCAGGCTGAGCTGGGCGGCGGTGAGGTCACGCCGGTAGGCGTCGGCGCGGGAGCCGGTGAAGGCGTGGCGGGCGAAGCCGCGCTCGAAGGCGGGCGTCCAGGGCAGGCCGAGGAAGTCGAGCATGATCTCGAAGTGCTTTCTGGGGCCAGCCAGCACGTCCTCGTACCGGATTTCCAGCCAGTCGCCGGTGCGGGCCCGGTCGTAGGCGTCCAGCAGGAGTTTCCAGGCCAGGCCGGCCAGGAGCACCTGAGAGCGGTCCGCGTTCTCCCACTCCTGGGCGTACTCGGGGGGCAGTGGCCCGAAGTGCCAGCCGGACGGGCCCAGGTGGCCGCGCCACCAGGGCATCTGGAGGAACGAGTTGGCCACGGCCCGGCCGTCCCTGACGATGTGCACGACCTTCGCGGCCGGAAAGACCTCCCGCAGCAGGCCGGTACGCGGCCAGCCGGTGAACTTGTGCAGATAGTGCGGCCTGCCCTCGGCGGCGGCGCGGCCGTCGAAGAACGCGCGGAGGCGGGCGGCCAGCCATGGGGTGACGTCGTCGGCGCGCAGGTCCCGCTCGGGGTCCACGAGCAGCGGGCCGACTTCCCTGGCCAGTGCCAGGTATCCCTCGGAGGGAGCGAACCGGGGCCGTCCTTTGGCGTTCAGCCACGGTGGGGTCCTGCGGTAGATCAGGCCGCCGCGCCGCCGGATCGGGCCGGGGCAGCGGGCGTACCTGTCGTCCAGGTTGGAGACGAAGCCGACGTCGGGATGGCGGGCCAGCACCTCGTGCACCAGTGTGGATCCGCAGCGCCCGGTGCCCACCACGAAGCTCAGCATCGACGATCTCCTGGGGAAAAGGGGGCAGCCGGACCCGGCGACGCTCACCGGGTCCGGCTTGGGAGGATGGCTTAGTTGAAGTTCACGAAGTTGCACTTGTTGCCGGTCGGGTTGACCTTGACGAAACCGGCGTCGGTGATGACCTTGTCGACGGCGAGGCCCCAGTTACGGTCGACGTTGGGGTTGGCGATGCCGGGGTTGGTGTCGCCGGTCTTCTTGCTGTGCGTGGCGTTCGGCTTGCAGATGTAGCCGTTCTCGCCGATGTAGCCCTCGATCCAGCCGGGGCCGCCGCGACGGTACACGTTGTACAGCGTGCGGTTGTACTGGTAGGTGCCGTTCTGGATGGTGGTCGGAGCCGCCGCGATGCCGCCGACGCTGATCAGGTCGGTGGCGGCGTCGGTGCAGTTGGCGGCACCGGTGCTGTACTTGCCGAACGAGAGCGGCCAGAGCGAGGCGCCCTTGGCGGCCGCGCTCAGGGCGTTGATCTCGGTGCAGTCGTTCTCGAAGAGCACCTGGCCACCGGTGGCCGCGACGCAGGCGTTCACGTCGCCGCCGAGGAAGGAGGTGATGGTGGCGTAGGTGCCGGAGCTGGTCTGGATGCCGTGCACGATGATCGGGGTGCCGGCGGTGCCGCCGAAGTCGCCCCAGTCCTCCGCGCAACCGTCACCGGAGACGTCCCGGAAGATCTCCTGAAGCTGCGCGTGGGTCAGGTTGGTCACCGGGCCGGAGGCGCCGCCGAGCCACTTGGCGATGCCGATGGCGTCCTTGGCCCAGCCGACGTAGCGAAGCTGGTCGCCGGCGTTGCACTGGGAGGGGATGCTGCTGACCGCGGAGGAGGAACGCGCGTAGCTCAGCGGGGAGACGCCGGCCAGGCCGTCGTTCTGCTGGCAGAGCTGACGCAGGCCGGCCCCGGACCCCTGCGGGAACTGGCTCAGGCCGACCTCGTGGTCATAGTTCTCGGTCAGCACGGTGGTGGGCGAGTCGGGCAGGCAGGTGAACTGCGGCACCGCGGGCGGCACCACGAGGTCACAGCCGGGCGAGCTGTTGAACACCGCGTCCATGGCCTGCATGGCGAAATAGGTCGTGTCGGAACCCGCGCCCCGGATGACGCTGTTCATCTTGCCGTCGGCGAAGTCGGGAAGCGCCCAGGCGGGGGTGGCGAGCGCCGTCACGGTGACCGCGGCCACGGCGGCGACGCCGAAGCGCCGTGCCAGGCGGCGCAGCCGCCCCTTGGCGCCTGACTGGATTTCGGTGGACATGGAACCCTCTATCCTCTTGGGCTTACTGACACCGGCGATATTGCCAGGCATCCGCCCTCCGCCAACAAACCCGGAACGACGGAAAGGGAAACGAATACCCTGCCTAAAGGCGACATTTCGGGGAATCCGGCTGGCTATTGCTCTTCGTATTCTGTTTACCCTTACGGCATTTCACGTCGGCCCCGCATGCATCTGGACTGCGGACACTGCCATGCCATGAGAAAGCTCCTGGCCCTCGGTACGGCTCTCGCCGTCACGACCGCCTGCTCCGCCGCACCCACGCCCGCCGTCACCGCCCCTGCCACCCCCGCCCCCGCCGTGACAGCCGACACCGCTTTCGGTCACGAAGTACGGATAACCAGCACCGGAGCGATCCCGAAGATGCTCGTGTCCGGCGTCGGCGAATCGGTCGCGTGGCGGAACGACTCGGAGGCCCCGGTGACCGTGCGGCTGATCGACGGCACCCCGCCCTCGGGCGCGCTGAAGCCCGGCGACGTATTCACCCACACATTCACGACCGCCGGGACTTTCGCCTACACATTCGCCGATAACGCGGACCCCGCCGGTGTCGTCGAGGTCCTCCCGCAGGAGCCGGCCAGCTAATCCCGCACGGCGATGAGTGATTTCCGCAGCCCGAAGAGGCGTTCGGAGAGATGCTCGGAGTCGGGAAAGTAATAACGCATCAGCGTGCGGGTCATCAGCTCGATCTCCAGCACTTTCGGCAGCGCCTCCGCCCGGTTCCTCGGCCGTGCTCCCCACGACAGAGGCCACCGGGCGGCGATCGCGGTCTGCACCGGCAGCGGCAGGAACTGGAACATCGGGAACAGCCAGTGCGGCTCCAGCGGAAAATACTGGTACGGCGCCTGCACCCAGTGCCGCTCCGACAGCCGGTGCACACTGGCCGCGAACCGGCGGCGCGGCTCGTGACCGCCCACATGCTCGATCACCGAGTTCGAGAACACCAGGTCGAAGCGGCGGCTGACCAGGTTCGACGGCAGTTCGCAGGCGTCGCCGAGCTGAACGGTGATCCAGTCGGGCGGCTCGTCCACCGGCGGCTCGATGTTGAGCAGGTGCACGTGGGCCGGCCGGGCGGGCGCCCTGGTCCAGGTGCGCACCGACCCACCCAGGTCGATGACCTCCATGTCGGGCAGATCAGGGAACCGCTCAAGCAACAGGTGAAAACGGCGCGTCCGCAGCTTCGTGTTGACCGAGTCGGGACGCCCGATGAAACGCTGCCTGATCCGGCGGCCCAGGTCCGGCTGCTGGTGCTGGTCGGTGGTCATGACGCCTTCCTGCTCTCCCTGGACTTCCTGGTCTGCCGGGTCGCCTCGGCGTAGAACTCGCGCAGCCGGTTGGTGTGGCCCTCCGGCACGAACCGCTGGATGGCCAGCGACCGCGCGGCCTGGCCCATCGCCATCGCGTTCATCGGATCGCGGAGCAGGGCGAGCGCGGCCGAGGCCAGCTCCATCGGCACGTCGGCGGTGATCAGGCGGCCGGTCGCGCCGTCGGTGACCAGCTCGGGGATGCCGCCCATCGAGGTGCCGATCACCGGGACCCCGCAGGAGAACGCCTCCAGGATCGTCATCGGCTGGTTCTCGTACCAGCGCGAGGGCAGCACCAGCGCGGTGGCCGAGCGCATCAGGTCGAGCACCTCCGCGCGGGGCAGCCGCCCGACGAAGGTGATCCGGCCGGGGGCGACCTGTTCGGCCAGGGCCTCCAGGGCCGCCCGTTCCGGTCCGTCGCCCGCGATGATCAGGCGGCCCTGCGCGCCGAGCAGGCCGACCGCGCGGATCGCCGTGTCCACGCCCTTGCCCTGGTGCAGGCGTCCGGCGTAGACGAGCGGCCCGCCCGGCTCGGTCTTGGCCGCGGTGGAGGCCGGATCGCCGAAGTTGTCGAGCACCTGGAGCCGGTCGGGGTAGATCCCCGCCCTGGTCAGCTGCTTGGCCAGGAACTTGCTTGGGCTGATGAAGACGCTGACCGGGTCGTACGCGCCGAATCTGCGGTGCAGCCAGGTCTCGGTGGCCAGGGCCAGGCTGGCGGCCAGCGAGTTGTCCTTGCACCGGCGGCGGATCGGCTCGCCCAGGCCGCCGTCCACGCAGGCGGTGCAGATCTGGCCGTGGTCGAGGAAGGAGTAGGACGGGCAGGCCAGCTTGTAGTCGTGCAGGGTCATCACCATCGGCACCCCGGCGTCGCGGAGCGCGGCCACCACCGAGGGGGAGAGCTGGTGGTAGATGTTGTGCAGGTGCGCGACGTCCGGCTGGAACTCCTGGATCAGTCTGGTCATGCCGCGCCGCGCGCTGGTCGACCACATCATCCGGCCGACCCCGCGCGCCTGGGAGATCGGCCCGCGCGGCATCGGATTCATGTCAATAAATTTCGGGAAATGTCGGTCGTAGCCGGTGGGGATGTTCTCCGGGTGGGCCATGCCGAAGAACGCCACCTGGTCACCCCGCAGGGCCTGCAGCTCGGCCAGGTCCAGCATGTACGACTCGGCCCCGCCGCGGCGGTACAGGAACTTGTTGACGTGCAGGATCCTCATCGGGACGCTCCCACTCCAAGCCGGAGCGCTATCCCGGCGAACACCGCGAAATACCACATGACCACAACCGACGTCATCGCGTTGTCCGAGACGGCGGAGACCAGCAGCGCGGCCACGCAACCGGCGAACGCCACCGCGCAACCGCGCTCCAGGCCGCGTACCGGCCCGGTGGCCCGCAGCGCGAGGACGGCGGTGACCACCAGCGCGGCCAGCAACCCCAGGTAGGTGAGCAGGCCGAGCAGGCCGCTCTCCACCAGGGCGCGCAGATAGTCGTTGTGCACTTCCTTGTAGATGATCAGCCGGGTCGTCCCCAGCCCGGTCCCGGTGACCGGATTGAGCCCGAGCAACTCCAGCGCCTGACCCCAGTGGTCGAACCGCCAGACCAGCGAGTTGGCCTCCAGACCGCCCTCGGTCCGGATCTCGGCGAGATCGGCGAACCGGTCCACCACGGCCGGCACCGCCACCACGATCGCCACCACCAGCGCGCCCAGCCCGACCAGCAGCCGCCGGTTCTGCAGCAGCCCGACCACCACCAGACCGGCCAGCGCCGCGATCATGGCGCCCCGCGCGCCGCTGCCCAGCAACGCGATCCCGGTCAGCGCGAGCACCGACCCGATCGCGATCTTGGCGCGGTTCTCGACGTGCGGGAACAGCGCCACCCCCGCGACGATCAGCACGTAGCAGAACATGCCGAGCGCGTTGGGATGCCAGAAGGTGCCGTGCGGCCGGAGCGACCCGTTCAGTTCGACCAGCCCAGAGCCGGTCAGCAGCTGCTGAATGGTGACCAGCGACGGCAGCAAGGCGGCGGCGAAGACCGCGATCAGCAGCTGCGGGACGCGGGTCGGATCCTGGTCGACCAGCCGCTCCACCACGAAGATCATGACGAGCACGGCGCCGATCCTGACCACCTCCCCCGCGCTGGTGCCCAGGTACAGCGACCCGAGCATGCTCAGCACGCAGGCCACCAGGAACGCGACGGCCGCGGCCAGCAGGAACCGCCGGGGCGCGGCGCCCGTCCGCGGACCCTGCGCGATCAGCCAGGCCAGCCCCGCCACGATGAAGAGCGCGCCCAGCATCGACGAGGGATCGAGCCAGCTGGCCGCCGTCTCCCCGCCGCCGGAGGCGCTGATCGACCCGGCCAGCTTGGTGGCGTCCAGGCTGGCCCGCGCCCCGAGCACGATCAGCACGAAGACGAAGAACCTGGTCAGCGCGATCACGCCGAGCGCCAGGCTGAGCGCGACGGCCACCGGGATGACCACGGTCGCCCTCGGCTCCCCCAGGGCGAACGTGATCCCGCTGTAGGCGGCCAGCACGGCCGCCGCGGCGAAGGCGGCGATCCAGCCGGCGCCCGCGCGCGCGGACCCGGCCAGGGTGTGACTCATGGGGACTCCAGCCACCGCTTGACGCGGTCGAACGGGGTGGGCAGGGTGACGAGCAGCGGGTCTGGGCCTACTTGGAGCGGTCCCGACCCCCAGATCCTGGGCTCCCCCGAGGGCAGCGCGACGACTTCGGCCGCGCCGACCGGCTCGCCGAACGCGAGCGGCACCACGGCGCCGTCGGCGCTCCACACCACGAAGGCGGTGCGGTCGCCCAGGTCGACCGCGCCGCCGGACACCCCGCGCCGAACCAGCGGCAGCCATCCGCCCCCGGACGCGCGCTGCCTGAGCTGGTCGAACACCGTCTTGGCCGGGCGTGGCCTGTCGTCGGCGCCGTACAGGCCGCGCCAGGTCTCGCGGGGCGCGATCGTGCCGGGACGGTAGTAGAGGGGCAGGTAGACGATCCGGCGCACCCCGGCCGCCAGCAGCGTGACGACCAGCTTGGCGGTCTCCGCGCCGTGCGTGTCCTCGTCGTAGTCCTCGCCGGGCCAGAACGTGCCGACCTCCCACGCCTCCACCCTGACGGTGTCGGCCAGGTCGTGCTCGATGTAGTCGAGGATCTCCGGCAGCAGCGACCACGGGTCGTAGTAGTGCAGCTGGTAGACGTCGAAGACGCCGTCCTTGTCGAGCGCGTGCACGGCCTGGTGCGCCGCGATCGCGCGCCGCCCGGCCGGGGTTTCGAAGGCGGCGCGCAGGGCGGCCGTGTCGGCGGCCGGGGGAAACCGCCTGGTGCCCCGCCTGACGTAGTAGTCGGCGTAGATCCTCAGCGCGTCGGCCGGGCGGGTGCCCAGGTCGTAGGCGTGCGCCACCGCGATGCCGTAGCTGGAGCTGGACAGCCCGGGGTCGGTGACGACCGCCGTCGGGTCCGCGCGCCGGACGGCCGCCGCGCCGGCGCGGCCGACCTCGCCGTAGGCGGCCGGGTCGGCCGACCAGAAGTTCTCCGCGTCGATCTCGTTCTCGATCGCGTACTGGTGTACGCCCATGGCGGCGTACCGGTGCACCAGATCCTCGACGAACCGCTGGTAGCCGGCCAGGTCGGCGGGCGGGCGGGACGCGGCGGCCCGGGGTTTGGGGTCGGCGGGGTCGCCGGTGGCCCAGCAGGCGCCGATCCTGATCCGGAGCATCACCTGGTAGTCGACCGCGATCAGGTCGGTGACCACGCGGTCGTCCAGCGCCCAGTTCTGGGCGCCCCGCGCCGGTTCGACCGCGCACCAGACGATGTCGTGGAAGGTGCCGCCGCCCGCGTACGCGCCGATGTCGGCGTCGTATTCGGGCGGGTGCTGGTAGCCGTCCCACTTGAGGCCGAACGGATTGCCCCGCTCAACGACCGGCGGGGCCGGGTCGGCGGGCGGTTCCGGGGCCGTCGAGCAGGCCGCGCAGAGCAGGATCGCGGCGAGCGCGCGGGTGATCCGGGTCACCGGGCCCTCCCGTAGCCGTACCTGTTACGGAGTGGATAGGTGGCGCATTCGACCAGGACCCGCTGGGCCCGGGGCAGCGCCCTGGACCATTCGGTGTCCAGGCGGAGTTCGATCTCGCCCGACTGGTGCCGGGCGACGTTGCCGGCCACGGTGTGGGTGGGGCTCATCTTGACCGTCGAATCGCCGACCAGCGGCAGTTCGTCGGCGTCGACTCCGGCCAGCGCGGCGGCGGCGCGCAACCAGCGGGCCGGGTCGCCGATCAGGTCCTCGTAGCGGATCAGCAGGTAGCGGCGGGGGTCGCCGGCCCAACTGCCCATGGCCGCCAGGTTGCCCAGGTTCCACATGATCGCCGTGGTCAGCGCCGGGCGGGTGCTCATGGTGTCGGCGCCGGTGCCGGGCTTGTGGCGGAGCCAGGACCAGGCCACGGCTCTGGGGTCGCGGACCAGGTGAATCACGCGTAGTTCGATGCCGGGGAGGTCGTCGAGGAGGCGGCCGTACGAGACGGGTTTGGTGGAGTCGACGACCACGCGGCGGCCGGAGACGGACGCGGCGGCCCGGATCAGCCGGGCCAGGATGTCCCGGTATTCGGGGGATTCCGACTGGATGCGGCCGCGCAGCCAGAGCGTGGCCACGTCGCGGCCCCTGGCGGTGGCGCGATGCAGCACCGCCAGCCGCGCCACCTCCGCCTCGCTCGGGCCGGCCGGGCCGAAGACCTCCCGGAGGATCGGCTGCCAGACCGGGCAGGTCCTGACCGGGCTGCCGCAGCCGCACCTGCCGTCCTGGCGCAGGCCGCGGTCCCACAGGTAGCCGAGCTCGCCGACGTCGAAGCAGTCGCCGAGCTGACCGAGCAGGCTTCCGAACAGGGTGCTGCCGCTTCGCCCGGTTCCGGCGATGTGCAGAACGATGACCGGAGCGGGGGTTACTTGCACACCCACTGCCATCTCGATCGGTGGTACTCCCAGGCGCATACCGGCTTGTTGATCTTGGTGGGCGTGGGGGTGGGCTTCGGTGTCGGCCTGGGGCTCGACGGGCGCGGGCTGGGACTGGGACTCGGGCTGGGACTGGGGCTGGGGCTCGGCGGCACCGCGGCGGTGACCACCCGGAACGGCTTGTCCTGGTCGACCAGGCCGACCCGGTCGATCGCGGCGAGCTGCACCACGAACGCCCCCGTGGCGGGCGGGCGGAAGACGTACGACCATGGGGTGGTCGGGGAGCCGACGCGGTCCACCGGGATCTGGACCCGGGCGAACGCGCCCCACGTTCCGTCCGGCCGCAGCCAGGAGCGGGTGGCCTGGTCCTGGACGGCCAGCCAGAGGCCGGTCACGCCGTAGTCGTCGGTGGCGGTGCCGCTGAAGGTGACCGGGGTGTTCGGTGGCGTGGTCACGGCGGTCGCGGGGACGGTGAGCACGGTGTCCGGCTCGGTGTTGTCCACATTGATCCGCCGGAACGGAATGGCCGCGTCGGGGTTGCCCGCCTTGTCCAGCACTACGACCTGCAGCGAGAACTGCCCGGCCCGGGGCGGAGTCCAGGTGAACTGCCAGTTGGCGGTCTTCTCACCGGTCGAGGTGCTCTGGGTCGGGTAGCGCTGGTAGTCCCCGAAAGTGCCGTCCGGCCGGTACCACTGGCCGGTGGTGCGGTCGCTCACCGCGAAGCCGACCTCGCCGATCTTGCGGTCGTCCGAGGCCCAGCCGCTGAAGGTGAGCGGGCGGAGGCCGTAGACCTCGTCGTTGATGGGCGGCTGGGTGAAATCCGCGTCCGGGGCGAGGTTGTCGACCGTGAACGAGCGCCAGGCGGAGGAGATCGCGCCGTCGGCGTCCTTGGCGAAGACGGTCACGCCGTACTCGCCCGCGGCCAGAGCCGTCCAGTCGTACGCCCATGCGGCGGCGGCGCCCGGGGTGATCGTCACCGGCACCCGGGCGAACGCGCCCCAGGTTCCGTCCGGGTGCCACCACAGCAGCGTGGACCGGTCCTGGATGCCGAGCCAGAGTTCGGTGACGGCGACGTCGTCCGTGGCCGTGCCGCGCAGCGCGACCGGGCCTGGCTTGACCGAGGCGCCGACGACCGGCGCGCTCATCAGCACGGCCGGGGCCGCCGCGACGGCGGGCTGAGTCATGATCACCGATGCCAGCAGGAACCCGGTGACGAAGAGAGGGGTTTTCGTGGACGGTTTCATCAGACCCCCGCCAGGTCATGAAATATAGCTATATCCGATTGGTCTGATATTTATACCGGCGAATTACCTTATGAATCAGTGTGCATAGCACCAACGCGGCCGATCCCGAAGATGAACTCGCGGCAAACGGATGGGGTCCCGCCCAGCGAGCGGGACAAAGAGGCCAACCGGTGGTTAAGAGTGCGGGAATACCCCCGCCACCCCTTTCCGCTCGAACGGCAATTCCTTAGCGTCCAGCCCGGAAGCGCGTTCTTTGCGTTGTCATATAGGGGCGTCCATGAGTGCCGTAAAGACCTCAACATCAACAACGTCAACGATCACCGCCGGGCGCGCCGGACGCGCGCTCCGCGTCGCGATGATCGGCCAGCGCGGCCTGCCCGCCACCTACGGCGGGATCGAACACCACGTGGCCCAGATCGGCCGGCGACTGGCCGCCCGCGGCCACGAGATCACCGTGTTCTGCCGCACCAATTACACCGACGAGCGCCACGACCGCCTCGACGGCATGCGCCTGCGCCATCTGCCCACCCTGGGCACCAAGCACCTGGACGCCCTGACCCACAGCCTCACGTCCACCATGACCGCCGCGGGACGCCACGACATCGTGCACTACCACGCCCTCGGCCCCGGCCTGTTCGCGCCGGTTCCGCGCTACCTGACCAGGTCCCGGGTCGTGCAGACGATCCACGGCTGGGACGATCTCCGGGCGAAGTGGGGCGGGCTCGCGCAGCGGGTGCTGCGCGCCGGTCGGTGGGTCAGCCAGCGGGTGCCGAACGCCGTGATCGGCGTCTCCCGCGAGATCAGCGACGCGTACGGCGAGTCGGCCACCTACATCGCCAACGGCGTCGAGCGCCCGCCCGACGGTCTCAGCCCGGAACCCGTGCTGGCCCGCGGCCTGCGGCCTGGCGGCTACGTCCTGTTCGTCGGCCGGTTGGTTCCGGAGAAGGCCGTCGACCTGCTGCTCCGCACGTTCAGCCGGCTGCCGGGCGATGTTCAGCTGGCCGTCGCCGGCGGTTCCGCCTACACCGACGACTACGTCACCGGCCTGCGCGAGCTGGCCGCCCGCGACCCGCGCATCCACCTGCTCGGCTACGTGTACGGCGACGACCTGGCCGCGCTCTACCAGCACGCCGGGGCCTACGTGCAGCCTTCGCACCTGGAGGGCCTGCCGCTGGCGCTGCTGGAGGCCGCTTCGCACGGTCTCCCCCTGATCGCCAGCGGCCTGGGCTGCCACCGCGAGATCATCGCGGCCGAGGGCCCCGGCGGCCGGATCTTCCGCCCCGGCGACCCGGCCGGGCTGCTGGCGGCGCTCACGCACGTGCTGGCCGACCAGGAAAAAGAGCGCGCCGCAGCGCTGGTCCGCCGGGACGACATCCTGCGGCGCTACTCCTGGGATCGGGCCACCGACCTGACCGAGGAGCTCTACCTACGGCTGGCCCGCTGACGGTTCCATGGTCACGTCGTCGAGGCCGAGCAGCGCGTCGGCCAGCGGGAAAACGACATACCAGAGGATGCCCACGGCGGCCAGGAGCAGCAGGACCGCGCAGGCGGCCCGCGTGAACCGGCCGCCGGGCAGTTTGGCCCAGATCCAGGGATAGATCACTTCTTCGCCCCCAGTTCGGGTGGCCGCCCGTCCGACTTCGCCTGCGACCGGGCGAGTTCGGCGAAGACC
Source organism: Acrocarpospora corrugata (assembly GCF_009687845.1). Taxonomy (GTDB): domain Bacteria; phylum Actinomycetota; class Actinomycetes; order Streptosporangiales; family Streptosporangiaceae; genus Acrocarpospora; species Acrocarpospora corrugata. The sequence continues at coordinate 55,409 of NZ_BLAD01000050.1, forward strand.
ACCAGGCGCTGCCAGTTCTGCAGCTTCGGGTTACATGTGGTCAGGGTGAGCATCGCCCGCTCCGGAGGCACGCCGGGCTGGTTCGGGGTGGGGGCCACGACCTCGACCGCGGTCGGCAGCACCTCCCGGTGCTCGGTCACCCGGTACACGAACCAGGCGTTTCTGGTCTCCGCGACGATCACGTCCCCGGCCTTGAGCCGGTCCAGGTCCCAGAAGACCGACATGATGCGGTGCCCGGCCACGGCCATGTTGCCGATCTCGCCCGGCCGGGCCGTCTTCGGGTAGTGGCCGGGACCTTTGCTCAGGTCGGCCGAGGTCACCCCTTCGACGACGGCCCACTTCCTATCCAGTTTCGGGATGTGCAGGCGGGCCAGCGGCTGCCCGGGAACCGGGGCGGCCGGCTCGCCCGCGGCCGCCCACGCGTGGTCCAGGCGTTCCTCGACCAGGCGCTGCTCCGCCTCGATCTGCCACGCCTTGCCGTAGACCGCGTACAGGGCGAAGAGCAGGGCGATCACGCCGAGCGTGACCATCAGCTCGCCGGCCCCCCTGGCGAGCCGCCTGGACGGCGGCTCCCAGAGGTCGTCCTCCTGCTGGTACGGCAAGGCCGTCTGGCCGGTGATCACGGTCAGAGCTCGCCCGTGGCGTACCCGGCGTAGCCGCCTCGCCTGGACACCCGCAGGGTGAACACGCCGAACAGGACCAGGATGGCGCCCAGCAGGGTCAGCGGGGCGACGAACCCGTCACCGGTCTTGGGCAGCTCCTCGTCGTCGCCGGCGGCCACCGGGGCGGTGACCGTCTCCGTCGAGGTGTGCGTGGACCTGCTCGGGGTGGGGGTGGCCGACGGGGTCGGGGTGCCGGTCGAGGTATTGGACTGGGAGGGGGAAGGCGAGTTCGAGCGCGACGGAGACGGCGAGACACAGGGCGAGGCGCTGGGCGACGGGCTGGCGCTCGCGGACGGGCTCGCACTGGCCGAGGCACTAACTGAAGCGCTCGCACTGGCTGAAGCACTCGCCGACGCGCTCGCGCTGGCGGACGCGCTGGCCGAAGCACTGGCGGAGGCGCTGGCCGAAGCACTGGCGGAGGCGCTGGCCGAAGCGCTCGCGCTGGCGGACGCGCTCGCCGACGGTGTGACGCAGGCGCGTGGCGACGGAGTGGCCGACGCGCTCGCGGACGCGCTGGCGGAGGCGCTCGCCGAAGCGCTGGCGGACGGCGACGGGGTGCTCGACTCGGTGAGCAGCAGTTCGGCGTTGGGCTGTACGACCTGGCTCAGCGTGAGCAGGACCGAGACGGACGCGTCCGAGGTGAGCGACCGAGCGGTCGCCGGGGGGCTCGCCGAGGGGCTGCCGTCCGGAGTCGGTGTGACCTCCGGGGTGATGGTCGGCGTGCTGGCCGGGGTGGACTTCGCGCTCGGGGACGGGCTGGCCGCCGTGGCCGTGCCCAGCCAGCTCACGGTCGCCTCGCCGACGTTCGGATCGCCCACGTCCAGCCGGATCAGATCGGCGACGGCCGGTGGGCTGGTGAGCAGCGAAGGGGACGGGCTGGTGGTGGGATGCCCGGGGGTCGGGCTGGGCGACGGGCTGGGTTCCGTGGTCACCCGATCGGCGCGGACCACGGCGTCCCGGCCGTCGATCCGCAGATGCGGCTCCTTGACCACCACCGTCTTGGCCCCGACGACGAACCGCACGGACCCCAGGTAGTCCACCTCGGCGTCGCCCGTGGCCGGATCGAACGCCCCGCCCGACGCGTGGAACCGGACCCTGCCCTCCGGCGTCAGTTCCGCGCCGCCGTCGACGAACACCTGCCCGGTGTCTCCGTCCACGATGGCCGCCAAGCCGATCGTCAGCGTTCCCGCCGTCACGTCCCTGGCGGTCGACGCATTCGGCGGGGTCGCCGCCAGCGCGCCCACGGCAAGCGCCGCTCCGAGCCAGATCTGGGCGATTCCCAGGGTCGCCAAACGTTTATGCCGCACCCGAACCATCAATGACCACCCACAAGAAAGACTGAATTAATTAGCAAGGTTAAGTAGATGTCACGGAGGTTAGTGTGGCGTACACAATCAAATTGTCGGTGTAACTGTGCGTTTTCTTGTTGTACACCCCGCCACAGGTGATGAGCCGGAGCGCGGGCTGGGTTGTGTTGCCGTACACCCGCTCGCTCGGAAACGCCGTTTTGGCGACCTGTTCGACGCCGTCCACGGTGAAGGTGACCACCGAACCGTCCGCCCGGCCGATCTTGATGAGCTGTCCGCGCGAGAGTTCGCGTAGCCGCTGGAACACCGCGGCTCCGGTCCGGGTGTTGACGTGGCCGACGATGACGGCCGGCCCCACCTCCCCCGGAGTCGGGCTGTACTTGAACCATCCGGCCAGATTGCGGGCCGACAGCGGCGGCACCTCGATCTCCCGCCGTTCGGTCACCCCGACCTCCCGCACCGGCGCGTCCACCCGGATTCCCGGGATGACCAGCCTGGACGGAGCGGCCTTCCCGACCGGCGCGGCGGGCTGTCCCGCCGGGGCCGGGGGCGGCGCGTCGGAGATGGCCGCGGTGAGCACGGCCCCGGGGCCGCCGGGGCCCACCTCGTTCGGGAAGCTCAGCACGCCCGCGGGTCCCGGCGGGTTCACCACGCCCAGTGACTCCCGGACCGCCGACTCGCTGGGAGCCGTCGCCACCAGGACGACGCCGATCAGCGCGGTGACGACCGCGGCCGCCGTCCCGGCCACCAGGACCAGCCGTACGGGGCCCATCAGGCCCGCGTCCGGTTCGGCGACGCTTCCCCGAAGCCGGGCCAACCAGCCGGTGGGCCGCCGCTCAGGGTGTTCTTCGATCGTGTTCACGCCCGCCTCCAGATACGTCGGCCGATGAGTGCCGCACCTGCGCCGCCACAAACGATCAAGAACATGCCGAGCAGCCCGCGCGCCCCTGACGCCGTCTCGACGCCGGTCGCGGCCCCGCCGAGCGGGGTGAGCACCACCTGCGGCACGGCCGAGGGCGACGGCGAGGCCGTCACGGAGATGGTCACCGTGGGCCTCGGCGACGGGCTCGGGCTGGCCGACGGCGACCCGCTCGGGGTGGCGCTGGGAGTGGCGCTCGCGCTCGGCGTGGGTGTCGCGGACGGGCTCGCCGACGGGGACGGGCTCGCGGCGGCGGCGACCAGCAGCCGGGTTCCCTCGGTCAGGTCGGTGACGCAGGTGGTCCGGCCCGCTCCGGGCACCTCAAGCTGGAAGTCGCCCGGCATGACCGTCACTTCCGCGCCGGCCGGGAGGTCGGTGGGGATGGTCATATATCCGGTCATGGGGGGCACCGTGATGGGTTGGCCCGGGTCCACTGACGTGGTCAGGGACGATCGGCCGGTCATCGGGGCTAGTTCGCCCTGGATGGCGCCGTTCAGGCGGAGCCTGCCGTACGAGCCGATCTCGGTGCCCGGTGCCGCGGTCTTGTCGCCCAGGTTGGCCAGGCCGTCGCCCACCGACCACACCACCGTGACCGTAGCGCCGGGTAACGCGGATTTGGGCAGCTCAAGGGTGACATCGAGTTCAGCGTTCTTGCCGCCGCACGCGTAGGGCACGTTGACTATCCGGGTCTCGGCCAGCGCGACATCCTGGCGGCAGAACACTCCGACCACCATCACCAGGACTACGCCGACGCCGGACCAGGCCGACAGCTTGGGCACGGTTGCACGGCCTTTCACGAAGATCCCCGCCGGAGGGTTGGGCGAGGCAGCAGCGAAAGGCTGACGACCTTGGGTTACGCGTTAGAGGTTTCCTGGCGAAATATCGGTGTGGCGCGTGTGAAAGTGGAGCCTTGGCGGTGAATCCTCACGACATCCAGATGTACCGCATATGACGGCGGACCAAAATCCCCGCAATATCGGTATATAACGGACATTCTGGAACGTTCTCGCCTACGGTTTTCGGCCGGGCGGGGTGCCCTGTACGACGAGCCCTGTTGGACGCTCGATGGCGATCGCGCGTCCGGCCCCCGGGATCCCGGGGGCCGGCGAGAATCGCGCGTTACTGCTTCGTCTTCCTGTTGCGCAGTTTCTTCGTGGGTTTCTTGGAAGAGCCGAGCGTCGGCGCCGGTGTGCTCAGCGGTCGGTGATCGGGTGTCGTCTCCGGGGTCTTGGCGGCAGGTTTCACGGGCGCCTTCACCGGCGGCTTCGTGAGCGTGCTGAGGGGCTTGAACCCGGACTGGACGAGTGATCGCGGGGGCGACTTGGGGCTGGACTGGACGAGTGACCGCGGGGACGACTTGAGACTGGAGACGGGCGTCTCCTTCCTGGGCGGCCCGTCCTCGTCCCGCGGGTCGGGCCGCCGGTTGGGCGTGGGGTCCTGCGAGGCCCGCTGTTCCTGCTCGGTCAGGGCCACCCCTTCGTCGAGGTAGTTCTGGTAGTTCTCATCGTCGAGGTCGGGCTCGCGGTCGAGCTCCAGCACCGGGAACACCGGTGAGGACGGCACGGGCGTGGACGGCTCCTGGCTGGACGCGTAGCCGGTGTCGTCGCTTCCCTTCAGCCCCTGCGCGCCGAAGAACGCGCTGGCCAGCGCGGGCCAGCGGCTCCTGTCGCTGAGCGCCTCCCGCACTGTCGACGGAGCGGCGCCGGAGCCGTACAGCCGCTCCAGCGTCGGACCGTCTTCGAGCAGCTTCGACGGCGGCCACGGATAGGTGTTCATGTGCGTGGCCAGCAGCCGATTGAAGACGCCCGGGTGGACGTCCTGCAACATCACCCAGCACTTGAGACAGCACAGCTTGCCGACGCCCAGCTTCGCGCCCGGATTCTGGAGGCCGATGATCAGCGCCACCATCTCCGCGTGGACCTCCTGCTCCTTGCCGTTCCCGGCCAGCGGCAGCGGACCGTTGTACGGGACGACCCGGATCCGGCCATGCTCAGCCTCCAGCGTCCGGAGGAAGGCGATGGCCTTGCGCATCCGGACCTCCAGCCGCGCCACCGACCGCTTGGTCAGCCGCTGCCGTCCGCCGCGGCCGGAGCTCAGGTCGGCCAGCACGGCCTTGATCCGCCGCTCGCCCTCGGCGCCCACCGCACGCGAGGCGTGCAGCAAGCTCTCCAGGTCCGCGCCCATGAGATCGTCGGGACGGTTGGCGGTGATTCCGATCTCGCGCCCGTTGTGGATGACGGCGACGCACACCCGATTGCCGTTGAACGACGTGATCACGTCGGCCAGCCGGTCGAGCGAGCGGTCGTAGGCGAGGTCCGGGTCCTCGCCGAGTTCCTTCAGCCAGGCCGCGTGCGACTTGTGCTTCGCCAGCAGTTCCTCCTGACGTGTGGTCAGGCTCTTCTGCAGCCACCCTTGGGCGCTGTCCCGCGTCGTGCTCCACTTGCCGTATTTCATCGAGGCCAGTTCCACGGCCACCCCGTCCGGGATCCGCTGGCCGCGCCGGAGCGTCGCGAGTTTCTGCCGGAAGGTCGCGTCCAGGTTCCACCGCTTCAGGTGCGTCGCCAGCTTGTCCACCTGCCGGCTCACCGCCGGATTGCGGGCGCCGAGCCAGCAGAGCTCGGCGAGCACGCCGTCGGGGTCCCGCGCGGACACGTTCAGGGCCGTGCCGATGACCCGCCAGACCAGGGGGGAATTCTCGACCTGGTTCGCGAGGACGGCGACGTCGCCGGGCACGACCCTGCGGGCCTGCGCCAGCCAGTACTGCGCCAGCGGGTCGTCGGGATTGCTCAGCAGGTGCGCCGTCAGGTCCTCGTTGTCGTTGACGAACCCGATGAGGTCCGCGAGATCCCGGAACGGCTCCAGATCCCGGAGCTTCTGGTAGCCGACCGGCAGGATCGGCGACGGCCTGACGCCGGGACTGAGCAGCAGCCCCAGGTCGTCCTCGTCGTCGAGCAGCATTCCCGACTCGGGACGTCTGGGTTCGTCGTCGTCGACCAGGTTGAGCGTCTTCGTCGCGGGGAGTTTCGCCTTCGCGGGAGGTTCGTCGTCGTCGACCAGGTTGATCGTCGTGATGGGGCGCGGAATCGTCGTGATGGTACGCCGATCTTTGACGCGCAGGCTCGTCGTGATCGTGGGCTTCGGCGCGCCGAACAGATCGTCGTCCCCGCGAACCAGGGAGGAACGTCTGGTCAGGGGTGGTGATTCGGGGATTACGAGGCCGCTGAACAGAGGTTTCGGCGGATCCTCCTCATCAGAGTCGACTATGACGATCGACTTCTTCGACGGAGAGACGATGCGCGGAACCTGACGCGTCGTGGAAAGGCTGCCGGCCTGGCCGAAACCTCCGGATCCCACCGTTGACGTCACCTGACGCGGATCCACCAGCCTCACTCGTTTCGCCCCCGAACGATCTCCGGTGTCCTTCAGGGACAGGGTTCGCCGGTCAGGTGACAACCTGCGCTTGAGCTTCGGCAACGGCTCGTCGAAGTCCTCGATCTCGTCGTCGATGACGCCCACGACGGGCTTCGGGGGGTCGTCGAACTCCTCGATCTCGTCGACCACCCTGGACTTCACCGGCCGGGGGGAGTCGTCAAAGTCCTCGATGTCCTCGATGTCGTCCGCGACGGGCTTCGGGGGGTCATCGAACTCCTCGATGTCGTCGAAGTCGAAGTCGGTCCGCTCGACCTTGCGGAACAGCGGCCGCTTCTCCACCTTCTTCGGCTTGGCCTTGGGGGCCCCCGATTTGCGCCGCGTGGACCGGGTCGGCTGGTTGGACGGCGGCAACTTGTATCGGGACGGATCGCCGTACGGAAATGACATAAGTGAACCCCCTGTCGTTCTCCCCCGAGCTCACCCCATGTTGGCCATACTCGCCGAGCGCGAAACCTACTGGGAGGGTGACAGTTCGATCACGTCAGGCCAGGTAGCGCAGCCACAGATACGGCGTGACCAGGGCCACCGTGACGAAGGTGACGATCAGGCCGTATTTGGTGAATTCCCAGAAGCTGATCGGGTGCCGGCTTCGGGCGGCGATGCCCAGCACGACCACGTTGGCCGCCGCGCCGACCGCGGTGGCGTTGCCGCCCAGGTCGGCGCCGAAGGCCAGCGCCCACCACAGCACCTGCGCGTGCTCGCCGCCCCCGTTGGCCTGCACGAGATCGGCCACGATGGGGCTCATCGTCGCCACATACGGGATGTTGTCCACCACTGATGTTCGGCGGATCACCGACCAGCGTCGCCGTCCCGCCGATGTTGGAGGCCATCGCCTCCGCGATCAGGTACGGCACCACCGGCAGCGCCAGCCGCTCACACACCAGAAACGTCACCGGCGCGACCAGCAGCACCGTCATCACGTTGTCCAGCATCCCCGACGCGACCGCCGTGATCACCACCAGCAACGCCATCAGCCGGTACGGCCGCCCGCGCGCCCGCTTCGCCGCCCAGATCGCCAGATACTCAAACACTCCGGTGCGTTTGAGCACACTGACGATGACCATCCGGTCATGCGCGAAAGGACGGCGTTTTCCCGGCCGATGGTCGGCATGGTCCTCCTCGTCCCCTCGACCGGCCGGGTGCCGAATCGATACGGCGATATGTACCATCACCGGGCTCAGCCCGTCAAAGCCTTGTATGAATCGTTTCGGCAACTCACCGGAGTGCCGGAGCGGAGACCTGCCGCCCCAGATGCTTGAGAGAACCGGTCATGACGAGACTCCTTCGGTGATGGGAGCCCGCCGCGCGTTCCAGCTCAGCAGTCCGAGTACCACACCGGTCGACACCACGTCGGCCACGGTCATCAGCACCCGGCTCAACGCGACCAAAGTGATCAGGCCGGGCCCGGTCAGCAGGGTGGCGAGCGTCAGCCCGAGTACGGCTTCGCGCGGCCCCAGCCCCGACGGCATCACCAGCGAGAAGATCCCGGCCACGGTGGCGAGCGCGAACCCCCCGATACCCACCGACAGCGCCCCGGCGGGCGGGGCCCCCAGCGCGACCGCGAGCACGGTGACATGCAGCCCGGCGGTCAGCCAGCCGAGAACCATCAACCCGGTGACCGCCAGCAGCGTGCGCCGCCCGGGCAGCCCGATCGGCGCGGAGCCCCGGCGCAGCACCCGCTGCGCCACCCCGAGCAGCCGCCCGAACAGCTGCGGCGCGACCAGCGGCACGAGCGCCCCGGCGAACACGGGCAGCAGCAGCCACCAGATCGCGTCGGCGGCCACCAGCCACGGCAGCGCGATCAGCCCGACCGCCATCCCTGCCACCACCGCGAGCCCCTGACTGGCCACGAACGCTCCCGCCAGCCGGGCGGACGGCTCCCCGAGCGGGCGCGCCATCGCCGCGTGGGCGACGGCCGGCCAGACCCCGCCGGGCAGATACCGGGTGATCCCGGCCAGGAAGAAGACGCGCGCGGCGACCGGGAGCGGCAGCCGCGTGCCGAGCCCGGCCAGCAGTATCCGCCAGCCGAAGAAGCCTGGCGCACCGCCGATGGCGGTCAACCCCGCCGCGAGCAGGGCGTTGGACCAGCCGACCAGGCGCAGGCTGTCGGCCACGCCGTGCCGTACCCGCCAGAGTTGGTAGCCGAGGAAGCCGAGGACGAGCACGACAACGGCCCATCGGAGCACGGCGAATACGTGTCGCCGGGTCATGCGGTCACTCTGGCGTAGAGGTGGCGGGTGAGCGCGTGGTACAGGTGCAGGGTTCGGTATACCTTCACGGGACCATCGTCGATCAGCGGCTCCTTGGCGTACACACCGCGGACGCAGCCGCAGCCCGGGACGGCGGCGCCCCGCACCATCCCCTCGGCACTTTTGTCGGTGGTGATCTCTAGTCTCCGGGGCATGGCAACGACGCAGACCTACAGTTACGCCGCGCCGTCCGCTCTGGTGGACGGGCGGCTGGGGTTGTCGACTTCCGGCGGGACGGCACTCGGCGGGCCGGTGGCAGCGCCCAGATTCTTCAGCGGGATTGTGACGGAGGCTGCGTCGGCGGCTGCGGCATTGCTGGGGGTGGCCGATGTGGCGCTGGCCCGATATCACCAGCCGCGCCCGGGTTGGACGCGGGATCCGGTGGTGACCTGCTCGGGAGATCGGCTCAGATTCGAGTCGTTCTCGGCGTGCGGCGGGGTGTACGCGCGGCTCGACGTTCTCGGTGCGGCGCTGGACGGCGAGGTGTTCGACCGGGGAACGACGAACGTCGACGTCAACGGGCCGCTGCGAGAGGCGCTGGCTCGGGTGGGCGCGCGGGATCCGATACACCTGGGGGTGGGCGCCGAAGAACTGACCGTGACGACGCTGGACGGCGCGGTCGTCGAGAAGAAGGTGCCGCTGCCGGAACGCTGGCTGCGCGGGTTCGCCGAGGTGCAGGTGATCGCGGCCGGGATGGATCTGCGGGGCGAACTCTCGGGCATGAACACCGTGCGGTTCCTACGGTCACTTCCGAAACGGGCTACGGCCGACCTATGGGTCACACAGGTCGGGCGTGACCTGAAGGTGAGCGATCGGCCAGGGGCGGTGTACCTGGCGGGGGCCGGGCGGCTGGCGACGCTGATGCCATTACTCCGGTTCGCGAAGAGCCTCAAGGTGTACGGCCCCGCCGACACCGGCCAGGTGGCGGCCAGCGCCTGGGAGCTCGAACTACCGGGGATGCGGTACACGCTGGCGCTGTCACCACAACGCTGGCGCGGGTTCTCCGGCGAGGGCGCGGTCCTGGCCGACCTCGCCACCGACGAGGCCGAAGGAGACGCCGACCTGGTGGGAATGCTGCTCAACTTCGAGCCGGAGGTGGAGATCGGCCTGCTGGCCGACCGGTCCGGGCTGCCCCCCACCCGGGTGCGCGCCGCGCTCACCCAGCTCGGCACGGCCGGGCGGGTCGGGTACGACCTGTCCGAAGCGGCGCACTTCCATCGTGAGCTGCCGTATGACCGGGAACATGTGCGGCAGCTCAACCCTCGGCTTTCGTCGGCGAAGGCACTGGTGGAGGCAGGTGCCGTACAGATCGACGGGGATTCGGCACGGGTGGTGACCGAGAGCGGGGTGCGGGAGGTCCGGCTGGACAGCGGCTCGTGCACCTGTCCGTGGTGGTGGGACCATCGCGGGTCGCGTGGTCCGTGCAAGCACGTGCTGGCGGCCAGGATCGTGGCACGCGCCAGCGTCGAGGTGGCGGGGTGAGCGTCGTTTCGTCCGTTGAATGGCTGATCTACTGGGTGCGGTCCCGGTTGGAGGTTCTTCTGGCCCAGGTGTAGCCGAGGATCGTGAGCCCTGCGCACCAGGCGATGGCGATGAGCGCGTTGTCGCCGATGGGGGTGCCCATCAGCAGCGCGAAGATGACCAGGACCAGCAGTCCGATCGCGGCCAGCCAGTCGACCGGGGCCGGCGGTCGGCCGGAAGCCCATCAGGAACGCGACGCCGAAGATGAGCGCCATGCTGAACAGGGTCTGGACCATGCTGGAGATCACGCGGGCGATCAGGATGGACGGGCGGAAGATCGCCATGGTGCGGAATCTGGCGATGATGCCCTCGGTCATGTCCACGCTGACGGAGGTCGAGGTGCCGAGCGCGCCGCCGAAGACGTACACGAACAGGAGCAGGAAGATGAGGTAGCGAAGGATCTTCTTCAGGTCGCGGCGCAGCATCGTGATCGAATCGGTCAGGGCGTGGGGACCGGGTGCTCCGTTGGGGCCGAGCAACGAGAAGATCGTTCCTTCCTCGATGGTCAGGTCGATGCCGTCCAGCACGACCTGGTCTCCGTACGACTTGCGCAGCCCGCTGGCCGTGATTACCGGGGATTTCCTGGCGATCGTCATGGCTTGTTCCAGCCCTCCCGAGAAACTTGCACTTTGTTCAATTGGGAACCTAGGTCGCGACTTGAACTTTGTGCAAGTCCTCCTCTTGCACAACGTTCAATGACGTATCGTGGGCATATGCCGCGCGACACACTGACCACGGACCGGATCGTCCGGACAGCCATCGAGCTGCTGGACGCCGAGGGTCTGGAGGGCTTGAACATGCGCAGCCTGGGCGAGCGGCTCGGCGCCGCGGCGACGGCGGTCTACTGGCACGTGAAGAACAAGGACAACCTGGTCATGCTCGCCGGTGACGAGGTGTGGAACGAGATCGAACTCCCTGACCCGGAGACGACCGGCTGGCGGACGGCGGCCACCGCCATGGCCCACGGCCTCTACGAGATGGCCGTCAGGCATCCGTGGCTGGTGCCGGCCATGGGCGTGCACCTGATGTACGGTCCGGGCAAGTCCCGCCACGACGACCACGGTCTGGCGATCTACGAGAAGGCCGGCTTCGTCGGCGCCGACGCGGACCGGGCGCTGGCCACCGTCTTCATGTTCGTGCTCGGCAGCACACTCGGCGAATCGGCGACGGTGGCGCTGACCAGGCGGCTGCGCAAGGACGGCGGCGACGCCGAGGAACAGCTCCGCGACACCATGGCCAAGACCGGCGAGATCGCGATGCGCTTCCCCCGGCTCCGCGCCCGCGGCGAGACGTTCACCGAGAACGACTACGGCGCCGCCCCCGACAAGAGCTTCGAGTACGGCTTGCAGGTCATCCTCGACGGCCTCGAAGCCCAGCTGCCCGGCCGCTGACCCGCACCCGGGCGGATTCCGGGCACAGCCATGCCCTTGACGTGATGCGTAATGCACAGATATTCGTTACTTTAGTAACAGATATGGGGATGCCGATGATCGGTATCGAACGACACGCCTCCCCCCGGCGAAAGGTTCACTGTGCCTCTCCCCTCGCTGTCCCTTCAGCTCTACAGCGTCCGGCACGCACTCGACGAGGATCTGCCGGGCACGCTCGCCAAGGTCGCCGCGGTCGGCTACCGGCAGGTCGAGTCCTCCTACCGGCTCTACTCCCGTGGCCCCGAGTTCGCCGACGCGGTCCGCGCGAATGGGCTGATCTCGCCCACGCTGACCTCGTCGCTGGTGGACGTCGACCTGGACGCGATCTTCACGGCGGCGAACGAGCTCGGCGCGAACACGGTGGTGGACACGTTCATTCCGGAACAGTTCTGGACCAGTGAGGCCGATGTGACCCGCATCGCCGGTCACCTGAACGCGGCCGCGGTCAAGGCGGCCGACTACGGCCTTCGGGTCGGCTACCACAACCACTGGTGGGAGCTGGAGAAGAAGTTCGCCGGTCGCACCGCGCTGGAGACCCTGGTGGACCAGCTCCGCCCCGAAGTCGTGCTGGAGATCGACGCCTACTGGGTCGCGGTCGGCGGCGAGGACGTGGTCGCCCTGCTCGGCCGGCAGGCCGACCGGGTCAGGTTCCTGCACCTCAAGGACGGCCCGATCAACCGCGAGAACATCCAGCAGCTCCCCGCCGGCCAGGGCAAGCTGCCCATCCCGGAGATCCTCGACGCGACGCCGCTGCTGGAGGCCGGGGTGGTCGAGTTCGACGAGTACGACGGCGACATCTTCCACGCCATCGCCGCCAGCTTCGCCTACCTGAACCCGAAGGTCACGGCATGACCGGCCGGGTGGGCGTCGGCGTCATCGGCGCCGGCAAGATCAGCAACCAGTACCTGGAGAACCTGACCCGCTTCCCCGACCTGGACGTCCGCATCGTCGCGGACCTGTTCACCGAGCGGGCCGCCGAGCAGGCCGCCGCCTACGGGGTGCGGGAGTCCGGCCCGCCGCGGCAGGCGCTGGACCACCCCGACGTGGAGATCATCGTCAACCTGACCATCCCGGCCGCGCACGCCGAGGTGTCCATGGCGGCGCTCGGCGCGGGCAAGCACGTGTGGACGGAGAAGCCGTTCGCGCTCGACCGGGTGGCCGGGCTGGAACTGCTGGAGAAGGCCGAGGGAGCGGGCCTGCGCATCGGCGGCGCGCCCGACACCTTCCTCGGGGCGGGCCTGCAGACCGCCCGGCGTTTGATCGAACGCGGCGACATCGGGGTGCCGCTGACCGGGATGACCCTGTTCGAGGTGCCCGGCCCGGTCGACGACCACCCCAACCTGGAGGTGCTGCTGTCGCGGGGCGCGGGGCCGCTGTGGGACATGGGCCCCTACTATCTGACCGCGCTCACGCAGTCGTTCGGGTCGTTCCGGTCGGTGGTGGCGGCCGGGCGGATCGCGCGGCCGACCCGGGTCCTCCAGGTGGGGCCGAAGGCCGGGCAGGAGATCAGCGTGCGGGTGCCGACGCATGTGAGCGTGATCGCCGAGTTCGAGTCCGGGCAGCTGGCGACGACCGTGCTGAGCTGGGATTCACCGCATCGCCGGGTGGGTCACGTGGAGATCGTGGGTTCTGAGGCGACGCTGTCGATCCCGGACCCGAACCATTTCGACGGGGATCTGCGCATCCGGCGGGCCGGTGACGACGACTGGACGGTCGTGCCCGCGGCGGGTGCGGTCGGCGGGCGTGGGCTCGGGACGCTGGACATCGCGCGGGCCGTCCGGGCCGGGATGCCGCATCGGGCGTCCGGGCGGCTGGCCTACCACGTGGTGGACACGATGGCGGCGATCTCGGAGTCGATCGAGGGCGGGCAGATCGTGCCGGTGCGGAGTTCGGCTCCCGAGGTGGCGGCGATCGCGGAGGACTGGGATCCGTACGCGCGGACGCTGTGAGCTGGGCGCGGCCCGGGGGTGGCCCCCGGGCCGCGGCTCAGTTCTGGAGCTGCTCGATGACGCGGATGGCCGCGAGTGTGTCCCGGGGGTCCACGGGGAGCGGGCCCCGGCCGGAGAGTGCTTCGGCCAGCTGGGCGTAGAAGTGGCGGTAGCCGCCGCGTTCTGTCGGTAGCGGGACGTCTTCGCCGTCGCGGCCTAGGCGGCCGTACGCCTCGGGGGGTTCCACGCCGAAGGCGTCGTCCGAAGGGCTCAGGCCGGCGGCCAGCTGGGATTCCTGCGGGTCCAGGCCCCATTTGCCGTACGCGGATGCGGAGCCGAGCACCCGGAAGCGGAAGCCGCGCCGGGCGACCAGGCTGCTCATCGCCAGGTGGGAGCGCACGCCGGAGGTGTGGGTGAGCGCGATGAAACAGTCGTCGTCGTTGACCGCGCCCTCGCGGTGGCGGTCCAGTTCGCCGTACACGTCGGCGATCGGGCCGAACAGCTGCAACGCCTGGTCGATGAGGTGCGCCCCCAGGTCGTAGGCGACGCCGCCGCCGTCGCGGCCCTTGGTGCCGCTCTTCCAGGCCGGGCGGGGGCGCGGGTTGAGCCATTCGAAGCGGGATTCGAAACGCCACACCTCACCCAGGGCGCCTTCCTCGATCAGGCGTTTGACCGTGAGGAAGTCACCGTCCCAGCGGCGGTTCTGGAACACGGTCAGCGGGACCGCGCGGTCGTCCGCGAGGGCGATCAGGCGTTCCGCGTCGGCGGAGCGGACGGCCAGCGGCTTGTCCACCACGGTGGCCAAACCGGCGGAGAGCGTGCGTTCCGCGAGTTCGACGTGGGTCGGGGTCGGGGAGGCGATCACCACGAGGTCGATGTCGTCCAGGTCGTCGACGCTGGGGACGATCCGTACGCCGGGGTACCGTTCGGTCGCCGACTGGGCCCGGCCGGGGTCGCCGGTCACGATGGCGCGGAGCGCGTACGCGGGGTCGGCGCTGATCAGGGGGGCGTGGAAGACGCTGCCGGCCAGACCGTACCCGATGATCGCGGTGCGGATGGGTGCCATCAGAGTGCCCTTTCCAGGTGGCGGGCCACTTCGCCGCCGACGGGGGTGCCGGTGCGGGCCGCGTACGCCGCCACGATGCGCTGGCAGTCCAGGATGTCGGCGCGGCCGGCGGCCAGGCCGGAGCGCGGTTCGACGCCGTCGCGGACCATGGCGTGGAACGCCTCCAGCTGGGTTTCGAACGCCTCGGTGACGCTGCGGCGGACGACGCGGCGTTCGGCGTCGCCGTCGAGGGTGGTGACGACGAGTTCGGTCGGCGCGTGCAGCAGGTAGGGCGAGGGGAAGGTCAGTTCCACCGTGCCCCGGCCGTGCACGACTCTGACCGTCTCCCGATAGGCGGGGAAGTCGGGCAGGTAGTGCCAGGCCAGGGTGAAGCGTCCGCCCGCGGCGAGGATGCCGGTCGCGGAGATCGACGGTGGATGGTCGCCGAAGGATTTCCGGTCCCGGCCGACGTCCCGGCGGGCGTGCCGGGAGCTCTGCCGCCACATGTCGGCGAAGTCCACGGTGGCGGGCGGCGAGTCGAAGCTCCGCATGATCGACAGGTCGTGGGCCAGGCTGCTGACCAGCGCACCCCGGTAGGCCCGCCACAGCGACTCGTCCGCTTCGCCGACGGCGGCCCGGCGGAGGACGAGATCCTCCGCGTCCATCTCTGCCTGCACCTGCGGCGGCAGCGGCGTGCTCGGCCCGGCCACCCGGGCGAACGCCAGCTGGGAAGCCCCGGTCGGGTGCAGGACCGTCGCCTCGATGCTGCGGATGTCGTCGACGTCGGCCAGCAGGCGGGCGGCCTCGATCACGGCCGGGTCGTACTGCTTCATGTAGCCGAGCAGGATCGCCGGGTGGTCGCCTTCGATCAGCTCGTCCACCTCGCCGGTCGTGTACGCCAGCGGCTTCTCGCAGAACACCGGCAGCCCCCGGGCGAAGATCGCCTGGACGGCGGCGGCGTGCGAGCCCCGGGAGAGGATCATGACCGCGTCGAGGCCGCCGGCGTCGAGCATGTCGGTGAGGTGGTGGAATCGCCGGGCGACGCCGTACCGGCTGCCGATGACGCCGGTGACCTCGGGGGAGAGGTCGCAGACGGCGGCGATGTCGTAGAGGTCGGGTCGTTTGGCCAGGAGCGGCAGGTGGACCGCCTGGGCTACCGCGCCCAGGCCGAGAATGCCCATCCGGATGATCACGCCGTCGGCCCTTCAGTCGGCGAGCATGCGGAGCACGGACTTGACGTTGCGGCCCTGCTGCATGGCGGCGAACGCCTCCTCCCACTCGTCGATGGCGTAGACGCCGCCGAGGACCAGTTCCGGGCGGAGTTTGCCCTCGCCGAACAGGCGCAGCACGTTCTCCCAGGTGCTCCAGGTGTGCGAGTAGCAGCCGTACAGGGTCACGGCCTTCTTGACCAGCGGATCGAGGGTGAAGTCGAGCGGCTGCGGGCCCCAGCCGACCTTGGCGATGGCGCCGGCGGGGCGGACCAGCTGCATGCTCTGCCTGAGGGCGGCGCTCACGCCGGTCGCGTCCACGACCAGGTCGGCGCCGAGGCCGTCGTGCAGGCGGGCGAGGAGTTCGACGGGGTCCTGCCGGGTGATGTCCACGACGTGGTCGGCGCCGATGCGCTTGGCCGTGTCGAGCCGGTGGGTGTCGACGTCGGTGCCGAGCACGACCGTGGTGGCCGCGCCGCGCAGGATGGCGAGTTGGAGGGCGAGGATGCCGATCGCGCCCGCGCCCTGGATGACGACCAGGTCGCCGGGGTGCACGGTGGCCCGCTCGACGACCGCGTTGTACGCCACCGCGTACGGCTCGCACATGGCGGCGGCCTCGAAGCAGAGGCCGTCCGGGATGCGGTGCAGCACCCGGGGCTCGGCCACCAGGTATTCGGCCATCGCGCCGTCGCGCTTGAGGCCGTACCCCTCCCGCCACGGGCACAGGTTGTAGCGCCCGGCCCGGCACAGCGAGCAGACCCCGCAGATCGACGCGGCGGTCTCGCACACCACGCGGTCCCCCACCGCCCAGCCGGTCACCCCGTCGCCGACGGCGTCGATGATCCCGGCGGACTCGTGCCCGAGCGTCACCGGCAGCACGCCCACCGAGCTCTTGCTCTGGGTGTTGTGCCACATGTGGATGTCGGATCCGCAGACGCCGACCGTGTGCACCCGGACCAGGACGGTCCCCGGCCCGGCCACCGGCCGGGGCACGTCGCGCACCTCCAGCGCGCCCGCACTGTCCGCGTATTTGACCAACGCCTTCATCGGCGATCTCTCCCACTCACTGCAAGGAATGCTCAATCCGCACCAATATTAGTTCACAAACCAGTCAAAGTCTGTATGTTAACTCCCACATTTTGCTGTTAGTGTGTCGCTTCAGATAGCGAGCCGGTTAGGAGCGGACGTGCGGATCGCAGCGTTCCCGAAGGGCGACCTCGAACAGATGGTGGTCCGTCGCACGAAATCCATCTTCGAGTGGATCGACGAGGCTCGAACCCTCGGCGTGGACGGCCTGGAACTCCACACCGGGTTCTTCTGGTCCACCGATGAAAAGCACCTGCGGCGGATCGGCGAGGCCATCGCGGCAGCGGGTTTCGAGATGCCGATGATGTGCGCCTCGCCCGACTTCACCCACCCGGACCCTGAGGTCCGCGCGCGCGAGTTCGAGCAGCAGGCGGAGTTCGTGCGCATCACGGCGCTGCTTGGCGGCCCCGGGGCCACCTGCCGCGTGCTCAGCGGTCAGGCCCACCCGGAGACCCCCGTCCAGCAGGGCGTGGAGTGGGCGGCCGAGTCGATCACCGCGCTGCTGCCGCTGGCCGCCGAACTCGGCGTCACCCTGGCCATCGAGAACCACTACAAGGCCAGCACCTGGACCTACCCCGAGTTCGCCCAGTCCCCCGAGATCTTCCTGGCACTCGTCGCCGCGATCGACGACCGGGTGCACTTCGGCATTCAGTACGACCCCTCCAACGCGATCGTCGCAGGCGTCGACTCGGCCGACTTCCTCACCCGAGTGATCGACCGCGTGGTCACCATGCAGGCCTCCGACCGCTACTTGGAGCCCGGGACCACGCTCGACGACCTGCGCCAGGCTGACGGCACCATCGGCTACTCCCCCGCCCTCAAGCACGGCGTCATCGGCCGGGGCCTCAACGACTACGACCGCATCTTCACCATCCTGGTCGACGCCGGATACGACGGCTGGATCAGCGTCGAGGACGGCGTCAACGGCATCGACGAACTCCGCGCCTCGGTGAACTTCCTCCGCGCCGCGCGGGACCGCTGGTTCGGCGGCTCGACGGCCGTCCGGGTGCGCAACCACGAAGCGGCCAAACTCGCCGCCGGTTAATACGGAAGGAACACGAATGCGTACGCTGATCAGTGGGCTGCGGAGATCTGACCTCACCCACGGCATCGTGCAGATCTCGCTGGATCTGAAGACCATGGACGACGCGCTGCGGATGGCCGAGATCGCCGTCAAGGCCGGCGCCGACTGGCTGGAGATCGGCACCCCGCTGGTGCTCGCCGAGGGCGCACACGCGGTCCGCACCCTACGCGCCGAATACCCCGACCACCCTTTGGTCGCCGACCTCAAAATCATGGACGGCGGATACGGCGAAGCCCGCATGTACGCCGAAGCCGGCGCTGACGCCGTGGTCGTGATGGGCCGCGCTCACGACGCCACCGTGCAGCGCGTCTGCGAGGCCGGCGCCGAGTTCGGCATCCTGGTGATGGGCGACGACATGGGCGCCGACGACCGGGTCGCCGAGGCCAAACGCCTGCAGGAACTCGGCGTCGGCATGGTCATCCACCACATCGGCCACGACCACCGCGGCATGCACCGGGAACTGAACCTGTCCCCGCTCACCGACCTGCCCGGCATCGTCGAGGCGACCACCGTCCCCGTGCAGGCGGTCGGCGGCCTCTCCATCGAGCAGGCGGTCAGCTGCCCGACCATCGGCGCGGGCGTCGTGGTGTTCGGCGCGCCACTGGCCATCGACGACGAGACATCCTTCACGATCCCGGAACGCGACCTGCCCCGGATCCTGAAGGACGCGATCGACCGCGTGCACGCCACCCCGGTCCGGCGATGACCTTCCGGCACCTTCACCACGCCACCTTCACCATGCCGGTCGGCACGGAGGACCGGGCCCGCGCCTTCTACGCCGACGTACTCGGCCTGACCGAGGTCCCCAAACCAGCCACGATGAGGCGGACGGGCTGCTGGTTCCGGACCGGCGGCGTCGAGATCCACGGCCTGCCCGAAGACGACTTCCGCCCGAACAGGCTGGGCCACCCGGCGATCCTCGTCGACGACCTGGACGAACTCGCGGCCCGGCTCTCCCGGCACGGCTACACCGTCGAACCCGACGACCGTTTCCCCGGCCACCGCCGCTTCCACACCTACGACTGCTTCGGCAACCAACTCGAATTCCTGCAGGAGAGCTGATGTCAACCCGCCCCGTCACCCTGTTCACCGCGCAGTGGGCCGACCTGCCGTTCGAGGAAGTGGCCAGGCTGGCCTCGGAGTGGGGTTTCGACGGGCTGGAGATCGCCTGCAAGACCCAGCACCTGGACGTGGACCGGGCCCTCGCCGACGAGGATTACCTGAACTCCCGCCGCGAGATCCTGGATCGGTACGGCCTCGGCGTCTGGGCCCTGTCCAACCACGCCCAGGGCCAGGTCATCTGCGACGACCCGCTGGACTTCCGGCACGAGTCGATCGTCGGCTCACGCACCTGGGGCGACGGCGACCCCGACGGCGTCCGTACCCGCGCCTCCGAGCAGGTCAAGCGGACCGCCATCCTGGCCCGCAAGCTCGGCGCGTCGGTGGTCACCGGCTTCACCGGCTCGAAGATCTGGCGCTATGTCGCCATGTATCCGCCGGTCCCCCAGGAGGTCATCGACGACGGCTACGCCGACTTCGCCGCCCGCTGGAACCCGATCATGGACGTGTTCGACAGCGAGGGCGTGCGGTTCGCGCTGGAAGTCCACCCGAGCGAGATCGCCTACGACTACTGGACCACCAAGCGCACCCTGGAGGCGATCGACCGCAGGGACGCGTTCGGGCTCAACTGGGATCCGAGCCACATGATGTGGCAGGACATCAACCCGGCCAACTTCATCGTCGACTTCGCCGACCGGATCTACCACGTGGACTGCAAGGACACCCGGATCCGGGCCAAGGACGGCCGGGTCGGGCGGCTCGGGTCGCACCTGCCGTGGGGTGACCCGCGGCGCGGCTGGGACTTCGTCTCGGCCGGGCACGGGGACGTGCCGTTCGAGGACTGCTTCCGCGCGCTGGAGTCGATCGGGTATCGCGGGCCGATCTCGATCGAGTGGGAGGACGCCGGGATGAGCCGGCTGCACGGTGCGCCGCGGGCGCTCGCCCTGGTGCGATCGCTGCTGTGGGAGCAACCGCACGCCCGCTTCGACACCGCTTTCACGCAGGACTAGGGCTTCAGGACGACCAGTTTGTGGTGCAGGAGTTCGTCGATCGCGTAGCGGACTCCTTCGGTGCCCTGGCCGGATTCCTTCACGCCGCCGTACGGCATGTGGTCGGCGCGGTAGGACGGGGGCATGTTGACCAGGACGCTGCCGGCCTGGGCCTCGGCGGCGAAGCGCATGGCTTCGGCCAGGTCTGCCGTGTAGATGGCGGTGTTCAGGGCGTATCTGGAGGAGTTCACGCCCTGGAGGGCCTGGTCGAGGTCGTCGACGACGAGGACGGTGGCGATCGGGCCGAAGGCTTCCTCGCAGACGAGTGCGTCGGCAGGGTCTACGTCGGTCAGCAGGGTGGGGGTGAGGACGCCGTCGATGATGTCGCCGCCGGCGAGGATTCGGGCTCCGGCGGAGTCTATCGCGCGTTTGAGCCGGGTGGTCGCGTCGGGGGTGATCAGGGGGCCGACCACGGTGGTGTCGTCGCGCGGGTCACCGTACCTGACGGTTTTGAAGGCGCCGGTGAGCAGGGACAGGAACTCGTCGGCGACGGCGCGGGTGACGTACAGGCGTTGCAGGGAGACGCAGGCCTGGCCGGAGTTGGCGAGGGCGGCCGTCACGGCGTCGGCGGCGGCGCGGGGCAGGTCGGCTCTGTCGGTGACGACCATGGCCGTGTTGGAGCCGAGTTCCAGGATGTGCAGCTTCTGGGGTGAGCGTGCCTTGAGGTCCCAGCCGACGCGGCTCGATCCGGTGAAGGTGATCACCGCGACCCTGGGGTCGTCCAGCCAGGGGCCTACGATCTCGTCGGGCGCGCCGGTCACCACGTTCAGCCAGCCGGGCGGCAGGCCCGCCTCGGCGAACACCTCGGTCAGCAGGCCGGCCACCAGCACCGCCTTGTCGGACGGTTTGAGCACCACCGCGCAGCCGGCCGCCAACGCCGGGGCGACCTTGTGCAGGACCAAGTTGAGCGGGAAGTTGAACGGGGTGATGGCGGCCACGATGCCGCGCGGCTCAGGCACCGTGAGGGCGATCGTGCCGGCGCCCGACTCGATCGCGGCCAGCGGGATCGCCTCGCCGGCCAGCCGCCTGGTCTCCTCGGCGGCCCAGCCGAGCGTCTGCGTCGCCCGGTCCACCTCGACCCGGGCCGCGCTGATCGGCTTCCCGGTCTCGGCGCTGATGGATCGGGCGAACTCCTCGGCGCGGGCGGCCAGCAGGCGGGCCGCCTCGGCCAGGACCCTGGCCCGCGCCGGCTGGGCCAGCCCCTGTGCCATGGCCCGCTCGGCAGCGTCGACGGCTTGGACGGCATGCCCGGCCAGCCCGTCCGCGACCGTACCGATCCGCTCGCCCGTCCAGCGGTCCAGCACCGGACGCTCATCCGCGCCGGCCACCCAAGCGCCGTCGATGTACAGCTTCACAGCACGGCCTCCACGGTGACGCCGAACTCCTGCCCGGTCACCACCTCGACGTCCACGTCCTGCTGCTCCAGCATGCGCTGCTGCTCCTCGGAGATGCCGTCGTCGATGATGATCCGGTCGATGGCCTCCCAGTCGCAGATCTTCACCATCGCCGAGGCGTAGAACTTGGAGGAGTCCGCGAGCAGCACCACCCGCTCCGCCACCTCGATCAGCGCCCGCTTGGTGATCGCGTCGAAGCCGTTGCCGCAGAACGCGCCGCGCTCGCCGATCCCGCTGGCGGCCAGGAACAGCGTCTCGACCCGCAGGTTGGCGATGGCCGCCAGCGCGGCCGGCCCGTCGAAGGACAGCGACTCCGGGTGTAACAACCCGCCCAGGCACATCACCTCCGTGCCGGTACGCCCGATCAGGCTGGCCACCACCGGAAACGAGTTCGTGACGACCGTCACGCCCCGGTCCGGCGGCAGCAGTTCGGCCACCTGGTGGCCGGTGGTTCCGGCGTCGATGGCGACCACAGAGCCGAGGGTGATCATGTCGATGGCCTTGACCGCGATCGCCCGCTTGGCGTCGGCCATCTTCATGTCCCGCAGGCGGTAGTCGCTGCCCTCCATGTCCTGCTTGGACAGCGAACCCACACCGCCGCGGAAGGCCCGGACCTTGCCCTGCTCGGCCAGGCGCAGCACGTCACGGCGGATGGTCATCTCGGACACCGCGAAGGCCTTCGACAACTCCGTGATGGTGCAGTACCCCTGATCCGAGATGAACTGCACCAGCCGCTCCCGGCGCTCCGGCGCCGAGGTGTACCGGTAGTTCTCCTCGCTCATTCCTGTCCCTCTTCCGATTTCCGGGCGTTGGCGACACTTCTCGACGGCGCTGTCTCGGCGACGATGGCGGTCAGCTCGCGCAGCCGTGCCGCCGACCGCCGGGTCAGCGCGCTGAGCGTGTCGGGATCGGCGACAGTGTCCCCCCAAATGGCTCGTCCGGCCAGAAATCCATGAGCTCCGCCGAGGCAGGCCTCGCGCAGGGCCGGGGCGAAGTCGGGCTGGTCGACGCCGTTGGACAGCACCACCCAGGGTCCGGAAACGATCGAGGACATCCGCTCGGAATGCTCCCTGACCAGGGAGACGTCCCCCGGCAGGTAGCCCGGCATCTCCGCTTTGTAGATCGTCCCGCCGAGCGTGGCGACCTCGCTCGCCGCCCGCAGGATGGCTTCGTGCCGGGCGCTCGGGCTTTCCCACTCCGCGCCGGTCGGCGGCCGGACGATGGCCTCCACCAGGCTGGGCACCCCCGCCTCGCGGGCGACTTCCAGGAACGCGAGCACCAGCCGGGTACGCACCTCGCGCCCTTCGCCCGGCCGCCAGATGACCAGCAGCTTCACGGCGGCGGCGCCCACGTGACGGATGAACTCGGGCGTGACGTCCAGATCCAGGCTGGTGTCGATCACCCCCTGGCCCGGCGGCTGCTCCAGCACGTCGGCGGCCAGAATCAGGCTGGTCACCTGATCGATACTGTCCGGCCGGTCCTCGGTGACCGCGTACGGCCGGTCCAGCAGCACGGCCGAGGCCATTGGTGACAGCACCCGTGTCGCCATGGCCTTGAACCAGCGCAACGCGTCGTCCCCGGCCGCCCGGCCGTCGACGAGGGGGAACATCTGGCGCAGTGACTCCCGCTGGTCGAGCGCGAGCATGGCGAATCCGCCCTCGGCCGACCTGAGCGGCGCCACCAGCTCATTCATCGCCTGATCATCCGGGGCCACACGGTTCCCAGACATCTCTCTCCGATCACATATATCCATCAATCCACGGTGCGGGACGCACCGTGGACAGGTACTTGTCGGTCTCGGCGGCGTCGGGGACGCCGCTCCGCCCGTCGAGGGCCCGGCAGGACAGGGCCGCCACCGCGTTGGCCCGCCACACGGCCGCCACCAGCGACCGGCCCTGGACCAGCCCGGCCAGCAGCGCGCCGTGAAACACGTCACCGGCGCCCATGGTGGACACCGGTTCGACGGCCGGCGGCGGCACGAGCACCGCCTGGCCGTCCACGAGGACGTGACATCCGTCGCCGCCCGCGGTCGCCACCACGTGCGTGGCTCCGGCCGCGGCGGCGGCGCGCAGGCTGAGGGCCAGGTCGGGCGCGGGGAAGGCGGCGCGCAGCGCGGTGACGGTCGGCGCGTAGAGCGCGACTGCGGTCAGGTCCAGGCCGGGGATCGGGTTGCCGCCGTCGATGCTGAGGGCGGGACTGGATCGGCCGCCCAGGGCGGCGCGCACGCTCGGGTAGCCGGTCTGGTCGACGTGCAGCCAGCGGGCCGCGTGGATCGGCACGGAATCCGGGTCCGGTGGGCGGGACGGCGTGGTGACGATGGAGCGGGCGCCGGAGCCGCGCGACACCATGATCATGCTCTGCGGGGTGGGCGCGTCGGCGCGGGTCCGCAGCCAGCGGGTGTCGACGCCTTCCGCGTCCAGCAACCGCCGGCTGAGAGCACCGGCGTCGTCGTCGCCGACCACACCGCAGAAGCCGACAGAAACCCCCAGCCGGGCCAGGGCGACGGCCGCCGTCGCGGCGGGCCCTCCCCCGGCCACCGCGAACGGCTCGCCGGTCACCCGGTCGTCCGCGCCGGGCACCCGCTCGACGGTGGTGATCGTGTCGACGGTGACGACTCCGACGCAGATGACGTCCAGTGCCATGTTCACGCCTACTTGACCGCGCCCGCGGTGAGGCCGCTGACCAGGTAGCGCTGCAGGATCAGGAACCCGACCACGATCGGCACGCTCACGACCAGCGCCGCCGCCATGACCTCGTTCCAGTAGACGTTGGTCTCGGTGGCGTAGCTCTGCATGCCGACCGAGAGCGTCCGGGTGTCGCTGTTGGTCAGCTGCGAGGCGAACAGGATCTCGCCCCACCCGGTCATGAAGGAGTACACGGCCACCGCGATGATCCCCGGCCGCGCGGCCGGCAGGATGATCCGGAACAGCGCGCCGATCGCGGTCGTGCCGTCCACCTTGGCGGCCTCGTCGAGCGAGCGCGGGATGCCGTTCATGTACCCGGCCAGCATCCAGATCGAGAAGGGCAGGGTGAACGTCAGATAGGTGACGATCAGCCCGATCCTGGTCTGGTACAGGAACGAGAACCCGAGACTCCGGTCGATGTTCACGAAGATGATGAACAGCGGCAGCAGGAACAGCACGCCGGGGAACATCTGGGTCGACAGCACGACCCCGGAGAAGACCCCCCGGCCACGGAACCGGTACCGCGAGATCGCGTACGACGCGAAGATCGCGATGACCACGCTGAACAGGGTCGCGATGCTGGTCACCACCACGCTGTTCACGAAGTAGTCGGCCAGCGGCACGGTCGACCACATGTCGACGAACGGCTCGAACGTCAGGTTCGTCGGCCACCACTGGAAGTCCCCCCGGACGTCCTGCAGCGGCTTGAGCGCCGAGGTGACCATCACGTACAGCGGCACCGCCGTGAAGATCGCGAGCGGGACCAGGACCACCCAGCGGAAGATGCGGAATGACAGTTGCTCACGCATCGCGGTTCACTCTCCTGTTCCACAGGGCCCACAGACCCGCGACGACGACCAGGAACAGCATCAGCAGCACCGACATCGCCGAGCCCAGGCCGAAGTTCCAGGTGATGAAGGAACTCGAATAGATGTGCACGGTCAGCAGGTCCGCGGCCTCCGGCGGCGTCGGCCCGAACAGCACGTACGGGGTGTTGAACTCCCGGAACGTCCACAGGAACAGCAACAGCAACAGGACCGCGTTGAGCGGCTTCATCATCCGCATCGTGATGAACCTGATCTGCTGCCAGGTGCTCGCCCCGTCGATCGCGGCGGCCTGGTAGAGCTCCTCCGGGATCACCTGCATGCCGGCCATCGACATCAGGAACGCGAACGGCCACTGCTGCCAGATCGACACCACCACGACCGAGACGAACGCGTTGCCGCCGATCAGCCAGAACGGCCGCTCGCTGGCCAGGTGCAGCCCGTCGACCAGCAGCTGGTTCAGCAGCCCGTTGTCGCGCTGCAGGATGAACTTCCAGATGATGATCCCGGCGTACGCGGGCAGCGCGTACGGAATCAGGAACAGCGTCCGCAGGAACCCGCGGCCCCGGCCCAGCCGGTGCAGCACCAGTGCCGCCGACATCCCGAAGACGAAGGAGATGCCGACCACCAGCACCGTGAAGCCGAGTGTGATCAGGAACGAGCGCACCAGCTGCCAGCCGAGCGGGCCGGAGAAGTCCAGCGCGACGGCGTAGTTGCCGGTGCCGACGAACGGCGCCGCCGACCAGTTGGTGATGAAGAACTGGGTGAGCTGGATGAAGCTCATGAAGATCCCGACGATCATCGGGATCACGTGGACGAGCAGTTCGAACAGGACTGCCGGGAGAATCAGCAGGTAGGGGGCGAGCCGGGTCCAGGTGAACCGCTTGGCGGGCTGCGCCGCGGGCGGGCTCGGCTCGGCCGGCCTGCGTGCGGCCTGCTTGAGGAAGGTCAATGCCATGTGATTCTCCTCGGGCCGGCATCGTCCCGGCGGGACCGGGACGACGCCGAACCGTGGTTCGCTCGGGGGATCAGAGGGGTCAGCTGGCGCCCATCTTCAGCTGGGCTTCTTCCAGGGCGGCCTTCACGTCGTCCTCGCTGACCGCGGTACCGGTCGCCGCCTTGCCGATCAGGGCGACCACCGCGCCGCCGACGTTGGCCTGGAAGGCCTGGATGCCGGGGATGAGGGGCAGCGGCTTGGCCTGCTCGGCCAGGATCGTGGTGAACGCGTCCAGCTTCTCCTGGTCGTCGGTGAAGGACGCGTTCGCGCCCGTGACCGTGGGCTGGGTGGTGTACGACTTGTTGAGGATCGCCTGCTCCTCGTCGCTGGTGAGGAACGCCACGAACTTCAGCGCCGCGTCCAGGTGCTTGGTGTTCTTGAAGATGGAGACGTTGGTGCCGGCCACGAAGCTGGAGATCTTGGTGCCGCCGGCGGGGGCCGGGATGGGCACGATGCCGTACTGGTCGGGGGTCATGCCGTTCTTGGTGAGCACGTTGATGCCGGAGGTCTGGGCCATGTACATGGCCGCGTCGCCCCGGGCGAAGTCACCGGCGGCCTGGGCCGAGTCGGTGTACTGGGCGGCGCTGGGGTTGACCACCTTGTTGGCGCTGACCAGGTCGACGTACTGCTTGACGCCCTTGATCATGCCGGGTGAGGTGAACGTCGGCTTGCCGGCGGCGTCGAAGGCCGCGCCGCCGTGCTGCTCGCTGAAGATGTAGGAGAAGTGCATGCTCACGTTGACGGTGCCGCCGGGGATGACGACGCCGTACTTCTTCTCCGCCGGGTTGGTCAGCTTCTGGGCGGTGGAGACGAGCTCCTCCCAGGTGGCCGGGGGCTGCAGGCCGGCGTCGGCGAACAGCTTCTTGTTGTAGTAGAGCGCGTAGACCTGGCTGTACAGCGGGATCGAGGTGGGCGGCGAGCCGGCCGGGCCGGCCGAGGCGAAGGCGCTCGCCACGAAACGGTCCTTGCCCCCGATCTTCTGCAGGGCGGCGTCGTCGAAGGGGTAGAAGGCGCCGGTCGACTGGAAGGTCGTCGCGTTGGTGTTGCCGATGTTCAGCACGTCGGGGCCCTGGCCGCTGACCGCCGCGGCGAGCGTGTTGTTGGTCAGGTCGGACCAGGGCACGACCTCCAACTTGACCTTGATCCCGGTCTGCTGGGTGAACTTCTCCAGTTCCGGCGTCAGGATCTCTTTGTCGTTTTCCAGACTCGCGCCCTGGTTGCTGGCCCAGTACGTGAGGGTGACCGCAGTATCGCCGGAACCGGTCTCGCCGTCCGTGCCGCTGGCGCCGCAGGCACCCAGGGTGACGGCGAGAAGTGCTGCGGAGACACCGGCTGCGAAGGGTTGGGGCTTCATCGCGCCGCTCCTAGTGAGAATGGCAAGCGGGGGGCGTCGCTTACCTGCCATTTAAGTGGTGCCATTGGAACATCACGCTTGGTTTGGTGTCAATAGAACACTTCTTGGTACTTAGCGATCAGAGATGACCGGCGGCCTGTTCCGGGGGAAACGAAAACGACCGGCCATGCGGATGCCCGCATGGCCGGTCGCTCTACCTCAGATGGATCAGTTGATCACGAACTGGGTGCCCGGCTGCCGCACGATGTCGCCGGTGGCCGAGTTGGTGATCGTGACATTGGTCAGGGTCGCGCTGCCACGAGCGCCGCTCATGGCCAGGATGCCCGCGCCGTTGTTCGACTTGTCGATCTTGACGTTCGAGATCGCGACGTTCGGGATGCTGCCGCCGCCCGTCTTGAACTGGATGCCGTCGTAGGTCGAGTCGTAGATGTCGGTGTCGCGGATCGTGACGCCGACGATGTCCGGACCCTGGGCGAACAGGGTGATCGCGCCGAACTCCTGGTCCTCGTTCCAGAAGACGCCGCCGGTCCGGTAGAGCGCGTTGTTGGCGATCAGCGTCGTCCCGGAGAAGGGCAGCGGGTCATGGTCGGTCGCCAGCATGATGCCCGGGTAGTTCATGGTGTCGTAGATCAGGTTGTTCTCGATCTTGTTGCCGTAGCCGCCGTAGATCGCGATTCCGTTGGCGCGCCACGGGAGCTGGACCGTGTTGTTGATGAACTGGTTGTCGTGGGCGACGTCGATCGAGGTGCTCTTGACGTACTTGTTGGCCCACACGGCCAGCGCGTCGTCACCGTTGGTACGGAACGAGGAGTTGAACACCTTCGAGTTGCGGGTGCCGTTGGTGAAGTTGATGCCGTCGGCGTAGGTGTTGCGGATCCGCATGCCGGTGAACTCCAGGCCGTCGCCCGGACCCCACAGGTCCTGGATGTTGTCGTAGTCACGGCCGACCCAGGCCCCGACGTTGGCGTGCTCGATCCAGACGTTGCTGATCTTCGTGTTCAGGCCGAACCGGCCGTTCAGGCCGACGCCGCCCTCGGCGTTGCCGTCACCGCCGCGGATCCGGCCGGAGCCGAAGATGGCGATGTCGGAGATCTGGGTGTTGTTGTCGATGTCGAAGCCGAAGTTGCCCTCGTGCGGGTGGTTGATGCTGCCCTGGGCCAGGTGCGGCTCGGTCAGCGTGTAGAGCTGGGAGTGCCACATGCCCGCGCCGCGGATGGTGACGTTGCTGATGCCCACCTGGTTGAACTGGCCCCGGTTCAGCGGGTCGTCGGTGAGGATCTTCTTCTCCTGGCGCCACTGGCCCGCCGGGATCCAGACGCAGCTGATGACGCCGTTCTGGTCGTCGGTGACCGCGCGCTGGATGGCGGTGGTGTCGTCCAGGCCGTCGTTGGGGATGGCGCCGTACTGGGTGATCGAGGTGCAGCCGGCCGGCTGGCCGGTCGGCGGGGCCACCTGCTCCAGGTCGATCATGTCGATGATGTAGAAGGGCGCGTTGTCGGTGCCGTCACGCTGCAACCGGAACTTCGTGCCGGGCGGATAGCTCTGCGCCAGCAGCGCGTGCGACTCGTCGAACAGCCGCCGGGCGTCGCCACCCGGAGTGTTCGTCAGGCCCTCGGGCTGGTCGGTGTTGCCGTAGAGCCAGCTGTGCTTCGAGGAGAGGTTGAGCTTCTGGGCGAAGGTTCCGTTGACGTAGAGGCTGATCGTGGCGTCGATGCCGCCGCCGCCCGCGCCGTCGGGGATCGAGTTGCGGACCACGATCGAGTTGGCCTGGTTGGCCGAGGTGAACTCGACGTACTGGCCGCTGCTGTTCAGGCGGACCGACCGGCGGCCGGAGGACTCGGTGGCGAAGTTGGTGTGCCCGAAGGTGCGCAGCGGGTCGGCCGTCAGCAGCACGCCCTGGTAGCTGGCGGCTTCGGCCTCGTAGCTGAGGTACGGCACGGCCGCGCCGCGCCCGACCACGATCGCCTGCGAGAGCGTGTTGTTGCCCTCGTTGGTCTCGGTCACCACATTGGCGGCGTCGGCGGTGGCCGTGATGGTGGCGCCGCCCGCGGTGGCGGTCCAGCTGCCGGTGATGGCCACGTTCGCGGTGGTCCCGGCCGCGACCGAGGCGGTGTTGGTGTTGAGCGTGGTGCCGCCCACCGTGACCCGGGTGACCGTGGTCGCGCCCGACGCGGTGGTGCCGCGGTTGTTCACGGCCACGGTGAAGGTGACCGCGGAGCCGACCGCCGGGTTCGGCGGGCTGGAGGTGATGCCCGTGATCTGCAGGTCAGGGCCGGGAGCCTGGGTGACCACCAGCTGCGTGGGCGCGATCAGGGTGTTGTTGGTCTCGTTCTGCTCGAACACGGTGTTGTCCACGTCGGCCCGCGCGCTGACCTCGTAGCTGCTCATCGCGCGGGTGCCGATGTTGGCGCTCACCGTCGCGGTGGCGTTGACGGCCAGGGCGGGGATGGCGGCGCTGCCGACCAGCGCGCCGCTCAGGTAGAAGCTGACGCTGTCCGCGACCGAGGCTGCGGTGCCGGAGTTGCGCACCGTGGCCGACAGGGTGATCGCGCTGGTCTCGTTCGGCGAGGCCGGCGTCCAGGTGAGGTTGGTGACCGTGAGGTCGGGGTTCGGGGCCGGGACGCCGAACACCTGGAACTCGGCGATCTGCCCGCCGGGCGCGCCGGTGTTGCTGTTGATCTTCAGCTGGACGTCGGCGACGGTCCCGCTCAGGTTGATGGTGACCGTGTTCGCGGCGGCCGGGTTGAAGGTGTAGTTGGCCGCCGACACCAGGTTGCTGTAGCCGGTCGCGCTCTGCTCACGGCCCAGCACCTGGATGTTCTGGGTACGGGAACCCCAGTCGCCGCTCGGGTTGAGCTTCAGTACCACCGAACTGACCACGGCGTTGGAGCCCAGCTTCACGGTCAGCGTGTTCGGGAACGCGCCCGAGTTGGCCTCCCAGTAGGTGGCCGTGTTGTTGTCGTTGGCGTTGGCTGCCACGAACGAGTGCACGTGCCCTGACTCCACCATCTCCTTGCCGATGGCCAGGTTGGAGCCGGGGTCGCCGGTGCCGTTGCGGGTCACGCTGTTGCTGTTGCCCGACTCGTTGCCCGCCGCGTCCTTCGCCCGCACGAAGTAGGTCACGGTCGCGCTGTCCGGCTGGGTGTCGGTGTAGGTCAGGACATTGCCCGCGACGCTGGAGCGCAGCGTGTTGTTGGCGTAGATGTCGTAACCGGTCACGCCCACGTTGTCGGTGGACGCCGTCCAGGTCAGCCGGATCTGGCCGCCGCCCGGCTGGGTGAAGGCGAGGCTGCCCGGCACGGTCGGGTTCTGGGTGTCGCCGCTCTGGCCCTGGCGGGTGACCAAGTTGCTGTTGCCCGACACCAGGTTCGCCGCGTCCTTGGCCCGGACGAAGTAGGTCACCGTGGCGCTGGCCGGCTGGGTGTCGGTGAAGGTCAGGACGTTGCCGACGCTGGCCCGGAGGGTGTTGTTGGCGTAGATGTCGTAGCCGGTCACGCCCACGTTGTCGGTGGCGGCGGTCCAGGTCAGGCGGATCTGGCCGGCGGCAGGCTCGGTGAAGGCCAGGTTGGCAGGCGCGGTCGGCGGCTGGGTGTCACCGGTGGTCGGGCCGTACACCTCGAACTCGGAGATCTGGCCGGCCGCCCAGCCGGTGTTGCCGGTGATGTTCAGCCGGACGTACCGGGTGGACGCCGTGGTGAAGTTGATCGTCACCGTGTTGCCGTTGGCCGGGTTGAAGACGTAACCCGCGGAGCCGACAATGTCGGTGAACGTCGAGCCGTTCTGGCTGCCCTGGACGGCGAGCGTCTGGGTCCTGGTCGCCCAGCCGGAGGCGGGCAGCTTCAGCACCACGCGGTTGACCGCGACGCTGGAGCCGAGGTCGACCTGGAGCCACTCGGGGAAGACGTTGTTGACGCTCTCCCAGTAGGTGCCCTGGTTGCCGTCGTTGGCGTTGCTCGCCACGTAGCTCTGGGAGACGCTGCTGCCGGTCATGGTGCGGCCGGAGGCGAGGTTGGTGCCACCGCCGCCGCCCGCGCCGTAGATCTCGAACTCGGAGATCTGCGCGGCGGGCCAGCCGGTGTTGGCGGTCACGTTGATCCGCCAGTAGCGGTGGCTCGCGGCCGGGAAGTTGATGATGACCGTGTTGCCGGTGGCCGGGTTGAAGGTGTAGCCGGCCGAGGCCACCACGTTGGCGAAGGTGTTGCCGTCGGCGCCGCCCTGGACGGTGAGCGTCTGGGTCCTGATCTGCCAGGCGGCGGGGGCGGGGACTTTCAGGACGATCTGGTCGACGCTGGTGGCGGCGCCCAGGTCGACCCGGGCCCACTGCGGGAAGGCGTTGTTGGCGCTCTCCCAGTAGGTGGACTGGTCGCCGTCGTTCACGGCCGACACCGCGTGTCCGGCGGTGGCGCTACTGGCCAGGGTCGCCTTTCCAAGCGACAGGTTGGGTCCGCCCGCGGCGGAGGCCGGGACTACCGACCCAAGCACGAGCAGGCCGGCGGCGACCGTGGTCGCCACCAGCCGTAACAGTACGTTCGGCTGTCTCATTCGCGTTCTCTATCTCTCGTCAGGCACGACTGGTCTGGGCTTGAAGGCATGCGCCTTCACCGCTCATAGAGGCGGGGGCAGGTGCACGGACGCAGTGCATCCCTGAAGTTGCGAGGAACGGCGAGGAAATGAACACTTGTATGCAAGATTTTTGCGCGGCGCTGGCCAAATGTTACATATGGGCTACGGACGCGTCAACGGGTGGAAAACCGCTTTATGAACTGGGCGAACGTCAGCCGCGGGGGGCGTACATGATGATCAAGACGCCGACGAGGCAGATGACGGCGCCGATCACGTCCCAGCGGTCGGGACGGAAGCCGTCCACGAGCATGCCCCAGAGCAGCGAACCCGCCACGAAGACGCCACCGTACGCGGCGAGGATTCGTCCAAAATTTGCGTCCGGCTGAAAGGTGGCGACCAAGCCGTACAGGCCGAGGGCGATCACGCCCGCGCCGACCCAGAGCAGGCCGCGCTGTTCCCGCACGCCCTGCCAGACCAGCCAGGCTCCGCCGATCTCAGCGAGCGCGGCCAGCACGAACAGGATCAGCGAGCGGACGACGGTCACGGCTCATGACTGTAGGGCAGCGGGATCGGGCGCCTGCTGGAGGGAGTCGCCGATGACGGCGAATGCCCGCCGGTAGCGCATGTCGCGACTCAGACCGGTGACGCGGAATGGTTGTCCTTGGCCGTAGAGGTCCTTTTCTTTGACTTCATCGCCGACGAGGTACTTCATCCGAAGAAAGAACGTTACGCAGTATTGCTCGGCGAACGTGCGGATGGTTATGGTTTCTTGCTGTTTGTCCGTTAAGGAGATGGACTGCTTTTCGAAGAATGGGGTGCCCTGGCCGCTCTCGCGGGCCGTCGGCGACAACTCGTCCATGTCGAAGGTCATGTCCATGGCGGGTGTCCCCGCCTGCGGGGGAACCGAGAAGAGTGTTCCATTCAGCGGGGGGATCCGCTCCAGGATCACCGGCCGGATATCGAGGACGCGGACCTCCCGATCGAAATGGCCCGCCAGGTCGACCCGGAGGGTGAGCACGTGCACGGGGACCGCGCCGAGAGCGCGCAACCGGAGATCGAGATCAGGCTCCCCGGCCATCCCCGGCTCCGCCATCCGCTCGGCCAGCCTGGCATCGGGCTGAAAGACCGAGGCCATGGCCTTCGACCGGCCTTCATCGTCCAAGTAGACGATTTCCACCGATTCCCAGATCTCGCTGTCCGTGTGGCTCCCTGGATCCAGAGATGTGACGATCACTGGAGTACTCAACCAGGAGCCACCGCGCAAGGGGCAGATTTCTTTCTATTTAGGTGACCATCCTATTTAACTAGTAATTAGTCTAGTTCATGGACGAATAGCGCCATATTTCAGCGGACGCGGCGGATCTCGCCGTACGCGCGGTAGAAGCCGCCCCCGCCCGAGGTACGGATGCCCTCCACCAGATACCGCGCCCCCGCCTCCCGGATGCCCTTCGGGAACTGCACGTGCCAGCCCTGGTCGTATCCGGGGGAGAGCACCCGGACCCGGAGGCGGTCGCCCTCGCCGTAGCACTCAACGATCACGCCCTCGTCGGAGTCGGCGGCCGTCTCCAGCACCAGGGTCGGCACCACCGGGACCAGCCCCGCGGCGGCCTTCACGTCCACCGGGTCGGGGACGGTGCCCGCCTGCGCGGCCAGAATGGCGGCCTCGGAGGCGTCGATGCAGGCCAGCGTGCCCTGGCCGGTGACGATGTAGAGCCGCTCGTCGAGGTACTGCATCGACAGGGCGGAGCCGCAGCCGGTGGCCAGCTTCCACAGCCGGGTGCCGTTCTCGTCGAAGCAGTACACCGAGGAGGAGCTGTCGCCCGCGAAGACGTACTTGCCGCCGGCGGCGGTGGCGCACGAGTAGATGGTGTCGTCGCAGTGGTAGGTGGCCTCGACCCGGCCGTCGGCCTTGGCCAGCCGGACCACCCGGTCGGCGGTGGTGCCCGCGTAGACCGACCGCTCCTCCTGCCAGCCGAACAGCACCGCGCCCGGAATCCGCGCCTGCCACACCGGCCGGCCGCTGCCGGCGTCGTAGCGCGCGACGCCCTCGGAGTGCCCGTGGTAGACCCCGTCCCGGTCACACCGGACCATCCACCCGGAGGAACCGTCGCTCTTGCGCTCCCACTGGAACTCGTCCTCGTGGTCGATCGCGGTCACCCGCCCGGCGACGTCGGAGACCCCGAGCACGCCGTCACAGATGTCGAGCCAGTAGATGTCGACGTCCTCGGCGATCTCGTACGCCACC
This sequence comes from Acrocarpospora corrugata, assembly GCF_009687845.1. Lineage (GTDB taxonomy): Bacteria > Actinomycetota > Actinomycetes > Streptosporangiales > Streptosporangiaceae > Acrocarpospora > Acrocarpospora corrugata. The sequence continues at coordinate 89,449 of NZ_BLAD01000050.1, forward strand.
CGGGGCACCTTCCCCGACAGGTCGTACACCCGCCCGTCATCCGCACCCGCATAAATCCAGAAATCATCACCCACGACGCACTTGACCCCGTCGGGCAACTTGAAGTGCCCGACCACCGTGCCGTCGTGCGTCACCTTGTAGACGTCTCCCCGCTGGTTCCCCACCCAGCACCGCTCCTGATCCACGAAGATCCCGAACGCCGCGGACCCACTCGCGAACCGCCACAACACCGGCGCCCTCTTCGCGGTCGAAGCCCGGCTGACCGTCGGCCGATGCGTCACCGCCCGCCGCAACCGCACCCCGCGCACCGCGGGCGCATACCCTTTGCGCATCTTCTCGTCGATCTTCTTCTGCGCCGCGGCCTGCGCCTTCGCCGGGGTGGCGAAGGACGACACCTTGACCTGCCCCGGCACCCCGATCCGCCCATAACTGATCGACACATCAGTCCCGGAGACGACGACCTCGTAGAACTTGTGCGCGCTGCCGCTGTCCTCGGACAGTTCGAGATATGTCATGTCATCTCCCACTCTCGTGATCAGTTGGCGAGAGCGTAGAGGAGATCAACGACATTTTCCGACGATCAGGTCTGGTCCAGCGTCGGCACGACCGACAGTCGCCGCTGTTCTTCTTCGACGATCTGTTTGGCCAGGGACGGGTCGGAGATGTCGATCGCGTCGGCGATGTCTTCGGCGACCTCGCTGCGGCGGGCGTAGGCGTCGAAGACTTGGGTCTTGGTGTCCAGGATTTGGAGCATGCGCTCGTCCACGCTGTCCACGGTGAGCAGGCGGTGGGCGCGGACCGTACGGATCTGGCCCATGCGGTGGGCTCGGGCGATGGCCTGGTGCTCCAAGGTGGGTTTGACCTGGGGTTCGCAGATGACCACGACGGAGGCGGCCTGGAGGTTCAGGCCGGTGCCGCCGGCCACGATCTGGCTGAGCAGGACGGCGTGGCCGGGTACTGCGGAGAAGGTGTCGACCACCTGCTGCCGCCGGGCCGCCGGGAGGCTGCCGGTGATCGGGCCGTGGATTTGGGGGCCGAGGGCATCTCCGACAGTGGCGAGCACGGTCTTGAAGAAGGAGAAGACGACTACTTTGAGGTTGTTGTCGGCGGCTTCTTTGACGATCTGCTGGAGCCGTTCGAGTTTGGCCGACTCGCGCGGGACGGTGTAGGCGGCGCGGCGCATGCCCATCCAGTTCGCGTCCGCCACGGCGCTGCGGTAGGCCGCCGCGTCCGTGGCGCTCATCTCGACCCACTCGTCCACGTGCACCACGTCGGGGAGTTCTTCGAGGACGTCCCGCTGGTTCCGGCGCAGGTAGACGGGGGCGACCGCCTTGCGGAAAGCGGTGGCGCCCACCACGCTGCCGTTGACCCGGAGTTCGGAGACCAGATCGGGCCGCAGGTAGGTCACTAGGTTGCGGAATTCGTCGGCGCGGTTCTCCATGGGCGTACCGGACAAGAAGACGACACGTTCGGTGCGCGCGCACCACTGGGCGACCAATTGTGAACGTTTGGCGGCGGGGTTCTTGATGTAGTGCGCCTCGTCGACGACGACCATCGCCACGGCCGGCTCGTCGATGTCGATCTCGTCGAGCATGGCGAACGTGGTCACCGCGACGCCGCCGTTCCGCCGCCATTCCGCGAGCGCGGCCTCCCGGTCCCGGCCGTGCACGGGGTACGCCGTGAGGGTGCTGCGGCGTTCGATCTCGCGTAACCAGTTGATGAGAACGCTGGCCGGGCACACGACCAGGAAATGGCCGCCGCCGTCGGCCTTCAGATGGGCGAGGACGGCGATGGCGACGATGGTCTTGCCCAGCCCCATCTCGTCGCCGATGATCACTCGGCGCTGGGCCAGCGCGTAGCGAGCGCCGAAAGCCTGGTATCCGCGCAGCGACACTCTCCGGTGGGTGTCGTCCAGTTCCTGGGCCTTGACCCGGGCGGCGATGCCGTCGGACAGGAATCCTTCGGCGGCTGAGCCGTCCGGTTCGAGTCCGGCGATCTCGGCGAGCAGGCCGTGGTATTCCGGGGACTGGATCTCATAGTCCGTCCAGGCTTCGAAATCGCTCGTGATCGGACGGAGCAGGTCCACCGAAGCCTGCGCGAAGAGAATCCGCGCTTCGGTGTCGGCGGCTTCCGCGAGCAGCGACGCGACCTCGCTTACCGCCTCGCGCGCCCGGCGGCGGCCGTCCCGGCCGGCGAGCAGCATGCGCAGGCGGCTTCCCGCGGGCTTGGCGGCGGGGATGGCCTTGGCCAGGCGTTTCTCGGTGTCGGCGGCGAGGCGGTGGGCGCGCTCCAGGCTCGGGCCGGCGTTCACCAGCCGTAGCAGCGCCTTGAGCAGGTCGGTGGTGTGCGGGGTCTGACGATCGATGTCGATCTCGACGCTGACGGTGTCGGCGACGGCGCGTTCGATCTGACGTGCGGCGGCGTGGATCTGCCGCGCCGAACGCTGGCCGACGCCGGGGAGAAGTTGTAACGCGTAGGGCGTCGTCCGCAGGACGTCCCCCACCGTCGTGTAGCCGGCCTGTTCGAGCGGCCCCAGCCGGAGGCGGCCGTCCGTCACATCCTTCAGGCGGCTCAAGGGAATCGAAGCCAGCTCCCGTTGGGCGGCGTCGATGCGGACCACGGAGAGCGTGGCTTTGACATCATCGTGGGCTTGCTTGTGGTCCGCGAGAAACGTCTGGGTGATCGTCTGGAACGACGCCGCCGTGCGGAGAACGGTTCTGGCGTCCCGCGCGGTGAAAGTCTCGTCCACGTCTCGCCCCTCACCGGCGCCGCACGCGTCACATTCGACTGAATGCGGGAATTCTAGTCAACGGGCCCGATGTCCCGGGAAGGCCACCGTGAGTTCGAGTCCGCCGCCCGGGTTGGGTCTGGCCCGTACGTCGGCGTCGTGGGCTTTCGCGATCGACGCGACGATCGACAGGCCGAGGCCGCTGCCCTGTTGCCGGGACGTGTGCAGCCGCCGGAACGGCTCGAACAGGTCGCCGAAGCGTTCTTTCGGCACTTCAGGACCGGTGTTCCGGACGGTCAGGACGCCGTGGGACAGAGTCACGTCGACGGTTCCGCCGGGATGGTTGTAGCGGATCGCGTTGTCGACGAGGTTGGCGACTAGGCGGTTCAGCAGCACCGAGTCGCCCGAGACGATGAACGGTTCGGTCCGCGAGGTCTCGGTGACGTCCGCCGGGGCGGTTTCGGTGAGCGCGAGCTGGATCACCTGGTCCAGCGCCACCGGCTTCCGCCGGTCCAGGCCGTGTTCTGCCTGCGCCAGTATGAGCAGCGCGTCGATCAGGTTCTCGGTGCGGTGGTTGTGGAACAGCAGTTTGTCGCGGATCTCGCCGATGTCCTCGGGCAGGCCGATCTCGATCGCCGCCCGCTGGACCGCGAGCGGGGTCCGCAGCTCGTGTGACGCGTTGGCGATGAACCGCCGCTGCCCGGTCACCGAGCGTTCGAGCCGGTCGAGCATCGCGTCGAAGGTGTCGGCCAGTTCCTTCAGCTCGTCCTTCGGGCCGGCCAGCCCGATCCGTTCGTGCAGGTTGGACACCGACAGCAGGCGCGCGGTGGCGGTGATCCGGTGCACGGGACGCAGCATGCGGCCGGCCACCAGCCAGCCGACGATCACCGACACCAGGGACAGGACGCCGGCGGCCAGCAGGGTCACCTCCCACTGGTAGTGGATCACGTCGTCCACCAGGTGGGGCAGCGGCGGCCGTGGCTGCCCGAAGGCCGGCGCCTCCGGTGCCTGCGGCCCGCGCCCGATCCGGCTGTGCCGCGCGTCCTGGAGCAGCAGGTTGACGATGACGAGGAGCAGGATCGAGCTGACCAGGTAGAGCCCGGAGTAGATGAGCGTGAGCCGGAGCCGGATGGTGGTCAGCCCACCCTCACCTCAAGCGCACCCTCGAATGCCTGGTGGACGTGGACGAGGCGTATCAGACCTGGCTCTTCACCCATTTCATGCTGGTCCGCCGGACGATCGGCGTCAGCCGGAACACGGCGGCACTGGACGGCGTATCCACCCAGGTCCTGCCCGGCCGCATGACGCAGCCGCTCTTCCGCCAACTGTGGCGAGTCCGCGAGCAAATGACCGCCAACTGGAACCGGGACGGCGGATACGCGCCAGGCGCGACGCGAACCGCGAACACGGAGACGTGATGGACCACGACTCCTTACGCGCCGAATTCCCGCTGCTGGACACCTGCCTCTACCTGAACAGCAACTCCACCGGCGCCGTCCCCCGCAGGGTCGAAACGGTCCTCAAACGCTACTGGCAGACCCTCACCGGCTGGCGCGACGAAGTCTGGTCCAACTGGCTGGAGGTCGCGGTACGCGGCGGCGGGCACGTCGCCGACGTCGGCGTGGCCGGGCTGACGCTCGGCGGCGGCAACGGCTGGTTCGCCCGGGTCTTCGGGCTGGCCTGTGACAACTTGCTGGCGGCGGACGTCCTCACCGCCGCCGGCGAGATCGTCAGGGCCGGCCCGGACGAGAACCAGGACCTGTACTGGGGGCTGCGCGGCGGCGGCAACCTCGGCGTCGTGCTGGAGTTCACGCTGCGCCTGCACCCGGTGGGCGACCTGCTCGGCGGCCTGCTCATGTACCGGCTGGAAGACGCGCCCGAGGTGCTCGGCTTCCTAGCCGAGTACGACGCCCCCGACGACGAGGTCAACGTCGCCCCCGCCATCCTCGCCGCGCCGCCGGCCCCCTTCGTCCCGGCGGAGCTGCACGGCCAGCCGGTGTTCGCGCTGGCCGTCTGCTACGTCGGGGATATCCCCGCAGGCGTACGCGAACTGGCCGCGCTGCGCGCCGTCGGCAAGCCGCTGGCCGACCTGGTCGGGCCGACCTCGTTCGAGGTGTTGCAGCACTTCTTCGACGCGCAGTCCGCGCCCACCCCCTACCGGATGCGCTCCCACCTGGGCGGCCCGATCACCGCCGAGCTGATTGAGACCCTGGTCGACTTCGGCGGCCGGCCGAGCTCGCCGGAGAACCTGATCCTGCTGCTGCCGATGGGCGGGACCACCGGCGCGGTCGCCCCCGAGGAGACCGCGTTCTGGCATCGCGGCGCGGCCTACTGCCTGGAGATCGCGGCGGCCTGGTCCGCCGACGAAGAGAACCCGGGGCGGCACGCCGAATGGGCCGACCAGCTGTGGGCGGCCACCCGCCCGTGGTCGGTCGGCGCCGAGGCCAACCACCTCGCGACGAAGGACCTGACGGGATCCGCCGCGCCCACGGCGGCAACTACGAACGGCTGGCCGAGGTCAAGCGGACGTGGGACCCGGAGAACGTGTTCCGGCTGAACCAGAACGTCCCGCCCGCCGGGTGACGCCTGATCGGGGCGGCCAGGCCCGGCCGCCCCGATCTAACTATTGCGCCCGGTAGTTGAGGATCAGGCCGACGTTGAGTAGCGCCTCCCGGTCTCCTTCAAGGACGAGTGACCAGGGTGCGCCGCCCACGTTGAGGCCGGGGGTGCGGAGCAGTTTGCCCTCGTCGAGGGCGAGCCGCTGGTCCCCGTTGAGCAGGAATCGGGCGGTGCCGCCTTCGGCCAGGGTGTAGGTCGCGTAGACGCCCGAGATCTGCCGTCCGCTCATGCTCTGGAACATCTCCGCCGTCAGCGGCAGCGAAAGCGAGCCCTCCGCACTGGTGAGCAACGCCTCCCACTCATCCGGGAACTCGCCCGCCACGTCGACGTAACGCGCCGCCGCGTACGGCTTGAGCATGCCCTTGACCGCGTTGCCGAAGACCTCGCCGCCCTGCTCGGCGGTGTACTTGACGGTGATCGTGACGTCGAACAGGTCGGCCGGCCGGCTCGGGGCCTCCAGCCGCCAGCTCGACACCGCGCCGGTCCCCTCGAACGGCAGGTACCGGTCGTCGTCGTAGCGCAGTTCGAACAGCCCGTTGTTGTCCCGGCCCTCCTCCAGGTCGGACAGGGCGATCTGCTGGCTGGGCCGCCAGTCGGCGCGGACCGACGCCGGCGCGGCGCCCTTCGGGTCGAGCAGGAACTTGACCGCCTTCTGGTCGGCCGACAGGACCGTCTTGTGGCCGGTCTGGGTGAGGGTGGCGTTGACGCCGAGCGGCCCCTCGAAGCCGCCGAACGACACCGACACGGTCCTGATCCGCCGCCGGTAGTGGCCGGGGAAGTCCCGCGCGAACAGGGCCTCGGTGAGCGTGAACTCGCAGCGGCCCTCGTTCTTGAGGGTGAGCACGGCCAGCGGGTCGAGCTGGAGCAGCGACACCTTCTTGGTAATCTCCAGCCCGCGGCTGTCGTTGTCCACGTACGCCTTGCCGAGCCGCTCCAGATCCGAACTCAGGGTCTCGCCCGCGAGCAGCCCGTTGCGCCGACTCTCCCAGTAGACCGGCTGGATGAAGGAGTCGGTGACGCCGCGCTCGTAGTGGTAGGCGCGTTCCGCCGTCTTCGCCATCTCGTGGGCCATGTTGTACGACTGGAAGTACAGCCCCGACAGCCGCCCCGACATCCACTGATAAAGCTCGACGTTGGAGAACTTGTCGTTGAGGAAGGCGGCCACCTCCCGGGTGTGCTCGACCTCCTGGTTGGCGACCTCCAGCTCGCGCTTGGCCACGCCGACCTGGTGTCCGGCCACCGTGACCTGGTGCCCGAGCTGGACGATGTCCGCCTCGGCCATCTGCTTCTGGAACTTCCAGTCGCCGTCCTGCCGTTCGTGCTCGGCCCGTACCCCGTAGATCTCGCCCTGCACGCTGAACGCCTCGCCGAACGACTCGGCGACCTCCGCGCCCTTGTCGAGCGCCTCGCCGATCTGCTTGCCGCCGAACGAGGTGCCCATGATGAACGGCCCGATGAGCATCTCCGGGATCACGAACGCGATGGCCGAGCCGATCTTCAGGCCGCTGGACACGAAGTGCGAGATCATGGCGCTGTTCATGGAGTCCAGCTGGGCCTGCTGGAGCGAGGAGATGCCGGCCTCGATCAGGTCGGCGTAGTACTTGGCCCGCGCCTTCGCGGCGGCCAGCGACGCCTCGGCCTCGCTCAGGTTCTCCGTCGCGATCTTGACCTGGGCCTCCCGGATGGCCAGCGTCATCGTCTGGATCGCGCCCGCCTGCCGGTTCTGCAGCACGGTCAGTTCCTCGTTGTCGCGCCGCTCCAGCACGCTGGTCAGGTCGTTGCCGAACTGGCGCAGCCGATCGACCAGGTCCTGCGCCTTGCGGTGCACGAAACCGAACCGGTAGTGCGGCACCGGCACGGTCAGGCCCGCCCCCGCCTGGTCCGGACTGAGCCCGGCTGCGGCGCCCTTGACCAGCGCCATCACGTCCACCGGCGGCTCGAACAGCGGCAGCGGCTGGCTGATGCCGAGAATGTTGAGCGACTGCCTGATCTTGCGCAGCCGGTCCTCGACCCTGGTCCAGTAGTCGTCCAGCAGGGTGTTGTCGGGGATGTAGAAGTAGGGCGCGGCCACGCTGGCGTGGATGGCGCCCAGGCCGTCGAGCATGCTCCCGCCCGCGGTCAGCCGGACCGCGTACGGATCGGTCACCTCATTGGCCTGGTGCAGCTCGTTGTAGGTGCGGGTGGGCAGCAGCGTCCGGGTGCCGATGCCCTCGGGACGCTGCCCGAGCAGGTCGTAGGCGAAGATGTAGAGCATCCGCGCCTCGTCGATGGTCTCCATCGTGTACTGCCGGAAGAGCATGTCGCCCCAGTCCAGCAGGTTGTCGATGTAGGCCATCACGACCGCCCGCCGGTAGGCGGTCGGCCGCAGCTCGGCGATCGCGTGCGGGTCGAAAGGATCGTCCAGGTACGCCTTGAGCAGCGCCTCCCGGTCCCCCATCAACTCGTACTGCTGCTCCAGCCGCGCCACCATCGCGACCTTCTCCCTCAGCGCGGGAAGTGCGGCCAGCGCCCCGTCCAGCGGGCGCAGCCGGGCGGGCAGCTGGACCAGGAAGGCCAGCTCCTCCGGGCTGCACTTGCGGGCCTGGTCGAAGACGGGGGCCATCGCCGCCACCTCGTCCAGGATCTGGCCGAGCGTCGCGGCCTGGGAGCCGAGCGCGCCCATCTCCAGCCGGATGGCGTGGACCAGCGCGGTGACGTCGATGGCCAGGAACGGCAGGAACCGCCAGTACCTGTCCTGCTCGGTGGGGTCGAAGACGTACTCGTACCAGCGCCGGGCGTCCTCGAAGCGCTGGGCCGTGTTGAGCGCCTGCGCGATCAGCAGCGGCGCGTGGAAGAAGATCTCCCAGTAGTAGCGGCCGTTGGGGCTCTGGAAGTCCAGGTGCGAGCTGACCGGCATGTCCGGCACCCACGACTGGACCAGGATGGTGGTGGCGTCGGCCTCGGCCGCGTCCCGGGTGAACCCGGGCAGTTCGTTGATCTCCTGGGTCTCGGGGGCGAGCAGCGCGGGCAGGCCGCCGACCAGCAGCCTCCGGTTGAGTTCGAACGCGGTGCTGGAGGTGAGCCGCACCACCTCGTGCGGCAGGGTGGTGAACTCGAACGGGCGGGGCACCGGCGCGTTCTTGGGGTTGACCACGTAGTGGTCGCCGAGGAACAGGAAGAGGTCGGTCTCGGTGTCCATCGCGCCGGTGAACGTCAGGTGGAAGTTCTGTGGCAGCGAGCGCCAGTTGTCGGCGAAGGGGTGGAACGAGGTGACCGTCAGGGTGTCGAGTTCCTTGGTGGCGTCGAGGGTCGCGTACTCGCCGGCCGCGAACACGTACCGGATGTCGCCGCGCCGGAACACGCCCTTGACCCGCCGGGCCAGCGGCTTCGGATACTCGGCGTCGATGATGTCCGGGATGACACCGTTCTCGCCGATGGTGTAGCGGACGTACTCCTGGCCGCAGGTCAGGTAGAGGTACCCGTTGGCGAGGTAGGCGGAGTCAACCGACTCGGTCCGGGTGATCGCCGTCGGGATCTTGCCGAGCTCGCGGCTGGAGTGCCGCTCCGGGGTGCTGCCCGGCTTCTCCTGGCCGGTCAGCGCCAGGTAGATGCCATCGTTGTTGTCGAAATAGTACGAAATGTTGCGGTAGTTGAACGCCGTCCCCATCCGGCTCCAGCGCGGCAGCCCGTCCTCGTTTTCGGCGAGCCGCTTCGGGTATCCCTCGTCGACCCGGCCCTCGGTCGAATAGCGCAGGTAGTGCTCGCCGTAGAAGACGAACACCTTGCCGCTCTTGCTGAACATGGCCTCGACCTGATGCCTGGTCGGCACCGGCCACTTGTCCTTGACCTGCTTGGGCTGGTCGAGCGCGCCAGATTCGACGTACACCGTGCCGTCCGGGTGGTGCGCGAAGAAGTACTCGACGCCGTTGGCGGCCGTGTACGCGGCGTCGATCTTCGACCAGTGCGGCAGGTCCTCGGTGTTGTCCTCGATGGGCTTCGGGTAGCCGGGGTCGACCGGGCCGAACGGGCGTCCCCTGAAGCGGTAGTACTCGCGACCGGAGAACAGGTAGGTGACGTCCCTGCGGATCAGCACCGCGTCGACGATTCCGGTCGAGGTCAGCGCGTTGCCGGTGATCCCCCACCGGCTCTTGATGGGCTCCGTGGTGGCGTTCAGTTTGCCCTTGGTCTTGGTCGCCAGGAACTGCTTGTTGAGGTTGTCGAAGAAGTAGCGGGAGCCGTCGGCCATCTCGAAGGCGGCGTCGATGCGCGTCCAGTCGGGCAGCCGGTTGCCGTTGTTCTTCAGCGCCAGCAGCGGCGGGTCCTCGCCGGGGACCACGGTGATCGGCCGGCAGAGCAGGCTGCCGCCCTTGTGGTCGACGCTGAACCAGGGGCCGTCGGTGGAGCCGGCCGGGCTGTTGAACCGGACCAGGGACTTCTCCTCGACCGGCTCCTTGAAGATCTTCGTCAGTTCGACGATCTTGGGCGGTTCCGCGATCCCGGGCACCGGCACCGCGTACAGCTCGGGGGTGAGCGCGAACGCGGTCTGACCGGGGACCGGCCCGCCCGGCTTGTGCACGTTGTACGTGCAGGTGATCACGATGGAGTCGTGGGTGTCGCCGGAGAGCGTGGCCGAGGCGCGCACCGACAGCCGCACGTCGGTGATCGGGCCGTCCGCGAGGGTGCCAGGCGGCAGCAGCTGGGCCGACACCCACTGCTTGTTCAGGTTGTAGAAGGAGTAGGAGATCCGGACTCGGTACTTGGGCGGCGGCGCGGCGACGTCCTGCTTGTTGCCGTCCACCTTGGTGACGATCGTGGTGGTGTTGGCGGTGTCCGGCGGGACGGTCTCGACGACGGTCCAGAAGACGAACACCCGGCCGAACGCGTGCACCGGATCGACCCGGTCCGCCTCGATCTGGGCGTCGACCTTCAGCCAGGGCTCCCAGGTCGCCGACAGCTTCACGCCGTCCCGGAACTCCGCGTTCCGGTAGTAGTAGCGGCGCGGCTCGGTCCTGGTCCGGCCGAACAGCACCAGCCGGCGGGTGTTGGCGGGCGCGTGGTCCTCGGTGTAGACGTACGCGCCGGCGATCTCCAGCCGGGACACCTCGGTGTACTCGTCCAGGTAGCGCTTGTAGGCGCCCAGCACGGCGTCAGCCGTGATCTCGCCCTGCAGCAGGTCGTTCTCCAGCTCCTTGAACGCCGGAGTCTTGGTGTCGCGCAGCTCGGGCCGGATGTAGTTCTCCGGGTAGAGGAAGACCTTCCGGTTGGCCTCCCAGATCCGGTAGTTCTTCAGCCACGACCACCAGGCCCTGAGCTGCTGGCGGGTGCGCTCCTCGTCGACGCCGACCTGCGGCGTCACCTGCTCCAGGTCGAGCAGGTAGCGGTGCACGTAGAGCTGGGTGGCGGCGATGGCCTCACGGACCGGCGAGGTGGTGGCGACCGCGCCCATCTCGACGTCCACCAGCAGGTGCTCGTACAGCTCGCGGCTGTTGCGCAGGTCGGGGTGGAGGTGCAGCACCGCGCCCAGCAGCGCGTCCCGTTTGAGCAGGTTGAGCTCGTCGTGCATGGTCTTGTCCAGCACCAGCCAGTCGGCCGGGCTGTGCTTGCGTTCGAGCAGCTGGAACAGCGCGTCGGCGGCGGCCTCCAGGTCGGTACGGGACCAGATCCGCGTCCACACATCCGGATACAGCCGGGACGGCCCGGTGCCCGCCTTCGCGGCGAGCGCGAACACCTCGACGAGTTTCAGCACGAACTCGATCTCGAAGCGCTCCTCCTCGGCCGGGAACGCGGTCAGCAGCCCGGCGTTGCGCTTCAGCCAGCGCAGCTCGTCCACATCCCAGCCGAACAGCCCGGCCAGCCGCTCGTGCGGCTCCGCCGCGCCCACCCCGAGCAGCGGGGCCAGCCCCGGCCTGGACCTGGAGAGTTCGGCGAACCTGACGATCGTGTGCACGTCGCTGAGCCGGTAGTCGACCAGCTCGGACCAGCGGTGCCGGAACGCCTGCGGGAAGGTGCGGTCCAGCACGTCGTAGCGGGTGGTGTAGCGGACGTACTGGTCGGCCTTGGTCAGGTAGGTGGCGCCTTCCAGGGTGAACGCGCCGTCGATGCCGGCCTCGAAGGTGTCGGGCAGGTCGCCCCAGTCGTCGTCGATCGTGCGCGGGTAGCCCTGCTCGACGAGGTCGAGCACGCCGGGGCTGTAGCGGATGAACTGGGTGCCGCGGAAGGCGTACAGCTCCCCGCCCGGGGAGACGAAGGCGGCGTCGAGGGGGGCGCCGGCCGTGAACGCGTTGCGGATCTTGCCCCACTGCTCGGTGACCGGGCGCACGGTGTCGCCGGCCAGGAAGCGCTCGCCCTTGAACAGGTAGACCCGGCCGTCGGCGGCGCGGAAGGCGGCGTCCAGGCCGTCCTCGAACTCCTCGGGCAGCGGACTGACGCCTAGTTCCTCGGCGAATGAGGGGGCGATCGTGCGCGGGTAGCCCTCGTCCACGAAGGCGTACTCGGTGCCGGAGTAGCGCACGTACTGGTCGCCGGAGAACAGGAACGTGTACTGGTCGCGGACCAGCGCGGCGTCCACCTTGCGCTTGTCGGCGATGGTGTTGCGCACCTTGCCGAGCGCAGCGATCGGATAGCTGGCCGCCGGAGCGCGCGAGACGACGTGCAGGGCCCCGCCGACGACCAGATAGGCCGTGCGGTCGTTGGCCACGGCCGCGTCCACCACCTTGCCGGCGCCCCGGGCCACGACCGCGTCCTCGAACGTCTCGGGCAGGTTGGCGAACGCGGGTTCGGCGCGCAGGTTGACGGCGATCGCCTTCGGGTAGCCGGGGTCGACGAAGCGGTACTCGGACCCGGTGTAACGGACATACTGCCCGCCGGAGAACAGGAACGTCGTGTCGTCGCCGAAGACGATCGCGGCGTCGACCGTGCCGGTGCCGTCCTCGGGGACGAACGGGTTGAGCGACTTGCCCCAGCGGTCCCGGATCTGGGCCAGCGGGCCGACCTGCTGGCCGGTGTAGCGGGCGTACTGCTCGCCGAAGAAGAAGTACGTCGAGCCGTCGGCCGCCGTGAACGCGGCCCGGACCGTGTCCTCGGGCTCCAGGCCCCGGCCCAGACCGGGCCAGATCCGCTCGACCGGCCGCGCGTACGCCCACTGGCGGGTCGTCTCGTTGAACGGCAGGCAGCGCTCGCCGCCGAGCAGCAGCATGGTGTCGCCCTCGAACAGCACCGCGTCCGGGATGCCGAACCCGTCCGGGGCCTGCCAGAACGTCTCGTCGACCGTGACCGGGTAGCCGGGGTCCGGCTCCAGGTAGGGGCCGAATTCGCCGGTGTAGGCGACGTGCCGCATCACGCCGTCCTCGTCGGCGTGCTCGAACAGGTAGGTGACGCCCTTGCGGTGGTAGGCGAGCGCCACGCTGTCGAGCCCGCCCCAGTGCTCGGCGATCTGGCGGGGCTCACCGTCGATCGTGTCGGCGGTCGAGTAGGTGACGAACTGGTCGCCGCTGAACAGGTAGGTCTTCCCATCCCGCCCAACAAACGCCGCATCAACCGCGTTGTCCTGATAAATCGCGTTACGGGGTCGGCCCCACTCCTCGGTGAGCGGGTAGGCCCGGTTGATCCCCGTGTTGAAGCAGGTCGCCCCCCTGAACAGGTAGGTGTTCCCGTCCGCGCCGGTCAGCACCGCGTCCAGGCCGGTCCTGAACTCGGCCGGCACCCCCCGCAGCGCCAGCGGCCGAACCGCCGCCGACGACGCGCGCCCTTCCAGCGCCGAGTGCCGCCGCCACCCGCCGGGGCCCTCCACCAGCACGGCGCCGTTCTCGATGTACGCACACGAGATCCCGGCCAGATCGAGATCGTCGTACTTGCGGTAGAGCGTCCCGGAGACGACATGCCACTGCCCGCCCCGGAACAGGTACACGTTGCGCCGGTCGGCGAACGCCGCGTCCACCCCGTCCAGCGGCGTCGTCAGCGCGGCCAGCCGGGGCTCCTTCGACAGCTCCGAGATCGCCCGCGGATAACCGTGCTGAACGGCCTTGTAGTCGTGGTTCAGATAACGCACATACTGATCGCCGGAGAACAGATACGTGTAGGTGCGGGTGACCTCCACCCCGTCCGCCAGCTCGACCGCGTCCATCACCAGCGTCGCGTCCACCCGCCCGGTCCGGGTGATGGTGTTGACCACATTGCCCCAGAACACCGACACCGTCGCCGGATAACGATCATCCACCCGCGTGTAGTTCGCGGTCGAATACCGCACATACTTCGCGCCGGAGAACACGTACGTCTTGCCGTCCTTGCCGACGAACGCCGCGTCCACCTTCAGGAACGGGATGCTGTCCCAGTCGTCGACCAGCGTGCGCGGCTCCGACCACCAGCGGTGCCGGGTGTCGAAGACCACGAAGCGTCCGCCGGAGAACAGCCAGGTCTGGTTGTCGCGCGCGGTGAACACCGCGTCGATCTGCGCGAACTCCGGATCGTCGGCGAGCGTCACCGGCAGGTTCCACCAGTTGTCGGACTGCGGCTTCGGGTAACCGGCGTCCGGCGTCGTGTAGTTCCTGGTGGAGTAGCGGACGTAGAACGGGGTGTCGTCGCCGGACACCTTGATCCGGTCGCCGGCGCGGCGGATGGTGAGCCGGATCGACCGGTCGGCGGTGACCTCCCACTGCGGTGACTGGCCGGTGACCGGCGCGTCCATGGCCACGTTGACGCCGTGCTCGGCGAGGCGGCGGCGCAGCGCGGGCGACAGCCGTCCGGCCGCGAGTTCGGCCTCGTAGTCGGCGGGCAGGTCGAGGATCTGGCCGACCGGGCCGAACAGGTGGGTCGCGCCGTCCATCACGAACGCCGCGTCCACCCGGTCCAGGCCACCCCAGTCCCCGGCGATGGCGCGCGGATAGCCGAGATCCACCACCGAGTAGTCGGCGGTGGAGTAGCGCAGGTAGCGGTCGCCGCTGAACAGGTAGGTCTTGCCGTCCAGGCCCACGAACGCGGCGTCCACGGTGCCGCTCGGCAGCACCGGCGCGAGCAGCCCCCAGCGTTCCGCGGTCGGCGCGGCCGACACCCCGGTCGAACCGAGCGAGACCGTCTTGCCGTCCTTGAACAGGTGCACGGTCCCGGCGCCGTCGGCGAACGCGGCCTCGACCGCGCCCTCGAACTCGACCGGCACGTCCGGCCGCCACGCCTCGATCCGCTTCGGGTAGCCGTCGGCCACCCTGACCTCGTCGTTCTCCAGGCTGTCTGTGTAGCGGACGACCTGGTTCCCGGCGAACAGCAGGTAGCCGGCCGCGTCGGTGTAGGCCGCGTCGACGCGCTCGGCGGTCGCGAAGGTGTTGCGCAGCCGTCCCCACCGCTCGACCAGCGGCTGCTCGGCCGCGCCGTCGCCGACCGCGATCCAGCGCTCGCCGGTGAACAGGTGGGTCCGGCCGTCCCGGCCCTGGAAGCTGGCGTCGACCGTGCGCCGGAACGCCTCAGGCAGCGGGACGTCGTGGCCTTCGCCCTCCCACCATTCGGTGATCGCCCGAGGGTAGCCCTCGTCGGCGAAGCTGTAGTCGGAGCCGGAGTAGCGCAGGTACTGGTCGCCGCAGAACAGGTAGGTCCGGCCCTCGCCGTCCACGAACGCGCTGTCGATCCGCTTGGGCTCGGCGAAGTTGTTCCTGACCTTGCCCCAGACCTGCTCCTTGCCGGCCCACCGGGTGCCGCCGCGGGTCCGGACGAAGGCCCGCGAGAGGCCGTCCAGGCTCCGGCCGACGATCCACTCGGTGCCGTCCGGCTGGACGAACGCGGCGTCCACCCCGGCCAGCCCGGCGAAGTTCGCGGACAGCTCGGTGAGCGGCTTCTTCCGGGGGTCCGCCAGTTCGTAGCTGGTCGCCGAGTAGATCCAGTAGTCGGTGCCGAGGAACAGGTAGATCTTGCCGTCGCCGCCGGCCAGCAGCGCGTCGAACCGGTCGATGCCGGGCGGCAGGGCCAGTGGCTCGGGGAACTTGCCGGTGAGGTCCTGGTCGCGGAAGGCCACGCCGACCTCGACCGGGTCCAGGCCCAGTTTGCCGGCCAGCCGGGCGAACCGGCGGATCCGCCGGTAGGAGCGGCGGAAGTGCGGCTCCTCCGGGGTGCCGGCTTCGGCCAGCGCGGGGGCCACCAGGATGTCGACGGCGTCCGGCGAGACCGCCGTACAGATCGCCTCGACGACCGGGGCGGAGATGCCGAACACGTCCTGCAGGACGGTGAGCAGCGCGCGGCGCTGCTTGCCGGCCAGGTCGCCGAGGCGCTCGGCCACCTCGTCGACGCCTGCGGCCAGCTCGTTGGCGACGGCGTGCAGCAGGAAGAAGACGTCCTTGCTGTAGTCCTCGACGCCGGGCAGGGTGAAGTCGAGCGCGTTGGTGACCGTGCGGAAGTAGTCCAGCCGCTCCTGCGGCACGCCCAGCGCCGGGTTGAGGTGGCCGGCGTCGGCGAGCATGGCGACCAGCAGCGTCAGCTCCTCCTCGTCGAAGCCCAGCTCGGTGACCGCCGCCAGATCCAGCCGGTACGGCGCCTGCGCCCGCACGATCGCCGCGATCCGCCCGTAGACGAGCGCGCCGTCGTCGCCGGTGAAGCCCTCCCCGAGGTCGAGCCAGCCGTCCGGATCGGTGAACAGGTCGCGGACGTCCTCGCGGACCCGGCCCTCCTCGGTGGCGGTGCCCTCCAGCCGCTCGACGACCCGCTGCGCCATCGCGTCGTCGGCGATGGACAGGAAGTCGTCGGGCGTGAAGGTGAACAGTTCGGCCCAGTGCGCGGAGATCTGGCCCTTCAACGCGTCCAGGATGGGCCGGCGCATCGGATAGAACTCCAGCGCGATCCCGAAGTCGTCCAGCGCGACCGCGCCGAGCGCGACGACGTCGTTGATGGCGTCGTTCTGGTCGAGCACGCCGTTGAAGCGCAGGCTCTCGGTGAGCGCGAGCAGCTGGGTCTCGGTCAGCCGCAGGTCGGCGAAGACGCCCAGGTCGATCGGCGTCTTGCTGGTCCGGAACCAGGCGATCCTGTCCCGCAGCGCGGTCAGCACCTCCTCGGCCATGTCGTCGAGCAGCACGCTGGGGGTGAACAGCTCGGCGTTGCCCGGCTCGGCGAAGAACTCGGGGTCGGGCCGCTCACCGGCTTCGTCGAGGTAGCCGTGGTAGATCAGGTTGTCGTACAGCTCGGTCTGCTCGGCCTCGGTCAGGTCGGGGAACGCGTTGGCCAGATCGGAGGGGTAGAAGCCGCCTTCGAGCCCGGCCAGGGCGGCGAACAGGTCGCCGGTCAGCTCGTCGAAGTCGCTGGAGAGCACCAGCTCGTCGGGCAGTTCGTCGGTGGTGAGCAGGCCGTCCGCCTGCAGCAGCCCCGCGATGACCAGGTTGGCGAAGATCTTCGCGGCCGGCCGTTCCGCCAGGCCGATCCCCAGGAAGTCCTCCGGCACGAGCACGGCCAGGTCGGCGACCGCGTCGTAGGCCGCGGCGGGCGCCTTGGCCGGGTCGAGCCGGAGCAGCCGGGAGTCGCGCGGCGAGACGACGCCGTCGTCGTGCGCGATCAGCACGTCGTGGATGGTCTGCGCGGCCCGCTCGTCGAACCGGTCGGAGCTGAACACCTCCGGGGAGAGCCCGACCGTTTCGAACCGTTCGGTGATCCCGGTCAGGACGGCCTGCTTCTCCTCCTCGGCTTCGGCCTTGGCCGGCTCGCCGAGGATCTCGGTCAGCTCCTGGCCGCTGAACCCCCAGGTGCGCATCCAGGTGACGACCGCGAACAGGGTCTGGACCAGCCACAGGCTGGAGGCGGCGTCGGCGCGTTCCAGGATGCGGTAGCAGTCGTAGCTGCCCGGCTCGGTCACCGGCAGCACCGGGAAGGAGGTGTACCGCTGGAGCGACGGGTCGGCCTCCAGCGCGGCCAGCACGCCGAACAGTTCGTCGACCGAGACGCCGAGCGCGTCCACCAGCCGGCCGGCGCGGTGCAGCAGCGAGAGCGCGTCCAGGCCGAGGTCCCGGTCGAACGGGCTGGACTCGTTGGGGTCGGCGTACCGGTCCCGGTAGCGCTGGACGACCGCGACGATGTCGGCCTCGGCCAGGTCGATGGATCGTGCCAAATGACGCCGATACTCGCGGTTCTGCGGGGCGAGGATGTCGCCGGACGGGATCGGCACGTCGTTGACGGTCACCGGGAGGGTCCTGGCGGTCAGCGCGGCGATCGTGTCGAAGGGCAGGCTGTGCACGCGGTTCAGGTGCACGGCCGCGGCCACGGCGCGCAGCGCGGCGGTGTTCAGGGTGTTGCCGCAGCAGGAGGTGAGGATCAGGTCCAGGTCGGTGAAGGAGAGGCCGGTCCGGCGGGACAGCCGGACGAACCGGTTGGCCCGGTCGAACCAGGCGGCCGGAATCGGCCCGTCACTCGCGACCAGGGTCAGGTCGTCGGGGGCGACCGTCACCACCTGGCCGCCCTGGTGCACGAAGAAGGTCGCGGCGGAACGCTCCAGCAGCGGGTCCTGGTAGAGCAGTTCGCGCAGTTCCGCGCCGGTCATCGAGGTCGCGGCCAGGAACCGCTCGACCTCGGCCAGCACCGCGGTGGTCTCGCCGGGCGCGAGCCCGTACACCTCGCCGACGTCCGTCCCGCGTACGCTCGTCACCATCAGCACGTCTTCGGGGGTCAGGCCGAGGAACTCCCTGGCCACCGTGTCCCGGTCCACCCGCGCCGCGAACAGCCGGTAGAACTCCACCGGGTCGATCTGCAGATGGCGCAGATAGGTGGCCAGCCGCGCGTTCCGCAGCGAGAACGGCAACCCGAACGGGTGCTTCAGCTGCCGCAGCTTCTCGTACGGCACGTCGTCGACGAGGGATTCCAGGATCCGGTTGACGATGTCCAGGTACGGCGTCAGCGTGAAGGTGTTCTTCGTGTCGAGCGGGATCTGCCCCAGATCGGCCCTGCGGCGCAGCAGGTCGGTGTCGTCGAACGTGTCCTGCAGCAGTTTGAGCAGGTCGGCGAGGTAGGCGGCCGGCGAGTAGACCGACCTTGCCTCATCCCCTTCGCGGAAGTCCAGTTCTCCGAAGAGCCGTTCGTAGCTGGGTAATGAGGCATCGCTTCGCACGCGGTAGGTCCCCTCCGGTTAAGCCCCCGATTCGGCCGACTCATGGTCGCCGATCCCGCCCGTGAGGACTACCTACCGAAAAGGTGACAAGTTCCAACTGATCGTACAGAGGTTGAACGATCTTCGCAGGCTATGCGGATTCCAGCCGGGCGAGCACCTCCAGCGGGCTTGCGAGCAGCTCGGCGAAGGCCAGTTCGGCCGCGCCGGCCAGGGTTGAGTCGTATCCGAGGGCCGCCGTTCTGAGCTGCAGCTTCTCCCGGGAGATCATCAGCACGTTGGCCGCCACCCGGCTGTGCACCTGGGCCGCGGAACCCCGGTAGACCTCGCGCAACATGCCGCCGAAGATCACCATGCCGGGGTTGAAGAGGTTGACCAGATTGGCCACCCCGATGCCCAGCCAGTCGCCGATCCGGCGCAGCGCCTCGGCCGCCGCCTCGTCGCCGTTGGCCGCGGCGTCCACGACGGCCGAAATACCGTCACGGCCGACCAGCTCCGCGGACCGGCCGGCCATCTCCAGCAGGGCCTGCTCGCCGACCTCCGCCTCCAGGCAGCCGCGCGAACCGCACCCGCAGGGACGTCCCTCGTACGGGTTCACGATCATGTGGCCGACTTCGCAGCCGTAGCCGCCGTCGCCGTCCAGGAGTTTGCCGCCCACGATGATCCCGCCGCCGACGCCGACGTCCCCGTGCAGGTAGACCAGATTCTGCACGCCGGCGCCCACGCCCCTGACGTGTTCGGCCAGCGCGCCCAGGTGCGCCTCGTTGCCCACCGGCACCGGCAGGCCGAGCCCGAGCCGCTGGCCCAGTTCGGCGCCGAACGCCTGGTCGACCCAGCCCATGTTTGGGCCGAAGCGCACCATCCCGTCGCCGGGGCGGATCATGCCGCAGTAGGCCGCGCCGGCGCCCACGCACAGCCCGTCCGAGCGCCGGTACATCTCCCGGCCGAACTCGGCGAGCACGCCGACGACATCGTCGAGGTCGGCCCCGGCCCGCTGCCGGACCGTTTCGCGGCGGTCGAGGATCTTGCCGCCCAGGCCCACCCTGGCGGCGACCAGGCGGTCCACCCGGACGTCGAAGGCGAGCACGTAGACGCGGTCGGACTCGGCCCGCACGACCAGGGACGGGCGGCCGGCCCGGCCGGTCTCCCCGGGGAGTTCCTCGCGGACCAGGCCGGCGGCGGTGAGTTCGGCGGTCAGGCCCATGATCGTGCTGCGGTTCAGGCCCATCCGCTCGGCCAGCGCCGACCGGGAGAGCGGGCCCGCCACATGCACCTGCCGGAGCAGATCGCCGAGATTGTGGCGCCGGCTCTCCTCCTGTGACCACGCTGGTTTCGGCATCGCGACACCCCCTCACCGTTCTTTATCATCGACACGACCTTAGGAGGTCACCTACTGAACTGACGCATGGCCGTCCTGGACCTTGGAGCGACAACCTCATGACCGTCACGGCCGGGCTGCCGGGCGATCTCTATGACGCACTCGACGCGGCGCTCAGGAGATTCGCTCCCGCTGACATGGCGCGATCCGTACAGAATCTGATGCGGCAGTACCGGGAGGGCGGCGCTCCGGCGGATGTCATCCTCGATTCGGCCATCGATGTGGCGGCGTATGCCGGGTATCGGATGCCTGCCACGTTCGCGGCGGTGTCGGCGGCTTTGCGGCATACGGCGGAGTTGACGCCGGGGTTCGCGCCGCGGACGCAGGTGGATATCGGTGGCGGCACGGGGGCGTCCGTGTGGGCCGCGGCGCAGGTCTGGTCCTCGCTGGAGAGCGTGACGGTTCTGGAGCAGTCTCCCAAGGCCATCGCCATGGGGGAATGGCTGGCGAAACGGTCTGAGAGCGCGGTCGTGCGGTCGGGTGTGTGGAAGCGCGGAGTTATCCACAGCTCTGTGGATAAACCTCCGGCGGATCTGGTCACCATGTCGTACGTGCTGGGTGAGCTGCCGCCCGCCGTGCAGGAGAGCGTGGTCCGCTCGGTGGCCGCCGACGCCGAGATGATCGTGCTGGTCGAACCCGGCACGCCCGCCGGATACGCCAGAATCCTCGCCGCCCGACAGACCCTGATAAATCAGGGTCTGTCGCTGGTGGCGCCCTGTCCGCACGACCGCGCCTGCCCGATCCCGCGCGGGCGCGACTGGTGCCATTTCTCGGTACGGCTCAACCGCACCGCCCTGCACCGCCAGATCAAGGTCGGCGCCCTGAGCTTCGAGGACGAAAAGTTCTCCTACGTCGCCGCCGCCCGCCGGCCCTGGCCCCGCGCCGCCGGCCGCGTCCTGCGCCACCCCACCCTGCGCAAGGGCATGGTCACCATGCGCCTGTGCATGGCGGAACCCGGCATCACCGACGAGATCGTGTCCAAGCGGCAGGGCGAGCTCTACCAGCGGGCCCGCGACGTCTCCTGGGGAAACCAGTGGCCCCGATCAACGGACACGCTTCACTCAGCGGATTGATCTCTGTCATCGCGTGTTCTCCCCGGTGGCCCAGGGTCGGTCGGTACCGGACCGAACGGAGACATCATGGGCCACCACCATCATCACGATGACCAGCACGATCATGGGCACGATCACGCGGGCGACCTGTCCGTACCGGACCGGGAGCTGGAGCCCGGCGAGCTGAACCGGCGGTCGCTGATGCGCCGGGCGGGGCTGCTCGGCGCGGCGGCGATGGCCGCGGGAGCGGTCGCCACGCCGGCCGCCGCGGCCACCACGCGGCACCCCGGGCGGGAGCCGCGCCACGGCTACCAGTGGCTGGCGGGCGACCACCACATCCACACCCAGCACAGCAGCGACGGCTACTACCGGGTGGTCGACCATGTCCGGCACGCCAACGCGTACGGGCTGGACTGGATGGTCATCACTGACCACGGCGGTGTGGCGCACGCCAGGATCGGTGTGGAGAAGGTGAATCCGGACATCGTCCAGGCCCGCGAGGCGTTCGAGGATGTCCTGATTTTTCAGGGCTTGGAGTGGAACATTCCGGCGGCTGAGCACGCCACCGTCTTCGTGCACCCCGGCCGCAACGAGGTCGCGGTCCTGAAGGAGTTCGAGAACGCCTACGACGGCACGGTCAAGAACGCCGGCGACGGCACCCCGGCCAACGAGGCGCTGGCCGTGGCCGGGATCGCGTTCCTGGGCGAGCAGGTCCGCCGCCGCCGCATCCCCGACGCGCTGTTCTTCGCCAACCACCCGGCGCGACGCGGCGTCGACTCCCCGCACGAGATCCGCGCCTGGCGCGACTCCGACCCGAGCATCGCGGTCGGTTTCGAAGGCGCGCCCGGCCACCAGGCGGCCGGCATCAAGGCGCCGCTCGGTCCCGGCAGCGGGCGCGGCTTCTACAGCGGCAGCCCGAGCGCGGCCTCGTTCCCCGGCTACCCGGTCGAGAGCTACCGCACCTTCGGCGGCTTCGACTGGATGACCTCCACCGTCGGC
This sequence comes from Acrocarpospora corrugata, assembly GCF_009687845.1. Lineage (GTDB taxonomy): Bacteria > Actinomycetota > Actinomycetes > Streptosporangiales > Streptosporangiaceae > Acrocarpospora > Acrocarpospora corrugata. The sequence continues at coordinate 111,264 of NZ_BLAD01000050.1, forward strand.
GGCCTCTGGGACAGCCTGCTCGCTGAGGGCAAGCCCTGGTGGATCACCGCCAACTCCGACGCCCACCAGGTGTACGGCGACACCGCGCAGCGCGGCCCGAACAGCGACTTCGAGGCCAACGGGCGCTACAACGACCCCGTCTACGGCCAGCCCACCCAGGTCACCGCCGGCGACTTCTGGCCCGGCTTCTACAGCCGCACCAACGTCGGCGCCGAGGACTTCTCCTACGCGGCCGTCATGCGCGGCCTGCGCGCAGGCAGGGTCTGGGTCGACCACGGCAACCTGATCAAGGGCCTGGACGTGCGCGCCCGCGCCGCCGGGCACCGCTCGGAGCCCGGCATCACGCTGGGCGACACGCTGACCGTACGCAAGGGCACCCCGATCGAGCTCGTCATCGAGATCGACCTGGCCGCCGAGCCGAACTGGGCGCAGTTCGTGCCGGTGCTGGCCCGGGTGGACGTCATCCAGGGCGAGGTCACCGGCCCCGCCGCCAACCCCGACGTGTTCACCACCCCGGCCACGAAGGTGATCAAGTCCTTCGAGGTCACCCCGGGCGCGAAGGGCTCCATCCGGTTCGTGTACGGCCTCGGCCCGGTCGACCGGCCGATCTACCTGCGGGTGCGCGGCACCGACGGCAAGCGCTCCGAGGTGGGCCTGCTGGGCCCCGGCGTGGACCCGGCCGGGCCGAAGATGGACGTGCTCGGCGACGCCGACCCGTGGCTCGACCTGTGGTTCTACAGCAACCCGCTCTGGGTGCGGCCGCGCGGATGACCATCCTGGCAGTCGACGCCGGCAGCCCCGACGTCGCCTCGGCCGAGCACCTGATCCACGAAGTGGCGACGGTGCTCGGCCCGCCAGTCCTGGCCTGTACGCACTTCGTGCGGGTCGGCCGGCCCCACGTCGCGATCACCCTCGTGCTCGCCCCGGGAGAACTTCCGGCAGAGTACGGCGTCGCCTGGGGTTCCCACCGCAGTGGCCCTGAGGACCTGGCGGCCGGAGCCGGGCAGGCACTGGCCGAGTTCGAAGCGGGCGGCGGGCGTGCGGTCGTTTTCCCCGGCTCCCCCGGCCTGTCCGGCGTGCTCACGGTGGCCGAACTGCTCGAACGGTCGGCGATCGAGCAAGTGTCGGTGCTGGCCTCGCCGGACCCGGCCGAACCGGAGATCATGCTGGACACGCGGGGATACCTGCGGCCGGAACGGAAGACCGGCGTGCTGACGCTGGCGACGACGCCAGGACTGCTGCCGGACGGGTCGATCGGGCTGGTGCCGTTCGAGATCCTCGATCCACGGGCGTGCTGCGGCGGGCACTGATTCACCGGCTCGGGGAGCCGCGATCGGGGAGCCGCGATCGGGGAGCCGCGATCGCGGCTGCCACTTCGATCCGGTGAAATCACCCGGGGAGCCACTTCGATCCGGCGAATTCGCCGCGCTAGGCGAGACGCCAGAGTCTGATCGTTTCGTCCTTGCTGCCGGTGACGGCGACCGGGTGGCCGTCCAGTTCGGCGAACGCGACGCTCCAGACGCATTCGGTGTGGCCGGTGAGCGGGGGGCCAAGCGGTTCGCCGGTGGTCAGGTCCCAGGCTCGGGCGGTTTTGTCCTCGCTGCCGGTGAGGGCGACGGGTTTGCCGCCGATCTGGGTCAGGGCGACCGCCCAGACAAAGCTGGTGTGGCCGGTGAGGGGCTCGCCCAGCTGGGTTCCGGTGGAGAGGTCCCAGATTCGGGCGGTGTTGTCCTCGCCGCCGGTGAGGGCGATGGGCTTGCCGTCGAGTTCGCCCACCGCGACCGAGCGTACCCAGCCTTGATGTCCGGTTATCGGGGCGCCGATCTGCCGGGCGGTGCGGAGGTTCCAGACGCGGATCGTGCTGTCGTCGCCGGTGGTGACCGCGACCGGGATGTCGTCGAGGCGGGTCAGGGCGACGGCCCAGACGGTGCCGGTGTGGCCGGTGAGCTCGGCGATCTGTTCGCGGGTGCGGAGGTTCCAGATTCTGGCGGTCTCGTCGACGCCGGCGGTGACGGCGATGGGGGTGCCGTCCAGGTCCCCGAGGGCGACGGCTTTGACGCCGCCCTGGTTCGCGTCGATGGGCGGGCCGCTGCGCTTGTGGGTGTCGAGGTTCCAGATCACGGCGGAGCCGTCGTCGCTGCCGGTCAGGGCGATCGGGGCGTTGTCGAGGGTGCCGATCGCGACTGAGCGCACCCATTTGGTGTGGCCGGTGAGGGTGGGCGGCAGTTCGGTGCCGTTGGCCAGGTCGACGACGCGGGCGGTGTTGTCGTCGGAGCCGGTCACGGAGATGGGGGTGTCGCCGAGGCGGCCGATCGCGATGGTGCGGACGTCGTCGGTGTGGACGCTGATCGGGGGGCCGACGGGGGCGCCGAAGGGCACAAGGGTTGTGCTGGTTTGTGGAGTTGTCGTGCCGGCTCTCGGGGTTGATGTGGTGGCTTGGGTGGGGTCTGCGGGGTCGTTCTGGGGCCACAGGATGTAGGCCGTCAGCACCGCCGCCGCGGCCACGAGAGCGGCGGTTCCCAGCAGGACCGGCCGCCTGGACCTCTTCGAGGGAGGGAGCTGCTCTGTGGGCTGCGCCGTGGACTGCTCGGTGCGCTGCTCGGTGGGAGGGAGGTGCGCCGTGGGAGGGAGGGGGAGGTCGGGTGCGGGGGTGCGTGCCGGGGCGTCGTCGCCGGTCAGGGTTCGGACGAGGTCGGCGGCGGTGGGCCGGTTCCCGGGCTCTTTGTCGAGACATTTCGCGATAAGGGGGCGTAAATTGTCGGGGACACCGGAGAGGTCGGGCGTGCCGTACAGGAGGGCATGCAGGACCACCGGGACCGAGTCGCCGCGGAACGCGACCTGGCCGGTCGCCGCGTACACCATCGTGGCGCCCCAGCTGAAGACGTCGGCGGCCGGGCCGACCTGTCCGGAGGCGACCTGTTCCGGTGCCATGTAGCCGGGCGTGCCCATCGAGCCGGTGTGGGTGACGGTGTGGTCGAGCGCCCGGGAGATGCCGAAATCGATGACCACCGGGCCTTCCGGGCCCATGATGACGTTGCCCGGCTTGAAGTCCCGGTGCACGACTCCCGCCCGGTGGATCGCGGCCAGCGCGGTCGCGGTGGCCACGGCGAGCCGGGCCAGGCCGCCGCCGGTCCGCGGGCCCTCCTGCCGCACGACGTGGTGCAGTGAAGCGCCCGGCACGAATTCGCTCACAATGTACGGCTGATTGTCCTGGACGCCCACGTCCAGCACCCGGGCCGTACAGAAAGGCGCCACCCGGCGGGCCAGCTCCACTTCCCGGAAGAATCGGCGGCGCGCGCCGTCGTCGTCGGAAAGCGTGGCGTGCAATAACTTGACCGCGACCTCGGCCCCCGCCGGTGTGACCGCGCGATGAACCTCGCCCTGGCCACCCTGCCCGATGCGGCTGACCAGCCGATAGTCACCCACGGCACTCGGCAAGGGCCACCTCTTCATGAATCCGGTCAATCGGCCCGCCCAATGATACGCACCGCCCATTACGCATTCGTCAGACGCCGACTCGGCAATTCATCTCCGGTTGGCGCGGAATTCCCGGCCCGTTAATCGAGGGCCAGTCCTAGACTTGGCTGCGATGAAGATCGCATTTTTTGGAGATGTTCATGGGTATGTGCTGCACGCGCTCGGTGCGGCGGTCATGCTCCGGCATCGGCGCGGGATCAAGCTCGATGCCTTGATTCAGGTCGGTGACCTGGGCGCGTTTCCCTCTCCCGAGCGCTGGGACGAACCCAGCCGCCGTTTCGCCGCGGACAGCCCTGCCCAGGGTGACTTCTTCCGGCTGCTGGACCCCGCGCCCCGGCTCGCCGAAGGGGTGCGGCTCGCGCTCGAAGAAGTGCCTGCGTTTCTGTTCGTCAGTGGCAATCATGAAGATCATGACTGGTTGGCCACCCTGCATGGGGAGGCCGCCGTGACGCCGGTCGACCCGCTCGGCGCATACCGGCACGTCGCCTGTGGGCAGGTCGTAGACGTCGCCGGGCAGCGGGTGGGCTTTCTCGGTCTGGCCGACATGCCGGGCAGGCTGGACTTCGACCCCGACGCCTACGCGCAGTTCCGCGCCGCCGTCCCGGGCAGCGTGGACATCCTGATCACGCACGATGGCCCGCATGGGATGTCCCGCAACGTCCACGGCGTGACGCAGGGGTCCGCCAAGTTGACCGCTCTCATCGAGCATTTGCAGCCTCGCCTGCACGTCAGCGGCCATTATCACCATGAGAGCGGCCCCCGGCAGTATGGCCGGACCCGCTCGTACGCTCTCGCCCAGCTGGTCCCCCCAAAGATCACCAGGTGGAGTCCCGAGCCGGTCAATCCCGGCCAGAGCGTAGCCGCCGGCGGCGTCGCCCTTCTCGACACCGACACGGACACGTTCGAGTACATCGGTGACCCCTGGCTGGCCGAGGTCAGCGGCGACGATCTCGACCTGGCCGCGCTGGTGACCGCCGCGCGCGCGTCCTGATCTCTGATGGAACGGCGTGGAACCGGTTGGAACGCCACCCTTTGTGTGTCCTGTGGGTGGGCTGGGATTGCGGCTGCGACTGGTCGGCGGGTTCGCCGTACCGGGACGGACTCCAGCTGCCCGCCACGAAGATCGGCAGCCTTAAGGCCCGCACCCTGCTGGCGTTGCTGGCGGTGCGGCGGGGGCGTCTGGTCTCGGTCGATCGGATCATCGAGGTGGTGTGGGACGGCGAAGCGCCCCGGCAGGCCGCCGAGAACGTGGCCACCCTGGTCAGCCGGCTGCGTTCCAGGCTCGGCGCCGAGGTGATCAGCGGTGCCCGGAGCAGTGGTTACCGGCTCGGAGACGCGGTGCGGGTCGATCTTCACGACGCCGCCGGGTGCGTGGGGGACGCGGAGGCGTACCTGTCCAGCGGGCAGTTGGCGTCCGCGGTGGCGGCAGCCGTACACGCGCTGGCTCTGCTCGATGGCGCCGTGGCGCTGGATTCGGCCTGGGCCCAGCCGGCGCACGCGCTGCACGCCCAGCTGCTCAGGCAGGCGCGGCACGCGCGGGCCGAGGCGGCGCTGCGGGTGGGGGACGCGGCCACCGCCGCCGCGACGGCGGAAGCGGCCGTGCGGACCGATCCGCTCGACGAGGCGGCCTACCGGTCGCTGATGGTCGCCTATCACCTGCTCCGGCAGCCGGCCAGGGCGCTGACGGCCTACCAGCGCCTGCGCGCCACGCTCGCCAGCGAACTCGGCGCGCTCCCCTCGTCCAGGACCCGGGATCTGCACAACGCGATTTCGCGCGACAGTTCTTAGCCCCAAGCTCGCCCCAACAAACGATGCGTTCTCTCCCATCGGCACGCCAATTCGGGCGTACGGGCTATGCCATCCCGGTTCAATCCGACTTTCATGGGCATGCGTGACGTTTAACTACGAAACAGGAAGAAGACTCATGAAAGACACCGACATGGATGTCATCACGTTCCTGACCCGCCAGCACGCCGAGATCCGCCAGCTCATGGACGAGGTCGTCACCAGCAAGGGCGCCGCCCAGCAGGACGTGTTCCACCACCTCGTCCGCCTGCTCGCCATCCACGAGACCGCCGAAGAGGAACTCGTCCACCCGTACGTCCGCAAGACCATCGCCGGCGGCGAGCGGATCGTGGACCAGCGGCTCCAGGAGGAGAACTCCGCGAAGGAGCTGCTGATCCAGCTCGACGAGATGGGCACAGAAAACCCGGACTTCCTCAAGTACTTCGACGAGCTCCGCACCGACGTGCTCGCCCACGCCGAAGCCGAGGAGAAGTACGAGTTCGCCAAGCTGCGCGAGAAGGCCACCGGCCCGCAACTGCGCGCGATGACGGCAGGCGTCAAGGCCGCCGAGGCGCTGGCTCCGACCCGCCCGCACCCCGGCGTCGAATCCGCCACCAAGCACATGCTGCTGGGACCCCCGGCGGCCATCATGGACCGCGCCCGCGACGCGATCCGCGCCGCCATGGGCAAAGACTGACCGGCCCGCCTGAGCCCGCCGCCCTTCCGCACGCTCCGAGGAGGAGACATGAAAGCGCTCACCTGGCACGGAAAACGCGACGTCCGAATCGACGAGGTCCCCGACCCGGCGATCAAGGAGCCGAACGACGCGATCATCAACGTGACCTCCAGCGGCATCTGCGGCTCAGACCTGCACATGTACGAGGTGCTCGGCCCGTTCATGGCGGAAGGCGACATCCTCGGTCACGAGGCCATGGGCATCGTGACCGACGTCGGCTCCGACATCACCAACCTCAAACCCGGCGACCGGGTGGTCATCCCGTTCAACATCTCCTGCGGCCACTGCTTCATGTGCGGCCAGCACCTGTACGCCCAGTGCGAGACCACCCAGAGCCCCGAATACGGCACCGGCGCCGCCCTGTTCGGCTTCACCAAGCTCTACGGCCAGGTCCCCGGCGGCCAGGCCGAATACCTGCGCGTCCCGCAGGCCCAGTTCGGCCCGATCAAGGTCCCCGCCGGTCCCGCGGACGAGCGCTATCTCTACCTTTCCGACGTCCTGCCCACCGCCTGGCAGGCCGTCCAGTACGCCGACATCCCCGCCGGAGGCAGCGTCACCGTCCTCGGCCTCGGCCCGATCGGCCAGATGTCGTGCCGGATCGCCCGCCACCTCGGCTACCGCGTCATCGCCGTCGACGACCTCATCGAACGCCTCGCCATGGCCCGCCGCCACGGCGCGGAAACCGTCGACACCATCGAAACCGACAACGTCCCCGCCGCGATCCGCGAACTCACCAACGGCCGCGGCACCGACGCGGTCATCGACGCGGTCGGCATGGAAGCCCACGGCTCCCCCGCCGCCAAGTTCGCCCAATCCCTGACCGGCCTGCTCCCCGACAAACTCGCCGCCACCCTGATGACCAACGCCGGCGTCGACCGCCTCGCCGCCCTGACCATGGCCATCGACCTCGTCCGCCGCGGCGGCGCCATCTCCATCGCCGGCCTCTACGCCGGCGCCGCCGACCCACTCCCCATGTTCCGCATGTTCGACAAGGCCATCACCCTCCGCATGGGCCAGGCCAACGTCAAACGCTGGACCGACGCCCTCCTCCCCCTCGTCAACGACGAAACCGACCCTCTAGGCGTAATGGACCTAACCACCCACCGCCTCCCCCTCGACCAGGCCCCCCACGGCTACGAAATGTTCCAAAAGAAACAAGACGGCGCCATCAAGATCCTTCTCAGGCCGTGATTCGGGTGGCGATCGGGTTCCACAGCGCCGGGCTGGCTCGCCCGGAGCAGGTCGTCGATCACTTTGGCCTGCTGCTGGACGACGGTCGGGTCGGCCCCTGACACGACACCGGTTCAGTAGCCCATCAGCAGAGCCGCCACGAGAACGATCCCGACAAGAGTGGTGACCGCGAGTGCCCGGAGAGCCGGGGCGCGGCGGCGCAACGCGGGCAGGTGATCGGCGACGAGGCTCGCGCCACAGTCCGGGCACTGCGCCCATTCACGGGCGGCCGAGCCGCACTGCCCGCACAACCATCCCGGGATGGCCATCTCGGCTCAACCCCTTCCTCGTCCGTTCTGAGGCGGTACGTCGTCCGGGCCGAACATCGATCCACGGGCCGATTCGGGGACGGGGAGTCCCAGCATTTCCAGCGTCCTGCGCAGGACCGTGTCGCTGCCCTGGACGAAGTCGAAGACGTTGGCGGCCTGCTGCGCGTCCACCAGCCGGTTGATCCGCTCAAGGAGTTCCTGCGCCGCCTTGTGCCGGTCGGCCAGCATCGCGTCCGTGACCTTGGCGAGGTTTTCGTGACCCGCCAGCCGGACCGCGTACGGCGTGATCCAGTCCTCCATTCCATCCGACAGGAACTGCCGCCAGTGGGTGCGCAGTTCGATCAGCGTGCCGATCTCCCGGACCGCCGATTCGTGCCCGGCCTCACGCTCCAGCCGCTGCTGCCAGACCTGCTGCAACTGCTGAACCACCGCCTGCGGCGGAACGACCCTGGTCACCGCGGTGCACTCCAGGTGAATGCCGTTCTCGACCACCCGGACGCCGTGCAGCCTGGCGTTGACCGCCGCCTCGGCCTCCTCGGGACGGTACGGCTTGAAGCCGCGCGCGATCTGCCGGACGGTGTCGTTCACGAACCAGCGGAACCGCTCCCGGCTCCGGTCGATCTCGGCGTTCAGCGCGAGCAGGGAGCAGTGGCCGGTCCCCGTCCACTGGAGCCGGACCACCACATCGAACTGGTAGGCGTCGTCCTTCGTCGGCGCCGGGAACAGGAACGGCTGGTCGATCACGTGGGTGTACATCCGCTGGGCCGGCGCTGACCGGAACCACGAGCGGAAACCGCTTCTCAGTGGGGGGCGGGTCTTGGTCATCGAGGGTTCCTCCGATCAGAGGTAGGCGAGGAGGTTGTCGAACGTCTGGGTGGATCCGGCCTGGCTGCGCCACCACTTCAGGTAGAAGAACAGGCGTTCGCGCAGCCAGGGTTCTGACCCGAGCCGGTTGAGCAGGTGACCGACCGGAGCCACCAGCGACGGCTCCAGCTCGACCTGCCGGACCCAGCGCGCGAGCGCCGACCAGGCCCGGCCCTTCTTGTCGGCCAGCGCGTTGCGCCACAGGTCGATGATCTGGGTGCGGACGGCCCGGTCGCCCGCCGCGAGCATCCCGAGCAGCAACAGCTGGTCCGGCTCCCGGTCGGGCGCGATCACGGCGAGCCGCCGCATCGCTTCGACGGCGACCGTCCGCACGCCGTCGTTCTCGGACCGAGCCCACTGGGCGAGTTCGCCGACGATCTCGCGATGCAGCCCGCCCCGCGAGAGTTCGGCCATCGCGCGCGCCACCTCCGCCCGCAGGTCGGCCCGGGTCGAGGGCGCGATCCGCCGCAGCCCGATCAGCGTGTCACCGACGTATCGCAGGCCGAGCGAGGTGGCGTAGGCCCGGACGGCCACCGAGCGCTGGGCCAGGGTGCCGCGCGCCCACGCGTTCAGGAGCATCCGTACGCGTTCGGTGCAGCGCGGTTCCTGCGCTGCGGTCTCCAGCGCCCAGGCCGCCAGGCGGTGCGCGCCGATCCGGTACGAACTCACCCACGGACGGAAGAAATGGCTCTCGATCGCCGAGTAGTCGTAGGTCGCGAGCTTGCCGATGGCCTGCGCGGCGGCCATCCGGATCTCGGGGTTCCGGTCCTGGGTGAGCCGCTCCAGCCAGGTGGTGAGCGGCGTGCGCAGGGTCGGATGGTTGTGCCAGGCCACGTCCAGGAGCATCGGGATCAGGGCCGGAACCCTCATCCGGATGCGCCGTTCTGTGCCGTCACGCTGGTGATCGTTCTCGGCTTCGGCGTAGTCGAGCCATCCGGTCAACGTCTCGTCGAAGGCCGACCAGGTGGATTGGGGGGCGTCCGAACCATCACGGACGGCTTCGACGTCGTCGGCCAGGGCCAGCGCGGCCGTGGTGATGGTGACCATCGGCTTGCCGTCCAGGACGGCGAGAGCCAGGAGGAAACTGAGGCGGTAGAGGCGTGCCTTCGCCTCCTTGGCTGCTTCCCATGGCGTTCCGGGAGCATTGGTCCCCTGGTCGGGGGCCAGCAGTTTCTCGGCCTGACCGCGGAGCCGCCAGGGGCGTTCGGCGCAGACCTCCGCGATGACCTCGTCGGGGGCTCGTCCGTGCCGGACGCGCGAGAGGATCAGCGCGGCGAGCGCCTGCGCGTCCGAGGGCCGCGTGACGGTGTTCAGTTCCTCGCGCATCCGGACGTGGCCGGCCCAGTGGCGGGCCTGCGTCTCGGCGAGTTCGATGCCCCGGTCGCGGAGGCCGAAGGCCAGGCATCGCTCGAACACGTGCGGCGCGGGCGGCGGGACGTGGATGGCGAACTGGGTGCGCTGGCCGGGGGTGAGAAGCGCCCGCTCGTCCAGCAGCACCACGAACGTGGAGTTCGTCTGGGTGGCGAGGTGGACCAGGTGCTGGAAGACCACCTGGGTCTTGCCGCGGGTCCAGTCGGCGTCGCCGGGGTTCAGCAGATAGCCGGTCATCGGCTTGAGGTCGGAGGGACGCAGGCGGCGCGGGTCGGCTCCGTCCAGGATGGCGACCTGGGCGTCGGTTCCGAAACGGGTGAGGGCGGCCAGGGCCACTGTGGTCCGGCCCGTGCCGGGAGGTCCGATCAGGGCTTGGACTCGTCCGGGTCTGGTGGCGTCGAGCAGGGTCGACAGGGCCTCGGTGGAGACGATGTATCGCCGGGTGAGACGTGTGAGTTCGTCCTGGTTCAGCGGTATCGGTGCTGGTCGCTCATCCGGTGGTCCGCCGAAGTGGATGTCGCCGTCGGCGTGGTAGATCCGGCCGTTCCCTGGGCCGTTGAGCTGGGTCTTGATGGCGGTTCCGTCGCCGAAGGCGGCTGCTCCGATCGAGGCCGGATACAGGCGAGACAGTCCCTCCTGCCGGAGCATCCGTTCCCGGTTCTCCAGGGCCAGTTGATCGTCCGGCTGCGCGATCTCGTCGTCCTCGGCTTCGAGACGGTGCGGGTCCTCCTCGCTCATGTCTCGTCCTCGGGGTTATCCGCGATCTTCATGTCGCCGTCGCTGTGGAAGATCCGGGCGTTGGTTCCGGACACGTTCCACTGGGCCCCGATGGCGAGCCCGTGCGGGCCGGTGGCGAGCGCGCCGACCTTGTCGATCTTCGGGTGAATCTCCTCGCGCACGGTTTCGGTGATCGGCTGCTGTTCGTCGTCGTTCATCAAGGGCTCCTTGGATTGGTTGACCAGGGTCGTCACGGAGAGCGGCGGCAGGTCGATGCTCGGGTCCCGGGCTTTGATCCGCAGGTGCAGCTCTTCGAGACGGGGAGACGCCGCCACTCCCCGTTCGGCTTGGATCCGGTCGCTGATGCGCTCGAATACACGGACGGCTTCGCTGGAACGACCGGCTCGATAGAGCGAAACCATGAGCAGTTCCGCGATCTTCTCGTCGGGCTCGGGATCGCTGGACAGCTTCTTCAGCATGGGGAGCAGTTCGCGGAACTGCGCCAGCTTGATCTTGGCTTCTATCCAGGCGAGCAGCGCGTTCTGATAGCTCATCTGGAGTTCGCCGCGATACCCCTCCGCCCAGAGGCCCGGCAGGCCGGTGAGAGGCTCACCGCCACGGAGACCTTGCGGGATGTCGCCCCACTCCTTCAGCGCCGCTTCGGAAAGCCTGACGAATTCGGCGTCGTCACCGGCTGCCCGTGTTTGTTTGAGCGCATCCTGGAACCGATGGACATCCACATCGAGACCGTCGACCGACAGGCGATATCCGGCCCGCACGTGGTTGTCCGGTATCAATGTGTCGATTGACGGATCTACGGCCTTCAGCTTCGAGCGCAGCCTGTCGATATTCGAGTGGGCATACTTGACCGGGTCGTAGGGATCGCTTTCAGCGGCGACCTGTTCGGCCAGTCTCTGCGCGGAGAGCGGATCGCCCCGCCGCTCTACCAGGCAGGCCAGCACCAATTGCAGCTTGGGCGTCAGGTCGACCGGTGTGCCGCGGACGCGCACCTTGACGCGTCCCAGCAGCTCGATCTCCAAGAGCGCTCCTCCGTCGGACCGTGTCACGTCACTCCTTCATCCGAGTCGTGCGAGGTCGTGCGAGGTAATAGGAGGGATTTTCGAGGTGTCCGCAGCACAAATCGGCGAACTACCCGGCGAACCAGGTTCTCGATGCTTGGTGCTGTGGGCGGAAGAGCCGCCCGGAAATCCGAAAAGGAGAGCACCATGAAGAACTTCAAGAAGAGCATCCACAGCGGGACCGTCGGAGAGTGCGTCGAGGTCGCCGTCGTGAGCGCGATCCTGGTCCGCGACTCCAAGGACCCGGATGGGCCCGTCCTCTCGTTCACGCCCGGCGAGTGGGCCGCTTTCTGCGCCGGAGTTCGCGACGGGGAGTTCGACGTTCTGGCGGGCTCGTTCGCCTGACGGCGCCGCGGAACGGAGATCGAGGGCCGCGGCCGGAGGGTCGCGGCCCTTTTCGTGGAGACGATCAGGAACCGGCCGGTGAGCCGTTGCGGGCTCGGACATGGCTAGCTCATCTCATGACGTACCTCGGTGGCGAGTTCGGTGAGGAACCCTCGTGCGGCATCGTCAAAGATCGCCATATTGGTGAGCAGCGACCATTGCTTCTCGTACAGCGTGATGTCGGCGTCGGTGATGGTCAGTTTGGCGTGGCTGGTCTCCACCTCGACGAAGGTGTCGGCGTCCTCGTCGTCGGCGTACACGTCCCCGTAGAGGACGAAGCCGTGGAGTGGCAGGACGACCGACTGGCGGCCGTGCGGGATCAGGCCGATGGAGACGTTGTCCAGGGTGCTCACCGAGGTGATGCGATCCAGCTGGGCGAGCGACAGCGGAAGCGATCCTGGGCGCCAGCGCAGTGCCGCCTCCGTGATCAGGAAGTCGAATCGGCGGTCGCCCTCGTACAGGGCTTCTTGACGGAACAGGCGGCTCGCCGTCGCGCCGGCGAGAGCTTCCTTCTCGTACGGCTGGTTGGCCAGCGAAAAGACCGCTCGCGCGTACGCGGCGGTCTGGAGCAGCCCGGGGACGACCGCGCACTGGAAGTTGCGGATCAGCCGGACCGCGGACTCCCGCTCGTAGAAGTCGTCCTGAAGGTGCGGACGGGACTGGAGGGCGCTGCGCCAGGCGTGCGTCTCGTACATCGCCGCCTGCGTCAGGTCGAAGAGCCGTTCCCTGGTGTCGAGTGGTGCTTCCACAGCAGAGGCCCAGCGCTGGACTTCCGGCAGGGAGGGCATCGTCGCCCCGGATTCGATGCGCGACACTTTGGACTGGCTGATCTGGATCCGCTGGGCGAGTTCTCGTCCCGACAGCCCGGAGAGGTCCCGGAGGCGGCGCAGCGTGGCCGCGAGCCGCAATCGGCGCGCGCGCGACTCAATCGCCCCGCCTTCCGACACGTCGGCCACGCCAGCCCTCCCGGTGATGCGTTCTGACCCAGATTGAGTCAGGCCCCTGTCACGCATATCAAATGTAGGCATACCGGGAGGATCTTGACGGCTCAATACATTGCGATGTAATCGATTCGATATGATTCAGAGCGATCTAGCACGATGCGTCAGATGCTCCGTCGCCAGGACGGCCCTGGCTCGGGCGTGGTCCAAACCGGGCAGACGGCCCTCCTTCTTCATTGCGACCCCGGCGACCAGAACCGTGTGCACGTCGGCGCGGTCGGCCGTGAGCACCGCGCCGATCGGGTCGTGGGTGGGGGTGTTCGGGCGGAGGAGGAGGACGTCGGCCTGTTTGCCGGGGCGTAGGGAGCCGATTCGGTCGGCGAGGCCGAGGGCGGTGGCGCCTTCGATGGTGGCCATGCTGAGGATGGCGGCGGGGGTGATGGGGGTGCGGGCGCGTTCGAGGGTGTAGGCGGCGCGCATCACGTTGAAGAGGTCGCCTGGGACGGTGACCACGGTGTCGACGCCCAAGCCGGTGGGGATGCCGGCGTTTCGGAAGCGGCCGGTTTCCGGGGTGCCGTGGCCCATTTGGGATTCGACGGCGGGGGCGATGGAGGCGGTGGCGCCGGAGTCGGCCATCAGTTTGACGGCGTCGTCGGAGAAGCCGTTGCCGTGGGCGAACAGGACGTCGGGGCCGAGGAGGCCGTGGGCGTGCAGGAGTTCGACGGGGCCCGAGCCGGTGCCGTGCAGACTGATGGGCAGGCCGAGTTCGCGGGCGAGGCGCCAGTCGGCGATGGCGTCGGGGATCGGGCCGTAGACGGGGCCGGTGGCGGCGAGCGCGAGGGCGATCAGGCCGGCGGGGCGTAATCTGCGCAGTTCGTCTTCGCGGCGTACGGCGGGGTGGGCGTAGCCGAACACCGCGCGGATGCCTGATTCGCGGAGGCCGTCGAGGGCGGCGTCGGTGTGCTCGGGGGTGTTCTGGATGTGCGACCAGTCGTAGACGGTGGTGATTCCGGCGTCGAGGGCGTCCAGTGCGTCCAGGGCGCCGAAGAGGTTCGCGGTGTGCACGTCGGGGGCGGTGAAGGCGGGGGCGAGGCGGCCGATGATCAAGTTCAGGTAGTCGCCGAGGGTGGCGTTCACGTCGTAGGAGCGCAGCAGGCTCTGCCAGAGGTGCCGGTGGGTGTCCACCAGGCCGGGGAGCACGATCAGCCCGGTCGCGTCGATCACCTCCGTTCCCGGATGACAGGATGCGCGCGCTCGCCGACATCCTCAGGGACGTGCTCGTGGACCTGGGTGACACGTGAGAATGGCCCGGCTCGGATCGGCTCGCGCCTGATCCGAGCCGGGAGTCAGAGGGACCAGACCTGGAAGGCGGGTCCGTCGCCGGGGAGGGTGAGGGTGTCGCCGTCCAGGGTGGTCTGGGCTCCGCCGTACACGTTGTGGGGGATGTCGCGGGCGAGTGCGGCGGGAAGTTGGAGCGGGGTGTGGGGGGCGCGGGAGGCCAGGATGAGGAGGCGTTCTTCTGGGGATTCGCGCAGGTAGAGCAGGGTGTCGGGGGCCGCGTGCAGCCAGCGTAGGCCGCCGGTGCGCAGGGCGGGGTGGGCGCGGCGCAGGGCGATGAGTTCGCGGTAGACGTCGTAGGTGGGTTCGGCGAAACGTACCGGGTCGTCCCACGGCATCGGGATGCGGGCGTCTTCGCCGTTGGCGCCTTCCAGGCCGATTTCGTCGCCCATGAACATCATTGGGGTGCCGGGATAGGTGAACAGCAGGCCGGCGGCGACCGCGACCCGCTCGGCGGTGCCGAGGAAGGTGCGGATGCGCGGGCTGTCGTGGGAGCTGAGCAGGGTGACGTTGGCGTTGGTCGCCGACCATGGGACGCCGGCCGCGAAGGCGCGCATGGTGGCGGCGGTCCGCTCGCCGGGCAGTGCCCGCAGCGGCAACGGGATCCCGGGGATGACCGGCCCCCGGTGGTACGGCGTCAGCCATGACCACACCGGCTTGGCGAAACCGGCGTAGTTCATGACACCCTGCCAGCCGTCGCCGGGCAGGTCGGCCGTGTAGTCGTGGAAATGCTCCGCGAACAGGTACTTCTCCTGGCCCATGACGCCCCGGATGGCCCGCGCCGCGTCATGGTAGTGATCTTCCGCGCCCTGCCGCCCGGTCATGTTGGCGACGTCGATCCGCCACCCGTCCAGCCCGTACGGCTGCCGCAACCACCGCCCGGCCACCTCCAGCACCCGCTCCCGCAACTCGGGCGACCCCCAGTTGAGCTTCGGCAGCGAAGGCACATCGAACCAGGCGACATACCCCCCATCCCCATCCAGGTAGTAATACGACGCCTCCGGCGCGGACGGATCAGCCATCGCCCGCCGGAACCACTCATGCGTGTCCCCGGAATGGTTGGTCGTCAGATCCCCGATGACCCGCATCCCCCGCCGATGCGCGGCGGCCGTGAGCGCGGCCAGCGCGGCGTCCCCGCCCAGCTGCGGATCCACCTGATCGAAGGAGGTCGCGTTGTACCGATGGTTGGACGCCGCAGGAAAGAACGGCGTCAGATAGACGACGTCCACCCCCAGCTTGACCAGGTAGTCCAGCCGATCGGCGATCCCGTAGAGATCGCCACCATAGAACTGCACCCCGGCCTGCGGCCCCCGGTCGATGACCTTGTCGGTCCACTGCGCGGGCATCGCCCAGTCCGGCGCGGGCAGCTCCACCCGCCCGGACTTGGCGAACCGATCCGGGAAGATCTGGTAGATCACCGCGTCGTCCACCCACGCGGGCGGCCCGCCGAACGTGGTCAACCGGAAATCGGTGGCGTCAGCCGGGTCGTGGTCGCTCAATCCGCCCGCGTGCAGCCAGGTGTGCCCGTAGTCACCGCGATCGAGCAGGAACCGATAACGCGTGTCCGGGTTGTGCACCAGCAGGTCGGCGCGCCACCACACCTCCAGCGCGTCCTGACGGTCGACGACCGCCCGCGCGTAACGGGGTTCGCCGTCATAGCCCGAGCGCAGGTAGACGGCGTCGACCGGGTATCCATGCGGAAGCCGTACAAAGACCGGGACGGTGTCGCCCAATGTGGGGCGTTGCTCCGGCACGTGCAGGGCCGAACCGTCGTGGTGCGGCACGAGCGCGAGTTTCATCCTTTGACAGACCCCCTGAGCAGACCGGACACGATGTAGCGCTGTAGGAAACGGAACAGCAGCACGCTGGGAATCGCCCCGATGAGGGCGCCCGCGGCGAAGACGCCCCAGTTGGCGGAGAGGCGTTCGGAGATGAGGGTGTAGAGGCCGACGGCGAGGGTGTGCTCGGACGGGGATTGCAGGATCACGCTGGCGACCAGGAACTCGTTGACGGTGTTGATGAAGGCCAGCAGGCCGATCACGGCGAGTACGGGCGCGCCGAGGCGCAGGATGATGGTGAAGAAGATCCGGGTGTGGCTGGCGCCGTCGACTTTGGCGGCGTCGTCGAGTTCGTGCGGGATGGAGTCGAAGAAGCCCTTGATCAGGTAGGTGTTCACGCCCATCGCGCCACCCAGGTAGACCATCACCAGCCCCCACTGGGTGCCCAGGCCGATGCCGGGGAAGACGCCCTTGATCCGCGCCATCAGCAGGAAGATCGCGACCGCGCCGAGGACCTGCGGGAACATCTGCACCAGCAGCAGCCCGAGCAGCCCCAACCGGCGGCCTTTGAACCGGAACCGGGAGAAGGCGTAGGCCGCGCTCGCCGCCAGCAGCACGGTCAGCACCGCGGTCGCCCCCGCGATGATCATGGTGTTGGCGAACCAGCGCGTGTACGGCAGCGTCGGCGTGGTGAACAGCTTCAGGTAGTTGTCCAGGGAGGCCCCGTCGAACAGGGTCGCCGAGGCGGTCAGCGTGCCGCGCGGGTTGACCGACGCGCTGATCACGAAGATCAGCGGGAACAGCGCGAACGCCAGCATGGCGATTCCGACCAGGTGCCGCCATCCGGTGTCGGCCAGCCAGCGCCTCATGAGTACGTCTCCTCAAGCGACCGAGTCCTGCGCAGCCCGAACGCCGAGATGGCGGCCACGATGACGAAGATCATCGCGGACATCGCGGAGGCGAACCCCCACTCCCGCCCGGCCCCGCCGAACGCGAGCTTGTACACCATCGAAATGAGCAGATCGGTGCTGCCCAGCGTGATCGGCGCCTCGGGCAGGTTCGGGCCGCCGCCGGTGACAAAATAGATCACCGTGAAATTGTTGAAGTTGAACGCGAACGCGGCGATGAGGAGCGGCGCGGTCGAGACCAGAAGCAGCGGCAGCGTGATCCGCCGGAAATGCTGCCACGCCGACGCGCCGTCGATCTTCGCGGCCTCGTTCAACTCGGACGGAATCGCCTGCAACGCCCCCGTGCACACCAGGAACATGTACGGGAACCCCAGCCACAGATTGACCAGCAGCACACTGCCCTTCGCCAGCCAGGGATCGTTCAGCCAGGGCACATCCGCCCCGCCCAGCAACGTCTGGTTCACGAACCCGAACGTCTGGTTCAGCATCCCGGTCCACACCAGCGCCGACAGGAACGACGGCACCGCGTACGGCAACACCAGCAACGACCGGTAGATATTGCGCCCCTTCATCCCCGGCTTGTTCAGCGCCAACGCCAGCAACAACCCGATCGCGAAGTTGAACACCACCGACAGCGCCGCGAACACGAACGTCCAGATGAACACCGACACGAACGGCCCGCGCAGCCGGGTATCCGTCAGCACCCGGGCGAAGTTCCCGAACCCAACGTTCTCCGTCCACCCCGGCGTGAGGTTGGTGCCGTCAGAAGCCACGTAATACCCGGACGACGAAGCCCGGTAGACCTTGCCGCTGGCCACGTCCGTCAGCGTGTCCGCCGCCGCGTCGTGCCGCAGCGTGGGCCGGGCCAGGAATCCGGTCACCCCGTCCTGGGTCCGCAGCGCGCCCTGCGCGCCGAGCGGAACCCGCAGGTCGAAGACCTCCTCCTGGCGGGTGGTGAGGTCGCGCAGCTGAAGCGTGCGGTAGCCGTCCACGGCGGTGGCCTTGCCGGTGGAGTCCCGGGTGACGCCCTTGGTGACGGGCTCGCCGTTGAGGGTGACCGCGCCCTGCGGGTCGGTGGCGAGCAGTTCCAGCGTGCCGTCGCTGCCGGTGACCACCACGATCTGGTAGAGCGGGCTGTCGGGCACCCGCTTCTCGGAGATGGCGAGCAGGTGCTCCAGGGCGCGCGGCTTGTCCAGGTTGTGGCCGTCGCCGACGTTGGTGAAGGCGGCCGTGACGGTGTGGAAGACGATGTAGACCTGGAAGACCAGCAGGAACAGCAGGCCGGGCAGCAGATACTTGCCGGCCTCGATCCGCTTGCTGAAGTAGACGTAGTCGGCGGCCACGGTGGCCAGCGCGACGAAGCCGAAGACACCCCAGTCGCCGACGGCGAAGGCCGTCAGCAGCCCGAACACGCCCAGGGCGTTGATGGCGCCGAGCAGCAGGATCTTGCCGATCAGCGCCGTGGTGGAGGTGGGCCGGCCGGTGGCCAGACGTGGGCGGTGAGCGCCGAGACGCACACCGCCCGTGGTGGTCAATGGCACAAGATCAGCCGATCTTCGCGCGGATCTTCTCCGCGGCCTGCTTCATCAGCTTCTCGGGGTCGCCCTTGCCGAGCAGGATGTCGCGCTCGGCGTGGCCGTACTCGGTCCAGACCGCGTCCATGGCCGGGATGCTGGGGAGCGGCTGGCCGACGTCGCCGGCCGCGCCGAAACCGGCGATGATCGGGTCGCTCTTGACCTGGTCGTAGACCGAGATCATGGCCGGGGGACGCTTGCCGGTGTTGTACAGCTCGGTCATGACTTCGGCGGTGCCGAGGTAGTTGACCACGAAATCGTTGGCGACAATCTTGTTCTTCGCGTTCGCGGAGATCATGAAGCCCTGCACGCCGACGAAGGGCGCGGCCGGCTTGCCGCCCGCGGACGGGATCGGGTCGACCGCCAGGTTGATGCCCGCCTTCTGGGCCTCCTCCGTGCTCCACGGCCCGGTGATCATGTACGGCGACTTGCCGGTGTTGAACGCCTCCTTGGCGATGTCCAAGGTCAGGTCGGCCGAGAGCAGCTTCTTCTTGCTCCACGAGTCGAGCGCCTTGGCGAACTCCAGGCCGCCCGCGTCGTCGATGGTCAGCTGGGCCGGGTCGTAACTGCCGTCCGGCTTGGTGGCGAAGATGCCGCCGCCGAACGAGGTGTGCACCGGATAGAAGTGGTACGGGTCGCCCTCCGGCCCGACCTGGAGGCCGAGCGGCACGGTGGCCTTCTTCTCCTTGACCAGTTTGAGCGCGTTGTCCATCAGCGCGTTCCAGTCCTTGGGCGCCTCGGGCGCCAGGGCGGTGTTGCGGAACAGCGCGATGTTCTCGATCGCGTACGGCAGGCCGTAGAGCTGCCCGTCATACGAGAGCGCCTTCAACGCGACGTCCTTGAACAGGGACGCCTTGTCGCCGAGCTCGATCGGCGCGACCGCGCCGTTGGTGACCAGCTTGCCCAGCCAGTCGTGCGCGCCGATGACGACATCGGGGCCCTCGCCGGCCTGACCGGCGGTGACCAGGTTGTCGCGGATGTCGCCGAACTCCAGCTGCTGGACGGCGACCTGCACGCCCTTCTCGGTCGCGAACTTCTGGGCGATCTTCTGAATGATCGGCGAGCGCGTGTCGTCCGCCCAGATCACCAGGTCGGCCTGGGCCCGCTTCACCGGGCCGTCGGTGGGCTCGACGATGGTGGTGGCGCCAGGCGCCGGTGCTGAAGGGGTGGCCGCGGCCGAGGGAGCGGCGGCTTCGCCGCCTCCCCCGCAACCGGCGGTGAGCAGGAGGGTGACACCCGCGGCCAACGTTGAGACCTTGCTCAAACGCATGGTGGCTCCTAGGGGGATTCTCAGGCGGCCTGAACGCCGCCCTTCTTGCGAAATCATGGCAACACTTGCGCTGCCGTCTTGCGAAAGCTAACCACGGATTTCGGCAAGTTTCTAGACGGTTACTGACATGTTGCAATCGACTTGATACCGTCGCGCTCATCCCGACCCCCAGTCGGGCAGGACCTACCGTCAAGTGTTCTGGAGAACGCAGATGGCCGCCTTACGCAAGCTCGCCACGATCGCGGCGGGAGCGGTACTTCTCGCCCTGCTCCCAGCTCAGGCCCCCGCTCTGGCCGCGGGAGCTCCAATCGGACCGCTGACTCCCAAAGACGTCGTCTACCAGATCATCACCGACCGGTTCTTCGACGGGGACACCGCCAACAACAGGCCCGCCGGATTCGACCCCACCCTGTTCGATGACCCGGACGCCAACAACGTCGGCAACGGCAGCGACCTCAAGCTCTACCAGGGCGGCGACTGGGACGGCATCATTGCCAAGATCCCGTACCTGAAGAACATGGGCATCTCGGCGGTCTGGATCTCGGCGCCGTACCGGAACAGGGACACTGTCATCGAGGACCACCAGCCCGGCGGCGGGCTGGACCGGTGGACCAGCTTCCACGGCTACCACGTGCGCAACTACTTCGCCACCAACAAGCACTTCGGCACCCTGGCGGAGTTCCGCTCGCTGCGCGACGCGCTGCACGCGCAGGGCATCAAGCTGGTCATCGACTTCGTGACCAACCACACCAGCCGCTGGCAGAACCCGACGCTCGGCAACGCCGCCGAGGACGGCAAGCTGTACGAGCCGGACAAGGACGGCCTGGGCAACTACGTCTTCAACGGCGCCGGCGAGCCGATCGACAACAACGCCGACGGCATCACCGAGAACCTGCTGGCCAACCCGCACGCGGACGTCAACGGCTGGTTCCACGGCCTGGGCGACCGGGGCGGCGACTCCAGCCGGTTCGGCTACCGGAACAAGGAGCTGGGCTCGCTCGCCGACTTCTCCCAGGAGAACGCGAACGTGGTCAAGCACCTTGAGAAGGCCGCCCTGTTCTGGAAGGCCGAGGGCGTGGACGGCTTCCGCCACGACGCCACCCTGCACATGAACCCGGCGTTCACCAAGGGCCTCAAGGACGCCATCGACTCGGCCCCGCAGGGCCCGATGGCGCACTTCGGCGAGTTCTTCATCGGCCGCCCGGACCCCAAGTACGACGAGTACCGCACCTTCCCGGACCGCACCGGCGTCAACAACCTGGACTTCGAGTACTTCCGCGCCTCGACCAACGCCTTCGGCAACTTCTCCGAGACGATGGCCAACTTCGGCTCGATGCTCACCCAGACCAGCACCGACTACATCTACGAGAACCAGGCCGTGACGTTCCTGGACAACCATGACGTGACCCGGTTCCGGTTCATCCAGCCCAACGACAAGCCGTACCACGCGGCGCTGGCCACGCTGCTCACCGCGCGCGGCACCCCGAACATCTACTACGGCACCGAGCAGTACGTGAGCTCGGTGAACGCCAGTGACGTGGCCGGTCGCCAGTTCCTGCAGACGGCGGGTCCGGCGTTCAGCCAGACCACCACGGCGTACAAGGTGATCCAGGCGCTGGCCGCGCTGCGCAAGACCAACGACGCGGTGGCGTACGGCGAGACGCAGATCCTGCACAGCACCAACGACGTGCTGGTCTTCAAGCGGCAGTTCTACGACAAGCAGGTCATCGTCTCGGTGAACCGGCAGCCGGCCACGGCGTTCACCGTGCCGGCCCTGGCCACCACGATCCCGGCCGGCACCTACACCGACCAGCTGACCGGCCTGCTCGGCGGCGCGTCCACCACGGTCGCGGGCGGCCTGCTGCCGAGCTTCTCGCTGTCCGGCGGCGAGGTGAACGTCTGGTCCTACAACCCGTCGCTGGGCACCACGATCCCGCGGATCGGCGACGTCGTGTCCACCTCGGGCCGGGCCGGGAACACCGTCTACATCTACGGCACCGGCCTGGGCGGCGCGGTCACTGTCAAGTTCGGCACGGTCACCGCCACGGTGACGTCGAACTCGGACGGCCAGATCACCACCACCGTGCCGGCGGGCGCGGTCGCCGGGGTGCAGAACATCACGGTCACCAAGGGCGCCAACGTCAGCAACACCTTCCGTTATGAGGTGCTGTCCGGCAACCAGGTCCAGGTGATCTTCAAGATCAACACCACCACGGTGCCCGGGGAGAACATCCACATCCTGGGGAACATCCCGGAGCTGGGTTCCTGGGACACCACGAAGATCACCGAGGCCCTGCACAACCCGAACTACCCGGTGTGGTTCCTGCCGGTGTCGGTGCCGGCCGGGACGACCATCCAGTTCAAGTTCATGCGCAAGGTGGGGGCCGCGGCGCCTACTTTCGAAGGCGGTTCGAACCGGAGTTTCACCGTGCCGGCCGACACCCAGGGGTCGACGGACACGCCCGTCTACACCTGGCAGCCATGAAAGCTCAATGAATCCCTGCTGTAAGGACTGTTAGACTTTCAGCATGAAAGTGACCTTGACGGAAGTCGCCGCTCGTGCCGGTGTCAGCGAGGCCACTGTCAGCCGGGTCCTGAACGCCAAAGCAGGCGTGGCGGAGGAGACCCGGGAACTGGTTCTGGCCGTCGTCGGCGAACTCGGCTACGAGCGCCCGTTCAAACCCGAGGCCCCGCGCAAGAGCGCGGGGCTGGTGGGCTTGGTGGTGCCCGAACTGGAGAACCCGATCTTCCCCTCGTTCGCCCAGGTGATCGGCACCCTGCTGGCCCAGCAGCGGTACACGCCGGTGCTGTGCACCCAGACCCCGGGCGGGGTCAGCGAGGACGAGTACGTGGAAATGCTGCTGGAGCACAACACGGCGGGCATCATCTTCGTCTCCGGCATGCACGCCGACACCCACGCCGACCCGTCCCGCTACCGGCGACTGGTCGACCGGGGGCTGCCGATCGTGCTGATCAACGGCTTCCTGCCGGGCCTCGACGTGCTGTCCATCTCGGTGGACGAGAAGTCGGCCATGTATCTGGCGGTCGAGCACCTGGCCTCGCTCGGCCACACCCGGATCGGGATGGCGATCGGGCCGGAGCGCTACGTGCCGGTGATCAGGAAGGTGGCCGGGTTCCTGGAGGCGGCCAAGTCCACCCTGAGCCTGGACCTGTCGGACCTGGTCGAGCACACCACCTTCACCGTGGAAGGCGGGCAGGTCGCGGCGTCCCGGCTGATCAACCGGGGGCGACCGCGATCGTCTGCGGGTCCGACATCATGGCCTTCGGCGCGGTCCGGGCGGTGCGCGGCCTCGGGCTGAGCGTGCCGCACGACGTGTCGGTGGTCGGGTTCGACGACTCCTCGGTGACCGTGTTCTCCGATCCGCCGCTGACCACGCTCCGCCAGCCCGTGCAGGCGATGGGCACGGCGGCGGTCCGCGGCCTGATCGACGAGATCAACTCGCTGTCCCCGCCCCGGGGCGAGTTCATCTTCCGGACCGAGTTGCTGGCCCGATCGTCCACGGGACCGGCACCGTCATCCTCGTAAAAGCGTCATCCTCGTGAGTGCTCGCCGTGGCCTCGCCACGGCCGGGCCAGCACGGCCAGCGCCAGCACCGCGCAGGACAGGGCGACCAGCATGATCACCGCCATCGGGGTGCCGCTGCTCTCGCCGAAGACGCCGACGATGGGCGCGGCCACCGCGCCCAGCAGGAACTGGCCGCCGCCGAGCAGGGCCGAGGCGCTGCCGGCCGAGTGACCGGCCACGCCCTGGCCGATGGTCATGATGGCGGGGAAGGCCATGCCCATGCCGGCGATGGTGAGCACCAGGCAGACCCAGGTGGTGATCACGTTGCCGCCGGTGCCGAGGTCGATGACGACGTGCCCGAGGGTGGCCAGGAACGACACCGAGAGGGCCGTCATCAGCAGGGTGTTGAGGCGGACCCGCTGGGAGAGCGCGCCGAACAGGGCCGCGGCGGCGGTCATGCTGATCGCGTTGACGGCGAAGACGACGCCGTAGCCGAGGGGGCTCATACCGTACACGATCTGGAAGACGAACGACGAGCCGGACACGTACGCGAAGAGGGCGGCGGCGGCGCAGGACAGGGCGACCGCGTAGCCGACGAAGGCGCGGGTGCGCAGCAGCGTGCCCATGGCGCGGAAGGAGTCCTTGAGGCCGCCGGGGTTGCGGTCCTCCGGGGGGAGGGATTCCGGCACCCGCCACCAGACCGTGGCGCACTGGGCCAGGCCGACCACGGCGAGCACCACGAAGACGGCCTGCCAGGGGGCGAACAGCAGGATGACGGCGCCGAGCAGCGGCGCGGCCACCGGGGCGACGCCAGTGATCATGGCCAGGGTGGAGAAGTAGCGGGCCACGCTCGGTCCCCGGTACCAGTCGACGATCACCGCCCGAGCCAGCACCGCGCCGCACGCGCCGGCCGCGCCTTGCAGGAAACGCGCGCCGATCAGGAAGTGCACGGTCGGGGAGAGCGCGCAGAGCAGCGAGAAGAGGGCGAACAGCGCGGTGCCGCCGAGCAGCAGCCGGCGGCGGCCGAGAGTGTCGCTGACCGGGCCGAGCAGGAACTGGCCGAGCACCAGCCCGGCCAGGAAGGCGGTCATCGACAGCTGCACGCCGGAGCTGGTCGTCTCCAGGGTGCTGACCATGTCGGGGAAGGCCGGGACGTACATGTCGATGGCGAGCGGAGCCGCTGCCGTGAGGGAGGCGAGGGAGGGAAGAAGGATCACCGGACGGGGTGGAGCGGAGGACACGCCACCAAAGGGTAATGAACCCCTACAGAGCGCCCCTGCTCAGGGCCCAATTAGCGCACAGAGCATTGACACTTCTGCGCGTCCCATGTGAACCTTCGGACGGAAGAAATCATAAGTCGGTTCATCAGTAATCATTAATTTCGATGCAGGTGCGGCGGCGCGCCCCTCTTCAACACAAGGAGTGGCGCATGTTGCTGCCCAAACGACCGATTTCTACCTTATTTCGCGCCTTATTATCACTCGTCCTTATGACGGTGGGTCTCGCCGTTCTGCCGAGTAGCGCGGAAGCCGCGCCGCTGACTCGGGTCCTGGTCTTCTCCAAGACCGCCGGGTTCCGGCACTCGTCCATCCCCAACGGCATCACCGCCGTCCAGCAGCTCGGCGCGGCCAACGGCTTCACCGTGGTGGCCACCGAGGACGCGGCCGCGTTCACCACCGCCAACCTGGCCCAGTACCAGGCCGTGATCTGGCTCTCCACCACCGGCGACGTGCTCAACGCCGCCCAGCAGACCGCCTTCCAGTCCTACATCGCCGCCGGTGGCGGCTACGTCGGCGTGCACGCGGCGGCCGACACCGAATACGACTGGGCCTGGTACGGCGGCCTGGTCGGCGGCTACTTCGCCTCCCACCCCGCCACCCAGCAGGCCACCATCAAGGTCGAGGACCGGGGCAACCCGTCCACCTCACACCTGGCGCCGACCTGGACCAGGACCGACGAGTGGTACAACTACCAGGCCAACCCGCGCAACACCGTCCGGGTGCTGGCCAGCCTCACCGAGTCGTCCTACTCCGGCGGCACCATGGGCGACCACCCGATCACCTGGTGCCAGGACTACCAGGGCGGACGCTCCTGGTACACCGGCCTCGGCCACACCGAGGAGAGCTACGCGGACGCCAACTTCCGCACCATGCTGCTCGGCGGCATCCGGGTCGCGGCCAAGGCCGTCCCCGCCGACTGCCGGCCCGAGGTCGGCTACACCCAGCTGTTCGACGGCAACCAGAACACCTTCAGCCAGTGGCGGATGGCGGGCCCCGGCGGGTTCACCCTGGCCAACGGCACGCTGACCTCGTTCGGCGGCATGGGCCTGCTCTGGTACCCGGTCTCCACCTTCAGCAACTACTCGCTCAGGCTCGACTGGATGATGCCGGGCGACGACAACGGCGGCGTCTTCATCGGCTTCACCGACCCGGCCAACGATCCGTGGGGCCCGGTGAACACCGGCCATGAGATCCAGATCGACGCGACCGACGCCGACGTGACCAGGACCACCGGCAGCGTGTACAGCTTCAAGGCGCCGGACACCGCCGCCAGGGCCGCCGCGCTCAACCCGCCCGGCCAGTGGAACGCGTACGAGATCGGCGTGCACGGTCAGCGGGTCGAGATCTGGCTGAACGGCGTCAAGATCAACGACTACACCAGCACCAGGAACATCGCCAACGGCTACATCGGCGTGCAGAACGACGGCGACGGCGCCGACATCAACTACCGCAACATCCGGATCAAGGGCGACGGCGCCCAGCCCCCGCAGCCGGGCACCGACGTCGCGCAGGGCAAGCCGGCGACGGCCTCCAGCACCGAGGCGGGCGCGAACGTGGCCGCCAACGCCGTGGACGGCAACTCCGGCACCCGGTGGAGCAGCCTCTACACCGACCCGCAGTGGATCCAGGTCGACCTCGGCCAGTCCTACAACCTGACCAGGGTCCGGCTGAACTGGGAGGCGGCCTACGGTCGCGCGTACCAGATCCAGACCTCGCCCAACGGCACCACCTGGACGAACGTCTACTCCACCACCACCGGAGACGGCGGCGTGGACGACGTCACCCTGACCGGATCAGGCCGTTACGTCCGCGTCAACGGCACCCAGCGCGCCACCGCGTGGGGCTACTCGCTGTGGGACTTCAACGTGTACGGCACCCCGGGCACCACCAACCCCACCCCGGGCCTGCTCTCCCGCAACCGCCCGACCACGACCTCCAGCGTGGAGACGGGCAGCGCGCACGTGGGCGCCAACGCCGTGGACGGCAACACCGCCACCCGCTGGGGCAGCGCGTACGCCGACCCGCAGTGGATCTCGGTGGACCTCGGCCAGAGCTACAACATCAGCCGGGTCCGGCTCAGCTGGGAGGCGGCCTACGGTCGCGCGTACCAGATCCAGACCTCGTCCAACGGCACCACCTGGACGAACGTCTACTCGACCACGACCAGTGACGGCGGCGTCGACGACGTCACGCTGACCGGGACCGGCCGTTACGTCCGCGTCAACGGCACCCAGCGCTCCCTCACCCAGTACGGCTACTCCCTCTGGGAATTCGACGTCTACGGCTCCTGACACCCCCCACCTCACTTTCTCTGGAGTACTCGTGTTCAGTTCCGCGCGCCTGCGTCGCGCTCTATCCGCCCTGCTGTTACCCGTCCTGGCCGGTACGGCACTGGCCGCCATCGCCGCTCCCCCGGCGGCCGCGGCCCCGCCCCCGACCAGCGGCTTCGAGAAGGTCAAGCTGGACGGCGGCCTCTCCATGGGCGAGCCGATCGAGCTGTCCGTGCTGCCCGACGGCAAGGTCCTCTACATCAACCGGGGCACCTCGGCCGGCGGCGGCCAGGTGAGGGTCTACAACCCGGCCGCCCAGACCACCACGGTCGCGCTGACCGTGCAGCTGGACGCCCGGTTCGAGGACGGCCTGATCGGCATCACCCTGCACCCGCAGTTCGCCACCAACCGCTGGGTGTTCCTCTTTTATTCGCCGAAGGTGACCCCGCTGGTCAACCGGATCTCCCGGTTCACCTTCAACCCGACCACCAACCTGCTGGACCCCGCCAGCGAAGACATGATCATCGAGTGGCCGACCGAGCGTAACCTGTGCTGCCACTCGGCCGGCTCGATGAGCTGGGACACCAACGGCAACCTTTACTTCGCGGTGGGCGACAACACCAACTCGGGCGGCGACTCGGCCGGCATGGCGCCGATCGACGAGCGGACCAGCCGCGACCCGCAGTACGACGCGCAGCGCACCTCGGGCAGCACCAACGACCTGCGGGGCAAGATCAACCGGATCCACCCGGAGAACAACGGCACCTACACGATCCCGGCGGGCAACCTGTTCGCGCAGGGGACGGCGCAGACCAAGCCGGAGATCTACATCATGGGGGTGCGCAACCCGTACCGGATCTGGGTCGACAAGAAGGCCAACAACACCCTGTACTGGGGCGAGGTCGGGCCCGACGCGGGCGCGACGCTCGCCAACCGGGGGCCGGCGGCCTACGACGAGTTCAACCGGGCGACCACGCCGGGCAACTACGGCTGGCCGTACTGCGGCGGGCCGAACGTGGCCTACAACGACTGGGACTTCGCGGCCAACGCGCCGCGCGGCTGGTTCCCGTGCGGCGGCGCCACCGGACCGGTGAACAACTCGCCGCGCAACACCGGCCAGCAGCAGCTCCCGGCGACCAAGCCGGCGCTGGTCTGGGAGCAGCACGGCGGCAGCGTGCAGTGGCCGGCGCTGGACAACCCGGGCGGCTGCGGCTCGCCCAACCACACCGAGGTCTACCACTACGACCCGAACCTGGTGTCGGACGTGAAGTGGCCGCAGTACTACGACAACAAGTGGCTGATCTCCGAGTACTGCCGTAACTGGATCAAGGAAGTCCAGTTCAACAACGGCAACCCGTCGACCGGGACGCCGACCATCATCGAGCCGGTGCTGGCGGGCATGAACCTGGTGCACCCGATCGACATGGAGTTCGGGCCTGACGGCTCGCTCTACCTGCTGGAGTACGGCAGCGGCTACTTCTCCGGCGCGGCCGACGCCGGCCTCTACAAGATCAACTATGTCCAGGGCGGCCGGTCGCCGGTCGCGCAGGCCACCTCGAACGTGAACAACGGCCTGGCGCCGCTGGCGGTCAACTTCTCCAGCGCGGGCAGCTCCGACCCCGACGGCGAAGCCATCACCTACGCGTGGGACTTCGACAACAACGGCACCACCGACTCGACGGCGGCCAACCCGACGTTCACCTACACCACGGTGGGCGACAAGCGGGCCCGGCTGACCGTGCGGGACCCCGGTGGGCGTACCGGCACGGTGGTGCTTCCGATCGTGGTCGGCAACAACCGGCCGGTCGTGACGCTGAACGGCATCCCGGCCGGCGGCATGTACAGCTGGAGCGAGAACCTCAACCTGACCGCCAGCGCCACCGACGCGCAGGACGGCACGATCGCCTGCGGTTCGGTCATCGTCCGGGCCGCCCTGGGACACCAGGAGCACGCCCACGAGGAGGGCGAGGGCACCGGCTGCGGCTCCTCGTTCAACACCGGCCCGATCCACGCCGGTCTGGACGCGGTGCAGTTCTTCGTGCTGCGCGGCAGCTACACCGACAGGGGCGCGACCGGCACGGTCCCGCTGACCGGCGAGCGTGAGATCACCGTCTGGCCGAAGCAGTGGCAGGCCGAGCACTTCGTCACCCTGAACGGCCCGCGCGTGGTCGACCAGGCCGCCGCCGAGGGCGGCAAGCGCCTCGGCGACATCCAGACCGGCGAGTCGGTACGGCACCACGCCGTCAGCCTCAAGGGCATCACCAGCGTCAGGGCCCGGGTGAGCTCGGCCAACGCCGGCGGCACCCTGTCCTTCCGGTTCGACTCCCCGACCGGCCCCGAGGTGGCCAGGATCACCGTCGGCAACACCGGCGGCTGGGACAACTACACCGAGGTCACCGCACCGGTCACCAAGCCCGACGACAACACCCACGACCTCTACCTGGTGTTCACCGGCGCCGCCGGAACCGCCCTGTACGACCTGGACAGCTACACCTTCATCGGCGCCGGCGTCAGCGTCCCCGGCACCGGCAACCCCGGCGGCACGGACATCGCGCAGGGCAAGCCGGTGACGGCCTCCAGCACCGAGGCGGGCGCGAACGTGGCCGCCAACGCGGTCGACGGCAACTCCGCCACCCGCTGGAGCAGCCTGTACACCGACCCGCAGTGGATCCAGGTGGACCTCGGCCAGTCGTACGCGATCAACCGGGTCCGGCTGAACTGGGAGGCCGCCTACGGCAGCGCCTACCAGGTCCAGACCTCACCCAACGGCACGAGCTGGACGAACGTCTTCTCCACCACGGCCGGCGACGGCGGCGTCGACGACCTCACGGTCTCCGGCACCGGCAGGTACCTGCGGGTGAACGGCACCGCGCGCGCCACCGCGTGGGGCTACTCGCTCTTCGACCTGAACGTCTACGGCACCCCGTCCGGCGGCACCACGTCGCTGCTCTCCCAGGGCCGCCCGGTGACGGCGTCCAGCACCGAAGCGGGCGCGAACGTGGCCGCCAACGTAGTGGACGGCAACACCGCCACCCGCTGGAGCAGCCTCTACGCCGACCCCCAGTGGATCTACGTCGACCTGGGCAACAGCCGCACCATCAGCCGGGTCCGCCTCAACTGGGAAGCCGCCTACGGCCGCGCCTACCAGATCCAGACCTCCCCCAACGCCACCACCTGGACCGACATCCACTCCACCACCACCAGCGACGGCGGCATCGACGACGTCACCGTCAACGGCACCGGCCGCTACGTCCGCGTAAACGGCACCCAAAGAGCCCTCACCCAGTACGGCTACTCCCTCTGGGAATTCGAGGTCTTCGGCTCCTAATCCATCCCCCCATGGCCTCCACGGCGTCCAGTCATCCCCCCAAGACCGACGCCGTGGAGGCCCCCTTTCAGGTGTTCCACCCGCCCAGTAAAGACCGCCCTCGCGGGCGTTCCACCTGACCGGGAGGCCATTCGAGGCGTTTCGCCTGACCACACGCCTAACTCCGATAACTCCGAAGGCCGCCTTCTTCTACTCGAAGGACGCGGCACCGACCACTGGTCCCTACTGGCGCCGGTGCGGCGAGAAGTGGAGCGGTCGTTAACGGCGCCGGATAACGGCGCTAAGCCGGATATATGTGGGTCTCCGTCGCTTTGACGGAAGCCCATATGTTTTGGCCTGGGGTGAGGTCGAGTTCGGCGACTGCGGCCGGGGTGATGTCGGCGGCGGCGGGGAGGGGGCCGTCCAGGTGGATGCGGACGTTGTCGCCGTGGCGTTCGACGCCGTCGATTCTGGCCTGCCAGAGGTTGCGGGGGCTGCCGTCGGGGCGGGTGCGGTAGAGGGCGACGGCGCTGGGGGCGAAGGCGAGGAAGG
Organism: Acrocarpospora corrugata; assembly: GCF_009687845.1. Lineage (GTDB taxonomy): Bacteria > Actinomycetota > Actinomycetes > Streptosporangiales > Streptosporangiaceae > Acrocarpospora > Acrocarpospora corrugata. The sequence continues at coordinate 141,920 of NZ_BLAD01000050.1, forward strand.
CGGGGCCGTCCAGGCGTTCGGCGACGGTGAACAGGACGTCGTCGATTTTGATCTGGTTGCCGGTGGCGACGCCGCGGTAGAGGTTGAGGCCGACCAGGCGGGCGACGTAGTCGGTGCGGGGGCGACGGGCGACCTCGACGGGGGCGCCGGTCTGGACGACGCCGCCGTGTTCGATGACGATCAGGCGGTCGGCGAGAACCATCGCGTCCAGGGGGTCGTGGGTGACCAGGACGGTCGCGCCGTCGAAGTCGGCGAGGTGACGGCGGAGCTGGGAGCGGATCTCCAGGCGGGTGTGTGCGTCCAGGGCGGCGAGGGGTTCGTCGAGCAGGAGCAGGCGGGGGCGGATCGCGAGGGCTCGGGCCAGGGCGACGCGCTGGGCCTGGCCGCCGGACAGTTGGCGGGGGCGTGCGCCAGCGTGGTCGGTGAGGCCGACGCGGGCGAGCCATTCGGCGGCTTGGCGGCGGGATTCGGCTTTGCCCGTACCGTGGCAGCGGAGCCCGAAAGCGACATTGTCCAACGCGGACAGATGCGGAAATAGCAGGTAATCCTGGAAGACCATGCCGATTGGGCGTTTCTCGGTGGCCTGGTGGTGCAGTGGGAGGCCATCCAGGATGATGTGGCCGTCCGTCAGGCGGGTCAGGCCCGCCAGCAGCCGGAGCGCGGTGGTTTTGCCCGCGCCGTTGGGGCCCAGCAGGGCGACGACCTCCCCCGGAGCCACGTCGAGATCGAGGTCGAGACGGAAGGCCGCTCTGGTGATGCGGAGTTGCGCGGTCAGGGTCATGGGCTGTTCACCCACCGGTCCCGGAGGCTGGCCAGAATGATCACGGACACCGCCAGCAGGACCAGGCTGAGCACGATCGCCGCTTCGGGTTCGGTCTCCAGGGCCAGGTAGACGGCGAGCGGCATGGTCTGGGTCTGGCCGGGGAAGTTCCCGGCGAAGGTGATCGTGGCGCCGAACTCACCCAGCGCCCGCGCCCAGCAGAGCACCGACCCGGCGACGATGCCCGGCGCGATCAGCGGCAGGGTCACCCGCCGGAACACCACCCACCGGGACGCGCCCAGCGTCGCGGCCGCGTCCTCGAACCGCAGGTCGGCGGCGCGAAGAGCGCCCTCCACGCTGATCACCAGGAACGGCATCGCGACGAACGCCTCCGCGACCACGACCCCGGCGGTCGTGAACGGCAGCGTGATGCCGAACGTGCTGTCCAGCCACTGCCCGACCAGCCCGCGCCGCCCGAGCGCCAGCAGTAGCGCGACACCCCCCACCACCGGCGGCAGCACCAGCGGCACGGTCACCAGCGCCCGCACCACCCGGCGGCCAGGAAAGGACAGCCGGGCCAGGCACCAGGCCAGCGGCACCCCGAGCACCAGGCAGATCAGCGTCGCGATCGTCGCCGTGACCAGCGACAACCGCAACGCCTCCAGCACCTGGGGCTCGGTGAGCCGCTGCCCGAGCGTGGACCAGGGCGCCCGGACCAGCAGCCCGGCCAGCGGCAACACCAGGAACACCAGCCCGAGCACCGCGGGCAGCACGAGAACCCACGGCAGCCGCCCGGCTACCGGCATTCGCTCGGTTTCGCGCATTCAGTCGGTTTCGCCTTCACTCATTTGACGTGATCACAGCATCGGGACCCAAAACCCGAAAGATCCCGACGCCACGGCCCACGGCCCACGGCCAGAGTGCCACGATCATGGTGCCTGGAAGCCGGCCTTCGTCAGGACATCCTTGCCCTGCTGGGACAGGATCAATTCGACGAACTGCTGGGCCAGCGGGCCCGCCGGGGCCTTGCTGAGGACGGCGATCGGGTAGTCGTTGATGGCCTGGTCGGCCTCGGGGAAGGCGATGCCGGTGACCTTGCCGTCCGAGGCGATCACGTCGGTCTGGTAGACCAGCGCCGCGTCCACCTCGCCCAGCTCGACCTTGGTCAGCGTGGCCTTGACGTCCTGCTCCAGCGTCACCGGCGTGACCTTGATCCCGGCCGCGTCCAGCGCCTTGATCGCGGCGGCCCCGCACGGCACCTGCTCGGCGCAGAGCGCGACCTTGACCTTCGGGTCCGTCAGGTCCTTGAGCGACTCGACCTTGGCCGGGTTGTCCGGCGGCACCGCGATCTGCAGCTTGTTCTTCACGAACACGGTCGGGCTCGCGGCCAGACCGGCATCGGTGACGGTCTTCATCGTCGCCGGGCTGGCGGCGGCGAACACGTCCGCGGGCGCGCCCTGGGTGATCTGGGTGGCCAGCGTCGCGCTGGAGCCGAAGTTGAACTTCACGGTGATGCCGGGGTGGGCGGCCTCGAAGGTCTTGCCCAGCTCGGTGAAGGTCCCCGTCAGGGAGGCGGCGGCGAACACGATCAGCTCGGTGGCCGCGGGCGCGCTGGCCGCCGGTGCGCCGGAGGAGGCCGAAGGGGCGGCCGCAGTGCCGCTGGTGTCGCTGGTGTCGCTGGTGCCGCACGCGGACGCGGCTAAGACGACGGCGATGAGCAATCCGGATACGCGCCTGAACAAGGGAGCCTCCTACTGACTACGTGCTACTGACTCTGGTCGGGGATCTCCACGACGACGTTGGTGGATTTGATCACGGCGACCGCCACCACGCCGGGCTCCAGACCCAGCTCGTCGGCGGCCTGACGGCTCAGCAACGACACCACCCGGAACGGACCCGCGGCGATCTCCACCTGGGCCATCACCGCATCCTTGATCACGTCGGTCACGATTCCCCGGAACCGGTTCCGCGCCGACGACTGCCCCGAGCCGTTCCCGCTCTCGATCTGCGACCGCGCGAACGCGGCCAGATCAGAGCCGTCGACCAGCCGATGACCGTTGTCATCCCGGCGAGCCGGAAGCCGGCCGGCGTCCACCCAGCGACGCACGGTGTCGGAGCTCACTCCGAGCAGCCCGGCTGCCTCGCTGATCCTGAACGTCGTCACGATTTATCACCTTACCCTTGCACTTTCGGGCCAATACTGCCGCGTTGCTTAGCAACCGCATCGTGATCCACTGGTTACCCATCGCAGATGAGAGGTTCTAGACCAATCGGGAGTTAACTGGTCATGCTGTGGCATGCTGCTGCGTCAGTTGGAGTATCTGGTCGCGCTGGCCCGAGAGCGACATTTCGCCCGCGCGGCGGCGGCCTGTCACGTCTCCCAGCCGTCCCTGTCCGCCGCGATCCGCAAACTCGAACGCGAACTGGACGTCCCCATCGTCCGCCGCGGCCGCAAGTTCGACGGCCTCACCCCCGAGGGCGAACGGGTGCTCCTGTGGGCGCAGCGCATCCTGGCCGAGGCGGACGCCCTCCGCCACGACCTGTCGCTGATGCGCAGCAGCCTGTCCGGCACCCTGCGGATGGGCGCGATCCCGACCGCGCTGACCGCCGCCTCGCTGCTGACCACCCCGTTCTGCGAACGCCACCCGCACGCCCGGGTGTCCCTGGCCTCCCTGTCCTCCCGCGAGATCACCCGCCGCCTGGCCGAGTTCGAACTGGACGTCGCCATGACGTACCTGGACGGAGAGCCGTTGGGACACGTCCGCACGACCCCCCTCTACGAGGAGCGCTACCTGCTGCTCACCCCCGACGACGGCGCGCTCGCCGCCCGGACGTTCGTCCGCTGGACCGAGGTCGCCGCCCTCCCGCTCTGCCTGCTCGCCCCCGAGATGCGCAACCGCCGCATCCTGGACGGCATCTTCGAGTGGGCCGGCGTCGTCGCCCTCCCCGCCGTCGAGACCGACACCGTCTCCGCCCTGTACGCCCATGTCGCCACCCACCGCTGGTCCAGCGTGATCGCGCACGCCTGGCTGCACATGTTCGGCGTCCCCGACGGCATGCGGGTGATTCCACTGGAAAGCCCCCGCCAGGCCCCCCGCGTCGGCCTGGTGGTGGCCGACCGCACCCCCGAGCCGGTGCTGGCCCGCGCCCTGCTGGACGTGGCCGCCCAGATCGACGTGCGCGGCACACTCGACCGCCTGGTCCACGATTACCTTCGATAGTTTATATCTATCAATAAATAGGAGAATTCGTTTTGACTCTTTATCCACACCACCGGGAAAGTGGAAATATCCGATAAAGGAGTCAAACCCATGGCGAAAATCCTGTGCGTTCTGTACGACGACCCGGTCGACGGATACCCCACCACGTACGCCCGCGACGGACTCCCGAACATCGACCACTACCCGGGCGGCCAGACCCTCCCGACGCCGAAGGGAACCGACTTCACCCCCGGCCAGCTGCTCGGCAGCGTCTCCGGTGAGCTGGGCCTGCGGTCGTTCCTGGAGAGCCAGGGCCACACCCTGGTCGTCACCTCCGACAAGGACCGGGACGGCTCGGTGTTCGACCAGGAGCTCGCCGACGCGGACGTGGTCATCTCGCAGCCGTTCTGGCCCGCGTACCTGACCGCGGAACGCATCGCCAAGGCCCCGAACCTGAAGCTGGCCATCACCGCCGGCATCGGCTCCGACCACGTCGACCTGGACGCGGCCATCGCCAACAACATCACGGTCGCCGAGGTCACCTACTGCAACAGCATCTCGGTGGCCGAGCACGTCGCCATGATGATCCTCTCCCTGGTACGGAACTACCTGCCCTCCAACCAGATCGTCCTGAAGGGCGGCTGGAACATCGCCGACTGCGTGGCCCGCTCCTACGACCTGGAGGGCATGCACGTCGGCACGGTCGCCGCCGGCCGGATCGGCCTCGCGGTGCTGCGCCGCCTGCACCCGTTCGACGTGCACCTGCACTACACCGACCGGCACCGGCTGCCCCGCGAGATCGAGGAGGAGCTCAACCTGACCTTCCACGAGAGCACGGCCGCGATGGTCCCGCACTGCGACGTGGTCACCGTCAACGCCCCGCTCCACCCGGAGACCGAGGGCATGTTCAACGACGACCTGATCGCCACCATGAAGCGCGGCGCGTACCTCATCAACACCGCCCGCGCGAAGATCGCCGACCGGGACGCCGTCGTCCGCGCCCTGGAGAGCGGCCACCTGGCCGGTTACGCCGGGGACGTCTGGTTCCCGCAGCCCGCCCCCGCCGACCACCCGTGGCGGACCATGCCGCACCACGGCATGACCCCGCACATCTCCGGCTCGTCCCTGTCCGCCCAGGCCAGGTACGCCGCCGGCACCCGGGAAATCCTCGAATCCTGGCTGGACGGAACCCCTATTCGCGACGAATACCTGATCGTCGACGGCGGCCACCTCGCGGGCGTCGGCGCCCATTCCTATTCGGTGAACAAATAAATGCGTGGCCGGGCGTGGCGCCGATTCCGGCGAAACGCCCGGCCCTCGTTTTCGGGCCGTCGTTTCCGGCCATCATTTTCAGGGCGCGGCCAGCCGGCCCGCCTCCTCCTCGGACAGGTCGCCGAGTTCCGCGGTGATCAGCTCCTCGATCGCGCGGGCCAGGTCGGCGACCGTACGGCGGGTGAACAGGTTGCGGATCGGGACGTCCAGTTCGATGGTGGCGCGCAGGCGGGCGGCGACCCGGACGGCGATCAGGGAGTGGCCGCCGACGGTGAAGAAGTCGTCGTGGGCGCCGACGCGGTCCAGGCCGAGGACCTCTGCCCAGATCTCGGCGACCAGGCGCTCCGCGTCGGTGCGGGGTTCGACGTAGGCGGCGGCGCGTTCGGGGACCGGGTCGGGGAGGCTCTTGCGGTCGACCTTGCCGCTGATGGTGAGCGGCAGGGCAGGGAGGCGGGTCCAGAGGGCGGGCATCATGTACTGCGGCAGGATGCGTTCCAGATGGTCGCGGAGGTCGGCGATGTCGGCCGCGCCGACGACGTAGCCGAGCAGGATGTCGCCGCGGGCGACCACCGCCGCCTGGTCGACGCCGGGGCAGGTGAGGATGGCGGCCTCGACCTCGCCGGGTTCGACGCGGAAGCCGCGGACCTTGATCTGGTTGTCCAGGCGGCCGAGGAATTCGAGCTGGCCGTCGGGGCGCCAGCGGGCCCGGTCGCCGGTCCGGTAGAGGCGGGCGCCGGGCGGGCCGAAGGGGTCGGGGACGAAGCGGTCGGCGGTGAGGTCCTTCCTGCCGTGGTAGCCGCCGGCGACGCCCGCGCCGCCGATCAGGAGTTCGCCGGCCACGAAGGCGGGGGTGACGCCACCCCGCCGGTCCAGGACGTAGACCTGGGTGTTGGCGATCGGGCGGCCGATCCGGGGTTCCGCGGGTTCGGCCGGGACCTCCCAGGTGGTGGACCAGATGGTGGTCTCGGTCGGGCCGTACACGTTGACCAGGCGGTGCAGGCGGGGGCGCAGGTCGCGGGTGAGCAGATGCCGCGCGGAATAGGCGACGGTGCTCCCGGCGAGTTCTTCGATGGCCTCGGCGGCTGCCGTCAGGCCATGGTCGGCGGGGACGGACGTTCGGGGCTGCGCCAGCGCGTCTGTCAGGAGTGACGCGGTTTCCTCGGGGGTCCATCGGGCTTCTGGGAGCCATGAGCCGAGTTTGGCCGCTGTCAGTCGAGCGCCGTTCTCTGAGCGGTCGAAGCCGTGCGCCAGTACGACCTGCGGAGTTCCGGCCGTCGCCGCCCGGATGAGCGTGCCGATCCCGCCGTGGTGCAGCACCGCCCCCACCCGTGGCATGACCTGGGGGAACGGCAGCCTGGGGAACCAGCGCATGCCGTCGGGCAACTTCTCGGGGACCAGATCCCGGTGCCGTACGGCGAGGAGGGCCGGACGCCCGACCAACCGGCACGCCTCGACGGCGACCTCATAGAAGCGGCCATGCAACATCCGGCCGGTGCCGCCAGTGAGCAACACCGCGTTCCGGTCGAGGAGTTCGACCGCTTCGGCAGGGAGTTCCGGCAGGTCGGTGTCGTCCCCAAGCGGTGCGCCGGTCAGCCGGACCCGGCGGGGGGCCGGGGTTCCGGCGCGGTCGAACCACTCGGGCCAGAGGGCGACGTCGAGGTGGGCGGATGCGAACCAGGCCGTCCAGTCGGCCACCGGGGGGAGGCCGAGGCCGGCGCGGAGGCCGTCCAGGTGGTCGCTCATCGTGCGGGCGTACATGTGGGCGATGCCTCGTTCCGACATGTACTGGATCGGGGTCACCGCCACCCAGGCGGTCGGCGCGTCCAGGACCTCGCCGGCGAACAGCGTGGAGATCGCGGTGGTGTGCCGGCCGACGAACACCGTCTTTCCTGGGATATATCGGTTGATGAGGTGGTTCGTTTCGAAGGTGATCTGGTCGAAGAGGTGGTTGCGTTCGTAGTACGCGCGCCAGCGTTCCAGGCCGGAGGCCAGCAGTGGCGGGGTGTCCGCCAGGTTGCGGTCGTACTCCTCCGCGGTGTCGATGGGGGTGAACGTCATCCCGGACTGTTCGACGATCGGGGCGAAAGGTGCGTGGGTGAGGATCTCCACCTCGTGGCCGCGGCCCTGGAGCACCCGGCCGAGGGCCACGAACGGCAGCACGTCGCCGTGGCTGCCGTGGGTGGACATGATCACCCTTGCCACGTGCGGTCCTTCCCGCCCAGCAGCGCCCTGATCTCCCCGCCCGGCAGCCGGTCCACTTCCGCCAGCAGCCCGGCGACGTCCTCCAGCTCGTCCTCCAGCTCGTCCTCCAGCTCGTCCTCCAGCTCGTCCTCCAGGGACTGCTCGATCGCGCGGGCCGCGCCCGCGACGGTCAGGTCTCCCGCGAACAGCACTTCGATCGGCAGCGCGGCCCCGAACTCGCTCTCCACCCGGGCCAGGAACTGCACCATCGCGAGCGACTGCCCGCCCAGGTCGAAGAAGTCGTCCTCCGGCGAAGTGACGGGAACCCCGAGGATCTCGCTCCAGAGCCGCATGACCTGCTGTTCGTTCACTTATTCCTCCGTGCTGCGCGATTTGGTACGAAGTACTTCGAACCCGAGGACGTCATCCGGGATGGCGTCGGGAACCGCGTAGTCGAAGTTCCACAGGCCCTTCATCCGGGTGCCCACCAGCACGGTGGCGGCCATCACCAGGGCGAAGAGGATGTACATGAACGCGATCCCGCGGCCTTCGCCGGTGCCGATCACGACGCCGACGGTGTCCGCGAGCAGGCCGCCGGGGAGGAACATCGGCTCGAACAAGGCGGTTCCGTAGGGGGCGACCAGGCCGTAGCCGATCGGGAGGGTGGAGAAGGCGATCAGCTGGTTGAGGGCGAAGACGCGGCCGTGGAAACGCTGGGGGACCTTGACCTGGATGATCGTGGCGTAGATGCCGTTGAGGATGGTGAGCGCGGCGAACATGCCGAAGATGCCGACGGCGATCGGGGCGAGATGCTCCTGGAGGCCGACGACGAAGGCGAAGCAGGCCAGGACCAGCGTCGCGGTGAGCTGGCCGCGCATCCGCATTCTGCGGGGGCCGCCCCAGAAGGTCATCGTCAGGCCGCCGAGGAAGATCCCCAGGCCGCCGAAGAAGGTGACTCTGCCGACGTCGCCCAGTTCCGCGAAGGACAGGATGAGCGGGGAGATCAGCAGGAACAGCGGCGACATGAACAGGTTCACCACGGCGAAGAACAGCAGCATGCGGCGGATGCCGAGATGTCCCCAGGTGTAGCGGAAGCCCTCAACCATCTCGGTGAGGACGCTCTCCCGGCGCTTCCACGGCATCGTCTTCGGGAATTTGATGAACAGGACGACGAGGATGGCGACCGTGTAGCTGGCCACGTCGATGGCGAGAATGCCACCCAGCCCGACCACCGACAGCAGCCCCGCGGCGGCCAGCGGCACCACCAGCTGAGCGACGCCGGTGGCCATGCCGACCACTCCGTTGGCGTGCCCGAGATACCGCTTCGGAACCAGCTGCGGAATCGCCGAACTGTACGCCACCCGCTGGAACGTGAGCGCTATCGAAAGCGTCACCAGCAGCGGATAGATATGCCAGATCTCCAGATTCCCGGTCCACACCAGCAGCCCCAGCACGAGCTGCGTCGACCCCGCCGCCACATCACTGACGATCAGAACCACCCGCCGGTTGAACCGGTCGACCACGGTCCCCGCCAGCGGCGCCACCACCAGCCCCGGCACCAGCCCCAGCACCGAGAACAGCGCGAAGTTCGCCAGCGACCCAGTGGTCAGATAAATCCAGATCGGAATCGCGAACTCGGTCAACGCCGACCCGGTCATCGAAACCAACTGCCCCACGGCCAACACAAGGAACCGCCGCATACTCGGCGCCGGCCCTCCTGCTCCCGGAATCCCCACCGCCGGGTTACTCGCCGCTATCCGGCGCCGTTTGCGTAAGCGCCGCTCCTCGCCGTACCGGCGCCAAGAGTGACCGGCGCGCCCGCGACCATTCAGGTCAGGATTTCCAGTGGTCCCCGAGTAAGACACCGCGGTCTGTCCAGAGCCCGCGGTTCTGTCAACGGTGTCGGTGTCGTTCACCGCCGCGCGCCCAGAACCCGCAGCCCCGGCAATGGTTCCGGTGTTGTTCACCACGGCGAGGCCGGAGTTCGCAGTGCCGTCGGCGGTGTTGGTGTCGTGGAGTTTGGAGATGCCCTCTAGCCACCAGGTTTGGGTTTCTGAGTGGTGTTCGAGGGGGGCGGTGTTGCCGGTGGAGAGGGCGGGGTGGGTGGTGGTGATGATGGTGGCTAGTTCTTGGGCTCGGTATTTGAGGAAGTAGTGGGCGGCTTCGTCGAGGACTACGCAGGCGGCTACTGGGGAGAGGCAGTGCCATTCGCGGTAGCGCTCTTGGTAGAACTCGACGACGGGGTCGCGTTCGCCGGCTACCGCGATTACCGGGGAGGAGAGGAGGGGGGCGCCTTCTTCGAAGAGGTGGGCGAAGTAGCGTTCGGCTTCTCGGGTGCCTCGGCGGCGGTTGCGGACGATTAGTTGGAGTTCGGCTTGTTCGAATTCGGAGACGTCCAGGCCGGCGGCGACGAGGCCGTTGATGCGGGCCTGGTCGCCGCCGATGTCTTCGAGCCATTCGGAGAAGCGGGCGACGGGGCCGCGCGGGCGGGCGAAGGGAAAGACGCCGCCCAGGTAGATGGCTTCGACGGGGCGGCCGGCCGATTCGAGGCGGCGGGCGATTTCGGCGCAGAGGGTGGTGCCGACGCCGCAGTGGCCGTACAGGACGATCGGGCCCTGGACGGTGGTGAGGATTTCGGCGGCGCAGGCTTCGGCGACGTCGAGGAGGGCCTGGGGTTCTTCGCCGATCTCGTGGCCGGGGACGGCGATGGAGTGCAGGGCCCAGTCGGCGGGCAGGGCGTCGGCGAGGGGTTTGTAGATGATGGCGCTGCCGCCGCCGTAGGGGGCGCAGATCACGGAGGCGGTGGTCGGGCGGGCGGGGGTGAGGCGGTGCAGGAGGCCGGCTGAGCCGTCGCCGCCGGATTCGACCAGATGGGCAAGTTCGCGGACGGTGGGGTGCTTGAAGAGTTCCATCAGGGTGACCGGATGGTCGGCTTTGCGCATCCGGGCGACGACCTGCATGGCGAGCAGGGAGTGGCCGCCGAGGTCGAAGAAGTCGTCCAGGACGCCGACGCGTTCCAGGCCGAGGACGGCGGCCCAGATGGCGGCGATGGTCTCTTCGACGGGGGTTCCCGGCGGGGTCATCGCGCCCTCGTCGGGGCGGGCGTCGTCGGGGTCGGGGAGGGCGGCGCGGTCGACCTTGCCGTGGGATTTGAGGGGCAGCTGGTCGAGCCAGGTGTAGCGGACGGGGACCATGTAGTCGGGGAGCCGCTGCTTGAGCCAGGTCCGTAGCTCGGGGGTGGGCAGCGGGTCGGCGCCGACCAGGTAGGCGACCAGGCGTTGGTCGCGGAGTTCGACGACGGCCTGGGCGATGGCGGGGTGTTCGGCCAGGACGGTTTCGACTTCGGCGAGTTCGACGCGGTAGCCGCGGACCTTGACCTGGAGGTCGCGGCGGCCGAGGAATTCGAGCACGCCGTCGTGGGACCAGCGGCCGAGGTCGCCGGTGCGGTACATGCGGGCGCCCGCGGAGCCATACGGGTCGGGGAGGAACTTGTCGGCGGTGAGCGCGGGACGGCCGAGGTAGCCGCGCGCGAGCCGGTCGCCGCCCAGATAGATCTCGCCGGGGACGCCGGCGGGGACGGGGCGCATGCGCTCGTCGAGGACATATACCCGCGCGCCGGGGAGTGGGCGGCCGATGGGCAAGCTGGACTGGCTGTCGACGCGTTGGGCGGGGACCCGGTGGGTGGTGACGCCGACCGTGGTCTCGGTGGGGCCGTAATGGTTGACGACCGCGCAGCGTCTGGCGGCGGCCAGTTCGCTCGCCCAGCCGATGGTGGAGGCTTCGCCGCCAAGGATCAGGAGCTTGGCGGGTAGCAGGTCGGCGGGGTCGGCTTCGGCCAGGAGTGCGGCCAGATGCGACGGGGTGATCTTCAGATAGTCCGGCTTAGTCCGCCCGAAATATTCACATAAATCGGGCGCGGCCGTCTTCGGCGGAATCAGATGCAGCGTGCCACCGGTCATCAGCGACAGATAGAAGATCGTGACCCCGAAGTCGAACGCCAGCGACTGCGGCAACGCGAACACGCCACCCGCTTCGACACCGAAGCGCTCGTGCACGCCCGCCAGGTAGACCAGCACCTCCCGGTGCTGCACCGCGACCCCCTTGGGCCGCCCGGTCGTCCCGGAGGTATAGATCACATACGCCAGATCACTTGGCGTGGCCCCGCTCTCCACAGGAGTATCCGGCCATCCGTCCCCATCCGGCGTGATCTCCGTCGTCCCACCCGGAAGGGACCGTTCCGTAACCGAGATACGAATTCCCGCATCACCGATCATGTAAGCGAGCCGATCGTCCGGCTGCTCAGGATCCAGCGGCACATAAGCCGCCCCCGCCTTGAGCACCCCGAGCAACGCCACAGCCAGCTCCGCCGACTGCTCCAGACACACCGCGACCCGATCCCCCGGCCGCACCCCCAGCTCCCGCAGCCGATGCGCGAGCTGATTCCCCCGCCGATCCAGTTCGGTATAGGTCAGCACCCGCGAGTCGAAAACAACCGCAGGACTGTCCCGCCGAACCAGAACCTCATGCAGCAGCCCGCTCTCCAGCGACCGCGGCGCCGACGACGACCCCAGCGCGAGCACATGCGCCCGCTCCTCCGCCGGCACCCACTCCAGCTCCGACAGCCGCGTATACGGATCATCCATCGCCGACCGCAGCAACGCCCCCAGCGCCGCCGCCATCCTGGCGACCGTCTCCTCCCGGAACAGATCCGTATTGAAGATGAAAAGCCCGTCGAACTCCTCGTTCCCCTCCCACAGATACAGCGCCAGATCGAACCTGCTCACCGCGATGTCGGCCCCGAACGACGACACGTCCAGCCCGAGCGTGCCCGCGTCGTCCGGCACGTAGTTCTGCAGCGCGAACATCACCTGGAACACCGCCGACCGGCTGACGTCCCGCTCCACCTTCAGCTCGTTGACCAGCTGGTCGAACGGCAACTCCTGGTGCGCGTACGCGTCCAGGCAGGCGTCCCGTACCCGGATCAGGAACTCGGCGAAGGACGGATCGCCGGACAGATCCGCCCGCATGGCCAGGGTGTTGACGAACATCCCCGCCATCCCGTCCAGCTCGGGCAGCCCGCGCCCGCTCACCGGACTCCCGACGGCGAAGTCCCGCTGCCCCGACCACCGCGCCAGCAGCACCTGCAGCGCGGCCAGCAGCACCATGTACGGCGTCGCCCCGTGACTCGCGCTCAACGCGCTGATCGCCCCGCCGACCCGCGCGTCCAGATGGAACTTGAAGTCCCGCCCGACGGTCGTCTGCTCGGCCGGCCGGGGGAAGTCGGTGGGCAGTTCCAGCGGCGGCACCCCGGCCAGCCGCTCCCGCCAGAAGTCCAGATCCCGCTGGTACGCCGGAGTGCCCTCGCGCGCCCGCTGCCAGATCGAGTGATCGCCGTACTGCACGGCCAGCGGCCGGAGCGGCGACTCCCGCCCGTCCCGGAACGCGGCGTGCAGCGTGATCAGCTCACGCAGCAGGATCTCCCCCGACCACCCGTCGGTGATCGAGTGGTGCGCGGCCAGCAGCAGCACATGGTCGTCGGCCGCCCGGCGGATCAGCAGCACCCGCAGCAGCCCACCGGCGGCCAGGTCGAAGGTCCTGCCCAGCTCCGCACTGATCAGGGCCCGCGCGGCCGCGTCGGAGTCGGCGTGCTCCAGCCGGAACCCGCTGGACGGCTCGTCGTCGATGATCAGGCTCGGCAGCCCGTCATCGGAGGTCACGAACCGCATCCGCAGGCTCTCGTGCCGCCGCGTCACCTCCGCGACCGCCCGCTCGAACGCGTCGGCGTCCAGCTCGCCACCGAGCCGGACCATGAACGGGATGGTGTACGCCGTGCTGCCAGGCCGGTACTGCTCCAGGAACCATAATCGCTCCTGCGCGTGCGAGAGCGGCGGTGTCGTGCCAGGTGGGCGGGGGGTGATGGTGGTCGCCGCGGTTCTGCGCTGGAGACGCTGGGCGAGGAGAGCCTGCTTGGCGGGGGAGAGACTGGTCACAAGTGCTCCGGGTGAGTTGGTTCTTCGCGCTGCGTCGTCATTCCCAGGGGTGCCGGTCCCTAAAAGGGAGGTAATCCCCACGGACAACACGAACCCGCGTTCCCCGTTCTCTGGTTCGAATGGGAACGCTCCCACGCCACTGGCAGGCTAGGTTTCGACGCATACATTGGTCAAGCTTGCACACATATTTCATTACGATTCATGACTTATCGGTCATGTCAAGGAATTGGCCTGCACTTTTGCCCGGAAAACAGTGTGAGGCGGCGAAAAGCCTTGACACGCCGGAGCGGCGGCCGACCGCTTTACACGGCTTTACGGCAGGTCAGGGCAGCTGTTGGCACCCGAGCCGACGCCGGAGTGACGAACTATCCAGATCCGGATTTTAACCACCATGTCGACTCTCCTCGGGACTTCACGGGGAGTAGTTAAACATGTCGTCATGGTGAGGGGATTCGGATGAGAACCGTAGTACTGATAGCTGGATTGGCCGTCCTGGCGGGCTGTGGCACGCACGGGGCAACCACGCAGGCGAAGCCCGCCAAAGCGCCGGTGAACCCCGCCACCGCCAAGGCGATGAACGCCGCCAAGGCCAAGGCCGTCAAGGCCAACGAACTGGGCCAGATCCCGGTGCTGATGTACCACCGGGTGATCGAGCACCCCGGCACCCAGGATGACCGCACGCCCGCCCAGTTCCGTACCGAACTGGAGCGCCTGGCCAAGGAGAACTACGTCCCGGTCACCGCCGCGGAGTACGTCACCGGGAAGATCGACATCCCGGCCGGCAAACACCCCGTGGTGCTGACCTTCGACGACTCCTCGCCGTCCCAGCTCACGCTGAGCAACGACGGCACGCCACTGCCGAACACCGCCGTGGCGATCATGAGAGAGGTCGCCGCCAAACACCCCGGTTTCCGCCCGATCGGGACGTTCTATGTCACGCGCGACATGTTCGGCAAGCCGGACAAGATCGAGCAGGAGCAGCTCATCTCCTGGCTCAAGACCAACGGCTTCGACATCGGCAACCACACCAAGGACCACCTGAACCTGGCCGGCAAGCCCAAGGAGGCCGTGGTCGACGAGGTGGTGGCCGGCCACACGCTGATCACCTCCCTGCAGGGGCCCCCGCCGGTCACGATCGCCCTGCCGTACGGCAACCAGCCGCGCGACAAGGACTGGGCGCTCAAGGGCAAGAAGGGCGCGGTGGCCTACAACTACGGCGGCGTGTTCCTGGCCGGGTACACGCCCGCGCAGTCCCCGTTCAGCAAGGAGTTCGACCCGGTGGGCATCCCGCGGATCAGGTCGATGGACAAGAAGGGCGACTGCGCCAAGTTCTGCTCCACGGCGTGGCTGGACTGGCTCCAGGCCAACCCCACCGAGCGTTACACCTCGGACGGCGACGTCCGGACGGTCGCCGTGCCGAAGTTCCAGCAGCCGATGGTGTCGGCGAAGTTCGCGACCCGTGCGCTGCCGTACTAGTCGGTCCTGAAGGGGTCATGCTCGGCCAGGAGTTTGTCCAGCCGAGCCTGATCCACCCGGGTCACCACTGCGTCCTCCTCCTGGCGGTCGCGTACGCATTTGGCCAGCGTGAAGGAGGCGGTGACCAGGTAGAAGACGCCGACCGCGAAGAACGCCCTGATCCAGGCGTTCACCGGAAGGTAGGCGACGCCGATGGTGAGCGCGCCGAGCGAGAGGCCGAAGGAGATCACGGACTGGAGATAGAAGGCGCCGGTTGTCTTGGATTGCACGGGTCTGCTCATGGACCAAGCGTGACGATTCACCGGCTTCCGGGCCTGAGCTCAACTACCCAAGTTACCCATAAGTAGTAGAACCACGGCCATGAGCGTCGTGGCCGTTTGCGCTCGGCCGCGATTGGCCTCATGATCGTTTGTACGCCCGGGAAGTCACAACTTGATATAGGGCGATTGACAACTTAAGGTTGTCGCATGGAGCCATCAGAGTTACTCGCGAAAGCACGGGCGCGAGCCGCGAATCCCTCTGACCCGCTGGAAACCCTCGCCGCCGCGAGCATCCTGAGCCAGGAGCTGAGCCGGGACGCCGACGCTCTGCTCGACCTGGCCGTGCATCACGCCCGGGCGGCCGGAACGTCATGGACGGCGATCGGGGATCGGCTCGGTGTCTCGAAGCAGGCGGCCAGGAAGCGGTTCGCCAAACCGTTCACCCATCCGTTCGCGACCCGGCGGACCCGCCGGGAGGCGGCCTGCTCGTTCTGCCGGACTCCGCCGGGGCCGCGCGTGCACATGGTGCACGGCGAGGCCGGGCGGATCTGCGCCGACTGCGTGGCGCTGGCCGGCGAGATCGTGGCCGACCTGAAGGCCAAGGCCAAACACTGATCAGGTGACGGGCAGGCGCCTGTGGTAGCGGTCCTCGCGCCAGAGTTCCTTGCCGAGCACCTCGGCCAGGGTGTTGGCGGCGTCGTAGACGTCGACGTACCGGAGGTAGAGCGGGGCGAAGCCGAAGCGCATCAGGTCGGGCGCGCGGTAGTCGCCGTGCACGCCCATGTCGATCAGGGCGCGCATCACCGGATAGCCGTCCGGGTGGCGGTAGCTCACCTGGCTGCCCCGTTCGACCGGGTCGCGCGGGGTGGCCAGTTCCAGGCCGAGGTGCTCGGTGAGTTCGATGAACAGCTCGGTGAGGGCCACGCTCTTGGCCCGGACTGACCGCATGTCCACCTTCTCCCAGATTTCCAGGGAGGCGTTCAGGGCCGCGTAGGAGAGCACCGGGGGGCTGCCGACGGCGAAGCGGCGGACGCCGGGGGCCGGCTGGTAGGCGGGCTCGAAGGTGAACGGCGTGGCGTGCCCGTGCCAGCCTGAGATCACGTTCCGGGCGGCCTCCTGGTGCTTCGGCGCGACGTAGATGTACGCGGGCGCGCCGGGGCCGCCGTTCAGGTACTTGTACGTGCACCCGATCGCGAAGTCCGCGCCCGTGATGTCCACCGGGAGCGCGCCCGCGCTGTGGCAGAGGTCCCAGATCATCAGCGCCCCGGCCGCCTGGACCCGCGCGGTCACCGTGGCCATGTCCCGGACCGCGCCCGTACGGTAGTCCACGTGGGACAGCAGCACGGCGGCCACGTCCGCGCCGAGGGCTGACTCCATCGGCGTGCCGGCGCCGATCTCCCGGATCTCGCGGCCGAAGGCCTGGGCGGCGCCCTGCACGACGTACTGGTCGGAGGGGAAGTTGTCCACGTCCGAGACGATCACCGGCCGGTCGGGGCGGAGCGCGAGGGCCGCTCCGAGCGCCTTGAAGATCATGATCGAGGTGGAGTCCCCCGCCAGCACCTGGCCGGGGCCCGCGCCGATCAACGGCGCGATCCGGTCGCCGGTCGTCTGCGGCAGGTTCCACCAGCCGGCGGTGTTCCAGCTGGCGCCCAGGTCCTGACCCCATTCCGCGGTGACCGCGTGCGCCACCCGGGCGGCGGTCCTGCGGGGCAGCGCGCCCAGCGAGTTGCCGAGCAGATAGACGACCCCGTCGGGCAGGACGAACTCGTCGCGGTAGTCGCTCATTGGATCAGCGGCGTCGAGCGCGGCACAGCCGGCGCGGGTGATACTCATGTACCCCATCATCCCCGTAAATTTCCTGACTCGACCAGTGCGACGGGGGGTGGCCACTCCAGGAAAAACCCGGAGGCATCCGATGATCACCGTCGGTCGACCCGCCAAATCGACCACAAAGCGTCACAGATCATTCTACGGCGGAGACCACGCAGAGTGACATCTCCCGGCGATCACGCCAGCCGCGTGAATCTTTTCCCGACTCGACCGTTCAGACCGTTCCCGAGCGTCCCAGCCCTGACCAGGCGAAGATCGGTTCGGACACTTTCCAAACAGCCACCTTCTTGTCACTTCTGCGCCCGAACAGGGACGGGTGACACGCACGGCGAGCGATCATCCAGCGAGCCAAAAGGACACAGTCATGTTGCTGGCATGGCGTATGTGGGGACATATCATTCTTTTCAGCCTTTTAATGATCCCCGTCGCGCTTCTGACCGCCTACTTGATAGGGAGACAACGCGCTAGTTCGGGCATCCAACACCCCTTCCGGACACCCCTCGCTGATGCCCTTTCCGTTACCGGAACCCTCCCCTGGCTGTGGATGATCCTCACTCCCGGTAGTGTCCCGGCCCCCGCCAGAAGCCTCAGCCTGACCCCCTTCCGGGACCTGACCACCCTCGCCGAGGGGTTTACTGGCACTCTGATCGCCCAGGTAGGGGGCAACCTCCTGGTGTTCGCCGCGCTGGGCGCGCTGCTCCCGATCCGGTCCCCGCGACTGGCCCGGCTGCCCCTCGTGGCGGCCGTGGCGGCGGGGTCGTCTCTCACCGTGGAATTGCTTCAGTATGCTTTTGGCCTCCACCGTGTGTCGTCGATCGACGACGTTCTGCTGAACACCACGGGTGCGATTCTGGCGGCAATCATGACTAAGCGTTGGTGGGCCCGCCCAATACCGGAGGGGACCGTTCCAGGATAACGGACGGCTTTAATCAATCAAGATCGCCCCATGCGCCCGATCCGCTAAAAATAGGCACGGGACCTACCAACAACTCTGTGCGATCGTGGACAAGACGGGGCAAGTTCTCTGGAGACGCTAACTCCCCGTTGGTGACAGAGGGTGATCAAACGTGACGGAATCCCCGGTGCATCACGAGCCCCCCATTTATCGGCGTATCGCCGACAGTCTGCGTAGCCAGATCCTGTCCGGCGAACTCCGAGATGGGGATCGGCTACCGGGCGAGAACGCACTCATGTCGGAGTACGGCATCGCGCGCGCCACCGCACGGCAGGCGCTGGCCGTACTGATCAATGAGGGTTTGGCAGTGCCGCGGCGAGGTTCGGGGGTCTACGTGAGGCTGTTTCGGCCGATCAGACGGCATGGTTCACGACGGCTCTCCCGCGAACAGTGGGGGCAGGGCCGGGCGATCTGGGATTCGGACACCCGGGGTCGCGCGTACACGGTGGACGAGGTCCACATCGAGCGGCTGGCCGCGACCGAGGACGTCGGGCGGGTGCTGGACAGCGACGAGGTCTGGGTCCGGCGGCGGCGCTATTCGGTGGACGGCCGTCCCGTCCAGCTGGCCGCGTCCCACTTTCCGGCCGATCTCGTGGAGGGCACCGCGATCACACTCCCGGACACCGGTCCCGGCGGCGTCTACGCCCGATTAGGCGATCTCGGCTACTCGCCGGTCCACTTCACCGAGGAGGTGCGGGCCCGGATGCCCGCCCCGCACGAATCCGAACTCCTCCGCCTCCCGGCCGGCAACCCCATCCTCATCGTGGCCCGGACGGCCTACACCTCCGGCGGCCTCCCGGTCGAGCTCAACGAGATGACCATGGACGCGGCCGCGTATGTACTCCAGTACGACTTCGATGCCTAGGTCAAGTAGACAAGTCCGGCGATAGGTTGACCTGTCCATCCCGATCATTGATTTCTCTAGAGATGTCCCGCACCTTGAGGTTGAGACGTCAAGTTCTCGCGGCCCAGATCGGCATGGGTCACGGGAGAAATAACCCCGGGCGGCTCGGCGAGGGAAAGGTGGGCGGATGTCCTTTGACCGGCATCTTGCCGAGATTGCCCGCGAATATCCGGAATGGACGATCTGGCGGAGTGACGCGGGGCGGTGGTGGGCCACCCGGCACCACCCCCTCAACTCCGCTCAGCGGGAAGCCGGCTGCGCGATGACCATCGACGCGGACGAGCCGGAAGGGCTCCGCGAGCAACTGCGCGAACAGGAGGAACGTGCCAAGTCCGCGGACCCTTGACCCAACCCTTGAGCGCGGAAGCCCCCGACCCGATCGGGGGCGGGGGCTTCCGCTTTCAAGGGTTCTCCCGATAGCCCCCGTGGGGGCGCTGCCGCTGGTGCCAACCAAAAGGCGCCTCCACGGGCACCAAACCAGAGCGCCCGCCGCTTTCCTTGAAGCGGCGGGCGTTCTTTTGACGTGCGTCACCGCGGGACCGCAGGATCAGGCGCGGAACGTCGGAGCGTCGTCGTCGCCGGACGGGCGGAGCCGAGCGGAGTCCTCCAGCGAGCGGACCGGCTGGACGGCCTCGGCCGGCTGCTCGGAGCCGGGGGTGGTCTGCCGCACCGAGTTGGTCGCGGCGGCGTCCTCCTGCTCGTTGAAGCCCTCGTCGTTGAAGCCCTCGCTGGACAGGGCCTCGTTGAACTCCTCGTCGATCTTGGGCGCGGGCGGCAGCACGGAGGCCTCGTCGATCAGCGGGCCGGCGCTGGTCTCCCGCTGCAGCAGGTCGCCGAGGACCACGCCGATCTCGTTGAGCCGGCGCACCACCTCGGTGTGGGTGTCCGTCAGGTAGACCACCCGGCGGCCGGTGTGCTCGTCCAGCGTGGTCGCCCGGCGCTGCGCCGAGGTGAGCGTGGAGTTGGACAGCGACTGCGCGTCCGACACCAGGCGCTCGGACTCCAGCTTGGCCGCCGTCACCCGGCGGTCGGCCTCGGCCCTGGCGTCCCGCAGCGTGTCCTCGGCCTCGGCGCTGGCGGTGGCCACCTTCTCATCCGCCTCGGCGCCGGCCTGGGAGAGCAGGCGCTCGGCCGAGGTGGTCGCGTCGTGGACGCGGCGCTCGGCCTCCTCCTGGGCGGCGGTCCTGATCGACTCGGCCTGCTCGCGGGCCGCGTTCACCAGCCGGTCCGCCTCAGCGGCCGCCTGGTCCCTGGTCTTGGAGGCGTCGGTCTGGGACGCCTCCTTGTTGGCGGCGGCCTCCTCGTGCGCCAGCTTGAGGATCTGGCTCAACCGCTCGCCCAGCTCGTCCGGGTTCTGCGGCGACTCGGTCAGCTTGCGCCGCGCGTCGGCCAGCTCCAACCGGCTCTGCTCAGCCTGGTCGATCGTCCGGGCCAGGCGTTCTTCGAGGTCACGGATCTGGTTGCGGGTGCGGATCATGTAGTCGTGGACTTGGCGACGGCTGTAGCCACGCATGACGACTTCGAAAGAGTCGTCGCTCATGAGGTCGGGGAAATTATCGGTCTGGTTCGTCATGGAGGGCCCTGGGGAGTCGAAAGGCGGAACGACACGTCAGGACACGACTTTCCTGCTATCCGACTCGCATCGCAACCTGAACGCCCATGCTGCTTGGGGAAATATCCGATACAGGGCGTGTCGGCTACGTAACGGGGCGTGGAATCATGTATGGCATGCCCTTTATCGCCGCGCTTGACCACGACGACACTCCTTCAATCGATCCAACGGCCTGGCTCGCCCCCGGTGTGGTGGTGGTCGGCCAGGTGCGCATCGGCCCCTCCGCCAACATCTGGTACGGCTCGGTGCTGCGCGCCGACGACGAACGGGTCGAGGTGGGCGCCGAGTGCAACATCCAGGACCTGTGCTGCCTGCACGCCGACCCCGGCGAACCGGCCATCCTGGAGGACCGGGTGAGCCTGGGCCACAAGGCGACCGTGCACGGCGCGTACGTGGAGTCGGGCGCCCTGATCGGCATCGGCGCGATCGTCCTGGGCGGGGCCAGGATCAGCGCCGGCACCGTGGTGGCCGCCGGCGCGGTGATCCCGCCCGGCGCCAAGATCCCGGCCGGCGTTCTGGTGGCCGGCGTCCCCGGCCGGGTGGTACGCGAGCTGACCGACGTCGACCGGGCGAACTTCGCCGGAACCGCCGAGCGCTATCTGGCGAAGGCGGAGCGCCACCGCGCTAGCCGACCCATGCCCCGGTGGTGAAATTTCCGACATTGATGGCCATCACCGGTGCGGCTATGGCCACGTACAGCATGTAGACCCACGGTCGGCGGGAACCCGTCAGCCCGACCGCCAGATACAGCGGCCACCACAGCAGCGAGGCCCGCCCGACCGACATGTAGAACGACGACATCGCCAGCAGCGCGACCGCCTGGGGCGCGAGGTACCCGACCTCCGCCCACCGGCGGCGCGCCAGCTGCCAGACGATCAGCACCACCAGGACGAACGCGGCCAGGATCTCCTCCCGGTAGGAGGTCTGCAGCGCGCCCTCCTCCAGCGACCGGTTCCAGGTGTTGATCAGCGTCTGCCAGGGCCACTCGGCGGTCCGCCCCCAGTACTCCGCCTCGACGTTCTTCCACTCCATCCAGTCGCCGGTCCGCGACCACTGGAACACCATGTACGCCACCACCGGCAGCCCCGGCACGACCAGCCACGGCAGGGTGCGCCACCCGCGCTCCCGCAGCCCGTTCTCGGCCGTCAGGAACATCACGGCCAGCCCCAGCGCCAGGAACAGCCCGGAGATCCGGATGCAGGAGGCCAGCGCGGCGACCATCATCGCCTGCTCCCACCGCCCGCGCCTGGCCAGCAGCCAGGCCGGGATGGCGAGCGCCAGGAAGGGCGCCTCGGAGTAGCCGGCCAGCAGGAACACCGCGAACGGGCTGAGGAAGAACGCGATCACCGTCCAGGTGCCGGTGCCCTCCCGGTAGGAGTCGCTGAGCCGCGACAGCGCCACCGCCACCACCGCGCTGGCCACCAGCGAGACCAGCACGATGGCCAGGCTCCAGTCGGCGATCCCCAGATGCAGGATCCGCAGCACGAACGGCAGGCCGGGGAAGAAGGCCGCCAGCTTGGGCGCGTCGGTCATCCCGGGCGAGCCGTCGTAGCCCCACTCGGCGATGATGATGAAGTTGTCCGCGTCCCACGGCGTGAGCCGGTCGAGCAGCGGGGCCTCGGTCCGCCCCGGCGCGGCCAGGACCAGGTAGATGTAGGTCCCGACGTGCCAGAAGAGCCAGACCAGCAGCGCCGCCCTGTCGCTCGCCGACCCCAGCCAGCGCGGCTCGGGGCGCGGCGACGCCGGCTCGGATTTCGGTGCGGCCACGGTCTGCTGGATCTCGGTCACGAGGGACATGCAAGTAGATAGCGCCGAACCATGCCAAGAGTGTAGGCCCGACCAATCCCAGATCCCTGGCGTTTCCGCAGGTCACTAAGGTGAATGTTTCACACGTCCGGTCAGGTCTGGTCCGGATATTGGGACAGGAAAAGTCAGGCGGAAGTTCTACGATTGGCAGGTGGAGTACGGGGCGGGGTGGGATGGTTTCGCTGCCATGGAGCGCGACGTGCGCGCCATGGTCGCCGATCCACGCTGGCCGCTGACTCCCGCCCAGGGCAGGGCCGACGCCATCGCCAGGCGCGCCCTGGCGACCCCTGACGGGGTCTGCTGGCTCTTCGGGGCATACGCCCGGTGGTATCGCCTGGATCCGGACGGACAGTGGCACCTGTCGGCTCCTCCGGCCGCGCCGGCGATCCGGGCGGCCACCCGGCCGGTGACCGTGCCCATCCCGTACTGGGTGGTGCCGACCGGGCCGGACCACGCGGTCGACCGCGGCTCCACCCAGGCGTTCGTCGGGCCCGACGTGCCGGCCGAGGTGACCGAGCGGATCCGGGACCTGATCGTGGCCCACCGGGGGCTGCGCCGGGAGGACTTCCCGCTCACCGGCGGCCCGTTCCGGCAGGTGTTCGCCGCCGAGGTGCCCAGCACGGTGGCCACCGTCTGGGGCACCGTGATGTGGTGCGCGTACGCGCCGGCGTTCGACGGCAACGAGGTCATCCTGTCGATGTTCGGCGAGTTCCTGGCCCGGCCGCTGCCCGGCGACGAGTTCGTCCGCTGGCTCCCCCCGGTCGGCCTCACCGACCTGGTCGATCTGTACGCGGAACGCTGCCGGGCCGGCGCCCACGACGCCGGGCTGCGGCTGGCCGAGCTGATGGCGCGGACGGCCGACGTGCTCCGCGCCGACCCCCGGTTCCGGCCCAGGGCGAGCGCGCTGATCGGCATGATCGAGCCGCTGCTGACGCAGCCCTGGCTGGACCACACCGCGCTCCAGTCGGGGGCGGTGGCGCACACCTGGCTGCTGCGCTGCCCGCCCAACCTGGCCGCCGCCGCGCTGGCCGAGGTGTCGCCTGGCGACCACTTCCGGCACGTCTTCTACGATCTGGTGGAGGCGCTGGCGTTCACGGCCGACACGGGGGCCGACCCACGGGCGGTGGCCGCCTCGCTGCTGGCGGCGGATGTGGCCTCGGTCACTACCGATGCGGTGACATATCTGTATCCGTGGATGGACGACGGGATCAGGCAGGCGCTGTACGTGACGCTGGCCGATCCCGATCATCCGCTGCGCGGCTGCTGGCCGGTCGACGGGCGCCTGCCGGCGGGCCTGACGCCGCCGGACCGGTCCACCGCGGCCGCCCTGCTCGGCGCGGCCTACGCGACCGGTCTGGCCTGGTGTGAGCTGGCCGGAGCGGTCCCGCCGCCGACCGGTTTCCCGGTCAGCGGAGCGGTCGGGCAGTGCCTCGTCAACGACCGCGACGATCTCCCCCGCGAGCCCACCACGACCCCGCGCAAACGAGTCACGGAGACCACTTCCGACTGGCTGTACTCCAGCTAACCGGATAGGTCACTCTTACCCCACAAATACGGATATTTCATCCTTTAGCAATACTGCCCCGATGACCTCGGAGAATTCATCGAATTGTGATCTCAGAATCCGGGAAATGGTCAGTGGAGGGACGCCCGGCGTCAGGAATGGTCCCGATGGGCCATGTCGCGCCAAGACACACGGACGTAACCTCGAAGTGGGTGTGGGCTGCGGAAGGAAGGACGACGCGGTGGGGCACGACGACCTGGACTCTCGGGTCCATGACCGTGTCGCGTTGGACGAGATCGCGCTCTACGCCGAGGTTCTGGCGGCCGTGAACTACACGGATGACCGACTGACCTTGGACGAGCTCGACAACGCGCTCGGGTTGCGGACTTCGGCGAGCCGCTGAAGTCATTGACGGAACTGATCCCGGACTCCTTAGTGGGGTCCGGGATAGTTTTTGGGCCCCCCAGGAACTAGTCCCCAGCTCGGCCGCGCCTGTATCTGAACCCTCCGACCTCCTTAGGCCCCCCCAAACCCCGCCCGAAGGCCACCCAAGGCAATCTCCGCACCATAAGTCGTATCCCGGCTTGGCCGCGCCTGTGTCTGGACTGAGGAACGCAGGGTCGCGGAGCGGCCCGGAGTGACGAGGGAAGACACAGGCTCCCCAGCGGCCAAGCCCGCCGATCCGAAGGATCGGCCAATGTCACAGCTCCTATCACACGCGCGAGCGCAGCCCGTACATGAGCTCCTGCCAGCGGGCCGCGACGGCCGGGGCGGCGTGCGCGGCGGCCGATTCCAGCGCGCCGGCGGCCAGGGTCATCCGGCGGCGCTCGTCGTCCACCAGGGACAGCAGGGCGGCCGCGTAAGCCTCCGTCTCGCCGTCGCCCTCCTGGACCAGGATGCTGTCCCGGCCGGGGCGGACGAACTCGCTCGGGCCGCGCGGGCCGTCGAAGCCGACCACGGGGACCCCGCAGCCGAGCGCCTCGACCACGGTCATGCCGAGGACCTCGTGCCGGGACGGCACGGCCACGATCGACGCCTTGGCGAACTCGCCGGGCAGGTCGGGGGTGGTGCCCATGAAGTAGACGTGATTGTGCAGGCTCAGGTCGGCGACGAGGGCGCGCAGGCGTTTCTCCTCGGAGCCTGCTCCGTACAGGCGCAGGCGCCAGTCCGGGCGTTTGTCGGCGACGACGGCGAAGGCGCGGACCAGGCGGTCGAAGGCCTTGGGGGCGACCCAGCGGCCACCCGCGCAGATGATGCGGTTGTCCATCCTGGAACGTGGCCAGGGGCCCGCCGGGAGGGCGTCCGGGATGGTGTGCACGGAGAGTTCGTCGTCGAGCAGGCGGGACCAGTCGTCGCGGCCGGTCTCGGTGCTGGTGACCACGGCGTCCAGGCGGGGGTAGAACCGCCGGACCGGTCCAGGGACGGCCGGCCTGGACCATTCGCGGGCGATCCTGATGATCTCGCGGGGCGCGTACCGGGCGGACTGCACGCTCAGCCCCGGGCGGGCGGTGATCAGGACGTCGGCGCGGACCGCGCGGATGGCCCGCCAGAGGGAGACGTCGGTGCGGACCTGGCCGCGCGGCAGCAGGTGGCGGCCGGGGCGGGCGTCCACCAGCCAGCGCAGCTTGATCCGGCCGTCGATCGGGAAGAACGGGGTGTCCCTGGTGCGCTTGACGCTGATGATCTCGACGTCCTGCCGTTCCGCGAGGGCGGCGGCCAGGTTGAGCGTGGCCCGGACGTCGCCGCGCATCCCGTAGGCCGAGGGCACCAGGAACGTGATCTTCACGCCGCGCTCATCCCCGGTCCGACTTCGAGGCGGAGCTGGTCGTCGGCGGTGAAACTGGGTTTGATCGGCACGCCGTCGATCCGGGTGGCCGGATAGTGCACCCGGCGGCGTTTGCCTTCCACGTCGTCCAGGTTCGCGCCGAGCGCCAGCGGCGCGTCCAGGCCCTCGACCTCCAGCGAGGGCTCCCAGATGCCCTGCGAGTCGGGGGTGGCGGCCAGCACGTCGCAGAGCGACAGCGCGGCGTGGAACCTGACCCCCTGGACGGTCGCGATGGCGACCACCTCGGCGTCGCTGTGGCGCAGCGACAGGCGGGCGGTGTGGTGCTGGTCGTCGTCGGTGAAGCCGGTGTACGCGAGCAGCCCGGTGACTTCGAAGCGGCCCTCCCGGAACCAGACCGCCCGGACGTCGGCGACCGGCTCCGCTTCGGCGATCTTGATGGCCAGGAAGCCGTTGCGGGTCCGGTAGGCCCGGTAGGCCATCGTGCGGCGGTCCAGCGCGTACGCGTCGAGGCGGTCCAGTGAGAAGCCCGGGTCCACGCTCTGCATCCGGGTGCGCGGCCCGTCCTGCTGGAGGTAGGCGTCCCAGCGGCCGGGCACCAGCGCGAGCGGCCCGAGCGAGACGGCCACACTGGCCTCCCGGGCCCGGCGGCCCGGCGTGCCGAGCATGACCCGGCGCTCCGCCCCGCTCCCCCGATGCCGCAGCACCAGCTGGGTGCCCGCGGCCAGCGGTTCCTCGATCGCCATCTTCAGGGCTAGGACGTCGGCCAGCGTCACTTCAGCATCGGTGACGACCACACCCACCGGTAGCCCCCTCCCCGTTGATTGAGCCAACGTTGAGGTTACCGTGATTTCTCCGTTATGTGGAGAAAGGTTTTTGTGAGGATTGTGTTGGGTTGGGTCTCACG
>NZ_BLAD01000051.1 GCF_009687845.1 Acrocarpospora corrugata
CCTCCACCTGCCGCAACCCCGCCACCCCCGGCGACGCCACCTCCCTGACCGCCCGCGAACTGACGAACGCCCCCGCCACGAGCACCCCGGCCGCCGCCACCGAAAGCCCCGCGGCAACCCGCACCTGCCGCCCCGGAGGCCCCCAGAACCGCACCCAACCTCCCAGAATCCCACCCACCAACCCGCTTAGGGCACCACACGCCCCCACCAGCCGCAAGCCCGGACCGCTCCACGGACCCGGGAATCTTGGCTTAGGGTGAAAATTCGTGAGAGATAAGAATTGGTGCCAAATGCCCTCCCGGAAATTCGGGGGAAGGTATGTAGAGAACGGCAGGGCTAAAGGGGACCGCGATCACGTTAGAGGTTGCCGGGATTGCTCGAAAACTCTGAAATGGGACAGCCGCCCTTTCCGGCTTCCCTCGATGTCGGGGCACTTCTGGCGTCGGGGTGGAAACCCTATGCCTTCCACCAGTTCATCCTGAAGATTCACAGCCGCTGTGACCTGGCCTGCCGCCACTGCTACGTGTACGAAATGGCCGATCAGGGCTGGCGTGACCAACCCCGCCGGATGTCCGAATCGATCGTCGACCGGGTCGCGCTGCGCATCGGCGAGCACGTCATGGCGCACGAGCTCACCGAGGTCGACGTCATCCTGCACGGCGGCGAACCGCTGCTGGCCGGGCCCGGCTTCATCGCGTACGCGGTGCGCGCGATCCGCCGGGCGATGGACACCGGCAGCCGGGTCAACGTCAGCATCCAGACCAACGGGCTCCGCCTCGACGACACCTTCCTGCGCCTGTTCGACCAGCTCGGCATCCGGGTCGGGGTCAGTCTGGACGGGGACGCCCAGGCGCACGACCGGCACCGGCTGTTCCGCGACGGGCGCGGTAGCCACGCCCAGGTGGTGGATTCGCTGCGGGGGCTCGCCAGCGGGCCCTACCACCACCTGTTCAGCGGGCTGCTGTGCACCATCGACGTGCGCAACGACCCGGTCAGGACCTACGAGGCGCTGCTCGCGTTCGACCCGCCCGCGGTGGACTTCCTGCTGCCGCACGGCAACTGGTCGACGCCGCCGCCGTTCCGGGAGGCCGATTCGGCGGCGACGCCGTACGCGGACTGGCTGATGGCCGTCTTCGACCGCTGGTACGGCCCCGCCGAGACCGAGGTCCGGCTGTTCACCGAGATCCTCCGCCTGCTCACCGGCCGCCCGTCCAGGAGCGAGTCGATCGGCCTGTCACCCGCCCTGATGGCCGTGGTCGAGACCGACGGCAGCATCGAGCAGTCCGACATCCTGAAGTCCGCCTACCACGGCGCCGCCGCCACCCGCCTGCACGTGCTCTCGCACCCCTTCGACGCCGCGCTCACCCTCCCGTCGCTGGTCGCCCGGCAGATCGGAAAGGGCGCCCTTTCCGAAACCTGCCACAAATGCGAGATCGTTTCCGTCTGCGGCGGCGGGCTTTACGCCCATCGCTATGACGACAATGCGGGATTTCTTAATCCCAGCGTCTACTGTCCAGATCTCTACCGGCTCATCGTGCATATCGCCGGGGCGCTCGGCGCGGACTTGGCCCGCCTGAGAGGACGCGTCGCTCAGATCGACTGGGGGTCGAAGTCGCAATTGATCCGCACCCCGCGCGCTGCGAGCACCGCGTCCGGGTGTCCGCTGCCGTTCTGAGCCCGGTAGCGGGCCAGGGTGTCCTGCAGAAGTCGGTCGCCTTCCTCGGCGGCGCCCGCCGCGCGCAGGTCGAGCGCCAGGTTGCCGGCGCACGACAGCGTTAGGAAGTGGTCCGCCCCGAATAGGGTGCGGAGCCGTTCCAGGGTCTCCTCGCCGAGCCGGCGGGCCGCCGCGGTCTCGCCCAGCGCCGCCAGGTCCGATTGCAGGTTCACCGCGGAGCTGAGGGTGTAGTCGTGCGGCCATCCCAGCCGGCGCACCAGCGCGTCCACTGCGGCCTGGTTCGTCTCCCGCGCCTTGGCCGGTTCGCCGCGCAGCCGGTGCAGCACGGCAAGGTTGCCGTTGCAGGCGTGCGTGAACGGGTGGTCGCTGTCGTACACCAAGGAGTACTGCGGCACGGTCTCCAGCGCCAGCGCGAACGCCCTGTCCAGGTTACCCAGCATCCGGTACGCGTTTGACCGGCTGACCGCCGCCGCGAGCGTGTCTGGGTGCTGCTCACCGAGTAGTTGCCGGAGCCGGGTGTGGGTGTCCTCGGCCAGCTCCAGCGCGTCCTCCAGGTGGCCCAGGCGGCGCTTCGCGATGGACAGGTCCTTGGCCGCCAGCAGCGTCTGGTGGTGGTCCGGGGACAGCTGCTGCCGGCCGTAGTCGAAGGCGTCCTGGCCGAGGTCGCAGGCCATCTCGTAGTCGCCGCAGAGCCGTACCGCGCGGGACAGGCCGCTGTAGGTGCCGAGCAGCATCCGCGGGCCGACCCCGTGCCGGGCCGTGCTCAGGTCGCGCAGCAGGTTCTGCAGCAGGTCGCGGGAGCGGGCGTAGTCGCTGGTCAGCGAGTAGTCGATGGCCAGGTTGTGGCGGGCCCGGAACACATTGGCCGGGTCAGGATCCATGCATTCCTGGTAGCTGTTCAGCAGCTCCTCGTGCAGCTCGCGGGCTCGGTGGAACTCGCCCCGGCTGATCAGCGTGAGGCCATAGCTGTTGGTGGCCCACAGCGTCTCGGAGTGGCCTAGGCCGAGCACGGCGCGCATCTGGTCCAGGTTCGCGTGGTCGTTCTCGTACGCGGCCGCGTACATGCCCAGCCCGCGCAGGATGTTGCCGAGATGCTTGCGGGCCACCAGCACGTCGGCGTGGGTGGCGCCGTTGCGCTCGGTCCACCGGGCGATGAACTCCTCCACGAACGTGCGGGCCAGGGGGTAGTTGCCCGCCAGGTAGAGGTAGCGGACCGTGTCGAGGGCGAACTCGCGCACGTTCGGCGACTGGCACTCGGCCAGGTTGGAGTGCACGATGTGCGGGACCAGTTCCTCGAAGCTCTTCCAGTTGTTGTTGTCCTCGGCGTCCCGGGGGGCGCTGTGCGCCAGCAGCAGATGCACCTCGTGTCGGATGTCGTGCTGCTCGGCCTCGTTGAGTTCCTCCCGGAGCAGGGTCTGGATCAGCCGGTGCACCGTGATCGTCCGGGTGGCTGAGTCGATCTTGGCGAGGGCGTACCGGCCGAGCACGCTGAGCGCCTTGGTCAGCATCAGCGGGTCGGCCAGGATCGGCGCGATGCGCGGCGTGTCGGTCTGGGTGCCGCGCCGGAACACGTCCCGCGGGATCGGCTCCGGGCCGAAGAACGCGCAGCAGCGGAGCACCTCGATCGCCTCCGGCAGCCGCCGCCGCAGCTCGTGCACGGACAGGCCCCACGCCGCCGCCATGGACTGCGGGTAGCCTTCGGCCTTGTTCGCCGCCATCAGCCGGGTGGTCTGCTCGTCCAGTAACTCGATGTACTCGTCGATGGACATGGCCGTCTCGAACATGAGCGCGCCCGCCTGCTCCAGCGCCAGCGGCAGGTCCCCCAGCTTCTCGGCCAGCGTGTTCGCGGTCTCGTCGCGGATCTCCCGGCGCACCCGGTTCTTCAGGAAGGTCACGCTCTCCTCCCGGTCGAACACGCTGACCTCAAGGGTGGTGCCGTGACTGGTCCACAGCGTGTTCCGGGAGGTGATCAGCACGTGGCCGGAGCCGCGCGGGATGTAGTCCTCCAGGTCCGTCGGCTGGTTCGCGTTGTCGAAGATCACCAGCCAGCGCCGGTACGGCTCGCCGCGCTCCAGCGCCCGCTTGACCGAGGCCGCGGTCTCCTCGATCCCCATGCCGATGCCCGGCGGCAGCCCGAGGTGCGGCGCCAGCGCCGCCATCGAGGCCGGCACCAGCTCACGCTGCTCAGCCGGGACCCAGTAGATGACGTCGTAGTGGCGTCGATAGCGCCACGCGTACTCGATCGCGAGCTGGGTCTTGCCGATACCGCCCTGCCCCTGCAGGGCCTGCGGCTGCGCCTCCGGCACCACCGCGGTGACCTGGCTGATCCCGTCCCGCAATTTCAGCAGGAGATCCTCCCGGCCGGTGAAGTGCGGATTACGCGGGGGAACACGTTCCCAGATGCTGGGTTGCCGATCCGGAGTCGAATGCACCGCGCCACCTGAAAGTTCCATCTGAAACCTCCACCCCTGGAATCTGGGATATAGCCCAATACTAAAGCTTGATTTCGCACTCATGCTGACTACAGAATCCTAAGGAAGCATGGCCGGTTTTCGGGGTGCCAGGCGGGGGAGAACCTGCCCCAAATAGATCAAGTGGTCGCCCTCGATATGTGGTGCGAGGAAAGTGCCGGGACCGGTTCGATCACGAGGTGATGCCGCTACCTGCATTGTGCTGATTGAGGACGATTACCTGGAGTTCGTCGTCAACCTGACTCACGAACGGGCTGCGGAGACCCGCCTGTGCTTCCGTCCACGACCACGCGGCCGCTCCCGTTCGTCGGCTACAGCGTGCAGGACTGGACCTCCGGTGAGCAGCTTTGCGAGCGGATGGGAACGGTCACGTGAATACGGGAACCGGAAAGGCAAGGGTCGACGGTCGGCCCTACGTGGGGCTGCGGGCCTTCCAGCGCGCTGACAGCCACAAGTTCTTCGGCCGCGAGCGGGAGGCGTACGAGGTCGCCACCCGGTGGCAGGCCAATCGGCTGACGATCATGCACGGCCCGTCCGGCGTCGGCAAGACGTCCCTGATCAACGCGGGGGTGCTGCCGCTGCTGGACCCGGACGCGACCGACGCGCTGCCGGTGGGCCGGGTCTCACACGGCTCTGCCTTCCCAGCCGCCGGTTCCGCCCGCGACCCCGCCGCCGCGCTACCGCCGCAACACAACCCGCACGTGTTCGCGCTGCTGTCCACCTGGGCGCCGCATGAGTCGCCGACCCGGCTGGCCCGGCTCACCCTGGCGAGCTTCCTGCGCGGCCGACCGCCCCGGCAGGACGCGTTCGGCGATCCGGTCCTGGTGCTGCTCGTCATCGACCAGGCGGAAGAGTTGTTCGACGACTTCGCGCACCGGCAGCCATACCGGGAGTGGTTCCTGGAGCAGTTACGGGCTGCGCTCCGCGCGGATGAGAACATCCGGCTGCTGCTGTGCATCCGGGACGATCACCTCGCCTCGATCATGCCGTACAGGTCCATGCTGGTCGGGCATAGCCACAGCCGGTTCTGTCTGGATCCGCTCGCCAGGGAGGAGGCCAGACAGGCGATCGAGGGGCCACTGGCCGGAACCGGGCGCAGTTTCACCCCGCCCGCGCTGCGCAAGCTGCTCAACGACCTGTGCGTGGAGCCCGGCGGGCCGCTGCCCGAGCAGGCGCAGGCCGAACCGGTGCAGCTGCAGGTGGCCTGCTCGATGCTCTGGCGGTCGCTCCCGGCCGGGGTCACGAAGATCACCCAGGTGCACGTGGGCGACGTGGCCGCCGCCGACGAGCAGGTGACCGATTTCTGCGAGGAGATGGTCCGCGAGGTCGCCACCGAGCACCTCAATGGCGACCTGCCCCGGCTGACCGGCTGGCTGGCCCGAACCTTCGTCACCGAGCTGGTCACCCGCCAGCGGGTCGACATGGGTGAGACCGTGACGGCCGGGATGGACAACGCGCTCGTCCAGGCGCTGGTCGACCGGGACATCCTGCACGCCGACCGGGGCGGCTGGTGCGAGCTCTCGCACGACCGGCTAATCCACCCCATTCTTAAGGCCGCCGGGCCGATCGATCTGTCCCGCGAGGTCAGGGACCCTGACGACTTCCTGCGCGCGGCCGAACTCGCGCTCCGCGACCGCGACCTGGCGCTGGCCGAGAACCTGGCCGGTGAGGCGCTCCAGCGGGTCGCCGGGGACATCCGGCTGGAGGCCGAGATCCGGACCTTCCTCGGCAACGTGGCCTACCAGGCCGAGGGGTATGACACCGCGATCGAGCGGTACCGCGATGCGGCCCGCCTGTTCGAGATGCTGGGCGCGATCGACGCGGTCGGGCGGCTGCTGGTCGGCATCGGCCGGCTCCGGCTGGCCCAGGGCCGCCCCGGCGAGGCCGTGAACGAACTGGCCGCCGCGATGCGCAGACTCCCGCACGACCGCAGCGTCAAGATCGCGCTGGCCTGGGCGCTCTGGCACGACGGCGCCCCGCAGATGGCCCGGGACATCCTCACCGACGTGCTCGAACAGGAGGGTGGCTCGCTGGACGCGCTGCAGGCGCGTGGCGAGATCCTGGCCGGTATGGGGCTGAGCGCCGCCGCCCTGCGCGACCTCAATCGCGCCGGACCGCTGCAGTGGCCCTCCACCAAGGCCGCGCACGCGCTGGCCGCCACCCGGCTCGCCGCCCACGAGCCGACCGAGACCGCGCAGGAGATTGACAAGGAGATCATGGAGGCGCTCGCCGACGCGCCGGACAGCGGCCCGGTCCAGCTCTACGCCGCCTGGATCAGCGCCGCCGCGGGCAACCGGGAGGCCGCCGTCGCCCACGCCGAGCGCGCACTGTCAGCCCACACTCCGAGCCTGCCCGGCCACCTCGTCCCGGCGGCCCGCAGGCTGACCTCGGCCGCGTAAACGTGGGCGCTTGATTCCGCCGTGATCACGAATGTAGTTGTTTTCGCTAATACGGGCTGTAAATGAAATGCAGCCGTAGCAACGGGGAACGGAGATCGTCGTCCGATATCCGGCAATGCGGTCCCCGGGGTTCTGGGCCTCCGAATCCCAGTATGGCCCAGGTATGGACTCCGGGTGAAATGTGGGAAAACCTCATATAACGGGTGGTGTCGTGGGGAGGCTTCTCTTGTCGCGGATTGTTGTTGCGCCTGATGGTCGAAGCTTGGCAGTCGAGATATGGGGGAAGCCGGACGGGACGCCCGTCTTTCTGCTGCACGGCACCCCGGGGGGCCGGTTTCAGCCCAGGCCGCGGGAGAAGTCGCTGCACATGCTGGGGATCCGGCTGATCAGCTTCGACCGTCCGGGGTACGGGGGGTCGGCCCGGCGGCTCAACCGGACCGTGGGGGATGTCGCGGCCGATGTGGCGGCCATCGCGGACGCGCTCGGGCTGGGGGTCTTCGCGGTCGTCGGCAGGTCGGGTGGGGCGCCGCACGCGCTCGCCTGCGCCGCGCTGCTGCCCGACCGGGTGACCAGGGCGGCCGCGCTGGTCGGTCTCGCGCCGCGGACGGCCGAGGGGCTGGACTGGTTCGAGGGCATGATCGACGCCAATGTCATGGCGTACACGGAGGCGCGGGCGGGGCATCGGGCCATCACCGCCCGGCTGCGGGTGGCCGCCCGGGAGATCAGGGCCGATCCGGGCAGCAAGGTCCGTGGCATCTACGAGCAGGTGCCGGAGTCGGACCGGCGGGTCGTCGGGGACAACGGGATCCGCCGGATGCTGGAGCGCAACTTCGTCGAGGGGCTGCGGGACTCGGTCGACGGCTGGGTGGACGATGTGATGGCCTTCTCCATCGGCTGGGGGTTCGAGGTGTCGGCCATCACGGCCCCCACCCTGCTCTGGCACGGCGAGAACGACGTGTACTCGCCGGTCGGGCACGCGTACTGGCTGGCCGGCCGCATCCCGCACGCGGACGTGTGGATCCAGCGCGGGGCGGCGCACTTCGGGGCGCTGGAGGTGCTGCCCCGGGTGCTGGCCTGGCTGGTGCGCGGGAGCGGTGAGGTCAGATCGGCTGCGGCTCCAAGTCCCGGTTGACGCGGCGCCACTCCCGCAGCGCCAGGCTGCTGGGGTGGTGCTCGCCGAGGCGCGCGCTGACCGCCGCCAGCGCCTCCTTGTGCACCTGGGCCGACTGCGTGGTCTGCCCGAGGGCGCGCAGGGTGATGGCGTAGTTCGCCTGGCAGGCGAGAGTGTCCGGATGGTCCCGCCCGAGGGTGGTGAGCAGGCTGGTCAGGGCCTGCCGCTCCAGCCGCTCCGCGAGTTCGTTGTCGCCCGTGTCCGCCGCGCAGTTGGCCACGTTGATCGTGCACGACAGCGCGAACGGATGGTTGTCGCCGAGCCGGTCCCGCATGGTGGCGAGCGTCTGCTGGCCGAGGTCCAGCGCGCCGGCCAGGTCGCCGGTGCCCCGCCGGTAGGTCATCAGGTTGTTGGCCGCCACCAGCGTGTACGGGTGCTGCTCGCCGAGCCGGGCCCGGTAGCCGTCGAATACCGACGCCGCCAGATCGCGCGCGCTCTCCTTGTCGTCCACCGCCGACAGGCAGCAGGCCAGTTCGAGCGCGGCCGCGCTGGACTCCGGGTGGAATGGGAACAGCCGCTGGTAGTGATCATGGGTGTCCTGGGCCCGCTTCAGCGCCTCCTGCCGGTCGCCGGCCCGCCGCAGCGAGACCGCGATGCTCTTGGCGGCTCGCAGCGCGTCCGGGTAGTCGTCGAACTGCAGCATCGTGTAGCCATGCAGCGTCCGGGTCAGCAGCGCCACGGAATCGGCGAACTCGCCCGCCTCCCGCATGTCCCTGGCCAGGTTCTGCGCGGTGCTCAGCGTGTACGGATGCCCGGGGCCGAACACCTCGCCCATCCGCCGCAGCGTGTCCTCGTCGAGCTCCTTCGCGCTGCGCCAGTCGCCGACCAGCCGGTAGGAGACCGCCAGGTTGTTGGCCGAGTTCAGCGTCCTCGGGTAGTCCTCGCCGTAGGTCTCCTTCCACTGCTCGTGGTTGTTGCGGTCCATCTCCAGCGCCCGGGGGAACTCGCCCAGCGCCCGCAGGTCGGCGGCCAGCCCGCCGGTCGTCATCAGCGTGTGCGGATGGTTCTCCTTCAGCGTCTTGCTCTGCTGGGCCAGCACCCACTCGTCGAGCTTCAGCGCCTCATCGAAGTTGCCCTGCGAGCGGAGCACATTGGCGATGTTGAACAGCATGTGCAGACGCTGCCGCTCCAACTGCCCGAACTTCTCCTCCCAGTAGTCGGCGAGCCGCTGGCCCAGCTGGATCGCGCTGTCGAACTCGCCGCGCTTCCACCAGTAGCGCACGCGCTCGGTGAGCAGCTGCCTGGTCTCCTCCTCCACGCACTTCTCGGCGTCGGAGGGGAGCAGGTGCGGCCAGATCAGGTCGTACTGCTGCCAGTTCTCCGGGTCGTCGACCTCGCCGGTCTGCGGGCGGGCCGCCACCAGGATGTGGTGCACCTGGTGCGAGATGGTCTCGATGTCGTCGGGCGACATCTGGTCTCTGATCACGGTCTGCACCAGCCGGTGGACCTGGATGGTCTTGCTGCCCTGGTCGATCTTCGCCAGCGCGAACCGGCTGATCTCCCGGATGACCCGGCCGAGCACCAGCTTCTCCCCGCGCAGCGAGTCGTCGTAGGGCAGCAGCGCGCGCATCATGTCGTCGCTGTAGATCAGCGACAGCGAGATCGGGTCCGGCGAGAAGTACGCGCAGAGCTGGAGCATCCGCTCGGCGGCGGGTGACCTGCTGCGCAGCTGTTCGAGCGAGACGTTCCAGGTCGCGGCGACCGAGTTCTCGTAGTCCGTGGGCCGGTTCATGGCCAGGATCCTGGGCGCCTGCTTCTGCAGCTGGGTCACGTACTCGGAGGCGGACAGCCCGGTCTCGCTCAGCCAGGCGGCGGCCTGCTCGACCGCCAGTGGCAGGAAGCCGAGTTCCTCCGCGACGCTCAGCGCGTCCACCGGGGCCAGCCTGGGTACGCGGCGGAGCAGGTGCTCCACGCTCTCCTGCTGGCTGAACACGTCGACTTCCAGCGGGGCGGCGATGTTGGACCAGGTCTGGATCCGGGAGGTGACGATGACGTGCCCGCTGCCGCCCGGCAGGAACGGCTTGAGCTCCTCCGGGTCGCCCGCGTTGTCGAAGATCAACAGCCAGCGGGCGTGCGGCTCACCCCGGCGCAGCGCCTCGCGGGCGGCCAGTGCGCCCTCCACCACGCTGTCGCTGACCGGCAGCCCGATCCGCCTGGCCAGCTCCGCCAGCATGGGGTTGATGAGGTCGGGCTGTTCCGCGGGGATCCACCACACCAGGTCGTAGTCGGCCGCGAACCGGTGCGCGTACTCCAGCGCGACCTGGGTCTTGCCGACGCCGCCCATGCCGTACAGCGCCTGCGGGAGCACCACGGCCTGGCTGCTGCCCAGCAACTGGTTGCGTAGCGTCTCCAGGGCCAGGTTCCGGCCGGTGAAGGAGGCGTTGCGGGTGCCGACGCTCCAGATGGACGGCTGGGTGCCCGGGTACCGGGTGCCGAGCTGGGAGAGCTCGATCATGTCGTGGCCGTGCCCGCCGCGCCCCACCGCCCGCAGGACCGCCTCGGCCGCGTCCTCCGGGCCCAGCCGGACCAGGTCGACCGGCGGCCGGTCGGCGATGGGCATGGTCAGCCGCACCGCTTCGGAGACCCGGAGGGCGACCACCTCGGGAGCCATCCCGGTGGACAGGTCGCCGCTCGGCCACTCGTCGCGATGGAATCCGCGCAGGTACGCCGAGGAGAGGATGACGACGGTGCTGGCCGACTCGGGCAGGTCCTGGGTGGGGGATCGGTCGCCGGTGCCGTACCGGGTCTGCGGGGTGACCCGGAAGCCGGCCTGTTCCAGCACGGCCATCACCCAGTCCGCCCACATCCGATCCTCCGGCGCGTAGCTCAGCCGCACGTCGGGATGCTGGGTCGGCTGCCGCCTGGTGAACGCCTCCAGCCACCGCAGCCGGACGCTCTCCTCCATCGGGGGCATGCCCGTGACGGAGGATTCGGTGATGGCGGCGGTGAGCCGCTCGTACGCCGAGAGCAGCGAGCCTGGCGAGCCGGGGCTGTCGCCGAAGGTGGCCAGCGTCTCCTCGAACGCGTAGAACCGCTTGTACGGAACCTCGATGGTGGCCCAGTAGCTTTTCACCGAGTCGCCGGACAGCCCTTTCGGGAAGCCGATGAACTGGTCCCTGGCGTGCATACGCCCCGCGTCGACCTTCTTCTTCTCCCCGTCGTCGACCCGCATCAGCACCGGCAGAATCCGGATCCGCTGATCTGGATACTGCTTGTCGATGATCCGGGCGACTTCGGCGGCGCCGTCGATGCTCTGGTCGCTCATGGTGAAACAGTCGACCAGCACATCCGGCAGCGCGATCGTGCAAATGTCGGCGATATCGCTGAACCCGGTGCGGCTGTCGATCAGCGTGTAGTCGTAGTGGCGGCGCATGTCGGCTTGCAGGGCGTCCAGGAACTGCCCGCCGCCCCGCTCATAGAAAACGTCGAGGTCGAATGTGGACAGCGAGGAATAGTCCCGGTTGCGGCGCCCGGCGGAGAGGAAGTCCAGCGTTCCGTCACCGGGGAAATCCCATTTCTCCAGGGAGACCGCGTGCCGGGTCACCCGGGCGAAGTCCTTGTGCCAGTCCGGCTCGGCATGCGGCGTCGTGGTGGCCCACTGATAGTCCGCGATCATGTCCACCACGCCTTTCGTGGCGGCGATCACGCTCACGTCCAGGAAGGGGTGAAAGAACCGGTGCAGCCCGGGTGATTCCAGGTCCCAGTCGATGACGAGAACACGCCGCCCCTGACTGGCCAGAATCCACGCGGTGTTGGCGAGGGCCATGGTGCGGCCGGTCCCGCCCTTGAACGAATAGAAGGTGATGATCTTGCCATTCAGGTCACTTGCCATCGGAATCCTCCGTCTTCGTCAGTCGCGGTCGGGTGCCAAGCGGGCCACTCGGGCGATGGATGGGCGCCGACTTGAAGTAGCTCTTGGCGGCGCTGCTGAAAATTCTCGGCAGATCACGCTGAAATGCGGCCAGGGAGGTGATGTGGCTGGCGGCGGGCAGTCCGGGCCGTTCCGGAATGGCGTCCAGGAGCAGTTCGCGCAGGACCGTCTCGGCTTCGGCGGTCTGCTCGTCCCGGAGGTTCCAGGGCACGATCGGCAGCGGCCGCCGGTCCAGCCCGCAGACCCGGCGCAGCACCTCCCGCGACTCCGGGTGCTGGACCGCCCACGGGTCCACGACGAGCACGCTGGGGGCGTCGAGCCCGTCGGTCAGATGTTCCAGGTGGCTGTCCAGCGAGCCGACTTCGAGCAGATAACCGTGCCGCAGCGCCAGCTCCATGGCATAGGACGCCAGCGGCCGATGCTCCCCGGATTCGGGAAATGGATTCCACTCCTGCGGGGTCTGGCCATAGGTCGCCGCCTTACGTCCGCTGGGCAGCCGGGACAGATCCGGAGCGACCATGGTCAGGCGCATCCGCGGGGAGGAGGACTTGACCGCCGGTTCCGCGACGAGGTCGTTGAACGCGCTGGTCAGGCTCTGATAGTCGACGGGTTCCGCCACCGGGACGAGATCCTGCTCCGCCACCTTGATGATCCGGCGCGCGAGAGCTTTGATCGCGGTCTCGTAGTGGGTCCGCATCGACCGGGACTTCATGAGCCCGTAGAAGCCCTCCTGGCGATATCGAGGGCCGAACATCTCGTGATCGAACTGTATTTCCTGTGCGCATTTCGGAAGCTGCTCCGGGTCGAGGAGCGGCGCCCACAGAGCCGGGATGATGGCGGTCATCCGGTTGCCGTGATCAGTGGTCGTATGGAGTCGCTGCGCGAAAGCCGTCCATTCCTTCCCGCATTCTGCGCTGTCGAAGTATCGGGGGGAGTACAGCGGGATGAAAACCCGGCAAGTGGCCAATGCGTTGGCGAGCTGTTCCGGCCATCGATCGCCGGACTGAATGCCGCGATCCATGAAACCCGCGTGCGCGGCCTTGAGCTTGGTCTCGTTTAGCACGATCTCGGAAAGATCGAGAAATAGCTTCGCTACCCACCTGTTCGGATCGGGCCCTCGGTTCGAGTCGAGACCGGGGATGTGCGCATAGCTAAGAAAGAAGCAGGGGCCTTGGACCACTGATCGTGAGGTCGGGTTCGGTGGCATCCGCCTCCTTCCTCGCGGGGGCTTTACCGTAGGAACGCAGATTAGTCCGAGGGAGTGCCTGCAAGGAATATTTCGTTCGGATTTCTCCGGTGTAACAACCAATTTGTGGCGAAATCGACCGCTATGGGCATGGCAAAGAACCGGGATTCCGCGTTTCCGACCATGCCGGCACTGACCGTTACGGCCTGTTCGAAATCAGCACCCAACTGTGCGAAATCGCTGTCGTCGAGGACCATGTCCTGATATTCCCACCAGGTCCGACCGTAGCCGAAATCGACGACGCAGCGGTACGTCCGGATGGGAGGGCTGTCCGAATATCGATATTCGGCGAGGTGGAATGCGGTGCAGATGTCGAATCCGACGCCGAGGAGCAGCACCCGCGCGTCCGCCGCGTAGAGCCTCGCGAGCGGTGACTCCTCGCCGTAGTGGCAGGTCGGGGAATGGCCGGCCATGAGTTCCCCGGCTTGCGCGCCGACCGCCGCGAACGACGTCTGCGGGTGCGCGCTCCGGCGGGCTCCCGGTGTCAGGCGCACCTGCTCGGCCACCCGGCCCACGCCGGTGCTGGGCGTCCGCGCCGGGTCGAAGGCGGGCATGGCGGCCTGGTAGCGCGCGACCTCCTCGGCGCTCATGCCCTCGACGGCCTGCCGGTACAGGGGGGAGGTGTCCGAATTGTCGGCCGTGGAGGTGAGGGCGACCAGGGTTCCGGCCGGGCCCAGCAGCGCCCGAATCACCTCGACCAGGGTGGCCGCGCCGCCGGCCACCCTGCCGATCCGGGAGAGCGAGCAGTGCACCAGGACGGTCTGCCCGGAGTCGACCCCGAGCGCGCTCAGATCACGGAGCAGGTCCGCCCCGGTTACCGGTACGGCGGTCACGCCGGGCTGGAACCGGGCCCGCTTTCCCAGCTCGCGACGGTCTCCCGCATCCGGCCGACGAGGCGCTCCCCGAAGGACGTGAGCCGGCCCGAGGAGGCCAGGGTCTCGATCGCCCGCGCGGTGTGCGCCCGCCAGAGAACGTACTGCTCGTGTGCCCTGACCCGCTCCGGGCCGGTGAGCCGGGCGCGCCAGAAGTCGCTGACCGCGATGTGCGCGTAGGTTCCCTGGAGCAGGCCCTCGAGCGGCCT
Organism: Acrocarpospora corrugata; assembly: GCF_009687845.1. Classification (GTDB taxonomy): domain Bacteria; phylum Actinomycetota; class Actinomycetes; order Streptosporangiales; family Streptosporangiaceae; genus Acrocarpospora; species Acrocarpospora corrugata. Next base: position 13,915 of record NZ_BLAD01000051.1, read on the forward strand.
CGGGTCGTCCCGCCAGGGCGCGTGGTAGAGCGTGCTGTCGGATTCGTCGTACAGATCGAACATGTCGAGCATCGCGCCCAGTTTGACGTGCTGGAACTCGTGGATGAGCAGCAGCGCCAAGGTGGCGGGATCGGCGGGCAGGGCGGCGGCGACGGCGCCGAAGGCGTGCCTGGCGGTGGAGGACACATCCTTCCCGGCCGGGGCGGGCGCCAGCGGCATGATCGTGGACAGGCCCGCGCGCAGCCCGGGGGCATACTCGGGGTAGTCGGACTCGATCAGCTGCCAGGCCAGGCTGAAACAGCCGTGCCAGGCGTCGAAGTCCGTCTTCCCGAGCTTCGCCGCGGCCGGCCACTGATGGCAGTCCCGGCTGGGGTCGCGGTCTTCCAGCAGAACAGAGAAGCCGCCCGCGTCGAGCCGGCGAACCTCGGTCAGCGGGGTGGCCGGGCCGTCGATCCAGGTCGATCCGCCCTCGATGACCAGCGTCGCCGAGTCGCCGGTCACATCGTCGAAGGTGCCCACAGTGGGGAGGTGAACGCTGCCGCCGAGGACCTGGACGAGGATTTTGGCGTCGATGCCGGCACGGTAGGCCGCGGCGGCGGCGACGTTGGCCAGGTATCCGCCATGGGTCCGGCTGGCCGCCCAGACCCGGACGTACGGGTGGGCCAGTACGGTGCGCAGGGCGGCAGGATCGGTCCGGTCGGCCTGGACCAGGAGTTCCCAGGCGGCCGCCGGACGCTCCGGCACCGAGGCGATGATCATGCGCTGGATGCTCGCCTGGGAGCGGGCGAGCGCTTCGATGTCCTCGGCGCCGCCGTACCCGGCCGCCAGGGCGTCGAAGGTGGAGGGAGGGAGGCCGTGGTTGGTCATCGTCGTGTGATCCTGGACGTGGGTGATGAGAGCCAGCAGGTCGGCGCAGTAGACGCTGGGGTGGTCGAAGGAGTCCTCGCGGAACCGGTGCGGGTAGAGCCCGCCGCCGCAGCTCCGGACCACCGGGCATTTCTGGCATGTCGCGGAGAGCCCCTGGAGTCCCCGCTGGCGGGCCTGGACGCCAGGGTGCCGCGCCACTTCGTTCAGTGAGCTTCCGGCCAGGTCGAACCCGGTGGCGGGCGCGCCGTCGAAGGCGACTTTCAGGGAGTCGACCTGCTCGTAGCCGCCGTCGGTCTCGATGACGACGAGCGTGCTGGGTTCGAGGCCGATCGCCTCGCTCAGGCTGCTGCGCTCGTGGGTGGTGTTGATGATCGATTCGAACAGGCGGACCGGGATGGGACGGCCGCCCGCGTGCCAGCGATCGAAGATCGCGATCAGCCAGTCGGCGTAGGCCGTGGCGGACGGGCGCGGCGGGGGGTCTTCCCAGGTCGCGTGCGGGAGCAGGAAGTCCACGCGGGGAGGTTCGAGGGAGAGCAAGGCGTCGTACACCTTGATCGGGTCATTGGCGACGTCGATGGTGCAGAGCAGGCCCGCGTAGATCTCCGGACGGGCCCGGAGCAGGGACACCGCTTGAATTACCTGCTGGTAGCTGCTGCGGCCGTTCCTGAAGAGGCGATGGCGGTCATTCGCGATCTTGTCGCCGTCCAGGGAGATTCCGACTTTAACCCCGTTTTCGGTGAAAAGGTCGCAGAACTTCTCGTCAAGGGTGACGCCGTTTGTATGGATGGCAAGATTGAGGTGGCAGAGCCCGTCGAGTTGTTCCCGCAGCAGGGTGACGATCTCGGCCAGCCGGTCATGCCCGGCCAGCAACGGCTCGCCCCCGTGGAGCACGACGTGAATCGTGCTCACGTCGTGCTGTTTCACGTGCTCGGCGATACGCTTTGCGGCTAATATCGCCGTTTCGACGGACATGACATTGGGGCGGCTGCGCCAGGTCTGATCAGCATGTTCGTAGACGTAGCAGTGGTCACAAGCAAGATCGCACCGACTATGAACCTTTAGTACATACTGATCGAATGGCAGGGTTATCCCACTCACGTCGCCCCGATCCGCCGCTATAGAGACGACTGGAAGGCGGCCACGGCGACTCTCGGGTTGTCCGACGCCATCGGGACGATTCGAGCGAGCGTGGAGCGGTGCGATCCCTGAGCCGCGAGCTCCTCAAGCGAAAAATCATGAACATCCATGACCGCTGAGACCAGGTTCGGCGTGTCTGCCTTAGTGATCATCGTATCCATTCCGGTGTAGGCCGCGTCGGCTCCAGGAAGCGCTCGCGCAGAGTACCAAGACCCTACGCACTTTAACGCTTCGCCACTGCCTTGTTGCGGGAAGTGACAGCTTGCTCTCGGTGTCATTTTCCATTGCGCGCTTCCAGGAGCGGGCAATGGGGATGGGAGGGGTGAGTCAAATTGCCATCCGTGATCGACCGAATATCGAGGTGGCAACACTATCTTAAAGGTAAGTAGTTGGTAAGGATGAAAAGCTGCCGCGATTTTGCTCGATTGCGCTTATTGTCCAAATAGTGTGGATTGTGAGTTTAGTCGTTGTTCAGTCCCCCGCGCGGGTGGCGCCATCGGGCCAGAGAATCTTCACGGGGATGGCCCGGCGTAGCGCCGCGTCCACGACCTCGGCGGTCCCGCCCGGCCCCCGGGCCGGTCCGCCGTCCCAGACGGCCACCAGCACGTCGGCGCTCGCCAGCATCACTTCGTTGGCCGCCGCGTAGACGGCCGGGGTGGGCGCGTCATGGGTGAGGCAGCGTACCGGATCCGCCTGATCCAGAAGTCCCTCGAACCGTTCGCGTTCCTCGGAAGGGAGCACGGATCCGTAGCCGCGGACCGGGAGGATGGCCTCCAGCCTTCCGCCCAGGCTCAGGACCGTCTCGGCGAAGATCTGATCTGCCCCCGGCGCCAGGCAGGAGATTCCCACCACGGCGGTTCCGTGGGGCGTGAGCAGACCTTCCATCGCAGCCCGGACCAGATCCTCGGTCTCGGGGGTCAGGTCCCGGTGCCCGGTGACCGCTACCCGCATGGTCTCCACCTTCACCGCGTCGGTTTAGCCGCCAACGAGATGGTTCAGCACCCGTACGCCGAAGTCGAGGCCCGCGACGGGTACACGTTCGTCCACGCCGTGGAACATGCCGAAGTAGTCGAGTTCCGGGGGTAGCAGGAGCGGGGTGAATCCGTAGCCTCGGATGCCGATGCGGGCGAAGGACTTCGCGTCGGTTCCGCCGGTCATCACGTAGGGGACCGGGTGCGCCGCCGGGTCCTCGCGGCGGAGGGCGGCGCACATGTCGTCGAAGAGGCCGTGGACGGGGGCCGTGGGGGCCTCCTCCAGGTTGAGGAACTCGCGGGTGATCTTCGGGCCCATCAGGCGGTCGATGGTGTCCAGGAACTCCTGCTGGGAGCCGGGCAGGAAACGGCCGTCCACGTGCGCCTCCGCCTTGCCGGGGATCGAGTTGACCTTGTAGCCGGCGTTCAGCATGGTCGGGTTGGCGGAGTTGCGGATCACGCCCTTGAACAGGGCCGCCGCGGACGGGGGGAGGCGGCGCAGTTCGGCGTCGAGGGCGTCGAGGTCGATGGGGGTGCCGAGGGCGGTCCCGAGGCCCTGGATGAGGGTGGCGACCGGCGGGGTGAGGTGGATCGGCCAGGTGTAGTCGGCCAGCCGGGTCAGGGCGCGGGCCAGTTCGGCGACCGGGTTGTCGACGGGGGGTTTGGAGCCGTGGCCGGGTACGCCGCGGGCGGTGAGCTTCATCCACGCCGTGCCGCGTTCGGCGACGGCCACCGGGTAGATCCGGGCGCCCTCCGCGGTGACCGTGAACCCGCCCGATTCGCTGATGGCCTCGGTGCAGCCGTCGAAGAGGTCGCGGTGGTTCTCCGCGACGTAGCGGGAGCCGTACGCGCCGGTGGACTCCTCGTCGGCGAGGAAGGCGAGGACGAGGTCGCGGCGGGGGCGGACGCCGCGGCGGGCCAGGTCGCGGACCAGGGCGAGGGTCATCGCCAGGCTGCCCTTCATGTCGACCGCGCCCCGGCCGTGCACGCTGCCGTCGGCGATGTCGCCGGAGAACGGGTGGCGTTTCCATTCGTCCGGGTCGGCGGGGACGACGTCGAGGTGGCCGTGGATCAGAAGGGCGGCGGGGGAGTCGCCGGGGATCCTGGCGATCACATTGGTCCGGCGGGGGGCCGATTCCAGCACGATTGGTTCGACGCCGACCTCGGCCAGCAGGTCGGCCACGTACTCGGCGGCGGGGCGTTCGCCCGGGCCGGGGTTGGTGGTGTCGAAACGGATCAGCTGGGCGCAGATCTCGGCTACCTCGGTCATCGGTCCTCATCCGGGAGTGGGGGCAGTTCGATCTCCAATCGTGTCGGATCGAGGCCGGAAGATGGCTGACGAATGGTCCTGCCGGTGTGGCTCATCACGTTTTAGGTAGGGGTGTACTCATGTGTCGGCAGCCGGTCCGGGCCAGGCTGCCGCCATGGCAGACAATCTGCTCGTATACGTCCCGGGGTTGGACGGCGACCCGTCGCCATGCGACCGGCTGGCCGCGGGGCTGGGGGAGTCGTGGCGGGCCGAGGTGTCCCCGATCCAGGTCCGGCCCTGGAGTAACCGGGCCGCGGGTGAGCTGGCCAGGGAACTGAGCGAATGGATCGCGCGCGTCTGGTGGGAGATGGGCGGGCTCGGGCGTGTCGTCCTGGTGGGGCACAGTGCCGGCGGGCTGCTGATCCGGCACGCGTACCTGATCGCGCATGGTGACGAGGACAGCAGGCAGGCGCGGGCCTGGGCCCGGCGGGTGAGCAGGATCGTGCTGCTGGCCGCGCCCAACCGGGGGTTCGACGCGCGGCGATGGTCGGTCACCGGGCGGACGCTCTCGGAGCTGCGGCGCGGCGCGCCGTACCTGACGGATCTGCGGCTGCGCTGGCTGGACCATTTCGACCGGGGGGAGCGGACCCAGGTCGTGCAGCTGCTCGGCACCCGCGACCCGCTGGTCACCCGGGACGACAGCCTGGACGTCGAGCAGTTCCCCGGCGGACGGCACGTCACCGTCCCCGGCGCCGGCCACGACACGCTGACCGGCGCCCACCGGCTGATCTGGGCGGCGGTGGCCGGGCCGTTCCGGGCGACCACGCCGATCCTGGCGGTCGAACCCCGGACGGTGGTGTTCCTGACCCGCTCCCGGGACCGGAACTGGCACGCCCTGCGGCGGGCCCTGGCCGGGCGCGCGGAGGTCAGGACCGTGGCGGCGCACGGATTCCTCGACGAGTACGGCCAGGCCTACGCGCGGCACCGGCACGGCGGCATGCACTTCGCGGGGCACGGCCGGGGCGCGCGGATGCTCGGCCAGGCCCTCGCGGAGGTGCCCGCCATGCTGTTCGGGAACGTCTACCTGGCCGAATCCACGCTGCCGGCCGGTTTTCCGTGGAGCCGGGCCATCGACAGGGAGCAGGCCGGGCGGATCCGCGACGACGGCGAGCTGACCGGTGGCCAGGTCGCCGGCGTCGCGGACTATCTGCTAGAGGTACAGCCCGATGCCGCCGACCGGCTCGGGCTCGGGGGCCGGGCGGCCAGAGCGTAGGGCGAACAGTTCGGCCAGGGTTGCCCCGGACGGGCCGATGCCCGTGCTGGTGCCCAGCCAGGCCGTGGCCTGCTCGGTGTCCATCCGGCCCACCTCGATCTGGGCCAGGCAGCGGCCCGGCCGGACCACGGCGGGGTGCAGGCGGGCCAGGTCCTCGTTCGTGGTGATCGCCACCAGCACGTCCCGTCCCTGGCCGAGCAGGCCGTCGGTGAGGTTGAGCAACCGGGACAGGCCCTGCCCGGTGGACGCCTTGGCCTCGGCGTGGATCAGTTCGTCGCAGTCCTCCAGGACGAGCAGCCGCCACTTGCCCTCGCCGTGGTCGGGGCACTCGCACCCGACCGCGACCTCCATCAGGTAGCCGGGGTCGTTGAACAGGCGCTCGGGGTCGAGCACGCAGTCGACCTGGCACCAGGTGGACCACTCCCGGGCGAGCGTGCGCAGCAGGGTGGTCTTGCCGGTGCCGGGCGGGCCGTGCAGCAGCAGCAGGCGGCCGTTCACGTCGTCGGGGCGCACGGCCATCAGCTGGTCGAGCCGCCCGGTCGCGGCGCGCGGATAGTTCGGCCGCACCGACTCCCACGGAGAGGTCGTGATCTTCTTGCCGGAGCGCCGGCGGCCGTGCTCGCTCATCCACCAGAAGCCCATGGAGACCACGTCCGCGTCCTTCGGCGTCTCCTCCTCGGCGTCCTTGACGACCTCGGCCATGACCGCGACGGCCAGCTCCTCGCTGACCGCCGTCACCGCGACGGTGGCCGACTGGTTGGTGTAGCGCACCACCCGCAGCGTCCACCCGTCGCCGCCGAACAGCCGGGCGTCCGGGCCGTCCACCGCGGACGCGGAACGCAGCAGCCGCCCGCGGGCCACGGTGAGCGGGGCGTCGGCGCGGATCCGGTCCAAAGTGACCGTGCGCGCCCACGGCTGCTCGCCGGTGGCGAACGGGGACAGCGCCAGCGCGTCGATCACGTCGGCGGGGCTGTCACTGTCGTCGATCCACACTTTCATCGCCAGTGGATCGGGCGGGGTGGCGAACTGAACCTCCTTAACCACGTTACTCATACCCTCATGATCCTCACCTGGGACGATGATTGTCGACGCATTTTCCGCCTAAGGCCGGGAGCACGTGTAACCTCCTCGAAACTCTGGCACACCGGGTGTGAAATTGGGCTGGCATAGGAGTGGGGAGTAGCCGTAACCGGAACATCGACCTGGCCACTTTGGAGGATAAGTGGGGATCGATCCGTTCGTGTTGTGGGGAACTCCGCCGGAATCGCCCGGTGGAGCGGGGCCGCTCGCCGGGGTCCGGCTGGCCGTCAAGGACGTCTTCGACGTCGCCGGCACGCCCACCGGCGCGGGGCATCCGCGCTGGCTGGAGAGACAGGAACCGGCCGCGGCTGACGCGGCGGCGGTGGCCAGGCTGCGGGCGGCGGGAGCCGTGCTGGCGGGGAAGACGCACACCGACGAGCTGGCCTACAGCCTGGGCGGGACGAACGCGCACTACGGCGCGCCCGATAATCCGGCCGCTCCCGGGCATGTCTGCGGCGGGTCGTCCAGCGGCTCCGCGGCGGCGGTCGCCGCCGGGCGCGCCGATCTCGGGCTGGGCACCGACACCGCAGGCTCCATCCGGGTGCCGGCCTCCTACACCGGCCTGTACGGCTTCCGCCCCACCCACGCCCGCGCCCCACGCGAAGGCATGCTCCCGCTCGCCCCCGCCTTCGACGTCCCCGGCCTGCTCACCCGCGACCTCACCCTGCTCCGCGCGGCGGCCGGCGCGCTCCTGGACGGCGAGGGCGGCGGCCGGGCCACCCGGCTCTGCGTGCCCCCCGACCTGTGGTCCGACCTGTCCCCCCGGGTCGGCGCGGCCCTCGCGCCCGCCATCGCCCGGCTGGGCCTCCCGGTGCACCGCACCCCGCTCGGCCACGACGTCACCGACGCGTTCGCGATCGCGCAGGCGGCCCAGGCGTGGCAGAGCCACGGCGACTGGATCATCAGGGAACGCCCGGAGTTCGGCCCCGGCGTCGCCGCCAGGTTCGCGCGGGCGGAGTCGCTCACCGGCGAGGAGGTCGCCCTCGCCCGCAAGGCGCTGGACGAGGCGGCCGACCGGCTCCGGGTGCTGCTCGGCGACGGCGGCGTGCTCGTGCTGCCCACCGCGCCCGGCGTGGCCCCCGCGTTCGGCCGCCCGGAGAACCGGCGGCCGGCGACCCTGCGGCTGACCTGCCTGGCCCCGCTCTCCGGCACCCCCGCGCTCAGCCTGCCCGCCGGGCTGCTGGACGGGCGGCCGCTCGGCCTGACCCTGATGGTCGCCCGGGGGTGCGACGAGGTGCTCTTCGACCTGGCGGCCCGCGTCTAGGCTGACCAGATATGAGAACGATTGACTGGATCGACGAGGCGATCGTGCTCGTCGACCAGACCCGGTTGCCCGGCGATCTGACGTACCTGCGGATCACCACCGTCGCGGAGCTGATCGACGCGATCAAGCGGCTGGCGGTCCGGGGCGCGCCGGCGCTCGGCGTCGCGGGCGCGCTGGGGGTCGCGCTCGCGGCGCGGACCGGCGAGCCGATCGGGCCGCTCCGGGAGGCCCGGCCGACGGCCGTCAACCTGGCGTGGGGGGTCGACCAGGCGGCGGCGGCCCCCGACCCGCTGGCCAGGGCGCTGCGGATCAGGGACGAGGACATCGCGGCCTGCCTGGCCATGGGCGTGCTCGGCGCGGACCTGCTGGCCGGCCACGGCGCCACCCGGGTGATGACGGTCTGCAACACCGGCGGCCTGGCCGCGGTGGAACGCGGCACCGCGCTCGGCGTCATCCAGACCATGCACGAGCGCGGCACGCTCCGCGAGGCGCTCGCCCTGGAGACCAGGCCGCTGCTGCAGGGCGCCAGGCTGACCGCCTGGGAACTGGCCAGGATGGGCGCGCCGCACCGCCTGATCGTCGACTCGGCCGGGCCCTTCCTGCTGGCCAGGGGCGCGGCCGACGCCGTGCTCATCGGCGCGGACCGGATCGCCGCCAACGGCGACACCGCCAACAAGATCGGCTCGTACGCCCTCGCCCTGGGCGCCCGCAGAGCCGGGGTGCCGTTCCTGGTCATCGCCCCCGAGACCACGATCGACCTGGCCACCCCCGGCGGCGACGTGATCACCATCGAGGACCGCGGCCCCGCCGAGGTCCTCTCCATCGGCGGCGTACGGCTCGCGCCCGAGGGCGCCGGCGCGCTCAACCCGGCCTTCGACGTCACCCCCGCCGACCTGATCACCGCCATCGTCACCGACCGCCGGGTGATTCGCCTGGATCGCGGCGAGACGCCGGATCACGCATAGTCGATGCCGATTCGGGCATTCGGGCACTGCGGTGGAGCGTTCCCCAATACGCTCGGATATTGACACCAGAACGGGAGATCTTCGTGGCTATCGACCTCGTGACCCGCAGTACCTGGGGCGCGCGAGCCCCGAAGGGCTCCTATTCGCCGCTCAGTTCGACGCGCGGCGTGAAGGTGCACTACACGGGCGGGCGAGTGGATCCGGCCATCATCGACGACCACGCCAAATGCGTGGCAATGGTGAAATCAATTCAGGATTTTCACATGGATGGAAATGGCTGGATTGACATCGGCTACTCGATGGTGGTTTGCCCGCATCGGAAGGTTTTCGTGGGGCGTGGGGCCAAGCACGTGCCCGCCGCCAACGGGGCCGGGCTCAACTCCGGTCACTACGCGGTGCTCGGGCTGGTCGGGAACGCCGGGCTGGTGGAGCCCACCGACGAGATCCTGCACGGGATCCTGGACGCGATCGAGTACCTGCGGGCCGAGGGCGGCGCGGGCCGGGAGATCCAGGGGCACCGGGACGGCTACGCCACCGACTGCCCCGGCGGACCGCTCTACGCCTGGGTGCGGCGCGGCGCGCCGCGGCCGGGTGGCGGCGACCCGCCGCCGGTGGTCCCCGGCACGCCGAAGTGGCCCGGGCGGCTGCTCAGATTCCCGCCGGTGATGCGCGGGGACGACGTCAAGGCCTGGCAGGCCCAGATGAAGCTGATCGGCTTCGAGCTCGACGCGGACGGGGCTTACGGGCAGCGTTCGCGGGACGTCTGCAAGACCTTCCAGCGGCGAGTAGATCTTCCTGACGACGGCATCGTGGGCCGTCTGACCTGGGAGGCTTCGTTCACGGCTAAGCCGTGACGCGCCGATAGGGGCCCCCAGGGGCGCGAATGGGGTCTCTGTCGGCTTAGCATCCGGTGCATGACGGTGTCACCACTGGACCTCGCCGCAGAGTTCCCGCCGGGTTCCCGCGAGCGGTGGCGCGAGCTCGCCCTCGGCGTGCTGCGCAAATCGGGCTTCGAAGGCGATGATCCGGAGGCCGCGCTCTCCTCCGTGACCTACGACGGGATCACCGTCGAGCCCCTGTACGACCGGCTTCCCGCCGCGCCCCGGGTGCTGCGCGCCGAGAGCTCCTGGGACGTCAGGCAGCGGCACGCGCACCCGGATCCCGCCGTGACCAGGGAGGCGATCCAGGCCGACCTGGAGAACGGCGTCACCTCGCTCTGGCTGGACCTGACCTCACTCGACCCGGCCGCGCTGCCGGCCGTGCTCGACGGGGTCTTCCTCGACCTCGCGCCGGTCGTGCTGGACGCGGGGCCGCGCACCGAGGAGGCGGCCCGGATCTTCCTGGCGATCGCCGCCGGCACCGCGCTGGCGGGCGGCAACCTGGGCGCGGGCCCGCTCCACCCGGGGCTGCCCGACCTGGTACGGCGCTGCGTCGCCGAACAGCCCGCCGTGCTGGCGGTGACCGTGGACGCGCTGCCGTACCACGACGCGGGCGGCGGCGACGCGGCCGAGCTGGGCTGCTCGATCGCGGCCGGCGTGGCCGCGCTGCGCACCCTCACCGACGCCGGGATCTCCGCCGGGCAGGCGTTCGCGCAACTGGAGTTCCGGTACGCGGCCAGCGCCGACCAGTTCCTCACCATCGCCAAGTTCCGGGCCGCCCGCCGCCTGTGGTCGCGGGTCGCCGAGGTCTGCGGCGTGCCGGAGGCCGTGCAGCGGCAGCACGCGGTGACCTCGTCGGCGATGATGACCGCCCGCGACCCGTGGGTGAACATGCTGCGCACCACGCTGGCCTGCTTCGGCGCGGGCGTCGGCGGCGCGGACGCGGTGACCGTGCAGCCGTTCGACGCCGCGCTCGGCCTGCCCGACGGCTTCGCCCGCCGGATCGCCCGCAACACCCAGGCCCTGCTGGTCGAGGAGGCCGGGGTGGCCCGGGTGATCGACCCGGCGGGCGGCTCCTGGTACGTGGAGAACCTCACCGCCGCCCTCGCCGAACGGGCCTGGACCTGGTTCCAGGAGATCGAGCGGGCGGGCGGCTACGCGGCGGCGCTGGAGACCCTGATCCCCGGGCGCCTGGCCACGGCGCGGGCGGCGCGGGCGCGGGAAATCGCCCGCAGGAAGAGCCCGGTCACCGGCGTCAGCGAGTTCCCCAACCTGGGCGAGCGCGCCGTCGTCCGCGAACCGGGACCCGGCTTGCCGGCCTCCCCCGGCCGGGTGCGGTACGCGGCCGAGTACGAGGCGCTCCGCGACCACGCCGACGCCCAGCCGGAGCGCCCGCTGGTGTTCCTGGCCACCATCGGCCCGGTCGCCGTGCACACCGCGCGCGCCTCGTTCGCGGCCAACCTGTTCGCCGCCGGCGGCATCGCCACCGTCACCAGCGGCCCCGGCACCGACGCGGCCGCCCTGGCGGAGGCCTTCCGCGACGCGGGCACGCCGGTCGCCTGCCTCTGCTCCAGCGACCGCCTGTACGGCGAGCACGCCGAAACCGTCGCGGCCGCGCTCCGCGCCGCGGGGGCGGAGCGGATCTGGCTGGCGGGCAAGGGCGATCACCCCGGCGTGGACGGCAACATCCGGGCCGGCGGCGACGCCCTCGACGTGCTGAGAACGACTTTCGCCGACCTGGGCATCGCACCGAAGGGGGACGCCCGATGAGCATTCCCAATTTCTCCGAAATCGGGCTCGGAATCGGGAAGGACCGCGTGGCCGTCCCAAGCGCCGAACCGTGGGACACCCCCGAGGGCATCGCCGTGAAACCCCTCTACGACGCCGGCGACCTCCCCGGCTACCTGCCGACCTATCCGGGGCTGGCGCCGTTCCTGCGCGGGCCGTACCCGACCATGTACGTCAACCAGCCCTGGACCATCCGCCAGTACGCCGGATTCTCCACCGCCGCGGAGTCCAACGCCTTCTACCGCCGCAACCTGGCCGCCGGGCAGAAGGGCCTGTCGGTCGCCTTCGACCTGGCCACCCACCGCGGCTACGACTCCGACCACCCGAGGGTGGCCGGCGACGTCGGCATGGCGGGCGTGGCCATCGACTCCATCTACGACATGCGCCAGCTCTTCGACGGCATCCCGCTGGACCGCATGTCCGTCTCGATGACCATGAACGGCGCCGTTCTGCCCATCCTGGCCCTGTTCATCGTGGCCGCCGAGGAGCAGGGCGTCGCGCCGGAGCAGCTGCAGGGGACCATCCAGAACGACATCCTCAAGGAGTTCATGGTCCGCAACACCTACATCTACCCGCCCGGCCCGTCGATGCGGATCATCTCCGACATCTTCGAGTACAGCGCCGCCCGGATGCCCAAGTTCAACTCGATCTCCATCTCCGGGTACCACATCCAGGAGGCCGGGGCCACACTCGACCTGGAGCTCGCCTACACCCTCGCCGACGGCGTCGAATACCTGCGGGCGGGCGTCGCCGCGGGCATGGACGTGGACGCGTTCGCGCCCCGCCTGTCGTTCTTCTGGTGCATCGGCATGAACTTCTTCATGGAGGTCGCCAAGCTGCGCGCGGCCCGGCTGCTCTGGGCCGAGCTGGTCCGCGGCTTCGGCGCCCGCAACCCGAAGTCGCTGTCGCTGCGCACCCACTCGCAGACCTCCGGCTGGTCGCTGACCGCCCAGGACGTCTTCAACAACGTGGTACGCACCTGCGTGGAGGCGATGGCCGCAACCCAGGGCCACACCCAGTCGCTGCACACCAACGCGCTGGACGAGGCGCTCGCGCTGCCCACCGACTTCTCCGCCAGGATCGCCCGCAACACCCAGCTGCTGCTCCAGCAGGAGTCCGGCACCACCCGGGTGATCGACCCGTGGGGCGGCTCCTACTACGTCGAACGCCTCACCGCCGAGCTGGCCGAGCGCGCCTGGGCGCACATCAGGGAGGTCGAGGAGTTCGGCGGGATGGCCCGCGCCATCGACAAGGGCCTGCCCAAGCTGCGGATCGAGGAGGCGGCGGCCCGCACCCAGGCCAGGATCGACTCCGGCCGCCAGCCGGTGATCGGCGTGAACCGTTACCGGCCGGAGGCGGACGAGCCGATCGAGGTGCTCAAGGTGGACAACACCTCGGTCCGCGACCAGCAGCTGGCCAAGCTGCGCCGCCTGCGTGAGGAGCGCTCGCCCGACCGGGTCGCCGCCGCCCTGGAGGCCCTCGGCAAGGGCGCCGCGGGGAACGGCAACCTGCTGGAGCTGGCGGTCGAGGCGGCCAGGGCGATGGCCACCGTGGGGGAGATCTCGGACGCGCTGGAGAAGGTGTTCGGCCGGCACGAGGCGCAGATTCGCACCATCACCGGCGTCTACCGGGAGGAGGCGGGGTCCGGCATGGACGAGGTGCGCGCCGCCTGCGACGCGTTCGCCGGGGCGGAGGGCCGCCGCCCCCGCATCCTGGTCGCCAAGATGGGCCAGGACGGCCACGACCGCGGCCAGAAGGTGATCGCCACCGGCTTCGCCGACCTCGGCTTCGACGTGGACGTCGGCCCGCTGTTCCAGACGCCGGAGGAGGTCGCCAGGCAGGCGGTCGAGGCCGACGTGCACATCGTCGGCGTCTCCTCGCTCGCGGCCGGGCACCTCACCCTGGTGCCGGCCCTGAAGAAGGCCCTGGACGAGCTCGGCGCGGGCGACATCATGATCGCCGTCGGCGGCGTGATCCCGCCAGGCGACTTCGACGAGCTCCGCGCCGCCGGCGCCGCCGCGATCTTCCCGCCCGGCACGGTCATCGCGGAGGCAGCCCTGGACCTGCTGCGACAGCTGCGCGGATGAGCTGGCGGGAATACGCGGAGGGCGTGCTGTCCGGCTCCCGCCGGGGCATCGCGCGGGCCATCACCCTGGTCGAGTCCACCCGGCCCGACCACCGGGAGCTGGCCCAGCAGCTCCTGGCCGAGCTGACCCCGTACGCCGGGAAGGCGCGCAGGGTCGGCGTCAGCGGCGTGCCCGGCGTCGGCAAGTCCACCTTCATCGAAGCGCTGGGCACCCACCTCACCGGCCTGGAAAATCAGGTCGCGGTGCTCGCGGTCGATCCTTCGTCGACCCGCTCCGGCGGCAGCATTCTGGGCGACAAGACGCGGATGGCCCGCCTCTCGGTCGACCCCAGGGCGTTCATCCGCCCGTCCCCGACGGCGGGCACCCTCGGCGGCGTCGCCAAGGCCACCCGCGAGGCGATGGTGGTGGTGGAGGCGGCCGGTTACGACACCGTCCTGGTGGAGACCGTCGGCGTCGGCCAGTCCGAGACCGCCGTCGCCGAGATGGTGGACACTTTCCTGCTGCTCACCCTGGCCCGCACGGGCGATCAGCTCCAGGGCATCAAGAAAGGGGTGCTCGAACTCGCCGACGTGATCGCCGTGAACAAGGCCGACGGCGACCACGAGCTCTCCGCCAGCCGGGCCGCCCGCGAACTCGGCGGCGCGCTGCGGCTGATCCGCTCGGAAACCCCCGTGCTCACCTGCAGCGGCCTCACCGGCGCGGGCCTGCAGGATCTGTGGGCGCACGTGCTGCGCCATCAGGAGAACACCGACCTGGTCGCGAAACGCCGCCGCCAGGCGGTTGACTGGACCTGGGCGATGGTCCGCGAACGGGTGCTCGCCGACCTCGGGGACCGCACCCGCGCGCAGGCCGCGCGGATCGAGGCTCAGGTCCTGGACGGCACCCTGACCCCCGCCCAGGCCGCCGACCTCCTCTACGGCATGAATACGGCCTGAGCTAAAGGTCTAGTTCGGAGCCGCCGAAGCGGTCCCGCAGGAAGCGGCTCTGGGCGCGGAGGGCCTGTTCGTCGCCCTGGTAGACGGCGTCGGCGACGCGGCCGAGGCCGGTGCGGAGCAGGTCGAGCTGGGCGAGGAGTTCGGCGTGGGCGGCCTGTCGGCGGGATGGTGGCAGGTTGGCGTAGCCGTTCAGGCTGGTCGGGAGGTAGTCCAGGATCGACTGGGAGACGATGTGCAGCTGGTCGGGGGCGGTGGTGAGGACCTCGGCGCGGTCCAGGACCTCGATGAGCATGCCGCCCAGTTCGCCGACGCGGGCGACCACGTCGGCGGGGAACGCGCCGGGCACCCGGGCCAGCAGGGCGTCCAGTTCGGCGCGGAGCCCGGCCGTCTCCACCTCGGCGTGCGAGATGACCACGCGGGTGCGGTCGGCGGGGGCGAGCAGGGCGCCGATGCCGTACAGGCCGGCGACGACGACCGGCCAGAGCGCGCCTGCGACGCCCGCGAAGACCAGGCCGACGCCGATCAGCGCCAGGATCGAGCCGGCGATGTTCTTGGTGGAGCCCAGGTAGGCCAGCACCCGGTTACTGATACCCACGGATTTCCTTGAACGCGGCGGCCAGCGAGCCGGAGCGGGCGTCGAAGACCGCGCCGCCGGTGAGTTCGGCGATCCTGGTCATCTCGGCGACGTCGCTGTCGCCGAACAGGACGACGAAGGTGGGGACTGTGCGCTGCCCCTCGGGGAGCGCGCGGTAGAAGGCGCCGAACTCCTCGGCGCCGGAGCCGTCGGTGTTCTCGCCGTCCGTCATCAGCACGATCGAGGTGTAGTGCCCGGCCTCCACCGGTTCCTGGTACGCCGTGCGGAGCGCGTCGAAGATGGCGGTGCCGCCTTCGGCCTGGAGGTTCTCGGCGAACGACCGGATCTCGCCCAGGGCCTGCTCGGGGTCGCGTTCCGGCAGGGTGAACACCCGCGGCGGCCGCGGGGCGCTGTTGAAGGGGATCATGGTGACGGTCTCGCGGTTGCGGAACCGGGAGAACGTGCCGGACGCCGAGGTGTCCGCGCCGGTCAGGGTCACCAGGGCGGCCCGCAGGGCGGCGATCCTGTCGCCCTCCATCGAACCGGAGGTGTCCAGCACGAACCGGGCCCTGGCCGGGACCCGCACGTCGTTCAGGTAGGCGCCGATCAGCTCGTCGGCGGCCGACCGCTTGTTCGGGAACGGCAGCTCCAGCAGGGGTTCGGCCGAGCCGAGGCCGGGCACGATCGGCCGCCGGAACGTGGTGTCCATGATCTTGCGCTGCACGTCGGGGGTGCGCAGCCAGGCGGCGAGCTCGTCGTAGGCGGTCTTGCGCGGCGAGGCGGCCAGCAGGGTCAGCGGGTAGTCGGCCGAGACGACGCCGTCGGTCGGGTAGATCAGGGTGAGCTTCATGCCGCGCAGCACCGACTCGTAGTTGATCAGGCCGTCCACGCCGGGGGTCCGGGCGTAAGCGTCGGCGAGCCAGCCGGACGAGCCCGAGGTCAGCCGCTGCGCGGAGAAGAACCCCTTCAGTTTCGGGGTGACCGCGTCGATCTGCTCCGCGCTGAGCGCCTCGTCGGCGTCCGACAGCGCCGCCGCCACGCCCACCAGCGCGGAGAAGCCGGAGTTGGAGGAGGCCGGGTTGGTCATGCCGAAGGTGAACTTGCCCGCGCTGGCGGCGGCGGCGATGTCGGACCAGGACGGGGGAGTGGTGTCCCAGCCCAGTTCGGTGGCCTTGGCGGGGTTCAGGCCGAGCACGACCGGGGAAACCATGATCTTGGTCTGGGTGGACAGGCGCTCCCGGGCGCCGTCGATCAGCGACAGGTAGCGGTTGGAGGAGAACCAGATCGCGTCGTACTGGCCGGCGCCGCCGCTGGCGACCTGCTCGGCGCCGTCCAGGGTGCCGGTGTAGGTGAGCTCGACGTTCAGCCCGGACTCCTTGAGCAGCGGCTCCAGGTCCTTGACCTCGCTGCCGGCCAGGATCTTGAGGGTGTCCTCCTCGCCGGAGCAGGCGCCGGTCGCCAGCAGGGCGAAGACCAGGAGCAGCCGGGC
Source organism: Acrocarpospora corrugata (assembly GCF_009687845.1). GTDB lineage: Bacteria > Actinomycetota > Actinomycetes > Streptosporangiales > Streptosporangiaceae > Acrocarpospora > Acrocarpospora corrugata. The sequence continues at coordinate 30,472 of NZ_BLAD01000051.1, forward strand.
CAGGCGGGTCATCCCCTGCTCCTGGCCAGATACGTCTGGGCGTGTTCCAGTTCCACGGTGAGGCTGGACACGGTGGTCGCCATGTTCTCGGTGGCCTGCGCCCGGAAGGTGTCGATCATGTCGATGGTGGCGTAGATGTTGTCGAAGGCGCGGCGGAGCGAGTCCAGGTCGACCGTGGTGGAGGCGCTCTGGGTCTGGATCTCGGCCGCCTGGGTGCGCAGCAGTTCGCTGGTGGCCACGATCAGGTCGGAGGTGGTCTGGTTGAGTGCGGTGATCTGGTCCAGGACGAGCTTCTGGCCGGCCAGGGCCTGGGCCACCGTGACGGCGGTGCGCAGCGCCGCGATCGTGGTGGTGGTGGCGCGGTCGACACCTTTGATGAGTTCCAGGTTGTTCTTCCGCACCAGGTCGAGGGCCAAGTAGCCCTGCGCGGAGACGGCCAGCTGGGTGAGCAGGTCCTGGTGTTTCTGGCGGACGCCGTACAGGGCGTCGGAGCGGAGGGCGACGGCGTGTTCCTCGTCGGCGGTGAGCAGGTGGCGTTCCAGTTCGGCGTCCAGGGCGGCGGCGAGGGTGGCGTACTCCTGGAGTTTGAGCATCGACTCCCAGAGGACGCGGCGTTCGCCGTCGATCGCGGCGTTGTCCTTCAGCAGTTCGTCCTGGCCGGATTTGAGGGCGCGGACGATGTCGTCCAGGTGCTTCTGCGCGCTCTGAAATTTCGCGAAATAGTCGCGTAAACCGGCGGGGATGAGGCCGAGGAACTTGCGCGCCCCGGTGGCCTGGCGGGGGTCCAGGTCGACGATCGTGCGGCGCAGCGCGACCAGCTGGCCGGGCACCGGGCCGGTCGCCGCCGCCACCGGGCGCTTCAGCATGCGGTTGGCGACCTGGGCGGAGGAGCGGATGTCGGTGTCGCCCATGGCGGTGATGCCCGCGACCTTCTTGGTGAACTCCGGCGCGCGCGGGTCCAGCGCGGCCAGTTCCGCGGCGAAGGCCCGGGCGCGTTCGGTCAGTTCGTCGCCGCGCTCGGCCGGGATCGGCAGCATCGAGGCGGCCTTCTCGACGGGCACCGGCGGGACCGGATCCGGCGGGGTCAGTACAAGGTCCAACAGAGGATCCTCACGGCTTGAGGTAGCGCTCCTCGATCAACGAGATGAGCTGCTCCAAGTGGTCATATGTCGGTGGCTCGACCACGTTGACCAGGTTCGTGGTTAGCGGGGTGTTCTTGGCGAGATCGGCGAAGACCTGGGGGTTCGCGGTGCGGAAGCCGTACCGGGCGGCCAGGGCGGCGAACTCGGGGTCCTCGGTGAGCAGGCGGCCGACCCGGGTGGCCGGCTCGTCGAAGGGGACCAGGGTGTGCTTGCTGAGCACGGTCGGCGAGGGGTACAGCAGCCGCATCTCCGGGCGGATCGCGCCGTCGGCGGCGAACAGGCGGGCCGCGTACTGCGCCTCGTAGATCACGACCATCGGCGTCTTGCCCATGCCCACGGCCAGATAGTCCTCGAAGGGCGCCTCGGTGGTCGACTCGGAGTACCCCTGGTCGAGGAAGAGCGGCGCCACCGCCTCGGCTGCCTTCGCGGTCTGGTCCGCCGACTTGACCACGTCGTCGCCGTTGGCGACGTAGCTGGTCATCGCCAGGTACATGGCGGCCGAGTTGGAGGTACGGACGTCCGTCGTGGTCAGCAGCACCCGCTTACGCGCCCGATAAGTGGACCCCGGCAGGGCGTCCCACCGGGTCCCCTGCGCCACCAGATCCAGATATTTCCGGACGTCGAGGGTTTCGCCGGTCACGACGCCCGCCTGCGTCAGGGTGGCCACGATCGGCTCGAAGGTCGCCACGCTCATCGGCGAATAGAACGGGGAGAACGTCACGGTCGCGCCGCGATCCTTCTTGATCTTCTCGGCGGCCGGCACGCTCGACGGGAACGCGAACGCGTACTTGGCCAGGTCCACAGAACCGGCGATCTCCCGCGACCCGGCCGTGTCCACCTCGACCCGCAGCCCGTGCTTCTCGAAGGCGGCCTTGACCTGCGGATCGTCGAAGAACGGTTTCTTCTCCGACCCGATCACCCCGCGTACCACGGTGAGCTCGGAGCCTTCCCGGTTCCCCAGCACCAGGGCCGCGACGACCGCCCCACCGAGCAGGAGCGCCAATACGGCGCCGATCCAGCGTCTAGTCATCTCATCCAGAATTATGTGAGTCGCACAGTTTGCCCGGTGCGTCCGATAGCGAGAATTCAGCGGGTGTTCATTTGTGAGTAATTAGGAGGGGAGTCCACCCTGAGACTGCCTGTTTATCCCACCTGGGCGAAGAGAACTCCACCAGAACGCACGATTGCATTTTTTGGGTTCCTGGCCAGATGTGATGCTTTCGTTTCCGACTACGGGGAGGCGAAGATGCATCACGATCCGATGTTGCCGCCGGTGGTGGCGCGGGCGCTGGGGGAGTACCGGACGCTGCTGGCCGAACATGGCATCACCTGGGGCGAACCACCGCTGGGCTATGTACGCATGATGAGCTTCCTCCGGTTCCCGGATGAGGCGTATGAGATGTCCAAAGAGCCGGACCTGGACCGGGCGTTCCGGGACGCGCTGCGCGGGCGCACCACGCCGGACGGCCTGACCGTCCTCCGGCTGACCCGCACCGGGCTGCGCCTGGAGGCCCGCCCGCTGGCCGTGCTCTCGGCGCACCCGCTGCCGGGCGTGCTGCTGATCGACTCCGGCCGCGACGGCGCCACGCCGGTGGTCGTGGACGGGGAGCCGTACGAGATCCCGGCCGGCGGGGCCCGGCTGATCGAGATCACCACCGCCAGCGCGGTCGCCGTGGCGGGGGAGGAGGTCGACCTGTCGGTGCTGACCAGGGCCGCAGTCCCGGCCAGGCTGCGGCTGCGGGCCGGCTTCCCGTGCCGGTGGAGCGTCACCACCACCGACGGCCAGGGCTGGTACCCGGAGGGCGCCGACCGCCGCCGCGACTACCACGGCGAGCCCTTCTTCCACGGCGACGACCTGATCGTGGAGGTCCCGTCGGAACCGCTCACCGTACGGGTCGGCCGCGGCATGGAGTACGGCACCGCCGAAGCCGAGGTGCACCCCGCGCCCTGGCTGGAGACCACGGTCGACCTCGCGCCGAGCCGCATCTACGACGCGGCCGCCCGCGGCTGGTACGGCGCCGACCTGCACGTCCACCTCAACTGGGCCGGCGACATCGTCGCCACCCCCGCCGCGGCCGCCGCCATGCAGCACGGCGAGGACCTGCACGTGCTCAACCTGGTGGCCGGCAACGTGTCCGGCGAGCGGGTCTACGACAAGGAGGCGCTGCAGCACTGGGCCGGCCGTGACCTGCCCTGGTCGGACGCCTCGCACGTGGCCCGGATGGGCGTGGAGTACCGCAACGACCTGCTCGGCCACGTGCACGCGTTCGGCCTGGCCGCGCCGCCGTCCGTCTACCACACCGGCTTCCTCGGCCAGGCCGACTGGCCGCCCAACGGCACGGCCTGCGGCGAGCTGAAGGAGCTGCAGGCCGTGCTCGGCTACGCGCACCCCTTCCACCGCCCGATCGCGGAGCCCAGCGAGATCACCGGCACAGGCGAGCGCAACTGCGACGCGCGCGCCCTGGTCGTGGACGCGGCCCTCGGCCTGGTGGACGGGCTGGAGCTGCTGCACTTCTCCGAGATCTCCGGCACGGTGAGCGTCTACCGCCGCCTGATCGGCGCGGGCAACCGCCTGGCCGCCCTGGCCGGGACCGACACCATGCTCTCCTTCACCCGGCAGGACACCGTCTCCAGCCCGCCCGGCTGGGAACGCGTCTACGCCCGACTCGGCGGACCCCTCTCCGCCGAGTCCTTCGCCGGCGCGGTCCGGCAGGGCCGTACCTTCGCCACCACCGGGCCCTGGCTGGAGCTGGCCGTCACCGACGAGCACACCGGCGCAGTCCACGACGTCGGCGACACCCTGCACCTGCAGCCAGGAGACCGGGTCACCATCACCGCCCGCACCATCGGCCCCGAGGTGGAACGGCTCGAACTGCACACCGCGGGCGGCGTACTCGCGGCCGGGCCCGGCGGTGAGCTGTCGGCCACCTTCGACGTCCTGGAGCCCACCTACGTGGTCGCCGCGGCCTCCGGCGGACGCCATCCCCGCTCGCTGCACCGCGAGGTCTACGCCCACACCAGCCCGATCTACCTGGACGTCGCCGGCCGGCACGTGGCCCGCGCCGAGGACGTCCGGTGGTGTCTGGAGTGGCTCAACTTACTGGCGGGCACGGTACGCGACCATGCCCGGCTGGACTCCGCCGACCAGCTCCGCGACCATCTGGACCTGATCGAGAAGGCGGTGACCATCTACCGTTCCCGGCTTTAGCGTTTGACCTGGAGCGTGCTCCAGAACCCAGACTTCCTCCCAGCGCCCGATCCGCGGGCGCGGGAGAGGAATCCGGATGAGATACCGCACGATCGGCACCGACCCGGACACCCGCCGCGAGGTGAGCGTGCTCAGTCTCGGCGCCATGCTGTTCGGGACGGCCACCGACGAGCCCACGTCGATGGCCATCCTCGACCGTTACGTCGAGGCAGGCGGCACGTTCGTCGACACCTCCGACAACTACGCGTTCTGGATGAACGGCGGCCAGGGCGGCGAGAGCGAGGAGCTCCTGGGCCGCTGGCGGCGCAGCCGGGGCGTCGGCGACGAGATCGTCATCGCCACCAAGCTGGGGGCCCGCCCGCTGGCCCCCGGCACCAGCTACCTGGACAACGCCGAGGGCCTGTCCGCCAAGGTGATCAGGGAGTCGGCGGAGCGGAGCAGGGAACGCCTCGGGATGGACCGGCTGCACGTCCTGTACGCGCACATCGAGGACAACACGGTCCCGCTCAGGGAGACCGTGGAAGGCTTCGCCGAACTGGTCGCCGAGGGCGCCGTCGGCCTGCTGGGGGTGAGTAACCACTGGACCTGGCGGATCGAGCGCGCCCGCAACCTCGCGGCGGCGGCAGGACTGCCCGGCTACGAACTGCTCCAGTACCAGCACAGCTACCTGCGCCGCAGGACGGACCGCCCCACCCCGCTGTCTGCGGACGGCGACCCGGCCGCGACCAGCGGGGACCTGCTCAGCTACGTCCGCGAGAACCCGGAGCTGACTCTGGTGGCGTACACCCCGCTGCTCAGCGGCGGCTACGTCCGGGCGGACAAGCCGCTCGACCCGGCGTACGGGCTGCCCGCCAAGCAGCCGCGCCTGGCCGCGCTCGCGGAGGTGGCCGGGGAGACCGGGGCGACCGTCAACCAGGTCGTGCTGTCCTGGCTGATCGGCGGCCAGGTGCCGGTGCTGCCGCTGATCGGCGTCTCCTCGGTGGCGCAGCTGGACGAGGCGCTGGCAGCGGTCGAGCTGGACCTGACCGCGGACCAGCGGGCCCGCCTGGACGCGGCCGGCGTCAGCTGAACAGGGCCCGGCCCCAGTAGTCGCCGGCGTCCCGGACGCCCGGCGGGACCGCGAACAGGCCGCTGGAGACGTGCTTGATGTACTCGTTGAGCACGTCCTGGCGGGCCAGCGCCAGCTGCACGGGGACGAACTGGCGATGCGCGTCCCGCTGGTAGGAGATGAAGAACAACCCGGCGTCCAGGCGCCCGAGGCCGTCGGAGCCGTCCACGAAGTTGTAGCCGCGCCGGAGCATGCGCACTCCGCCGTGGCTGGACGGGTGCGCCAGCCGGACGTGGGCGACGTCGGCGATCAGGGATTCGCCGTCGGGGCCCTTACGGGTGAAGTCGGGTTCGTCGAACTCCTTCGCGCTGCCGTGGGCGGCCCCCTCGCCCTTGGTGCGGCCGATGATGGCCTCCTGCTCGGCCAGCGAGGTCCGGTCCCAGGTCTCGATGTGCATCCGGATCTTCCGGGTGACCAGGTAGCTCCCGCCGGTCAGCCAGTCCGCGCCATCATCAGCGCCATCATCAGCGCCGTCCTCGGCGGCCACCCAAAGGTGGTCGCCGAGCATGGCGGTGTCCTCCAGCTTCAGGTTGGCGGTGCCGTCCTTGAAGCCCATCAGGTTGCGCGGCGTGGCCTGGGCCCGCGAAGTGGAGGAGGTACGGCCGAAGCCGAGCTGCGAGTAGCGCACCGAGACCCGGCCGAACCCGATCCTGGCCAGGTTGCGGATCGCGTGCACGGCCACCTGCGGGTCGTGCGCGCACGCCTGCACGCACAGGTCGCCGCCGGACAGCTCAGGCAGCAGCGCGTCGCCGGGGAACTTCGGCAGGTCGGCCAGGGCCTTCGGCTTCCGTCCCGCCAGCCCGAACCGCTCGTCGAACAGCGTCGGCCCGAACCCGATCGTCAGGGTCAGGCCGGAGGCGGGCAGGCCGAGGGCCTCGCCGGTGTCGTCCGGCGGGGCCTCGGGCACGCCGCCGACCGCGCCGAACGCCCCGGCCTCCTGGCCCTGGGTCATCCGGGCGGCGGCGGCCGTCCACGACTGGAGCAGGTCGACGAGCTCGGCGCGGTCCTTGGTGGTCACGTCGAAGGCGACGAAGTGCAGGCGGTCCTGGGCGGGCGTGACGATCCCGGCCTGGTGCTCGCCGTAGAACGGCACCGCGTCGGAAGTGGCCGCCGCGTGCGTGGTGGCGTCCTCCCCCGGCAGGGACCGTACGGCCAGCGTGCCCGCGCCGGCGGCGGCCACTCCGGCCGCGCCGAGCCCGAACAGCTTTCTACGGCTGATTCCCGACATTTCGCCTCTCCAATGGATGTGCCGCGTGCGACTTACTGGGCGACCAGCGCGGCGATCTTACTGACCGGCTCGGCCAGCGCGTTGATCGTGTCCGAGAGGACCTTCAGCTCGTCCTTGGACAGTTCGGTGTGCAGCTTCCAGCCGTCGCCCTTCCTGTGCGCCTCAAGCGCGGTCTCGGCGGCGGCGAACTTCTCGTCCAGGGTCTTCACCAGGGCCGCGTCCCGCGCTTCGAGCACCGGGCGGAGCGCCTGCACGGCCGCCTGCGAACCCTCCAGGTTGGCCGCGAAGTCCCACAGGTCGGTGTGCGAGTAACGGTCCTCCTCGCCGGTGATCTTCCCGGTGGCCACCTCGTCGAGCAGTTCCTTCGCGCCGTTGCCCAGCTGCAACGGGGACAGCTTCTCCGCGTTCGCCTTCTCCACGATCAGCTTCACGTCGCTCATCAGCTGGTCGGCGATCGGCCCGGAGCCGCTGACGTCCTTGGTCTGCCAGAGGTCCTTCTCCAGGCGGTGGTAGCCGGTGAACTCCATGCCCTCCTCGATGACCTCCTCGCGGCCGTCGATCTTGGGGTCCAGGTCGCCGAAGATCTCGGCCACCGGCTCGATCCGCTCCCAGTAGGTCCGCGCCACCGGGAACAGCGCCTTGGCCTTCTCCTGGTCGCCCGCCTTGACCGCGTCCACGAACTCCTGCGTCTTGACCAGCAGCGCGTCGGTCTGGCTCTTCACGTACCGCTGGTAGCTGGCGGTGGCCTCGGCCAGCTGGGCGTCGTCGGTGAGCGGCTTGTGCTCGCCGGTCACCTTGAGCGGGCCGCGGATGCCCTTGCCGATCATGCCGGGCTTGCAGGCCGTCTCGTACGTCCCGGCCGGCAGTTCGATCACCAGGTCGCGGGTGAGGCCGGGGACGATGTTCTCCACCTCGCCCATGACCCGGTCGCCCGGGGCGTACACGTAGAACTCGGTGACCTTGCTGCCGGCGTTGGTGATCGAGAACGTCGAGGTGCCGGCCGCGAGCTCGGCCGAGCCGACCTGGCAGGCGGTGTCGTTGGCGGCCACCGCCACCTTCCCGTTCCCGGCCGGGGCCGAACCGCTCGCGCCGCCCGCGGCGGTCGGCGCGGGGTCGGTGCCGCCACAGGCGGTGAGGGTGGCCAGAGTCAGGGCACCGAGGAGAAGGGTCTTGCGCATGAGTGCACTCCAGTTGTTACGAGACGGACTCGGCGGCGACCTTGGGCGGGCCGGCCGTCGCGGCGGGACGGAGGAAGAGGAACAGCACCGGCAGCACGTAGACCACCCAGGCGACGACCTCCAGCACGGTCGGCGCGGCGGTGATGTTGAACATGCCGCCGAGCAGCGCCGAGTACCAGGCGCCGGGGTCCAGGACGCCGCTGATGTCGAAGGCGAGGTTGTTCAGGCCGGGCAGGATGGCGGCTTCCTGGAGGTCGTGCACGCCGTACTTGAGGATGCCGCCGGCGACCAGGATGAGCAGCAGGCCGGTCCAGGTGAAGAACTTGGTGAGGTTGACCCGGATCGCGCTGGCGTAGATGCCCCAGCCGATCAGGATCGAGGTGAGCACGCCCAGGCTGATCCCGATCAGCGGGGTGGCGGTGGTCGAGGCGCCCTGGGCCGAGGCGAAGAACAGCAGCGAGGTCTCCAGGCCCTCCCTGACCACCGACAGGAACGCCATCACGGCCACCGCGACCGAGCCGACCTGGAGCGCGTCGCCGAGCTTGGCGCGCAGGTCGGAGGCGATCTTGCGGGCCGCGCCGCGCATCCAGAAGATCATCCAGGTGACGAAGACGGTCGCGGCGATGGAGGCCACCGCCTCGAACAGCTCCTGCTGCTCGAAGGCCAGGTGGGCGGCGGTGAAGGAGAGTAGCGCGCCGAACGCGATCGACAGCGCGACGGCGGCGGCGACTCCCGTCCAGACCAGGGACAGCTTGTCCCGCCGGTCGCTCTTGACGAGGAAGGCCACCAGGATCGAGACCACGAGAGTGGCTTCCAAGCCTTCCCGGAGACCGATGAGGTAACTGGCGAGCATGATCACTTCCACAGGTGAGGCTAGCCTAATTTAGGCGAGCTTTACCTTACCCATAAGGATGCGCGGCCACGCGGGCAGGGGGCGGTATTTAATTCGTTTGGTACGCGGGGATGGGGCACGTAATGTGGTCCGCGTCCTACTGCCGTCCCCCTGGAGCATCCGTTGAGGATCTGAGGTTCGACGCCGCGTCTGATCGTCGGCGTCCACGTGTGTTCGTACACGACCTCATAGGGACGGCTTTCTCATGTTGACGATTCATGATCTTTCTTTTGCGTGGGCCGACGGGACTCCGGTGCTGGACGGGGTCGATCTCGCGTTCGGGCCGGGGCGTACCGGTCTGGTCGGGGTCAACGGGTCGGGGAAGTCCACGCTGATGCGGCTGATGGCCGGGGAACTGACGCCGGGCCGGGGCCGCGTGCACGCCGGCGGGGCCGTCGGGTACCTGCCGCAGAACCTGCCGCTGGGGGTGGCCAGGACGGTCTCCGACCTGCTCGGGATCACCCCGGCGCGGGAGGCGCTGCACGCGATCGAGCGGGGCGAGGTGTCGGAGGCCGCCTACGCGGACGTCGTCTGGGACGTCGAGGAGCGGGCGCGCGCGGAGCTCGACCGGCTGGGGCTGCCGGAGGTGGGTCTGGACCGGACCGTGGCGGCGCTGTCGGGCGGCGAGGCCGTCCTGGTCGGGCTGGCCGCGCAGTTCCTGCGCGAGCCGGACGTGCTGCTGCTGGACGAGCCCACCAACAACCTCGACCGGGAGGCGCGGCGGCGGCTCTGCGACGCCGTGGTGGCCTGGCGGGGCACGCTCGTGGTGATCAGCCATGACCGGACGCTGCTCGGGCTGGTGGACCAGATCGTCGAGCTGCCGTCGGGGCGGGTGTTCGGCGGGAACTTCGCGGCGTACGAGGAGATCCTGGCCGTGGAGCGGTCCGCGGCGGACCGCGCGGTGCGGACCGCCGAGGGGGATCTCAAGCGGCAGCGGCGGCAGCTGGCCGAGGCGCGGGTCAAGCTGGACCGGCGGGCCAGCTACGGCCGGAAGATGAACGAGACCAACAACGAGCCGAAGATCCTGATGGGGAAGCGGCAGCGGCAGGCGCAGGAGACCGCGGGCCGGCATCGCAACCTGCACGAGGAGAAGGTCGAGCAGGCCCGCGAGCGCCTGACCGAGGCGGAGCAGGGGGTCCGCGACGAGGCCGAGATCCGGGTCGCCCTGCCCGCGACGACGGTCCCCGCCGGCCGGATCGTCCTGTCCATCCCGCTCGGCCCGCTGACCGCCACAGACCACGATATTTCCGAAATTTCGGTCGATAGTGTGACCTCGGGGCGGGAGCTGGAGCGGCTCGTCGTCAAAGGGCCGGAGCGGATCGCGCTGGTCGGGCCGAACGGGTCGGGGAAGACGACGCTGCTGGGGAAGATCGCGGCCCACACCCGGGCCGCCGGATCCTCCGACGGGGTCTTCGTGCCGATGCGATATCTCCCGCAACGCCTGGACATCCTCGACGACGAGCTGAGCGTGCTCGACAACGTCCGGGCGGTCGCGCCCGAGATATCGGTCAACGACATCCGGGCCGGCCTGGCGCGTTTCCTCTTCCGCGGCGCCCGGGTCGGCCAGCCCGCCGGCACCCTGTCCGGCGGCGAGCGGTTCCGCGCCGTCCTGGCCGCGCTGCTGCTCGCCGGACCGCAACTCCTGCTCCTGGACGAGCCGACGAACAACCTCGACCTGGCCAGCGTGCGGCAACTCGGCCAGGCGCTGTCGGCCTACCGGGGCGCGCTGATCGTCGCCAGCCACGATCTCCCGTTCCTGGAGTCGATCAGGCCGACTCGCCGGATTGACACCTCAGGACTTGTCAGTAAACAGTTGGACGGGTGATCACTCCCCGGTTCCTCGCCGTCGCCGCGGCGGCGGTCACGCTCACCGCCTGCACCTCGGATCCCGGGACGCCGGCGAACCCCGGCGCCGCGCCCGGCACCGCCGCGGGCTCGCCGTCGCCGTCCGGCCTCAGCCCCGCCGCGTACCGGACCAGCCTGGACGAGGCGGGCGGCGCGGTGAACGCCGCGCTGAAGGACCTGGCCAAGGCCAAGACCCCCAAGACGCTGGGGGACCGGCTGACCCGGGCCGAGACGGCGGTCGCCGCGGCCCTGTCCCAGCTCCAGCCGCTCCAGCCACCCGTCGACATCACCACCGAGCACGCCGACTACCTGGCCGCGCTGCGCGGCATGGAGACCACCCTCGGCGACTTACAGACCGGCGTGGACGAGGGCGGGCTGTGCACGGCCACCGCGGTGCTGGCCAGGCTCGGCAAGTCCGACGACTTCGGCGCGCTCAAGGAGGCGGGCGTCGACCTGGCCTCGCTCGGCGACTACCCGGGCGGCAAGGTCACCGTCAAACCGCCCAAGGAGCAGAACCGGCGGCAGCCGAACGGGAAGGTGCTGCGCTCGGCCGTACGCGGCGGGCGGAGCAAGCTGATCGTGAAGAACGGCGGCGGGCAGGACGCGGTGCTCACCATGATGCTCGGCAAGCGCAAGGCCGTCTCGGTCTACGTGCGCAAGAAGAGCCGGGCCACCGTGCCGAACATCAAGGACGGCAGCTACCGGGTGTTCTTCGCGACCGGGATCGACTACGACAGCAAGAAGCGGCGGTTCAACCGGACCTGCGCGTTCGAGCGGTTCGACGACCCGGTCAGGTTCCGGACCACCTTCAGCGGCAGCTCGATCCGGTGGAGCGACTGGACGCTCACCCTCAACAAGGTGACAGGCGGCAACGCGCCGTCCAGCCGGGTCGACCCGGACGACTTCCCGATCTGACCCCGCCCAATGGAAAGCCGCGGTCCCGGCGGGACCGCGGCTGGAAGGCTTAGCCGGTCAGCTGGAGAAGAGCGCGTTGACCCAGCTCTTCCGGTGGCCGTGGTGGTAGCCGTGGCCGCCGTGGTGGCCGCCGCCCCAGGCCGGGCCGGCAGCGGGGGGCGGGGGAGCCGCGTAGTTCTGCTGCGCCCACTGGTTCTCCATGCGGGAGAGGGTCTCCAGCTCGCCATAGTCGAGGAAGATTCCGCGGCAGCCGTCGCACTGCTCGATGTGGACGCCGTTACGGTCAAAAGTCCGCATGTTCCCGCGGCACTTGGGGCACTGCATTGAGCGTCATCTCCTTAAGAGGCGTTTAACCATTCCACCCTATGACGGAGCCGGTGTGGCCATAATCCTCTCGCAGGAGGAGATCAGAGCCTCCGCCGCCTCGTCAAGGGCGGTGTTGTCGCGGCGCGCGGTGGCCATTGCCGTGGCGGCCAGTTGGACCGTCAACGCGCGGGCCGGCCCGTCGAGTTCCCGCCACGGATCCTCGGGCGAGACGGCGGTCCCCCCGGCGGCCAGGTAGGAGCCGAGAAACCGGTCCCATTCATCCGGCGAGACCAGCCCGGACGCGAACCAGGCGGCCGGCCGGGCGAGGTCCCAGACGGGGTCGCCGTACCCGAGGTCGTCGGGGTCGATCAGCAGCCACGCGCCATCCAAGCGGATCAGCTGCCCCAGATGCCAGTCGCCATGCGTCAGGCCGTGCCCGCGCTGCCGCAGGTCCAGCGTCCGGTACGCCAGCCGGGGCAGATCGCCCGGTTCGAGCCGTCCGACGGCCCGGGTGACCCGCTCAGGCCCGCGCATCGGCGGCAGCCCCGGCGGGACGGGCTGGGCGTGCAGCCGGGCCAGCAGCCGCCCGCCCTCCTCCCACGGCGGGGCCTCCAGGTCGTCGGGGGTGACCGGCTGCCCGGCGGGCCAGATGGTGACAATCCTGTCCCCGGCCCGGTCGATGCCGAGCGGCTCCAGCAGCAGCCCGGGTAAGCGCACGTTCAGCCGGGCCCGCAGGTCGGCCTCGTCGGTGCCCGCCGGGTGCGCCTTCACCACGACGTCGCCCACCCGGATCACCAGCACCCGGGTGTCCTTCAGGACGGTCGGCGGGCCCTCGCGGCCGGACAGCCGGACGAGGTGGGCGAGCAGGTCGGGGGGCACCGGGACAATCTACCCGGCGGCCGGGCCGTGGGCGGCGGCCTCTAATGTTGCCGGTATGAGGATTGGGTTCGGGGTGCCGGTGTCGGGGACGTGGGCGACGCCAGGGAACATGGTCCAGGTCGCGACCCGCGCGGAGGAACTGGGCTACCACGAGGTCTGGACGTTCCAGCGGCTGCTCTATCCGGTGGGGCACGCGATGGGCGCCACCTACCGGAGCGTGCAGGACCCGATCGTCACACTTTCGTACGTCGCGGGGGTCACCAGCACGATCCAGCTGGGCGTGGCCGTGCTCAACCTGCCGTTCTACTCGCCTGCCATGCTGGCCAAGCAGCTCGCCACCCTGCAGAGCGTCTCCGGCGGACGCCTGGACGTGGGCCTGGGCCTCGGCTGGGTGGAGGAGGAGTTCGCCGCCTCCGCGGTCCCGATGGAGCGCCGGGGCAAGCGCGCCGAGGAGTATGTCCAGCTGCTCCGCAAACTCTGGACCGAGGACCCGGTCGAGTATCGGGGCGAGTTCTACGCCCTGCCGCCCGTGCACCAGGACCCGAAGCCGCCGACCGTCCCGCCGATCCTGATGGGCGGGGCCGCGCCGGCCGCGCTGCGCCGGGCGGGCCGGCTGGCCGACGGCTGGATCAGCTCCAGCCGGATGGACCTCTCCAAGATCCACGAGCAGATCGCGGTGGTGAAGGAGTCGGCGAGCGAGGCCGGGCGCGACCCGGAGGCGCTGCGTTTCATCTGCCGTGGCGTGACCCGTCCCGGCTCCGACGGCTCGGCGCTGCTGGCCGGTTCGTACGAGAAGATCCGGCAGGACGTCGCGGACCTGGCCGCCCAGGGCGTGACCGAGGTCTTCCACGACCTCAACTTCAACCCCGAGATCGGTTCGCCGGACGCCGATCCCGCCTCGTCGATGCGCCTGGCCGAGGAGGCGCTGGAGGCGCTCAAGCCCTAGTCCTGGGCGCCGTTGATCTTCGGGTCGGCGATGGCGCCCTGCTGGACGCCCCACTTGGTGAGGATCGCCTGGTAGGTGCCGTCGGCCATGGTCTGCTTGAGGGCGGCCAGGATCGCGTCCTGGAGGCGGTCGGCGTCCTTGCCGAGGGCGTAGCCGTACGGGGCGGGGTCGTGGGGGGTGCCGAGGGTGCGCAGTTTGCCGCCGGTCTGTTTGACCGCGAAGCCGATGACGGGGGTGTCGGCCAGCATCGCGTCGGTCCTGCCGGCGACCAGGTCGGCGTTGACCTCGGTCTGCTGTTCGCGGGTGAGACTCAGGATGGCGGGTTTTCCGGCGTGGACGCAGGCGTCGCTGAGGGCGGCGACCTCGCCCACCTGTGCCGTTCCTCGCCGGACTCCGACGGTCAGGCCGCAGGGGTTGCCCGGGTCGGCCTTTTCCGGATTGCCTTCACGGGTGGCCCACGCGGTTCCCGAATCGTAGTAAGTCACGAAATCGACGACCTGCTCGCGTTCTTTGTTGTCCGTCAGCGAAGAGACGCCCATTTCGTATTTCCGGGATTGCACCCCGGGGATTATGGTGTCGATTCCGGCATTCTGGAATTCGGGTCTGAGGCCGAGTTTCCGGGCGATCGCGGCGGCGAGTTCGATGTCCCAGCCGACGGCCCGCCGGGTGTCGGGGTCCACGGACTCGTTGGGCGGATGTGAGGCGTCCGTGCCCATCAGCAGGACCCCGTCGATCCGCACCCAGTCCGGCACCAGGGCGGCCGGTCCGCTCGGTACCGCCAGCATCCGGCTGCGCTCCACGTTGCTCACGGCGTTGTACTGGCCGCCGTATCCGCACCCGGCGAGCCCGACGCCAAGCAAGACGATCACCGGAATTTTCGCGCGCGAAAGCATATATCCCCCCGAAAAGATTTCCCGGCCGGCGAGAAACCTGATTTGGGGCGGCCCCTACCCTAGGGAGTCATCTCATATGCCCGCGCGATCAGTTCGTAGGACCGGATCCGCGTCTCCGTCCCGTGCACCATCGTGGTGAGCATGAGCTCGTCCGCGCCCGTGCGCTTCCGCAGCTCCTCCAGCCCGGTCCTGACCTGCTCAGGGTCGCCGTAGACGACATCCGCGAGCCGCCCGTACACGAACTCGGTCTCCGCCGCAGAATACGGATACGCGGCGGCCTCCTCCGGCGTCGGGAACCGGCTCGGCCGCCCGAGCCGCATCCGCAGGAACGCCAGCGCCCCCGGCATCGCCTGCCGCAGCGCCTCCTCCTCGCTCGCCGCCGCCAGCGCGGACACGCCGATCATCGCGTACGGCTCCGCGAGCACCTCCGACGGCCGGAACGACTCGCGGTAGAGCTCCAGCGCGGGCTCGGTGTTGGCCGCGCTGAAGTGGTGCGCGAACGCGAAAGGCAACCCCAGCAGCCCCGCCAGCCGCGCGCTGAACCCGCTGGACCCCAGCAGCCAGATCGGCGGCCGGTCGTCCCCGCGCGGGATCGCCTGCACCCGGGCGTTGGTGCCGTCCAGGAACGCGGTCAGCGCGGCGACCTCCTGCGGGAACTCGTCGGGGTCGACGTTGGCGCTGCGGCGCAGCGCCTGCGCGGTGACCATGTCGGTGCCGGGCGCCCGGCCAAGGCCCAGGTCGATCCGCCCGGGATGCAGCGCGTGCAGCGTGCCGAACTGCTCGGCGACGACCAGCGGCGCGTGGTTGGGCAGCATGACCCCGCCGGATCCGACCCGGATCGTGCTCGTCGACGCCGCCAGGTGGGCGATGATCACCGCGGGGGAGGAACTGGCCACCCCCGGCATGCCGTGGTGCTCGGCCACCCAGATCCGGTGGTATCCCCACTCCTCCGCACGTCTGGCCAGCTCGGTCGCGCCCCGCAACGCCTCGGCCGGAGTGCTCCCCTCGCCGACCGTGGCCAGTTCGAGCACCGACAACGGAACCTCGGCCGCACCCCGCGCGACGCCGCGAATGTTCTCCATAACGGGGCATAACCGGAGAGCTGCTCCGGATATTTCGCCGTGGTTAGATTCCTCCATGGACGAAATTGCCCAAGTGCTTGCTCGGTATACCTACGCGATCGACACGGGCGACTGGGATCGCCTCGACGAGGTGTTCACCGAGGACGCGGTGCTCGACTACACCTCGGCGGGCGGCATCAAGGGCTCCCGCGCCGAGGCCAAGGCCTGGCTGGCCGAGGTGCTCGGCGCCTGGCCGGGACGGCTGCACCTGATCGGGGCCGCGTCCGTCGAGATCACCGGCGACGAGGCCGTGGTCGTCGCGTCGTTCACCGACACGCTCTCGCCGTCCCGGCAGATGATCTTGGCGGGCACGCCGGGTCTCATTCAGGGCGGTGGCTACTATCACCACCGGCTGCGCCGTACCGAACTGGGGTGGCGGAGCCGGGAACTGGTCGAGGAGCAGGCCTGGCGGACGATCACCTGAGGACCTGCGATGCTTGGGTAATGATTGAGCGCAAGCCCATCGACTGCTGGCTGTCGGACATGGACGGCGTCCTGGTCCACGAGGGCAAGCCCGTGCCCGGCGCCGACGACTTCATCAAGAAGCTCAGCGATTCCGGCAAACGTTTCCTCGTGCTCACCAACAACTCCATCTACACCCCCCGCGACCTCTCGGTCCGGCTCCGCGTGGCCGGGCTCAACGTGCCGCCTGAGGCGATCTGGACCTCCGCGATGGCCACCGCCGACTTCCTGTCCGGGCAGCGCCCGGAGGGCTCGGCGTACGTGATCGGCGAGTCGGGCCTGACCACGGCCCTGCACGAGGCCGGTTACATCCTCACCGATTTGGACCCCGACTACGTCGTCCTGGGCGAGACCAGGACCTACAGTTTCTCCCACATCACCCGCGCGATCCGCCTGATCGAGAACGGCGCGCGTTTCATCGCCACCAACCCCGACGCGGTCGGCCCCTCCCACGAGGGCAACCTGCCGGCCTGCGGCGCGGTCGCCGCGATGATCACCAAGGCCACGGGGGTCGAGCCGTACTTCGTCGGGAAGCCGAATCCGATGATGATGCGCAGCGCGCTCAACCGGATCGAAGGGCACAGCGAGAGCACGGCCATGATCGGCGACCGGATGGACACCGACATCGTCTGCGGCATGGAGGCCGGGCTGCACACCATCCTGGTCCTCACCGGCGTCACCCAGCGCGAGCAGATCGACCGATTCCCGTTCCGGCCGTCGCAGATCGTGTCCTCGGTGGCCGACCTGATCGATCTCGTCGAGTAGCTGCCATGCCCTGTCAGGATCCCGTGCGAGGCTGAGGGGATGAATCACCTCTACTTGGAGAACGGCCCCAAGAAGGTCTTCGCGTGCTCCATCGACTGGCCCGGCTGGTGCCGTATCGGCAACTCCGAGGACTTGGCGATCGAGGCGTTTCTCGAATACGAGCCGCGTTACCGGGTCATCGCCGAACGCGCCGGGCTGGCGTTCGACCCGGGTGAGGCGGTGGTGACCGAGCATGTCAAAGGTGACAGGACAACCGATTTCGGTGCGCCGCACGCTATTCCGCCCAGTGACTTCACCGCGGTGGCGGCGGCCGAAGCCGAGCGTGCGGCCGCGCTGCTGCGTGCCGCCTGGGACGAGCTTGACGACTACGCCGCCGTCGCTCCGGAATCTCTGCGCAAGGGGCCCCGGGGCGGCGGCCGGGACCGGACCAAGATGCTCGACCACGTCACCGCGGCCGAGCGCGCCTATGCCCGGAAGATCGGGCTGAAGCACAAGCCGCTCAAGTCCCCCGCCGATCTGGCCGCCATGCGGGCCGACATCGCCGAAACCGTCGCGCTGCCGTCCGAGGGCGGCGCGGAACACGGCTGGCCGGTCCGGTACACCACCCGGCGCATCATCTGGCACGTCCTGGACCATCTCTGGGAGATGCAGGACCGCTCGGACTGACCGGTTCAGTCCTCGGGGCGGCGCAGGCGCTTGAGGTTGGAACGGCGCTTCTTGTCCGCCAGGCGGTGCTCGACCGCGCCTCTGGACGGCTTGGTGGCGCGGCGTTTGCGGGGCGGCGGCGCGACGGCCTCGCGGAGCAGCTGGGCCAGGCGCATCTCGGCGGCCTCCCGGTTGCGCAGCTGCGAGCGGTACTCGGAGGCGGCGATGGTGATCGCGCCGTCGACCAGGCGGGGAGCCAGGCGGATGAGGGCCCTGGCCTTCAGGGCCGGGGTCAGCGCGGTGGTCTCGGCCACGCTGAAGGTGAGCTCGGCCCGGCTGTCGGTAGTGTTGACACCCTGCCCGCCGGGGCCGGAGGAGCGCGAGAAACGCCAGTTCAGCTCGGCCTCCGGCACGGTGATGGAAGCCGTGACGATCAGCGGTCCTGGCATTGGGCTCTCCTCCTCTCGGTGCTCGCCCCAGGGTATCCGGGCTGCATACCCACTGATCAACGTATTTATCGGGGTATCGGGTGACGGGATCCTGGCGGCTCGGGCAAAGTGGGCGCGTGACGATTGTGGGCGTGCACGGGATCGGGAAATATCACTATTTCGAGGAGGCGGGCCGGTCGCCGAGCGGCGCGGCCGAGGTGATGCGGGGAAAGTGGAACACCTACCTGCACAAGGGCCTGGGCACCGGGCGGTCGTACTCAGGGGAGCAATACCTGGCCGAGATCGCGTATTACGCGCATCACCTCCGGAAAGGCGAGCCGAAGCCGCCCAAGAAGATGGCCCCCGCCGAGAAGATGATTTTCGCCGACTGGACCAAGCAGCTCAACGGGCGGTTCGCGGCGGCGGCCGGGGAGTCGCTGACCGGGATCGCGCACCGGATGGCCGAATGGCTGCTCGGGCGGCTGGGGGAGGGCGCGGTCCGGTTCGCCGAGGACTTCTGCCCCGAAGTGGCGACTTATCTGGGCGGCGGCGATCCGCGCACCAAGTCACGGGACGCGGTCGCCGACACCATCCGGCGGCGCAAACCCACGGTCGTGCTCGCCCACTCCCTCGGCAGCGTCGTCACCTACGAGGCGTTCTGGGCGCACAAAGACCTCAGGACCGACCTGCTGATCACCCTGGGCAGCCCGCTCGGCATGCGAAACGTCGTCTTCGAGCGGCTCGCCCCGGTTCCGGTCTCCGGGCGCGGCGCCCGCCCGCCCGGCGTGGCCCGCTGGATCAACGTCGCCGACAAGGACGACATCGCCGCCATCCCGCCGGGCCTGCGCCCGGCCTTCGACGGGATCGAGCGTGACATCTCCTGCAATATCGACTGGCTGGACTTTCACACCGTACGTAACTACCTCGGCAGCGGGGCGGTCACCGATCTGGTGAAGACCCACCTCCGCTGAACACGTTTCTGTCGCTGACTCGACGTCACTCGTTCGGCGTGCGTTCAATTACGGTGGGTAATCCAGTTGTCTGTTCACTTATGGTTTCTTCGCAGGTCAGCGGGCTAACGCGTATTCGACAACCGGGTCGTCTTTCCTGTTAGTGTGCAGGGAAAAGCGTCACGCAGAGTGTTCCTGTCCAGTGTGGCCGCCGGCGGGCTCCTGCTGACCGGAGCCGGATACGCGCCCACTCGATCCCTTCGTCAGGACCCGTTCGGCGCCGGTGTCGCCTCGGGTGACCCGTCGGCCGACGGCTTCGTGTTATGGACCCGGCTGGTCCTCGATCCGCTCGGGCTGAACGGCCGGGGCGGGATGCCGTCCAGGGACTACGACGTGCAGTGGCAGGTGGCCACGGACGAGCGGTTCGCCGACATCGTCCGTACCGGCACCGAGACGGCGTCGTGGCGGGCCGCGCACAGTGTGCACGTCGAGCCGGCGGGGCTTCAGGCCGGGCGGGAGTACTTCTACCGGTTCAGGACCGACGGGCACGTGTCGCCGGTGGGGCGGACCCGGACGTCGCCGGCCGGAATGTCCGCGCTGTCGTTCGCGATCGCCGCCTGCGCGCACTATGAGCACGGCTACTACACGGCGTACAAACGCCTCGCCGAGCAGGAACCCGAGCTGGTCGTGCATCTCGGGGACTACATGTACGAATACCAGCCCGACGGATACACCGCCCCCGGCGGGAACATCCGGCAGCACTCCGGCGGGCACAAGTGCGCCACCCTCGCCGACTACCGGATGCGGCACGCCCAGTACAAGAGCGACCCCGACCTGCAGGCCGCGCACGCGGTCGCGCCCTGGCTGGTCGCCTTCGACGACCACGAGATCGAGAACAACTGGGCCGGCTCCAAGTCCAGCAGCGGCGCGCCCGCCTTCGAGCGCCGCCGCGCCAACGCGTTCCAGGCCTACTACGAGAACATGCCGCTGCGCCGCTCCAGCATCCCGCACGGCGCCGCCATCAAGATCAACAGACGGGTGACGTGGGGCGGGCTGGCCCAGTTCCACCTGCTCGACACCCGCCAGTTCCGCGACGACCAGGCCTGCGAGGACGGCGTGCGGATGGGCTGCGACGACCGCCTCGACGCGGGCCGCACCCTCCTCGGCGCGGACCAGCACCGCTGGCTGCTGGACGGCCTGGGGCGCTCGGGGGCCCGCTGGAACCTGATCGGCCAGCAGATCATCATGGCCCAGAAGGACTTCAAGCTCGGCCCCGGCAACGAGGTCAACCTCGACTCCTGGGACGGCTACGCGGCCGAGCGCACCTCGCTGCTCAAGGGCCTGCGCGGCGTCGCCAACCCGGTCGTGCTCACCGGCGACGCGCACATGCACCACGCCGCCGAGCTCTACGCCGACCCCGGCGACCCGGACACCAAGGCCGCCGTGGAGCTGGTCACCTCCTCGATCGCCAGCGACGGCGACGGCTACCGCGACACCGAGCGCACCGCCGCGACCCTCGCCGAGAATCCGCACATCTCCTACATCGACCAGCGGCGCGGCTACATCATGGCCCGGCTCACCCAGGACGAGCTCATCGCCGACTTCCGCACCCTCGACTACATCAGTCGCCGCGGCGCGCCCGCCCGCACCTCGGCCCGCTTCACCATCCCCTCGGATGAGCGGAGTCTGGTGTGAATGCCCTGCTCGCGGCCCTGCTGCTGCCGATGCTGCCGATGGCGCCGACGTCGGCGGCGGCCTGCCCCGGCGTCGCGGCCGACTACAACGGCGACGGCCGGCCCGACCTGGCGGTGGCCATGCCGTACGCGACGGTGGGCGGCCACCTCCGGGCCGGCTCGGTCGCCCTGTTCACCGGCACCGGCGGCGGCTTCCGCAAGGGCCCGGTGATCTCCCAGGACAGCGCGGGCATCCCCGGCGAAGCCGAGCGCGGCGACGCGTTCGGCTCGGCCCTGGCCTCCGGCGACTTCAACGGCGACGGCTGCGCCGACCTGGCCGTCGGCGCGTCCGAGGAGTTCGTCGGCCGCGAGCCGGTCAACGGCGCCGACGGCCACGGCATGGTCCACCTCCTGTACGGCTCCCGCACAGGACTCCACCACGGCAAGGTCCTGGACCTGCCGGAACACGGCAGCGACCGGTTCGGGGCCGCCCTCGCGGCCGGTGACCTGGACGGCGACGGCGACGACGAACTGGCCATCGGCGCCCCCGGCTACCAGGGCGGCGGCGCGGTCGTGATCCACGGCGCCAAAATCAAAATGATCAAGAATTCCGGCACCTCGACCGACCAGTTCGGGGCCGCCCTCGCCACCGGCGACTTCGACGGCGACGGCACCGCGGAACTCGCCATCGGCGCGCCGGGCGACAACCTGACCAAGAAGGCGGAAGGCTCGGTGACCGTCCTGGCGAACGGCCGCCGGACCCTGTACAGCCAGGACAGCCCTTGGGTGAAGGGCTTCGCGGAGAGCTGGGACGGCTTCGGCTCGGCCCTGGCCGCCGCCGACTTCAACGGCGACGGCCGCGACGATCTGGCCATCGGCGTCCCCGGCGAGGGCCTGTCGATCTACGCGCGGGCGATGGAGTACGGCGAGGGCACCGTCCACGTGATCTACGGCTCCGGCGGCGGCCTGAAGACCTCCACCACCGAGGGCTGGACCCAGAACAGCCTCGTCGGCATCCCCCGCATGTACGACCGTTTCGGCGCGGCCCTCGCCGCCGGCGACCTCAACGGCGACGGAGACGCCGAACTCGCGGTGGGCATTCCCGGCGAGAACGCCGTCCAGGTTCTCGCGGGCACCAAGTCCGGCGGCCTCACCAAGAACCACAACCTGCTCATCCCCGGCCCGAAGACCAGCGAGTTCGGCGCGGCCCTCACCATCGTGGGCGGCAACCTGGTCGTGGGCGCCCCCATGCTCGGCGAGATCACCCTCTTCCGCGGCCACCGCAAGATCGGCTCCTACCCCGGCGTCACCAAGAAGGGCGTGCGCCTGGGCAAAGGCCCCGGTCTGTACGGCTACAGCTTGATCTGAATCGCGACCAGCGAAATCAGCGCCGAGATGCCCATCAGCACCGCACAAATGATCATCGCCAGCTGGAACCCCGGCGACAGCACCGCCGGATTGTCATAGGACTCTCCGGTGAGCCCGACGATCGGGGGGATCGCCGCGACCGCGAGCAGGCTGCCCGTCCGCGCGACCGCGTTGTTGATGCCGCTCGCGATCCCCGCGTGCCGGTCGTCCGCGCTGGCCAGCACGGTCGCGGTCAGCGGCGCCACGGCCGCCGACAGCCCGAGCCCGAACACCGTCGCCGCCGGCAGCACCCCCGTCAGATAGCTGGTCCCCGCGTCGATCCTGCTCATCATCAGAAACCCCACCCCGCAGGTCAGGATCCCGGCCGTCATCGGGATCCTCGGCCCGATCCGGCGGGCCAGCTCACCGGCCCTGGCGGAGAGCAGCAGCATCAGCACCGTCACCGGCAGCATGGCCGAACCCGCCGCGATCGGGGTGAACCCCGCCGTCACCTGAAGCTGCAGGACCAGCAGGAAGAACACCACGCCCATCGCCGCGTACATGAACAGCGTGACCACGTTCACCGAGGTGAACGTCCGCGACCTGAAGATGTCCACCGGGATCAGCGGGTTCCGGCGGGAGCGTTCGACCAGCACGAACACCACCAGCAGCACGAACCCGCCGATCATCGGCAGGTTCAGCTCCTCGATCAGGCCGTAGGTGATCCCCGCCAGCGCGAGCGCCGCCAGCGCGGAGCCGAGCAGGTCGAAGTCGCCCGACGCGCTCTCGTCCCGGCTCTCCGGCACGTGCCGCATCGCCACCGCGACCACCAGCGCCGCCAGTGGCAGGTTGATCAGGAAGATCCAGCGCCAGCCGGCCGCCTCCACGATCCACCCGCCCAGCAGCGGCCCGATCGCGGCGGCCGTGCCGCCCAGCCCCGACCAGAGGCCGATCGCCCTGGGCCGGTCCGCGCGGGCGAAACTGGCCTGGATGATCGCCAGCGACCCCGGCGTGAGCAGCGCCCCGCCGACGCCCTGGAGCGCCCGCGCCAGGATCAGGGTCTCGATGTTCGGCGCGAGCCCGCATAATGCCGACGCCACCGCGAACCAGACCACGCCGATCAGGAAGACCTTGCGGCGGCCGTACCGGTCGCCGAGCGAGCCGCCCAGCAGGATCAGCCCGGCCAGCGTCAGCGTGTACGCGTTGATCGTCCACTGCAGCCCGGCCACATCGGCCTCAAGGTCGGTGCCCAGCGCCCGCAGCGCCACGTTGACCACGGTGCCGTCCAGCATCGCGATCCCCGACCCGAGCACGGTCGTGAACACGATCCACCGCCCGGCCCCCGACCTCAACTGCACAGGATTCATAGAGCCATCCTCAGCCCTCCCGGGCCCTGCTCAGGACGGGCCTACGTCAGGGCGCGCAGGATGAAGCCGCCGGTGAACTCCTCGGCCTCTTCGGCCGTGAGGGAGCCGTCGAGCAGGGGGAGGCGTTGCGCGCCCAGGATGGCGAGAATGATCCGGGCCGTCGCGGTGACGTCGGACGGGCGGAACTCGCCGGTGGCCACGCCCGCTTCGATGATCTCGCAGAGGATGCTCTGCATGGGCGCGACGTGGGCGGCGAGGCGCTGGTAGGCGTCGGGGCCGAGGGTGACCGACAGGTCGGCAGCGCCGGGGTGCGGGTGCGCGAGCAGGCCGGTCAGCTGGAGGCGGACGAAGGCGCGGAGCCGGGCCGACGGGGAGGCGTCGGCGGGCAGGTCGCGGTGGTAGCTCTCGACGAAGTACTGGGTGACGCGTTCGGTGAAGCCCAGCAGCAGGGCGGCCTTGTCGGGGAAGTAGTTGTAGAGGACCGTGCGGGTGATGCCCGCCTCGGCCGCCACGTCGGTCATCGAGATCGCGTCGATGCCCTGACGGCGGGACAGCCGCGCCACCGCCTCCAGGATGCGTTCCTGGGTCTGGGCGCGGTGCTCGCCGATCGTCGCGGCCGAGATCCGGGGCACGTCAGGCCGCTGTCCTGGCGAGTCGGCCGAGGTCGCCGAGGACCTCGGTGTTGAGCTGGTAGGCGAGCTTGGTCTCCCGGATGATCCGCTGCTGCTCGGCCTCGTCGACGTCGAGCGCGTCCAGGCGGCGGCGGTACTCGTCCTTGAACCGGGGCAGGCTGCCGATGTCGAAGTAGTAGAAGTCCACGCCGCCCCCGCCCTTCTCGTACCCGTAGATCTTCTGCAGTTCCATCCGGATGAACTGCCCGCCGGACAGGTCACCGAGGTATCGAGTGTAGTGGTGGGCGATATATCCGCCGGGCCAGTCGGCCACCTGGTTGATCCGGGCGACCAGGGTCCTGGTCGGCTTGCTGGGCTCGATCCGGTCGGCCCAGCCGGCTCCGAAGATCGTGGTCAGGTCGCGGACCAGGGCCTCCTCCCGGTAGAGCTCCGGGAACACGAAGGCGCCCGCGACCGGATGATCGGCGAGTGTCCGCGCGGCCCCGTCCAGCGCCAGATAGGCGAAGTAGTGCTGCGCCACCATCTCGCCGTACGCCTCGGGACTGAGCCGTCCGGACATCAGGCTCTTCAGATAGCCGTCGTCCTCGGCGGACCCGTGATCGCCCCAGGTCGCCGCCCGCAGAACCTCTGAAAAGCCCATCTGATCTCCTTTAAGGGTTGTTCATGACGAAGTGTCACAAAAAACCGGCGGGCTCGTCAACGGGTTGACGACAGTGTGTCATGAACCTGGCCGCACCAGCCCGATCTCGTACGCGTGCACGATGGCCTGCGCCCGATCGCGTAACCCCAGCTTGGCCAGAATCCGCCCGATATGCGTCTTGACCGTCTGCTCGGACAGCACCAGCTCCTGGGCGATCTCCCGGTTCGACAGCCCCTGCGCGATCAGCGTGAGCACCTCCGTCTCCCGTTCGGTCAGGCGCTCCACCCGCCGCAGCCCGCCCGGCCGGGGCAGCCGGGTGAACTCGGCGATCAGCCGCCGCGTCACCCGGGGCGACAGCAGCGCCTCCCCGGCCGCGACCACCCTGACCGCCTCGGCCAGCTGCGCCGCGGACGCGTCCTTCAGCAGGAACCCGCTGGCGCCCGCGCGGAGCGCCGCGTAGAGGTACTCGTCGAGGTCGAAGGTGGTGAGGATGAGCACCCGCGCGGTGCTGATCCGGGCGGTGGCGGCGATGCCGTCCATGCCCGGCATCCGGATGTCCATCAGCACCACGTCGGGTTTCAGCTGCTCGGTCTGGAAAACCGCCTCCGCCCCGTCCGCGGCTTCGCCGACGACCTCGATGTCCGGCTGGGCGTTCAGGAACGCGGCGAAACCGGCCCGGACCATGCCCTGGTCGTCGGCGATCAGCACCCGGATCGTCACGGTTCCTCCGTGAGCGGCAGGGTGGCCTCGACCAGGTAGCCGCCCCCGGGCGCCGGCCCCGCGCTCAGCGAACCGCCCAGCATCGCCGCCCGCTCCCGCATCCCGATCAGCCCCTGCCCCTCGCCCGACCCCAGCCCGGTACGGCTGCCGCACCCGTTGGCGACCACCACCGTCAGCTCGGTCGCGGACCGGGACACTTCCACCCGTACCCAACTTCCGGGAGCGTGCCGCATCGCGTTGCTGAGCGACTCCTGCACGATCCGGTACGCCGAGAGCCCCACCGCCGGCGGCACCTCGGGCACCTCGCCGGTCAGCGTCACGGTGAGCCCCGCGCTCCGGGCGTTGGCCGCCAGCTCCGCCAGCCGATCCAGGCCGGGCTGCGGCGCGGTGTCGAGTCCGCCGCCCTCGTCCCGCAGCACGCCCAGCACCCGCCGCATCTCCCGTAACGCCTCCAGCGACAGCTCGCGGATCCCCGCCAGCCCCGCCTCCAGCCGGTCCCGGTCCCCGCCCGCCTGGAGCGGCACGGCCTCGGCCTGGATGGCGATCACCGACACGTGGTGCGCGATCACGTCGTGCAGCTCCCTGGCGATCCTGGCCCGCTCCGCCAGCAGCGCGCGGGCGTCGTGCTCCACGGCCAGCTCCCCGCTGGCCTGCCTGCGCCGCCGGACGTTGTACCCGAGCGCCAGCACCCCCGCCACCACCGGCGGCCCGGAAACCATCAGCTCGACGTTCTCCGGCACGAACAGGATTGCCACCGCCGACAGGATCCCGACCCCGGCCGAGGTCGGCCCCGGGCACCGGGTCGCCACGGTGTAGAGGCAGATCACGTACGCGACGACCGCCCCGGGCGTGAGCGGCGCCCACCCGACCTGCAGCACGATCGGCGCGGCCGGCACGGCGGCCACGGTCGCGTACCGCCAGGCCCACAACGGCCAGCGGCGCAGCAGCAGCGGCGAGGCCGCCGCGAACGCGGCCAGCGCCAGCAGGCCGTCGTGCACGCGTTCCGAGCTGGACGTCCACTCGCGGACGAGATCCCCGCCCATGATCGAGAACCTGCCTCCGTCCGGCACGCTCACCTCGTCCGCGAGCAGGATGGCGAAGGTGAAGTAGAACAGGATCAGGAAGAGCCCGGCGTCGGTCGCGAAGGCCCGCCAGGGTTTCACCGGCGGGCCCGGATCGGGCCGGCCGAGGGCGAGGGCGTCGAGCAGTCCCCGCGGCAGCCGTACCAACTGATTAAGAATCATGACCTCACGCTAGAAATCAGCCTTTGTCCCCACATCACACCGTGGTGCCATGTTTCGCGTCACCCCGCAGGGTCTGATTACACGATTACGCTCGCTCACAGCGAACACGCGCAGATCTGGGAACACGGTGGCACTCCTGTTAGTTGAGCGTGCATAACTCAACCTTTGGGAGTACGCATGACTGAGATCCTTCCGGTCCTGCCGCTGGACGACGAGGTCGTCCTGCCCGGCATGGTCGTCCCCCTCGATCTGTCCGACTCCGAGGTGCGCGCGGCGATCGAGGCGGCCCAGGCCACCGGCGCCAAGAAGCCGCATGTCCTGCTGGTCCCCCGGATCGACGGCCACTACGGCGCCGTGGGCGTGACCGCGGTCGTGGAGCAGGTCGGGCGGCTGCCCGGGGGCGAGCCCGCCGCCGTCGTGCGCGGAGTGAGCCGGGCCAGGGTCGGCACCGGCACCACCGGTCCCGGCGCGGCCCTGTGGGTGCAGGCCACCGTCGTCGAGCCGGTCGAGTCCGACGCCGAGACGTTGATGAAGGAATACAAGGCGCTCACCACCACCATCCTGCAGAAGCGCGGCGCCTGGCAGGTCGTGGACGCGGTGAACGCGATCAAGGACGCGTCCGAGCTGGCCGACAGCTCCGGCTACGCGCCCTGGCTGTCCACCTCGCAGAAGCTCCTGCTGCTGGAGACCGCCGACCCGGCCGAGCGGCTGGAGAAGCTGGTCGGCTGGGCCCGCGACCACCTGGCCGAGGTCGATGTGGCCGAGACGATCCGCAAGGACGTCCAGGAGGGCATGGAGAAGCAGCAGCGCGAGTTCCTGCTCCGCCAGCAGCTGGCCGCCGTCCGCAAGGAGCTGGCCGAGCTCAACGGCGACCCGGAGACCGAGGAGCAGGACTACCGGGCCAGGGTGGAGGCCGCCGACCTGCCGGAGAAGGTCCGCGAGGCCGCGCTCAAGGAGGTCGACAAGCTGGAGCGCACCTCCGACCAGTCGCCCGAGACCGGCTGGATCAGGACCTGGCTCGACACCGTCCTGGACATGCCGTGGAACGTCAGGACCGAGGATGAGTACGACATCGGCGGCGCGCGCGCCGTGCTGGACGCCGACCACACCGGCCTGGACGACGTGAAGGACCGGATCATCGAGTACCTGGCGGTCCGCAAGCGCCGTTCCGACCAGGGCCTCGGCGTCGTCGGCGGGCGGCGCAGCGGAGCCGTGCTGGCCCTGGCCGGCCCTCCCGGCGTGGGCAAGACCTCGCTCGGCGAGTCGGTGGCCCGCGCGATGGGCCGCGAGTTCGTCCGGGTCTCGCTCGGCGGCATCCGGGACGAGGCCGAGATCCGCGGCCACCGGCGCACCTACGTGGGCGCGCTGCCCGGCCGCATCGTCCGGGCGATCAGGGAGGCCGGTTCGATGAACCCGGTCGTGCTGCTGGACGAGGTCGACAAGGTCGGCGCGGACTACCGGGGCGACCCGACCGCCGCCCTGCTCGAAGTGCTCGACCCGGCCCAGAACCACACCTTCAGGGACCACTACCTGGAGGTCGAGCTGGACCTGTCCGACGTGCTCTTCCTGGCCACCGCCAACGCGCTGGAGCAGGTGCCGGGCCCGCTGCTGGACCGCATGGAGATCGTCACCCTGGACGGTTACACCGAGGACGAGAAGGTCGTCATCGCCCGCGACCACCTGGTGCCGCGCCAGCTGGACAAGGCCGGCCTCACCGCCGAGGACGTGGTCATCGACGACGAGGCGCTGCGCAAGCTGGCGGGGGAGTACACCCGCGAGGCGGGCGTGCGCTCCCTGGAGCGCTCGATCGCCCGGATCCTGCGCAAGGTCACGGCCGGTCTGGCGCTCGGCACCAGGGAACTCCCGGTGGCGGTCACCGACCTGGTCGACTACCTCGGCCGCCCGCGGCACGTCCCCGAGTCCGCACTCCCCGAGTCCCGGCAGCGTACGGCGGTGCCCGGCGTGGCCACCGGCCTGGCGGTCACCGGCGCGGGCGGTGACGTGCTCTACGTGGAGGCGTCCCTGGCCGACCCCGAGACCGGCGCCACCGGCGTCATCCTCACCGGCCAGCTCGGCGACGTGATGAAGGAGTCGGCCCAGATCGCGCTCTCCTACCTGCGCTCCCGCGGCGTGGAACTGGAGCTCCCGGTCGGCTCGCTCAAGGACCGCTCGGTGCACATCCACGTCCCCGCCGGCGCGGTCCCCAAGGACGGCCCCTCGGCCGGTGTCACCATGACGACCGCGCTGGCCTCGCTGCTGTCCGGCCGCCCGGTCCGCGGTGACGTGGCCATGACCGGCGAGGTCTCCCTCACCGGCCGCGTCCTCCCGATCGGCGGCGTGAAGCAGAAGCTGCTGGCCGCCCACCGGGCCGGTGTGACCACTGTCCTGATCCCGGCCCGCAACGAGCCGGACCTGGACGACGTCCCGGCCGACGTGCTGGCCGACCTGACCGTGCACGCGGTCAGCGACGTCCGCGAGGTCCTCGACCTGGCCCTCACCCCCGCGACGGTGGCCCAGCCCGCCGCCGCCTGACCCCCGAACGGCCGGGCCCCGCGAAGCTTCGCGGGGCCCGGCGCCATTCCTGTCGGAATGGTGACAGAGATCTTTCCTTATGGTGAGTCGGGTGTGTCAGAAGGTGTGATCATCTCTCCTGGGGGACTTGGGTCGGGTCCCGAAAGGAGGGCCCGAGTATGCGATTGGCAACCCGAGTCGCGGCTGGATTCGGTTCGGCGGCGCTGTTCCTGGTCGCCGCGCCGGTGGCGTCCGCGAACGCGGCCGAAGCCGCGACTGCCCCCATTGCGTGGGGTCCGTACGCGTCGAGTGACGGCAAGGCGAAAGCGTCTGGAACCGTCACCGTGACGGAGAAGGTGAAGAAGGTCGGCTACTGGAAACGGTGGTCGAGCTGGGAGCGCAAGTGTTCCTGGCGCGACGGTGACAGGGTCTGCAAGAAGGTCAAGGTGTGGCACAAGAAGCGGGCGTTCAAGAACGTCCGCTACGAGGTGTTCACCGTGGACTCCACCCTGGTGAACCACCGGGCGAAGCAGCGGAAGTTCCGCTGCGCCTGGGAGACCTTCCGGGTCGTGCAGAAGAACGGCGACCGCGTCCTGCGCAGCGTGAAGGCCTGCGGGGGCTCCGCCAAGCTGTCCTTCACCGTGGAGAACGCCGACAAGATCTTGGTCGACGTCTCGCGCGGCACGTGGAAGGCCCCGACGGGCAAGCACTCCGGCTGGAAGGCCGTCTACCCGGCGGTCTGATCCGGAGCCGAATCGAGGCCGCGCCCCTGAGCGCTCAGGGGCGCGGCCTCCCGGGTTCCATGGCCGGGGTCTGAGCAGGCGGTTAAAGCGTGCTGAAAGCCGCCGTCAACTGCCTCGGCTTATCCATGGGGTGACAGAAATTCTGTCTCCCGAGAGGACCCGCAATGAGATTCATCAAAAAGTTCGCGGTGAGCGCGGTGGCAGCAGCCGCTCTCATCGGCGGCGCGCTGCTTTCGCCGGCTTCGGCGAACGCCGCGGTGCCGTACTTCGACGGCCCGTGGGGGTCGTACTTCTCCTCCGACGCACAGGCCGAGGCCAGCGGCTTCGTGTCCGTCGAAAAGCACAAGGTCAAGAAGTGGTACTGGAGCAAGAAGCACGTCAAGATCGAGAAGTGCCACTGGAAGAACCACAAGAAGAAGTGCCACGATGAGTGGGTCTGGAAGAAGCACTGGACCTTCAAGTGGGTGGACGAGTTCCGCTTCACCGTGAAGGGCAAGCTCACCAACCACGGCTGGGACTCCCACCACAAGAAGTTCCGGTGCGCGTGGGCGACCTTCAAGGTCGAGCCGTTCTTCGGCCCGAGCTACGTCAAGAAGTTCAAGAACTGCGGCGAGGACCCGAAGCACTTCTGGTTCAGCGGCAAGAACGCGGAGCACATCTCCGTCGTGGTCTCCCGTGGCGACCACTGGGCGCCGAAGGGCTTCTTCGGCCCGGCGGGGACGGTGTACGACCACGCCTGATCCCCTCGTCAGGTCCCTGAGATAGCAGATATACGGCTCGCGCGTTCCTCTCCCGCGCGGGCCGTTTCCCATTGCCGCCACGCTTCCCCGCGAACATCGAACCGATTAACGTTCGGTTCATGCACCCGGGAGCCATCGCCGCCGCCACTCCGGACCGAGCAGCCGTGATCATGGCCGGTTCCGGCCGGGTCGTCACCTACCGCGAACTGGACGAGGAGTCCAACCGGCTGGCCCACCTGCTCCGCGCGGCCGGGCTCAGGCCCGGCGACCACATCGCGTTCATGCTGGAGAACCACCCGCTGTTCCTGGCGATCGCCTGGGCCGCGCACCGGTCCGGCCTCTACTACACCGCGATCAGCTCCCGCCTCCAGCCCGGCGAGATCGCCTACATCGTGGCGAACTGCCGGGCCCGCGCGTTCATCTCGTCCAAGGCCCTGGAAGCGGTGGCGGCCACCGTCACCGGCGTCGAACTCCGGCTGATGCTGGACGGCGTCGCCCCCGGCTTCACCTCCTACGAGCAGGCCACGGCCGCCTGCCCCGGCACGCCGATCGCGGACGAGTGCCAGGGCGCCGACATGCTCTACTCCTCCGGCACGACCGGCCGCCCGAAAGGCGTGAAACCGGCGCTGTCCCTGGCCCCGCTCGACACCCCAGGCCCGCTGATGAAGCTGGTGGGGTTCCTGTTCGCGCCCACCGCCGACAGCGTCTACCTGTCGCCCGCGCCGCTCTACCACGCCGCGCCGCTGCGCTACTGCCTGACCTTCCTCCGCTTCGGCGCCACCGTCGTGGTCATGGAGAAGTTCGAGCCGGAGGCGGCGCTCGCCGCCATCGAGAGGTACGGCGTGACCCACTCCCAATGGGTCCCCACCATGTTCATCAAACTCCTCAAACTGCCCGCGGAGGCGCGGACCCGGCACGACCTGTCGTCGCTGCGCTGCGCCATCCACGCCGCCGCGCCCTGCCCCATCCCGGTCAAGGAACAGATGATGGACTGGTGGGGGCCGATCGTGCACGAGTACTACGCGGGCACCGAGGGCAACGGCTTCCTGTACGCCGGCCCCGAGGACTGGCTGAAACACCGCGGCACGGTGGGCCGCCCGCTGCTCGGCGTGCCGCACGTGTGCGACGAGGACGGCCGGGAGCTGGCGGCGGGGGAGCACGGGACCGTGTACATCTCCGACGGCCCGGCCTTCGAGTACCACGACGACCCCGAGAAGACCGAGTCCGCCCGGGATCCGCTCGGGCGGGGATGGACGACGCTGGGGGACATCGGGTACCTGGACGAGGAGGGATTCCTCTATCTCACCGACCGCAGGTCGTACATGATCATCTCGGGTGGGGTGAACATCTACCCGCAGGAGGCCGAGAACCTGCTCGCCGTACACCCGAAAGTGGCCGACGTCGCCGTCTTCGGCGTGCCGGACGAGGAGATGGGCGAGCAGGTCAAAGCCGTCGTCCAGGCCGCCGACTCCTCGGCGGCCGGGCCGGACCTCGAAGCCGAGCTGATCGCCTACTGCCGGGCCAATCTCGCCCACTACAAGTGCCCGAAGAGCGTCGACTTCCGCCCCGAACTGCCACGCCACCCGACCGGCAAACTTTACAAACGACTTATCCGGGACGAGTACTGGCCATCCGAACAGCGCTGATAAGGATTCTGTAGGGCTTTCGCGAGGTCAGCGGGTTGATCGCTTAGCCGGGCCTTATCGAGTCTTTGTCATCGTAGAGGAGTACCGGCGGACAGCCGGGGGCTTCTGAAGGGGATGGCACACAATGAACGCTGACGAGCCGCGCGAGCAGACTCCGGGTTCTCCGGCGAGCGCTGCGAACGAGAACACCGACCCGGCCGCCGACCGCACCGAGCCGGGGACCGGCGACGCCGGGGCGAGCGGGCCGACCGAGGTGCTCAACACGCAGGGGTGGAGCCAGTTCGGGAACCGTCCGCCGGCGACCGGGCAGTTCCGCTCCGGCGACACCGCCGCGTTCGCGGTGCCGCCGCCCCCGCCCGGACCTCCCGCCGCCGCGGCCAAGCCGGCGACCGGCGGGCTCAGGAAGGGCGGCGCCGTGCTCGCGCTCGCAGCCATGGCGCTGGGCGGCGGGGTCGCGGGGGCCCTCGTCACCAACGCCGTCGCCGGGCCGCGCACCATCATCTCCAGCCCCGTGCTCAACTCCGGCAACTCCAGCGGGACCACGGTGGCCGACGTCGCGCGCCGGGTGCAGCCCTCGGTCGTGATGATCACCGTCACCTCCCAGATGGGCGGCGGCGAAGGCTCCGGCGTCATCCTCTCCGACGACGGGCTCATCCTCACCAACAACCACGTCGTCTCCGGCGCCGGCCAGAACGCCGAGCTCAGCGTCAAGTTCAGCGACGGCAGGACGGCCAGGGCCACCCTGGTCGGCACCGACCCGACCACCGACATCGCGGTCATCCGCGCCGAGAACGTGTCCGGCCTCACCAAGGCCGCCCTCGGCGACAGCGACCGCCTCCAGGTCGGCGACTCGGTGCTGGCCATCGGCAGCCCGCTCGGCCTGGCCGGCTCGGTCACCGCGGGCATCGTCAGCGCCCTGGACCGCACGGTCACCTCGGGCGACGGCGGCCAGCCCGACCAGCAGCAGTTCCCGCCCGGCTGGGGCCAGCAGCAGCCCGCCCAGAGCGAGACCACCACCATCGGCGGCATGATCCAGACCGACGCCGCGATCAACCCCGGCAACTCGGGCGGCGCCCTGGTCAACGCGGCCGGGCAGGTCATCGGCGTCAACACCGCGATCGCCACCTCGGGCGGCAACGGCAACATCGGCGTCGGCTTCGCCATCCCGATCACCACCGCCAAGCAGGTGGCCGAGCAGCTGATCAACACCGGCAAGGCCGTCCACGTCTACCTGGGCGTCAGCGTCAGCGACGCCACCGGCGGCACCCCCGGCGCGCTGGTCGGCCCGGTGACCCCGGGCAGCCCCGCCGCCAAGGCCGGGCTCCAGCAGGGCGACATCATCACCAAGATCGACGACACCCCGGTGGACGCCGGCGAGACCGTGGTCGGCATCATCCGGCAGCACCAGCCCAACGCCAAGATCCTCATCTCGTACGTGCGGAACGGCACGCCCGCCACGGTCACCGTCACGCTGGAGGAGAAGACCGCTACGAACTAACCTCTCGGACGTGAGCGGCAACTTGGCGGGACAGGTTGCCGCTCATTTGTTTTTTCGTACAAGGTAAACTTCGCCCCCATAATTGGGGGCAAATGCCGTTAATTGGTGAAGGAGACCGGGATTCATGCACGACGCCCCCGCGCTGGAGCTGCACGGTCTCTGTAAACGGTTCGGCGCCAAACTCGCGGTCGATCATGTGACGCTCGCGGTGCCGCCGGGCTCGTTCTTCGGGCTGGTCGGGCCGAACGGCGCCGGGAAGACGACCTCGCTGTCCATGGCGGTCGGCCTGCTCCGGCCGGACGAGGGGAACGTGCGGACTTCGGCGCGGACGTGTGGGCCGACCCGATCGGGGCCAGGGCCAGGGTCGGCGTGCTGCCGGACGGCATGTCCCTGCCGGAACGGCTCACCGGGCGCGAACTGCTCACCTATCTGGGGCGGTTGCGCGGGCTCGACCAGGTCACGGCCGCCCAGCGGGCGCACGAGCTCCTGGACATCCTCGACCTGCTCGACGCCGAGAAGACCCTGGTCATCGACTACTCGACCGGGATGCGGAAGAAGATCGGGCTGGCCACCGCGCTGCTGCACGGGCCCCGGCTGCTGGTGCTGGACGAGCCGTTCGAGGCCGTCGACCCGGTCTCCGCGCTCACCATCAGGGGGATGCTGCAGGAGTTCGTCGCGGGCGGCGGCTCGGTGGTGCTCTCCAGTCACGTGATGGCCCTGGTCGAGCAGCTGTGCGACCACGTCGCCGTGATCGACAAGGGGAAGGTGGCGGCCACGGGGCCGCTGGACGACATCCGGGCCGGGCGGAGCCTGGAGGACAGGTTCGTGGAGCTCGTCGGCGTCCGTACCGACCTGCGGAAGGGCCCGTCGTGGTTGGCGTCCTGATCCAGTGAAGTTGCGCGTCCTGGCCCACTCGATCAACGGGGCCCGCGCCACCGGCATGATCCTCGGCGGTCTGGCGGGGCTCGTCCTCGCCGCCGGGACGCTCGCGGTGAGCTCCTCCGCCGCGCTGACCGCCGCCGTGCTCGCGTTCTGGCTGTTCGGCTGGCTGCTCGGGCCCATCTACACCGGCGGCGGCGAGAGCATCCGGCCCGAGCACTTCGCGCTGGTTCCGCTGCGCCCGGCCCGGCTCGCGCTCGGCCTGCTGGGGACCGCCTTCGTCGGGGTCGCGCCGCTGGTCAGCCTGGTCGCCTTCGTCGCGATCACCGTGCACGCGGCCGGGCTCGGCGTGGCCGCGTTCCTGGTCTCGCTGCCCGCGGTGGCGCTGCAGGTCGTGCTGGTCGTGGTGCTGTCCAGTCTCGCGATCCGGACGCGGACCAGCGCCATCCTGGCCGCCCTGGTGAACGCGTTCATGAACGTGGTGCTCAACCAGTCGTGGGTGCTGATCTGGGCGGCCGTCGAATTCGACCTCCTCGACCACAGCCTGCCACCGACGCTCACCACCATCGCGTACGCGCTGCCGTCCGGCTGGGGCCTGGCCGCCGTGGAGGCCGCAGATTCCGGCAACTGGATCCTGGCGGCGGGCGCGATCCTCGGCCTGGCCGCCCTGATCGCCGCCGCGCTGCTGGCCTGGGCCCGGCTGCTGGTCCGCCGCACCACCACGAAACCGGCGCACCGGCCCGCCGACGGCACCACCCTGGACCGGCTCAGCGCGCACAGCGACGTCGGCGCGGTCGCCGCCAAGGAACTCCGCACCTGGTCGCGCGACCTGATGCGCACCCACCTGCACTACTTCGCGCTCTTCTTCGGCGTGCTCTACTGCCTCGCGCCGCTCATCATCGGCTGGTACGGCCTGCTGCGCTGGGCCGGCCCGATCATGGTCATCATGGCCGCCGCCACCTCGGCCAACCTGTTCGCCCTGGACGGCGCCGCCCTGTGGCTCACCCTGGTCAACCCCGGCGCCGAACGCGCCGAAGTCCGCGGCCGGCAGGCGGCCTGGCTGATCAGGGTCGCCCCCGTCGCCATCGTCCTGACCGTCGCCGGGACGATCGTCGGCGGCGAATCGTGGACGTGGTCCTGGTCCCTCGCCATTCTCGCCGCCACCCTCGGCGGCGGCGCCGGGCTGATCGCCGTCATCTCCGTCTACAACCTGATCCCTGTTCCCGAGCCCGCGCGGCGGACCGGCAACCCCCTCGAAGCCGGGAACATCTTCGGGCAGGTCCTGGGCGTGCTGCTGCTCGCCACCCTCACCGCGTTACCCACGGCCGGCGTCGCCTGGCTCGGCGACCAGCTCGACAATCCGCCGCTCCAGTGGGCGGCCGTGATCGTGGGCGTCGCGTCCGGAATCCTGTACACCTTCTGGTTCGGCCGCCTCGCCCACAACCGCCTGCGCGTCACCGGCCCCGCGCTCCTGGCCACCATGCGCAACAGCAACAGCACGACCACGCGGAAAACCGCCAAGCCCAAACTCCCGCCCGCCAAATCCGCCCTGGTCACCACCCTCTGGATCGCCTGCTGGATCCCGCTCTTCCCCCAGGGCCTGGTCCCGCTCTACATGATCGTCAACGACTCGCCACAGAAACTCTGGTTCCTGGCCCTCCACCTTTCGCCGCCGTACCAGATCCCCACGACCATCGTCATGACCGCCATCGGGCTCACCATGCTCTATTTCGGTACGGTCATCCCACGCCGGTACGAGGGCCTGAACAGGTCGGAATTATTGGCCGAATAGTCACGGGATCCTGGTTCCGGCTTGAACCGCTAACAGAATGGGCCACGTCTTCTTGGCGCCGGCGCGGTGAGAAGCATCACCTGCGTTAACGGCGACAGACCCGGTCCGTTAGGAGTTGTTATCGCCTATGTCGTGCGCACCCATGGCACGGACGAAGAGGCGACTCCCTGGCTGGTCGCCACCCTGGCCGCCATCGTCGCCCTGCTGGCAGGTTCGCAAGGGACGTTCTGGTCAGGAGTGCAGCATTGCTTCCGCCTGCCAGAGGGTGCGGTAGTAGCCGTTCGTGGAGACGAGGGCTTCGTGGGTGCCGCGCTGGGTGATGTGGCCGTCTTCGAGGACGAGGATCTCGTCGACGGCTTCGAGGCCACGGAGGCGGTGCGTGATGAGGAGGGTGGTCCGGCCGTGGGTGGCGTCGAGGAGGTCGGTCATCAGGGAGTCGGCGGTGCGTTCGTCGAGGGCTTCGGCGGGTTCGTCGAGGAGGAGGACGGGCGGGTCGAAGAGGAGGGCCCGGGCCAGGGCGAGGCGTTGTAGCTGGCCGCCGGAGAGGGTGCGGCCGTCCTCGCCGA
This sequence comes from Acrocarpospora corrugata, assembly GCF_009687845.1. Lineage (GTDB taxonomy): Bacteria > Actinomycetota > Actinomycetes > Streptosporangiales > Streptosporangiaceae > Acrocarpospora > Acrocarpospora corrugata. Next base: position 67,381 of record NZ_BLAD01000051.1, read on the forward strand.
GGGGGGTGTCCCAGCCGGTCCGGTCGGCCCATTGGTCCAGGTGGGCGGAGCGCACGGCGTTCGCGAGGTCGGCGTCGGAGGCTTCGGGGCCGGCCAGGCGGAGGTTGTCCTTGAAGGAGGCCTGGAAGACGTAGGGGTCCTGGGTGAGGCCGGTCATCAGGCGGCGGACGTCGTCGGAGGCGAGGTCGCGGGCCTCGACGCCGTTGATGGTGATATTTCCGGATTCGTAGTCGACTGTGCGCATCAATGCGGAGAGAAGGGTGCTCTTCCCGGCTCCGCTCGGGCCGACCACGGCCACACGGTGTCCGGGCGCGAGAGTGAAGCTGACGCCGTCCAGGGCGGGTGGCCGGGTACCGTGCCGGACCACCAGGCCGGTGACCGCGATGGTGAGCGGTCCGTCGGGGACCTGGGCGGGCTTGGCCGGTTCGGTGACGGCGGGGGGAACCGTACGCAGATCGGCGAGGCGACGCAGGGCGGCGAGCACACCGGTCAAGCGTTCGCCGGCGCCGGCGAGGGGGAGGACCGGTTCGAACGCGACCAAGGACATCAGCGCCAGAACCGCCGTCGCCACCGGCCCGGTCCCGCTCAACTCACAGATCCACACGATCGCGACAACGGTCAGGCCCTGCGCGAGCACACCGGTCAGCATCGCGGTCGCGCTCACCCGAGCCTGGCGGCGTTCGAGCGCGGCCAGCTGATCGTCCGCGGCCATCCCGGCGGCCAATGCCTCGCCCTTCGCCCCGTACGCGGCGAGATCGGCGGAACCGTGAACCAGGTCGGCGACCCGAGCCGCCAGATCGGCGCGCGCCGGAGCCAGCCTGGCCGACCAGCGGCGGGAGGCCGCGGCCGTGCCCAGCGGCAGCAGCACCCCGGCCACGACCAGTCCCGCGAGCAACGCGAACGCCGCCGCGGGCAGCAGGAACAGCGCGATCACGACAGCCGCCGCCCCCGTCACCAGCGCGGCGACCGCCGGCAGCAGACACCGCACCAGCAGGTCCTGAACCGCGTCGGTGTCATCGACCATACGACTCAGCAGATCGGCACCCCGATGACTGAGCGGCCCCGACGGAATCAACGCCTCATAAAGCCGCTCCCGCGTCGCGGCCTGCGCCCGCAACGCGACATCATGCCCGGCCAGCCTCTCGGAATACCGGAAAACCCCACGACTGGTCGCAAAGGCCCGAACCCCCACAATCGCCACAGACAACGCCGCCAGCGGCGGCTGCTCAGCGGCCCGCGTAATCATCCACGCCGCCGACGCGATCAACCCAAGCCCGGCCAGATCAGCAGCGGAACCCGCCAGCGCGGCCACTACCAGCCGTCGCGTCATGCCGGGCGGGATCAAAGTGCTCATCGGGCTCCTCCGTGCGAGGCCGGGCGCAGGCCGGTTACGGGCGATGCCATGGTGCTCGCGAGGGTGGGCCGGCCCATGTTCCGCGAGGTTGCGGGTGGGATCAGGGTGTTCATCGGGTTCCTCCCACCGGCCTGACGTGGTCTTCCACGATGGTGCCGCCCGTCAGCCGGATCACCCGGTCGGCCAGGTCGATCATCGCTGGGCGGTGGGCCACGATCACGGCTGTGCGGCCCTCGGCGAGGCGGCGGGTGGAGTCGAGGACGGCGGATTCGCTGCGGCCGTCGAGGCGGGCGGTCGGCTCGTCCAGGAGGAGGACTTCGGCGTCGGGGCGGCAGAAGGCGCGGGCCAGGGCGACGCGCTGGCGCTGCCCGGCGGAGAGGTTCGCGCCGCGTTCGCCGAGGACGGTGTCGTAGCCGTCGGGGAGCGCTTCGACGAATTCGGCGGCCTGGGCTTCGGCGGCAGCCGTACGGACCTGGGCGGGGGCGGCGGGGGAGCCGAGCCGGATGTTGTCGGCGACCGAGGCGGCGAACAGGTGGGGGCGCTGGGGCACGAAGGCGAGGCGGCGGCGCCAGGCGTCCAGGTCGAGTTCGGCCAGGTCGACGCCGCCGATCAGGACCCGGCCCGCGGACGGCGTGACGAAGCCGAGCAGCAGGTGGAGCAGGGTGCTCTTGCCCGCCCCGCTCTCGCCGACCAGCGCCACCCGCTCACCCGCCCCGATGACCAGGGACACCTCGGTCAGCGCCGCGTCCTCCCGCCCGGGATACCGCACGGTCACCGACTCCAGCCGGATCTCCGGCACCCCGCCGGGAGCCGTCAGCCGCCCGGAACGTTCCGGCACGTCCTCGCCCAGCAGCGCGAACGCCTGATCGGCGGCGGTGACGCCCTCCATAGCGGCATGGAACCTGGTCCCCATCGCCCGCAACGGCAGGTATGCCTCCGGCGCCAGCAGCAACACCAGCAGCGCCGTGCTCAGATCCAGCGAACCCGACAGCAGCCGCAACCCCACCGGCACCGCGACCAGCGCCAGCGACAACGACGCCACCAGTTCGAGCACCAGCGAGGACAGGAACGCCACCCGCAGCGTGCGCATGGTCGCCGACCGGTGCCGGCCGGCCACCTCGCGGATCACCGACGCCTGGTAGCGGGCCCGCCCGAAGGCGCGCAGCGTCGGCAGCCCGCGCACCACGTCCAGGAAGTGCCCGCCCAGCCGCGCCAGCGCCCGCCACTGCCGCTCGGTCACGGCCTTGGTGGTCATCCCGACCAGCGCCCCGAAGATCGGGATCAGCGGCAGCGTCAGCAGCACGATGATCGCGGTCGCCAGGTCCGCGACGAACAGTCGGATCAGCACCGCCACGGGCACCACGGCGGCCACCGCCACCGACGGCAGATACCCGGTCAGATAGGGATCCAGCGCGTCCAGACCCCGCCCGGTCAGCGTGACCAGCTCACCGGACCGGTGCTCGGCCGGGCTGAACTCCTGGAACCGGGCCAGCAGCCGATGCCGCAGCAGCGACTTCACCCCGCTCGCGGTCCGCCCGGCCGCGACGCACTGCACCCAGCCGAGCGCCCCGCGCAGCCCGAACACCAGCGCCAGCGGCAGCAGCGCCGCCACCGTGAACCGGCCGGACAGCACCCCGGCCAGCAGTTCCGCCTGCACCAGCACCAGCAGCCCGGCCACGATCGCGGCGCCCAGGCAGACGGCCAGGTGCCGCCGCGGCAGCGACCGCATCAGATCCCGGTGCACGATCCCCCCGTGTTAGAAGAAGGTCGGGACGGCGCCCCTCCGGAACACCCGCCAGACCCAGATCTGCGCGGCCGCCATGAGGGGCACGACTGGCAACACCATAAGGCTCAGCACCGACAGGGTCTCCGACGGGGCGGCCCGGTCGAGCACCTCGGAGGCCAGCGCGACCAGCGGCACCACGATCGGCGCGGCGGCCACCGCGGCCGACAGCGCCAGCGCCCGGCCGGTTCTGGCCGCCCCCTGCGCCGCCGCCTCTCCGGGCAGCCGCCACGCCAGGAACGCCCACCCGTGGAAGGCGAACGCCACCGCCACCACGACCCCGTACCCGACGCCGAGCAGCGCGGGAGCCCCCGTGATCCCCGCGATCACCCCGCCCCAGGACAACGCCAGCCCCAGCGACCCCGCCGCCACCGCCGCCGTCCAGAACGAGCGCCAGCCCTCGCCGTCCAGCCTGCGCCGGAACCACAGCCCGGCGTCCCGCACGATCCACGACACCAGCAGCCCCACCACGACCGGGTAGAGCCCGCTCAGCACTTCCCCTTCCAGCATTGGGAACGCCCCGAACAGGACACCGGCGATGCCGACCAGCCACACCTCGTTGGCCAGCACGAACGGCGCGATCGCGCCGACCGCCCGGTCGCGCTCCGCGGTGAAGGGCAGCAGCAGCCCGACCCCGATGTCGAAGCCCTCCAGGGCGAAGTAGCCGGCCAGCAGCACGGCCAGGATCCCGAACCAGAGGATCTCCATCACACGCTCCTTCAGAAAGTCAGGACGGGCTGGGGAGCCGGCTGCTCGCCCAGCGCGATCAGGGCGGGGCCGCGCCGGATCAGCCGGGCGATCAGCAGGTAGTCGACGACCGCGAGCAGGCCGAGCACCCCGGCGAAGGCGACGAACGACAGCGTGATCCGCCCCTGGGTGAGCCCGGGGGTGAGCGCGTCGGCGACGGTGAGCTTGCCGTAGACGAGCCAGGGCTGGCGGCCCTCCTCGCGGGCGATCCAGCCGAGGATCAGGGCCAGGAACGGGAACGGCGTGATCAGCATGATCACCGTCTGCGCCCAGCGCCGGCGCGGGAGCCACTTGATCGTGACCAGCAGCAGGAAGGTGATCAGGAGCAGGAGTTCGCCGATCGTCTGCATGGTGCCGAGCCCGGCTCCGGCGAGCGAGTTGGCGGACCACTTGTCCGGCTGCACCGACCTGACGGTCCCGAACTGGGCGTATCCGAAGCCGACCGTGAGGAATGCCCCCACGAAGGCGGTGACCGCGCCGATCCGCAGCGACGTGGTGAAGAACGCCCGCTCGGCGGTCCGCCGGAACAACTGGTACGCCCCTGCCGACATCAGCACACACCCGGCGGTCAGCAACCCGGCGGCCAGCACGTGCGGCAGCGCCATCACCAGGGTCGGGTTGCTGAGCAGCGCCCCGAAATCGGTGAGCGCCAGCCGGTCGCCCCGCACGGTCGCCCCCGCCGGATTCTGCAGGAACGAGTTGGCCACCATGATCCAGAACGCCGACGCGTACGCCGTCAGCGCCACCAGCCAGATGCAGGCCAGATGGAGCCACTTCGGCAGCCGGTGCCACCCGAAGATCCACAGACCCAGGAAGGTCGACTCCAGGAAGAACGCGACCAGCGTCTCGATGGCCATCGGCGCGCCGAACACGTCGCCGGCGTAGTGGGTGAGGCCGCTCCAGCTCAGTCCGAACTGGAACTCCATCACCAGGCCGGTGACGATGCCGAGCGCGTAGTTGGTGACATAGATCTGACCCCAGAACCGGGTCATCCGCTCATGTTCCGGATTACCGCCGAGCACGTAGCGGGTGTTCATAATCGCGACGAGGGGGGCCAGGCCGAGCGTCAGCGCCACGAACAGGAAGTGCAGGCTTCCCGTTACGGCGAACTGCAGCCGGGCCAGGTCAAGAACGTCCATCAGGCTCCTTATGTCTGGCTACATATAGAGAGCCTACATGTAGACTGGCTACATGAGGAACCCGGATAAGGTAGTCGCGTGAACGCCGACGCACTCCGCGGGCATCTGGACGCACTGCTTCTCTCGGTGCTCGAACACGAGCCGCGGCACGGCTACGCGATCATCGAAGCGCTCCGCGAACGGAGCGGCGGCGCGCTCGACCTGCCCACCGGGACGATCTATCCCGCGCTGCGCCGGTTAGAACGCGCCGGCTACCTGGCCAGCGAGTGGGCCACCGTCGGCGGGCGCAAACGCCGCACCTACCGGCTGACCGGCGCGGGCCGCGCTGAACTGGCGGGGGAGCGGTCCGCGTGGACCTCCTTCACCACCGTGATCAGTAGCGTGCTGGACCCGTCCCGGCCGGACCCTTCGCGCTGACGGCCAGGCAGCGGCCCGCGCACCACAGCTGCCACCCCCACAGCCCCAGGCTGAGGAACGTCGCCACCGCTCCCGGCGGATACGCGGCCGCGTTCGCCGCGTTCTGCGACCCCCAGATCAGGGCCGCGCAGAGCACCCCCATCACCGGCATCTGCCCCAGCACCAGGAACCCCAGCGACCGGGTCAGCACCCGGGGCCGGCGACCCCGGCGCAGCCCGTACAGCACCAGGCCGCTCAGCAGGCCGGTGACCAGCTGCATGTAGTCGACCGTGACCGCGACCACGCCGAACCAGCCGGGCTTCACCGCCGTCTCCGCCGCCGGGAAGATCTGCCAGATCACCGACCACATGAGCGCGGTCAACGGCACGGTGACGAACAGGAACGCCGCCGTTCTGCGGCCCTGCCCGGCGGCCAGCTCCTCCTGGTAGCCGGGCGCGACCACCTCGACCGGCCCGAACTCCTCGATCGCGAGCCGCTCGGCGCGGTCCCGGCCGAGCCCGCCGGCCCGGTGGGCCTCGGCGGCGTCGAGCAGGCTGTCGCGGGCCTCCGCGAGCAGGTCCCGCTTCAACCGGCCGGGCCCGTGCAGCGTACGGCCCAGCCGCGCGACATACCCGTCGACGGTCTCGGTGGCGATTGCCGAAGTGAAGGTCTCCATGGTCGCCTGTCAGGCTACGCGCTCCCGCCCGCGGGCGGCATCAGGGGGAACCCTGACCCCGCCTCGGGGACATCCTTCTCATCCGTGCAGCCCGCCGTGCTGGGTGGCGACCGGCGCGGAGGTGGGCCGGTGCCCGATGGGGCGGCGACCGCTCGGCTGCGGCGCGGCCGACAGCACCAGCGCGGCCACGGTGACCACCGCCACCAGCGCGAACCAGGTGAACTTGATCACCCGTAACCGGGGCTTGGCCGTCTTCGCCCGCCGCCACGGCCACCGCGGCGGCCACGGTGCCGACCACGGTGTCGACAACCGTGACGACCGCCGTGCGGCCCACTGTGCCGACAACCGTGCCGACCATCGCGGTGGCCACTGCGGCGGCCAGCTGAGCCGCAGCTGGTGACGGCCGCGCGGGGTGCTGGCGAACACGCAGTCGCGCAGGCTCAGCCGCTCCGGGCCGACCACCCCCGGCAGGTGGCAGCCGCTCAGGTCGGCGCCGTCGATGGTCAGCTCCTCGGCGTCCAGCCGGTCCACCGACACCACCCGGATCTCCCCGCCGCGCCGGGTCACGCTGGAGGCGCCCCGGCTGACCAGCCCGCGCAGGTCCAGATCCACGTCCCCGAGCCGGACCACCAGCCGCCCCAGCACCCGTGCCCCGTCCAGCACCACCGGGCACCCGGTCACGTCGATCTCCACCGCGCCCTGCGCCCGCGCCTCGGTCAGCACCAGCCGCCGCGCCACCACCGACGGCGCCAGGAACGCCTTCCCGACGAACCGCACCGACTCGAACCCCGACGAGCCGTCGAACCCGGTCCGCCGGAACGACACCGCCCGCCAGAACCGCGCCCCGCGAAAGGTCGCGTCCCCGTGGAACCGGGTCCGGTCGAAGGAGGCGAACCCGTGGAACTCGGCGCCCCGGAACGAGGCCGACCCCAGGCACGCCTCACCGAACAGCGCGTCGTTGGTGACCACCGCCTCATCCAGCGACAGGTGACCGCGCACCCGGCAGCCGTGCAGCGAGAACTCGCGGGCGAAGCGCACCCCGTGGAAGCTGGCGTTGCCGTTGAAGCCGGTGCCGAAGAACGAGGCGAGACCGTCGAAGCGGGCGCCGTCGAAGGACGCGTCGCTGGTGAAGACGGCGTCGCCGAAGCGGGCCGGGGAAAGGAACCTGGCCCCGTCGAACCTGGCCCGGCCGATGGCGTGACCCGTGGCGGACAGAATGGCGTCGAGCAGCTCACCGGTGATCACGGTGCCGCGCAGGTCCACCGCCTGCCCGGGAGAGAAACCCTGGAGACACGCCTCCAGCTCGTCGGCTTCCAGGTGATGCAGACAGCGCCCGTACGGCTGCCGCGCCACCCCTACGCAGTCGGCGCTCGTGGCGCACGTACTCCAGGACAGGAGAGACCTCATACCAAAGGCATACCCACTGATGGGCGTCCCCGGTCACCCAGGGGACGCCCATCGCTCTGGCTTAGCCCAGCTGGGTGATTCGTGGGGGTTTGAGGGTGGACAGGATCTCGTCGCTGCACTGGCAGGAGCCGCAACCGGGAAGCATCGGCCTCTCCTCGTTGTAGGGGTGGGTCTCGCTTGGAGTCTGACGTGCCAACCCCTGGAATGCTGGGCACGGGCACATGGTTGTGTCCCTTGAAGAAGGGAGTCGTGTGTGGCGACGATCGAGGTAACCGAGAAGAACTTCGACGAGATCGCGGACAGCGGGATCGTCTTGCTCGACTTCTGGGCGGCGTGGTGCGGCCCGTGCCGGACGTTCGCGCCGATCTTCGAGAAGGCGTCCGAGCAGAATGCCGACATCACGTTCGGCAAGATCGATACTGAGGCTCAGCCCGCGCTGGCGCAGGGCTTCAACATCACCGCCATCCCCACCATCATGGCGGTCCGGGACGGCATCGTGGTGTTCTCCCAGCCGGGAGCCCTGCCGGGGGCGGCGCTCGACGATCTGATCGTGCAGTTGCGGGCGCTGGACATGGACGCGATCCGCGCCGAGATCAGCTCGGAGTTGAAGCCGAGCTAGCAGAAGCGGGACAGGGCCCCCGGGGCGGGGGCCCTGTCCTCAAGCTCGGAGCTTGCGGCCGAAAAGGCTCGGAGTTTGGCGGCCGCCGCCGCCGAAAGGCTCGGAGTCCGTGGCCGCCGCCGAGTAAGGCTCAGAGTTTGCGGCCGACGCCGCCGAAGCCCACCGAGGCGTGTGTGTCGGGTAGCCAGGCGTCCTCGTCGGGGCGCCAGTCGCGGGCCGCGACCAGGCCGGGGTCGAGCAGTTCGTAGCCGTCGAAGAACGGCAGGATCTGGTCGTGGCTGCGCAGGGCCAGCGCCGCCGTGGCCTTCTTGTAGATCTCCAGCGCCTCGGCGCTCACCTTCGGCAGCGCGTCGGTGGCGTGGCTGATCGCCAGGTAGCTGCCGGGCGCGCTCGCGTCCCGCAGCTGGGCCACGATGTCGTACGGCTTGTCCGCCTCGTGGACGAAGTGCAGGACCGCGAAGAGCAGGAACGCCACCGGCCGGTCGAAGTCGATCTCCTGGCGCACGGCGGCCAGCAGCTCGTCGGTCCGGCGGAAGTCCCCCTGGACCACTTCCACGTTCTCGCCCCGGCTGAGCAGGGCCTGGCCGTGCACGACCACGACCGGGTCGTAGTCGACGTACACCACCTTGCAGTCGGGGGCGACGCGGTGCGCGATCTCGTGCACGTTGCCCTGGGTGGGCAGGCCGGAGCCGATGTCCACGATCTGCCGGATGCCGGCCTCCACCAGGCAGCGCACGGTCCTGGCCAGGAACGCCCGGTTCTCCAGCGCCGCCGCCCGGACGTCGGGGAACAGACTGGTCATCTGCTCGGCCGCGGCCCGGTCGGCGGCGAAGTTGTCCTTGCCCCCGAGGTAGTAGTCGTACATACGCGCCACGTTCGGCGTGTTCGGATCGACGCCGGGCGGCGGCGGCTGGCTCATCGTCTCTCCCATTGCTGCGGAGTGACGATCATACGGTTAATTCTGGAAAAATCATTACTCGGCGCGGTACAGCTCGGCGACCCGGAACGCCAGGTCCAGAGACTGCCCGCGGTTGAGCCGGGGATCGCACGCGGTCTCGTAGCGGAGCGCCAGATCGCCCTCCACGATCGGGTGGCCGCCGCCGACGCACTCGGTCACGTCGTCGCCGGTGAACTCGATGTGGATGCCGCCCGGATGGGTGCCCAGCGCGCGGTGCACCTCGAAGAAGCCCGCCACCTCGTCGAGCACGTCGTCCAGCCGCCGGGACTTGTAGCCGCCGGCCGCCTCGAAGGTGTTGCCGTGCATCGGGTCGCACACCCAGGCCACCGTGGCGCCGCTCGCGGTGACCTTCTCCACCAGCATCGGCAGCGCTTCGCGGACCTTGCCCGCGCCCATCCGGGTGATGAAGGTGAGCCGCCCCGGCTCGTTCTCCGGGTTGAGCTTCTCGACCAGGGTGAGCGCCTCCTCCGGCGTCGTGGCCGGGCCCAGCTTCACCCCGATCGGGTTGCGGATCCGGCTGAAGAACTCGACGTGCGCGCCGTCCAGCTGCCGGGTGCGCTCGCCGATCCACACCATGTGCGCGGACACGTCGTACGGCAGCCCGGTGCGCGAGTCGATCCGGGTCAGCGCGTGGTCGTAGTCCAGGATCAGCGCCTCGTGCGAGGAGTAGAACTCAACGGTGTGGAATTCCTCCGGCTCGGCCCCGCAGGCCCGCATGAACGCGAGCGCGTGGTCGATCTCCCTGGCCAGCTGCTCGTACCGCTGCCCGGCCGGGGAACCGGCCACGAAGTCCTGGTTCCAGGCGTGCACCTGGCGCAGGTCGGCGTACCCGCCCTTGGTGAAGGCGCGGGCCAGGTTGAGCGTCACCGCCGAGGAGTGGTAGGCGCGCAGCAGCCGGCCCGGGTCGGGCACCCGGGACTCGGGGGTGAAGTCGAAGCCGTTCACCATGTCGCCCCGGTAGGCGGGCAGCTCCACGCCCTGCCGGGTCTCGGTGTTCTTGGAGCGCGGCTTGGCGAACTGCCCGGCCAGCCGGCCGATCTTGACCACCGGCACCCGCCCCGCGTAGGTGAGCACGATCGCCATCTGGAGCAGCGTCTTCAGCTTGTTCCGGACGTTGTCGGCGGTGGCCCCGGCGAAGGTCTCGGCGCAGTCGCCGCCCTGCAGCACGAAGGCCTCGCCCCGGGCGACCGCGGCCAGCTGCGCCTTGAGCTGGTCGCACTCGCCGGCGAATACCAGCGGCGGCAGGCCCTTGAGCTCGGACACCACCCGGTCCAACGCGCCCCGGTCGGGCCATTCGGGCTGCTGGGCGGCGGGCAGGTCACGCCATGTGTCGAGGTTGAGTGCGCTCACGACATACCAGGTTATTGCAACGTGTCCACCGTCACGGCCCGGCTGTCCACTTGGTGAGACCGGACGTGCTCCGGCAGGAAGCCCAGGCCGATCACCCGTCCGGCCAGCCGCTTGAGCGGAGCCGGGACCGCCCGCGCCGCTTCGCCGAGGTCCTGGACGAACTCAGGGTCGCCGAGGACCTTGGCGATGACCTGGTTCTGGATCCGCAGCTGGAGGAACTGGGTGGCCACCGTCGGGTACATCCGCCGCCGCTGCACCCGGGCCAGCAGCGACTCCGGCACCGGGTCGAGCACCGGCCGCCGGCGCCGCTCGGCCCTGGCCATCGGCCCGGCCAGGATGTTGGCCGCCGCGACCGCGTCCTGCACGGCCAGGTTGATGCCGACGCCGCCGACCGGCGACATCGCGTGCGCGGCGTCCCCGATCACCAGCAGCCCCGGCAGATGCCACTTCCGCAGCCGGTTGACCTGCACGGTGAGCATGCTCACGTCGTCGAAGGTGAGTTCGTCCGGCCGGACGAACGGGAGCAGGCGCTGGACGTCGGCCCGGAACCGCGCCACCCCGCGCGCCTTGAACTCCGCGTAGGAGCTCTTCGGGATCAGATAGGCCAGCTGCCAGTAGTCGCCCCGGTTGATCGCCACCATGGCGACCCCGGCGCCGGGCCGCAGGAACATCTCCTCCGGGTCGCCGTCGTGCCGGTCCTGCCGGAACCAGAGCACGTCCATCGGCGCGCCCAGCTCCCGAGGCTCGAACCCGACCGCCCGCCGCAGGTCCGACTTGCGCCCGTCGGCCGCGACGGTGAGCGCCGCCCGGATCTCCCGCTCCCGCCCGTCCTCCCGGTACTTCACGCCGCGTACGGCGTCGCCGTCCCTGATCACGTCGTACGCTTCGGCCCGCATCACCAGCTTGAAACCGGGCAGCCGCGACGCAGCCGTGGTGATCATGTTCAGGAACTCCCACTGCGGCACCATCGCGATCTTCCGGTACTTGCCCGGCAGCCCGCGGAAGTCGGCCAGCGGCACCCGCCCGTCCCCGGCGTCCACCGCCAGGTACGGCAGCGCGTAGTAGGGCAGCTTCTCGAACTCGCCCATCAGCCCCAGCTCGTCCAGCACCTGCAGCGTGGACGGATGGATGGTGTCACCCCGGAAGTCCCGCAGGAAGTCCGCGTGCTTCTCCAGCAGCGTCACGTCGATCCCGGCCCGCGCCAGCAGCAGCGCCAGCATCGCCCCGGCGGGCCCGCCGCCCGCGATCACACATGTGGTGTCCGGCATAATTCATCACCCCTTGAAATACGGTGTCACCAGATCCGCCCCCTGTGAAGCGCCTACCCGTGAAAAATCCCGGCAACCCGGCAATCCGCGCGGGCCACGGGGGCGAATAGCCCACTGTGAACGACGTGGTGTCCGTGCTCGCGACGGGACGTGGCCCCGGGCTCGAAGAGCTCCTGGGCGAGGTCGCGCGCGGCGATGAGGCGGCTTTCGAGCGGTTCTACGACCGCGTCAGCGGTCCCGTCTTCGGCCTGATCCGCCGGGTCCTGCGGGACGTGGCCCAGGCCGAGGAGGTGGCCCAGGAAGTCCTGGTCGAGGTGTGGCGCACCGCCGCCCGGTTCGACCCGGGCCGGGGCAGCGCCCTGTCCTGGGTGCTGACCATGGCGCACCGCCGCGCGGTCGACCGGGTCAGGTCGGCGCAGGCCGCCACCGACCGGGAGGAACGCGCCGCCCGGCTGGACAACGATGTCGCCTACGATCAGGTCGCCGAGGCGGTGACCAACCGGCTGGAGGGCGAACGGGTGCGCCGCTGCCTCGACGGCCTGACCGACCTGCAACGCCAGGCGGTCACCATGGCCTACTACGGGGGATACAGCTACCCGGAGGTGGCCGGGCTGCTCAAGGTGCCGCTCGGCACGGTGAAGACACGGATGCGCGACGGCCTGGTTCGACTGCGCGACTGCATGGGGGTGGACCGATGAACGAGGACCTCCACACCCTCTCGGGGGCGTACGCGCTGAACGCACTGCCGTACCGGGATCAGGGGTTGTTCGAGGAGCATCTGGCGCGCTGCGAGGCGTGCGCGGACGAGGTGCGCGGGCTGCGGGAGACCGCGGCGCGGCTGGCCGTGGGGGTGGCCGAGCGGCCCTCGCCCGCGCTGAAGCGGCGGGTGATGGCGGAGATCGCCCAGGTCCGGCAGGAGGCGCCGAGACCGGTGCGGACGGAGAACGTGGTCCCGCCGGCGCCGCGCCGGCGCTCACGCTGGGCCGCCGGGATCGCGGCGGCGTCCATCGCGGCGTCGGTGGCGGTGGGGGTGGTGGCGGTCAACGCCGTGCAGCAGCGGGAACGCACCCTGACCGAGACGCGGAGCCTGCTGGCCGCCCCGGACGCCGTGGTCCGGCGGGTGCCGCTGACCCGGGGCGGGCAGGCGACCATCGTCGTGTCCGCCGCCCAGGGGAAGCTGATGTTCGCCTCCGACCTGCCCGCGCTGCCCGCCGGCGAGACCTACCAGATGTGGCTGATCGGGCCTGGCGGGATCAAGTCCGCCGGGCTGATGGACGGCGGCGGGGTCCGGACGGCCACGCTGCCGGTGCCCGGCGAGACCGAGCGGTTCGGCGTGACCGTCGAGCCCGCGGGCGGCTCCGCGCGGCCGACCACCACGCCGATCCTGCTCACGAAGCTCGCCTGAGCACCTCCAGGGCGCGGGTCAGGCTGTCGGTGGCCAGGCCCCTGATCCGCGCGTAGGCGGCCTCCGGATACTGCCGGGGGCCGTCCTCCACCAGCAGGATCAAATACAGGTAGGCCCGGTAGAGCGCCACCCTGACCTCGGTCGTGTGGGTGAACAGGCCACGGCCGCCACCGCCGTGGTGGTACCCGGCCAGCATCGGGTCGTCCGCCTCGATCTCGCCGAAGATCGTCGGGGTGATGAAGTCGGCGATTGGGTCGCCCCAGAACGCCCGCTCGTGGTCGATCAGCGCCTCGACCCTGCCGTCCTTGAGGAAGACGTTGCCCGGCCAGATGTCGAAGTGCACCAGGGCGGGGGCGACGATCTCGTCCAGCGCGGCGGCGTTGGTGTGGAACAGCTGGGCGATCTCCAGGATCGACGCGGGCAGCGGCGTGGCGTAGTGCACGGCGTCGTCCAGCAGCGCCCCCGTCATCACCAGGAACGCCTCCCGCCAGGTGCCGCCGGTGAGGCCCGCGTACGGGTAGCCGTACACGCCGGAGCCCGGGATCGCGTGCAGCGCGGCCAGGTGGCGGCCGACCTCGAAACGGATCTCGCGGTCCTGGGCCGGCTCCAGGGTGGCCCGGTTCCACGGCACCCCGTCCAGGGCGGCCAGGATCAGGTAGTCGCCGCCGATCAGGGGGTCGTCGAAGCCCGCGTGCAGCAGCGCCGGCAGCGGCACGCCGGTGCCGGAGGCCAGGTCGTAGACCATCGCCTCGGTGCGCAGCAGGTCCCGCTCGTAGCTGAGCAGTTTCAGGTCGGGCGGCGGGCCGACCTTGAGCACCACGTCCCGGCCGTCCTCCAGGCCGAGCCGCCAGACGGCGTTGGCGAAGCCGTCGGGTAATTCCTCGGAGGAGACCATCCCGACACCCAGCGCGTCCAGCACGAGGGCGTCCAGTTCGGCGGCCGACAGCCGCCGTTTCGTCCTGCTATCCATGTGTGTGGGTCCTAGGTGATGGCGAGGGTCCAGGCGGCCTCGTGCGTGTCCCCGGGCTTCAGGACGATCAGGTCGGTGCCGGAGTTGTACGCGTCCGGCGGGCAGGTCATCGGCTCGATCGCCAGCCCGCGGAAACCGAGCCCGGTCCCGGTGCACACCTGAACCCAGGGCAGCACCCGCGGATCCCACGTCATCTCCAGCTCGCCCTCGGGCCCGCGCACCCCCACCCGCCCGGCGGTCAGCCCGGTGAAGGCGTGGTCGATCGCCGTCTCGGCGACCACCCTGGCGGTGCGGAAGTCGTAGTCCGTGTACGTGACGTCCTCCAGCGTGACCGGCGCGAGCAGGTCGTTCACCAGCAGGACCTGGCCCGCCGGGAGATCCAGCTCGTACTCCCGCACGTCCGGCCCCGCCAGCAGCCACGGATGCGGCCCGGTCCCGTACGGCGCGGCGGCCTCGCCCACGTTCTCCGCGGTCATCGTGGTGGTCAGGCCGTTGACGGACAGGTCGTGGCGGAGCTCGAAACGCAGCCGGAACGGGTAGCCCGGCCGGGGCTCCAGCGTGTGGGTGAGCCGGATGAACGCGTGCTCGTCCTCGATCGAGGCGAACTCCGCCACGGTCCAGGGCGCGTCGGCGACGAAACCGTGCAGCGCGTGGCCCCGGTCGGGCTCGTTGACCGGCAACTCGAAGCATTCGTCCGCGAAGACGTAGCGGGCGCCCACGACCCGGTTCGGCCACGGTGCGAGCACCGCCCCGCTGTAGAAGGGGATCGGGCCATCTTCCGGCCAGCTCGGCAGGAGCTCGCGGTTATCGCGCCACAGGCCGTGCACGGCTCCGCCGAGCTCGGTCACGTCGGCGCGATAGCCACCACCGAGAAGGGTGTACGTGGACACATGGATCCTTTCTGTGAAATTTGCCGAGCCTCCGGCTCGGCGGGCTTGGCCGCTGGGGAGCCTGTGTCTTCCCTCGTCACTCCGGCCGCTTCGCGACCTGCGTTCCTCAGTCCAGACACAGGCGCGGCCAAGCCTTGGCCAGTTTACGGGGTGAAATATGAGAAGTGGGAGCGCTCCCATAGTTTAGGGACTTTGATGGGATAGTCAACAAACTGGGGTTGGGATCAAGGGGTTATTGCAGTTCGCCGGTTCTGATGATGTTGGCGTACCAGTGGGCGCTTTGTTTGGGGATGCGTTTTTGGGTGTCGAAGTCGACGTGGACTATGCCGAAGCGTTGGGCGTAGCCCTCGGCCCATTCGTAGTTGTCGAGAAGGGACCAGACGTGGTAGCCCTCGATGGGGACGCCGGCCTTGATGGCGCGGTGCAGGGCGGTCAGGTGGCCGTGGAGGTAGGAGATGCGGTCGGTGTCGGTGACCTGGCCGTTCTGGTCGGGTTCGTCGGCGGTGGCCAGGCCGTTTTCGGTGATGACGAGGGGGACTTCGGGGTAGTCGCGTCTGAGGCGGACCAGGATGTCGTGGAAGCCCTCGGGGTAGTCCTCCAGCCAGGTGGCCTGGCGGACCTGGTGTTTGATGACGCGGGTCTGGTCGGGGGCGACGAAGACGGGCGTGTAGTACTGGACGCCCAGGAGGTCGATGGGCTCGCTGATGATGGCGAGGTCGCCTTCGTGGATGTGGGAGCGGTCGGCGGGGAGGGTTTCCTCGGGGTAGAAGCCCTTGAAGATGGGGTCCAGGTAGAGGCGGTTCTCGATGGCGTCCTGGCGGAGGGCGGCGGCCTGGGCCTCGGGGGTGTCGTCGGCGGGGTAGGTGGGGTGCAGGTTGAGGGCGGGGCCGATGCGGCGGCCGGGATGCTGCTCGTGGAGCAGGCGGGAGGCCAGGCCGTGGGCCAGGAGCAGGTGGTGGCAGGCGACCAGGGCGCGGTTCCAGTCGGCGATGCCGGGGGCGTGCACGCCCTGGCGGTAGCCGCAGTCGACGACCGTCTTGGGCTCGTTGATGGTGAGCCAGTCGCGGGCGTGCAGCGCGTCGAAGACGATCTCGGCGTACTCCGCGAAACGGTAGGCGGTGTCCCGGCTCTCCCAGCCGCCCAGGTCCTGCAGGGCCTGCGGCAGGTCCCAGTGGAACAGGGTGACCATCGGGCGGATGCCGCGCTCGACCAGGCCCTCGATCAGGCGCCGGTAGAAGTCCAGGCCCTTCTGGCTGGGCTTGCCTGAGCCGTTGGGCTGGATTCTCGGCCAGGCCACCGAGAAGCGGTAACTCTGCAGGCCGAGCTCACTCATGAGGTCGAGGTCCTGCGCGTAGCGGTGGTAGTGGTCGGCGCCGGGGTCGCCGGTGTCGCCACCGCGGACCTTCCCCGGCGTGGCGGCGAAGGTGTCCCAGATGGACACCCCTCGGCCGTCCTCCTTGGTCGCTCCCTCGATCTGGTACGCGGACGTGGACGCGCCCCAGACGAAGTCGCTGGGGAACCGCAGCGCGTTCATGGGCCTCCTCGGTGGGTCTGTAGCGGTTGCGCAAGCACTGAGCGGTATCAGCAGGAATAAGGTACGCCGACTTATTCCAGCCATCGCCGCGGCGTCTCGAGCAGCTGCTTCACCGCACCCAGGAACATCGCCGCGTCCCGCCCGTTGACCACGCGATGGTCGAACGCCAGGCCCAGCTGAACGGTCTGCCTGACCGTGAAACCATCATCGGCGGGCACCACCTCCTGCTGCGTCGCGGCCAGCGACAGCGCGCAGACGTGCCCGGGGTAGACGATCGGCACGGCCAGCGTGACCGCGCCGTCGTTGTGCAGGGTGACCGCGATGTTGGCGCCCTCCAGGTCCCGCTCCCGGAAGCTGCCGCGCAGCGCGGTCATCCGGTAGTCCATGAGCTCGCGGGCCACCGCGTCCAGCGGCCGGGTGTCGGCGTCCCTGACGACCGGGATGAACAGGCCCTTGCCGACGTCGATGGTCACCCCGACGTGGGCGGCCTCGGCGAGGCGGACGTATCCGGGCTCGACCAGGGTGGCGAACAGCAGCGGGAACTCGGCGCGCTGGTCGGCGACGGCCTTCACCAGCAGCTCCGACAGGCCGATCAGGGTGCGCGCGTGCCGGGACAGGTCGCGGGTGAGCTTGGCCGTGCCGGTCACGTCGATCTTGACGGCGGTGAACGCGGCCGGGATCGTCTCGTGCGAGCGCCGTACCACGTCGCCGGTGAGCCGCTGGGCCTTGCTGAGCGCGACCAGACCGGCGCGGGCGTCCGGTTCCGGGGCGCGGGTGAGCGCGTCCACGTCCTCGCGGCGGATCACCTTCTTGCCCAGCGCGAGCAGCCGTTCCGGCGCCAGGCCGAGCTCGTCCAGGAGGGCGCGGGCGGGGGCGGTGATCACGATGTCACCGAGGTCCGCGCTCTCCTGCCGCCCCGCCGGAACGCTCACCTGCTGGGGCACGACCTCGCCCGGCGCCTGGAGCCGGGCGATGACCTGCCCCGGCTCGCAGTCCTGGCCCTCGGCCACCACCCGGCGCAGGATGCCCGCGTCCTCGGCGACCAGCTCCTCGGCCGTCTTGGAGGTCTCCACCACCACCAGGGGATCGCCGATCGCCACCGGCTCGCCGTCGGCGGCCAGCCATTCCACCAGCACGTAGCTGGTGTCGTTGTTGTTGAGCTTGGGGACTCTGATCTCGCTCACGCCAGTACCGCTCTCCTGATGGTGTCCGCCTGCACGAGCACCTCGCGCTCCAGATGCGCGGCCGTGGGAATGATCGAGTCGGCGGCGCTGACCAGCCGGATGGGCCCGGACAGGGAGGCCCACAACTCGGGGTGGAGCAGCCGGGACACCTCGGCACCCCAGGTGCCGCCCGCGGAGCCGTCCTCGGCCACCACGACGGTGCCGACGCCGCGCAGGACGTCCATCACGGGGGCCGGGTCGAGCGGGTAGAGGCGCTCGGGGACCAGCAGCACGCAGGTGATCTCGTGTTCGATGAGCAGTTCGCGCATCGCCTCAAGGGCGCGGTCGGTCAGGCCGCCGGGGGCGATGATGGCGCAGCCGGGCGGCACGTCGCCGTCGGCGTACACCCGGGCCCAGCCGCCGGTCAGCTCGAACCTGAACAGGTCGTCGACCAGGCCGTCGCGGCAGATCCTGCGGGTGTAGAGGACCTTGTCCTCGAACAGCACGCACGGGGTCTGGCGGGCGAACATGGTGGTCAGCAGGGCGTGCGCGTCGTGGAACGGGCTCAGCTCGTACAGGTCCAGGCCGGGGACGCCGATGAAGTGTTTCTGCAGGCTCTGGCTGTGGGTGGGGCCGTAGCCGCGCCGGCCGCCGGTGGGGCAGCGGACGATGAGGGGGATCGGGACGCGCCGGCCGTACATGGTGGTGGACTTGCTGGCGAAGTTGAGCAGCTGGTCGAAGGCGAGCGCGGCGAAGTCGCCGAACATGATCTCGACGATGGCGCGGTCGCCCGCCAGGGCGAGGCCCGCGCCGACGCCGACGATGCCGCCCTCGCTCAGCGGCGTGGAGATGACCCGGGAGCCGTGCTTGGTGGACAGGCCCTTGGTGATCTTGAACGCGCCGCCGTAGGGGTCGACGATGTCCTCGCCGAGCACGTGCACCGAGGGGTCGGCGTCCAGCAGCGCGTGCAGTGCCTCGTTCAGATGTTCGGCGACCCTCATGACCGCTCCCAGACCGACGCCGGGCGGATCAGCACGTCGTCCACGATCCTGCCGATCGACGCCCGCTGCTCCTCGTCCAGGCGGGCGAACTGGGCGGGGAACGCCTCGGCGTACCGCGGCTGCCAGTCGCCCTGGGCCGCCGCCACCAGCTCAGCCGGGGTGCGCGTGTCGTCGCCCTTGCTGTGCGGCCCGGCCCGGTGCACCGCGATCTCGGCCACCACCGGCCGGGACTCGGTCCTGGCGAGCGTCACCAGCGGTTCGAGCTCGGCCCTGATCACGTTCACGTCCACCGACTCGATCCGGTGGTGCGGGATCCCGAACCCGGCCGCGCGCCCCGCGATCGACCCGGACAGCTGCGCCGTCGTCGGCGTGGACTGGGCGATCCCGTTGTGCTCCACCACGACCAGCAGCGGCGCCCGCCACAGCTGCGCCATGTTCAGCGCCTCGTAGACCGACCCCTCACCCCAGGTCCCGTCCCCGATGTACGCGCAGGCGAGCCGTCCCGGCGTGACCCGCTTCAGCCGCAGCGCCACCCCCACCGCCACCGGCAGGCTCTCACCCTGCACCCCGGTGGACAGGAACCGCCCGTGGTAGACGTGCTGGCTGCCGCCGACGCCGTTGCAGACCGCCCCGGCCCGGCCCATGATCTCGGCCAGCAGCGCGTCCGGCTGGTCGTGCCTGGCCAGGAAGTGGCCGTGGCCGCGGTGGTTGCTGAACACGTAGTCGTCCGGGTCGAGCAGGCCGCTGACGGCCACGGGGACGTGTTCCTGGCCTAGACAGGTGTGTGTAGTGCCGTTGAGTTGGCCGCGCTCGAACAGGCGCAGCAGCGCCCGCTCGAAATGCCTGATCCGGAGCATCCGCCCCAGATCCGCGTCGGCCACGGGCGTGAGCCCCAGCACCCGCTCCTCAATCACGACGACCATGTGCTCTCTATCCTGCCTTCCTTCGCACGGGCCGCGAGCGCCGCCAGAGCGGCCTGCCGCCGGTTGGGGCGGAGCGCGGTGAGGTGGGTCTCCAGCGCGTCCTCGTCCAGGGACGCGATGAAGTCGCGGGCGGACGCGCGGGACCGCCGCGACAGCTCCAGGTAGAGCTCGGGATGGGCCAGCACGGCCGCCAGCGCGTCCGCCCACGGCCCGAGGTCCTGCTCCGGCACCACCGGAACCGGCCGGGCGTGGCCGGCCGACTCGTACTTCTCGATCCGCCGCACCGGCAGCAGGTACGGCACGCCCAGCTTGGCCTCGGCCAGCCCGCCCACGTCCGAGGCGAGCACCGGGATGCCCCGCGCCATCGCCTCCACGCAGGTGTAGCCGAACGTCTCGTCCCACAGCGACGGCATCAGCAGCACCCGGGTGCGGGCCAGGATGTCGTCGATCTCGTCGGCCGGCTCGATCACGGTGACGTTCGGCCGCCGGGCCAGCTCGGCCAGCTCCGGCGGGGTCGCCCCCCAGGTCGGCACGGCCAGGAACGGCACGTCCGGGCTGGCGTCGGCGAGCCCGAGCAGGATCGGCAGCCCCTTGTAGCCGCACGGGTTGATCATCGTGACGTGGGCGCCCTCGGTCCGCTCCGCCGGATCACCGTAAATATGCGGATAAATCAGCGTTGAGCGGAGTTCGCCCCAGCGTTCCATGTACGACTGGGCGGCCTTGCTCACCGACAGCACGCTCGCCGCCCGCTTCACCATCCGGGTCCCGGCCACGCTCGGGTAGAACGCGCCGGGGCCGAACGGCAGCTGCTGCAGCGTGTGCGCCAGGTAGACCACCCGCTCCGGCGTCGCCTTCAGCGCCGCCCCCAGCATCAGCAGGCCCGGGTCGTCGGACGGCACCAGCGTCCAGTCCGGCCCCACCTCGGCGGCCACCTCGCCGACCCGGCGGGCCAGCTGCGGCGCCTTCGCCACCGCGCACGCCGTCACGCCCCTGTACGCGTACTCGACCCCCTCCTCGGTGGCCGACTTGATCGTGGCGCCCAGCCCCTCCAGGTACGCCACGTGGTCCGCGACCGAGGTGGCCCGGAGCGCGCCGGACATCGGCGCCACCACATGGCAGTCGTGGCCGCGCGCCGCGAGCTGTTCCAGCAGGACCCGGTTGGACTTGTTGGCCCCTCCGTGGCTGGGCAGGTGGAACATGTTCTGGGCCAGCAGGACCCTCATGCGTCTTCCGACAGCAGTTCGCTGATCTCGTCGTCCGACATGCCCTCCAGGTGCTTGAGCAGTTCGGCGAGTTCCTCCTCGCCGACCGCTTCGAGCCGGCCCTGGTCGATCGCCCTGGCCACCTCGGCGACGGTGAACCCGGAGGTGAACAGCACGTCGATGGGGAGCTCCACGCCGTACTGCTCCTCGACTCTGGCCAGGAACTGGACCATGGTCAGCGACTGGCCGCCGAGTTCGAAGAAGTCGTCGTGCGTGGTCGGCGGAGCCTGCCCGAGCAGTTCGGTCCAGATCTCCGTGACGGCCGACTCAGTGGGGGTCATGCCAGGTTCCTTTCAGCGGGAGACTTCCTTGCGCCCACGGGGGGACGCGCGCGCGGAGTGCCATCGCGGGGGAGGGTCGCGATCGGGGCTTTCGCGCGGAGAGGGAGCAGCCGGTCGAGCGCGGCCTGACGGAGGGGGGACAGGCCTCCGATCGGCGAGTGTGGCGCTGAGGGCGACGCGGAGGTGGATGTCACTGCCACGGAGTGGCCTCTCCTCTTCGAGCTTTGAACATGGGGCGAGCACTCCGAACACACGCATGCCGAAACGGCCGACACACCAATTCTGGTCCGCCGCCTTTTTCGGGGTGCCGCAGCCAATTGCATGGGAGCGCTCCCACAGCGCCTCCCAAAGAGATTAAATGAACCTTTCCATCAGCGCAAGGCCGACGGTGGTCCGCATGTCACACGGTCGCCAGGAAAGCGGATTCGTGTCACATCCGGCGAAGAATCTCAATCGTGGGAGCGCGTCCACCTCCGGCGGGCTTCATGCAGGTCACATGCCTTGCGGGCCAGGATAGTGCGATACTTAAAAAAAGTCACGGCCTCTACGGTGAGGATGCGGTTGAAGCGGCCTGCGCGTACGTTCCAGATATCGGGATCACCGTTGACAAGGATACGTCCGTACTGCTTCTTTGTACTCATTCCGGGGTCGGGGAAGTGCATAAGAGAGCGCTCTCCGAATGGGAGTATCACTCACCGCGTGCCACCGATGCAAGGGAAATGAAACTTTCATGTCCAAGACACCGCCAGGTGGTTCGAACGGCCCGGAGTGGTGCGTGTGACGCGGATCCTGATGGTGACCCACGGCACCGACGGAGACGTGCTGCCGTTCGTCCGGCTCGGCGCCCTGCTGCGCGCGGCCGGGCATGAGATCACGCTGGTCAGCCACGCGCCCTACCGGGACCGCTGCGATCTGGACTTCGCCGCGATCGACACGCCGGAGGAGTTCGCCCGCCATCAGGCCGACACCGCCCATCTCATGGACACCCGGGGAGAGTCAAGCTGGCTCGGCTTCTACCTCCGGAACGGTTTGTTCGAGCAGTTACGCCGGGAAAGCCAGATTCTCATCGACGCGCACCGGCCCGGCGAGACCGTTCTGGTCGGCCGGCACACCTCCGCGGTGTCGGTCCGGTTCGCCGCCGAACTGCTCGGCGCGCCCGTCGCCTGGGTGGCCGTCTCGCCGATCCAGGTGATGTCCGCCCGGCTCGCCGCCCACATGTACGGCGCCGAGCTAGCCCCCGGGTTCGCCGCGGCCCGCGCCGAGCTCGGCCTGCCCGAGGTGACCGACTGGCCGAAGTGGTTCGCCGGGGCCGACCTCGACATCGGGCTGTGGCCCGGCTGGTTCGACCGGGCCGGGGCGCGCTCGCCCGCCCGGTTCGCGCTGACCGGCTTCGCCGTACCGGACGACGAGACCGGGCCCGCGGGGGAGGAGCTGCCGCCAGGGGCCGAGGAGGCGCTGGCCGAGCGGCCGGTGCTGATCAGCGGCGGGACCGGGCGGATGCTCAACGCGCGCTTCTACGAGGCCGCGGTCGAAGGCTGCGCGGGCCGGCCGGCGCTGCTGGCGGTGCCGCACGAGGACCTGGTGCCGCAGCCGCTGCCGCCCGGGATCACCTGGTTCCCCCGGCTGCCGTTCCGGCAGGTGATGCCCCGGGTGTCCGCCGTGGTGCACCACGGCGGCATCGGCACCCTCACCCGGGCGCTGGCCGCCGGGACGCCGCAGGTGGTGCTGGCCGACGGGGCCGACCGGCCGGACAACGCGGCCCGGCTGGCCCGGCTCGGGCTGGCCGCCTGGCTGCCGCCGGCCCGCTGGGGGGAGACCGCCGCCGCGCTCGGGGGCGTGCTCGCCGACCGCGGCCTGGCCGGCCGGCTGCCTGGCGACCTCGACCCCTCGGCGGGGATCGAGGGCGCGGCCAGGCTGATCGAGAACCTGGCCGACCCGGCCCGCCGTGCCCGGCCTGCCCTCACCCCGCACCAGCGGCTGGCACTCCGCAAACACCTCAGCACAGCGAAGAGAGATCACCCATGACCTGGCATGCCGTCGACGTGAACGGAAAACGGGCGGCGTCCTGGTGATCGGCAATGTTCTTGCCGGTCATGGACGCCGCCCGTTCAGCGAGGAGCGATTAGGTGCTGGCCCGGATCACCAGGTGGGTGTCCAGGATGACCACGGGTTGTTCCAGCGGTTCACCGTTGATCCGGGCCACCAGGAGCTGGACCATCTGCCGGCCCATGGCGTCGGTCGGCTGATGGACGCTGGTGAGCGGAGGATCGGTGTGCAGGGCGACCTTCGAGTCCTCGAAACCCACCACCGCCACGTCGCGCGGGACGGACCTGCCGCGCTCCTTGAGCACTCGGAGCGCTCCCACGGCCATCGGGTCGGAGGCCGCGAACACCGCGTCGAGGTCGCCGTGCCGGTCCAGCAGCTCGCGCATCGCCGTGGAACCGCTCTCTTCGGAGAAGTCGCCGTACGACACCCGCTCCGGCGTGCCGGTGGCGAGCAGCGCGTCGCGGTATCCGGCCAGCCGGTCCACGCCCACGCCCATGTCCTGGGGGCCGGCGATCGTGGCCACCCGGGCCCGCCCGTTGCCGAGCAGGTACTTCACCGCCTGCCGGGCCCCGGCCCGGTTGTCCATGTCCACGTAGCTGTACGGATTGAGCCCGACGGGACGGCCGCCCAGCACGGTCGGCACGCCCAGGTTCTCCAGCCGCCCCGGCAGCGGGTCGGCGCCGTGCACCGAGGTCAGCAGCACCCCGTCCACGTGCTGCCCGGTCAGGTAGTTCTCCAGCCGGTCGTGCTCGTTCCTGTTCTGGGCCATGCTCAGGATGAGCTGCAGCCCGGTCTCGGCCAGCGCCGAGCCGATGCCGCGGATCAGTCCCGCGAAGTAGGGTTCGTCGAACACCCGCTGTTCGGACTCCGACACCACCAGCGCGATGGTGTCGGTCCGATTGGTGACCAGGGTCCTGGCCGCCCGGTTCGGCACGTAGCCGAGTTCGTCGATGGCGAGCAGGACGGCGTCGCGGGCCTTGTCGCTGACTTTCGGCGACCCGTTGATGACCCGTGACACCGTGCCACGCCCGACCCCGGCTCGCGCCGCCACCGCTTCGAGAGTCGGTCTGGCGGCCAAGCGGCGGTCCCCGTTCATCAAATCTGCCCCCTCATCACTTGGGCCTATTCTGCCGGACCCCGAAGGCCTCCGTGCCGGATGGTCTCGGCGTACCAGAGAGCGCTATCTTTCAGGATCCTCGTCTGTGCTGAATAGTCCACATAGACCAGCCCGAATCGCTTGCCGTAGCCCCAGGCCCATTCGAAGTTGTCCATGAGGGACCAGGCGAAGTAGCCCTGCAGGGGCACACCACCCTCGATGGCCTGGTGACAAACGCGCAGGTGGGTCTCGATGAAGTCGCGCCGCTCCGCGTCGTGGACCGCGCCGTCCTCGGTGAGAACGTCGTCGTAGGCGGCGCCGTTCTCTGAAATGTACAACGGGACGGCGGGGTACTCGCGGGCCAGCCGGGTGAGCACCTCGTGCAGACCGGTCCCGTCGACCTCCCATCCCATCGACGTCACCGGGCGGCCGCCGTTGACGAAACCGATGTGCTCGCTGCCGACCCAGGGCGAGCCGGAGTCGGTGGGCGCGGCGGCGGCCGACTGGGCTCCGCCGGGCGCGCCGGACACGGTGAACCGGCTGTAGTAGTTGATCAGCAGCATGTCCAGCGGCGCCGAGATCGCCGCCAGGTCGCCGTCCTGGATGAACTCTGGGCCGGTCAGGTGGCTCAGATCCGCCAGTACGTCGTCCGGGTAGCGGCCGTGCATGATCGCGTCCAGGAAGAAGCGGTTCTGCAGGCCGTCGATGCGGCGGGCGGCGTCCTGGTCGGCCTCGCTGCCGGTGGCCGGGGTGACCGCGTACAGGTTGACGCTGCCGCCGATCCTGGAGTCCGCGCGCTGGGCCCGCATCGCCTCCATGGCCAGGCCGTGCGCCAGGTTGAGGTGGTGCGCGGCGTGGATCGCCAGGGCGGGTTCACGCCGTCCCGGTGCGTGCTCGCCCGAGGCGTATCCCAGGAACGCCGCGCACCACGGCTCGTTGACGGTGCTCCAGTTCTTCACCCGGTCGCCGAGGGCGCCGTGCACCGCCGCCGCGTAGTCCGCGAAGCGCTTCGACGTGTCACGCGACGGCCAGCCGCCCGCGTCTTCGAGCGCCTGCGGCAGGTCCCAGTGGTAGAGCGTCACCCACGGGTCGATCCCGTAGCTGAGCAGCTCGTCCACCAGGTTCTTGTAGAAGTCCAGGCCCTTCTGGTTGATCTCGCCGCTGCCGAGCGGCTGGATCCTGGGCCAGGACAGCGAGAACCGGTACGCGCTGAGACCGAGGTCGGCCATCAGCCGCACGTCGTCCCGGTAGCGGTTGTAGTGGTCGATCGCGACGTCGGCGTGCTCGCCGTTGACCACGTGGCCGGGCTGGGCGACGAAGGTGTCCCAGATCGATCGGCCACGCCCGTCGGTCGTGACCGCGCCCTCGATCTGGTACGCCGAGGTGGCCGCACCCCAGACGAAGCCGGTGGGGAACACCAGAGCCGGGGTCTCGACCTGGGTGTCTGTCTTCTGGGTGGTCACGCGTCCTCCTCCTTCGTCGGCCGTGTGACCGAGGCGCTGGATATGCGGATGGGTTCGGGTCGCCGGCTCACTCCTTGACCGCGCCTTCCATGAGACCGCCGATGATCTGGCGGCCGAAGAGGACGAAGACGAGCAGCAGCGGGACGATGGAGATGGTGGTGCCCGCGAAGATGAGCACGTAGTTGGTGGAGTATCGGTCATTGAGCGCCCGGAGGGCCACCTGGACGGTCGGGTTGTCCGGGGTGAGGATGATCAGCGGCCAGAGGAACTCGTTCCAGATCAGCATGAAGGTCTGGATGGCCAGCACCGCCATGCCGGGCCGGACCGCGGGGACCGCGACGTTCCACCAGATCCTGAGCGTGTTGGCGCCGTCCACCCGGGCCGCCTCGACCAGCTCGCGCGGCACCGCCTGCCGGGTGTACTGGGTCATCAGGAAGACGCCGAACCCGTTCACCAGGAACGGGAGGATGACCGCCTTGAGGGTGTTCGTCCAGCCGAGCGTGACCATCATCTGGTACAGCGGGACGATGCCCATCTGCTGCAGGGGGACCATCATGGTCAGCACTACCGACAGCAGCAGCAGGTTGCGGCCGCGGAAGTTGAGCGAGGCGAAGGCGAAGCCGGCCAGCGTGGAGATCAGCACGATGCCGATCGTGACCGTGGACGCGATGATGATCGAGTTGATGATCCCGGTCATGAAGTGCGCGTTCTCGGCGTCGAAGACCGCCTGGATGTTCTCGCCCAGGTTGCCGCCCGGCAGGAACGGCGGCGGCATGCTGTGCGCGTCCTCGTTGCTGCGAGTCGCGATGATGATCATCCAGTAGATCGGGAAGATCGACAGGAAGATCGCCAGGCCCAGCATGGCCTTGGTGAACGTGGTGGCCCGGAACGGATCGAGCCGCGCGCCGCCCGCGCGGGACGCCCTCGGCCGGGTCTGCGTCAGAGTGGTCATCGTGATCTCCCGATGCCGCGGACGAGCGCGAAGTTGATCAAAGCGGAGATCAGGATCAGCAGGAACAGGATCCAGGCCGCCGCCGCGGCGTAGCCGTACTGGAAGTCACGGAAGCCCTCCTTGACGATGAACATGGCCACCGTCTGGAACTGGCCCGTGGTGCCGCCGGTCATCAGGCCGGAGCCGAACATCACCGGCTCGGCGAACAGGGTGAAGCCGCCGATGGTGGAGACGATGACGGTGAAGATGATCGTGGGCTTGAGCAGCGGGACCGTGATGCCCCAGAACTGCCGCCGGGGACTGGCGCCGTCGATCGCCGCCGCCTCGTACAGGTCCTTGGGGATGGTCTGCATGGCGGCCAGGTAGATGATCGCGTTGTAGCCGGTCCACCGCCAGTCGACCATGGTGGCGATCGCGATCCAGGACGTCCAGGCCGCGTTCTGCCAGTGGATGGGCTCCACCCCGAACAGGCCGAGCAGCCAGTTGACCAGGCCGTAGTCGCGGCCGTACAGCTGGGTGAAGACGACCGCCACCGCGACCACCGAGGTGATCAGCGGCGCCAGCACGCTCAGCCGCAGCACCAGCCGGCCGCGCAGCCGCTTGTTCAGCGCGCTCGCCAGCAGCAGCGCGAGGACCAGCTGCGGCACCGTGGCGATCACGAAGATGCCCACGGTGTTGACGACCGAGTTCCAGAATTTGTCGTCGGCCAGGAGCTCGGTGTAGTTCTCCAGGCCGATGAAGGTCTTGTCGCCCGCGAGCTGCCAGTCGTGCAGGGACACCCAGAGCGTGAAGATCAGCGGAAAGATGCCGAAGATCGCGAAGAGCACGAAGTACGGCGAGACGAAGAAGTAGGGTGCTGCCCGCAGGTCCAGCCAGGACAACAGCCGCCGGGGTCCTGGCGGCCGGGCGTGCCGCCGTTGATTCGACGGCAGCGTGCGGGTCCTATGGCCCGCGTCGACGTCGAGGCTCATCACTGCAACCTTTCGTGGAGGGAGCGGCCAGCGGGCGGGGGTCCGCTCTGGCCGCTCTGAGTCGAGACGACCGGCCCGCCCGCGGGCTGCGGGGGGCCGGTGACGTTCGTGGCCGGGGGATCAGCCCGCGGCCTTGACGCCCTCCTCCACGAACCGGGTCCAGGCGTCGGCCCACTTGACCGAGCCCTGGTCGGCGCCCACGAGGACCTCCTCGACGGCGGCCTTCACCTGGGCGTGCTTCTCACCGAAGAACACCGGCGACAGCTGCGCGACCGAGGCGGCGAAGATCGGGCCGCTCGGCGCGTCGTTGAAGTAGGCGTTCTTGGCGTCCGCGACGGCCGGGTCCTGCTGCGCCGGGATGCTGCTCGGGAAGTTGCCGCCCTCCTTGAAGGCGGCGATGTGCCCTTCCTTGCCGGTGAGGAAGTTGAGAACCTCAGCGGCCTCCTTCGGGTGCTTGCTCTGCGACGGCACCATCAGCCAGGAGCCGCCCCAGTTGCCGCTGCCGCCGGGCACGGCCGCGACGTCCCAGTTGCCCTTGTTGGCGTCGCCGGAGGTGCCGGAGATGACGCCGAGCATCCAGCTCGGGCAGCCCATGGTGGCGAAGCCGCCCTTCTGCATGGCGGTGTTCCACTCTTCGGTCCAGGAGCGCAGCTTGGCGGTCAGGCCCGCCTGGCTGAGCGTGGCGACGTAGTCGAACGCGGCCTTGACGCCCGGGTTCTTGTCGACGATCAGCGTCTGGTTCTGGTCGAAGTAGACCTGGCCGCCGTTCTTGCCGGCCTCCTGGGCGAGGACGGAGTTGTAGACGGTGTTGGCGCCGTCCACGAAGCCGACCTTGGGCAGCGCGGCCTTGAACTTCTTGCCGGTCTCCAGGTACGCGTTCCAGTCCGGCCAGAGCTTGGACACGTCGTCGCGGCCGGTGGGCAGGCCGGCCTGCTTGAACAGGTCGGTCCGGTAGCACATGGCCATGCCGCCGATGTCGGTGCCGAGCGCGTAGAGCTTGCCGTCCTTGTTGACGCCGGTGTTCCACTTGTACTCGGGGAAATCGGCCTTGCGGCTGTCCAGGCCGTACTGGGCCAGGTCGGCGAAGTACTGCGGGCGGGCCGACATGAGACCCATCGCGCCTTCGTCCATCGCGATGATGTCGCCCGCGCCGCTGCCGGCCTCCAGCCACTGCAGCACCTGCGGCAGGTAGGTGTCCTCGAAGCGGTCGGTCAGGTTGACGTACTTGACCTGGACGTTCGGGTTCGCGGCGTTCCAGGTCTTGACCGCCTCGTCGTAGGCGAAGTTCTCGCCGCCGCCGAAGGTCTGCAGCGTGATCTCGACCTTCTCCGCCGGTGCGGACGCGGCGCCGGTGGCCGCGCCGGTCGCGGGCGGCTCGTCCGAACCGCAGGCGGCGGCGGACAAGGCAAGAGCGCCAACCGCGACGGCCGCGAGCAGCCTGCCGCGGCGCGTGTTGTTCATCATTCCGGACCCCTCTCAGGTGGTTCCCGAATCTCGTTTGGGGGCGCTTCCCGGACCAGTCCCCGACAACATGGCCCTGCGTTGAGTCTGCGTTGGGAGCGCTCCCACGAAGAGTCCACTATACGCAATGTCAGCGTCAATATGCCGAAACCTAACTGTTACTCCTGGACAGGTTGCACAGCCAGATTCCGGCATTTCATGACATAAACCGCATGTGGGCATTTGGGAGCGCTCCCGTACGCGTTCCACGCTGTGACGCTCCGTGACAGGCGCAGCTCCGCTAGCCGCGCAGGTACGGCGCCGCCGCGGCGCTGTCCGCGACCCGGCAGCTCGCGCCCTGGCACCGGTGCAGCGTCCCCAGCCGGCTGGCGAGCTGGTACAGCAGCGCCGGATCCGCGTCCGCCGCGATGTTGCGCAGTTGATACGGATCGTGGGCGAGGTCGTACAGCTGCGTCTCGCCGGTCTCATACTCGACGTAGCTGTGCTGGGCGGTGCGCAGCACCTTGTACGTCGGCGGCGCGCTGTCCGCGTAGTCCGGATGCACGAACTCCACCAGCACGGCGTCCCGCCAGGCCGTGGGCTGGCCGTGCAGGATCGGCCGGAGCGAGCGCCCCTCGCAGAACTCCGGCAGCCGCACCCCCGCCAGGTCGGCGAAGGTCGGCGCGAAGTCGATGCTCGACCCCAGCACGTCGCTGGTACGGCCGGCCGGGATGCCGGGACCCCGGGCGATCATCGGAACCCGGATGTCCTCCTCGAACGGCGTGGTCTTGCCCGGCCGGAGGCGGTGCTGACCCAGGTGGAAGCCGTTGTCGGAGGTGAGGAACAGGTAGGTGTTGGCCAGCTTGCCGGTCCTGGTGAGCTCCGCGACCAGCTTGCCGACCATGTCGTCGACGCCGAGCATGGCGCGCAGCCGGTCGCGGTACTGCCGGTCGATCGTGTGGATCGCGTCCCGCGAGAGCGGCCGGCGGGCGCGCAGCCAGGCGGGTTCCGCGGACATGTCGTCCTGGTCGAAGGAGGGCGTGCGCGGGGCCTTCGCGTCGGGGAACGCGTCCGCGTGGCGGGGGGCGTAGTTGGCGGGGCGGTGCGGGGCGACCGGGGCCAGGTACAGGAAGAACGGATCGTCCCGGGCGACGAAGTCGACGGCCTTGCGGGCCAGCACGTCGGTGAAATAGTCGCCGGGGGCGTTGCCGTACTGGAAGAGGCCGCCGTTGTCGTTGAGGGCGTAGCCGTACTCCTGGTAGAGATGGGTGACCGGGACCACCCAGTCGTGCCAGCCGGGCGGGATGTAGCGGGGGGAGAAGCCGGATGGGTACTGGTTGAGGTATTTGCCCATCAGGCCGGTGCGGTAGCCGGCGTCCTGCATCCAGGTGCCGAGGGTGGAGCCCTCCATCGGCTGGAAGCGCGGGAAGCCGCCGGTCGGGTTGCGGTTGGAGGTGACGCCGTGGCTGTGCACGTGCTGCGAGCGCAGAATGGACGAACGGGACGGACAGCACCACGGGTTGGCCACGAAGAAGCGCGAGAACGTCGTGCCCTGCGCCGTCATCAGCGATGAAATATTCGGAAATTTCAAAATATCGGCAGCGTCGAGATCATCGGTCAAGATGAAGATGATGTTCGGCTTGCCCGCCATTTCCGACATTTCAGACTTCTCCGCCAGTGCCGGAAGAGCCGACCCCAGCATGGCGACCACGGCCACCCAGACCTTCCATTTACCCATGCAATAGATCATTGCCGGGCTACGACCTGCGGAAACGTCCCCCCGGCGGCAGGGGGCGATGATCATGCCGATTTGTGGCGCTGTCGTCCTGTGGGCGGCTGTTAACCGGTTGTTCCTTGGCGCGTCGTATCAGGCGGCTACGGTGAGCCCGTCGTGAAAGGGTCCTCGGAGAGTGAAGACGGCCTCGCCGTCGCGTGGGTGGAATCCCCCTTGCAGCTGCTGTGCGTCATCGAGGCACAGCATGCTGGTCTGCTCGGCTCGGCCACCAGGGTCGTGCCGCGCTCCGGGCTGCCCGCGTTACGGCTGACCCGCGCGGAGATGTCCCGCCTCGACCTGCCGCCCGGCCTCGACCTGGCCGACCCCGCGGCGCGGATGCCGAAGCCGGGCAAGACCTGGGTGTTCGGCGACGCGTTCTCCGGCCGGGTCCAGCTCAACCTGCTCACCTCGGCGCCCCGCCGGGTCGTCCTGGTGGACGACGGCCTGGCCACCATCCGCCTGCTCGAACTGCTGGTGGCCCGCCGCCCGCTGCTGCGCGCCCGGATCAAGCCCGGCCTGGCCCGCTGGATCCTCGGCGCCGCCGCCGGCCTGCGCCTGCGCGGCGGCCGGCTGTCGATCTTCACCGCGCTCCCCGTCTCCGACGAGCTCGCCGAAGCCGTCCGCGCCCGCGGCGCCGAACTGGTCCGGCACGACTTCGACTGGCTGCGCGCCCAGCCCGGCAACGTTCCCCCCGACGAACGCACCGTCGTGCTCGGCACCTCCCTGGTCCGCAACGGCCTCATCCACCGGGACGCGTACGTCAAGTGGCTGGCCACCCTCGACGAACCGGTCGCGTACTACCCGCACCGCCGCGAGGACCCGCGTGACCTGGAGAAGGTCCGCCGCATCGCCGGCATCACGGTGTACGAGACCGGCGTGCCGGCCGAGATGACCCTGCGCGGCCTGCGCCCCGGCCAGCGGGTGCTCAGCCTGCCGTCCACGGCCGTCACCTCGCTGCGCGTCCTGCTCAGGGCCCGTGGCGTCTCGATCGAGACCGTCGAGGTCCCCGACGACTGGTGGACCGCGTCCGCCGGGCCCTCGCTCCGCTCCCATCTCCAGCTCTTCGCCCACGAAAGGGTTGCTCCTTGACCCGCGTCACCCCTGACCGGCTGCTCTTTCCCGCGCCGCTGCGCGTCCTGGCCGTCGCCGACTCCGACTCCTACCTGAAATGGGCCGCCGGGCTGCTCGCCGGCGCGCCACAGGGCTGGACCACGGAACTCGCGGTCGTCCGCACCCCGATCACTCCGTCGCCCGGCCAGATCGCGGCGGCCGTGAGCGGCACCCGCTTCGGCGCGACCGAGGTGCTCGGCGCGCGCGGCCTGCGCAAGGCCGCGGAACGGTTCCGCCCCGACGTGATCCTGCTGTCCTGCACAGGACCGGTGGTGGACGCGCTGGCCGCCGAGGTGCTGGCCGGGCTGAAGCCGCGGCCGGTGTTCATGTCCGGGCTGCCCGGGATCTCGGTGCCCGCGACCGAGAAGGCGTGGCTGTTCCGCAGCGCCTGCGATCTGTTCATCCTGCACAGCGGGCGCGAGGTCGGCGAGTTCGGCGAGCTGGCCAGGGAGCTCGGCGGGGGCGGGGAGATCGCGCTGGCCCGCCTGCCGTACCTGGATCTGGGCGGCCGGGGGAGCGGGAACCGGGTGATCTTCGCGACCCAGGCCAAGGTGCCCGCCCGGCGCGAGGACCGGGAGAACATCCTGCTCGCGCTGGAGTCCCTGGCCGACGCCCGCCCCGACCTCGACGTGGTCGTCAAGCTCCGGGCCCGCGACGACGAGCGGCAGACCCACAACGAGCGCCACCACTACGAGCGGCTCTGGACCACGATGGCCGCCGACGGCCGGGTCCGCGCCGGCGCGATCCGGTTCGAGGCCGGCCCGATGCACGAGCACCTCGCCCAGGCGGGCGGTTTCGTCACGGTCAGCTCCACCGCCGCGCTGGAGGCCATCGCCCAGCACGTCCCGCTCCTGATCCTCTCCGACTTCGGTGTCAGCGCCGAGATGATCAACCTGGTCTTCGACGGCAGCGGTACTCTCGGCACTCTCGACGACCTGGCCAAAGCCGACTTCCGCACCCCCCTCCCCGAGTGGTGCCAGGCCAACTACTTCCACGACGCCACCGCCAGCGACTGGATCCCCCGCCTCTCCGCCCTGGTCACCGCCGCCCGCGAAGGCACCCTCACCCCGGCCCGT
Organism: Acrocarpospora corrugata; assembly: GCF_009687845.1. Lineage (GTDB taxonomy): Bacteria > Actinomycetota > Actinomycetes > Streptosporangiales > Streptosporangiaceae > Acrocarpospora > Acrocarpospora corrugata. Next base: position 100,435 of record NZ_BLAD01000051.1, read on the forward strand.
TCCCTCCTCGACGGCCCCGCCCACGCTTCCGCCCGCCGCCGCGCCCGCCTCCGCATCGAAATCCCGCCCCGCGTCCTGCGGTACGGCTACCGAACCAAACGCCGAATCCGCCGCTACCTGAAGCCCTTCTGAAACCGGTCGTTATCAAATCGGTACGGCCGATTATGTATTCACAGCCGGGGCCGCCCAATGCTTACCGCCGGTGGCTGAGATCATGCTCCCCGCGCTATCGTCTGAAAGACGGGGATCCGATACGGCCGAAGGTGGAAGATGGGCGCCGATATTTATCTGGAGGTCCACGGGGACGGCCTTGACGCGGGGGAGCGAGAACACTTATTCCGGCTGCTCCGCGCCGAATTGCTGCAACTCCCGGTCGACGACGTCACCCCGCGCGGCGCGGGGGAGGCGCCGCCGGGAGCCCGGGGCCTGGGTGATGTGATCATCGGCCTGCTCGTCACGGCGCAACCCACCTGGGAGATGCTGGATTCCCTGGTGAACACCGTGCGGAACTGGCTCACCCGCGCCGACGGCGAGCGGTCCGTGCGACTGGAGATCGACGGCGACGTCCTCGAACTCACCGGCACGACGGAGGCACTCCAGACCCGGCTGGCGGACGAGTGGATTCGCCTCCATTCGATGGAGTGAGCTCTGATGTCGGGAATACGGCGGGCCCTTATCGTGGCCAACGACGAGTATGCCGATCCCGGTCTCGCCCCGTTACGCGCCCCGAACCAGGACGCGCTCGCGCTCGCCGAAGTCCTGGGCGCGAAGGACATCGGCGGATTCGAGGTCGAGACCCGCAGAAACGCCACCGCGCACGAACTCCGGGTGTCGATTGAGGATTTCTTCGCCGACAGCGCCAGAGACGATCTGCTGTTCCTGCATTTCTCCGGCCACGGCCTGAAAAGCCCGGCGGGCGAGCTGTACCTGAGCGCCAGCGACACCCGCGCCGACCGGCTCGCCTCCACGGCCATCCCGGCCGAGTACGTGAGCCGGCTCATGCTGGAGGCGCGAGCCCAGCGCGTCGTGCTGTTCCTGGACTGCTGTTACGGCGGCGCGTTCCCGCGCGGAATGATGGTGCGCGGGACCAGGGACGCGGCCGTCGGCGACGCCTTCCTCCGCCAGAAGCGCACCACGACGGAGAGCGGCCGCGTGGTCGTGACCGCCTCCAGCGCGATCGAGTACGCCTTGGAGGGGCGCGACGTGGTGTCCGACGCCGAACTCCGGCCTTCGATCTTCACCTCGGCCGTGGTCAGCGGGCTCACCAGCGGGGACGCCGACCACGACGGTGACGGCTGGGTGGGGGTGCGGGAGCTGTTCGACTACGTGGCCGACCGGGTCCGGCAGGAGACACCACACCAGACGCCGCACATCTGGGTCTTCGGCGCGCAGGGGGACGTGCTCATGGCCCGGGCGAAAACCCGGCGAATCCGGGAGGTCGCGGTGCCCACCGTGCTGGCCGAGGCGATGGAGAGCCCGCTCGCGGGGGCCAGGTTCGGGGTCGTGCACGAACTGCGGGAACACCTGATGGGTGACGACCTCGGTCAGGCGCTGACCGCGTCGAAGATGCTGGCGCGGCTGGCCGACGACGACAGCCGCCTGGTGTCCAGAGCCGCCGTCGCGCTCCTGGCCGAATCCCGGCTGCAGGCGACCCCGCCGGCCATCGACTTCGGTACGTTCGAACTGGCCACGTGGTCGGAGCCGGTGGAGGTTTCACTGACCGGGCCCCCGTTGGCGTGCGCGGTCACCGTCATCCCATCCCATGCGTGGATTCACACCGAAATCGCGGACTCGCTCGTGATGGTCCGGGTCTACGGCGAGACGCTGGGCCCTGCCGAGGGCAGCGTGATCCTCACCTCCCCGCTCGGTGAAACCACCATTTCCTGCACCGCCAGTGTCCAAGGTGGTGGAGCGACCTCGACTTGGCCAATGCGGCGGGTGTGGCCGCTTGCGGACTTCTCGGGGCCGGTCCCAGAGCCGAGCCCTCCGCGGCAGGCGCCGGCCGCCACGCCAATCGAAGATCATCCGAATCGATTCGCCGGCGTGTGGCCGCGGTTGGCGGCAGGGCTCGTCGACGGCATGATCTTCTACGTGCTCATGGGACTCTCGGGCGCGCTGGCGTACGCGTTGTTCCCGTCTGTATTCGATATGGAGACAGGTGAGGTCACAGATAACGGCTTCGCTTTCGTGGTCACAGCGTTCGCCTCGGTCGCGAGCACCTTCCTCTACGGGTTCCTCTCGCTGCGAAAATATGGGCGAACCATCGGCAAGGCTATGTTTGGCCTCAGGGTGGTAGAGATCGGCCGTGAACAGGTTCGTGGCATCAACGGCAAGCCCGCTTACCTGCGTGCCCTGCCGCTCGCCTTGCCGATGGCGCTGACCGGGATACCCGAACAGGGGTTCGCCTTCGGCGTATGGTGCGCCTGGCTTGCTTGTCTGATCTGGATGCTTGTGAGCGATCCCGGTCCCCGGTCGCTGCTGGACAGGCTGGCAGAGACCGTGGTCGTGCGCGCCGACTCGTGACCTTGATCGACGATCAGAAGAAACCGGTGAATCCGCTGGTGACGGCGGCGGTGGTGGGGGTCTCGCCGAAGTGGTGCCGGGTGCCCGGCTTGGTGATGATCGTGTAGCCGTCGCCGGCGTAGGTGATGTCCGCCGCCTCCGGGGAACCGGGTGGCAGGTCGCCGAGGTGTTTCGCATCGCCGAAGGCGTATATGTGGCCGGTTTTGTCGAGGAGGAGGTAGCCCTTGCCGGTGGGGGTCGCGGACATGGCGACGATGGCGCGGTCGAAGGTGGTGGCGTTGCCGTGCCAGGGGGCGGTGCCGTGGATCTGGCCTGCCGAGGTCAGGAGCCAGTAGCCGTCTTTCGTGGCTTCTATGTCGATGAATCGGCCTGAATAGCCTTCTGGGCTCTTCGTTGGTTTCTTGCCGGGGGCGTACACGCGGCCGGTGGCGTCGGTCAGCAGGTAGGCGTCGCCGGTCGCGGTGATCGCGGTGACCTCGGCCTTGATCGTCGGGTACGGTTTCGCGTCGCCGTAGGGGAAGATCTGGCCGGTTGAGCTGGCCAGCCAGTAGCCGTTGCCGGTGCGGGTCGCGGCGGCGTCGACGATTCCGCCGGTCAGGGTGGTGGGCGGGTGGTGGGGGATGGGGGTGCCGAAGGCTTGGCCGGTGGAGGTCACCGACAGGAGGGTGGGGCCGATGGGGTGGATGCCGCCGCCGTTGACGACCTGTTCGTAGGCGGGTGCGCCGCCGCCGTACGCGAGGATGCCGATGTTGGCGGGAGAGCGCACCACGCCCGCGACGCTGTAGCTCGCCCAGAAGCTGTCGAGGACGCCGCCGTGCCAGCGCATCGGGTTTCGGACGACCTTCGAGTTCTGGCCGACGGTCATCACGCTGCGGGTGCCGTCCCGGTTGACGGTGATCGACTCGACGATCACGACGTGCCCGGCCGCGCCGGTGCGGTTCATGACGATCATGTCGCCGGGGACGATGTCGGCGATCTTGCCGTTGGGCTGCGGGGCCATGCCCAGGGCGGGGGCCTTGGCGAAGATGTGTGAGGCGATGCCGACGCCGCCGAAGATGCCCTTGTGCCAGCCGCGCCGCTGGTAGAAGCGCTGCGCGAGTTCCACGCACTGCCACCAGTTGGACGAGACGCCGCCCACGTGCGGCTGGCCGTCGCAGGTTCGCGCGGTGCTGTTCGAGCAGATGGGCACGCCGTACCCGGCGAACCAGGCGGTCCCGGACAGCTGGAGCGGCGCGCCGGCGGATGCCTCCGCCGGGCCGCCCAGCATCATGCCCATGACCATTCCAGCGGTGATGATCTTCCGCAAGGCTCGTCCTTCCGTCGTGAATGCCATCCGGAAGCTTGCCGATAAAGCGAAAGAATCGCCGCTTTAATGCCCTTTAGGTATGCGTTTCAGCTAATTCGGTTATGTCGTAATTCAGGCTGCGATGGTGGCGTGCATTTCCCAGACCAGGATCTCGGCCGGGTCGATGGCGGTGACCCGCTGGCCGCCGGTCGCGGTGAAGCGGACGGCGTCGCCCTCGGCCAGGGCGCCCGCGCCTTCGAGGGTGACCGAGCCCCGGGGCACGAACAGGTGCAGGAACGGCGCTTCCGGCAGTTCCACCGAGTCGCCGGGCTCCAGCCGCGCCACGTGCAGCGCCGCGTACTTGTTCTTGATCCGGATCGCCGCGTCGTGGTCCGGCATGCCGGAGGCGACGGTGGCGAGCCGGCCGCGCAGCAGGCTGTCGTCGAGTTCGAGCTGCTCGTATCCGGGCGCGATCCTGGTCTCGTCGGGGACCACCCACATCTGGACGAAATGTACAGGGTCCTGGTGCTTCGCGCCCTCCAGCCGCCACGAGTCGTTCTTCTCCGAGTGCAGAATGCCCTTCCCCGCGCTCATCCGCTGGGCCAGGCCCGGGTAGATCACGCCGGAGTGCCCTTCGGAGTCCTGGTGCACGAGCGAGCCGCGCAGCACCCAGGTGATGATCTCCATGTCCTGGTGCGGGTGGGTGTCGAAGCCCATGCCCGGGGTGACGATGTCGTCGTTGTTGACCAGGAGCAGGCCGTGGTGGGTGTTGCGGGAGTCGTGGTGCCGGCCGAAGGAGAAGGAGTGCTTGGAGTCGAGCCAGCCGATCCGTGTCTTGTACCGATCGTCCGCGCGCCTGATGTCGATGCCGGGCGTCACCGTGACCGTACTCATCGTGTGCCTCCAGAGTCCCGAGTTGGTTGAAATCTAAACCACTTTCGGGGTCGTGATGTTCCCGTCCGACGTTATCGGCCGCGGATCAGGGAACGGAGGCGTGAGCGGGGCTGGGTGGGCAGGTTGAGCGTCTCCAGGCGGCGGCGCTTGAAGTAGCGGATCGGGCCGTGGGACTCCAGGTACGCCTGCGCGGCGTCGCGGAGGCCGGGATGGGCGGCCGGCTGCATGCAGTAGGCGACCGCGTTGATCAGGCCGGGCAGGTCGACGCCGGGCGGTTCGGTCAGTGAGCCGTCCGGTTCGAGCCGGGGGAGGGTCGCGTCGGCGATGGTGACCGGGATCCGGTTGCTGTTCTCGTACGGAGAGAGGCGTTCCAGCAGCAGTTCGGTGCCCATCGTGGCCGCCGGCAGGCCGTACAGGAGCTTGGCTGTCGTCAGCGCCGTCGAGAAACAGCTGACCACGAGCTTGGGCCGGACCGCCGCGAACAGGGCCTCCGCGGGAGTGCCCTCGGCGGGGAAGATCAGCCGGGCGCCCAGGTCGGCGGCGAGGCGGCGCAGCTCACGGCCCTGGCGGTGCCGGGCGGCCGGGTGCGGCTGGAAGATCACCTCACGGTGGCCTCGGGCGATGACCGCGCGCAGCATGCCGGCGTGCAGCTGGTTCTCCTCGTCCTCGGTGAGGATGCCCAGCGACGACAGGTACTGGCCGAGGATGATCGCCTCGCCGTAGATCGAGGGGGCGTCGATCTTCGGGAAGTACTCGGCGGAGATGGTCTCGGCGGGCACGCCGTACTCGCTGAGCAGCAGCGGGGCGACGCCGGGGACCAGGCCGAGGTGGAGCAGGCGGGTGACCCGGGACGAGATCTCGCCGGGCAGCACGTCGCGGGTCGGGCTGTGCGCCATCAGGCCGTCGGAGTAGACCGTGATCGGGCAGTCCTTGAACAATCCCGGCAGGCTGCGCGCGGGCGGCACGATCACCGACTCCACCACCAGTTCGCGCAGGCCGGTCACGCCGAGATGGGACAGCAGCAGCCGGCCCAGCATCGGGACCTCGATCGCGCGGGCCTTCCACTCGGACGGGTGCAGCGGCGCGATGATCTCGTTCCACGAGTACACCTCGTCGAAGCGGTCCCGCAGCGCGGCGAACGCGGGCGTCTCGTCCAGGCCGAGCGCGATCTCCGGGATGTCCGCGTTGTTGGTCACGATCAGCACCCGCCGCCCGGCCGGGCCGAACGCGCCCGCGTCGATCGCGGCCGCCAGGGTCATCGCGCCAAATAGGCGGGAGGCGTGGAAAACCGTTGTCATTCCGGCGGTCATTTCGGCTGTCATGCGGGCCTCAGCAGAGCGCGGCGGTCGGGGTCCAGGCTGTCGAGCGCGTCGGCCACCAGATCGGCGGGCAGCCGGGCCAGCGTCGCCGCGCCGCGCTCGGCGAAACGGGCGGCGGTGTCCGGGGTGAGACGGTCGCGCATCTCCAGGTGGTTGGCGAGCAACGCGCAGAACGTCCGCACCGCCTTGGCCCGGAACGGCTCCTCGGCCTCGGCCAGGACCAGGTCGAAGGCGTCGAAGAAGTGCAGCTGGCGCGCGTCGCCGATCCGGGTCAGCGACTGCGGCACGCCGCGCCGGTAGAAGACCCCCGACAGCGACACCACCGCGAACGACTTGGCCCGCTGGTGCAGCCGCCAGATCCACGGCCGGTCCTCCGCGGTGTGCAGGCCGTCCGGGAAGGTCAGCAGGTCGCCGAGCTCGCGGCGGTAGACGCCCGCCCACGCGTACGGGTAGTCGACCATGGTCTTCGCCGCCGTCGGCAGGATCGCGTCCCGCGGATCCAAAACCACGTCCCTGCGGGACTCCGGGGCCCGGTGGGGTTCCCGCTTGCGGCCGTCCGACTGCACGTGGTCCACCCGGACGAAGTCGCAGCCGAGCCCCTCGATCGCGGCCACCAGCGAAGCCAGGTAGCCGCGGCCGATCCAGTCGTCCCCGTCCAGGAACGTCACATACCGCCCGGAGGCCAGCTTCAGCCCGGCGTTCCTGGCGCTCGCCAGGCCCGCCGCCTCCGCGTGCCTGATCACGTGCAGGGTGGGCAGCTCGTCCCGGAACTCGGCCACGATCTCGCCGGTGCCGTCCGCGGAACCGTCGTCGACGACGATCACCTCGAAGTCCGCGCGCGCGTTGCGCGCCAGCGAGGTGAGGGCGTCCGCGATGTACGGCTCGCCGTCCCGCACCGGCACGATGACCGACAGCGTGATCAAGATCCTCCTCCGGGGGGCTCCTGGGTCGAACGGGTCAGACCGTGACGCGGCGCAGGCGGGCCCGGGGGGCCTCCTCGCCGGGGAAGACCCGCTTGACGCCGTCGCCCAGGGCCGACTCGATGATCCGGATGTCCCGGACCAGGTGCTCCAGGCCGCTCGGCTCCAGCGAAGCCGCGTGGTCGGAGCCCCACATCGTGCGGTCCAGGGTGATGTGCCGCTCGACCGTGACCGCGCCCAGGGTGACCGCGGCCAGCGAGATCTGCAGGCCGCGCTCGTGGCCGGAGTAGCCGACGGGCACGCCGTACCGGTCCTGGAGGGTGACGATGGTGCGGAGGTTGGCCTCCTCGGGCGGCAGCGGGTACGTCGAGGTGGCGTGCATCAGCACCAGCTTCGAGGTGCCCAGGATGCCCACCGCCTTGTCGATCTCCTCCAGCGTGGACATGCCGGTCGACAGGATGAGCGGCTTGCCGGTCTCGGCCAGCGCGCGGAGCAGCTCGTGGTCGGTCACCGAGGCCGAGGCGACCTTGTGGGCGACCACGTTCATGTCCTCCAGGAAACGCACCGACGGCACGTCCCACGGCGAGGCGAACCAGTCCAGGCCGCGCTCCTCGCAGTACTTGGCGATCTGGGTGTACTCGTCCCGCCCGAACTCGGTGCGGATCTTGTACTCCAGGTACGTCATCTCGCCCCACGGCGTCTGCCGCATCTGGCCGCGCTGCTCCGGCGGCACGCAGATCTCCGGGGTCCGCTTCTGGAACTTCACCGCCTGGCAGCCCGCTTCGGCGGCCACGTCGATCAGGCGGCGGGCGATGTCCACGTCGCCGTTGTGGTTGATGCCGATCTCGCCGATCACGTACACCGGCTGGCCCTGGCCGAGCAGGGACTGGCCGATCCGCACGCTGGGGGCGGGCGCCGTACGGGGGCGGAAGGTCAGCGGGCGGGCCGGCGGCTGATCGATCTCCGCCAGCTGCGGACGGGCCGCCAGCACCCGGTCACAGAGTTCGCGGACCGCGCCCGCGCCACCCGACCGGGTCAGCACGACCCGGGCGGCGGCCCGCACCCGCGGATGCGCGTCCGGCACCGCCACCGGCCAGCCCACCAGCGCCATGCAGCCCAGATCGTTCAGGTCGTTCCCGACATAGGCCACCCGCTCCGGGTCCAGGCCCTCGATGGCCAGCCAGTCCCGCAGCGCCGTCTGCTTGGTGTTCAGCCCCTGCAGCACCGGCACGCCCAGCTTGCGCGCCCGCGCCGCCACCACCGGGTTCTGCTCGGTCGACAGCACCAGCAGCTTCACGCCCGACCGCTTGAGCAGCGCCACGCCCATGCCGTCCGACCGGCTCACCGCGACCATCTCGCGGCCCTCGGAGTCCACGTAGGCCCGGTCGTCGGTGTGCACCCCGTCGAAGTCGGTGATCACCGCGTCCACGTCGATCGGCTGCGGCTCGTCCACGAACGGCGCCAGCGCCCGGACGATCTCCAGATCCTCCGCCGTGTCCACCTCGACCGCGTGCCGCGCCGGCACCGGCTGCACGGCCACCGTCCCGAAGAAGCGGTGCCCGCTCTCTCGCAGACCCGCGGCCCGCATCACGTAGAACGCCCCGGTCTCCCGGTAGTGCGGCTCCCGGTCCTGCCGGCGCGGCCGGTGCGCCGGGTCATGGTTGATCCCGTCGCCGCCGCCGGTCCACACGAACTCGTAGGTCTCCAGGCCGGAGAAGACCACGTCGGCGTCTCCGTCGAGCACCTTGGCGACCGCCGCGTCCAAGTCCTTCGGGTCGATGAAGGCGCTGGTGCACTGCACCAGGACGACGATCTCCGGCTCCTCGCCCAGCGCGTCCAGCACGTGCAGCACCGCCGACTCGCTCGACGCCGTCCCGCCGCTCAGGTCCGCCGGCCTCGGCACCACCTGCGCGCCCGCCAGCTCCGCGGCGTCGGCGATGTCCGCGTGATCGGTGCTCACCACGACGGTGTCGACCAGTTCGGCGCGTACGCACGCCGCCACCGCCCGGGACACCAGCGGCGACCCGCCGACCCGCTCCAGGTTCTTCAGCGGAACCCCCACCGAACCCCCACGGGCCGGAACAACGGCAAGCACTCGCACTGGTCACTCCTCTTACCTGCGGCAATATGCCCCGAGCCCGGGGGTGCCTGGAAACCTAGCCATGAGGGTGACCCGCAGGGCGATGCGCAGCTGAACGGCCAGGGGCGCGCGTCTGAACTTTCCGTGCCGCGGGGAGTACCACTTGCCCGCTCATCTGGAGGAGTAGTGGCTCTGGAGGGGTTCGGGGGCGGGTGGATTGAATGGGGGATAAGAGAAGGTCGTCCGTGTGTGACGCAAGAAGCTTGAGCTGTCGGTTTTCCGTGCCGCTCTGTTAGACGCCCGTCCGGAGAAGCCCCCGTATCGTCCGGACGGGCCGCCCCCGATGGTGATCTCTCACCGCCCCAAAATCGGGGGCCCTAAGCCCCTCGCCAGAGGGATCTAGGCCCGCCGGGGCTCAGCCCGGCGGGCCTGTTACATGGCCGATCCTCCGGATCGGCGGGCTTGGCCGCTGGGGAGCCTGTGTCTTCCCTCCTTCTCCGGTCGCTGCGCTCCCTGCGTTCGTCAGTCCAGACACAGGCGCGGCCAAGCCGGGATACGACCGAGTGTCAGGGTTGCGTCAGGAGGTACGTTCGCGGTCCACAGCTGGATTCCGGCGGAGTTGATGGCGATGACGCGGTTGGACGTTGTCGCGTACAGCATGTCGGCTGCGCTCACGCCTCGGTCGAGCCAGTCGGTGAGGGGTCGTTTCCAGACGACTTCTCCGGTTTGGGGGATCACCCCGAGAGTGTCGAATTGGAGCTGGGCGTTGCGGTGGGTGCACGAGACGACCAGGACGTCGTCTACGAGCCAGCATCCCGGGCGTCCTTCCATGCGTTGAGGCAGAGTCCAGATGGTCTGCCCGGTTGCCGGGTCGAGTCCTTGGGCGCGGGTGAGGTCGGCGATCACCACCACGGATCGGCTGGCGTGGATCCATGTCGCTGTGCTGGGGATGGTCCTGCGCCAAGTCTTTGTCCCGTCGGAGAGCCGGAAGTTGGCGAGTTCGGTCTGGTCCGTGCCGTCCGGTGCGAGTTCCAGCGAGGCCGCCAGGAGCGACTCGCCGGCCACCAGAGTCTCCAGTCCAGCTGAGCGTGGCAGGTCCTCCGCCCAGATCTCCCGGCCGTCGTCCCCCCGTAGAACGCTGAGCCTCTGGCCGGGCTCGTTGGCGTCCCGTCGATGGCTGGTGAGGATCGCCATTGATCCGGTGGACACCACGTACTCAGGATCACGTGCTGGCGTGGCCCAGGACAGTGATCCTCGAAGGGCGTCGAGGGCACTCACGGCACCTGATGTGATGAACAGCACTCTGTCGTCATGCCGGCACAAATCCAGGACGGGCTGGTCGACTTCGTGTGTCCAGGCGGGATGTCCGGTCGCCTGGTTTAGCGCCAATATCTCACCGGTCGTCGACGCTCGTTGCATACCGATAATGAGGTGGTCACGGACGAGAGCGGGAGGGCCGATCACTTTTGCGGGAGGCGTCCTGCTGGGTGTGCGATAGCGCCAGATCTCGGCGCGCTTTGCGCGTCGACCGCCTGCATGTCGCCGGGGTTTGCGGCGATGTATAGACGTGAGTCCTGATAAATGAATCCGTTTATCCCGCTTGTCGGTTCGGTGGTCACGGGCCAGCCGCTTGCATTGCCCTCAGGTGTCTGTGAGGGCGAAGGTGAGAGTGAGGAAATGGATCGTAAAGCCCATGTCGTCGCTCCTCCCGCAGCCGCGATGGTGATCAGCCCGCCTAGTAAGAATCGCCGCGGTATGCCAATGGCACGTGACTGCTCGCCGTCTTCTTCTGGGGCGGGCATAACTCTCCCTTGGGGCCGGATCCTTGGAGCGCATTTCATCCATGGAGGCGTTGGGCCTCACATTACTGTGTCGACATTGAGGACGATGCCAGGATTGAACTATCAACCACTTTCATATCGCCTGAACTGCTAAGAACTGCCGGGGCAGTCGGAGTTTCGTGCACCAGAAAAACCGTTCCTGCTGGAAGCCGGCAATCGGCAGGAATGTGGCACCGGCCGGGATAACCGGCCTTGGTCTGGGGAGGCAACGGCTTGCCGCCGCGCCTGTCGGGTCCGGCACGGCGCTGGACGCGATCGGCGACGCTCGGTCGGTCGCGGCCAGCCACGCGACGCAGGTCTCCGGATCGCCCTCGTGCGCGACTCCGCCAGCGGTGTCGAAGACCACCAGCTTCCCCCTGCTGGGAAAGCTGATGGCCCGTCAGGTCCGCGCCGCGGCTCTGGTTCGGCGATCGCCGACGGCGATCCCGCTGGCGGGTGGGGCGGCGCGAATCTTTGTAACTTTCATTGGATCCATATCCTCTTAGTTTGTTTAATTGACATACATAAGAGGATTTGTTTAGCGTGGCCGGTGGTTGGTTCGGTCCGAGTCATCTGGCCGGAAGGGACCTGGGAGCGCCATCTCCACCGGGCGGGGCACGCGTCGTGATCCCGTCCGGTGGCCCGCTCGGCCGGTCCTGAAGATCTTCCCAAAGTCCCGACTCTTCGGTACAAGTCGTAGATGCGGCTAATTGCAGTGGGCCTGATGCTTGTCCTGGCTGGATGCGGCATCGGATCGGGAGATCCTCCGGAAGCCGCGCCCAGCCCGACTGTGGCCGCATCCGACGGAGCGAGGATCGCCAAGCGCGAATCCATCGACCAGCGTACGGACGAGCTCACCATCACCTCGCCCGCCCTCGGCCGGGACGGTTCGGTCTGGGTGCTCAAACCGGAAGGCTGGACCGAAGGCTCCACCGGCTGGCCCGTCCTCTACCTGCTGCACGGCTGCTGTGTCAGCCGTGGCGACGCCTGGCTGGCCTCAGGCGAAGCGGAACGTATCACCGCCAAGTCCAAAGCCGTCGTCATCGTTCCCGAAGCGGGCACGATGGGCTGGTACGCGAACTGGGTCAAAGGCCCCGCCTGGGAGACCTTCCACATGACCGAGGTCCGCGACCTGGTCGAACCTCTCTACGGCGTCGGCGACAAACGCGCCATCGCCGGACTCTCCATGGGCGGCCACGGCGCCATGGGTTACGCCGCCCGCTATCCGGGCGTCTTCCAGGCGGCGGCCTCCTTCTCCGGCGTCCTGGACATCCGCTCCAACCCGTCCGGCTTCAGTGACTTCCTCCGCGGCGAAGGCACCGAACCCGACGAGATCTGGGGCCCCTACCCGGCCGACGAGGCCAACTGGAAAGCCCACAACCCCACCGACCTGATCGCCGGCCTCAAGGGCCTCCGCCTGTACATCTCATCCGGCGACGGCGACCCCGGCCCCCTCGACTCTGGCGGCTCCAAGGACGAGGGCGAAGCCTCCATCCTCACCGAGAACAAGAACTTCGCCGCCGCCGCCAAGAAGGCCGGAATCGAGGTCACCACCGACTTCTACGGCGACGGCACCCACCGCTGGCCCTACTGGAGCAGATCCCTCGAACGAGCCCTTCCTGTTCTCCTCGGTTAGCTCCCTGAGCACCGCCTCTAGCGAAGATCTTGTCGTCCGCTTCGAGTCCTCGCAGCTCGCGACCCGCCGACGCCGAACGCCTGTGGGCTGCCGCGACGGGTCAGCTCCGATGCGGGAGTTCGTCTGAGTCAGGCCGCTTGGTGGAGCACGCCCCGGTGCCGGAGTTCGGGCAGCACGCCCTCGCCGAACCAGTACGCCTCCTCCAGATGCGGATGCCCGGACAGGACGAACTCGTCGATCCCGAGCGCGGTGTACTCCTCGATGAGGTCGGCCACCTCGGCGTGATTGCCCACCAGGGCGGTCCCGGCGCCGCCGCGAACCAGTCCGACCCCGGCCCACAACCCCGGATGGACCTCCAGGTCGCGGACTTTCCCGCCCTGGAATCCGGCGTGCAGGGCGAGCATGCGCTGCTGCCCCACCGAGGCGCTCTGCCCGAGCAGCTTCCTCGCCTTGGCGATGTCCTCCGCCGGGATCCGGTCCAGCAGCCGCTCCGCCTCGGCCCACGCCTCCGCCGAAGTGTCCCGCGTGATCACATGCAACCGGATCCCGAACCGCAGCGTACGGCCCTGCTCGGCCGCCAACTTCCGAATCCAGTTCAGCTTCTCGGCCACGGCCGCCGGAGGCTCACCCCAGGTCAGGTACACATCCACATGCTTGGCCGCGACCGGCCCCGCCGCCGCGGACGACCCGCCGAAGTACAGCTCCGGCAGCGGATCGGGAGCCTCGGCCACCCTGGCGTCCTCGACGTCGTAGTAGTCGCCGGAGAAGTCGAACCTGCCATTCCAGGCACCTCGGACGATGGACAGGAACTCGTCGGTCCGGGCATACCGCTCGTCCTTGCCGAGATGGTCGCCGAACCGGCGCTGCTCGGTCTCCTCACCCCCCGTGACGATGTTCAGCAGCAGCCGCCCCCCGGAGATCCGCTGGTACGTCGCCGCCATCTGCGCCGCCAGCGTCGGCGAGAGCAGCCCCGGCCGGAACGCGACCAGGAACTTGAGCCGGGTCGTCACCTGGGTGAGCGCGGCGGTGACCAGCCAGGCGTCCTCGCAGTAGGTCCCCGTGGGAGTGAGCACCGCCTCGAACCCGAGCTGCTCAGCCGAACGAGCGATCTGCCCGAGATACTCAATCGTCGGCGGCCGGAACGCGGCCCTCCCGTGCCCACGCCCCAGACCATGACCACCCCCGACGATCGACCGGCTGTCACCGGTGGTCGGCAAGAACCAATGGAATCTCGGCGCACTCATTTGGTTCCTCCAATGATCGAGCTGGTGGTGTACGTGGTCACTGGGCCGACACCACGTCGTTGAAGCGCTGGTCGACGAAGTCGGCGAACTTCAGGGTGCCGGGGATGAGGCCTTCGGCGCTGAAGGCGTCGGCCATCTCCTGTTCGGAGGTGACGACGGCGTCGTCGATCACGATCGGGGTGGAGACCGCGTTGTCGACGGCGGCGTCGGCCACCTCCTGGGGCAGGCCGGTCTCCTGGGCCCACACCTTCGCCCATTCGGCCTTGTGGTTCACCGACCAGGCCCGCGCCTTGGCGAGCCGGGTCAGGAAGTCGCGGAGCGCGGCCTCCTTGCCCTCCACCGCGGACGGCGCCGCCACCTGGAAGTTGAGGCCGTTCACGTAGCCGTTGCCGTCGACGAGCAGGCGCGCGTCGTGCTGGATGGAGACCTGGGAGGTGAAGGGGTCCCAGATCGCCCAGGCGTCGACGGTCCCGCCGGAGAAGGCGGCGAGGGCGTCGGCGGGCTGGAGGTACTGGGGCTGGATGTCGGCGAAGGTCAGGCCTTCCTTTCTCAGCACCGACAGCAGGTGGTAGTGCGCGGAACTGCCCTTGGCGACGGCGACCTTCTTGCCCTTGAGCTGGGCGGGCGCGGTGATCGCCGAGGAGCCTGGCACCACGATGGAGGCGCCGGCCAGATTCTGCTGGTACGCGGCGACCACCTTGATCTTCGACCCGGCGGCGGCGGCGAACACCGGCGGGGTGTTGCCGACGCCGCCCACGTCGACCGCCCCGGCGTTGACGGCCTCCAGCAGCGGCGGCCCGGAGGTGAACTGGGCCCAGGTGATCGTGTAGTCGGTGCCCTCCAGCAGGCCGGCGGCCTTCAGGAGCGCCTGCGAGCCCGCCTTCTGGTCGCCGACGCGCAGCGTGATCTTCGCGGCCGTGCCGGTGGTGGCGGGGGTTTCGGCGGCGCAGGCCGTACCGGCGGACGCGGTGAGGAGGAGGACGGCGAGGAGCCGGCGGGCGGTGCTGATCATGATCTTCCTTCGGGGGCGACGCCGAGCGCGGCCAGTAAGTCCGCGCGGAGGGTGATGAGCTCGGGGTTGTCGCGGTGCCGGGGCCGGGGGGCTGTCACGGGGGAGTCGTGCGCGATGCGGCCCTCGTCGAGGACGAGGACCCGGTCGGCCAGCAGCAGGGCCTCGTCGACGTCGTGGGTGACCAGCAGGACGGCGGGCCGGTGCCGCGCCCACAGTTCCACCACGAGTTGGTGGATGGTGATCCGGGTGAGCGCGTCCAGCGCGCTGAACGGCTCGTCGAGCAGCAGCAGGCCGGGCTCCCGGACGAGGGCCCTGGCCAGGCTGGCGCGCTGGGCCTCGCCGCCGGAGAGGGTGAGCGGCCAGGCCTGCGCCCGTTCGGTCAGGCCGACCTCGGCGAGCGCGGCGTGCGCCCGTTCTGCGGGCGCGTCCAGGCCGAGGGTGATGTTGGCGAGGACCCGCTTCCACGGCACCAGCCGGGGTTCCTGGAACGCCACCGCGACAGAACCGGTGACCGACAGCTCCCCGGTCACCTCCCGGTCCAGACCGGCGAGGGCGCGCAGCAGGGTGGATTTGCCGGAGCCGCTGCGGCCGAGCAGCGCGATGAACTCGCCGGGGCCGATCTCCAGGTCGAGCGCGTCCAGCACCACCCGGTCTCCGAACGCGCGGGTCAGGCCCCGTACCGAAGCCACGGTGTCTACCCCAGGAAGCCGCGCCGCCATGACAGGGCCCTCCTCTCCAGCAGCCGGACCAGGGAGTCGGTGAGCAGGCCGAGCGCGCTGTAGACCAGCAGCCCGACCACGATCACGTCGGTCCGGAGGAACTCCCGCGCGTCGTTGATCATGTAGCCGAGCCCGGCGGTGGCGTTGACCTGCTCGGCCACGATGAGCGCCAGCCAGGCCACCCCGAGGCTCTGGCGCAGGCCGACCAGCGTCTGCGGCAGGGCGCCGGGCAGCACGATGTGCCGGATCAGGGCGGCCCGCCCCAGTTTCAGGGTGTGGGCGACCTCGGCGAGTTTGCCGTCCACGCCGCGGATTCCGGCGAAGGTGTTCAGGTAGAGCGGGAAGGCCACGGCCAGGGCGACCAGCAGCACCTTCGGGGTCTCGCCGATCCCGAACCAGAGGATGAACAGCGGGATCAGCCCGAAGAAGGGCAGCGCCCGCAGCATCTGCATGAGCGGGTCGACCGCGTTCTCGCCCGGCCGGCTCAGCCCGGCGACCAGGGCCAGCAGGATCCCGGCCGCCGCCCCGGCCGCGAACCCGAGCAGCACCCGCTGCAGGGACACCCCGACGGCGGTCGGGAGGATGCCGGTCTCGATCAGGTTGGCGGCCGTGGCGGCGATGGTGGCGGGCGCGGCCAGCAGTCTCGGCGGCAGCAGCCCCGTGCTGCTGGCGATCTGCCAGATGGCCAGGACCGCGACCGGGCTGAGCCAGCGCTGCCAGGCTTTCCCCCAGGTCCGTGCGGGCTGGGGGCGGGAGCGTGGTCGGACGTCGGCCGGAGCCTCCAGTTCGATGACGGACATAGGCGTACCTCGCAAAGTCGGGTGTCGTCCGACTCAGAGTTACCTATATTTCCTACCAAGTCAATCGGTAATGTTATGCCGAGTACGGGTGGGCGGTTCTGGCGTCCCGCAGCACCCGGGCCCACCAGGTCAGCTGGTCGAGGAGTTTCTTCGCCGCGTCGGCCGGGCCCTCCGGCTCCTTGAGCCCGTCGCCGTCGAACTGCTGCCAGGCTCCGTGGAAGCTCACCGTGTCCCGCGTCGTGACCGCGTGCAGTTCCGCGAAGACCAGCCGCAGGTGCTCCACCGCGCGCAGGCCCCCGGAGAGCCCGCCGTAGGACACGAACGCGACCGGTTTCGCATGGAACTGGGCGTTGTGCCAGTCGATCGCGTTCTTCAGCGCCGCCGGGTAGGAGTGGTTGTACTCCGGGGTCACCACCACGAACGCGTCCGCGGCGGCCAGGCGCGGCGTGAGCTCGCCCAGCGATGCCAGCACCTCGGCGGGCGGCGACATCGAGGGCGCGGACGCGCCGAGCGGCACCTCGGCCAGATCGATCAGGTCGACGCGGACGTCGTCGCGGTGCGCGGCCTCGCCCACGAACCAGTTGGCCACGGTCGGGCCGAACCGCCCGTCGCGGACGCTGCCCACGATGACGGCCACATTCAGCTGGTTGTCGGACATGGAATTCTCCTTCGGGTCATGTTTCAGACGGTGGTGGTCGCCGGTTCGGGTGCCGGCTGGGGGTCGCGGCCGCGCAGGGGGACTTCGCGGATGAACCAGGCGAGCGCGAGGGCCACGATCCCGATGAGCGCCCCGCCGGCGGCCATGGCGTGCACGCCGCCGGTCACCGCCGTCTGGACCGCGTCGCGCAATGGCGCCGGGGATCGGCTCAGCGCCTCGGCCGTGAGGCCGGGGCCGGTGACGAGCCGCCGGGCGGTCTCCTCGCCGAGGCGGCCGGCCAGCGAGCTCTCCAGCCGCCCGGTGTACAGCCCGCCCAGTACGGCGACGCCCAGCGAGGCCCCCATCGTGTGCCAGAGACTGACCGACCCGCTCGCCGCCCCCAGGTCACGGGGTTCCGCGCTGTTCATGGTGATGATCGTGGTGCTCTGCATCAGCAGCCCGACGCCGACGCCGCTGATCAGGGTGAGCCCCGAGGCGAGCGCCAGATCGCCCCCCGGCCGGAGGGCCAGCAGCACGAGCATGCCGACGGTCAGCGCGGCCCCACCGGCGATCGGGTAGCGCCGGTAACGCCCGGTCCGGGCGATGAGCTGGCCGCTGCCGAGCAGCACGACGACCATGCCGAGCATCGACGGCAGGATCAGCAGGCCGCTCTCGATCGGCGACGCGCCGTGCACGAGCTGCATGAACTGCGGCAGGAAGGCGGCCACCACCATCCCGGTGCCGCCCAGGAAGCGCAGGATCTGCGCCAGCGTGAAGTTGCGGTCGGCGAACAGCCGCAGCGGGACGATCGGCTCGGCGGCGCGGCGCTCCACCCGCCAGAACGCCGCCAGGGCCAGCAGGGCGGCCACGGCGAGGGACCCGATCTGGACCGAACCCCACGCGTACCGGGTGCCGGCCCAGCTGGCGAGCAGGCTCAACGCCACCAGCGTGGCCGTCAGCAGCAGCGCCCCGAGCCAGTCGATCTTCGCCCGGATCCTGCGCCGCTCCACCGTGACGGCGAAACCGATGAGCAGCAGCGCCACCGCGCCGACCGGGAGGTTCACGTAGAAGGCCCAGCGCCAGCTCAGCCGCTCGGTGAACAGGCCGCCGAGGAGCGGGCCCGCGATGAAGGCCAGGGGCATCATCGTGCCGAAGAGTCCCATGACCCGGCCGCTTTCGCGGGGTGGCACCAGTTCGGCGATGAGCGCGATCGCGCCGACCATCAGGCCGCCGCCGCCCAGGCCCTGCACGGCGCGGAAGCCGATCAGCTGAGCCATGTCCTGGGAGAGCCCCGCCAGCCCCGACCCCACCAGGAACAGCACGATCGCGGCCATGTAGGCGCCCTTGCGGCCGTACAGGTCGCCGAGCTTTCCCCAGATCGGGGTGGCCGCGGCCATCGCGACCAGGTAGGCGGTGACGACCCAGGAGAAGTCTTGCAGGCCGCCGAGTTCGCCGACGATCGTCGGCAGGGCGGGGCCAAGCATCATGCCGTCCAGGGGCGCTGTGATCATGCCGAGGACCACGCCGGCCAGCCCGGCGTACAGTGATCGTCGCATCCGTCCTCCATTTTGGGTACGCCGTACTCGAAACGGAAGACTAGCCATTCGAGTACGATGTACGCAAGAAAGGGGGGAGCGGGATGTCCGACGAGGAACACGTCAGCATCTGGATGCGCCCCGAGCGCGTGGAGCGCTCAGGCCCCGGGCGGCGGCCCGGTTTCAGCCGCGCGCAGATCGTCGAGCGGGCCGTCGCCATCGCCGACGCGGACGGACTGGAGGCCGCCACCATGCGCCGGATCGCGGACGCGATGGGCACCGGCGCCATGTCGCTCTACCGCTATATCCCGAAAAGAGATGACCTGATCGACCTGATGCTCGACACGGTCATGGCCGAACTGGAGCTCCCCCCGCGCCCCACCGGGGACTGGAGGTCGGATCTCACCCTGGCCTCCTACCAGATCCGCGCGGTCGGCCTGCGCCACCCGTGGCAGGTCGCCCTGGCCTCCAGACGCCCCACCCTGGGCCCCAGCTCCCTCCGCGTATACGAGTTCATGCTCAGCGCCCTCGACGGGTTCGGCCTCGACATCGACGAGATCGCCAGCCTGGTCGGCATGCTGAGCGACTACGTCAACAGCGCCGTCCACCGCGAGATCGGCTGGCTGGACGAGGCCCGCAGGACCGGCATGGACATGCGGCGCTGGATGACCGCCTACGTCGGCCCGCACATCCGCCGCGTCCTGGACTCCGGCGAGTACCCGATGTTCAACCGCTCGATCATGGAAGCCCGCGTCCCGCACCTCCCTCCGGAGGACCGTTTCCGGTACGGCCTGGACCGCGTCCTCGACGGCATCGCCGCCGGACTCCCCGGCTGACCCGCCTACGCCTTCCGGGCCTCGACGAGGATGCGCTGCGGATGGGCGACGAAGGGCCCGTGGCGTTCCATGAAGGTCGACAGCTGCTCCCGGTAGTCGGGCACATTAGTGGCGAGAAGGATCTTGTTGGTTAACGGTCTGCCGACACTCACCGGGCCGATCACGGAACCGCAGGTGAGTACTGTCGATAACTCGTGCCGAAAATCAATGTCGGTGAACGGTACGTGGAGCAGATTTCGAAAGTGCTCTTTGGTTACGCGCGGATCAGTACCGCCGACTATCAGGTCGACGGGTTGCCACGCGAAGGCGTCGATCTCAATGACATCCATCTGGACCAGGCCAGTGGCGCCGAGGCCTCCCGGCCAGCCTCGACCGGGTCCTCAAGCTATTGCGCGAAGGCGACACACTGAAGGTCACCCGGCTGGACCGGCTGTCGCACTCAGTCCTCGCCGGTCCGCCAACTGCGGAACAGCGTCTTCGCGGATCGAAATCACCCGCATCGCATGACGCAGTGTCACCAGGACTTTTGTGCCTGAACCATTTTATTGACACTCCGCATCGGGGTTAGGATTACCGGCGCCGCGGAGTGGATAGTGCAGCTTGCATAGGGCTTTGCCTCGGCAATGTTTTATGGTGGTGAATGCGAATAGGTATTCGATGACATCCAGAACCGTAGGGTGTTGCGAGTGTAGCGGCCGAATGAACAGAAAATTCTCGCCGCCGACCGCCAAACCGAGAGGTGTCTCCACTCAGGAGAGATTCTTCTGCGTTCAATATTCGAACGAGCGGGCAATATTGACGAAGGGGGCACTGTTCTCCACAAAAGCGAACAACGAGTTGTGTCCTGTCCTTGCGATGTGGATTGTCATCCTTTCCTTACCTCCGCTACCTGAACAGGAGAAGGACCGTGAGAATTTTCGCGCTTCCAGAACCGCGGAGAACCCTGCGGCCGTCTGCGCTCGCGTTCGCTGTGGCCTTTCTGACCCTCGGCGCCCAGCACGCCGCGGCACCCGCCGCCCATGCCGCCCATGCCGCCCCGCCCGGGACCGCGAACGTCGTCGCGCGCCCCGCTGTCGCCACCGCCGAGAACGCCACAGTCGCGGTCCGAGACTCCAAACTCGGGAAGATCCTCGTCGACGGCCGAGGACGCACGCTGTACCTGTTCGAGGCGGACAAGGGCACCAGCTCGACCTGCTACAGCGAGTGCGCGAGCGCCTGGCCGCCCCTGACCACCAAGGGCAAGCCGCAGGCCGGCAGCGGCGCATCACCCGCCTTGCTCGGCACCACCGCCAGGACCGACCACACCACCCAGGTCACCTACAACGGCCACCCGCTGTACTACTACGTCACCGACGTCAAGCCCGGTGACATCACCGGGCAGGGCGTCGACTCTTTTGGCGCCAAGTGGTACGTGCTCGACCCGAACGGCGACAAGATCGATAGAGGCTGAGTGCCTGGCCACGGTAGCCGCCGTACGCACAACGTCGAACGGGCTGTCGCCAGGGCCCCGGCGACCGGGATCATGGGAGGGGGAGACGGACGTGGGAGCCCCGCAGAGGATGTCACCGCGCCCGGCCAGGCTGCGGCTGGCGACAGCCGCCGGGCTCGCCCTGGCCGTGGCGGTGGCCTTGTACGTCTTCGGCCGGATACACCCCGGACTTCGCCAGCAGCCTGTTCGGACGCCGCGGCAACGACGCGAACCTTCTGAAGGCGCAAGTCGGCACCGCCCTGCTGGGCCTGGCCTTCTACCAGCTCATATTGGCGCTGTGGATCTACCGGCGGCTACCCGGGGCCGGTGCCGCCCCCCGCCCGGTACACCTCGCCCACCGCATCGGCGGAGCCGTGCTGTTGGTGCTCTCCCTCCCCATCGCGTACCACTGCATCACCGCTTACGGAGTGCAGATGGACAGCGCCCGGGTCGCCCTGCACTCCCTCGCCGGCTGCTTCTTCTACGGCGCATTCGCCGCGAAGGTACTCATCGTCCGCAGCCGGCACCTACCCGGCTGGGCGTTGCCACTCGCCGGCGGCACCCTGGTCACTCTCATCGCGATCCTGTGGTCCTCGGCGGCGCTCTGGCAACTGGCCCAGCCGTAGCAGTCAGCCGCGCTCACCGACAGGACGCATCTCACAGGCCCCACAGACTGTCCGGGGCGCTCGGCTGCCCGAGATCGGACCACCGCCAGGCGCGTTTGGAGTAGGGGAGGGCAGGCCGCCGCCCGTATCCGACTTAACGCCCGGAACCCTCCGCCAGGCGGGGCTGGTCCTGCCAGCGTTCGCCGGGGGCCGGTGAGGTCGCGCAGACGACGTAGTGCTGTGGCGCGGTCGCGGACATGCGTCCGGGCAGCGCCGCCAGGCAGGCGCTGTGCAGCGCGGAAACGGTGGTCTCCGCCGCCGTGTACGCCACGAGCCGCGCCCCCAGCACGTCGTCGGGCACCGCCACCACCTCGGAACCGGGCGGAAGCAGCCGCCGCACCTCGGCCAGCTCGGTCCAGCAGTCGTCGGATCTGACCCACCCGTCGCCGCGGGGGACCGGAGTGACGGCGAGTTCGGCCAGCGGGACGTCCCGGGTGCCCGCGTCGATCAGCAGCCGGGCCACACCCTCCCCGATGGACTGCGCGTCCGCGCGCGGCAGGATGCGCGGATCGGCCCACAACGTGACGTCGAGCTCCCCTTCGAGCCGGTTGACCCACAGGGACATCCGCGTCGGCAGGGTCGCCTCCGGCAGCCACGTCGACTGGACCTCGGCGTCGGCGCGGCTGACCCGCCCGCCCTGGCCGGGGATGCTCATGTCGTTGAAGACGAGGTCCCTGGCGAAGAACACGCCGCGCTCGCGCTGGACCGCCTCCATGATCCGGATCAGGGCGTCGGCGTCGAACCTGCTGTTCTGGTAGGCGGCGAGGGAGGCCGCCCGCGCCCCGCGCAGGACGTCGTCGAAGCCGTCGGCGGCGATGTCCACGGGGACCAGCGCGTCCTGGGCGAGCGGCCCGACGTACTCCCGCAGGTCGGGCCGGAACCGGTTGGCCGAGATGGACAGGACCGGGACGATGGCGGCTCCGGCGCGCAGGCCGGTGACGGTGGACAGGGCGGCCAGGACGGCCGCGGACGCGCTGACGCCGGTGCGCGCCGTGATCCGGCGCATCGCGCGGGCCGCCGCGACCGAGCGGACCCGCAGGCGCGGGAGCAGCCACTCGTGGCCGGTGTCGTCCACGGAGACCGTCAGGGTCGAGCGGGGGATGCGGCGCAGCTGCTCCTCCCAGTAGCGCAGCGCGGCGTCGGCGCGGCGCAGGCTGGCGGGGCTGCGTTCGGTGGCGGCCACGTCCACCGGCTGCGGCGCGGTCACCGGCGGGAGCGGCTTGCCGAGGATGAGGGCGTCCCATTCGGTCAGCAGCACGGCCAGGCCGGTCGCGTCCACGACGCTGTGCGTGGTCACCAGGACGACCTGGCGGGGGACCCCGCCGGAGGTGACGGCGGCGACCCGGAACGGCAGCTCGGACTCCAGCGCGAACCGCTGCTCCTGGAGTTCCCTGGCCAGTTCCTCGGCGGTCTCCTCGGGCGTGGCGGACTCGCGGACCTGGATGGCCAGTTCGCCGCCGTCGAGGACCTGCTGGGTGTCGTCCCGGACGAGGGTGCGCAGCGACTCGTGCCGGGACATCAGCAGCCCGGCCGCCTCCGCGACGGCCGCCAGGGTGGTCTCCGGCGGGAGCGGGCGGACGACGCGATAGTTCATGTGCTCGGGCGGGTCGGTGCGCACGCAGCGGACCATGTTCGCCTGGCCCATCGTGAGCGGGCCGGTCCGCGCCTCCGCCGCGCCGAATCGGGCGATGGTCATGGTTCGCTCCTCACGGATCGGGCCAGTGCCGCCGCCTCTTCGTCGGAGAGCTCGTCCAGCTCCTCGACCAGCAGCGTTTCGACGGCCTCGGCCAGGGCGGCCACCGTGGCGCCGTCGAACATGGTGCGGATCGGGACGTCGATCCCGGTGATCGACCGGATCCGCGCGATCACCCGCGCCGCCAGCAGCGAGTGCCCGCCGATGGCGAAGAAGTCGTCCAGCGCGCCGACGTCGCCGATCCCGAGCACCTCGCCGTACACCTCGGCGACCAGCTGCTCCGCGTCCGTGCGCGGCGGCACCCGCTCCCCGCCCGCCGCCATCTCCGGGTACGGCAACGCGGCCCGGTCCACTTTCCCGTGCCTGGTCAGCGGCAGCTCGTCCAGCCACACCCACACCGAAGGCACCATGTACGCCGGCAGCGTCTCCCCGGCGAACGCGGCCAGTTCGGCCCCGGTGACGCCGTCGGCGACGACGTATCCGGCCAGCCGGTCCTCGAAGGCGGTCACCGTGGCCTGCAGCACCCGGGGGTGGGCGAGCAGGCGGGCGGCCACCTCGCCGGGTTCGATCCGGAAGCCGCGCACCTTGACCTGCTCGTCGAGGCGGCCGAGGAATTCGAGATGCCCGTCCTGCCGCCAGCGGACCCGGTCGCCGGATCGGTAGAGGCGGCCGCCCCGGGGGCCGGCGGCGAAGCGTTCCGCGGTCAGTTCCGGGCGGTTCAGATAGCCGAGCGCCACGCCCGCGCCGCCGATGCACAGCTCGCCGGGGGCTCCCG
The DNA here is from genome assembly GCF_009687845.1 of Acrocarpospora corrugata. GTDB lineage: Bacteria > Actinomycetota > Actinomycetes > Streptosporangiales > Streptosporangiaceae > Acrocarpospora > Acrocarpospora corrugata. The sequence continues at coordinate 124,296 of NZ_BLAD01000051.1, forward strand.
GCGGCACCTGGACGCCGGACGGGTCGAGAACCAGGACCCGCGTCTCCGCGATGGGCTTCCCGATCGACGGGCTGTCCCCCGGCAGCAGGTCGGCCGCGGTGGCGATGATCGTGGCTTCGGTCGGCCCGTAGGTGTTGACCAGGCGGATCCGGTCGCCGAATCGGGCGTGCCAGCGGGCGACGGCCCCGGCCTGCACTTCCTCGCCGCCGAGGATGACGAGCCGGAGGCTGGGCGGCCAGGAGATCTCGTCGATCTGGGCGACCAGGTGGTGCCAATAGGCGGTCGGGAGGTCGAGGACGGTCACCCGGCCGCCTTGCGGTGTGGCCAGGACGTCCGGGAGGGTGATCGGGCCGTCGGGGAGGAGTTCCAGGGTGGCTCCGGCGGCGAGAGCCGGGTATAGCTCCTCGGCGTGCGTGTCGAAGCTGAGGGCGGCGAACTGGACGATCCGGTCGCCGGGGCGGATGCCGTATGCGGAGATCATCCAGGCGACCCGGGCGGCCAGGGCCTCATGGCCGACGAGGACGCCCTTCGGGACACCGGTCGAGCCCGAGGTGTAGAGGACGTAGGCGACGCCGTCCGCCGAACCGGCGGTGGCTTCGGAACGCATGAACGCGACGCGGTCCGGCGGGAGGTCCTGGTCGACGGGCAGGTAGGCGGCTCCGGACCGCCACGCGCTGAGCAGCGCCGCGATGCCTTCCGGCGAACGCTCCAGCGGCACCTCCCGGATCCCCGTCGTGCCGCTTGCTTCGATCATCTCGCCGAGTTCGCGATAGGTGACCTGCCGCTCCCCGCAACTGATGGCCACCAGATCCGGATATTTCTGGATCGCGTCGGTCACCAGATCGAGCACCGGCCGCGACACCGGCAGGTGCGGGCCTTCCGACACCGTCGCCAGGAAGGTCTCGTCGGCTCCCGTCAGCAGCGGCAGCGCGGACAGCCGCAGAGCCGGATCTGTGGCGACCGCGACGAGCAGGCCTTCCAGCCGCGCCGCCATCGCCTCGATCGTCGCCGCGTCGAACAGCGCCGTGTCGTACTCCAGCTGCACCCGCAGCTCGGCCCCGTCGTCGTGCCACGCCTCCAGCATCAGGTCGAACTTGGCCTGGGCGTGCCCGCCGGGGAACCCCTCGACCGTCAGCCCGGTGAACGGGCGCGGTTCCCGGCCGGAGTCCTCGGTGTGCAGGATCGCCATGGTCTGAAAGACCGGAGTCCTGGTCAGGTCCCGTTCCAGTTTGAGGGTGCTGACGAGTTCCTCGAATGGAATGCCCTGGTGGGCGAAGGCGTCCAGCACGGTCGTCCTGGTCGCGGCCAGCACCTCGGTGAAGACCGGATCGCCGGACAGGTCGCCGCGCAGGACCAGGATGTCGGTGAGATAGCCGACCACGGATTCGAGCGCGAGCGTGTCCCGGCCCGCGCTGGACGTGCCGACGAGGATGTCGTCCCGGCCGCTGTGCCGGGCCAGTAGCACCTGGTAGGCGGCCAGCAGCGTCATGAACAAGGTCACCCCGTGGCGGCGGCCCATTGCGACCAGAGCGGACGCGTCCTCGGCGGCGAGGCGGAAGTCCACGGTCGCGCCACGGCCCGCGCTGCCGGCGCTGCGCGGCCGGTCGGTGGGCAGGTCGAGGGGGGTGGGCCCGGCCAGCCGCTCCCGCCAGTACCCGAGCAGCTCCCCGGTGTCCCGGCCGCGCTGCCAGAGCGCCACGTCGCCGAACTGGAGCGGCACCGCGGGCAGAGGGCGCCCCGAGTAGGCGTCGGCGAGCTCGTCCAGCATCAGGTTGAGCGACCAGCCGTCGCCGAGGATGTGGTGCGCGACCAGGCAGAGCACGTGGCCGCCATCGTCCCCCCGGATCACGGTGACCCTGATCGGGGCGCGCTCCGCGAGCGGGAACGGCCTGTTCACCCGCTCGGCCACCGCCCGCTCCGGGTCGACGCCGCTCAGGTACTCGACCGGGAAGGACCCCGGCGGCTCGATCACGGCAACGGGTTCGCCGTCGATGTCGGGAAAACGGGTGCGCAGGCTCTCGTGCCGCCCGGCCACGACCGTGAAGGCGGCCCGGAGCGCGTCCAGGTCGAGCGGCCCGCGCAGCCGCCGGACCACCCACATATTGAAAGCCGCGTCCGTCTCCGGGTACAGCCGGTTCAGGAACCAGAGCCGCTCCTGCCCGCTCGACAGCGGCGGCGTCACCCCGTCCGGCCTGGGCGCGGGCCCGTCGAGCCCGGGTACGCCGGGCGCGGCCAGCAGTTCCGCCAGCGCGGCGGCGGTCGGCCGGGCGAACACCTCCCGGACCGGAACCCGGATCGGCAGCCGCGCGATCACCATGGTGGCCAGCAGCGAATGACCTCCGAGCGCGAAGAAGTCGTCGTGCGCCCCGATCTCACCCGCCGCCCGCCCGAGCACCTCGGCGAAGACCGCGACGACCAGCCGCTCGGCGTCCGTCCGGGGCTGCACCCGGTCCGCCGCCACGGCCGCCGGGCCCACCGGCAGGGCGGCCCGGTCCACCTTCCCGTTCGGCGTCATCGGCAGCCGGTCGAGGACGACGACCTGCCGGGGAACCATGTAGCCGGGCAGCATCCTGGCCGCGTGCGCGCGGATCTCCTCGGCGGCGGCGTCCGCGACCACGAACGCGATCAGCGTGTCGTCGCGGACCGCGACCACGGCGTGCGACACCCCCGGATGCGCGTCGAGCACGGATTCGATCTCGCCGAGCTCGATCCGGTGGCCGCGCAGCTTGACCTGGTTGTCGGTACGGCCGAGGAATTCGATCGTGCCGTCCGGCCGCCAGCGGGCCAGGTCGCCGGTCCGGTAGAGGCGGGAGCCCGCGACGCCGTACGGGGAGGGCACGAACTTCTCGGCCGTCAGACCGGGCCGGCCGAGGTAGCCGGCGGCGACGCCGTGACCGCCCAGCACCAGCTCGCCCGGCACGCCTACGGGGGCCAGACCGGACCGATCGAGGATGTAGGCCGTGGTGTTGGTGATCGGGTGGCCGATGGTGATGTCGTCCGAGACCACGTCCCAGGTCGAGGAGTAGATGGTGGTCTCGGTCGGGCCGTACCCGTTGATGAGCCGGACGGTACGGGCGCGCAGTTCGCGGGCGAGCCGGGGCGACAGCGGCTCCCCTGCGGTGATTCCGGTTATTTCCGGGAAGTCGCCGGTCAGCAGGATGCGCCAGCCGGAGGGTGTCGCCTGGACGTGCGTCGCGCCGCCGCGCCGGATCAGGTCGGCGGCGGCCATCCCGTCGCGGGCGTGCTCGGCCGAGGCCATCACCACCCGCCCGCCGGTGATCAGCGGCAGGAACAGTTCGACGGCGGAGATGTCGAACGCCGTCGACGTCAGGGCCAGCCACGCGTGCTCCGGCCGGGAGCCGGCCAGTTCCCCCATCGCGAGCAGCAGGTTCGTCAGCGCGCCATGCGGGACGACGACGCCCTTCGGCCGCCCGGTGGATCCCGACGTGTAAAGCACATAAGCCGTGTCATCCGGTCGCGGCAGCCAATCGGCGACGGGCTCACCCAGGTCGCCGAGGTCATCGTCGGTCAGCACCAGCACGGCCCCGGAATCCTGGAGCACGTAATCCACCCGGGCCTGCGGATACTCCGGATCCACCGGCAGATAAGCGGCCCCCGACAGCGTCACGCCGAGAAACGCGACCAGGATCCCCGGCCCGCGCGACACCTGCACCGCGACCAGCGACCCACGCCCGACACCCTTGTCCCGCAACCGCCCGGCCAGCCCCGAAGCCAGCCCCACTAAATCCGCATATTTCAGGTCATCGACGGCGATGGCGTCGGGGGTGGCGGCGGCCTGGGCCAGGAACAGATCGGCCAGCGTCACCGGCGGCACCTCGGCGGACGAACCCCGGGTCAGCAGCCATTCCCGTTCCGTGGCAGGCAGCAGGTCAAGGTCGCGCACGCGCGTCTCCGGCGCGGCCACGATCGACTCCACCAGCACCAGGAAGCGCTCGGCCAGCCGCCGCGCGGTCGCGTCCGCGAACACGTCCGCGCTGTAGATCAGCGACGCCACCAGCCCCCGGCCCGACGGCCACAGATCCAGCGACAGGTCCGTCCGCGCCGCCATCCACCCGGGCGTGAACGGCGTCGCCTCCGTCCCCGGCACCGGCCCCTCCGACGCCTCGCCCGCTACCTGCGTGTGCAGCGCGAACATCGTCTGGAACAGCGGAGTCCTGCTCAGATCACGCTCGATCTCCAGCGCCCCCAGCAGCCGCTCCAGCGGCACGTCGGCGTGCCCGATCGCCTCGATCACGCTCCGCCGGGTCCGCCTGACCGCCTCCAGGAACGTCGGATCCCCGCTCAGATCGGTCCGCAGCACCAGCGTCCCGGACAGATGCCCGATCAGGGGCTCAAGCTCGGTCCGATCCCGCCGGGCCACCGGCGAGCCGACGCAGAAGTCGTCCTGGCCGCTGTGCCGGGCCAGCAGCACCTGGTACGCCGTCAGCCACACCATGAACGGCGTGCACCGATGTGCGCGCGCCAGCTCCGCGACCCCGGCCACCAGCTCGGGCCCGACGACGAACTCGACCTCGCCGCCGTCCCCGGTCCGCTGCGGCGGCCGGGGACGGTCGGCGGGCAGCTCCAGCACCGGCGTCCCGGCCAAGCTGCCCGCCCACTGCCCGACGTCGGCGGCGCCGCTGGCGCGTTCCGCGCGGGCGTGGTCGCCGAAGGTCAGCGGCAGCGGGGGCAGGGCCGGGCGGCCGGCGTAGTGGTGCGCCAGTTCGGCGTTGAGCAGGGACGCCGACATGCCGTCCGCGACGATGTGGTGCAGCGTGGTGGCGAGGATGTGGTCGTCGGGCGCGAGCCGTACCAGGGTGACGCGCAGCGGGGGAGCGGCGGACAGGTCGAACGGCGCGTTCGCGGCGGCGGAGACGATCCGGCGGGCCTCGTCCAGGTCGGCGGCGTCGCGGACGGTGATGGCGACCGGCTCCGGCGGGCAGACGATGGCGACCGGCGTGCCGTCCACCTCGTCGAAGCGGGTTCGCAGCGAGTCCTGGCGGGCGGTCACCGCCGTGAAGGCCGAGGCCAGGCGATCATCGTCGAGCGGGCCGCGCAGCCGGTCGGCCAGGCAGGTGTTGTAGGAGTGGTCCCGCGGATCGAGCCGATGCAGGAACCAGAGCCGTTCCTGCCCGTACGAGAGCGGCTGTGCCACGGGAGACCGCCAAACTGGAAAGTTCGTTACTGGAAAGTTTGCTTACAGATTCGAGGACGGCGTCAGTGAACCACGCTGCGCGTGGGCGCGACAAGCCCTTGTTTTGAGCGGTTTCCGCGTCTTGCTCGGGGTTTGTGGACCGTGGCACACTGTCGATCACTTGGAAACTGTAAAGTCTCTTTACAGATCTCTGCGGTCGGAGGATCTAGTGAGCACACTGTCGGCCGACAAGAGGGCACTGCTGGCCCAGCGGCTGCGCCGCCGCGAGGAGACCCGCGCGATCCCGGCGCGCGATCCGTCGGCCGGGCTGGTGCTCTCCCCGGCCCAGGAGCGGCTGTGGTTCCTGGAGCAGTACCGGCCTGGCACCACGACGTACACCGTTCCGCTGACCGTGCGGATCGAGGGCGAACTCGACGGCGTCGAGGCGGCCCTGGACGAGATCGTCCGGCGGCACGAGGCCCTGCGGACCCGGTTCACCGCGACCGAGGACGGCATCCCGGTCGTCACCGTGGACCCCGAAGCCCGCGCCGAATTCCGGCAGGCCGAGGCCGACTCACCGCAGGACGCCCGGCTCCTGATCGAGACCGAACTCGCCAGGACCTTCGACCTGGCCACCGGCCCGCTGCTCAGAGCCCTGCTGGTACGGCTCGCCCCCGGCGACCACGTCCTCCTGCTCGCGGCCCACCACCTGGTGACCGACGGCATCTCCTTCGACGTGATCCTGTCCGAACTCCTGGCCCTGTGCCGGGGCGAGACGCCCGCGCCGGCGCCGGTCCAGTACGGCGACTACGCCGTCTGGCAGCGGGACCACGACCTGGCCAGAGAGACCGCCTACTGGCGGGATCGCCTCGACGGCGTCCCGGTCCTGGAACTGCCGGCCGACCGGCCCAGGCCCGCGGAGATGAGCCACGCGGGGGCGGTGTTCGACTTCCCGATCGAGGTGTCGCTCGGCTCGCTGGCGGTCGGCGGGGCGACCCCGTACATGATCCTGCTGGCCGCCTACCAGGTGCTGCTCGGCCGCTATTCGGGCCAGACCGACTTCGCTGTCGCCACCCCGGCCGCCGGCCGCAGCCTGCCCGAGCTGGACCGCGTCGTCGGCATGTTCGTGAACACGCTGGCGATGCGGGCCGACCTCGCCGGGGATCCCGCGTTCACCGAATTCCTGGCCAGGACCCGGTCCTGCGCCCTGGACGCGTACGCCCACCAGGACCTGCCCTTCGACCGCCTGGTGAGCGAGCTCAACGTCGAGCGGGACGTCAGCAGGTCGCCGATCGCGCAGGTGACGCTCGCGCTGCAGAACTTCAGGACCGGCCTGGACCAGCACGGGCTGCGGCTGAGCGCGTTCCCGGTCGAGCCAGGGATCAGCCGGTTCGACCTGTCGCTGTACCTGTTCGAGACCGAGGACGGTTTCGCCGGCCAGTTCGCCTACAACACCGACCTGTTCGACCAGTCCACCATCGCCCGCATGTCCCGACATTTCACGAATCTGCTGCGCGGGATCGTGGCGGATCCGGAGCGGCGGCTCTCCCGGCTGCCCCTGCTGGATCCGGCGGAACGCGAGGAGGTCCTGGGCTTCGCCGCCGCGCCCGCCGCGCCGCCGATCGCCACGCTTCTGCACGAGGTCGTGTCGGGCCCGGCCGCGAGGGCCGCTGTCACCTGCGGCGCTGATTCCCTGACATATGCCGAACTGGCCGGGCGTTCTGACGCGCTCGCCGGACGCCTGTGCGAGCTCGGCGCGGGCCCTGACGTGCGAATCGGGATATGTCTGGAACAGTCGGTTGAAGTGGCCGTCGCGGTGCTCGCCGTCCTCAAGTCGGGCGCGGCCTACGTTCCCCTCGACCCGGCCCAGCCCGCCACGCGCCTCGCGCACATGATCGAGGACGCCGGAATCCGGATCGCGATCACCACCACCCCGCTCCCCGTCGACCACCAGGTTTCCCCGGCCGCCACCGGCTCGGCTCCACCGGTCCAGGCCAGCCCGGACGACCTCGCCTACGTGATCTACACCTCCGGCACCACCGGGCGGCCGAAGGGCGTCGCCGTCCAGCACCGGCAGGTGCTCGAATACCTCGCCGGAGCACGCGAGCGCCTGGCCGTCGACCCCGGCGGCAGTTACGCCCTGTTGCAGTCGATCTCCTTCGACTTCGGCATCACGATCTTCTACCTGTCCCTGCTGACGGGCGGCACGCTGCACCTGCTCAACCCCCGCCTGCCCGCCGCCGAACTCGCCGAGACGCTGCGCGGGACCGACTACCTGAAGATCACCCCAAGCCACCTGGCGTCCCTGCTCCAGGAGACCGACGTCCTGCCGCGCAAGCTCCTGATCCTCGGCGGTGAAGCCTCCCCGGCCGCCTGGGCGTCCGCGCTCGTCCGGCCCGGCCTGCGCGTCGTCAACCACTACGGCCCGACCGAGGCCACCGTCGGCGTCACCACGCACGAGGTCAGCCCGGCCACCGGCCTGCTGCCGATCGGACGGCCACTCCCGGGCGCCCGCGCGTATGTCCTGGACGAACACGGACAGCCCACCCCTGTCGGCGTGGTCGGCGAGATCCATCTCGGCGGCGACCGCCTCGCCCGCGGTTACCTCGGCCGTCCGTCATTGACCGCCGAGAAGTTCGTCCCCGACCCCTACGGGAAGCCGGGCGCGCGCATGTACCGCACCGGCGACCTGGGCCGCTGGCTGCCCTCCGGTGAACTCCAGTTCCTCGGCCGCCGCGACCTCCAGGTCAAAGTCCGCGGCTACCGGGTCGAACTCGCCGAGATCGAAGCCGTCCTCACCGCCCACGACGCCGTCGCCCAGGCCGTCGTCGACTTCCGCCGCGACCGCCTCGTCGCCTACCTGGTCTCCGCCGAACGCCCGTCGCTCCGCGCCCACCTGGCCGAACGCCTGCCCGACTACATGATCCCCGCCCGCTACGTCTGGCTCGACGAACTCCCCCTTAAAGCGCACGGAAAGGTCGACAGGGACCGCCTCCCCGACCCGTCCGATGAACGCGCCGCCGACGAGGAGTACGTCGCCCCGGCAACCCCGCTCGAACAGGCCATCGCCGACGTCTGGGCCAAGGTCCTCGAACTCGACCGGGTCGGCGCGGAGGACGACTTCTTCGCGCTCGGCGGCCACTCCCTGCTCGCCGCCCAGGTCGTCGCCCGGCTCCGGAAGGTCACCGACCGCCCGGTCACCATCCTGGACATCTTCCGGCACCGCACCGTCCGCGCCCTGGCCTCCCGCGGCGACGACGGCCCGCGCCGCTTCCTGCACCGGCTGACGCCCGCCCGCCCCGCCACCCACACCCTCGTCTGCGTCCCGTACGGCGGCGGCAGCGCCGCCATCTACCAGCCCCTGGCCGACCAGATGCCCGCGAACTGGGCACTGCACTCGGTAGCCGTACCCGGCCAGGAATGGGGTCTCGACGAGGAGACCCGCCCGGTCGGCGAAGTCGCCGACGCCTGCGTCCAGGAGATCCTCGCCACCGTCCGCGGCCCCCTCTCCCTGTACGGCCACTGCGGCCTCGGCGTCATGCTCGTCGTCGAGATCGCCCGCCGCCTCGAAGCCGCCGGCCGGACCGTCGACGCCATCCACGTCGGCGGCATCTTCCCGTTCGCCCGGCCCGCCTCGATCGCGACGCCGTTCCGGGACCTCGGCGAACGCCTGCGCAGCGACCGCGTCTGGGCCAACGGCCTCATCGCCGCCGGGCTCGACATCGAGGAACTCGACGACGAGCAGCTCAAGGCGATCATCCGCAACCGCAGGGAGGGCACCAGGGAGGCGGAGGCGTACTTCACCCTGCTGTACGCGCGCGAGCACGCAGAACGCCTGACCGCCCCCATCATCTCCGTCGTCGGCGAACGCGACCCGGCGACCGAGTTCTACCAGGAACGCTTCCGCGAATGGCACCACCTCACGGACGCCGCCGCCCTGGTCGTCCTGGACGAGGCGGGCCACTTCTTCCTCAAGCACCGCGCCAGCGAACTCGCCGAGATCGTCACCGGCACGCAGCCCGCCATCGCGGCGGGCCGCGCCGACGAGCTGGCCCAGGCCCCCGGCCGCTCCTGGTGGCTGCACGGCGCCTCCACCCCCGGCGACGCGCCGCCACCCGGCACCCGGCCCAGCCTGAAACGCTTCGGCGCGGTCGCCGCCGGGCAGCTCGTCTCCATCATCGGCTCCGCCCTCACCGAGTTCGCCGTCCCGCTCTGGATCTACGTCACCACCGGCTCCCTGGTCAGCTTCGCCCTGTTCTCCGTCATCGCCCTGGTCCCCGGCATGCTCGTCGCCCCGCTGGCCGGAGTGATCGTCGACCGGTACGACCGCCGCCGCGTCATGCTCGCCGGAGACGTCGGCGCGGGCGGCACCCAGCTCGCCCTCGGCCTGCTGCTGTGGACCGGCAACCTGCAGCTGTGGCACGTCTACCCGCTGCTGGCCCTGCTCTCGGTCGCCCTCACCTTCCAGCGGCTCGCCTACGGCGCGGCCATCCCGCAGCTGGTGCCCAAGCGCTACCTCGGCCACGCCAACGGCATCGTCCAGATGGTCACCGGCACCGCCCAGCTGATCGTCCCGCTGATCGCCGTCGGCCTGATGGCCGCCATCGGCCTGGAGGGCATCCTGGTCCTCGACGTGGTCAGCTACGCGTTCGCGTTCACCTCGGTGCTGCTGATCCGCTTCCCGAAGACGATGGGCTTCCGCCGCCGCGAACCGCTGCTCACCGAGATGGCAGAAGGCTTCCGCTACACCTGGGGCAACCGCAACTTCCGCGCCATGCTGCTCTTCTTCGCCGGCCTCAACGTGTTCCTGTCCCCGCTGTTCCTGCTGATCAGCCCGCTCGTCCTCGCCTTCGCCACCCTCACGGACGTGGGCAGCGTGTCGTTCGCGGGCGGCGCGGGCGTCCTGCTCGGCGGCCTGATCATGACCGTCTGGGGCGGGCCGCGCCGGCACCGGCTGCGCGGCGTGCTGCTGGCCACCCTGCTGCTGGCCGGGTTCTGCCTGATCACCGGCGTCCGGCAGGACCTGGCCGTGATCGCGGCCGGCGCGTTCGGCATGTCGTTCGCGCTCACCCTGGTCAACGGGATCTACGCCACGATCATCCAGGTCAAGGTGCCGCAGCGGTTCCACGGCCGGGTCATCGCGCTCAACACCCTGGTCGCCTGGTCCACCCTGCCGATCGCGTTCGGCCTGGTCGCCCCGTACGGCAGCGCCCTGTTCGAACCGCTGCTGGCCGACGGCGGCGCGCTCGCCGGGAGCGTCGGCGCGGTGATCGGCGTCGGCGAAGGCCGCGGCATCGGCTTCATGTACGTGCTGTTCGCGCTGGCCATCGCCCTGATCGCGGGCACCGCGCTGCGGGTCAGGCGGCTGGCCGGGTTCGACGCCGAGGTGCCGGACGCGCCGCCCGACGACCTCATCGGGCTGGAGACGGTCCGGCGTCGGCGAGCGGAAGCCGCATGACGAACCGCACGCCGAGCGGCTCGGACTCGACGAGGAGCCGGCCGCCGTGCGCCTCCACCACCTCGCGGGCGATGGCCAGCCCGAGCCCGGTGCCGCCCCGGGCCCGGCTGCGCGCCGTGTCCAGCCGGGTGAACCGCTCGAAGATCCGCTCCTGGTCGGCGGGCGCGATCGGCTCGCCGTCGTTCCAGACCGACAGCTCCGCCCGGTCGTCCCGCCGCCGCGCGTCCACCGTCACCGCGGTGGCCGCGTGCCGGTCGGCGTTGCTCAGCAGCTCGTCCACCGCCCGGGACAGCTGCGAGGGCACCACCTCGACCCGGATGCCGGCATCCAGGTTGAGCTTGGCGATCACCCGGGCGGGCCGGCCCGCCACCTGGGCGGCGACCAGGTTGCCCAGGTCCACCTCCTCGCGGGTCGTCGTCTGACTGGCGCCGATCCTGGCCAGGAACAGCAGGTCGGTCACGATCGACTCCAGCCGGTCGGTGTCCCGCAGCGCGGCCTCGATCGCGTCCGGCATGTCGTCCGGATGCAGCCGCCCGCTCTCCAGCTGGGCCCTGACCCCGGCGATCGGCGTGCGCAGCTCGTGTGAGGCGTCGGCGGCGAACTGCCGCTGCTGGAGCACCGCCCGCTCCATCCGGTCCAGGGCCCGGTTCGCCGTCCTGGCCAGCCTGGCGATCTCGTCCTCGCCGGCCGGCACCGGCACCCGCCGGCTCAGGTCCCGCTCGGTGAGTTCGGCGAGTTCGGCCCGGATGTCCTCGACCGGTTGCAGCGCCCGGCCCGCGATCCGCCACGCCACCCAGCCGATGAACGTGATCAGCAGCGCCAGCTGGATCGTGATCGCGGTGGCCAGCATGCGGTTGCGGACGATCCGCGGGGTCTCCTTGCCCGCGTACACGACCGGGGAGTCCGCGGCCGGGCTGGCCCTGATGGCCGTCACGTGAATGCACTGCCCGTCCGGAAGGGGGCAGGAGACCAGGTTCCTGATCCGGTCCGCGGGCGAGGGCCACACCGGGCTCAGCGCGGGCAGGTCGCGGGCCGCGTTGGTGGTCGCCAGGATCCGCCCGCCGGGCGCGACCACCTGGATCAGGTCGATCCCGTCATGCGGCGGAATCGGATTGATGATGACCTGCCCGTCCTGGATCTGGGATGTCAGCTGCGAGGCCACGTTGGTGGCCTCGTCCCAGATGTCCTCGGTGACCCACTGCCGGATCAGCGCATCCGCCGCCACCCCCACGGGGATGAGAACCAGGGCCGCGACCGCCATTGCGCCAAGAGTCAGGCGCCCACGGATAGACCGCGTCCGCAACCAGGGGAGGGACATCCCCCGAGGCTACTAACGCGGGCCCCAACAGCTGTCCGCGACATCCTCAAGCCTGCCTCAATTTCCGGGCCGCACGAACACCGACACCGTGCGGGCGGGGACCGTGAACGTGCCGGTCGTGCCGTCGAAGGCCGACCGCCTGACGACGGCGTCGCCCGAAGCCGCCTGGACGGGGTGGAGGGTGAGCGAGGCTCCGGCGAGCCCGGCGACGGCCGGTTGCCCGGACCGCGAGGTCGCGTTGAAGACGACGGTGATCGACTTCCAGCGCGGGTCGATGCCGGTGGCGTCCAGGCACATCGTGATGACGCCAGGGATCGCCGCGGCCGGGAACGTCAGCCGGTCCTGGATCTCGGCCAGGGAGCCGAGCCCGAACGCCGGCGAGGAGTAGCGGATCCTCAGCAGTTCGCCGAATCTGGCCCGCGCGGCGTTGATCGCCGCGCAGTCCGCCCGGAGCGCCGGGTCGGCCAGCAGCGGTCTCGCGTACGGCCATCTGGCCTCGTTGCCGGGCTTGGGCGGTAGGCCCGCGCCGAAGCCGTTGCCCTGGGCGCAGTCCCACAGCAGCCGGTTGAACCAGTCGCCCGAGTCGTAGGAGTTGCGGTCCAGCGACTTGGAGCGCAGCCGTTCGCTGCCCGCGTGCAGGAACGCGGTGCCCTGCGACAGCAGGACCGTGGCCAGCGAGAGCGACTGCATCCTGACCCGGTCGGCCATCGAGGTCGCCGGGGGCAGCTTGTAGGCGAGCGCGTCGTAGAGGGTCTCGTTGTCGTGCGCGTCCACGTAGGAGACCGTGTCGCGCGGGGTGGCGGCGTACCCGGCGGGGGAGCCGTTGTAGGAGACCTCCGAGCCCTTCTTCCCGGAGGGGAGCACGTAGTCCCGCAGGTTGCCGGTCAGGCCGATCATGATCAGCTCTTCGGCGTTGGCCAGCTCCGGGCCGGGGGAATCGGCCAGGCCGGAGCCGAAGCCGCGGACCCCGGGGTCGGCGTCGAACGGCCCGCCGCCGCGTACGGCGTCGCGCAGCCGGTCGCTGAACGTGCCGATCCCGGTCCCGGCCAGGTTGCCCTGGGTGGCCTGGACGAAGCGGGCGTCACCGGCGACCTCGCCGAAGTTCCAGCCCTCGCCGTACAGCAGGACGGCCCGGCCGTCCACGCCGTCCCGGGCCGGGGTGAGCGCGTCCAGCGCCCGGCGCACCGCGAGCATCCCGGCCTTCTGGTGGTGACCCATCAGGTCGAACCGGAAGCCGTCGATCTTGTACGCCTTCGCCCAGGTGACCACCGAGTCGACCACGAGCTTGCCCATCATGGCGTGCTCGGGCGCGGTGTTGGCGCAGCAGGTGGAGTCGGCGACGGCGCCGTCCGCCAGCAGCCGGTGGTAATAGCCCGGCACGATCCGGTCCAGCACGCTGCCCTCGGCCTGCCCGGCGGCGTGGGTGTGGTTGTAGACCACGTCCATGACCACCCGGAGCCCGGCGTCGTTGAGGCCCTTCACCATGCCGCGGAACTCCGCCACCCGGCCGGACCCCTCCGGGTCGGTGGCGTAGGAGCCTTCGGGCACGGTGTAGTGCAGTGGGTCGTATCCCCAGTTGAAGGAGTCCCCGGCGGCGGTCGCGGTGACGTGGGCCTGCTGCCGCTCGGAGTCGGCGGGCATCGAGGCGAGGTCGCCCGCAGGTTCGGTCCGGTCGGCCCTGCGCTCCGGCACGGTCGCGAAGTCGAACACGGGCAGCAGGTGGACGTGGGTGAGGCCGTCGGCGGCGAGTCTCCTGAGTTCGCGCATGCCGTGGCCGTCGCCGGTGAACGCCCGGTAGGTGCCGCGTTCGGCGGCCGGGACGGTGGGATCAGAGGCGGAGAAGTCGCGTACGTGTAGTTCGTAGATGGACGCCCGGTCCTGGCGGACGGGGGGCGGTTTGACCAGGTCGTCCCAGCCGGGGGGTTTGACGGAGTCCAGGCGGATCAGCTGGCTGCGCCCGCCGTCGGCGGACACCGAGAGGCTGTAAGGGTCGGTCACCTCGTTGGTGACCAGAGTGCCGGCGGCGACGACGGTGACGAGGTAGGTGTAGTAGCGGCCGTACCAGGAGGGCGGGCCGGTGACGGACCACACGCCGGTCGTGTCGTCGCGCCGCATCCGCACGATCTCGTGCTGGAGTTTGAGTTCGACCTTTCGCGCGGTCGGCGCCCACACCGAGAGCGTCGGCAGCGCGCCGCCGGTCGGGCCGAGCCGGCTCGACGTGGCCGGGGCGTAGACGTCGTCGAGCACGCCGGGGATCTGCACGCCGGTCGCGGTCAGCAGGCCGCCGGACGGGGTCCGCTCGGTCGCCACCAGCTGGGCCTGGAGCGCGGTCTTGACCAGGCCGGCGTCCTCGGGGTCCACGGTCAGCGCGCCGTAGTCCTTCAGGTGCGGCCATTTGTCCTGCTGCGGGCCGGTGAGCGCGCCGGGTGCGAGCCGGATCAGGTGGATGTCGCCGGTCAGGTCGCCGGCCTCGAATTCGATGTCCGCCTTCGGGGAGTACGCGAGGGCGTACCTCGACGAACTGGACGTCGCGCCCCTCCAGGCCAGGGTCGCGCGGTCGATCCAGTGCGCGGTGGCCTTGGTCAGGTCGGCGTCCAGCACGATGTCTCCTTACGCGACGTTTCCACTGATCTGTACCCGCGGGCCGGAGCGGATCACTGCCGTCCTGATGCAATCCTTTGCTGAAATTTCATGCAAGGGCGATGGAAGCCCGGAATCAGGCGAGCAGGATGGGCGTGAGACCGGGACGCGCCGGGCGAAACGGACCGCGAGGGCATATCCGCTTTATGCTGGACATCTCCCCGGAACATCGTCGAAACGTGGCTGCGGCACTGTGGAATTGGCTGCGGGGGCGGCCACGGCGGGTGCGCAAGGAGAGGTGATCGATCGTGCTGTTGCGGCTACGCGTGTCCCTGCCGGATCGGCCCGGCGTGCTCGGCCAGGTGGCCCGCGCGTTCGGCGTCATGGGGGCCGACATTCTCCAGGTCACCGTGCTGGAGCGGGAGTCGGGCCGGGCCGTCGACGACTTCACCGTGTCCTGGTCCGCGATCTTCAGCGCGGCCGAGCTGAGCGAGCGCATCTCGGTGGTGCCCGGCGTCCGGGTCGAAGCGGCCTGGCCCACCAGGGAACTGCCCGGCGCCAACCCCGACTACGACCTGCTCGGCCACATCGCGACCGACCCGACCCGCGCCGTGCTCACCCTGGTCGACGCGGTGCCCGACCTGATCAGCGCGGAATGGGCGGTCGCGCTCGACGCGGTCACCGGCGAGGTGATGCACGGCAGCTGGCAGGCCCCCGAGGTGGTGCCGGCCGCCAAGTTCACCGCGATCCGGCCGACCGTGCACAGCGAGGGAACGCTGCACCTGGCCAGCGTGCCGGTCGACGACGTGCACCTGGTGGTGGCCCGGCGGGAAGGGCCCGCGTTCCACCGGGCGGAACTGGACCGCGTCGCCCGTCTGGTCGACGTTGTGTCGGTGCTCGCCCACGCCGGCGCCCAGCGAGCCTGACCGATGGGCCTGACTAACGGCGCGGCGGGTCGATCCGGGCGCCGGACTGGGTGAACAGCATCAGCCGCGAAACGTCCACGGCGACCCGGGCGTGCTCGCCCGCCTTCCAGACCGGACGGGAGCCCAGACGCACGATCAGGTCGGCCCGCCGGTGCGAACCGCTGCCCAGCGCGGTGGCCATCGCCCCCGGCGCCGACTCGCCCTCGGCGAACTCCGCCGGAGGGCCGAGCAGGCGGCGCATCATCGACCGCGCCTTGCCGACCCCGTTCCCGTTGACGCCGTGGGCGAATCCGTTGCGGGTCCGCGGGTCCGGCGGCTCCGGCACGGCCACCGCCGGGATGCCCGCCTCCACGTACGCGAGCCATTCGTGCCCGTGGTACTCCAGTGTGCGCACCCGGCCCATGAACGAGGGGCCGTCCATCTTCTCCGGCATCGGCGCGAGGGCGTCCGGCCGGATGCCGACGATGATCTGGCTGCCGGTGTGCTGGGACACGGCGTAGGCCCGCGGGTCGGTCCAGGGCATGGTGATCTGGTGCGTACCGAAATCAAGCAGGATGAACTGGTTCTGGGGGGTACGCACCGTAGCCGCCAGCAGGTTGAGCTGCTGGGAGCTGAGGAAGGCCGCGGTGAACGCGGTCGCCGGGTCGTTGTAGACCTGGGCCGGCGTGCCGATGTCCTGCAGCACGCCCCGGTTCATGATGGCGATCCGGTCGGCGAGGGTGAGCGCCTCGACCTGGTCGTGCGTGACGTAGATGGTGGTGACGCCGAGCGCGCGCACCAGGGACGAGATCTCCATGCGCAGTTCGGTGCGCATGCCGGCGTCCAGGTTGGACAGCGGCTCGTCCATCAGGAACAGCGACGGCTGGCGGACGATCGCCCTGCCCATCGCGACCCGCTGGCGCTGGCCACCGGAGAGCGTTCCAGGCCGCCGGTCCAGGGTCTCGTCGATGTGCAGGGCCTTGGACAGCTCGATGACCCGTTCCTTCACCACGGCCGGGTCCGCCTTGGCGATCTCCAGCGGGAAGGAGAGATTGCCGCGCACCGTCCGGTGCGGATAGAGCGCGCCGTTCTGGAAGACCATTGCCACGTCCCGGTCCCGGGGGGCCAAATGGTTGGCGATTTTTCCGCCGAGCCAGAGGTCGCCGCCGGTGATCTCCTCAAGACCGGCGATCATGCGTAACAGGGTCGACTTTCCGCATCCGGAAGGGCCGAGCAGGACCAGGAGTTCACCGTCATCGGCACGCAGATTCATGCGATCGACCGCGAGGTACCCACCCGGGTACACCTTGGTCACGTTGTCGAGGACGACCGTGCTCATGCCTGCTCCTCGCCTGGCGGCACGGATGTGCTCGTGCACAGTACGCGGGCCGTAATGCCTCGCGAGCGGCGCTCGATCATGGAAACTCGTTTCCTCCCGGGCGCGCTGTGCCCGGATCCCGCCATGTCAGTTGTGATTGATGAGGTAGTACATCGTGTCGGCACGGTCCATGTCCATACATGCCATGAAAAATGGGGAACGCGCCGGTTACTGGAATGTTGCGGGGTCTTGACAGACCTTTACGGATCTATATCGCAATTCATTACTGGACTACCGAAAATGCGAGATGTCATCCAATCATGGGATGTCTGAAGGTCACAGTCTCGCATCGACGCCTTGGTAGGGTTTGCGGTAAATTTCTGTAAGGTCTTTCATGTGTGTGAAATGACCACGCGACTCGGGGACCCTGACATGAACGCTCTCTCGCCTGACGTCCTGCCCGCCGCGCCGGTGCCGTCGACCCGCTGGTGGCGCGACGCGGTGATCTACCAGGTGTACGTGCGGAGCTTCGCCGACGGCGACGGGGACGGCGTCGGCGACCTGCTCGGGGTCCGCAGCCGGCTGCGGTACCTGGCCGACCTGGGGGTCGACGCGATCTGGCTGACCCCGTTCTATCCGTCGCCGATGGCCGACTTCGGTTATGACGTGGCCGACTACCGGGGGGTCGATCCCGTTTTCGGGTCGCTGGCGGACGCCAGGGCGCTGATCGAGGACGCGCACGGGCTGGGGCTGCGGATCATCGTGGACGTGGTGCCCAATCACACCTCCGACCGGCATGCCTGGTTCGAGGCCGCCGTACAGGCCGGGCCAGGGTCGCCGGAACGGGAGCGGTACATCTTCAGGGACGGGGACGCGCCCCCGAACGACTGGGAGTCGATCTTCGGCGGCCCGGCCTGGACCCGGCTGCCGGACGGGCAGTGGTACCTGCACCTGTTCGCCCCGCAGCAGCCGGACCTCAACTGGGCCCACCCCGAGGTGCACGCCGAATTCGCCGACGTGCTGCGATTCTGGCTGGACCTCGGCGTGGACGGCTTCCGGATCGACGTCGCGCACGGCATGGTCAAGGCCGAGGGCCTCCCCGACGTGGGCCACACCGGCCAGGCCAGGATGATCGGCGCCCAGGTCGTGCCGTACTTCGACCAGGACGGCGTGCACGAGATCCACCGCGCCTGGCGCCGCATCCTGGACTCCTACTCGGGCGAGCGGATCGGCGTGGCCGAGGCGTGGGCGCCCACCCCGGAACGGCTGGCCAACTACGTCCGCCCCGACGAGCTGCACCAGGCCTTCAACTTTCACTTCCTGACCACCCCGTGGGACGCGGCGCGGTTCCGGGCGGTGATCGAGGAGTCGCTGCACACCTCCGCGCTGGTCGGCGCGCCCGCCACCTGGGTGCTCTCCAACCACGACGTCAAGCGCCACGTGACCCGCTACGGCGGCGGCGCCACCGGCCTGGCCAGGGCCAAGGCCGCCGCCCTGCTGATGCTGGCGCTGCCCGGCTCCAGCTACGTCTACCAGGGCGAGGAGCTCGGCCTGCCGGAGGTGCTCGACCTGCCCGAGGAGGTGCTGCGGGACCCGCAGCGGCTGCGCGACGCCGAGAGCGGCCGGGACGGCTGCCGCGTCCCGCTCCCGTGGAGCCCCACCGAGGAGCCGCCGTTCGGTTTCTCCCCGCCCGGCATCACCGGGACCTGGCTCCCGGTCCCGCCGGCCTGGCGCGATCTGGCCGCCGAGACCCAGCTCGCAGACCCGGACTCGATCCTCACCCTCTACACGACCGCGCTCGCGATCAGGAAGAACCACCCGGCCCTCGGCGACGGCACGCTCACCTGGCGACCGGCCCCGGACGGCGTCCTCGCCTTCGACCGGAGCGCCACATTCCGCTGCCTGACCAACCTGACGGATGCCTGGATTGAGGTGGATCGTCCGGGTGAGCTGCTGGTCGCGAGCGCGAACCCATCAATTTCCGGCAAGGTTGTCCGACTCGCTCCCGATTCGGCCACCTGGTGGGCCATCGAGGATGTCTAAAGTAACGGTCATGAACAATGCGCGGCTCTCCGACATCGCGGCCCAGGCAGGCGTCAGCGAAGCCACGGTGAGCCGTGTGCTCAACGGCAAGGCGGGCGTCTCGGCCGCCACCCGCCAGGCGGTGCTCGGCGCGCTCGACCTGATGGGCTACGAGCGCCCGCAGCGGCTCCGGCAGCGCAGCAACGGCCTGATCGGCCTGGTCACCCCCGAACTCGACAACCCGATCTTCCCGGCCTTCGCGCAGGCCATCGAGCGGGCGCTCACCCAGCACGGGTACACGCCGATCCTGTGCACCCAGCTGCCCGGCGGCGCGCCCGAGGACGAGTTCACCGAGATGCTCATCGACCGCGGCGTCAGCGGCATCATCTTCGTCTCCGGGCTGCACGCCGACATCACGGCCCGGATGGACCGTTACACCCGGCTGACCGACCGCGGCCTGCCGATCGTCCTGGTGGACGGCTACAACGAGAACATCCAGGCGCCGTTCATCTCGCCGGACGACCGGCTGGCCACCCGGCTGGCCGTGCAGCACCTGGTCGACCTGGGTCACGAGCGGATCGGCCTGGCCCTCGGCCAGCGCAGGTTCGTGCCGGTGATCAGGAAGATCGAGGGCTTCAAGCAGGCGATGGGGCAGCTGCTCGGCGTCAGCGACACCAGCGAGCTGATCCAGCACTCGCTGTTCACCGTGGAGGGCGGGCAGGCCGCCGCCGGCGCGCTGATCGACCGCGGCTGCACCGGGCTGTTCTGCGCCAGCGACCTGATGGCGCTGGGCGCGATCCGGGCGGCCAGGGAGCGCGGCCGGTCGGTGCCCGGCGACGTCTCGGTGGTCGGCTTCGACGACTCGCCGCTGATCCCGTTCACCGACCCGCCGCTGACCACCGTGCGCAAGCCGATCGGCTCGATGGCCTCGGCCGCGGTCGAGACGCTGCTGGAGGTGATCTCCGGCACCCCGGCCAAGAACCAGGAGCTGATCTTCCAGCCGGAGCTGGTGGTCCGCGGCTCGACCGGCTCGGGGCCGCTGGTCAACCGCTGAGCCCGGCCGCCGGGAGCAAGAAGCCGCCGCCGTTGTGCCAGCCGGTCAGGCCCTTCTTGTACACCTGCGGCAGGTCGTAGCGGAACCACTTGAGCGCGTAGCGGGAGTCGACCGCGTACACGATGCCGTCCAGGGAGGTGACCGCCAGGTCGGCGGCCCAGCCCTGGCTGTTGACGCCGTACCCGTCGCCCTCCCAGTTGGAGCCGCCGAGCGCGCTGTTGAGGTGGCGGAACCAGTGCAGCTCGCCCTTGGCGTCGATGGCGAAGAGCACGCCCTGCCCGGTGGCGACCAGCCGGTCGTAGCCGCGCATGCCGCGCTTGACCAGGGTGCAGTCGCCGTTGGCGGCCCAGGTCCCCGCGCCGAGGTGCCGGTACCAGCAGATCCCGCCGTCCTCGCGCAGGCCGTAGAAGACGTCGTACGCCCCGGTGAAGCTCTTGAACGCGGGAATACCGGTCTTCACGAGCACGCCGTCATCTGCATCCATTTCATCGGATAGATGGTCGAACAGGAACATTCGCCCTTCAAAGTCGACGGCGTAGAGCGTGCCCGGATTTCCGGCGATAAGCCAGACAAAACGCTGCCAGCCTTCGCCCGCCGCGCGGCCCGGCGGGCTGCCCCATCGCTTTTCCCCCTTTTCAAAACCGGTGTGCTGAAAACGGCGGAGGGTGCCGTCCCGGTCGACCGCGAAGATCGTGCCGTTCCCGGTATAGACGATCTTGCGCTGGTCCTGGAACAGCTCGCGGGCCGGCGCCTCCGGGTTCGCCTCGGCGAGCATCAGGAACGCGGACATCCCGGCCAGCAGCGCGAGCAGCACCGAACCGCAGGCCAACAGAACGACCTTCTGTTTGCGGGACGCCTTCCGCACCGGCTTCGGGGCCATGAGGGAAATCGGGCGGCTACGGCGCTTCCTGCGATTCTCTACTGACATTCCCGCCTCGCTCGACGATGGCTTCGATGTCAATGAAAGCCGAACGCGCTCCATCACGCGGCCCTGAATGGCAATTATTGAGAGTTGCGAGGCTTTATGCGAAGTGTCGGGAATGTGCCGGGAATTTTCGTAAGAGGGCCCGTGACTTTCCCGGTCGGGAGTCACGGGCCCGATACCCATGATCGTGTTTCCGGGTTTCGGACACGAGCATGGCCGTCGGCCCAGCCGAGGGAGGATGGCGTGGGCCGACGAGGTCTGGTGGGGCTATCGGAGTCGGATGGGATCTATCGGAGTCGTAGTGCGGCCGCTTCCCCCGCGAGCTTCTCGATCCTGGCGTAATCGCCGGTCACGAGCGCGTCGGCCGGGGTCAGCCAGGTGCCGCCGACGCATCCTACGTTAGGGAGGTCGAGATAGTCGCGCGCGGTCCCCACCTTGATGCCCCCGGTGGGACAGAACCGCACCCCGGGGAGAGGCCCGGACAGCGCCTTCAGGTACGGCACCCCGCCCGCCGCCTCGGCCGGGAAGAACTTCATCTCGCGCAGGCCCCGCTCGTACAGGCCGAGCACCTCCGACGCGGTCGCGACGCCCGGCAGGAACGGCACGCCGCTCCCGTCCATCGCGTCGATCAGCGCGGGCGTCCACCCTGGCGAGACCAGGAACCGGGAACCCGCCGCCACGGCCGCCGAGACGTCGGCGGCGGCCAGGACGGTGCCCGCGCCGATCACCGCGTCCGGCACCTCGGCCGCGATCCGCCTGATCGACTCCAGCGCCGCCGGGGTCCGCAGGGTGACCTCGATCACCGGGAGCCCGCCCGCCACCAGCGCGCGGGCCAGCGGCACCGCGGTCGCCGCGTCCTCGATCACGACGACGGGGATGACGGGGGCGAGGTCGAGAATGCTCACACCAGCTCCACACTTCCGGCCCGCTGCGCCAGCCACGCGGTCGCGCCGGTCAGCGCGGGCTGCTCGGCCACGATCAGCGAGGTCGCGATCGGGCTCAGATAGTCGATCAGCGCCGGGCTGGTCTGCTCGAACCGGGCCCGGAACTCGCTGTCCCTGACCCTGGCCACGATCCTGGGCAGCACCCCGCCGCCCAGGTAGACCCCGCCTCGCGCGCCCAGCGTCAGCGCCACGTTCCCGGCGAACCCGCCCAGCAGGGCCAGGAACACCTCGACCGTCTCCGCCGACAGCGCGTCCTCGGACGCCACGATCTCCGACGCGGTCTTGCGCTTCGCGCCGGTCCCCCGCACCAGCGAGAGCCCACGGTACAGCCGGGGCAGCCCCGACCCCGACAGCAGATGCTCCGCGTCCACGTACGGCAGGCCGTCCGCGCGCAGCGCCCGGACGATCTCGAACTCCAGGTCGGTGACGCACGGGATGGACACGTGCCCGCCCTCGCCCGGCACCGGCACCCAGCCGGAACCCGCCGGGACCAGTCCGGCCACGCCGAGTCCCGTCCCCGGGCCGAGCACGGCCTTCACCATGCCCGCCGTCGGGGCGGGCCCGCCGAGGGGGGTGAGATCGTCGCCGGCCAGATGGGGTAACGAGACCGCGAGGGCCTCGAAGTCGTTCAGCAGTTCGACGTGCGGGATGCTCAGTTCCCTTACCGAACCGCTCCAGCCCGCGTTGGTGAGGCGATAGGTGTCTCCTTTCACCGGTCCGGCGATCGCCAGGCACGCGGCCCCCGGCCGAACTCCGCCCGCATGGTCTGCGAGATAGGCGGCTACGGCATCGGCTAGGCCTTGTCGCTCGGCGACGTTCAGGACGGCCACCGATTCCGGCTGTGCGCCGGACTGGGTGACGATTCCGAAACGTGCGTTGGTGCCGCCGATGTCGGCGACGAGCCAGGGGTAGCTCACTTAGAACCCTCCGAAGATGCTGGCACCGCGTTCCGCGGGTCCAACCGTACGACGGAAGGCGGCAAAAAGCTCGCGCCCGGTTCCCACCCATTTGTCAGGAGAGGGGGCAGAACCGGCCGGGACGCGTCCCGACAGGTCGGTCAGTACGTCGAGCGTGCCGGTGACCGAGTCGAGACGGATGGGATCACCGTCACGCAGCAGCGCGAGAGCGCCACCGTCCGCAGCCTCGGGGGAGAGGTGGATCGCGGCCGGCACCTTGCCCGACGCGCCGGACATCCGGCCGTCGGTGACGATCGCCACCCGCTGCCCCCGGTCCAGCAGCACCGCGAGCGGCGGCGTGAGCTTGTGAAGTTCGGGCATGCCGTTGGCGCTCGGCCCCTGGTACCGGACCACGGCCACGAAGTCCTGCCCGTCCAGCTCGCCGCGCTCGAACGCGGCCAGCAGGTCGCGCTGGTCGTCGAAGACCTTCGCCGGGGCCTCGATGATCAGGTGCTCCGGCTTGACGGCCGACACCTTGCTCACGGCGCGTCCCAGATTGCCGGAGATCATGTGAATGCCCCCGTCGGGGGAGAAAGGTTCACTCGCCGGGCGGAGCACGTCCAGGTCGCCGCTGCCGGCGGTCCGCTCGGTCCAGGTGAGCTTGCCCTCCTTGAGGGCGGGCTCGGCGCGGTAGGCGTCCAGGCCCCGGCCCGCCACGGTCAGCACGTCGGGCCACAGCAGGCCCGCGTCCAGCAGCGACCCGATGAACACCGGCATGCCGCCGGCCGCCTGGAAGTGGTTCACGTCCGCCTGGCCGTTCGGGTACATCCGGGCCAGCGACGGCACCACCTTCGACAGGTCGGCCATGTCATCCCAGGTCAGGGTGATCCCGGCGGCGGCCGCGATGGCGACCAGGTGCATGGTGTGGTTGGTCGAGCCGCCGGAGGCCAGCAGCGCCACCACCGCGTTCGCGATCGCCTTCTCGTCCACCACCCGGCCGACCGGCGTGTGCTCGCCGCCGGGCCCGGTGATCTCGACGATCCGCCGCCCGGCCGCCTCGGTCAGCGCCTGCCGCAGCTCGGTGCGCGGGTTGACGAAGGTCGCGCCCGGCAGGTGCAGGCCCATCACCTCGACCAGCAGCTGGTTGGAGTTGGCCGTGCCGTAGAAGGTGCAGGTGCCGGGGGAGTGGTAGGACTCCGCCTCCGCGTCCAGCATCTCGTCCCTGGAGATCTTTCCCTCGGCGAACCGCTGCCGGGCCCGCGCCTTGACCTTGTTGGGCAGCCCCGAGGTCATCGGCCCGGCCGGGACGAACATCGCCGGCAGGTGCCCGAACCGCAGCGCCCCGATGAGCAGCCCCGGCACGATCTTGTCGCAGACGCCGAGCAGCAGGGCCGCGTCGAACATGTCGTGCGACAGCGCCACCGCCGTGGACATCGCGATCAGGTCCCGGCTGTACAGCGACAGCTCCATCCCCGCCCGGCCCTGGGTGACCCCGTCGCACATGGCCGGCACCCCGCCCGCCACCTGCGCCACCCCGCCCGCCGCGCGGACGGCCCGCTTCAGCTCCTGCGGATAGGTCTCGTAAGGCTGGTGCGCCGACAGCATGTCGTTGTAGGAGGTCACGATGGCCACGCCCGGCCGCACGAGCGGCCCGCTCTGCCGCGGGACGGCGGCGCGCAACGCGGGCTTGTCGGGGCCCGCCGCGGCGAAGCCGTGCGCGAGGTTGGCGCAGGCCAGCCGCCCCCGGGCCGAACCGGCGCTCCGGAGTTCGGCCGCGGCCTGGTCCACCTGGGCCAGGTAGGCGGCGCGGCCGGCGCGGCTGCGGTCCCTGATCCGCTCAGTGACCTCGTGGACGATCGGGTGCATCGGGCGCTCCTGATTGATGGGACATCAGGGACAGTAGCGCGAAGTTATGTGTTCTTTCAAGCCGAATTTTGTAAGTACGAATGCATAAGTCCTTGAGGTTTGGTTCGTACGTGTGCTTAGCTTCTGCTTGATGTCACGTCTAGCCACGACCGGCGAGGTCCTTCAGCTGATCCGGAGCGGGGAGGCGGCGACCCGGGCCGACCTCGGCCGGGTGACCGGCCTGTCCCGCCCCGCCGTCGTGCACCGGGTGACCGAACTGCTCCAGCGCGGCCTCGTCGTCGAGGACGCAGAAGGGCCCTCCACCGGGGGCCGTCCGCCGGTCCGGCTGCGGTTCAACGCGGCCGGGGGGGTGGTGCCGGTGGCCTCGCTGGGCGCCAGCCGTACCCAGATCGCGGTCTGTGACCTGTCCGGCGCGATCCTGGACCGCACCGAGGTGGTCATCGACGTCGAGGAGGGCCCCGATGTGGTGCTCCCGCTCGTCATGGACACCTGGGAGAAGCTGCTCAACGGGCGCGCCCCGGTCGTCGGCGTCGGGCTCGGCGTCCCGGCCACCGTCGAGTTCGCGGCGGGCCGCACCGAGTCTGCCCGGGTGATGGCGGGCTGGACCGGCGTCGAGATCCCGCCGCTGATCGCCGCCCGCTACCCGGTGCCCGTCCTGGTCGACAACGACGTCAACGCGATCGCGATGGGCGAGCACCGCGTCGCCTACGCCGCCGAACTCGGCGACCTGCTGTTCGTCAAGGTCTCCACCCGCGTCGGCGCCGGCGTCATCTCCAACGGCGCGATCCTGCGCGGCGCCCTCGGCGCGGCCGGCGAGATCGGCCACATCCCCGTCCGCGACGGCGGCGGCGTGCTCTGCCGCTGCGGCAACACCGACTGCCTCGACTCGGTCGCCAGCGGCACCGCCATCCTCCGCCACCTGCGCGCCAAAGGCCGCGACGTGCACTCCCTCGCCGACGTCACCGCCCTGGTCCGGGCCGGCGACGCGGAGACCATGGCGGTGGTCCGCCAGGCCGGCCGCTGGCTCGGCGAAGTGATCTCGGGCGCCGTCAACCTGCTCAACCCCGCCGTCGTCGTCCTCGGCGGCGACGTGGCCGAGATGTTCCAGCCCCTCGTCTCCGGCGTCCGCGAGATCGTCTACCGCCGCTCCACCCAGCTGGCCACCCGCACCCTCCGCATCGAACGCACCCGCCTGGGCCCCGCCGCCGGCCTGACCGGCTCCGCCCTCATGGTGATCGACCAGATCCTCGCCCCCGAGGCCATTTAGATGGCGGAACGGTAGAAGAACGTGCGGCGGCGGTGCACCCGGCCGTCCTTGAACTCGAACCAGTCGGCGAACAGCTCCTCCAGCGGGGCGCCCTGGCGGGACAGGCCGTGGAAGCGTCCCCAGCAGAAGCCCTGGTGATGGTCGCCCATCAGGGACTGCAGGTCGTGTACGCCGCTCGCGATCGGGCGTCTCTTCAGGTAGAAGTCGCACAGGTCGTCCACGCCGTCGATGGTGGCGAAACCGGGGCGGTCGTAGACGACGTCGGCGGTGACCAGACTCCGGAGCGCGGACCAGTCGCTGGTGTCGATCGCGGTGAAGAGCCTCCTGATCAGCTCCTCGTTGGTGTCCATCGCGTCTCCTTCCGAGGCACTATTCCGGCGCGGGGGCGACGGCGGGTTGCAGGTCCGACTCCGTCAGCGTCCGCAGCTGCTCGTTGTCGATGGCGTGGAACCACGACATGAAGTGCCGGCCGAACAGCCCTTCGGGGTCGGTGATGATGAAGATCCCCATGATGCGCACCGCGTCCTGATCCCGCAGCTGCGGCGCGTGCCGGTGGATCTGCCAGATGATCGATCCGCCGTCCTCGTGCTTGACCAGCACGAACGAGGTCGGCAGCGTGGCCGCGACCTCCGCCACGCGGATCTTGTCCGCGCCCCACCGCCGGCTGTGCTTGACGATCTCGCGATAGTGGCGCAGGTAGGCGGGTGTCAGCGCTTCGGCGAGACCGCCCTGGGCGTGGTCGGTGGTGCGACGCCTACACCCGGATGGGCGGGATGGCGGCGCTGTCCCGGTACGCCGACGACGTCATCGACGCCCTCTCCGAGCGCGAGCAGGCGGCGGCGCAGCGCATCTTCACCCGGCTGGTGACCCCGGGCACGGTGGACTACGCCCAGCCCGTCAAGATCGATCAGTTCGCCCCCGAGGACCTGGAACTGGCCAGGACGCTGGGCGACCACCGGCTCGTCGTGTTCGGCCCCGACACCATCGAGGTGGCGCACGAGGCGCTGCTGCGCGGCTGGGAGCGCCTGCAGCTGTGGCTGAGCCGGGACAGTGAGGTGCTCGCCCTGGTCACCACCGTGCAGAACTACAAGAACGAATGGGAGCGCAACAACCGCGACCCGATGATGCTGCTGCCCGGCCCGCTGCTGGAGAACGCGTTCCGGCTGGTCGAGGAGCATTCCCGCCACGCGATCCCGCTGGCGGACTACATCGTCGAGAGCATGGAGGTGACCCGCGCCGAGCAGCGGCGGCAGGACCGGCTCCAGGCGCAGCACGACGCGATGCGGCTGGCCGCGCTGTCCGACCTGGCCAGGCTGTCGGCCACCGAGGCCCCGGTGGTGGCGCTGGAGCTGGGCATCCGGTCGCTGCTCAGCATGCCGCTGCTGCAGGGCGACGCCGCGGTCCGGCTCGCGCTGGCCACCACCAAGCCGGAACACCGGCTGAGCCTGCCGGACGCGGTCCGCCAGGTGATCTACAGCCAGGACGGCGGCAGCCTCGCGGCGGTGGGATTCGATGGAACCGTACAGATCTGGGACGCGGCGAGCGGGGAGCCGCGGCTGAGCCTGCCGCACCCGCTGGCGGTGTCGTCGATCGCGTTCAGCCCGGCCGGCGCGCTGGTCGCGACCGCGGGCGGCGACCGCACGGCCCGGCTGTGGGACGCCGGGACCGCCACGGAGCTGGCCCGGCTGGTCCACGGCGACGTGGTGCGCGAACTCGCCTTCAACCCCGCGGGCACGCTGCTGGCCACCGCGAGCGCCGACGCCACGGCCCAGGTCTGGGACGTGGCCACAGCCGAGCTGGTCGCGCGGCTGGCCCACGACGACTGGGTGGGCGTGGTCGCGTTCAGCCGGGACGGCCAGCACCTGGCCACCGCGAGCCGGGCCAGCGGGCCAGGATCTGGACGGTCGCCAAGGAGGGCGACCGGGAGGTGGCCAGGTTCCGGCACGGCGACACCGTCTGGGCGGTCGAGTTCAGCCCGGACGGCACGACGCTGGCGACCGCGTGCGCGGACGCCCAGGCCCGGATCTGGCGGCTCCGCGACGGACGCGAGGTGCGCAGGATCGAGCACGAGGAGATCGTGTGGAGCCTCAGCTTCAGCCCGGACGGCGATCGCCTGGTGTCCGGCAGCCGGGACAACACCGCCCGGCTCTGGCCCATCACCCCCGGCGCCCTGGTAGAGCTGGCCATGCGCCACCTGCCGCGCAACCTGAACGAGCGGGAGCGGAACCGCTACTTCCCCGCCGAGTCGTATCGGAAGCTGCGCGACGACCTGCCCTGACCGTCAAAAGGAGAAGGCGGCGGCCGGGTGGCCGCCGCCTTCTGGTGGGCTAGCGGAGCGGGGCGGTGAAGGGGCGGTTGTCGCCGGTGAAGCGGACCAGGGGGCTGCCGCTCCGTTCGAAGAAGATCCTGCCTTGGGGGGAGCGGACGCGGAGCAGGTCGAGGTTCCAGTTGTCGCCGCCGAGGCCGCCGCCGAAGGTGGTGCTGAGGACGAGGCCGGAGAGCTGGGTGGCCAGGGCGGGGCGGGGGAGCGGGATGCGGACGGTCTGGGTGTGCCAGCCGATCCAGCGGGCGCCGCGGTTGAGGTTCGGGACCGAGACGGGGGGCTGGCCGCCGATGTGGATGGTGGCGTTGACGTTGTCGGTGCCGCCGCGCAGGTCGTCGGCGCCGGTGGCGAGGTCGAGGATGAGCTCGTTGACCGTGGTGGGGGCGGGGGCGGCCGGGGGGTTCGGGAAGGCCGGGGGGTTGCGCGGGCGGTAGCGGGTGTCGACGAAGTAGGTGCGCCAGACCTTCTCGGGGTGTTCGAGGTAGGAGTAGGTGAGCGTGGCCGGGTTCGGGACCAGGGTGCTGATCTTGCCGGGGAAGTTCGGGTCCAGCACGTAGATCTTCAGGTCGGTCTGGCGCGGGCCGAAGTCGCCGGCGTAGCCGCCCAGGTCGTAGCCGATGGCGATGGCCTGATGGTGCGGGCCGAGCAGGTTGCCGGTCGGCTTGAACAGGCCGAGCGGGACCGGGCGGCCCGCGTCGATGCTCTCCCTGAGCTCCTGGAGGCGTCCGCCGGTGAAGCCCTGGAGTCCCCAGTTGAAGAACTCGGCCGTACGCCAGCCGAAGGGGTTGACGGTGAGCTCGGTCCACTTGTCCAGGGTGGCGGCGATGGACTCGACCTGGCGGTCGAAGATGTAGCGGTGCAGGGCGGAGCCGCTGGCGGGCAGGGTGTCCTGGGTGGGGATCGGCCGGTTGTTGTAGAAGTGGTCGAGGGCCGCGTACGACCAGCCGCCGCAGAGGCCGCCGAAGCGCACCTCGGCGATCACCTGGGTCTGGAACTGGTTGTCGAACTTGAAGCCGTGCCTGGCCGGGTCGAGCGGAGTCATCCGGCGTCCGACGGCGGACGGGACGACGCAGGTGTGGTCCCCGGCGGCGCGCGCCTGCCGCCAGACCTTCCCGTCCGGGCAGGGTCCGGCCGCCGCGGCGGGGGACGGCTGGGCGGTGAGCGCGGCGATCGCGAGGGCCAGTCCCGCCGTCGTCGCGGCGAGTGCTCGGTGGAGCGTGGGCATCGTTTCTCCTCCTGGTCAGGTGCTTGTGAGCTCAGGTTCGGGGCCGGGGGCCGATGTTCGGGAGGGGACGAACAAGGGGCGAACAGAGTCCGAACAGGGGAAACGGGCCGTGCGGGCGGAGCGTGCCGGATAGGCTGCGAGCCCGGTTCTTGGGAGGCTGGGTTGGCGCGTGAGAAGAAGGCGGTCGACCCCGGGGACGGGCCGGTCGCGGCGTTCGCCGCCGAGTTGCGGCGGCTTCGGGACCAGGCGGGGCGGCCGTCGTACCGGCAGATGGGGAAAGCCGGGAATGTGTCGTATTCGCGGCTCTCCGAGGCTGATCGGGGCTATTCGCTGCCCACGCTCGACATGGTCGTGGCGTATGTACGGGGCTGCGGGGGCGACGCCTCGGCCGTCAGCGCGATGGAGCGGCGGTGGCGGGAGACCCGCGCCGCGGTGCTGGCCGGGCGGGACGGCGCGGAGCCGCCGGCGGTCCGGCCCCTGGATGAGCAGGCGCCCCCGGAGGTCGGCGGGTTCCGGCTGTTCGGGCGGCTGGGGGCCGGCGCGATGGGGCGGGTCTATCTGGCGGAGCGCGGCGACGGGGAGGTCGTGGCGGTCAAGCTGATCCGGCCAGAGCTGGCCGACGATCCGGTGTTCCGGCGGCGGTTCGCGCACGAGGTGCGCGCGATCTCGGCGGTGCGGAGCCCCTACATCGCGCCGTTCGTGGCCGCGGATCCGGATCCCGCCGCTGGGCCGCCGTGGCTGGCGGCCGGGTATGTGCCGGGGCCGTCGCTGCGGGAGGCGGTGGCCGGGGGCGGGTTGCCTGCGCCGGTGGTGGCGCGGATCGCGGCGGGGCTGGCGGAGGCGCTGGTGGCGGTGCACGCGGCCGGGATCGTGCACCGGGACCTGAAACCGGCGAACGTGCTGCTCACCGCGGAAGGGCCGAGGGTGATCGATTTCGGGATCGCCCGGGCGCTGGACGGCACTCAGCTGACGGTGGCGGGCCAGCGGGTGGGGACGCCCGCGTTCATGGCCCCGGAGGAGATCGAGGACGATCGGCGCGGCGGTCCCGCGGCTGACGTGTTCGCGTTCGGGGCGGTCCTGGTGTACGCGCTGACCGGCCGGCCGCCGTTCGGTGAGGGCCCGGACGAGCAGGCGGTGCTTCGGCGGGTGCTCGAACAGCCGCCGGACCTGTCGGAGGTCACCGACCCCGGGCTGCGGGACCTGATCGGCCGCTGCCTGGAGAAGGACCCCGGGCTGCGGCCCACGGCCGTCGAGCTGGCGGGGATCTGCCAGACCCTGCTCAAGGGCGTGCCTGCCGGGCCCGGGTGGTTGCCTGGAGCGCTCCAGGAGGAGGCGGCGGGACGCACGGTGCTGGCCGCGAGCCTGCGCCGGAGACCTGATCGGTCCCGGCGGCGGTGGTCAGGCGCCGGGGTGATCGTCTTCGCCGTGGTGTCCGTCACGGTGGTGTCGGTGACCGTGGTGCTGCCGGAGCGGCTGCCGGTCATCTCGCCCACCCACCTGCCGATCATCTCGGACGAGGACGCGGAGCCAGGCGCAAGCTCCTCCACGGCGACGAACGAGACACCAGCCGAGACCGGGACCGTCGCTCCACCGGCCGGGGACGTCAACGAGCAGCGGACCGTGAGGTTGCACGCCACCGAACCCGGCTTCGCGTCCGTGGAGATCGACTACTGGCGGCAGGAACTGGACAACCCGGACAGCGCCCCGAACGGCGACCTGTGGATGGAGCCCGGCCACCTCTACACCGTCAAGTCGGCGGCCCTCGCCAAGATCGAATCCTCGCCCGAGGCCACTCCCGCCCGCTGCGCCCGTGTCACCGCCTGGACGACCAGAATCGACTTCAGCGCCCTGCGGGCCGGCGATCAGCTCTGCGCCCGCAGCGCCGAAGGTCGTTACGCGATGCTTGGCGTCGGCTCGCTGCCCGCGTCTCCGCGCAGCGGCGGCTACCTCGTCTTCTTCGGGCGCGTCTGGAAGCAGATGGCCCGTTAGTGCCGGCACAGGAGACAGGCCAGCGCCTGCTCTAACGCCGTGGGCGAGGTGACGGGGGCCGGCCAGGGGAGCCGGATCAGGTTGTCGGGCGCCGTGCGTACGGTCGCGCCGAAGCGGTCCAGCTCCCAGAGCCAGGCGTTGGGGGCGGGGGCGCCGAGCAGGACGGCGACCGCCTCGACCAGCTGGGCGCGGTGGGCCGAGTTGACGTGGTGGAGCATGCGTTCCGCCGCGTCGAGGAAGGGGTCGGGGGTGGCGGCCAGGTAGTCCTCGGCGTCCAGGACGCCGGATTCCTGGCCGGTCAGGTAGACCACCTGGGCGACGTCCACGCGGAGCAGGCGCGGGCCCCGGGATTCGACGGCGGCGAACAGGTCCTCGTCGGGGCAGCGTTCGGCGATGGAGATCGCGGCGTCGCGGATCTCGTCGGCGGGCACGGGCTGGATCCAGCCCCGGACCTTGAGCATGCCGCGGGCGCGGTCCACCGACTCGATGGCCCGGGTGGCCACCAGGTCGACGGTGACGACGATCTCGTCGGTCACCCCGTACAGGAGTTCGTCCGGCTTGACCAGGAGGATCGGGCGGCCCTCCGCGTCGACGCCGCCGCGGACGGCGGTGGCCGGCAGGGCCGAGCCCGCCACGGAGACATGGGTGGGGGCGGCTCCGACGGCGAGGGTACGGACCCGTTCGGGGATGGGGGGAGCCGTGACCGGGTGCTGCATGACGCTCCTTGAGGTCGACGATGCGCTAAGGTTAGTCTTACCTAAGTAAGGGTTACCTAACCACAAGGAGCGAGCGTGCGCTACACGGGTCCGAAGGTGCGGCTGTCCCGGCGGGCGGGGGTCCCGCTGACACGGAAGGCGGTGAAGTACTTCGAGCAGCGGCCGTACCCGCCCGGTGAGCACGGGCGCAAGACCAACCGGCGGAGCGTGGGCGACTACGGCGTGCGGCTGCTGGAGAAGCAGAAGCTGCGGTGGTACTACGACGTGTCCGAGCGGCAGCTGCGGCGATACTGGGATCTGGCCGTGCGCCGCCCCGGCCGGTCCGGCGAGGAACTGGTGTCGATCCTGGAGACCCGGCTGGCGTCGGTGGTGCTGCGGGCGGGCCTCGCGCCGTCGATCTACGCGGCCCGGCAGTACGTCAACCACGGCCACATCACCGTGGACGGCCGCAAGGTGGACATCCCCAGCTACCTGGTCCAGCCCGGCCAGGTGATCGGCGTGCGGGTGAAGTCCCGCTCCACCCAGCCATTCGTGGCCGCCGCCGAAGGCGTCTACGCCGACGAGCGGATCGCGCCCTATCTGTCGGTGGACCACAAGAACCTGACCGTGACCCTGCTCAGCCGCCCGACCCGGGAGCAGATCGTCGTCCCGGTCGACGAGCAGCTGGTCGTCGAGCACTACTCACGCTGAGCTCCAGCTGCTCGTCCAGCGGGCGCGCCCCCCGCCGGTTGTCGATCTCCAGGTACGGCACGGCGGGCGGCTCGTCCACTTTTATCGCCTCAAGAAACGCCTCGAACTCGGCGAGCTTGCCGGTGTCCCTCGGGGAGCCCCGGGCGATCAGGCGCTCCCGCAGAGTCTCCGCGTCCGAACGCACCCAGAACAGCCGCACCGGCGGCCCGCCGAGCTCCGCCACCCAGCGCCGCCAGCGCTCCGGGTCGTGCACCTGCCCGGTGAAGGGCCCGCTGAGCAGGACGGGGCAGCCGTGCGCCCGGATCTCCCGCGCGGTCGCGGTCAGGCCGTCGTATTCATGGTGTTTGACGTGCTCGTCATACCAGGGGCCCTCGCGTTCCCCGGGCGGGCGGCCGTGCGCGGCCAGGGTGGCGGCGACGAAGCCGCCGTAGAGGGTGTCCTTGTCCAGGAGGGCAGGGACCGGGCGCAGCGAAGCCAGCAGGGCCGCGCAGACAGTCGACTTGCCCGACCCCGGCGGGCCCGAGACCACCCAGATCGTCAACGCGGCGGGCCGAACGGCTCGATCCGGGGGTCGGACCAGGGGCCCTCGAAGTCGCGCCCGTCGTCGGCCAGCTTGCGGGCGGCCTCCGGCGTGACGCGCATGCCGTAGGTGCCCTTGTCCGGGTCCAGCGGGATCAGGCCGTAGCCGAGGTCGACGTCCTCCTTGGTCAGGCTGAGCTTGCGGAGCGCGAGGTCCATGGTCGCGCCCCGCGTGAGCCGTACGGTGATGAGAACCATGAGGTCATGCCGCTCTGTTAGCCCTGCTTCGCAGGGCTCCGATGATTCCGGCCGCATCCACGATGCCGTAGCCGTAGTCATAGTCATACCCGAGCTCGCCGCGATCATCGGCGCTGCGGCGCAGCAGTGTGCGCAGGGCGGCGGGGGACAGGCGCGCGGCGGGCCACTGGGTGCGGATCGCGGCCACCAGACCGGCCGCGACCGGGCAGGCCGCGGAGGTGCCCGAGTCCGGGGAGTTCTCGCCGAACGCGCGGGAACCGGCGAAGTGGGTGTACGCGCAGAAGTCTGGTTTGCGCTGGGTCAACCGGCCGGGGCCCTGGGAGGAGTAGCCGACCCGCTCGCCGTTGACGTCCACGCCGCCGATGGACAGGACCTTCGCGTGCGAGTTCGCGCCCGTGATCGAGCGGTCCGGGTAGGCGCAGCGGCCGTCGGGGCAGTCCCGGCCGCAGTTCCCGGCGGCGAAGAGCAGGTCGGCGCCCGCCTCGGCGAGGCTGCCCACGATCAGATTGAACGGATGCGCGGGATTGTCGGAGTAGTTACCGGGATGTCCGGGCGCGAAGTCCCAGCGCGGCGAGAAGGAACCCCAGCTGTTCGACACCACCAGCGACCGGGTGGCGGCCGGCTGGGCGTCCAGCACGGCACGCAGATGGGCGAAGGCCGCCACCGCGTCCGACAGCAGCCCGTCCAGCGCGGAACCTCCCGGCCGCCGCGACAGCAGCACCGGGATGTCGATCAGCGACGCCTGCGGCGCGGAGATCAGCGCGTCGAAGGCGCACATGGAGCCGTGGTCGACGGCGAACTCGCCCGCGCCGCCGGGCACGCCCGGCGGTGTCCAGCTGCGCTCCTGGTCGACGGTCAGGCCCCGGCCGAGCCGGCGGGCCACGTGCGCGGCGTTGATGCCGGTGTCGGTGACGGCCAGGGTGACCCCGGACCCGTCCAGCCCCTCGGCCCGCAACTCGGCCACCCGCAGCAGCCGCTCCACGTCGTGCCAGTCCCCGACGGGCGGGGTTCCGCCGCAGGTGAGCGAGGTCTCGATCACCGGATCCGCGTACACGGCCACCACGTCGCGGCGGCCGGGCAGCAGCGACATCCGGGTGGACACCTCGTCGTCGGACACCTCGCCGCGCAGCACCACCGAGGCCTCGTCCGGGGCCATCGAGTAGATGAGGGGCTGGTTCAGCGACAGCGGATCGCCGGTCGGCGAGGCGGGCATGGGGCGCGGCACCGCCACCGGGATGTAGGACTGGTCCAGCACGACGCCGGGCAGGCCGTCGGACACGTCGGAGGTGGTGGCGGTCATGGTCGGATCGGCCACGGCGGCGACGAGGTCGGGGGAGGGGCGGAGCTGGATCAGGACTCGCATGCGTTCACTCCGGGAGTGGGGGCTTGCCGGACCTGACCACCCTTGTACATCGCCCCGCGAGCCGTCCACCCGCATAAAACCCGTCATACACGGCTTGACCGGATCAGACGCCGCGAATCCCGCCAGTCAGTTTTCGGAAAAACCCCGTCCGTCTGGCCGGACCGGGTGGCACCCTCGCCGGGGCGCCGAGGTCGGCGTGAACGGCGTCGCGGCGGGACCGGGCGGCCGGACGGACGGGAGTCAGTGGGGGTCAGGCAGGTCAGGCCCCGCTGAGTGTCGACATCTCGGGCGGCAGGATCTCGATCGCGGTCGGGTCGGCCAGCACCCGGTCCACCACGACTCCGGCCGCTCCCCGGGACGCGGCGCCGAAGCCCAGGTCCGAGGCGATGAACGTGCAGTGCGCCACGGTCCCGGTCACGCCGAGCCGGGTGAGTTCCGCCTGCGCGCGGGGAAGCAGGTGCTCGGCGAGGCGGGCGAAGTAGCCGCCCACGACGATCACCCGGGGGTTGAACAGGCGGACCAGGGTGGCCGAGCCCAGGCCGAGCCAGCGCCCGACCTCCGCCAGCGCCTGGACGACCTGGGGGTCGCCCTCGGCCTGGCGGCGCTCGATCTCGGCCAGCCGCTCCTCGGGATCGCGGACGATCCCGTCCGGCACGCCGTAGGCGTGGTCGGGGGTGACCATGCGGACCAGCGCGGCCAGCCCGACCTTGGTCTCCCAGCAGCCGGTACGGCCGCAGCCGCACTTGTCGCCCGCGGAGTCGACCATGACGTGGCCGACCTCGCCGGCGAAGCCGTCCGCGCCGCCGAGCAGCCGGCCGCCCGCGATTATGCCGCCGCCGACGCCGACCTCGCCGGTGAGGTAGACCAGGTCGGTGGTGCCGGCCGCGACCCCGCTGGTGAACTCGGCGAGGGCGGCCAGGTTGGCGTCGTTGACGACGGTCACCGGGATGTTGGGGGCCACGTCCCAGGAGAGGCGTTCGGCCACGGGCACGCCGTACCAGCCGAGGTTGGGGGCCACGTGCACGATGCCGTTGGCGCCGTCGATGAGGCCGGGCACGGCGACCGTGATCCCGGCCACGTGGATGCCGAGCAGGCCGAGTTCGGCCAGGGCCTCGCGGGCGACCCTGGCCAGCTCGTCCAGCGACCGCTCC
>NZ_BLAD01000052.1:0-64505 GCF_009687845.1 Acrocarpospora corrugata
GCGAAAGCTATAACTCACCGGCACCATCGAGCAGGGCGCGGAAGGCGATCAAGGGCTGGGACACCGCAGACCATGGAGGTCTGCCTCGGCCTGCGGGAGTTGCCAGCCACAGCCCAGGCAGCGCGGCTGTCCCGCGCCGCTCTCGCCGGTTCGCTCTGCCCGGCCTCGGCGGCGCCCGTCGGCCGATGCGAAATCCTGACGCCGTCGAGGAGTAGAGAGCGGTCCTCATCCCCGGTTGCCCTTACGGGCGCGGTATAAGTGCGGCCCGGCGCGGTCGTAGCGCAGCCAGGTCCGCCGGAAGGTCAGCTCTCATGTGGTCAGCACGCGGGCGCGCAAGTGAATGCCTCGGCGTGGCGCGCGGCTCGTAGCGCCGGCCCGCTGACCAGCTCTGCCGCCGTCAGCCAGCGCGGGCCAGGACGTTCGCGCGGGCCACGGCGTACCGTTCGCGGATCGCCGGCACGGCGCCCGCCTCGTGCGTCTCAACCTGCCCGACCGTCCACGATGGCGGCCGCTGCCCGCCCGACAACACCCAGGCCGCCTGTTGTGCACCGATTGGATGAGGAATCCCAGCCCGTCGGGGGCGTTCTCCAGTCGCCAGCCCTGCCAGGGCTCATCGTGACGTTCCCACTGGGTGGATGATCTGATCCGTGATCGGCACGGTCGCGTCGATGACCAGACCGCCGGCGGCCGACACGATCACTGCTTGGCCTTTGGACCCGCTCGGTGACAGATACCACAGCTGCAGGGGCTGCCCGTGCGCGTTCCACATGTGGGGACGGCCGCCGAGGTCGTGGTGCAGGGCGGTGTCCAGGGCCAGCCCGCTGGCACGGTTGAGCAGGATCTAGGGTCCCGCTTCCCGTGACCGTGCTTTGAGCGGGGAGCGAGCCTCGGTGCGCACATCGTCGACGCCGATGGTGATGAACGGCAGACGGATCTCAACTTTCCAGCTCGCCATGCGGTGTCCGGCTGGCGCCGCGGAACACCAGGTGGTTGGAGCCGGCGTAGTTGAAGAGCATGCCGGCGGCCACCCCCGCTGCCGCGGCGGTGGAGATGCCGGTTGTGCGGTAGGTCAGGGTGAAGATTGCGGTGTTCGCGCAGAGGGCAGTCAGGGCGGTCGCGTTGTAGGCGAGTAGCCGGGTCAGTATCCGGCGGGGGGATCCGCTGGGGCGGTCCTTCCAGGTCAGGAGTGAGCTGAGGGTGAAGTTGAGCTGGGCTGAGATCGCGATGCCCACCGCGTTGGCGATGGGGGCGCGTACGCCCAGCACCATCAGGCTGGTGAGCAGGAGGTACTGGACGGCGAAGCAGGTGCTGCCGACGCCGGCGAAGGTGGCCTTGCGGCGGTGCCGGCGAAGTAGGGCCGTCGCGGCGGCGGAGATGGTGGCGAGACGGCTGTGCCGGAGGGCACCGGGATTCCGCCCGTCGTCCTGGTCCGGTGGCTGGTCGGGGGGTTCGCTCGCGGTCCGGTAGGTCAGCTGTCGCATGCGATCCCATTCCGGTCGGGGTCCAGCCGATGTCGGTCGCGCGGGTTGTTGACGGTGATCCCAGCGAGTTTGTGTGCTCGGATCCAGTCGCAGCGGGTCTCGCCTTTGGCCAGTTTGGGGAAGTCCCAGGGCACGCACTGCCCGGCCGTGCCGTAGGCGTGGTCGCAGCCGTCGATGCTCGCCGGGATGTCGAGTTTCTTCGGCCGGGCGGCGAGGCGCGGCCGGGGTGACCGCAGCTTCTTCGCGAACGGGAGCACGTGCGGGCCGGGAGTGGCACGGACGACAGGTGCCGGGCGCGCGTCGGGGGCGCCGGAGGCCTGGGCGGCGAAGAGCACGGCGGACGGCACCGCGATCGCGGCGGCCGTCAGGGCCACCGCGAGCCTGGTCACACGGGT
Organism: Acrocarpospora corrugata; assembly: GCF_009687845.1. GTDB lineage: Bacteria > Actinomycetota > Actinomycetes > Streptosporangiales > Streptosporangiaceae > Acrocarpospora > Acrocarpospora corrugata. Next base: position 1,877 of record NZ_BLAD01000052.1, read on the forward strand.
TCTCATCAGGCGCCTCCCACGTGTACCCAGCTGGCCGCCGAGGGCACCCCGGCCGCGTCGACCACGGTGAGCATGTACCAGCCGGGAGGTGCGATGTTCGGGTTCGTCGTCAGGTTCAGGTCGATCACGTTGTCGGGGAACACCGTCAGGGGCAGGTCGACGTACCGCTGGTTGGGGTCGGAGGAGTGGGTGACGGCGGCCGGGCGGATCAGCGACGCCTTGACGATGGGGCCGTCGGTGACGATGCGCTGCGCCGTGCCGTACGTCCAGTGGGTGTTGGGGATGGACACGATGACGGGACGGGGGCCGCGGAACAGGTACGGCGGTGAGTACATCGAGATGCGCAGGTCGAAGCTGCCGTCGCCGGGGTTGTTGCCGAAGGTCATCACCCGGCCGTCGGGCAGCAGCACGGCCGAGGAGTGGTAGGTGCGGGGCACCGGGTCGGTCGCCATGCCGGGGGTGAAGGAGTTGGTCGCGGGGTCGTACATGGAGGCTCCGAAGACCGGGGTCTCGCGGTAGGTGTGCAGGGCGCCGCCCGTCTCGAAGACCTTCCCGTCCGGGAGGATCACCGTGGACAGGTAGACCTTGCCCTCCGCGCCGGTCTGCGGGGTGCCGTCGGCGTAGTGGCCGTGCGGCAGGTCGGGGCCTGGCACGTACGCCGGCGTGGGCTGTTTGAGGTCGATCAGGTCGGTCAGCCGGTGCGCGCTGGGGCTGATGGTGTGGTTGCCGCCTCCCACGGTGAGCACCTTCTGGTCCTGCGCCGGCGGCAGCAGCACGCTCATCGACTGGTCACGTTCGTCCTTTCTGCGCAGCCCCGGCACGTCGGTGATGGTGCCCGCGTCGTAGTCGTAGACGGACGCGCCGGTGCCGGGCAGGCCGACCCCGAAGACGTGCGAGCCGGTGTAGAACAGCCGCCCGTCCTGGAGCAGGATCATCGCCGGGTACAGGCCCCAGAAGCTCCACGCCTGCTTGGCCTGGCCCATCGGCAGCCACTGTCCCTGCGCGGCGGAGAAATGCTCGTTGACCACGGTGCCGGAGGAGTCCTCGGCCAGCCCGCCCAGCGAGATGACGTCGCCGTTGCCCATGATCGTGGCGGACGGGTACCAGTGCCCGGCGAGCATGTCGTTGGTACGGGTGTAGGAGTTGGTGGCCGGATCGAAGATGTAGGAGACCTTCAGGCCCTTGTATCCGACGGTGCCGTCCGGGGCGGCGTAGTCCTTGTTTCCGCCCATCACCAGCACCCGGCCGTCGGCGAGCTGGACGTGGCCCGCGCAGAAGAAGTCGGCCGGCGTGGGCACGTCGGTGAAGGTCCCGGTCACGGGGTCATAGATGCTGGTCTTGAAGTCGCCGGCCTGGAACAGGTCGGTGTCGTTGCCCGATCCGGCGATGAGCAGGACCTTGCCGGTGCGCAGCAGCACCGCGTGCATGGCCCGCGCGGGCGACTGTTCGGGGCGTATCTGCCACTGGCCGACGCATTCCGGGCCGATGCCGGTGCACGGCGGGTCGGGGACGAGGGCGGCGGCGTCCACCATGGCGTAGTCGTCGGTGACCAGGGTTCCGACGCCGTAGTTGGTCACTCCCCAGGTGAGCCGGTCGGTTCCGGGCGGCACCGGCGGGGTGCGTACCAGGGCGCGCTGGAACGTTCCGGTGACCGGCAGGGCGGCCAGGTCGGTCCACCACTGCCAGCCGGCCGTCGTGTCGTGCCGGAACACCGTGATCACGGTGTTGGGCTGAGAGGTCGTGTACCAGACCGACAGGTCGTACTGGTGTCCCTCGGTCACCGGCGGCGCGCAGTCCGGGTTCTCCGTCATCATCGCCTTGCGGTCGCCGCCGGCCAGCCGGGTGATGGTGAGGTCCAGCGCCCGGGAGCCGCCGTGTGCCGTCCCGGTCACCGTGAAGGTGTGGTCGTTGTCGCCGTATCCGGATTTCTCCCAGCACTGCGGGAAACCGGTGGTTCCGTCCAAGATTTCCAGGCCGGGGTTCTTGAGCAGGTTCACGTCGGCGACGGCCATCGGAGTGCCGAGCGCAGCCAGGGCCAGCGCGCCCGACACTCCCAGCACCACCCGCACCCGGGCGCGCCGGGTCCTGTGTCGGTACGGCCAGGCCATCAGGCCTCACCCGGTCGAGCCAGGGTGGCGGAGCCGGTGGAGATCCGGAGCCGGGCGAGGTGCCGGAGGAACCGCACCCCCTCGCGTACCGAGGATTTGGAGTCCCCGGTGGCGCGCTCGCGGAAGCCGTACGGGACCTCGCTGATCCGCCGGATCTGGCAGCGCACGATCACCTCCAGCAGGACCTTGTAACCGACCGGCCGCAGGCGGTCGGTCCGCAGCGCGGTGCGGCGGACCGCGAAGTAGCCGCTCATCGGGTCGCTCACCCGGTACAGGCGGCGGAACAGGACCTTGGCCGCCAGGGTGGACAGCCGGGAGGCCAGCACCCGGTGCCGCCCGGCGAGCCCGCCGTGGTCGCCGCCGGGGATGTAGCGCGAGGCCACGACCAGGTGCGCGCCGGTCCGCTCGCCCTCGGCGATCAGCGTGGGGATCACCGACGGCGGGTGCTGCAGGTCGCCGTCCATCACCACCACCCAGGAGCCGCGGGCCACCCGCAGGCCGTCGGCGACCGCGCCGGCCAGCCCGCCGGTGGCCGCGGCGCGGTGGATCAGCGACACGCTGCCGCGCCGGCCGGCGGACTGCCGGCTGATCACCTCAGGGGTGTCGTCGGTGCTGTCGTCGACGAAGATGATCTCCACCGCGGTCCGCGCGTCGATGGTGTCGTCGATCTCGGCGAGCAACGGCGCGATGTTGCCGGACTCGTTGAACGTGGGTATCACGATGGAGAGGGACGGGGTCACGATGCCTCCCGTTCGGGGCGTGTGGTCGTCGTCACTTCGCGGACCTCGATCCGGCCGCCGCCGGTGCCGAAGGTCGCCACCACCCGCGAGTGCGCGAGCGCGCCCGCGAGCGTGGGGAGCTGCGCGGCCTCACCGCGCACCGCCGGGGTGGAGACCACGTAGTCGACGTCGCGCCAGCCGTTCGGCAGGGTGCTCTGCACGGCGGGGTCGAGGTCGATCTTGTAGTGCCAGATCGCCCCGAGGCCGGGCGCGTGCCCGGCGCGGACCAGGTCCACCCAGAGCACGCCGTCCACGATGGTGCGCTGTCCCGGCCGGACCGGCATCTCCTCCCGGAGCCATCGGGACGCGGCCGTGTATCCGTCGTTGGTGGACTCGGTGAGCATCCGCGCGTCGGTGACCGGCCAGCCGGTGAGCGCGATCGCGCCGGTGACGATCAGGACGGTGGTGACCAGCGCGCTGCCGAACCCGCGTTCGGCCCGGATGACGATGGCGGCCGCGACCCCGGCCACCGACAGCGCCAGGAACGGCACCAGCTGGACGATGTACATCTTCGGCAGGTATCCGCCCGGCCGCAGCGCCACCACCACCAGCAGCAGCACGGCGAGCGCGGGGGCGCGCGCGGGACGCACCGCCAGGCCGGCGACGGCCGCGGCGAGTCCGCCGATGAGCAGGACCGGATCGTTGGCCAGCCAGCTCATCAGCAGCTCATGCGCCTCCGTGCCGGGGACGAACACGCTGCCGGTGCCGGCCCGGTCGTGCAGCTGGAAGGCGAGCGTCCCCAGCAGCGACACGTGGTCCTCGCCGGGGAACAATTCGCCCTTCAGCGCCGCGTAGAGCGGGTACAGCGACGCGGTGAAGATCATGCCGGAGAGGAAACCGGCCAGCGAGAAGCGCCGGGTGCTCGGGTGGCTGCCCTGCCACAGCGCCACGATCACCGCGGGGACGGCGATCGCGATGGTCTCCTTGGAGAGCACCGCGAAGCTGGTGGCCACCCCCGCCGCCACGTGCTGCCACAGGTGCGTACGCGGCGACAGGGCCAGCGCGAACGCGGCCAGCAGCCACATGACCGCGAAATTGTCCAGATACACCTGGTGCTGCATGCTCAGCGCCAGCGGAGACAGCCCGGCGATCGCCATCGCCAGCAGCGCGGTCCAGCGGGTGCCTTGCAGCCTGCGCGCCACCGTGTACACCAGCAGCAGGGTGATCGCGAGCACCACGAGCATGGCGATCCGGCCGTGGACCAGCGCCGGCAGGCCGGGCAGCAGCCACTGGCCCGGCCAGGACAGCACGGCGAGCTGGATCCAGCCCAGCGGCGGATGGTCGTACCAGTAGGTGTAGTGCGCGAGCTGGCCGTGCTGTACGGCCCACGCCTGGGAGATGTACGCGCCCTCGTCGTCGTTGGGGAAGGGCTGGTCGGCCAGGTTCCAGGCGTGTGCCGCGATCAGGATCACCAGCAGCACGGCGACCGGCAGGAACCGGCGGCGGCGCGGCGGGCGGGCCGGGGCGCCGACCGGCGGGGTGGCGGGCGCCAGCAGGACGGCGGTCATGTCTCCTCCCGGAGCCGCAGGTGGGCGCCGGCATGATAGGTGAGCTCCCAGTCGCCCCTGCCGGTGGACTCCCGCCAGACCGAGCGCAGCGCCGCCACCGCCAGGATCGCCTGGTAGAGCGGCAGTCCCGCGATCAGCTTGGCGTAGTGCCCGGCCCGGACCCGCACGCCGTACTGCCTGCCGAAGTCGTGCAGTCCGGCCAGCTCGAAGGCGAGCATGGTCAGGGTCGGCAGCAACGGCAGGAAGGTGATCAGCGCCACCCCGTCGGGCACGTCCAGCAGGAACCCGGCCAGGATGCCCACCGGGATGACGGCGCCGGTGAACGCCTGAATGAACGGTGAGGTGAGGGTGAACCTGGCCAGCAGCCGCTGGCGCAGCGTGGGCAGCGCCTTCCACTCGCCCTTGCGCAGCACCTGCAGGAACCCCTGGTTCCACCGGGTGCGCTGCTTGACCAGCGCCTTGATCGAGCCGGGTGTCTCCTCCCTGGTGACCAGCACCGCGTCGTAGGCCACCGCGAACTTCTTGCCCCGGGTGGAGAGCCGGACGCCGAGATCGCAGTCCTCGGCGAGGCAGTCCTGGTCCCACCCGCCGTTCTCGCGCAGCACCTCGGTACGGACGAACACGGTGTTGCCGCCCAGCGGGATGAAGCCCATCCGGGCGTGCAGATGCAGCCGGCTGCGGAACCAGAAGAAGTACTCCATGCAGTTGCGCAGGCTGTACCAGCTGGAGTGGAAATTGATCAGCTGCACGCCGCCCTGCAGCACGTCGGCGCGGGTTTCGCGGAACTCGTGGTCGACGTGTTCGAGGAGCAGCGGATGGACCTCGTCCTCGGCGTCGAAGACCCCGACGATCTCCCCGGTGCAGTACGGCAGCGCGGTGTTGAGCGCCTTGGGCTTGTTCTTGCGGGGGTTGACGTCGGTGATCACACGGACCTGGTCCGGGTGGTCACGGGCGAGGTCCGCGGCGATCGCGGCGGTGCCGGGATCGTCGTGGCCGACGATGACGAGGATCTCGAAATCCCGGTGGGTGGACTGGAGCAGGCCGGTGACGGTGGCGGCGAGGACGTTCTCCTCCATGCGGGCCGGAACCAGCAGGGAGAAGGACATTCGCTGCTCGCCGTCGGGAGCGGAGAAACGGGTCGCGTTCAGCGTTTCGGGGGTGCGCCACGCGTGCAGCATCCACCACATCGTCAAGGCTGCGGAGGCGGTCAGAATGACGGAAATGAAGATCGCCATAAAGGAGATCATCATGGTCGGAAGTTATGTCGCATGGATGTCCTTAAGGCGGGCGATCTTCAGTTTGGTACGTGCCAATCGTCAGGAGCGCTCATAACAGAACGGAATCTCCAGGGTAATGGGGACGTAAACAAGGGAACCGTCCGTCGAGAAAATACGCAGTGACATATGTGTCGCGGCAATTACATATTTGTTATGCCGGTCCAGAATGCGGAAACAAGCGCGATCTGGGGCCTCGGCTGTATGCGGGCACGTCAGCGCACACCAATGCGCTCACCGCCAACCAGTCACTTGAGCCACTTCTGACAACCCCGAGCGCCTTCATTGACAGGCCGTGGATCCCGTCGTATTTTCTTAGGAAGGTTTCCTAACAAAAATGCAACGTCTGGGTCGAAACGCGGGGCTGACGCGGCCTATCCGGCGCGTCCCGGCGAGTTGCCGTGGATGCGCCCGTATTCGATCTTCATTCGGTGGCCGGCTGATAGACTCATAGCGCGAATGGCGACAATTGAGTTCGCGCTTCGACATCCTGGCCATTAATTGCGCGTCCCTTTACGCCGCCATCGGACTTCGCGGGGAGGAACGCACATGCATACGCATCACCATTACGAGATCGTGGACGGGCAGCAGCTGTTCTACCGGGAGGCGGGCTCGCCCGGCGCGCCGGTGGTCGTGCTGCTGCACGGCTTTCCGACCAGCTCGTTCATGTTCCGCGACCTCATCCCCCAGCTCGCGGACCGGTACCGGGTGATCGCTCCGGACTATCTGGGATTCGGATTCTCCGACGCGCCCCCGGCCGGTGAGTTCGACTACAGCTTCGACGTTCTGGCCCAGCTGACCGCCGGTCTCCTCGACCAGCTCGGCGTCACCGAATTCGCCATGTACGTCCAGGACTACGGCGCGCCCATCGGCTGGCGGCTCGCCCTCGCCAACCCCGACTCGGTGTGGGCGATCGTCACCCAGAACGGCAACGCCTACGAGGAGGGTTTCGTCCAGGACTTCTGGCAGCCCGTGTGGGCGTACACGCATGCCCCGACCCCGCAGACCGAGGCCGGCATCCGCGACACGTTCGACGTCGACGGCATCAGATGGCAGTACCTGCACGGCGTCCCCGACCCGAGCGTGGTCAGCCCGGACACCTGGGAGCACGACGCGCAGCTGCTGAACCGCCCCGGCAACGACCTCGTCCAGTTGCAGCTGTTCCGCGACTACGAGAGCAACGTGGTGATGTATCCGGCCGTACACGAATATTTCCGGACCACGCAGGTGCCGCTGCTGGCGGTCTGGGGCCGTAACGACGGCATCTTCGGCCCGCCCGGCGCCAACGCGTTCCGCGCAGATCTGCCCAACGCCCGGATCGAACTGCTGGACGGCGGGCATTTCCTGCTTGAGAGCGAGGTCGACCAGGTCGCCTCCCTCATGCGCGACTTCCTCGCCCCGCTACGCCCCACCATGGCGCGGTCTGCCGCTTGATCCCCCGCTGCTGGCACGGTGTTTGCCCAGGTGAGCCCTTCACTTGTGGGCGGAGTGCAAGACTGGAGAAGGTCTTCCGACAACGGAACGCACGACCGGAGGAGGTGCCTCATGCACGCCGAGATCGGAGACGAACTGGTCGTCGAAGGGACGTACCACGGAGAACCACGGAGGGTCGGCGTCATCATCGCGGTCCGCCACCAGGACGGCACGCCGCCGTACCTGGTGAAATGGGCCGACTCCGCGCACGAGACGCTGGTCTTCCCCGGCCCTGACGCGCACATCTCCAGGAGCCGCATCTCCGGATGATGACGGAGTCAGCTCCACTCCTACAACCGAAGCCAAGTCGCTGTCATACCTCGATTTCCGGTACGCAACGGGCATCCCGGGCAGTGACGGAGCGATATGATCTCACCTGATTTCGGGCGGCGAGTGCGCCGATGCCGCCTGCCGGCGGAGACCGACGAGGTAGGAGATCCTCCGTGGCTGACGAGAACCCGGTGAAGATCGACAGCACGGTGCCGCATTCGGCCCGTGTCTGGAACTACATGCTGGGCGGCAAGGACAACTATCCGGTCGACCGGGCGGCCGGCGACCGGGTCCGCGAGGTGTTCCCCGGCATGGTGGACATCGCCCGCCAGTCGCGGTACATGCTGACGCGGGTCGTCCGGTATCTGACCGAGGACGCGGGCATCCGCCAGTTCCTGGACATCGGGACCGGGCTGCCGACCGTCGACAACACCCACGAGGTCGCCCAGCGGGCCGCGCCCGAGTCCCGGATCGTGTACGTCGACAACGACCCGCTGGTGCTGGTGCACGCCGAGGCGCTGCTCACCAGCGCGCCGGAGGGCGCCACCGACTACATCCAGGCGGACGTGCGCGACCCGGAGTACATCCTGGAGCAGGCGGCCAAGACGCTCGACTTCGGCAAGCCGGCCGCGCTCATGCTGATGGGGATCATGGGGCTGGTCGCCGACTACGAGGAGACCCGGTCGATCGTGGCGCGGCTGCTCGCGGAGCTTCCCCCGGGCAGTTACCTGGCGCTGTACGACGGCACCGACACCGATCCGGCCTATGTCCAGGCCCTGCGCGGGTACAACGGCAACGGCGCGGTGCCGTACACGCCGCGGAACCCCGAACTGATCGTGCGGCTCTTCGATGGCCTGGAGCTGCTGGAGCCGGGGGTCGTCTCGGTGGCGCGGTGGCGGCCGGACCCGAACCCGTGGGGCACGCCGCCGGAGGTGGCCTGCTGGGGCGGGCTGGCCCGCAAGTCCTGAGATACCGCGCCATATTTGACGCACCCCGCACTTGTTTGACATCTTACAATTCATGCCCAATAGTCCGTATTCTGCGGTTCCGGGACAGCGGTTGCCTCTCTCCGAAGAGGTGCGCGGACTGCTCATGGCGCAGATAACCGAAGGCACGCTGAAGCCAGGCCAGCGCCTCCCGTCCGAACCGGCGCTGGCCAAGCAGTACGGCATCAGCCGCCCCACGCTGCGCGAGATCCTCAGCGGCCTGGAAGCCGACGGCCTGGTCCGGCGGGTCCACGGAGTCGGCACCTTCGTCACCCAGAAACAGCCCCGCGTCGAAACCTCCCTCGACCTGGACATCGGCGTCACCGAAGCCGTCATCGCCGCGAAGAAGACCCTCGGCGTCGAAGTGCTCAGCGCCCGCCGCAAGAACGCCGAGACCTGGATCACCGACCAGCTGGCCCTGAACCCGGGCGATCAGGTCTTCTCGGTCGAAAGAATCATCCGCGTCGACGGCCACCCCGCCGCCCACGGACTCGACGTGATCCCGTGGCACCTCATCGAACGCAACGGCTCCCCCGCCTACGACGGCGCCTCGATCTACCGCTTCCTCGAACGGGACTGCGGTATCCACCTGCTCGGCGGCGTCGCCGAAGTCTCGGCCACCCTGGCCAACACGCGGATGGCCGCCGCGCTCGACTGCCGCCGCAACAGCCCGATCCTGCGCCTCGACCAGATCGAGAAGTCCGCGGACGGCCATCCCGTGCTGCTCTCCCAGGAGCACTACGTCCCCGGCGTGTTCAACCTCACCGTCCGCAGGGTCCGCCGCGGCAGGCCCGGCCCGTACGACGACGAACCCGCCAAATGAGGTAACCCCTCACCGCCCCCGCCGAGACGATGGCGGCGACCAGCAGGTCGGGGCGAGCGGCCAAGTGGGCCGGCATCGTAACGGGGCCCGGCCGCTCGAAAAGGCCACCAGTGAGGAATCCATGCCGTTCGCCGGGATCGGCCTGAACATGGACCTGCGCCGGATGATCGTCAGCGTCGGCTCCCGTACGGGCTCCGCCGCCGGCGAGGCCGCGACGCTGATGCTCAGCTCCGCCACGTCCTCGGCGCTGGAGGGCGAGATCTTCGAGATGGCCCAGAGTGTCACGGCCACCTCCACCGTCAACCTGATCGCCAAAGCCAACGCCGAGCGGGTTCCGCTGGGGCTCGTCAACGCGGGCAACGCGGCTCAGGCCGTATCGCGGCTGGATCTGCCGGCGGAGCATCGCGCGGCGATCGCCGCCGACGCCCAGGCCGGGCGGACCGTGGTCGCCACCGGCCGGGTGCTCACCACCGGGGACTGGACGGGCGCCGCCTGGGCGAGCATCGATCCGGCGACCGGCGCGTCCGCGTAAATCATCTCGCGCGGGCTGGCGGGCGGGAACACCACCGGCCAGCCGGACGCGACGAGCCTGATCAACAATCTGATCACCAACAGCATGAGCGCGGCCGGCAAACTGCGCATCCCGCCGGAGTTGGCCGCCCGGGCCGGCATCGTGAGCAACCGGCTGACCGGCCTCGGCGCGATCTCCACCGCCCTCACGGTCACCGGCAAGACGAAGGACCCGGTGCGCGGGCTGGCCGCCGGAGCCGTCTCGTTCGGCATCGGCTACTACGCGGGCGTCGGGGTCGCCGCGCTCACCGGATTGATCATCGCGGCGAACGTGCCGGCCATTCTGACCGCGGTCGCCGTGGTGGGTGTGGTGGTGGGCGTCGCGCTCGCGGCCGACGCGCTGTCCTCGGCCATCGTCCGCCAGATCGAATCCTGAAACAGGGGCGTGCCCGCCTCTCCGGAGCTGGGCACGCCGGTCAGGCCGAGGGGAGGTAGGCGGCGCGGCCCAGTTCTCGGCGGAGTTTGACGCCCGCGTCGATCAGGTAGGCGATGACGATCAGCACGATGAAGGCCTTCGCGGTCTGGTCTGCCGGTTCCGCCGCGAAGATGCCGCCCCCGAGGAGCCAGGTGAGGAAGGCGCAGCCGGCGAAGGTGAGGCCGATGTCGATGCGACGGGTCAGCGGCTGCCAGCGTCCGCGCACGATCAGCACCGCGTAGAGCGCGAGTTGCAGGCTCAGCAGGGCCACCAGCCAGGGTGCGCGGGAGCTGGTGAAGTCCTCGTCGAGGGCCAGCGCCCGGTAGGCGCTGGCGGCCGCGCGGCCGTTCCAGAAGAAGTCGAGGATGGCGCCGGGGTTGAACAGCAGGAGCAGGCCGCAGATCGCGGCGGCGATCACGGCGAGGTAGCCGAACCGGTTGACGTGGTCGCGGTCCCGCCGGCGGCGGGGTTCCCACGCGGCGCGCTCCGGCCGGCTCCGGCGGAACCAGGCGGCCGCGGCGAAACCGGCCACGAGCGCTCCCGGCCACCACAGCGCCCCCAGCCCGTAGCTGGTGGCTGGGGGCGCTCCCGGCCACCACAGCGCCCCCAGCCCGTAGCTGGTCCACCAGGTCCCGAGGACGGTGAGCGGGTCGGTGGCCAAGGGCCGTCGCAGGATGTCCACCAGGCCGAGCAGCCAGATGACCGCCAGGCCGATCAGGGTTAGACGGAGGAACCTGCGGGAGTCCGCGGGGTCGATGACGTTGAGGCCCGGGTGGTACCGCGCGGCGGCCTCGGCCGGCCGGCCGAAGGCGAGGACCAGTTCGCGGGCCATCGCCTCGTCGGCGGGGCGGCCCGATTCTGCGGCTTTGGCGGCGAGTTCTTCCGTCAGGAGGGCGCGCAGTTCGAATGCGACGTCGCGCCGCTGGCCGCGCGGGAGCAGGCGGGCGACGTCGTCGACATAGTTCTGGATGAGATCGTCAGGGTTCATGGCGCTCTCCGCCTTTCAGGAGAAGATCCATGGTGTTGTTGAGTCCTTGCCATGCGCTCGTCAGCCGTCCGTACAGCTCGTGGCCGGCGGTGCTGAGCACGTAGTAGCGGCGTGGCGGGCCGCCGTCGGTGCGCCATTCGCTGGTCAGCACGCCCTGGGATTCCAGCCGCCGGAGCAGGGGGTAGAGCGTGCCCTCCTCGATCGGCATGCCGTTCTCGGACAGCGACTGGCGTAGCTCGTAGCCGTATCGAGCGGTGTGCAGCTGGGACAGCGCGGCGAGGACGACGACGCCGCGCCGCAGCTCCAGTTCGAGCTTGTCGTACGCGTCACCGGTCACCATGCGGCACACAGTACTATGCGCCACACAGCTCGTCAAACCCTTTGACACGATAAGTGGAACTAATCCTCCACTTATGCTGATATTCTCCGTACGATCCGGACTTTTCGCTGGAAGGAACCCCCCATATGCGCGCCTTCTCTCTCTCCGCCTTCGATACTCCCCCCGGCTTGGTCGACCTGCCGACCCCCGAGCCCGGGCCCGGCGAGGTCCTGGTCCGCGTCCAGGCGTCGTCGATCAACGGCTTCGATCTGGCCGTGGTGGGCGGCTGGCTGCGCGGCGTCATGGAGCACCTGTTCCCGGTCGTGCTGGGCAAGGACTACGCCGGCACCGTCGAGGCGGTCGGCGAGGGCAGCGCGCGGTTCGCGGTCGGGGACGCGGTGTTCGGGGTGGTGTTGCAGCCGTTCGTCAAGGACGGCGGCCTGGGCGACTACCTGGTGGTCGGCGAGGCCCACTCCATCGCGCCGGTACCGGCGGGGCTCCCGGTCGCCTCGGCCGGCGTGCTCGGCCTGGCCGGGTCGGCCGCGCTCGACTCGCTGGCGGCGGCCAAGCCCGAGCCGGGAACGTTCCTGCTGATCTCCGGCGCGACCGGCGGGGTGGGCGCGATCGCGACCCAGTACGCCGCGGCGGCCGGCGTCCACGTGATCGCCACCGCGCGTGCGGGCGCGGAGGCCGACTTCGTCCGTACCCAGGGCGCGGAGCACGTCGTCGACCACACCGGGGACCTGGCCGCCCAGGTGCGCGCCATCGCCCCCGACGGCGTTCCGGCGATCCTGCACCTGGCCGGCGACGCCGGCACACTGACCGGCCTGCTGACCGAGGACGGCAGGATCGCCTCCACCCTCGGCTGGGCCCTCGACGCCCATCCGGCAATGATCTCGATCGCGGCCGAGGCCACCCAGGACAACCTGCGCCGCCTCTCCGAGGACGCCGCCGCGGGCCGCCTCACCGTGCCGATCTCCCACAGCCACCCCCTGACCGACGTCGGCCAGGCGCTCGCCGACTTCGCCGCCGGCACCCTCGGCAAGATCGCCATCACCTTCTGACCAAGCGCACGGCCGGGTCCTGCGGCACCGATCACGCGCCGGACCCGGCCGGGGCGAGCCCAGCGCGCACGCCTGTCATGTCCGGTGTGGTCGCTCGTTGCCGTGACACGCGATGGAACCCGCTGGAACGCCCTACTGATACACCCCGATATCAAACGGGTCGGCTCCGGCGTCGAGGACACTCGACAGCCAAACAGGCAGGAGGGACGCGTGGTTCAAGAAGATCAAGCGGCGAGGCCGCCCTGGTTCAGGTCGCTGCCGCTGTGGTTCCGGCTCCTCGGCCTGCCCATCGCCGTGGCGATCACCTACGGCATGTACCAGGCTCGTGGTCTCCCGATGGCGATCGTGGCCGGTGCCGTATACGGGGGACTCGCCCTGGCACTGCTGTGGTGGAAGCAGACGCTGGCCTGGTCCGCCGCACACCCGCTCCTGGACAGCCTGGCGGCAGCGCCGGTCATGTTCGTCTCACTCGCGACCCTCACCGACCTGCCACTGCTCCTCTGCGGGATCGGCGCCGTGGCCGTCGCGTCAGTGCTGGTACTGGTCAACTACCGGAGGCTGCGCCGGAAAGCCTGACGCTCATGGATCAGGGAGTTCCCGCTGCGCCCGCGATCTGTTCCAGGACTCGGAGGTCGGCGGCGAATCTGCCTCCCGGCATCGGCCAGTGCACCACGATGTCGGTGATGCCGAGTGCCTCATACCGGCCGGCATAGTCGGCGAAGGCCTGCACCGAAGCCAGTGGCCGTTCGTCGGTCACCCCCGACAGCAGGAGTCGGTCAAGCTCGCCCGGATCGCGGCCGATCTCCGCGCAGGCCTCACCGAGCAGGGCCAGCTGGCGCCGTACGGCGGACTCGGCCGTTCCCGTACGGCGGTAGCGATTGCCCAAGGTCACCCACGTCTGCGCATGGCGGGCGGCCACCCGCATCCCCAACGGTCCGCCGGCGGCGATCGCGAACGGCGGGCGCGGGCCACCCACCCGCGTCCGCGTCGTCGACCAGGTGTGACCCCGCCGGCTGACCGGCTGGTCGGCGAAAGCCACGCCGAGCAGTTCGACCCACTCGCCGAAACGCCGGGCACGTTCGCGCGGGTCAGGCGGCTCCGCACCCAGCACACCCAGGTCGTCGACATCGCTGCCCGCGCCCAGACCCACCGTCAGCCGGCCACCGGATATGTCGTGGACAGTCTTGAGCGCGTGCGCGGCCGGGACGGGATGCCGGAAGTTGGGCGTGGTCACCAACGGCCCCAAACCGATCCTCGTGGTGACCGCGGCGGCCGCGGCCAAAATCGCGTACGCGTCGAACCACGGCCGGACCCCACGCCATTCGACATGGTCATACACCCACGCGTGGGAGAACCCCCACTCCTCCGCCCGACGCCACACCTCTGCCGCCGACGACCATGATTCGCCGGCCCAGATCAACACACCGACCCGGACACCCATCTTCTCATCCAACCCTCAAAACGCGCACAGAACACGGCCTGACATGCGTCTACATCAGAACACTAGTGCGCACCAAGTCGCGCACAGGTGATCGCCAAGTGGCCCCCTGTCTACTGAGATCCGTCAACAACGACATCTCAACAACAGGAGATCCCCCATGCGCACGCTCAAGCGCGCCGCCGCCCTCGCCGCCACCGCCGCGGTCACCATCACCACCTTCGCCGTCCTCTCGGCTCCCGCCAACGCCCAGCGCGCCGAGTGGTACCCCTGCAAGATCGACGGCAAGTGGATGTGGTGCCTGGACGTCTAAACGACCGAGCCTCCGGCGCGACCGTGCAACCCCACTCGAACCGATTGCCCGGCCAGCGACAGACACCAGCCCCGTCCCACCTCAGGTGGGGCGGGGCTCGTCATGTCTACTCGGCCGCGACCAGGGAACTCGCGCGAGCGCGGGTCAGGAGCGGTCGAACAGGCGGTCGCGGGTGGCGCGGGCGAGGCCCGGGTCGTCGGCGAAGACGCCGTCGACGCCGAGTTCGAAGAGGCGCTCCACCCAGCCCATGACGTCGCCGGTCGCCCGCGGGTAGGCCGGGCTCGCCGGGTTGCCCATGCGGTAGTCCAGCGGCAGCTGGGAGTTCTCGTCGCGGATGGTGAACGGGTGCACCTTCAGGTCGCGGCGGTGCGCGTCACGGATGAGGGAGGTCGGCTGGCCGAGCTTGCCGGTCGCGTCCACGGGGATGATCCGGGTCGTGGCCGGGCCGATGCCGTCGGCGTACTTGGCGATGTCGCGCAGGCCGTCGGGGGTGATCAGGTTGTCGTAGGTGCGCGGGTCGCCGGCGGCGACCAGGTCGTACGGCGCGCCGGAACCGTTGATCAGCTGGATGATCGGCAGCTTCGTCTTGGTGCGGAGCTCCTTCAGGTTGGTGGTCTCGAACGACTGCAGGAAGACCGGGGAGCGGCGGTCCCGCCAGCCGTGCCGGTTGAGCACCTCCAGCAGCGGCTCCTCCAGGGACAGGCCGATCGAGTCGAAGTACGTCGGGTGCTTGGTCTCGGGGTAGACGCCCATGCCGTACCGCTTGGCCAGCTGGATGACCTCGTCGAAGGTCGGGATGAGGGCGAGACCGTTGTAGGCGGTGTTGTCCGGCCGCAGGTCGGGGATGCGCTCCTCGGCCCGGAGGGTGCGCAGTTCGGCCAGGGTGAAGTCCTCGGTGAACCAGCCGGTGATCGGCAGGCCGTCGATGGTCTTGGTGACCCGGCGGGCGGCGAACTCGGGGTGGCTCTCCACGTCGGTGGTGCCCGAGATCTCGTTCTCGTGCCGGGCGACCAGGATGTGGTCCTTGGTGGAGACCAGGTCCGGCTCAATGAAGTCCGCGCCCATCTTGGCGGCGGCCTCGTACGACAGGAGGGTGTGCTCGGGCCGGAAGGCGGGAGCGCCGCGATGCCCGATGATGAGCGGCGCGTCGCCGTCATGCCGCTCGCCGCCGAACCGGTCCGCGGTCGCGTTGCCCGGCACCAGGACCGTCACCAGCGCCCCTCCGGCGAGAACGGCCAGCGCACCGGCCACCAACTTGCTTTTCGTCATGGCGAATCCCTTTCTGTAGAACTCGCGGGCACGCTAGCGAGGCCACCTGTCCCAGGAATGTCGCGGCAGTTAACGATCAGTGGGTATGCGGAGTCAGAACCACGGGGCCGCCGATTTGTCCCAAAGATCCCTCGCAAACCATAATGTCGGCTCGAACTGCCGAGAGAAGAGGCCATGAGCGCATCCCTGGCTGCCCTGGACCACCCGTTTCCGCTGATCCGGGGCGGGGGCATCTTTCTCATCTGCGTGGGACTCGGTTTCTTCCTCGGGCTTTTCTTCCCGCGCAAATGGATCCCGCTGGCGGCCGGTGGGTTCATCGTCGGATTCACCGGCTCGGGGCTGAGCGCGCTGCTGCCCTCGCTGGGCACGCCGTCGCTGCTGAGCATCGGCGCGCTGGTGGCCGCCGTCGTGTTCGAGGTGGCGGTGATCGTCTATCTGGTACGGCGGCTCGGCGACGGTGACGAGCGGCGGCTGACCCTGAGCATCATGCTCGTCGTGGGCCTGCACTTCGCGATCATGGGCCCGGCCCACGGCCCGCTGATCGCCGCGCTGGGCGTACTGACGGCGGTCAACGCCGCGATCGGGCTCTGGGCCGCGCCCAAGGCGCCGATCACGCCTTTCTTCCTGGTGGACAGCGTTATGAAGATCGCGTTCGGGGTGTGGATGCTGGCGTTCTACCCCGCGTACACGTTCTTCTGATCACAGCAACCCCTATGATCTTCCATTTGATCGCCAATCGGGGGTTCTGACGTGCTGCGTCACCATTTGGGGTCGATTGTCGTATGGCTCTACCTGGCGCTCACAGCCGCCGCCGCCGTGTTCGGGGCCGTCACCGGTGACTTCGGCTACGTCTGGCTGATCGTCACGGAACCGCCCTCGGGTGAGACCGACATGAGCCTGCCCGAGCCGACCTTCCCGGAGTTCGGGGCGCTCGCCGTGATCCTGGCGTTCAACGCCGTGCTGCTGCGGCTGATCTTCACGCTTCCCCCGCGCGGCGAACCGGCCGACCGGCGGGTGGTCTGGCTGCGGCGGCTGCTCTACCTGGCCGTCGCCGACAGCCTGATCCTCTGGCTGCCGGCCGGGCTGCTCCCCGGCGCTCTCACCGCGACGCTGACCCTCGCCGTGTGGGGCCCGATGCAGGTGCTGTTCGCCCAGGTCGTCTTCAGGCCCGGCCAGGTCCGGAGGGTCGTCGTCGCGTTCGCCTGGATCAACGGGGTGGGCCTGGCGCTCACGGCCATCGACGAGATCTCCGGCGAACGGATGTTTCAGGACCTGGAGCTGATCGGCCTGACCGCGCTGGCCTGGCAGGTGACGATCCTCATCGGGCAGGGCCGCGACGCCCGCTGGAGCAGGATGACCGTCACCATCGGCTGGCTCTTCCTCGCGGTGACGATCGCCGCCCCGCTCCTCTTCTCCCTCAGCGCGTCCGAATCGCTGTTCTGGCCGCTGGCGGCGTTCAGCCTGCTGTTCACGGCGTGGCTCGCGTGTTCCGCCCACGAACTCACCAGCCAGGAAGACGCCGCCCACCCGGCGCCCACCCGGCCGGCCCCCGCGCTCCGCCTGGTTCCGGCGGCGATCGTGCTCGTCCCCGTCCTCGGAAATGGTCCAGCCCGAGGCCACGCCCCGGCTCACCTTCTCCGGCTGGGAGGACGCCTGCATGGCCTACCGCGAGTACGGCCACACCCGCCCGGAGGACCGGGAGAAGGCGTTCCTCTGCCGCGTCCGCGGAGCCGCGCTCGGCCGCCCGCCGATGTTCCCCGACACCCTCCCCGACGAGCAGGTCCTCGGGTACGGCAGGCTCCTGTGCGCGACCTCCGACCAGGAGCGGCGGCGATCGCTGCTGAGGCGGGCCGGGAGCGACCGCAGCGGCTGGGGCGCCGCCGCGGACGACCTGATCTTCCTGTGCCCGGAGAAGATCGTCGCGGAGCGGCCCGGCCTGCTGCATTCGGGCATCGCCGGACGCGCCGCCGAGAACGAGTTCGCGGCCGAGGAGAACGCCCGCTGCGCCGACCCCTGGCCCCGCGTGCGCGCCGTACGGCAGGGCACCGCCGCGTACTTCCTGTTCGAGGGCGGCGGGTACGGCGTCTTCGACGCCGGCGCCGAGATCGCGGAAGACATCTTCGGCGCGGCCTCGGAGGACGGAATCGTCGCCGGCAGCTCGGCGGCCGTGATGACGTACGGCGAGAACGAGGCGATGTGCCTGACCGTGAAGGCGTTCGGCTCGGCTCCGCCGCCGCGCCTCCGGGGCTGGGACGAGGTGGCCGAGGTCGGCATCATCAGCCGCAGCGGGCAGCTGGGCGTGCCCCGGATGGAGGACGGCGCGGAGGAGGGAGCGGGGGGGCGGCGCTCCCCAACCTGGCGGTGAACGGCCCTGGCCGCTACCGGCTCCGGGTCTACGCCCGGGTGACCGACGAATACGAGCAACACCTGATAGTGGCCTATCCCGGCCGTTCCACCAAGAAGGTCGTCTACCGGGCCCAGTGATTACCCAACTACCTATTTGGGCATAAACCACGACATTAAGGACTGATATCACTAAAGAGGAATATGAATTCTCTGATCGGGTCCGTGGCCGCGTTCAGCGTGCTCGTCACATCGGCCGGCAGTCCCACGCCAGACCATGCCAAACCCACGATCATCCTGGTGCACGGCGCGTGGGCCGGCACGTCGAGCTGGGACGGCGAACTGCGTTCCCTGCGAAAATCGGGCTACCTGGCCCGCGCCATCGCGAATCCGCTCAGGAACCTCACCACCGACGCCGCGTCGATCGCCGATTTCCTGAAGACCATTCCCGGCCCCGTCGTCCTCGTCGGACACTCCTACGGAGGTTCGGTGATCACGAACGCGGCCGCGGCCGTTTCCAACGTCAAAGCTCTCGTGTACGTCGACGCCGCCGCGCCCGACGTCGGTGAGACCACCGGCCAGCTCAGCGGCTCCGACTCGGCGCTCAACCAGGAACCGAAGTCCCTCTACGACATGGTGCCCTACCCTGACGCGCCCAAGGGAGCGGACGACCTGTACCTCAAACAGGACGTCTTCCTCCGCTCGTTCGCCTCGGACCTGCCGCGGGACACCGCCCTCCAGCTGTGGGCCTCGCAGCGCTCCGCGTCGACCGGCGCGTTCATGACCCCGTCCAAGGCCGCCGCCTGGAAGAGGATCCCGTCCTGGTATTTCATCAGCACCGGCGACCGGATCATCACCCCGGGCTCGATGCGCTTCATGGCCAAACGCGCACGCTCGAAGGTGACCGAGTTCGACGGCGGCTCCCATCTGACGCTGATCTCCCACCCGGAGGCGGTGACGGCGGTGATCAAGGAGGCGGTTTCCGCCGTGAGCTAGGCGCCGGAGCCGGGCTGAACGTTTCACCTACCTGGCAGGGTTTCGCCAGGTCAGGCCGGGGGTGGGGGGCATGATCTGGTTGGCGGAGGTCGCCGGTGTGATGCTTCCCGAACCGGCCGAACCGAAGCCGGAGAATCGACGGCAGGAGGATCCATGCGCAAGGTTCGGGTTCTACTCGGGGCGACTGCTCTGGGGATCGGCATCATGGTGACGGCCACCGCGGCGCCCGCGCAGGCCGACAGCATCAAACACGCCTGGTTTTCGGAAGGCGCCTGCATCTACGGCGGGAACATGGGCATTCAGGCCGGGTGGTGGACCACGTACAGGTGCGTCCACGGCAACGAGCAGAACCCGAACCTGTGGTTCCTGTACGCGTGATTGATTCACGGCTGATACACGGCTGAGCCGTCGCGGAGGCATGTCTCCGGCACCATGCCGAAGACCGACACCCTCTCCACGAGAGTCCATATATTGTCTTTTATGACTCTTTCACCACATATGGAGAGCTATGTCGGTTTCTGGCGTCGGGCCGATCGCTTCCGTGCCGCTCGTCGAGGACGACGAGGTGATCCGCAAGACGGTCGGCCTGGTGCTGGAACGGTACGGCTACCACGTGAGCACGGCCGGCGACGGCCTGACCGGTCTGGAGCTCTTCCGGGACGCCCGGCATGACCTGCTGTTGCTCGACGTGATGTTGCCGGGCCTGGACGGGATCGGGCTGTGCCGGCGAGTCCGGGAGACGAGCCTGGTCCCGATCCTGATGATGTCCGCGCGCGGGGACGCATTGGATGTGGTGTCGGGGCTGGAGGCCGGCGCCGACGACTACGTGGTCAAACCGGTCGACACCGCCGTGCTGGTGGCCAGGATCCGCTCGCTGTTGCGCAGGGCCACCGTCACCTCCGCGCTCGACCCCGGCGGCCGGGACCGGCTCGTCTTCGGTGACCTGGCCGTGGACACCGGCGCGCTGGAGGTGTTCCGGGGCGGCGAGCAGGTCGCGCTGGCTCCCACCGAGTTGCGGTTGCTGCTGGAGTTCGCCGCCAATCCGGGGATCGTCCTGGCCCGGCAGACGCTGTTGCGCAACGTCTGGGACTACGGGTGGGACGGGGACAGCCGGGTGGTCGACCTGTGTGTGCAGCGGCTGCGGAAGAAGATCGGCGCCGATCGGATCGAGACCGTCCGTGGTTTCGGCTACAAGTTGCGGCGCTGAATTGGGGCGCCGGCTGTTGAACTGGCGGTCGCTGCGCTGGCAGATCGCCGCGCTGGTGGCCGGGGCGTCCGTGGTGGTCGCGCTGGCCGTGGGGATTCTGGTCCACCAGAGCACCCTCGATCGTTCCATGAGCCTGGGCCGGGGTCAGGCGTCCGTCGCGCTGGCGTCCGTGATGGCCGACTATCGCCGTACGGGTGTGGTTCCGGCTGATCCGGCGGTGATTCCGGCCGCGCTGCTTCAGGAGGTCAGGAACACGGGGCTGGAGGGCACCTGGTATGACGATCGGCGGCCGGACATTCCCTGGATGTGGGCGGCTCAGCCGGTCGGCGGGGAGGTGCTGGCCGTACAGGTCGATATGGGGTCTGAGCTGCGTAATCTGCGGGCGCTCGACCGGCACATGGTGATGGCGTCGCTGGGTGTGCTCGGTGTCGTCGTGCCGCTGGCGGCGTTGGCGGCGGAGTTGCCCAACCGGCGGCTGAGGCGGGTGGCCCGGATCGCGCGGCGGATCGCGGACGGTGATCTGGGCGCGCGGACCTCGGCCGGCGGGGGTGGTGACGAGATCACCGAGATCTCGGTGGCCGTCGACTCGATGGCCGGGGCGCTGCACGAGCGGCTGCTCGGTGAGCAGCGGTTCACCGCAGACGTGGCCCACGAGCTGCGTACGCCGCTGATGGGCCTGATCACGTCCGCCGAGCTGCTGCCGGATGGCGAGGCGGCGGAGCTGGTGCGTGACCGGGTGCGGGTGCTGCGGACGCTGGTCGAGAACCTGCTGGAGATCTCCCGTCTCGACGCGGGCGCGGAGGAGGCGGAGCTCTCGTCGGTGCCGCTGGGTGAGGTCGTCGAGGACTCCATCCGCCGGACGGGGCTCCAGGTCAGGGTGACCGTGAGCGGTGAGCCGGTCGCGTACACCGATGCGCGCCGGATGGACCAGATCATCGCCAACCTGGTCGTCAACGCGCACCGCCACGGACGGCCGCCGGTGGAGGTCCGCGTGGCCGGGACGACGATCGTCGTGCGTGATCACGGCCCCGGATTCCCGGACGAACTGCTGGCGGAAGGACCGCAGCGTTTCCGTACCGGCGCGGCGGAACGCGGCCACGGTCACGGGCTCGGCCTGACCATCGCCGCCGGTCAGGCCCGGGTGATCGGCGCCGTGCTCTCTTTCGGCAACGCCCCGGACGGCGGCGCGACGGCGACACTCCGCCTGATACAGCCCTGATACGCGGCCAAGCGGCCATGGATACGTGGTCTCCACGGCATGGACACCCGGGCCGAACAGGGTGGCTGACATGCGGATCAGTGGACAGACAGCTCAGCGCGGCATCATTGGCGTGCTCATCGCCCTGACGGCCGGCCTCGTTGTGGCGGGCGTGGATATCGTCGCGCCCGCCGCGAGTTCGGTCGTCGGCGTCGACGACGGACTGGTGCCGGATGGCGGACGGCTCTCCCCGCACGACATCGAGTCGCCCGCGATCGCCAATCTGGACCCTGCGCTGCCGCGCGCCGTACAGCAGGCGGCGGATGACGCGGCCGGCGACGGGATCGACATGTTCCTGACGACCGGGTGGCGGAGCGAGGCATATCAGCGGCAGCTGTTCGGCGAAGCGGTCGTCAGATACGGCAGCGAGCGAGAAGCCCTCCGTTACGTCAGCACTCCGGAACGGTCGCACCACGTCACCGGTGACGCGGTGGACATCGGGCCCACCGACGCCGACAGCTGGCTCAGCCAGCACGGAACCGGCTACGGGCTGTGCCAGACCTACGCGAACGAGATGTGGCACTTCGAACTCGCCACGACGCCGGGCGGCGTCTGCCCCGAGATGCTCCCCGACGCGAGCGCCGCGGCGCACTAGCCACCTGAGGTTACTTTAAGTACCTGATCAGATGCTTATCGTGACGCGTTTATGCGGCGGGGTATGAGAGTTCCGTCCGGAGGCGGAAGCCCCTCCAGGGCAACCCGTAAGATGATCAAGAGAATTGGTGTCCCTTCACCCCCGGGGAGCGATTGCGTGCCGACTAGGCATCGGGTTCGTCAGGTCCTGGAACACCGGCTCGTGCAGCGAGCCCTCATCGCCGTCATCGTGATCAACGCCGTGACCATCGGGTGCGAGACCAGCTCGTTCCTGATGGAGCGGGCCGGCGGGCTGTTACACGCCATCGACCGGATCGCGCTGGCAATCTTCATCGTCGAGATCGCCGCCCGCCTGTACGCGGACGGGCGCGCCTTCTGGTCCGATCCGTGGAACTGGTTCGACGCGATCATCGTGGGCATCGCGCTGGTCCCGGCGTCAGGGCCCGCCTCCGTGCTGCGGGCGCTGCGGATCATGCGGGCGCTCCGGCTGGTCTCGGCGGTGCCGAGCATGCGGCGCGTGGTCAGCGCGCTGCTGACGGCCGTACCCGGCATGGCCTCCATCATCGGGCTGCTGGTCCTGATGATCTACATCGCGGCGGTGATCGCCACCAAGCTGTTCGGCGACATCGTCCCGGAACGCTTCGACGCGCTCCCCCGCTCCCTGTTCACCCTGTTCCAGATCATGACCGGGGACGACTGGGGAAATGTCGCCCAGGAGGTGATGGAGGAGAAGCCGTGGGCCTGGATCTTCTTCATCGTCTACATCCTGATCTCCACCTTCGTCGCCCTGAACCTCTTCATCGCGGTCGTGGTCAACGCCATGAACGACGCCGAACCCTCCCCTTCCGAAACCCGCGCCCAAGAGGACATCGAAGCCCTCAAACAAGACCTGGCCGCCGTCAACGCCAAACTCGACCTACTCCTGTCCCATACCTCGCAGGTACGGATGAGCACCAACGGCCGCTCCCACGCCGACTAG
This sequence comes from Acrocarpospora corrugata, assembly GCF_009687845.1. Lineage (GTDB taxonomy): Bacteria > Actinomycetota > Actinomycetes > Streptosporangiales > Streptosporangiaceae > Acrocarpospora > Acrocarpospora corrugata. The sequence continues at coordinate 24,851 of NZ_BLAD01000052.1, forward strand.
AAATCGCCGGGTTCGACTGTGCCTGCACTGATGCAGCCGGCCGAATTCCAGGTGATCGTAATGTGTGGCCACCAGACGCCTGCTGATCGTCGACGACGATCCGGCTTTCCGTACCGTCGCCCGCGCGCTGCTCGACGGGGAGGCGTTCCAGGTGGCCGGTGACGCCGCCACCGGCTCGGCCGCGCTGGCCGAGGTGGTCAGGCTGCGCCCGGCGGTCGTCCTGCTGGACGTGCAGCTCCCCGACACCAGCGGGTTCGAGGTGTGCCCCGCGCTGATTCGGGCCGGCGCCGCGGTCGTGCTCACCTCGGTACGGGAGGCGGCGGACTACGGCCCCCTGGTGGAACGCTGCGGCGCGCGGGGATTCATACCGAAAAGAGCTCTATCTGCAGAAGAACTGACCCGCGTCCTGGATACGGTTTGACCTTGAATGGACGGCCGACAAGACTTCAGGCGTGACGCCGAGGCCAGCTGAATCACCACGCTGGTGGGACGGGCACAAAGCCATGGGGGCGCTCGCTCTGGGGGGAGCCGCCTTTGGCGTGCAGACCACCTTTATCGCCGCGGGAGTGCCGAATTCAGACGCATTTCGGGTGACATTACACGCGGTCGCCGGAATGCTCTTTCTCGTTTCCGGCCTGCTGGCGCACTATCGGCGGCCGACCAACAGAGTCGGCCTGCTCATGATGGGGGTGGCGATCGGTTTCTTCGCCGAGGACCTGCAGCTCTCCGGCGTCGCCTGGGCGCACACCCTCGGCCAGCTGACCGTGGCCGCCTCCAGCCCGTTCCTGGTCCAGCTGGCGCTGGCGTTCCCGACCGGCAGGCTGGAGACCCGCCCGCAGCGAATCCTTGCCGGGGTCGCCTACGCCGGGGCCGCGGCGACCGGCCTGATCATCGCGCTCTTCGTGGACCAGCACGCGCGCTTCGCCGAGAACGCGGTCGGCCTGCTGCTCATCAGCGACAACGTCGCCGTGGAGTCGGTGATGAAGGTCGCCTCGCCGCTGACGGCCTTCTTCGTCTCGGTCGGGCTGATGGTCGTCCTGATCCGGCGCTGGCTCAGGTCACGGCAGCTCATGCGCTCACTGCTGGCGCCCGTGCTCACCCTCCTGATAGCGGGCGGGCTGTTCTCCTCAATCGGCCAGTTCTCGCAGAGTTTCAGCTTCATCGAGGACCGATTCTCGCTGTACGACACGTTCATCCGTTCCTATGACGTGTTCTTCGCCATCCTGCCGCTCGCGTTCCTATCCGGAATGATCTATTTCTACCTGGGTCGCGGCGCGGTCAACCGGCTCCTCCGGCAGCTGCGCGAGCCGAAAGAAGTCGGCGAGATCGAGGAACTGCTCTCCCACTCACTCCGGGACGACTCCCTGCGGGTGGCCTTCACCGCCGATCCGGGCCCGGTGGACGAACAGGGCGCCCCGGTGCCGATCGCGCCGTTCCAGACCGTCACCCCCCTCGGCGGGAGCGGCCACCGCCAGGCCGTCCTCGTACATGATTCGCTGCTGACCGAGGACCCGCGCGTGCTGGAGGCCGTCGCCGCGGCGGCCGGCCTCGCCCTGGCCAACCAGTCACTGGCCGCCCAGGTGGCCGCGCAACTCGCCGAGGTACGCGCGTCCCGGGCCAGAATCGTGAAAGCCGCCGACGACGAACGCCGCAGAATCGAGCAGAACCTGCACGACAGCGCCCAGAGCCGCCTGGTCACCGCGTTGCTCAACGTCAACCTGGTCCGCCGCACGCTCGCCCGGCAGGACGCGCGGGAAGCCGATCTGCTGGCCCTGGTCTCCGAGGCGCTGACCGCGTCCCTGGCCGAGATCAGGGTCCTGGCCCAGGGCCTCTACCCGGCCCTGCTGACCGCGGGCGGCCTGTCCATCGCCGTCGACGAGCTGGTCGCCCAGCTGCCGCTGCCGGTCGACACCGACCTCGGCCCGCTGCCCAGATTCGCGCCCGAGGTCGAGGCCGCCGCCTACTTCGTCGTCGCCGAAGGCCTGACCAACGCGCTGAAACACGCCCAGGCCACCCGCCTGCGAGTCGGCATGCGCCACGCCGGCGCCACCCTGACCGTCACGGTCGCCGACGACGGCCGCGGCGGCGCCGACCACGCCACCGGCTCCGGCCTGCAAGGACTCCTCGACCGCGTCGCCGCGCTCGGCGGCGACCTCACCCTCCACAGTCCCGCCCAGGGCGGGACCACCATCAAGGCGGTGCTTCCCGTTGACACCCGCTGACCGCGCGCCCCTGCGCGTCGTCCTCGCCGAAGACTCAGGTCTGGTACGCGAGGCGGTGGCCAGAGCCCTGCGCAACGAAGGCGTCGAGGTCGCCGCCGAGGTCGGCGACGCGGAGACCCTGCACGCCGCCGCGGCGGAACACGCCCCGGACGTGGCCGTGATCGACGTCCGGATGCCCCCCGGCTACCGGACCGAGGGCCTGCGCGCCGCCCTCGACCTGCGCCGCCGCCACCCGGGCATCGGCATCCTGCTGCTGTCGGCCCGGCTGGAGACCCGCTACCTGTTCACCCTGCTCGACGGCGCTCCGCGCGGTGTCGGCTACCTGCTCAAGGACCGGGTCGCCGGGATCGAGGAGTTCGTCGACGCGCTCCGCCAGATCCACGCGGGCGGCTGCGTCATCGACCCCGAGGTGGTCGCCAAACTCCTGGCCCGCCGGGCCGCCCAGGCGACCCTGCTCAGCTCCCGCGAACTGGACATCCTGGGCTTGATGGCCGAGGGCCTGTCCAACCAGGCCATCAGCCGGCGCCTGCACCTGGCGCCCCGAACCGTCGAAGCGCACATCCGGAGCGTGTTCATCCGGCTCGACCTGCCGCCCGCGCCCGACTACCACCGCCGGGTCCAGGCCGTCCTCGCCTACCTGCGGCGGGACGGATCGTCGTAGCTTGCAGGAGATGGGCTGCTCCCCCGCATCCCAAACCTCGCCGAACTCATCGCTGAACAGCTCGCGCCGGACGGGCGTCACCGGCGGGAGACATCCTCTCCAGGCGGGTGCGAGCCGTGCCAGTTCGGTCTGGACGGAGTCGTTGAGGTCGGCCTGGAGGTCGAGGTTGGAGACGGGAGGGAGGCAGCCTTCGATGATGTGAACGGCCGCCCGGGGTCCTTCCGCGTAGCTGAACATGAGGCGGAACGAGGCGCCTGGCTTGCCTCCCTGGCAGCCGTCGCCGCCCGGCCAGTGGTCCAGGGAGTTCAAGGCCGCCGCGAGGCGCCGCGCCTCCTGCGGGCCGTGCTGCGCGCGCGTGTCCTTGCCGGTTGGGCCGTGCTTGCAGATCAGCACCGAGACGGGCGTTTCTGGGACCATCAGGGTTTCCTGGCCTCGACGCCCGCCCGGCCCGAGGCAGACGTCCTCCGGCGGTTCTATCCGCCAATTTCCGGTGGGTAGGCGGCGGTGATCGTCTTTCCGACGTAGGACCGGGATTTGATGGTGCCGTTGGTCGTCGTCGCGCAGGAGTTGACCTCCTCGGCGCTGCCCAGCCACAGGGACTTTCCGCCGGGGTAGTCGAAACGGATGAGGTAGTTGATCATCGGCCCGCCCATCATGGTGCACGACCAGCCGTCGTCCCGGGCGATGGGGAGATAGGACAGGTCCCGGGCCATCCTCTGAACGCCGTCCGCCAGTAGCCGAGATCCGGCGAACCGTTCGCGGCCCATCTTCATGTTGCTCCCCGGGTAGGCGCAGATCGTCGCCGCGACCGGTTCGCCGGGCACCAGCGTGTCCCCGGCTCCGTCGATGCCCGAGGCCGCGGGAACCCATCCCCCTGCGCCTCCCCCGCCGTACTGCGGCGGGCAGGCTGACCGCACGGTCGGCGTCTCGGAGACCGAGGCCGAGGTCAGAACAGCCAGCGAACACAACACGACCGCCGTCAGCGCGAGACCGGCCCCCAGATGGCGCTTCACACCAGTGAAGACGTCGATCACACCCGATCGGTTCGCCGGGCGCGGCCAAATCATCCATGCCCGGCTACTAAACGGTCAGCTATCGGGACAGGTCGCAGCGGCCACGTTGTGGCCGGAACGACGGCCCGCCCTGATTGAGGGCGGGTGATAATTCTGTCGTGACGGGGCATTCCAGGCGGTTGTTCTTCCAGGCCGGTGCTGTCGCCGCCGCTGGGGTGCTTGGTGCGCTGGTTCCGGCGCTGCCGGCGAATACGCCGGGCAGTTCATTCATTCTGTTGCGGCGGCGTTGGCTTGAGGTGACCGCGGGGTCCGGGCTGGACGCGCGGGTGGAGCCGTATCGGACGAGGTTGGCCGTGCTGGGGGCGAAGGCGGCGCGGCATCGGGATGCGATGGTGCTGGGCGAGGGGTCGGTTTGGGGGGATCTGCCGTTTCCGTCGTTCATGGCGACGCCGGCACGTCTCCAGCAGATGGCGCGGGCTTTCGTGCTGCCGGGGACCGGGGTGACCGGGGACGCGCGACTGGGAGAGGCGGTCGCGGCCGGGGTCGATCACTATCGGCGGCAGGTGTACGCGGCGGGGGCGGATCCGGTGGGGAATTGGTGGCATTGGGAGATCGGGGTTCCGAAGCGGTTGCTTGACGCGGCGGTGCTGGTCGGGGATCACTTCGGCGAGAGGCGGAGCGCGAAGCTCCGGGATGCCGTGGACTATTTCGTGCCGGAGCGGCGGCTGGGGAGTTATCGCGGGAACAGCACCGGGGCCAATCGGGTGGATCTGTGTCTGGTGATGTTGTTGCGGGCGATGCTGCGGGCGGATCCGGAGAAAGCGGATCTGGCGGTGGCCGCTCTTTCGCCGGTCTTTCCCTATGTCGAGGAGGGCGATGGGTTCTACCGGGACGGGTCGTTCATCCAGCACACGTTCATTCCCTACCAGGGCGCGTACGGCTCGTCGTTGCTGAACGGGATCGCCACCATTTTCGCGGTGCTGCGCGGATCCCCGTGGGAGATCACCGACGAGAACATCTTCGAGACCGTGGACCGGTCATTCGCACCTTTCATTCACAACGGGTTCTGCATGGATCTGGTCCGGGGGCGGGGAATCAACCGGAGGCCGTTCGGGGACCATCAGCGGGGGCGGGAGATCGCGGCCTCGATTCTGCTGCTCGGGGAGGCGGCGGAGCCCGCGGTGCGGTCGCGATGGCAGGGCATGGTGAAAGGGTGGGCTCAGCGGAACACGCACGAACCCATGCTCAAGGCCGCCGAGCGGGATGATCTGGGGTTTCATGCCAGGCTTGCCGCGGTTCTGGATGATGACGCGATCGCGGCCGTGGATGAGCCGGTCGGGCATCGGTTGCTGCCGATGAGCGCGCGAGCCGTACATCGGAGGGCGGGGTGGTGTGCGGGGCTGAGTATGGCCTCGGATCGGGTCGGGCACTATGAGCATGGGAACGGCGAGAACCTGCGGGGGTGGCACACCGGTTCGGGGATGCTCTACTGGTGGGCGGCCGGGCATGGGGATCAGTATTCGGATTCGTTCTGGCCGACCGTCGATCCGTACCGGCTGCCGGGCACGACCGTGTCCACGCGGCGGCTGCCGGACGGCGCGGGGGGCGGGTGGGGGGATACCTGCCCGCCGGGGCGGTGGGTCGGTGGCGCGACCGACGGACTGTACGCGACGGTGGGTCAGCACCTGAACGGGCTGGAAAGCACGATGGAGGCTTTCAAGTCGTGGTTCTTCCTGGACGACGCGGTGGTCTGCTTGGGCGCGGGAATCACCAGTGAGGACGGCGTTCCCGTCGAAACCATCGTGGACAACCGCAGAACAGATGCGTTGCTCATTTCTCACGAAAAATGGGCGCATCTGGATGGGCATGCTGGTTACGTGTTCCCGCCCGGGATCAAAACGCTCCGGGAGAGACGCACCGCCGGCCTGGTGGCCCGGGATTATGTGACGCTCTGGCTGGATCACGGGACGGATCCCAGTTCAGCCGGATATTTCTACGTTCTCCTGCCGGGGGCGACGCAGGCGGAGACGCGGGCCCGCGCCGAAGACGCCGCCTGGGTGAACGTCCTGGCCAACACCGCGCGGCAGCAGGCCGTGCGCATCCCCTCCCTCGGGATCACCGCGGCCAACTTCTGGCGCGACGGGGCCGCGGGCCCGCTGATCGCGTCCGCGCCGTGCGCCGTCCTCGCCAGGGAGCACTCCGACGGCACGGCGACCGTGACCGTGTCGGACCCCCGGCGGGACCTGTCCGGGCTCACCGTGACCTGGAGACGCGCGACCACCGGGATCCTGCGCGATCACCCTCTCGTCACCGGCGTCCGGACCGGTTCGGAGCTCACCCTGACCTTCGGCCGGCTGGCCGACCGGCACGGCGCCTCGATCACCGTCACGATTTCCTGAGGTCGCGGACGTACAGGCCGAACCAGGAGTAGCCGAAGTCCTCGGTCGACTCCAAAGTGAAGTCCGGGTCGGCCATGAGGGCCAGGTATCGCTCGTCGTCCTCGGCGAACGCGCTGTTCTGATGTTTGCGGCCGCCCGTGACCACCCAGATCCTGTCCACGCCGGCCAGGGCGGCCGTGAGTTCGGGTGCGGTTCTGGGTGTGTCGCGGTCCGGGGGGTAGGTGAGATCGCGCAGGTCGCGGTAGGCGGCGTCGTACACGCCCGCGAACAGGCGGCCGAACTCGTTCACGTAGAGGACGGCGTCGCCGGGGCGTCCCCGGGCCTGGAGCGCCAGAGCCATGCCGCGCAGATCGTCTGGACGGGAGTCGGGTTCGCGGATCCGCAGGTGGGCGGGGACGGTCAGCGCCACGACGAGCGCCAGGCCGAGCCACGTCAGGGCGCGGGGGCGCAGGGCGTCGAGACCGGCTCCGGCGAGCAGCGCCATTGCGGGGACGGCGAACAGCAGGTAGCGCGGGCTGTAGACGGGATAGAGCTGCGAGATCGCCATGGACAGGACCGGCAGGAGCGCCCAGGGCACGGCGACAACGGCCAGCCGACGGTCACGAACGGCACCGCAGATCACGAGAACGAGCAGTGGCAGGGCGACCCAGGCGTTCCCGGCGATCTCGTCGCCGAGTGTGGGGACGGCGGCGAACGTGGGCGGCTTCAGCCACCCCAGCTGTGCGTCCCGCTGGCTGACCGCCAGAAACGCCAGCGGCAGGATCCCCACCCCGGCCAGCGCGAGCGACTCGCCGAACCTGCCCACGCCACGACGCCAGTACGCCACGGTGATCGCGTGCGCGAAGACCAGCAGCAAGGCGTACACGTGGAACCATCCGAGCAGGATCAGGCTCGCCGCGTAACCGGCATACCATCCCCGATGCTCCCGGCGGACGGCCTCGACCAGCAGCCAGGTGGACAGCACGGCCACCGCCGTCACGATCGCGTAGCTGCGCGCCTCCTGGGCGTACCGGCTGACCATCGGCAACGCCACGAAGACCAGCCCGGCCAGCAGACCGGCCCGGGGCGAGACCAGCCGCCGTCCCAGCACCACGATCCCGTACGCCGCGGCCACGGTCGCCAGCACCGACGGCAGCCGCAGCGCCAGCTCACCGGTCGAGACCGCCGCGAACGGACGCAGGATCAGGTAGTAGAGCGCGTGCACCCGATCGATGTGATCGAGCAGCCGCCACAGGTCGCCGAAGGGCATCGACGCGGCCAGGGCGCTCACCGATTCGTCCCGCCAGAACGACGGCGTGGTGACCCCCCACAGGCCCACCACGGCCGCCGCCACTGCCGGAACCGCGTCCGGCCAGCGCGACCGGATTTCGGTTGCTTCAAAAATAGCCCTTGCCATGGGGCTATTTCATAGCATCACGCCAAGTCGGCACCCCTATCAGCCCCGGCCTGGGGTCGGCCTCGCCGGCCACGGGCCTTCGGGTAGTCTGTCGATGCGTACCGACGCGACCAAGGAGGTGAGACCCATTACCGCCAGATCAGGCCGGGTGCTCTCCTCTCACGGCCGTCCTCGGTGACATCGAGAGCGCCCTTCGGCTTCCCCGGAAGGTTGCTCAATGTCGCTTCTCACTCTGCCCGCCATCGTCATCCGGCTGCGCGCCGCAGGCTGCGTATTCGCCGAGGATGAGGCGGAGCTGCTCGTCTCCACCGCCACCACCCCCGATGATCTCGCGGGTATGGTCGACCGGCGGGTCGCCGGGCTCCCGCTGGAACATGTCCTGGGCTGGGCGGAATTCTGTGGTCTGCGGATCGCCGTGGATCCCGGGGTGTTCGTCCCGCGACGCCGTACCGAATTCCTGGTCGCGCAGGCGCTCGCGCTGGCGGCCGGCCGGGACGTGATCGTGGACCTGTGCTGCGGCTCCGGCGCGGTGGGCGCGGCCCTGGCCGCCGCGCTCGGCCAGGTCGAGTTGCACGCGGTGGACATCGATCCGCTCGCCGTGCGGTGCGCGCGGCGCAATCTCGACGCTCCCGTGTACCAGGGCGACCTGTACGACCCGCTTCCGCCGGACCTGCGGGGGCGAGTCGGGATCCTGGTGGCGAGCGCCCCTTACGTCCCCACCGACGCGATCGGCCTGCTGCCGGCCGAGGCCCGGGTGCACGAGCCGAGAGTCGCCCTCGACGGCGGGGCCGACGGACTGGACGTCGTCCGCCGGGTGGCCGCCCAGGCGGTGCGCTGGCTCGCCCCCGGCGGGCGGCTGCTGGTCGAGACCAGCGCCCGGCAGGCCGGCAGCACGGCCGAGGCGGTCGCGGCGGGCGGCATGGTCCCCCTGGTGACCGGCTCCGACGACCTGGACGCCACCGTCGTGATCGGAACCCCCATCGGGGTGGCATAGATTCACGGGTCCGCCGCGTCCTTGGTTGGTGACACGGCGAGGAGGACCGGGTGGATCCAGGGTTTGAGGCGGACTTCCAGCAGTTCGTCGTCGCTCGCTCCGGTGCGCTGTTCCGCACCGCGTACCTGCTGACCGGGGACAGGCACGCCGCCGAGTACCTGGTCCAGTCGGCGCTGGCGAAGACGGCGGCGAAGCTGGCCGATCTGCGCGACCCGGCGGCCGTGGAGGGGTACGTGCGCCGGGTCATGTACCACGAGCAGGTGAGTTCGTGGCGGCGGCGGTCGCGGGTCAGCGAGGTGTCCACCGAGCACCTGCCCGACCGGATCGGGGCCGGGCACGCCGACGTGACCGACCTACGGGTGGTGATGCGGGCGGCGCTGGCGCGGCTGACCGCGCGGCAGCGCAGCATCCTGGTGCTGCGCTACTTCGAGGACCTGTCGGAAACCGAGATCGCCCGGGTGCTGGGGCTCCGGGTCGGTTCGGTGCGCAGCCAGGTTCACCGCTCGCTGAAGCGGCTCAGGAAGATCGCTCCGGAACTGGACGCGGTGAGGGAGTTCGGATGAACATCGAGGATCTGCTGCGCGAGGCCCTGGCCGACATGTCCGTGGAGGCGGAGCCGCCGCCCCCGTCCCGGTTCCTGCGTTCCGCCCCGGCGCGTCCGCGCCGCCGGTGGGGGGTGGCGCTGGTCTCGGCCGCGGTGGTGGCCGCGCTGGTCGGCGGGTCGACGTTCCTGATCGAGAAACTGTCCGCCGCCGGGCCGGAACCCGCGGACCGGACAGTCGTGCTGCCACCGAAGCCCGCGCCTCCTCGCCCGTTGAAGGAGATCTGGCCAGGAGCCGTCCATACGCTCCCGCTGGAGCTCCAAAACGGCCTGGAGTTCGCTCCGCAGGTGTTCCTCGACGACCGGACGCTCCTGGTCAGAACGGGTGAAGGGCCCAAGCCGGGCTTCTGGGCGTACGACCTGCGTACCGGCCAGGCCAGGAGGCACATCACGTTCGCCGCGCCCGCGGGGACCGACCACACCTCCTATGTGACCATGTCGGCGGGCCAGCTCCTCTGGTTCACCGTGGGGCCGGGCGGCATGCTGGACATCTTCACCGTACCGGTGGGCGGCGGAACCGCCCGCAAGGTCACCTCAATCAATCAGACCATGAAATATGGCGACATCGATCTGATGGCGGTCGCCGGCGGGAAGCTGTACCTGTCGCGCCGGAAGGGCGGCGTCTACACGGTTCCGATGTCCGGCGGCGTTCTGGCCCTGATGCCCGGCACGGACAGGCTCCACCTCATGCAGTGGCCCTGGGCCGCATACCCGCAGCCCCCCATGGCGCGTGGCTACATGCCCAGAGGCGACGTCATCGTCAACGTCCTGACCGGCGAGCGGATGGGCCGCTTCAAGGACCCCGACGAGAGCGCCTCGCCATGGGACTGCCTGCTGGTCTGGTGCGTGCAGGCCTCAACGAATGAGGCGCGCCGCCGGGACGGCTCCGGGGCGCATCAGATGCCCGGATTGTCCTATGACCACGCACCCGTGCTCGATCGGTTCAAAACCCTGACCACCAGAGACGACACGGTCCGCGTCTTCCTGTACGACCTCGCCACCGGCGACACCGCGGACCTCGGCATCCGCGAGAAGGCCGGCACCAGGCAGGCGTCCTCGCTGCTGGAGCAGACCTCGCTGCACCCCTACAACGCGCCGGTGCTCTTCTACCGGCTCAACGGCCGGATGGTGGTGGTGGACCTCACCGCGATCGACTGACGATCATTCGCCAGATGCCGACCTGCACCAGCCCGAGCACGATGGCGAACGGCATCAACGTCCAGACGCCGACGCTCTGCGCGATGGCCCCGGCCATCCACGGCAGCACGGACCCGCCGACGACCGAGACCCCGTTCATCACGCCGATCGCGGTGGGCACCAGCCGATCCGGGACCAGGTTGGGCACCACCGCCATCGCGGTCGGGAAGATCGGCCCGAGGAAGAAGCCCAGCAGCACGAACCCGACGGCGGCCACGGCGTACCCCGGCGCCACCCAGATCAGCGCGGCGGACGCGGTCACCCCCGCCAGGCAGCCGAAGGTGATCCCGGTCGGCCCCACCCCGAACCGGACCGCGATCGGGCTGATCAGGAAGCGGCCCAGCGTCAGCCCCAGCCAGTAGCCGCTGACGGTGTACCCGGCGACCAGGTCCACCTGCGCGTGCTCGTCCACCAGGAAGGTGAACCCCCAGTTCCCGACGCCGATCTCCAGCCCGACGTACACCGCGAGGAAGACCGACGCCAGCACCACGACCGGGCTGCGCAGAACCGTAGGCAATAACCGCGTCTGTACGGCTTCGCCCGCCGCCGCGACCTCCCGCCGCGGAAACACGACCAGAAACCCGATGACCAGCGGCACCGCGATGAGCCCCAGCACCAGCCACACCGCCGTCCACGGCAGGAACCCCACCAGCCAGGCCGCCAGCAACGGCCCCAGCAGCGCCCCCACCCCGAAGAACGCGTGCAGCCGGTTGAGCAGCGTCGTGGCCGAAGGCAGTCCGGTCAGGTAGGTGTTGAGCACCGACTCCAGCAGGCCCGTGCCGTACCCCACGAAGAGCTGGACCACGATGAGCCCAATGAAGGACGGCCGGATCGCCGTGTACAGGGCCGCCGCCACGAACGCGCCGCCGCCCACGGCCAGCGCGATCCGCGTCCCGAGCCGGTGGATCAACGCGCCCGAGGACGCTCCGGCGAGCATGAACCCCGCCGAGAAGGCGAAGAAGGTGATGCCGACGGTGGCCTTGTCCACGCCGTAGTCGTCGATCTGCGCGGGGAGCAGCACACCGCTCACGCCGGTGCCCAGGCCGACCAGGATGAACGCGGCATACGCCAGGACAACCGAAAATCGCCAGGGAGAACCCAACACGGACACAAATCCCCCATCGTTGTACGGTCGGGACATCTCCACCGAACGGCAGCATACGCGGCGAGAAGCATCGCAGACTAGTCAGTATCGGCACGAATCACCGCCCAGCTGACGGACCGGCGCGTCTCAAATACCGGGAAAGCGCGTGTTGTTTTCGGTCAACCCGGCGCGCGGGCGGCGAAGATCGGGAAAGACCGGGTGATGCTGCATGCCACCGATCGCGCCGAGAACGAGTTCGAGGACATCTACTCCGGCCATCTCGGCCGGCGATCCCTGCCCAAGCTGGTCATCCCCGACGGCCCCAGCGACCCCCGCACGGTGTACGCCCTGATCCGCGACGAACTGGCTCTCGACGGCAACTCCTCCCAGAACCTCGCCACCTTCTGCACGACCTGGACGGAACCGGAAGTCCACCGCCTGATGGACGACTGCGTCAGCAAGAACATGATCGACAAGGACGAGTACCCGCAGACCGCGGAGATCGAGTCCCGGTGCGTGCACATCCTGGCCAACCTGTGGCACAGCCCGAGCGGCGCCCGGACGATCGGCTGCTCGACGACGGGATCGAGCGAGGCGGCCATGCTGGCCGGGCTGGCGCTGAAGTGGCGCTGGCGCAAGCGGCATGGGACCGGGCGTCCCAACCTGGTGTGCGGCCCGGTGCAGGTGTGCTGGGAGAAGTTCGCCCGCTACTTCGACGTGGAACTCCGGCAGGTCCCGCTGCGACCCGGCGCGACCGGCCTGCGGCCGGAACAGCTGCGCGCCCACGTCGACGAGAACACGATCGGCGTCGTGGCCATCCTCGGCGTCACCTTCACCTGCGACTACGAACCTGTCGCCGAACTCGCCGCCGAACTGGACGCCATCCAAGCCGACACCGGGCTGGACATCCCCCTGCACATCGACGCCGCCAGCGGCGGATTCATCGCCCCTTTCGTCCAGCCCGACCTGGAATGGGACTTCCGAATTCCCCGGGTGGCGTCGATCAATTCCTCCGGCCACAAATACGGCCTGGCCCCGCTCGGCGTCGGCTGGGTGGTCTGGCGCTCGGCCGACCTGCTGCCGGAGGAACTCATCTTCCGGGTCGATTACCTGGGCGGCGAAATGCCGACTTTCGCGCTGAACTTCAGCCGTCCCGCCGGGGAGATCGTCGCCCAGTACTACAACTTCCTGCGGCTTGGCCGCGAAGGCTACACCGCGATCCAGCGCGTCTGCCTGGACACCGCCGCCCACCTGGCCGGACAGATCGAGCGGATGGGCCCTTTCACCCTTCTGTACGACGGCGAGGGCGGCCTTCCCGCGGTCTGCTACACGACCACGGACGACGCGGGATTCTCCCTTTATGACCTTTCTCTCCAGCTCCGCATCAAAGGCTGGCAGGTTCCCGCGTACCCATTGCCGCCCGACCGGCAGGAAACGGTCGTGCAGCGGGTGCTCGTCCGGCACGGCATCAGCCGGGACGTCATCTCCCTGCTCGCCCAGGACATTCGCTGGGGTGTCGAGCAGCTGATCGGCGCCCCCGCCAAACGCCCGCACGTCAGCTTCCACCATTAGGAAAGGCCCAAAATAGGATTTGTCCCACCCTGGCCCCGGCAGGCACTCGATTTTGTCGGGTTCGGTAGGTAATACTCACCCAATGGTGGCGATTCCGCCCCGCTTTGGATGGTGCCCATGCCTCGTCGTTGGTGTTCCGCGTTAGGCCTGATCACGGTCGCGCCGTGGCTGCTGGTCTCCGTCCAGAACCTCACCGACGACGCCCCCGACGGCACCTACCGCTCGGTCCTCGCCATGCTCGCCGCCCAGCTCCTGGTCCTGCTCGCCTTCGCGGCGACCTGGACCCGCTGGAAGGCCGTCCCCGCGCTGCTGGCCCTGTCCGTCGCCGCGTACGCGCTGGCGGCGATCTTCGCGGCGATCGAGAACGACGGCAGTCCGGTCTTGGCGGTCATCCTGTTCACCCTGGCCCCGGCCATGGCGGCGTTGCCGATCATCTTGAGCAGCCGGGGCCAGACAGCCGGGTCAGGCCGGGTTCCTCAACCGCGACCGGCCGCCGAGCTCGTAGGTGCGGCCGATCCGCGCACCCCGGTTCAGTGAGCGGCGTCCGGGACTCGTGATTCGACCGGCGGCCTTTCGGACGGCGGCCTGAGGCCGGGGGCCAGCGCCAGCGTGACGGCCACGGAGGCGACCGCCATGAAACCCATCGCGGTGGCCGGGCTGGTGAGCTGGGCGATCGTGCCCGCCACGGCGGAACCGACACCCTGCATGGTGAGCAGGCCGGAGGATTGCAGGCCGAGTGCCTGGCCGGAGACGGACTCAGGGGTCAGGGCGAGCAGGCGTTCCTGGAGCAGCAGGCTGGCCGAGAACCCGATCGAGGCGAGGGTCACGGCGGCCAGGGCGACAGGGAACGGCGGATCGACCAGGAAGATCAGGTACGGGATGGCGAGCAGGAGGCGGAGCGGGGCGCCCAGCCGCAGCCGCCAGTACGGCGTGATGAAACGGCCGGCCGCGACGTCGCCGGCGAGCATGCCGAGGGCGGTGCCGGCGAACAGCAGCCCGGCTCTGACGGGGTCGAAGGACACGAAAAGGGACTCGCAGCCGACGATCAAGCCGTTCGGCACCCAGAGGGCCAGGTAGATGGAGCGGCGGGACCCCGCGGACCAGAGGAGACGGTTGGTCCGCCAGGTTTCGGAGATCGAGGGGCGGCCGCCGGCGCGGGCCGGGCGGCGGGTCAGGCCGAGGCGGGCGATGAGGGCGGCCAGCAGGTAGAGGCCGGCGCCGGTGAGCAGGGTGAGGGCGGGAGTCAGGAGGGTGACGAGGAGGCCGCCCACGGCGTACCCGGCGATCTGCTGGACGGCGACGGACATGCCGATCGTGGAGCGGCCGAGCAGGAAGCCGTCCCTGGGCAGGATCTCGTTGAGCAGCCCGAAGCGCACGCCACCGCCGAGGGAGGCGGCCAGGCCCAGGGCGAAGATGATCGTGAAGATCGCCCAGAGGGGCAGGCCGGGAACGGCGAGCGACGCCGTCCCCACGCCGAAGACCACGGCGAGAGCGGTCAGGGCGGCCCGCGGCGGCACCCGGTCGGCGGCCGACAGCAGAGCCATCGCGCCGATCATCTGCGCGAAGGACGGGCCGAACATGCTGAGCGCCGACAGCAGCGGCGAGTCCGTGGCGCGGTACACGAGCACGCCCAGGGCCAGCCCGCTGACGGTGGACGCGGCGATCTGAACGGATACGAGGGTGAACAGGGGGGTGAATTCGGGTACGCGAAAAAGCTCCCGGTAGGTGCGCATGCCGGGCAGTCTCCGGGCCACCCCAGGAAGGGCGTTATTGTTTCGCGGGGAGGCGAAACCAACAGGGTTGCGGCAGGCATGGTTTCGCGGAGAGGCGGCCAATGGGCCTACGGCAGGCCAGCCCTGATTCGCGGAGAGGCGACCGACGGGGTTGCGGCAGGCCGACATCGTTCCGCCGAGAGGCGACCGACGGGGTTGCGGCAGGCCGACATTGATTCGCCGCAGGCCGGCATTCCGCCGAGAGGCGACCAATGGGTTGCGGCAGGGCGGCATTGATTCGCAAGGAGGCGATCGATGGGGTTGTGGCAGGTCAACGCGGACACAATGGCGGGCAGCCGGTTCGTGGTCTCAGTCGCGGCCGAGACCACGGCCTGTATGTTCGCCCTGCGGAAGGCCCATGCCGGGCATCCGGCCGAACAGCGGTGGCTGGCCGCACATCTGCCCGCCTACCAGGCCAGGCTGGCCGGTGACCCGATCACCGCACTGCTGCTCCAGGCGGCGTTCGGCCGGAGCTGGATCGCCGACTTCCTCACCCCGACCCCGCCCGGCGACGGCGCCCCCAGCTTCCTGGATGAGGTCGCCAAAGTGCGGAACACGCCTCCCGAGGTCGTCCACGCCGACCTGGAGGTGTGCCTGCGCCGCCCTCTCCCGGCCGCGCTCCGCCGCGACGACCTCGCCGACCGGGCCGCCGACCTGCTGGAATGGGTGTGGGCGGAAGCCGTCGAGCGTTACTGGCCGAAACGGCAGCGCATCCTGGAGGCCGACATTGTCGCCCGTACCTCGCGGCTGGGTCAGGGCGGCTGGGCGGCGGCGCTGGACGACATGCGCCAGGGCATGCGGTGGCTGGGCGAGAACCGGCTCCAGATCAACACGCTGGACAATCCGCCGCGGGATGTGCGGAACGCGCAGCTGATGTTCGTACCGGTCACGCCTCGATGGGGGTGGGTCTCCTGGAGCAGCGGGCGGCGCTTCTGCGTCGTCTACCCCTGCTCGGGCACGCTGGCCGAGCCCGATCCCGCGCCGGTTCCTGACGCGCTGGCGCGGCTGCTCGGCGCGGGCCGCGCGGCCGTCCTGATGCTGCTCGACACCCCGAAGAGCACTTCTCACCTGGTGGCGCTGACCGGTCAGCCCCTGGGCTCGGTGGGCCGCCACCTCAAGATCCTCCTGGACGCGGGCCTGGTCCAGCGCCGCAGATCGGGACGATCCGTCCTGTACTACTGGACCGAACCGGGCCAAGTGTTGGTGACCGCTCCGGCTCGCCACCACCGGTAACGCCCCGGCTCGCCACCACCGGTAACGCCCCGGCTCGCCATCACGGGTAGCCGGTCACCGGGCGACCCGATGTTCGACCTTCGGACGCGGCAGGCCGGTTGCCGGGTGGCCGCCGCAAGCTTTTCCACGATCGGAGCGATCTCCTCGAAACAGGCGATCAGCTCCTCTTCGCTCACCGGTCCGACAGATCACCGGTGCCGCCTGCGCTTCTTCGACGCGCCGGGCTTACAACTCCCAACCGAAAAGGCGAGTCGCTGGGTCGGTCGCCGTTATCCAGCGCCGTTCACGCAGGTGATGCTTCTCGCCGCGCCGGCACCAAGAACGCGCGGCCCATTCTGTTAGTGGTTCCTAGGATCCGCCGAGAATTAACTTGCGCGCCCACAAAGGGTTCACCGAGGTCAGAGACCTATGAATTAACGGGTGAATTCTCCGCAAGCCCTTATCGCACGGCCGGGGCGATCAAGTTGCCAGACCGACGCGGTCAGGTTGCCGGGCCGACGCGATCAAGTTGCCGGAGCGGCGCGGTCAGGTTGCCGGGCCGACGTGGTCAGGCTGCCGGGGTGGCGCGGTGTCCTGGCCGTCCACCTGGGCACCGCGCCCGGTGTTCTCCCACCGACAATGAAAGCGCTGTTCGGCGTCGGCGCACAGGTCCACTCCTACTCGGGAAAATGAGTGAGGTGGCCCTTTCGGCGCTCGGCCGGGGGCTTCGGAAGTTCCGGGGCGGGGAACAGGTCGCCGACCAGGAGCGCCGCAGCCTGGATCGCGGTGGCGAGGATGTCGGCGTCGTCGGCCTCGGTGCCCCGGGCGGCCAGCACGGTGGTGTGCAGGCTGAGCAGGGCCAGCCGGATCCGCAGGCGATCTTGTAGGGGCGCGCAGGGGCCCAGGATCAGCAGGGTGGCCCGCTCGATCCGCTGGAACACGCCGTCCTGGCCCGCGGGCATTGCGGCGCGCAGGGCGGTCTGGTTCACGGCCGCGAACCGCATGGTCCGCAGTCCGCGCCGGGTGCTCAGGGCGAGCCATCGGCTCAGGATCTCGCACGAGCGCTCCGGGGACGGCGGCTGCCCGTCGGCCCAGTCCAGGAGTTCGTCGAGCGCTCCCAGGTGCTCCTGCAGGAAGCCGAGAAGAATGGCCTCCTTGCTGGCGAAGTGGTAGTAGAGGGCGGCCTTGGTGATGCCGAGCTGCTCGGCGATCTCACGCATCGACGTGGCGTCGAATCCGCGCTCGGTGAACAGGTCCACCGCGACGTCCTGGATCTCGGCCCGCCTGTCGCTACCCCTGCGCCGGGTGCCGCCCACATGTTCCGCCTTCCTCGCCGTTCCTCTCCTTGATCCTCACATGGCCTGGTCTTCCCTGGAGTCTATTCGCTTGGTTGCACGTTTGCTTACCGGCCGGTTAGCAAGGTACGCTTACCGACCGACCGGTCAGTTGCCTGAGGTGTAGGAGAGCGGCGATGGACAGCGCGAAAGACACAGACGACGCCTCCCCCGAAGACATCATCACCCTGTTCACCTCGGGCGCGACCGTGACCGCCGCCGGCATCGTCACCCACCGGGCCCCGCTGCGCGTCACGGCCAAAGCCGTCACGGCCGAAACCGTCACGGGCAAGCACGGCGCGGGCAAGCGCATCGCGGCCAGGCCCGGCACAGGCAAGCCGGAGCTAATCGCGGTCGGCAGCTGAATCCGGTCACGACGCCGTCATGCTCGATCTCGCGCTTCCCTCCGCTCCGCTGCTGGCGTACCTGACAGTCGGTGTAGTTGCGGCGCTGGACCTGTTCGTGCCGGTCCTCCCCTCCGGCACGCTGCTGATCACCGGTGGTGCCCTGGCCGCCCAGGGTGAGCTGACCGTCATCGGCCTGATGGCCTTCGGGGTCGTCGGCGCCTGGGCCGGGGACCTGGGCGGTTACCGGCTCGGCCGGAACGTCGCCCGCGGCCTGGCCCACCTGCGCCATTCCGCGTCGGCCGCCCCCAGTCGTCCCCGCGTGGCCGCCACGTCCTGGCAGGCACGCCTCCTGCGGCACAGCGTGCTCACCCTGATCGCCGCGCGCTACCTGCCAGCTGGCCGTACCGTCGCGGCCGTGACCGCCGGTCGGCGGGCCTACCCCTGGCGCCGCTACGCCCTGTCCGCACTGGCCGCCGAAACACTGTGGGCGGTCCCCGCCGTCCTGCTCGGCTACCTGGGCGGTCAGTTCATCCCTATCCCACTCCTGGTCGCCTTCGGCCTCACCACCCTGGCCGTCACCGTCATCGTCACCATCGTCCGCCGATTGCGGGGATCATCCGGCCCCTGACGTCAGACCGTGTCTCCTCCTGCCGCGGCTTAGGACTTGCAGAGAATTAACCCGTAGGTTCCAGATCTCTGACCTCGATAAACCCTTTTGTGGGCGCCAATTTAATTCTCGGCGGATCCTAGGAACACCAACAGAATGGCCCGCCCTTGGCACCGGCGCGGTGAGAAGCATCACCTGCGTCAACAGCGCTGGATAACGGCGATCGACCCAGCGACTCGCCTATTTCATTAGGAGTTGTCAAGCCGTACAAGATGGCCTGAGTGGTGTCGCCCAGTTCACGGAAGGTTATGCTGGCGAGAGCGAACTCGTCTGAGCCGAGCATCGTGGCGGCTGTCGGGATCCTTCGTCAGCCGGCGGACATTCCGCCGTCGATCGCGAGCGCGGCTCCCGTAATGAACCTGGCTTCGTCGCTCAGCAGGAACGCCACGAAGGCCGCGATCTCCTCCGGCTGTCCGATCCGCCCGACCGGGTGCATCGCCCCGGCCGCGCGCAGGGACTCCTCTGGTGTCGGGCCCATGTTGGCACGCAGCAGCGGGGTGTCGACGCCGCCGGTGATCAGGGCGTTGATCCGTACGCCGGACGCGGCCGTGTCGAGCGCCGCCGACCGGGTGAGGCCGACCACGCCGTGCTTGGCGGCGCTGTAGGAGGCCATGCCCGCCTGCCCTGTGACGCCAAGGATGGAGGCGTTGTTCACGATCGCGCCGCCGCCGCTCGCCCGCAGCGCGGGAATCTGGTGTTTCAGGCCGAAGAAGACGCTGCTGAGGTTGAGCGCCAGGTCAGCGTGCCAGGCGTCGCCGTCCACGTCGGTCACCGAGCCGGCCGCGGTGGCGGCGCCGACGTTGTTGAACGCGCCGTCGAGCCGGCCGTACCGGCTCACCGCCTGCCGGACCAGCTCCGCCACCTCAGCCTCCACCGTCACATCGGCCGGGACGAAGACGGCCTCCCGTCCGGCGGCGCGCAGGCCGGCCACCACCGCGTCTCCGGCCTGCTTGCCGCGGGCCGCCAGGACGACCTTCGCGCCCTCGGCCGCGACCCGCTCGGCGACGGCACGGCCCATGCCGGAGGTGCCGCCGGTGATCAGGATGACTTTCTCTGCGAAACGTGCGGACACGACTACTCCTTTGTCAGTACGGGTTGGTGAGGTCAGAAGGTGAGCACGAGCCGGCCGCGGAGACCGCCGGCCTCCAGCCGCCGGTGCGCGTCGGCCGCCTCGGCGCCGGGGAGGGTCGTCGCGACGCGCGGGGTGAGGACGCCCGACTCGGCGAGCCGTCGGATCTGGTGCAGCTTGTCCGTCCGCCCCGCGTAGTCGGGGACGAATATCGCCCGGAGGGAGATCCCGCCGCTGCCGTCGAGCTCGTGGCCGCCGGGTTCATCGGCGCTACGGAATCGGGCGTACGCGCCGCCGTGACGTACCGCCTCGAAAAGGCGCGGCCCGGCCAGCGCCGTGTCGGCGATCGCGTCCACGCCATCCGGATAGCGGGCCCGGATTCGTCCGGCGACGTCCGATCCCCTGGCCACGACATCGGCCGCGCCGGACCGGCGGACCAGGGCCTCGTCGGCGGGCGCGGCATCAGCGACGACGGTCAGTCCCGCGTGCCTGCCCAGCTGGACCAGGTAGCCGCCGAGTGTCCCGGCGGCTCCGATCACGGCGAGGACCGAGCCGGGGGCGAGCGCCAGCCGGTCCAGCGTCAACTGCGCGGTGAGCCCGTTCATCGGCAGCGTCGCCGCCGCCGCGTGATCGGTGCCCGCCGGTGCGCGGACCACCCAGCCGGCCGGCAACACCACATACTCGGCGTAAGCGCCGGCGGCCGGGCCGAGCGGCATCACCATTGCCATTACCGGCTCACCCGGGGACAGCTCGGTCTCCGTTCCCGGGCCGATCTCGTCGATCACTCCGGCGATGTCCATTCCGGGTACGTACGGGCCGGGCACCCCGGCGAACGCCCGCGCCTGCGCGCCGGAGCGCAGCAGCGTGTCCGCCGGATTCACCGCGGCCGCACGCACCCGCACCCGGACCTCACCGGGCCCGGCGTGCGGCTCCGGCAGGTCGACGACCCGCAGCACGTCGGGCCCCCCGAATTCATAGAAACCAATTGCTCGCAAAACCCCAGCTCCCCGATGGTTCTCTTTTGATACCAGGTACGTTTCGTACCCTCGCATCGGTGTGTCGGACGCGGCAAGAGAGCACTTCGACGTGCCCAGGTATCACCGGGAGAACCACTCCAGGCGGTACCTGGTACCTCTCGTACACTGGGGACATGGCGTATCCGATCGTGGGAGCGGCCGACGCCGACCTGTGCGAGCAGGGCCGCGACCTGATCCGTGACGTGCTCGAACGGATCGGCGACAAGTGGTCGGTGGTCGTCATCTGCCAGCTGGGCGACACCACCCGGCGGTTCAACGAGCTGCGCCGGATGAGCGAGCCCATCACCCAGCGCATGCTCAGCGCGACTCTGCGAGGGCTGGAGCGAGACGGCCTGGTGACGCGCACCGTCCACGACACCAAACCCCCGCGAGTCGACTACGCCCTGACCCCGCGCGGGGTCAGCCTGCTCGAGGTCGTCCGCGCCCTGGCCGGATGGGCGGAGCACAACGCCGCCGGCATCCTGGACTCAAGAACGGCCTTCGACGCCCGATGACCCGAGGGCTGGCGCGGCCACCACTCACCCGACCAACGGGTTCGCCACCTGCGACGATCCCGCGGCGCTGCAGCCCATCCGCGATTCTTTCTGCCCCGGCCATATCAAGACCTTCACCGAACGCTGGTGGGCCCGGCTGCCGCTGAACTCCACCGACCGCCAGGCCGGCTGCGAGGGTCATCCGGCCGCTGACGTGAAGCCGTGTCCGCTCCTGCCGCGGCGGCGCTTGAGACGTTCGGCGAGGATTATCGGTCCCAAGCCGGCCAAGAACCAGGCGCAGTACAGCACCATCAGCGCGATCCATAACGTCTTGTCGGTCACCTCGGCCCAGCTGAGGAGCGTGGTACCGATCATGATGAGGTAGCTGATCAGCAGGCAGGCGCTCAATATCCGGCTGGTCCTCAAGGCTCGTTGTAGCGTGCGCGGCCCGAACCACCACCGCACGGCCCACCAGCCGATGATCGATAGGCCGATCACGCCGACAAGTGACAGGAGAGCGACGTAAGTCGGCTGAGGGGTGCCGTCTGCGGCGTTGGCGGCGAGGAATCCTGTTAGCAGAATGGGCATCAGGCAGAAAGCGGCAGCCGCATCAGTGGCCTTAATGCGCAAACTCTCCTCGTCGGCCAAGTGCAGGGCGCGCGAAAGTTCTCTTCTTCGGCCGATCGCCACGATCAGCCGGTCGCCTCTCCGTTTTGCTCTGATATTTACCCTTATAAGGCGTACAAGACCCCAGATGAGGGCTGCGATCGCGGCGATGATCAGCAGGCCTTGGGCAGAATGCTCGCTATCTGGCTCGTTTCCCAGCAGGAGGGCTACGCCATCCCCCGCCTTTTCGAAGAGCACTCGAGCAGCCACGTAGGCGGCAATCAGGGCGAGCAGCGTCAAGCAGCCCAACCGGGCGGAGATCTCCTTGCCTGGACGGGCTTTCGCCAGTGCCTTCTGGATCCCGGTGTTGTCGGGATCCAACTCGGCGGCGTGTTCCAGGGCGGCGACGGCTTCCGCGCGGGCGTGTTTGCGTCCGGGCACGTAAGCCAGCAGAGCCTCGCCGAGAGCCAGGTGGGCGGAAGCCTCGTCCGGGGCGAGTCCAATGGCCCGGCGTGCGGCGCGTTCGGCTTCGTGCCGGTGATTTGCTGCCGCGGCGCGGGCCAGTGCCACGTGTCCCCGCCAGTCCTGGGGGTTCAGGTTGGTCGCGCGTAAGCCGTACAAGATGGCCTGAGTGGTGTCGCCCAGTTCACGGAAGATCATGCTGGCGAGAGCGAGGCAGTCGGAGCTGGGAGAGGAGAGGAGCATGGCATGGTCGATCAGCTCGCGTGCCGTCGCGGCCTCGGCCTGACGGGCGTGGACCAGCGCGTCGAGAAGGATCGGAAACGGCTCCCCGGGGCGTTCGGCGCTGAGGTGCCCCACGAACGCGGAGACTTCAGAGAACGATCCCCGGTCGCAGAGGTCGATCACATGGCCAAGCTCATCGGACACGCGGCGAGACTATGCCAAACCGCGTTGGACCGCTCAGATCGCCAACGAAATGATCGGGATATATCCGGCGCCGCTCAGGTGATGATCATCGATACACCGGGCCAATGAAGTGCGGCCCCATTCCGTTCGTAGCTCTCAGCGGGCGAAGGGGGCGACGATGTCCCTGGCCATCGCCGCCGCGCCCCAGTCGTCGCCTCCATGGGCGATCGTGCTCAAAGAGTTCCTCGCGCCAGCAGGGCGGTCATCAGCCGATGACGGCCGCGACCACCTGGGAGGGGTCGCGTTCGAGCTGGTCGCGGGTGTGGATGTAGATGTCGGTGGTGGAGGAGCTGGCGTGGCCGAGAGCGTGCTGGAGCTGCTTGACCGAGGCGCCGCGGTCGCTGGCCACGGTGGCGAAGGTGTGCCGCAGCGAGTGCGGGGTGACCTTGGCGGCCAGGCCCGCGGCTTTGGCGACCCGGATGACCAGCCGGTAGGCGTCGGTACGGTCCAGTGGTCGGCCGGAGGCGGTCGCGAACAACGGGCCGGTGAGTTCGGCGACCGGAATTCCGGCGGCCGACGCGCGGGACTCCAGATAGGCGTCGATGGAGGCGGCGGTGGCTGGCGGCAGGTTGCGTACCCGCGTCTTCTGGCCCTTGCCGACGATTCGGAGTGTCCGGTGGCCACGCTGGTGCCCGAGATCGGCGATCGTGGCGGCAAGCGCCTCGGATACGCGTGGCCCCAGTTCGATCATGAGCCGGATGAAGGCGGCCGTCCGGGCGCCCGTGAGGCCTGGGGCCGCGTCGGCGGCGGCCACCATGTCCCTGGCCTCGTCTTCGGTCAGGCCCACGGTTTCCGATTGGAATCGCTCGACCTTGGGCCGCCGGACCTTGGCGAACGGGTTGGTGGCGAGCACGCCTTCTTCGGTCGCGTAGCCGTACCAACTGGAGATCGCGGAGAGCTTCCGGGCAAGCGTGCGAGGAGCGGTAGGCGCAGGCCCCGCGTCCAGCCAGCGGGCGAACGCGTCCCCATGCACCCGCACCGCCTGCAACGGATTCAGCTCATGATCAGCACAGAAGGCAAACCACTGATCCAGATCCGTTCCATACGCGGCCCGGGTATGCGGCGACGTGAACGACACCAGCCACGCCTTCTTCAGCCGATCCAGCAACGGCGGCAGATCCCCCAGACCCGCAACCGTGCCCTCGATGATGCGCTCAGGAACCGTCGTCACCCGAGCATTTTACTGATCATCACCCCGAAAGGGGCCTCCCCGGGAGCCGCATCCCGGGGAGACACCTCAACGCTGATCGATCCGCGGAAACCGCGAGCAGGGAGGGTTCGAGGTCAGGAGAAGATCTCGTCGGCCGCGTTCGCGAATATGGCCTTTTTGACCCAGGAATCGAGTAGGGCCTCGTCCTTGCATGTGACGATCCGCTGGCGCTGGTCTTCCGAGAGCTTGATGCTCCGGGAGTCCAACATCATCAGCAGGATAGCTACTTCCTTCTCTATCGCGCCTTCAGCCTTGCCTTCAGCCTTGCCTTGGGCCAGGAGGCCCTCGGTGTAGGCACCCTGGTATGGGTAGGTCTTGGCGGCCATGAGTCTCTCCAGTTCTCGTTGTGGTTCGCCCGTCAAGGACACGAGGACGTACCTAGCGTAACGTTCGGCGAGAGGTTGTCCGAGTACGTTCCAGGCGGCTGTCAGTGTCGCGAGGATCTCGTTGATCTGCGGATGTTTGCTCTGGGTGATGGCGGCGATGCTGGCCAGGCCGATGTTGCCGACGGCGTCGGCGACCTCCGTGTAAACCGGTGTGTTGTCGGGACCGATGACCAGAGGCACCAGGGTCAGGCCAGGGTGGCCGATTTCGATGGGCTGGGATGCCCATTTCGCGGTGCGGCGACTGGGGCAGATGACCACCAGGCAGGTGGGGCATTCGTCGCGGGCGCGGAGGTTGGTGATGTAGGCGGGCCAGCTCATGCGCTTGTCCTGGTCGGGTTTGAGCTGAACCTCGACGATGACGCCGAAACGGTTGGGCTCGGTGCCGTAAAGCAGTGCGGCGTCCGCGCGATATTCGCTTGGCGTGCATTCGGTCAGGTTGCCGGAGAGCACACGGGCGGGGTCGGTCGATGATACGGGGAGTTCGAAAAGAGCTCGGAGGGCGTCTGCGGTATGGCCAGGGTCGAGTGTGGCGATACCGGCAAGACCCTCGTGGAGGGAACTAACCATGGCCAGAAGATTACTAAAGACATGCAATCAATTTCAGGAACTACAAATCATTCCTAGTATATAGGACCTCTATTTATCTATAAAGTGGCCGAGGATGTCTATACGTTCGTGGGATTGTTATGCGTTGAAAGCTTCGGCCAGGAGGGACATGCCTTTGTCGATGTCGGTGGGGTGGATTAGGCCGTAGCCGAGGATGAGGCCAGGGTGGGGGTGGTCGGCGTAGGAGGGGGCGAGGTCGGTGAGGGCGAGGCCGGAATGGTGGGCGCGGGAGAGGGCTGTTTCGAGGTCGGGGTTGGCGCCGGGGGATGGGCGGGTGCACAGGTGGAGGCCGGCGGCCGAGGGGATGAGGTCGAGGAGGCCGGTGAAGCGGGTGCGCAGGGCGGTGATGATGGCGGTGCGGCGGAGTGCGTACTCCTGGGTGGCTTTGCGGATATGGCGGGAGAGGAGGCCCTCGTCGATGAGGGTGGCGAGGGCACCTTGGGCGACCTGGTCGCCGTGCCGGTCGGTGAGGTGTTTGGCGGCGCGGAGAGCGGGGCGCAGGGAGGCGGGGGCGATCAGGAAGCCGAGGCGGAGCATGGGGAGCAGGGTTTTGGAGAAGGAGCCCAGGTAGATGACGCGGCCGCAGGCGTCGATGCTCTGCAGGGAGTCCAGCGGGCGGCCCTCGAAGCGGTATTCGCTGTCGTAGTCGTCCTCGACGATGACGGCGTCGTGGCGGGCGGCCCAGGCCAGGAGGGCGGCGCGGCGGCGCAGGGACATGGGGACGCCGAGCGGGAACTGGTGGGCGGGCGTGACGTAGACCAGGCGGGCGTCATCGGGGAGCGCGTCGACGTCGAGGCCCTCGTCGTCGACGGGGACGCCGGTGACGTGGGCGCCGAGAGAGCGGAAGAGCCGGCGGGCGGGGCGGTAGCCGGGTTCCTCGACGGCGACCCGGTCGCCGGGCTCGATGAGGACGCGGCCGATGAGGTCCAGGGCCTGCTGGGCGCCCTGAGTGATCAGGACGTCGTCGGCGCCCGCGTGCACCGACCGGGAGACGCCGACGCTGCGGGCGATGGCGTCGCGCAGGCCGGCGTGCCCGGCGGGGTCGGCGTAGCCGGGGAGGTCGGCGCGGCGCAGTTCGCGGGAGATCAGCCGGCGCCAGGTCTCCAGCGGGAACAGGCCGGGGTCGGGCAGGCCGGACCGGAAGTCGTACCGGATGTTTCCCGGCGGTTCTGGTACGGCTTCGCCGGCCAGCGACTCCCACAACGGCCGAGACCGGACCCCCCGCCCAGCGGGCGCGGCCCGGGGACGCTCGTGAATGAGGTGCCGAGGGCACACGTACGTCCCGGCCCCGGTCTTGCCCACCAGGAACCCTTCGGCGGCGAGCCGGTCGTAGGCGACGGTCACTGTGTTCCGCGACACACCCAGTCGTCCGGCGAGTTCCCGGGAGGGCGGCAGCCGCTCCCCCGACCGCAGCCGCCCGTCCAGGATCGCGTCCAGCAACTCCCGGTAAATCTGGGCCGCCAAGTCCCCGCGCCCGGTGAGGCTGACCCGAATCTCCACCCGATCCTCCAATTGGCCCAGTCGGCTCCCCCAATATTGGACCTTACACTCAGCCAATCGTCCCTCTAAAGTGATCAATGAGCACCATTTCGTCACCTATAGGAGAAAAATGACTACAACGACGGCAGACATGTGGTTTGACCCGGTTTGCCCGTGGGCGTGGATCACCTCACGCTGGCTGCTGGAGGTCGAGCAGGTCCGTGACGTCCAGATCCGGTTCCACGTCATGAGCCTGTCGGTGCTCAACGAGGGCCGTGACGAGCTCCCGGAACAATATCGCGGCTTCATGACCACCGCCTGGGGCCCGGTCCGGCTCGCCATCGCGGTCGAGCAGAAGTACGGCCCGGCCATCCTGCGCGACCTCTACACCGCCTTCGGCACCCGCATCCACCACGACAAGATCCCCGTCGGCCCCGACCTGTACGCCGCCGTGCTCACCGAACTCGGCCTGCCCGAGGACCTCGCCGACGCCGCGGGCGACGACTCCCTCGACGAGCTGCTGCGGGCCAGCCACCACTCCGGCATGGAACCGGTCGGCTACGAGGTCGGCACCCCTGTGATCCACATCCCCGGCTCGGACGGCGAACTGATCGCCTTCTTCGGCCCGGTCGTCACCCCGATCCCGCGCGGCGAGGCCGCCGGCCGCCTCTGGGACGGCGTCCTGCTGGTGGCGGGCACCGACGGTTTCTTCGAGCTGAAGCGCAGCCGAACCCGGTCACCCGAGTTCGGCTGACACGTTCAGCGATTCGCCCGCAACGCCGCGATCAGCCACTCGAACGCCGCCGCGGCCGGCGGGAACGGCGGCCGGTCGTTGAGTACGCCCATCAGCTGCCAGTAGCGCTCGACCCGCACATCGGTGAAGGTCGCCAGCTGGTCGGCCAGCGCCCGTCGTTCCGCGCCCCCCAGGCCGGGGTCGACGATCAGGTCGACCACCGGCTGCGCCTCCGGCGAGGCCGGGTCGAGGCCCGCGCCGGAGGCGGCCCCCGCGTGTTGCAGGACCGCCGCCGGTTCGCCGATCGGCGAGGCCCCGGTGTTGCGGGCGCCCGCCTCGGCCATCTCCCGCACCCGCAGCCGGAACGCCTCGTCGCCGACCAGTTCGGCCAGTTCCACCCAGGCGTCCACCTGGGCGTCGGTCGGATCGTCCGGCAGCTCGGCGGGCATCAGCCGCATCGCCTCGGCGATCTGCGCCCCGGGCGCGGCCGGGTCCAGGCCCGCGAAGGCGCGGTCCACGAATTCGTCGATCAGGTGCTGCCGCTCTCGCGCGGACAACCGGGCCATCCGGTGCATCAGTCTCATCTCCTCGGTGTCGCTTCCCCGTCGAGCGATCGACCGCAGCACCGCCCGCTTCAGCCGCAGGGCCCGGATCTCCGCGTCCAGCGCGTCGGCGTGCGCCGCGGCGATCTCCGCCACGCTCTCCTGCCGCCGCACCACCCTGACCACGGTGCCCAGATCCAGCCCCAGCTCCCGAAGGGTGCGCACCAGCTCCAGCCGCGCCACCGCCGCCACGTCGTACAACCGGTATCCCCCGGTCGAACGCCGCGTCTCCGGCAGCACGCCCTGGTCAGACCAGAACCGGATGGTACGCACCGACAGCCCGGTGCTCCTGGCGAGCTGCCCAATGGTGAACAGCTCGATACGTTCGCTCACGGACCCAGCCTCAACCCTCCACCTGGTGGAGACTCAACTCTTTATCGCCCCGGAATCGGCGAGCCGCGCCGCCCGCGCCTCCAGGTAACTCCGCTCGGGCAGGCTGGTGGTCCGGCGGGCCGCCTCCCGGTAGCGCTCCCGCGCCGCCGCCGGATCGCCCGCCATCTCCAGCAGATGCGCCCGGACGGCCGCCAGCCGGTGATGCCCGCTCACCCGGCCGTCCTCGTCCAGGGTGGCCAGCAGGTTCAGCCCGGCGGCGGGCCCGTGCACCATGGCGACGGCGACCGCCTGGTTGAGCGTCACCATCGGGCCGGGCGAGAGGCGGGCCAGCAGCTCGTACAGGGCCAGGATCTGCGGCCAGTCGGTGTCCTCGGCCCGCTCGGCCTCGTCGTGCACGGCCGCGACGGCCGCCTGCAGCTGGTACGGACCGAGCGGCGACCGGCTCATCGTCGCCGTCAGCAACTCGACCCCGGCCTCGATCGCGCGCCGGTCCCACCGCCCCCGATCCTGCTCGGCCAGCGGGATCAGCCCGCCGTCCGCGGTGGTCCTGGCCGGGCGGCGCGCCTCGGTGAGCAGCATCAGCGCCAGCAGCCCGGCCACCTCCCCGTCCCCGGGCAGCAGCCGGTGCACCGCCCGGGCCAGCCGGATCGCCTCCCCGGTCAGCTCCGCGCTGGCCAGTTCGGGGCCCGACGTGGCCGTGTACCCCTCGTTGAAGATCAGGTAGAGCACGTGCAGGACCACCCGCAGCCGTTCCGCGCGCTCCCCCTCGGGCGGCAGCCGGAACTCGCTGCCGGTGGCCTTGATGCGCTGTTTGGCCCGGCTGATGCGCTGCGCCATGGTCGCCTCGGGCACGAAGAAGGCGTGCGCGATCTGCGCCGTGGTCAGGCCGCCGACCGCGCGCAGGGTGAGCGCCACCTGGGACGGCGCCGACAGGGCCGGATGGCAGCACAGGAACAGCAGCGTCAGCGTGTCGTCGCGGTCGGCGGGTTCGGCGTCCACGGGAGCCATCGCGGCCAGGGTCACCTCGCGGCGGGCGCGTGCCTCCTCACTGCGCCACTGGTCGGTCAGCCGCCGCACCGAGACGGTGATCAGCCACCCCTTCGGGCTGTCCGGAATCCCCTCGTCCGGCCACTGTACGGCCGCGGCCAGCATCGCCTCCTGGACGGCGTCCTCGCAGGCGTCGAAACGGCCGTACCGGCGCACGAGCACGCCCAGCACCTGCGGCGCGAGTTCGCGCAGCAGCTCCTCGATCACGGCATCCCTCTTCACCCTGACGATCGTAGGCCAATTATGGCATTGGCTTTGACCTGGGCTTTTAGTGAATTGGCCGGGGAATGAGCGGCCGGGTAGCTTCGAAACGGAAACGCTATTCGGGAAACGCGGAAAGGAGCGGGGTATGACGGACCTGGCCGGTCTGATGACGATCACCGAGGGCCTGTGGGCGTCCCAGACGCTGGCGGTCGCGGTCCGGCTCGGCCTGTTCACCCAGCTCGCGGAGGGCGGGGCGAGCGTGTCCGAATTGGGGTCCCGGCTCGGCCTCGCCGAACGTCCTGCCGAGATCCTGACCACCGCGTGCCTGGCGCTCGGGCTGCTGACCCGGCGGGACGGCGTGCTGCGCAACTCGGCGACCGCGGAGGAGTACCTGGTGGAGGGCAAGCCGTACTACTTCGGCGGATACGTCACCATGCTTGAGGAGTACGACTATCCGGCGTGGATGCGGGTGGCGGAGGCGGTCCGGACCGACCGGCCGACCGCGTGGGACTCCGGCCGGCAGAGGTCGCTGTTCGACGCCGCGGATCCGGCCGCGCTGACCCCGTTCTGGGACGGCATGTACTCGCTGTCGGCGCTCACCGCCCGCCGCCTCGCTGAGGTCTTCGACTTCACCGCCGTGAGCCGGCTGCTCGACGTGGGCGGCGGCGGAGCCGCGTACGACATCGAACTGTGCCGCCGGTATCCGCGGCTGCGGGCCACCGTGTACGACCTTGCCTACGTCTGCGACCTGACCGCCAAGCGGATCGACGAGGCCGGGCTGGCCAGCCGGATCGCCCTGTGCCCCGGCGACTTCTTCGGCGAACCGGAACTGCCCCGCGGCCACGACCTGATGCTGCTCTCGATGGTCATGCACTGCTGGGACGAGACGCGGAACCGCGAGATCATCGGCAAGTGTTTCCGCGCCCTCCCGCCGGGCGGGCAGCTGCTGATCAGCGAACTCCTCGTCGACGACGACAAGAGCGGCCCGCCGGGGCCGGCGCTGATGAGCATGGCCATGCTGGTGGGCAACTGGGGGCGCGGTTACACCGCCGCCGAGTACACCGCCTGGCTGACGGCGGCGGGGTTCACCGACGTCAGGACCATCAGGTTCGACGCGCCCGGCGCGAACGGGGTGGTCGCCGCCCGCCGCCCGTGACGGTCAGGCCGACTTCTCGTGGTGGCCGGAAGCGCGCACGTCACGGGGGATCAGGGTGGGGTTGACGTTGTCCAGGACGGTGTCCCTGGTGACCACCACGCGGCCGACGTCGTCCCTGCTGGGCACCTCGTACATGACGTTGAGCAGGACCTCTTCCAGGATCGCGCGGGTGGCGCGGGCGCCGGTGCGGCGCAGCAGGGCCTGCTCGGCGATGGCGGTGATCGCGTCCTCGGCGAACTCGAGTTCGACGCCGTCCATCTCGAACAGCCGCTGGTACTGCTTGATCAGCGCGTTGCGCGGCTCGGTGAGGATGCGGGCCAGCGCGCTCACGTCCAGCGGCTCGAAGGTGGAGATGACCGGGAGGCGGCCGACGAATTCCGGGATGAGGCCGAATTTCACCAGGTCCTGCGGCATGACGTCGGCCAGGCTCTCCTTCTTCTCCCGGCTGGTCCGCAGGGTCGCGCCGAACCCGGAGCCCTTGCGGCCGACCCGCTGCTCGATGACCTTCTCCAGGCCGGCGAACGCGCCGCCGACGATGAACAGCACGTTGGCGGTGTCGATCTGGATGAACTCCTGGTGCGGGTGCTTGCGCCCGCCCTGCGGCGGCACGCTCGCCGTCGTCCCCTCCAGCATCTTCAGCAGCGCCTGCTGCACGCCCTCCCCGGAGACGTCACGGGTGATCGACGGGTTCTCGCTCTTGCGGGAGATCTTGTCGATCTCGTCGATGTAGACGATGCCCTTCTCGGCCCGCTTCACGTCGAAGTCGGCGGCCTGCAGGAGTTTGAGGAGGATGTTCTCCACGTCCTCCCCGACATAGCCGGCCTCGGTCAGCGCGGTGGCGTCGGCGATCGCGAACGGCACGTTCAGCATCCGCGCCAGCGTCTGCGCCAGGTACGTCTTGCCGCTCCCGGTCGGGCCGATCAGCAGGATGTTGGACTTGCCGAGCTCCAGCCCGTCGCTGGTGCCGCCCGCCTGGACCCGCTTGTAGTGGTTGTAGACCGCCACCGACAGCGACATCTTGGCGCGCTCCTGGCCGATCACATACCGCGCCAGGAAGTCGAAGATCTCCCGCGGCTTGGGCAGCTCGGGCCGCTCAGGCCCCGCCGTCTCCTGCCGCTCCTCTTCGATGAGCTCGTTGCACAACTCCACGCACTCGTCGCAGATGCAGATCCGGCCCGGTCCCGCGATGAGCTTCTTGACCTGCTTCTGGCTCTTCCCGCAGAACGTGCACTTCAGTAGATCGCCGCCGTCACCCATGCGTGCCACGCGTCTCCTCAAATGATCCCATCATCCAGATGGCGACGGTATCTTGGATACGAGGGTACGGCAACGCGGCAAGGATACGTCGAAAAATCCGGCAAGGAGGACTATTGGGTCGGCTCAGCCGGGCGCAGCTCCAGGCGCGCAACCGGGACAGAGTGCTCGCCGCCGCCCGCCAGGAGTTCGCAGAACACGGCTTCCGCGGCGCCAAAGTCGACACCATCGCCGACCGCGCCGGATTCACCCGCGGCGCCGTCTACTCCAATTTTCCCGGCAAACGCGCCCTCTACTTCGCGGTCCTGGCCGACCTCGCCGAACAGGCCCCGCAGGCGCCGGCGCCGGAGGCCCGCGACGCGCAGGAGGCGCTCGGCGCGCTGGCCAGGGCCTGGCTGGCCCGGCTCCCGCTCGCCGACGAACCGGAGCCGGCCCGCCTCATCCGCGACCTGCATCCCGAGATCCTGGCCGAGGAGCGCACCCGCCGGCCGTACGCGCAGCTGCTGAAACTGGACGCGATTCTGCTCGGGCTCGCCCTCGAACATCTGACGCCCGCCCCCGGGCGGCAGGTCCGGCTGGCCGAGTCGGTGCTCGCCACCCTGCACGGGGCTCGCCAGCTGTCGGCCGCCGCGCCGGGGTTCGTGCAGCCGTTCGACGTGGTCAGCGTGTGCGAGCGGCTGGCCGGGCTCGACCTGGGCGACTGGTGGCCGATCCTGCCGTGGATCCCGAGCTCGGCCGACGCCGACGAGGTCTGGGCGGCGCCGTACGCGCGGGATCTGTTCCGCGGCGAGGCCGCGCACCTGGACGGCGACGGGGTGGTCGCGGTGCTCGGGCTGAACCGGCTGGAAGCCGTCGAGGAGGCGGTGCGGGCCGGGTCGCCGGTCACCGCCATCCTCGTCACCGCCGACCCCGACGAGCTCGCGCCGCTGGCCCGGCTGGTCATCGCCGAGCTGGGCGCCTGCCTGCGGGAGGCGTTCCCGCCGTCCGCCTGGCCGGACGTGCGGATCGTCGTCGACTCCGGCGAGCTCGCCGCGACGGCCGGGATCGCCGGGCCGGGCGACGACACCGAGGTCGCGCTCCGGGTCAGGGACGGGCGGATCGTCCTGCGCGCCGAAGGCCGGGGCGCCTGCCACCTCGCCGCCTCCGGGCATGAGGTCAGGCGGTGACGGCGGTGGTGACTCCGACGGGGAGCCAGTGGATGCGGCTGCGGACGTCCTCGGGGGCGCGGGCGAAATCGCGCTCCATCGAATCGCGGCCCTGCTGGAAGTGGTCCCAGCCCTCGTAGTGGACCGGGATGGCGAGTTGCGGGCGGAGCAGCCCGCACAGTTCGACGGCGTCGGCGGCGGTCATCGTGTACCGGATCGGGCCGGTGATCGGGAAGCGGACGCCGCCCAGGTGGATGAGGGCGGTGCCGACCTGGAAGCGGTCGGCGATCTGCCGTACCCCGTCGAAGAGGACGGTGTCGCCGGAGATCCACAGCGCGCCGTGCTGCTGGCCCTTCCAGGTCAGGGCGAATCCGATCACATCGCCGGTGAGCGGGCGGCTGAGCGGGGGTCCGTGGCGGGCCGGGGTCGCGGTGATCTCCAGGGTGGGCTGGCCCGGCGCCTCCAGGCGCGTCGCCGCCCACGGTTTCAGGCCGCGCGCCCGGCCGCCGAGCCGCCGCGCGCCCGCCACGGTCGTGATCACCACTTTGGCGGACGGCAGCAGCGCCCGCCCGGCGTCGTCGAGATTGTCGCCGTGATGGTCATGGCTGAGCAGGACCGCGTCGATCGGCGGCAGGTCCGAGAGCGCCAGCGCCGGCCCGGCCACCTTGTGGGAGCTGGTTCCCAGCCCGAAGGAGTACCGCCGCCCCGGCGGGTCGAACGTCGGATCGGTCAGCAACCGCCACTCCCCTACCTCGATCAGGGCCGTCGGGCCGCCGATGTGGGTGATGTGGACGTCGCTCATACGCGGCTCTCCTCTTGGAGGCTTCTGGTACGGACGGCGCGAGGCCGCCTCACAGCCGACGGTACTTCCTCGATCGGCGAACGGCTCAGACACGGGCATAGACCGCGATTTACCGCTTCGGTATAGGTCCCCGGGGCGCCCTGCGGCCAAAAACTTCAAACTTTTTCATGTTGGCGGCGAAATCGCAGGCCAGCGGCGTTTATGGGGTTCACGGCCCCGATAACGATCTTGCTGTCCGGGGGACGTTTCCGCAGGTCAGGCAAAACGTGAATGTACGTTACACGTTTGCCAAAGCGGGTCCGGCTGGTCAACTATGAATTCACTCCACCGAACAGCCCCGACCAGGGCTTTCTTCGCCATGCCCACACATTTCACCCGAGGAGGGGCCATGATCCATGCCCGCGGGCTGACCCGCAGCTTCAAAATCAAGGGGGGCGCCGTCGAAGCGGTGCGCGGAATCGACATCGACGTCGAAGCCGGGCAGCTGGTGGCGTTTCTCGGCCCGAACGGGGCCGGCAAGTCGACCAGCCTGCGCATGCTCACTTCGCTGCTGCCGCCGACGTCCGGCAGTGCCACCGTGGCCGGGCACGACATCGTCAAGGACCCCGGGGGCGTACGCGCCCGGATCGGATACATCGGGCAGAAGAACGGCTCAGGTGAGAACTTTCGCATCCGCGACGAACTGGTCAGCCAGGGCCGCTGCTACGGACTCAGCCGCGCCCAGGCCCGGGTCCGGGCCGACGAGGTCCTCCAGCAGCTCGACCTGGCGTCCATGGCCACCCGCAAACCCGGCACCCTGTCCGGCGGGCAGCGGCGGCGGCTGGACATCGCGCTCGGCTTGGTCCACCGGCCCGACCTGCTGTTCCTGGACGAACCCTCGACCGGCCTGGACCCGCAGAGCCGGGCCAACATCTGGGAGCACATCCTGCGCCTGCGCGCCGAGCACGGCACCACTCTCTTCCTCACCACGCACTACCTGGAAGAGGCCGACAGCATGGCCGAACGCGTGATCATCATCGATCACGGCAAGATCATCGCGGACGGCACAGCCGCCCAGCTGAAGAGCGACCTCGCCGGAGACCGGATCATCGTCACCTTCTCCTCCGAATCCGACGCAGTCCAGGCCGCCTCGATCGCCGAACGAATGACCGGGACCGCACCCGCCGTCACCGCCGCCCCCGCCGCTGCTTCCACTCAAGCCGCCGTCTCCGCCGGCGCTTTTGCTCAAACCGCCACCCCCGCCGGCGCTTTTGCTCAAACCGCCGCCGCACCCGCCGCCACCGCCATCGCCGACCCCGTTGTCTCCGCCACTGTCTCCGCCGCCTCCGCCTCCGCGGTCACTGACGTCGCTGGCGCCGCCGTAGTTGTCTCCGCCGCCGTCGTCCAGGTCCGGGTGGCGCAGGCCGGGGCCGCGCTGCCCGAATACCTGCGCGCCTTGGAGGCGGCCGGGGTGAAGGCCATCGCCGCGGAGACCTCCCGTCCGACGCTGGACGACGTCTTCCTCGCCCTCACCGGCCGCACCCTCCGCGAGTCAGAAGCCACTCCCGTCGCCGAACCGGCTGCGGTCTAACCCCGAACTTCAGAAGGGCTGGCTATGCCATTCGTCCGCGACACCGTGACGATCTTCCAGCGCGAGATCGCGCCCACGCTCCGAGATCCGCTGGGGCTGCTGTTCACGATGATGCAGCCGCTGCTGTTCCTGTTCCTGTTCGGACCGCTGCTCTCCGGCAACACCGGCCTCCAGGAGGCGCCCTGGCAGTGGTTCGTGCCCGGCATCCTGATCATGATGTGTCTGTCGGGGCCGATGATGGCCGGATATTTCCTGCTCGTGGAGCTGATCGGCGGCGCGATGGAGCGCATGCTGGTCACCCCGATCAGCCGGACGGCCATGCTGATCGGCCGCACCCTCAAGGAGTTCGTCGTCCTGCTCGCCCAGGCCGCCCTGATCATCGGCCTGTCCGTCCCGCTGGGATTCCGTCCCAACGCGGCCGGAGTACTGGCCGGACTGGCCCTGCTAGTGATCTTCGGCATCGGACTGGGCGCGCTCTCGTTCGTCCTGGCCATCGCCTCCGCCCCCGGCGGCGAACTCTTCTACGGCATCACCCAGCTGATCATGTTCCCGCTGCTCCTGCTCTCCGGCGTCCTACTCCCCATCGAATCCGGCCCCGCCTGGCTCCAGACGGTCGCCGCCTTCAACCCCGTCACCTACATCGTCGACGCCGAACGCGCCCTCTTCGCAGGCGACCTCACCAGCATGTCCGCCCTGTACGGCCTACTCGCCGCCGTCGCCGTCTGCGCCATCGGCCTGACCCTGGGCACCCGCGCGATGCGCCGCGGCATCTGATCACCTCCGTACTTCAGGTCGCTGATCCCCGCGCTGGACTTCAGGCCACCTGATCTCCTCCGGACTCAGGTCCCTGATCCCCGCGCTGGACTTCAAGTCACCTTGATCCCCTCCGGACTTCAGGTCGCTGATCCCCGCGCTGGACTTCAGGCCACCTTGATCCCGCCGGGCTTCGGGGGCGCTCTAATCCCCGCCCCGGGCTTCGGGCCACTCTGATCCCCGCTAGCGACTTCAGGTCACTTTGACGTGATGGGAGCGTGCGTCAGGCCGGCAGAAAGCCAGCATGCTCTCCGCTTCGGCGAGGAGTTCCTTCCGGACCGAAGCGGAGAGCGGCTGCAAGGGTGTCAGCGTGAGCGTGGCCGCGCCGCGTGACACCGCCACCGACCACATCCCTGCGACCATTCCGTCGACCAGGAAGCTCGGCTTGAGCTGCCCGTTCGCCTTCACGTAGACGATGTCCCGGTAAGGCTCCGGGAGAATGCGGGTTCGTCGTTTCGGGGCGTAAGCCAGCAAGGTGCTGTCGAACCACGGCAGCAGGCGGACGGGGGCGGGGGTATCCGGATCAGGCCGGGGCGCGTCGGGCAGATCGTAGAGAATCCGCCCGTCCTCGTCGGCGAATCTGACCAGTTCCTCCATGCGTTCGAGCGCCACCCGGACCGGGGTGATGTTCCAGGCGATCCAACTGGCCACGTCCTCGGCCGCGGCCGGGCCGAACGCCCGCAGATGGCGCCGGATCACGCTGTCCAGCGCCGCGTCGGTGGCGGGCGCTTCGGTCACGGGCGCGGCCACGAAATGCTGGGGCGTCTTGGTCCCCCAGGCGCCGTCAGCGGGCGTCCGCACGAACCGTGCCCGCATCATCACGCCCGTCCACTTGTACTCCCGCTGCCGCTTTGCCTCCTCCGGGCTCACCCCGCCCGGGTTGTCCGCCACCCACGCCTCGGCAAACTCCATCAACTCGCCTATCGGCCGCGCCTTCGCCCCGTGCTCCTTCAGCGCGGCCGTCAACTCCCCCACTCCCGGCCCAGGATCGGCATTCGCCTGCCACTGCCCCACCTTCGAGGCCGCGGCAACCACCGCATAGGCCGGATACTCCTCAGCCGCGACCGTGTGAATGGTTCCCCGAAGTAACGTCCCCGTCAGCAACTCACCCGCACCATGCGCCTGGAAAGGCCCTTCCGGATGCCCCTCATCCATCCGGCTCCACAGCGCGGGCCGCAACGCGGGCCAGTACTGCATCTGCAACGCCCCCACCGCGGCGACCACCTCGCTCACCGGCCCCGGCATCCGATCAAGCAGCCCCTGCCTGGCCAGCAACGCCCGATTCAACGCCCTCTCATCCATCACACTCACAGCCACCCGCGCAGAATACGGCGACCCACCGACAGAACCACCTGCCAGCAACAGCACGACACACCCCCAGCCCCGCTACCCCACCCCAATCCGGACCCCACATAGCGCCCCCGGGCTGCGCCGATCCTCAGTCCGCCGCCCCACTCGGTAGCGCCTTGGGTTCGCTCCTCCGCGACCTCATTCTGTCGGCGCGGTCCTGTCGGTGGTGGTCCTGTCGGTGGTGGTCCTGTCGGTGGTGGTCCTGTCGGTGGTGGTCCTGTCGGTGGTGGTCCTGTCGGCGCGGTCCTGTCGGTGGTGGTCCTGTCGGTGGTGGTCCTGTCGGTGGTGGTCCTGTCGGTGGTGGTCCTGTCGGTGGTGGTCCTGTCGGTGGTGGTCCTGTCGGTGGTGGTGTCTACGGTGTGGTGGCATGACGGTGCTCACGCTTCGGGAGCTGAATCGGGCCACGCTGGCGCGGCAGTTGTTGCTGCGGCGATCAGCTATGGGTGTTCTGGAGGCATTGGAGCATCTGGTGGGGGTGCAGGCACAGACGCCGCATTCCTGGTATGTCGGGTTGTGGACGCGGCTGGTCGGGTTTCAGGCGGAGCAGGCTGCGGATCTGTTGCTCGGCCGGGAAGCAGTGCGGATTGCCGTCATGCGATCGACGATCCACTTTGTGACCGCGCGCGACGCGGTGTGGTTGCGGCCGTTGGTGCAGCCGGCCATCGAGCGGAGTACCAATGGGGCGTTCGGTCGCCATCTGCGGGAGATCGACCGGGAGGCGTTGACCGCCGATGGGCGGCAGTTGGTGGAGAGTGCGCCGCGGAAGCCGTCCGAGTTAGGGAAGTTGCTGGCTGAGCGGTGGCCGGGGCGGGATCCGGCGGCGCTGTATCAGGCCATTCGGATGTGGCTGCCGCTGGTGCAGGTGCCGCCGCGCGGGGTGTGGGGGCGTAGTGGCGCGACCGCGCACACCACGACCGACGCCTGGCTCGGCCGTCCACTGTCCGCTGACGCCACGACCGACGAGTTGGTGCTGCGCTACCTGGCCGCGTTCGGGCCGGCCTCGGTGAAGGACATCCAGACCTGGTGCGGTCTGACCCGCCTCGCCGAGGTCACCGCCAGGCTCGGCGAACGTCTGATCCGATTCCGCGACGAACAGGGCCGTGAGCTGTTCGATCTCCCCGACGCGCCTCGGCCACCCGCCGACGCGCCAGCCCCGATCCGCTTCCTGTACGACTTCGACAACCTGCTCCTGTCCCACGCCGACCGCACTCGCGTCATCACCCCCGAGTACTTCCAGCAGGGATTCACGGCCGACGGCCCGATGCCCAGCATGATCCTCATCGACGGCTTCACCGGCGCGCACTGGCGGATCACCCGCCAACGCCACGCCGCCACACTCCACATCAAGCCCTTCGCCCGTCTCTCCCCGGCCGACACCGCGGCGATCGAAGAGGAAGGCACCCGGCTCCTTACCTTCGCCGAACCTCACACGACCACCCACGACATCCAGTGGCTTCCCCTATGAGCGGGAACGTCGGCCGTATCTACAGCATGTTGGGACCGATGGACGTCGCCTCGATAGCGACCGAAGAGCAGGGGAAAAAGCTCGTCGTATTACGGCGAGTTGGGGCCGATGGACGTCGCGTCGGCGGCATCCGAAGAACAGGCGGGGGACGAAGAACAGGCGGGGGACGCTGGTCGTCCCTACGGCAAGGGGGCCCGGATCCGGTAGAGGACGGATCGGCGGAGTGGGCTGTCGTCGGGCAGGGAGGGGTGGTCGAAGTCGTCGGCCGGATCGTGGGTCATGCCGATGCGCTGCATCACCGCGCGGGAGCGGATGTTGCCCACCGTCGTGAACGAGATGATCTCCTCCAGGCCGTGCCGCTGGAAGCCTTCCGTCAATACGGCGCGGGCCGCCTCGCTGGCGTAGCCGTACCCCCAGGCGGAGCGGGCCAGTCGCCAGCCGATCTCGACGCCCGGGCGGAAGCCCGGGATCGCCAGGCCGGTGAAGCCGATGAACTCGCCGGTGGCGGCTACCTCCACCGCCCAGAGCCCGAAACCGCGAGCCTCGAATCCCGCCTCGATCCTGTCCACCAGCTGGTCGCTCTGCTCGCGGGTCAGCGCCGCCGGAAAGTGCTCCATGACCTTGGGGTCGGAGTTCAGGGCAGCGAACGGCTCCCGATCGGAGTCTCGCCAATGCCGCAGGACCAGCCGCTCAGTCGGAAAGATCACGATCTCATTGTCAACCATCGAGTACCGATCCGCCAATTGAAATAGCCCCAAAAGTGACAAACAACCAGATACCGCTCTAGT
The DNA here is from genome assembly GCF_009687845.1 of Acrocarpospora corrugata. Classification (GTDB taxonomy): domain Bacteria; phylum Actinomycetota; class Actinomycetes; order Streptosporangiales; family Streptosporangiaceae; genus Acrocarpospora; species Acrocarpospora corrugata. Next base: position 64,377 of record NZ_BLAD01000052.1, read on the forward strand.
TCCGACCAGGAGCAGCCGGAACGCGGGTAGCCCTACCCGCCGGCCCTTCATTTCGCTTCGGACCTCCACCCGCCCCCGACAGTCACCCTGGCGACCATGTCGGCTTCGCCGTGTGGACGTGGTTCTCCC
>NZ_BLAD01000052.1:64791-153253 GCF_009687845.1 Acrocarpospora corrugata
CGCCCACCCTCTTGTTCAACCTCGGGCTCCGCCCGACCCCGTCGTAGCGGTGGCTGCCGCATTCGGGAAACCGAGCTTGCCCTGGTTGCAGCGCCCGTCGCCTGACCTCGGACTCCGCCCACCGCCATCGTCACGACGGCTGTCACATTCGAGCTTGTTCGACCTCAGGCTCCGCCACCGCCGCCATTACGGTGACTGCCTCATTCGGAGATCCGGGTTTGCCGTGGTTACAGCGCGTTGCCTGACCTCCGACTCCGCCCCCGTCGTTGCGGTGGCTGTCGCATTCGGGCTTTGACCTCTGCTCTGCCCACCCCCGTGGTTGCGGTGACTGCCGCATGCGGGAGTGCTTGCCACGCTTGCAGCGCGCCCCGGCCTCGGAGCGAGCCCGTGAAGACCTCGCCTCAGGGAAACGCGCCGGTAGCGGGATGTCGCCGGGAACAAGGGGTCGGGCCATGTGGTTAACTACATATGCCGGTGTGGATGTGTCCCCCGGGCCGCATTTACCGCCTTCACGGAATACCGTTCGGCTGGAGCCGTGTTGTGCATCTCGCCGAGGAGGCGACCACCACACCGGCCTTGCTCTTCCAGAACGCCCCTGCGGGGGCGTTCTTCTTTTGTGCCGGGGCTGGGCGGAGTGGGAGCGATCTTTGCCATGGCGTCATGGCGTCGTGCTGCCGGGAGCCGCTCGCCTCGGTGATGATGTACGCCCGGGGAACTACGCTTGACCTGGTCGCCTAGCGGAGGAGTGTCTGTGTTCTACCGTGTCGCCAAGTTTCTCAGCGTTCCCGCGGTGCATCTGGTGTGGCGGCCGAAGGTTGAGGGACGTGGCAATGTTCCCGAGCAGGGGCCGGCGATTCTGGCGTCCAACCACCTTTCCATTCTCGACTCCTTCTTCCTGCCGGCGCTGCTGCCGCGGCGGGTGACCTTCGTGGCCAAGAACGAGTACTTCACGTCGGGGAACCCGATCACTCGCATGATCATGCAGGGGAATCTGGCCATCGACCGGGACAGTGCGGGCGCGGCGCAGGAGATGCTCGATCTGGCGGCGGGCGTCCTGAAGGGCGGGGAACTCTTCGGCATTTATCCGGAGGGCACGCGGTCGCCGGACGGGCGGCTGTACAAGGGCAGGATCGGCGTGGCGTGGCTGGCGCTGACGACGGGGGCGCCGGTGCTGCCGGTGGCGATGCTGGGCACCGAGCGGGTGTTGCCGCCGGGCGCGTCCGTGCCGCGGGTGCACCGCATCGGGGTGCGCATCGGGGAGCCCATGACCTTCACCGGCGATCCCGGCCGGGCCCGCGACCGGCGGCTGGTCACCGACGAAGTCATGGCGGCCATCCAGCGGCTCTCCGGCCAGGAGTACGTGTCCTCGTATGCGAAACGCCCCACGCCGGATGCCTCGACGCCCGACGCCTAGCCCGCACGCCCAACCCAACCGGCGCCCAGGTTCAGTAGCAGTAGGTGAAGACGCACGCCACCCCAGTGGCCAGGCCATCGTGTAGATGCACGCCACCACGATGGCCGGGACATCGCAAAGACGCACGCCACCACGATGGCCAACCCGTTTTCCGGCCGATGGTGGCGGAGGCGGTTCGGGGGGACATCGCGAAGATGCACGCCACCACAATGGCCGGGACATGGCGAAGACACACACCACCCCAGTGGCCGGGACATCGCGAAGACGCACGCCACCCCAGTGGGCAGGGCGTCGTGAAGACGCACGCCACCCCAGTGGGCAGGGCATGGCGAAACCGCACGCCACCACAGTGTCCAGGCCGTCGTGAAACGCCTGCCTGGACAAAACCTGAAAGGTCACGAAACGGGCGCGCTAAGATCTCAGGCGAGCGTAAAGGGGGCATAGGGTGCGTGGACGGACGATAGCGATCACAACTGTGGCGGTCGTGCTGGTCGCCGGGGCTGCCGGCGGCGGCGCTTACTACTTGCTGCACACCCGCGGAACCCCCCAGGAGACCGCGCAGCGCTTCACCGCTGCCTGGGCCAAAGGCGACATGACGGCCATGAAGGCCGAACTCGCCACCCCCGCGACCGGCGAGTTCGACTCCGCCTACGCCGAGCTGACCAAGAACCTGAACGCCACCGCCGTCAGCGTCAAACTCGGCCCGATCACCGAGACCGGCGACGACAAAGCGACCGCCGCCTACACGGCCACGGCCGCACTCAAGAACATCGGCGACTGGACCTACACCGGCACCCTCGGCCTCACCGTCGCCGACCGGCACTGGAAGGTCGACTGGGCGCCCGCCGCCGTGCATCCCGCGCTCAACGGCACCAACCACCTCAAGCTCAAGACCACCTGGCCGGCCAGGGCCGCCGTCACCGACGCCGGCGGATCCCGCATCGACGGCGCCGACGTCGGCGGATCCGTCCAGCAGCTCGTCGGTTTCCTGGACAAGGCCACCGACAAGGACGTCAAGAAGCTCGGCCCGGCCTACCGCACCGGGCAGGCGGTCGGCCGCGGCGGGCTCCAGGAGACCTTCCAGAAACGGCTCGCCGGAACCCCCACCACCGAGGTGGTGGCCGGGGACGACAGCCTCGCCACCATCGAGGGCACCGAGGGCAAACCGCTGGCCACCACCCTTGACCTGCGCGTCCAGCAGGCGGCCGCGAACGCCGTACGCGACCTGGAGAAACCCACCTCGCTGGTGGCCGTCCGCCCGTCCAGCGGGGAGATCCTCGCCGTGGTCAACAACCAGGGCGGTTTCAACCGCGCTCTGGACGGCCGGTACGCCCCCGGCTCCACCTTCAAGACCGTCACCGCTGCGGGGCTGCTGGCCGCCGGGGTGAGCCCCAGCGAGCAGGTGAGCTGCCCCAAGGACGCCAACGTCGGCGGCCTCAAGATCCGCAACAGCGACCACGCCGCCTACGGCAACATCAGCTTCCTCGACTCCTACGCCCATTCCTGCAACACCACGTTCGCCCCCCTCACCCAGCAGCATCTCAGCGCCAAGGCCCTGTACGACACCGCCACCGCCCTCGGCTTCAACCAGCCGCTGAACATCGGCGTCCCCGCCACCAAGGCGAGCATGCCCCGCGCCACCAGCGACGCCGAGCTCGCGGCCGAGTCCTTCGGCCAGGCCAAGATCATCGCGAGCCCGCTGGTGATGGCCTCGGTGGCCGCCGCGATCGCCGACGGCTCCTGGCGCCCGCCCACCCTGGTCCCCAACCTCAAGCAGAAGGCCACCAAGCAGGCCCTCCCTGACGGCGTCGCCGAGCAGCTGCGCACCATGATGCGCGCCGTGGTCACCAAGGGCACCGCCATGGCCGCGGGCCTCCCCGCCGACACCTACGGCAAGACCGGCACCGCCGAATTCGGCGCGGGACCGGTGCTCGAATCCCACGCCTGGTTCCACGGCTTCCGCGGCGACCTCGCCTTCGCGGTCGTGGTCGAGGGCGGCGGAGGCGGCGGCAAGATCGCAGCTCCGGTGGCGGCCAGCTTCCTCCACGGCCTCTGACGTACACACCGACAACCATCACCGTCTTGACAAGAAGATTTGTCGGTGGCATCGTCTGAAGCATGTTCGATGTTGCAGTGATCGAAGACGCGGCTGCGGCCGAAGTGTCGCTGGATCCGGTGCGTGCGCGGCTGCTCGCTGAGCTCTCGGTTCCCGGGTCGGCCACCATGCTGGCCGCCAAGGTCGGGTTGCCCCGCCAGAAGGTCAACTACCATCTCAAGACCCTGGAAGCCCACGGCCTGGTCGAGCTCGTCGAAGAGCGCCGTAAGGGCAACGTCACCGAACGCATCATGCGGGCCACCGCCGCCAGCTACGTGATCTCCCCCGCCGCGCTCTCGGCCGTCCAGCCCGACCCCAGCCGAGCCCCGGATCGGCTCTCGGCGCGCTGGCTGCTCGCCGTCGCCGCTCAGCTCGTCCGCGACGTCGGCGCCCTCATCACCGGTGCCACCCAGGCGCAGAAGCGCCTCGCCACCTTCGCCATCGACGGCACCGTCCGGTTCGCCTCGGCCGCCGACCGAGCGGCCTTCGCGGAGGAGCTCACCGCCGCCGTCACCACTCTCGTCTCGCGCTACCACGACGAGAACACCACGGCCGGCCGGGACCACCGCATCGTCGTCGCCCTGCACCCCAGCGTTACCCGCGAGGACCCGGCCGGATAGTGGCCCGGGAATTATCCAGGCGCGATTTCTTCACATTTCATGCGCAGACGAGGATGCCGTACCTGAAGTAACTTGGAGGCGGTCCGAGTACTCGACGGGGAGGGCGAGGATGCGCCACATACGGGTTTCCACCGCCGACCGGGATCGCGCCTGCGACATTCTGCGGGAACACTTCGCGGTGGGCGACTGCAGAAAGACGAGTTACTCACCAGAATCGCGGCGGCGCAGGGAGCTGTCACCGTAGGCGACCTGAGCGAAATCTTCGCGGATTTACCCACGATCCCAGGTATGACTCTTCATCACACCACATATGCGCCCTCAATGCCCTACCCGCCGCAGCCTCAGTGGCCCGCCGCGCCCCACGCGCCCCACGCACCGCAACCCCAGCGGTCCGCAGCGGCCCACACGCACTACCCGCCCATGCCGCCCTACTCGACGAACTACGTCAACCCCTGGACGCCCGCCTCCGGCATCCCCGACCCGGGCTCCAGGTACGACAAAGCCGCGCGATTCCTCTTCGGGCTCGGCTTCCTCACCTTCGGCAGCACCTGGATCGTCGCCATCGTCCTGTCTCTGAAAGCCCAGCGGCTCCGTACCGACCCCGACACCACGCCTCCGGAGCGGCGCAAGGTCGCCGTCATCGTCGCCGCCACCACGGCCGCTGGCCTGCTCCTGCTCGGCTCCGGGCTGAGCACGCTCGTCGACGACGACATTCCGGCCGGTGCCCAGGACGGCGTCGCGGTCGAAATCGAGATCACCAGCAACGGAGCCCCCGGCCTGGCGTACGACATGATGATCGACGTCGGTGGTCAGAAGAGTTCCGGCGACGGAGTCCCGTTGCCGCACCGGAAGGTCTTCCACACCAACTCTCTCTGGGGACTGAGCGTGACCGCCAGCGCGGTGGACGACGAGGACAGCGGAGAAGCCGAAACGCAGACCCTCACCTGCGTCATCAAAGTCGGCGGCGAGATCCTCGCCCGCAACACCTCGACGGGGGACGGCGGCCAGGTCTGCACGGCCTCCTACAGCGAATAGCCGCTAGAAGACCAGTGCCGCCGCCGCGTCATGCCGGAACGCCATGATCAGCAACGTGGCGATCAGCGTCGCGATCAGCAACCAGCTCACCGCGATCACCACCGTCGAACGCCGCGGGCGCCTGCGCCTTCGGCGATCGCCCCGTCGCCGGCCGTGTTCCCCGCGCTCCACGCGCTCATTGAACGACTCAAGGCGGGCGGCGAGCCGCGGATCCTCATCGCTGAGGTGCCGCTCGATCATCGCCAGCATCCGCTCCTCGTCCTGCGACCAGGCCATGGCGCACCTCCCCGGGATGCAAGGTGTGTGCCGACGTTCTGCCCAACCATGAAGATCGTTAGCCGTTTGCAGGGCGGGTATTTACCGGCCGTTTGCCGCCAGCGGCAACTCCCCGCGAACCACCGATCAAGCCGTGAACAGCCAACACTCCCCACCAACCCGATAAATCCGCTGATCAGTGACCAGTGTGACCCACATCACATCAACAAGATGCCGGACTGGAACGTCCTAGGGAAGGTACGGGGACATAACACCACTAGGGGAATCAATTGCCGATCTCGGGGGCATTACGTCGCGCTGCCATCAGGGCGCTCGAAAAACGGGACCAGCGGCGCGCCAGAAAAGCACCACCACGGGACACCCGCGAGATCCGCATCCTGCTCCTGCACGCCAACGGCATGGGCGGCACCATCCGTACCGTATTCAACCTCGCCGGGCACCTCGCCGAAAACCACGACGTGGAAATCGTCAGCCTTGTCCGCGAAAGCCCGGAACCATTCTTCGACGTCCCGCCCGGCGTCCGCATCCGCTATCTCGACGACCGCGTCGACGGCAGAAAAGGCCTGCTCAACCGATTCCGCAGCCGCCTCACCCCACCCGACGAAACCGCCGCCCACTGGTTCACCCTCAAAACCGACCTCGCCCTCCTCCGCTACATCCGCGCCCGCCGCCGCGGCGTCCTGATCGGCACCCGCCCCGCCCTCAACCTGCTCATCGCCAGAACCGCGGGACCCGAGATCATCACCATCGGCCAGGAGCACGCCAACCTCGCCGCCCACCAGCCGGAAACCCGCAAACAGATCATCCGCCGGTACGGCAGGCTCACCGCCCTGGTCACCCTCACCCAGGCCGACCTGCACGCCTACCGCAAAGCCGTCAGACGCCCGCCCGCCCACCTCACCCAGATCCCCAACGCCGTCACCCGCCTCAACGGCCCGCTCGCCCACCGGACCGTCCCCGTCGCCGTCGCCATCGGCCGCCTGAACCACGCCAAGGGCCACGACCTCCTCATCCGCGCCTGGGCCCACGTCCACCGCCGGCACCCCGACTGGACCCTGCGCATCTACGGCCGCGGCCCCCGCCACGACAAACTCCAGGAATCCATCGACAAACGCGGCCTCACCGGCCATGTTCTCCTGATGGGCCCGGCCGACGACGTCGGCGCCGCCCTCGCCGAAGCCGCCGTCAGCATCCTCAGCAGCCGCCGTGAGGGCATGCCCATGACCATCCTCGAAGCCATGAGCAAAGCCGTCCCCGTCATCGCCTACGACTGCCCCACCGGCCCCGCCGAGATCATCACCCACGGCCACGACGGCCTCCTCGTCCCGCCCGAGAAGATCCACGCCCTCGCCGAGGCCATCACCACCCTCATCACCGACCCCGACCTCCGTACCAAACTCGCCACCCAGGCCCGGATCACCGCGGCCCAGTACGACATGACCGCCATCGGCCCCCGCTGGGACAAACTGCTCCGAACTCTCACCTGAACCCGTCAGCCGACGTGGACCACCGGGCGGCGTTCTGTCTCGGGTTCCGCCTGGCGCAGCACCTCACGGGTGAGCGGCGGGATGTCGCCGCCGCCGAAGACTAGGTAGCGCAGCAGCGCGCCGATCGGGTTGCCCTCGGCGGCCCAGTGGTAGTAGACGTGCGGCGTCTTGCCGGTCTGGTCGCGCAGGTAGAGCAGCAGGGCCGCGATGGAGTTGGCGATGGAGGAACTCTCCATCCGCAGGACGCGGAAACCGTGCCGTTCCTCGCCGACGACCCGCAGTTCGCCCGCGAACTCCGACGCGTCCGGGACGGTGACCTCCAGGAACAGCGGGCCCTCGGCGGCGCGCAGCCGGTGCAGCTCCCACGCCTCGCGGGCCTTGCCGACGTATTCGGCGCGGTCGCGCGCGTTCGGCTCGTTGGCGATCAGCCGGATCTCGCCGGCCTCGTTGATGAAGCGGCGGGCCAGGTCGTCCAGGGTGATGTGGGTGACCCGCAGTTCGGTGGAGCGGGTCGCCCGGGAGATCAGTGAGGTGACCACGATGGCCAGGACGAACAACAGGGCGATGACCAGGCCGTCGGGGCGCTCGATGATGTTGGCCACGGTGGCGTACGCGAAGATCAGCGTGATCACCGCGAACGGGATCGCGGTGCGGGTGCGGCCGGCCGTCCACGCCGACAGGGTGACCGCGACCGCGGCGGACAGGATCAGGGCCAGCACGCCGGTGGCGTACGCGCCGCCCTGGGATTCCACGTCGGCGCCGAAGAACAGGGTGAGGACGAAGGAGATGGCGGTGAAGACCAGGACCATCGGCCTGGCGGCGCGTGACCAGTCGGGGGCCATGCCGTACCGGGGGAGGTAGCGGGGCACGATGTTGAGCAGGCCGGCCAGCGCCGAGGCGCCGGCGAACCACAGGATGGCGATCGTGGACAGGTCGTAGGCGGTGCCGAACCAGTCGCCCAGGTACTCGTGGGCCAGGTAGGCCAGGGCGCGCCCGTTGGCCGCTCCGCCCTCGGCGAACTCCGCGGCGGGGATCAGCACGGTGGTGGCGAAGCTGGAGGTGATCAGGAAGACGCTCATGATCAGCGCCGCCGTGGTCAGCAGCTTCTTGGCGCCCGCGATCCGCTGGGCCAGGTCGCCCTTGACCAGCGGCATCACGGCCACGCCCGTCTCGAAGCCGGACAGGCCCAGGGCGAGCTTCGGCATCACGTACAGCGCGACGGCGATCATCGCGATCGGGCTGGAGTGCTCGCTGGTCAGCGTCGCCCGCCAGTCGGTGACCAGCGCGGGATCGGCGAGGACGTGCCCCAGGGCCACGCCCACCACGACCACGTTCAGCACCAGATAGACGGCGACCAGCACGACCGCGATCGAGATGGCCTCGCTGAACCCCAGCAGGAACACCCCGCCCAGGGCGGCGATCAGCGCCAGGGTGACCGGCACCTGCCAGCCGGAGAAGAACTCCGGCACGAACGGGTTGTGCAGCACGTGCGCGGTGGCGTCGGCCGCCGACAGAGTGATCGTCACGATGAACGCGGTGGCCACGAAACCGAGCAGGAACAGCACCAGCAGCTTGCCGCGCCAGCCGGGCAGCAGGCGCTCCAGCATCGACAGCGAACCCAGTCCGTGCGGGCTCTGCTCGGCGACCGCGCGGTAGGTCGGCAGCGCCCCGAACAGGGTCAGCGCCACCAGCAGCACGGTGGCGATCGGGCTGAGCGCCCCGGCGGCCAGCGCCGCGATGCCCGGCTGGTAGCCCAAAGTGGAGAAATAGTCGACGCCGGTCAGGCACATCACCTGCCACCAGGAATGCTGATGGGCCGGCGGCTCCTCGTGATACGGGCCGCTGGACGGCGACGCCGACCGTTGCAGGCCCTTCAGCAGCCAGCCGCGCAGCCTTGACTCGGGCGGAGTGGGGGGTGAGGTGGCTGCCACGATTTCTCCCTGCTCGGTTGGCCGACAGGTGCTCATGGTGCACCACGGCGGGAGTGTGGCGTCAGAGGTTCCGCGCCCAGGAGTGCAGGTTGTCGGCGAGTGCGGTGACCTCGGCCCGGAGTTCCGCCGGGCGTACGACGGTGAAGGGCCAGCCGAGGCCCGCCAGCATCTGGGCCATGCCGTCGAGGCGTTCGGCCCGGGCCAGGAGGCGGACGCCGGACTCTGTCTCGGTCAGGGAGGCGACTGAGGGCGGGACGCGGCGTCGCACGTCCGTGAGCGGGGCGTGGAGGAGGACTTCGACTTCGTGCTGAAAGGGGACGCCGGCCAGGGAGGTCAGGACGTGGGCGACCGCGTTGAAGTCGTCCGGGGGCGCGAAAGTCGTGTCCAGGACCTCGACGGAGGCCACCCGGTCGAGGCGGAAGGTGCGCATGTCCTGGCGGAGGTGGTCCAGGCCGGTCACGTACCAGCGGGCGGAGTGCAGGACCAGGCCGTAGGGGTCCAGGTCGCGGGTGGTGGGGGCGCCGCGGAAGGAGCGGTACTCCATGCGGACGCGGTGGCGGCGGCGGATCGCGTCGGCCAGGGAGAGCAGCGCCGACGCGGCGAGCGGCGGCGAGGCCGGGCGGTGGAAGGACAGGCCGACCGTTTCCGAGATCGCGCGCACGCGCTCGCCCAGCGTTTTGGGGAGGACGCGTTCGATCTTCGCCAGGGCGCTCTCCGTGCCCACCGCGACGCCGTTGTGCCGCCCGACCAGCAGGCCCAGCACCACCGCCGTCGCCTCGTCCTCCGACAGCATCAGCGGGGGCAGCTTGTAGCCGGGCAGCAGGCGGTAGCCGCCGTAACGGCCGCGTTCCGCCTGGACCGGCACGCCCAGCTCGGTCAGCCGGGCGGCGTAGCGGCGTATCGAGCGTTCGTCGACCTCCAGGCGGGTGGCCAGTTCCGGGCCGGTCAGGCCGGGGCGGGCCTGGAGCAGCTCCAGCATGGCCAGCACACGATTCGTCGTCATATCAGGACCGATTCTGTCCGGATATATCCATACAGTCGAGTCAACGAGAGGAGCGTTATGAGTACTTTTGTTCTGGTTCCGGGGTTCTGGCTGGGGGCGTGGGCCTGGAAGGACGTCGTCGGCGAGCTCAGGAAGGCGGGGCACACCGCGTACCCGATCAGCCTGACCGGGCTCGCCGACCGCGCGCATCTGGCCTCGCCCGGCCTCACGCTCGACGACCACATCGACGACATCGTCAACCTGGTGTCCTACGAGGACCTGCACGAGGTCATCCTGGTCGGGCACAGCGGCAGCGGCGGCGTGGTCACCGCCGCCGCCGACCGGATCCCCGACCGCGTCGCCCGCGTCGTGTACGTCGACAGCGGCCCGGTTCCGAATGGCATGGCCCAGATCGACCTGGTCGGCCGCGAAGCCGTGGAGGCGGCGCTCGTCGACGGCTACCGTTTTCCCTTCGTCCCGCTGGAGGCCCAGGATCAGGGCACCCGGCTCGACGGGCTCACCCCGGAGATCAGGGAGCTGATGACCGCCAAGGCCACCGACCAGCCGCTCGGCCCGATCAGCCAGCCCTTCTCCCTCACCGGCGCCGTCGACAAGCTCCCCAAGACGATCGTGAGCTGCATGTTCTCCGAGGCCGAGATTACTGACCTGATGGCCCAGGGGCACCCCTACTTCGCGGCGGTGACCGGCCCCGAGTGGCAGATCCGCGAGTTCCCCACCAGCCACTGGCCGATGTTCTCCCGCCCGGCCGATCTCGCGGCGCTGCTGATGTCTTTGTAGGACATTTGTCCTCCTCAATCGAGGATTGAGCGGCCTGCCGGGCGTCCCGTGCGGAAAATACCGTTCTGACCATGACAAACGCAGTCGTCCTCGACGACGTACGCAAGAGCTACCCGGATGTGACCGCCGTCGATGGCCTGTCGCTCACCGTCCCGGAAGGGCAGACGCTGGCCCTGCTCGGAGCCAACGGCGCGGGAAAGTCCACCGCCATCGGCATGCTGCTCGGCGTGATCGCGCCCGACTCGGGGCGGGCGCTGTTATACGGGCGGGATCCGGCGCAGGCCGTACAGGCCGGGATGGTCGGCGCGATGCAGCAGGAGGGCGGCACACCCGGCCGGGTCACCGTCAAAGAGCTGCTGACCTTCATCAGAGCGACCTATCCGGACCCGATGCCCTTCGCCGACCTGGCCGCCATCGCGCAGGTCACCGGCCTGGAACGCAAACGCGTGGAGAGCCTGTCCGGCGGCCAGCGGCAGCGGGTGCGCTTCGCGATGGCGCTGGCGGGCGACCCCGGCCTGCTGGTCCTCGACGAGCCCACCGCCGCCCTGGACGTGCGGGCCAGGCGCGAGTTCTGGGCCGCCATGCGCCGCCTCAACGAACGGGGCAAGACCATCCTGTTCGCCACCCACTACCTGGAGGAGGCGGACCGGCACGCCGACCGCATCGTCGTCCTGGCCGAGGGCCGGATCGCCGCGGAAGGCACCGGCGCCGACATCAGGGCGCGGGCCGAACTCGCCGCCGCCAGCCCGCTGGAGGACGCCTTCCTGGCCCTGACCTCGAAGGGAGAGGACCGGTGATCGCCTACATCCGGCTGGAGACCCGCAAGATGATGCGGGACACCGGCTACGTGACCATGGGCCTGGCCATCCCGGTGACCATGTATCTGCTGTTCACCACCCTCGCCCTGCCCCCCGAGGCGCGCGCCGGGGGCGCGCTCTGGTCCATGGTCGCCATGGCCGCGTACGGCGCGCTCGGCGGCGTCTTCAGCAACGGCACCGGCATCGCCGAGGACAAGGCGCTCGGCTGGATGCGGCAGCTCCGCATCACCCCGATCACCCCGTTCCACGTCATCGCCGGGAAAACCGCCACCGCCGCGATCATCGTCGTCCCGTCCATCGCGCTCGTCCTCGCCGCCGGCGCCCTGATCAACCGGGTCAGCCTCGACCCCGCCCAGTGGCTCACCGTCGCCGCCCTGCTCTGGGCCGGCACCATCCCGTTCAGCCTGTTCGCCCTCGGCAACGGCTACCTGCTCTCCCCGCAGAACGCCGCCACCGCCAACCTGGCCACCTACATCGGCATGTCCGCCCTCGGCGGCCTCTGGTTCCCCACCACCAACTTCCCCGCCTGGCTCGGCGCCGCCGCGACCTGGACGCCGGTCAACAACTACGCCAACCTGTCGTGGAGCGTCGCCTTCGACCACTCCCCCGACCCGCGCTCCGCCCTGGTGCTCCTGGCCTGGACGGCGCTGGCCGCCGGCTACGCCCGCCGCGGTTACCTCCGCTCCGGGCGCATGGTCTGATGGAAGCCGTGCGCACCCCCGACTCGGCCGGCATGTACGTGTGGGTCCTGCTCTGCGGGTTCCCCATCGCCGAGATCATCGCCGGCGGGCACCGGCCGCTCTGGCTGGCCTGGCCCGCGATCGCCGCCGTGGCCGCCCTCTACCTGTGGACCATCAGGCTCGCCTTCGCCGATCGGGCGCGGGCCGTCAGGATCGCCCTGCCCGCCCTGCTCGTGGTCGGCGTCGCCGCCAGCGTCGCCTTCCAGGGCGCCTGGTCGTTCGTGCTCACCATGGTGGCGATCGCCGTCGGCATCACGGTCCGGGCCGCCCGCGGCATCCTGTTGATGCTCGCCCTCGCCGCGGTCGCCGTCGCCGTGTCGGCCGACTTCGGCCCGCTCGCGATGGGGTTCTCCGCCTGGGGCGTGTTCGTCGCCGGGCTCATCCCGTGGATCATCGTCCAGCTCTGGGGCACCATCCGCGAGCTCACCGAGACCCGCCGCGAACTGGCCAGGGTCGCCGTCTCCGAGGAACGGCTGCGCTTCTCCCGCGACCTGCACGACCTGCTCGGCCACACCCTCTCGGTGATGGTCGTCAAAGCCGAGGCGGTCCGCCGCCTGGCCCCCGGCGACGGCGCGGCCGCCGCCCGGCAGGCCGCCGACATCGAGCAGATCGGCCGCCAGGCCCTGGCCGAGGTGCGCGCCGCCGTCACCGGCTACCGGGGGCGCGGCCTGGACGCGGAACTCGCCGCCGCCCGCGACGTCCTCACCGACGCGGGCGTCGACCTGCTCGTCCAGGCCCCCGAGGTACGGCTCCCGCCGGAGACCGACGCCCTGCTCGGCTGGGCCGTGCGCGAAGGGGTGACCAACGTGATCCGGCACAGCGCCGCCCGCTCCTGCCGGATCACCCTCAGCCGGGCCGGCGAACTGGAACTGGAGATCCTCGACGACGGGCGGGGGGCGCGCGAACCGGTGGAGGGGCACGGGCTGGGCGGGCTGCGGGAACGGGTCGAGGCGGCCGGGGGGCGGCTGGCCGTGACCGGGGCCGACGGGTTCCGGCTGCGGGTTACCGTACCGGCATGATCAGAGTGCTGCTGGCCGAGGACCAGACCATGATGCGCGGCGCGCTCGCCCTGCTGCTCGGCCTGGAGCCGGACATGGAGGTGGTCGCGCAGGTCGGCGACGGGGACGCGGTGGTGGCCGCCGCGCTGGACTCCCGGCCGGACGTGGCCCTGCTCGACATCGAGATGCCCGGCCGGAGCGGCCTGGACGCCGCCGCCGACCTGCGCGAGCGGGTGCCGGAATGCAGGGTGCTGATCCTCACCACCTTCGGCCGCCCCGGCTACCTGCGCCGCGCCATGGAGGCCGGCGCGTACGGCTTCGTGGTCAAGGACGGCCCGGTCGAGGAGCTCGCCGCGACCATCCGCCGGGTCCTGGCCGGGGAACGCGTGATCGACCCGGCCCTGGCCGCGGCGGCGCTCAGCACCGGCCCGAGCCCGCTCACCGACCGGGAACGCGACGTGCTCGCGGTCGCCGGGGACGGCTCGACGATCGCGGACATCGCGGCCCGGCTGCACCTGTCGGAGAGCACGGTCCGCAACTACCTGTCCGCGGCCATCGGCAAGACCGGCACCCGCAACCGGGTCGAGGCGGCCAGGCTGGCCCGCCGCAACGGCTGGCTGTGACGCTCACCCCACGGCATGGGCGGCCACGTCCTTGAAGGTGACCTCGGCCAGGGCCCGCTGGCCCGCGGCGTTCGGGTGGAAGAAGTCCCAGCCGCTGACCTGGCCGAGCGTGAACGGGTAGCCGAACAGGGCGCCGCCGTCGTAGCGGCAGGCCGGGCCGTACGCGGCGCAGGCCGCCGCCAGCTCGGCGTTGTACGCCACGACGCGCGCCCGCACCCTGTCCCTGCGCTCCTCGTCCTTCTTCGCCTTCGACGCCGGATTGGCCAGCAGCGCCTGGCAGACCCCGCCGATCGACCAGAACGTGCGCGCCAGCACGTTGGCCTTCCCGACCCGCCACAGGTGCTTGACGTCCGGGATGCTGGCCACGAACACCTGCGCCCCGCCCGGCCGCAGCTCCCGCAGCGCCGCCGTGATCCGCTGCCGGTAGGTGGCGACCGCCGTCATCGACTGCTCCGAGCGTGTGCAGACGTCGTTGGCGCCGATCAGGATCGTGACGTAGGTGGCCTTGGCCGCTACCGCCTCGCGTACCTGCCCGAGCAGGTCGGCACTGGTCGACCCGGACTCGGCGAAGTTCAGATTGCGGCCCATGACGTCCGCTCCGGCGGCCAGCATGCGCAGATAGTGACTGTTGACGTCGGCATGGTCCCCCGCCGACCAGGAGCGCGACGGGCAGTCGACGAACCAGCCGCAGGCGTTGAACCCGACGCTGATCGAATCCCCCAGCGCCACCAGAATCACCGGCTCACGGGGAGCCGCGGCCGCCGCCGTAGCCGGCCAGCACAGCGTCACAGCGGCGAACACGGGCATGATCTTCCTGATCACGGACACCTCCGGGTGCCCAAGGTAGAGATCACGAAGAGGTCTGCTCTATCACCGTCCGGGCAGTCGTCGCTTCCATGACCAAGTTCCTATCGCCACTTGACGTGGAGCCCCCGCCCAAGGGGCACCCAATGTCGAACACGTTCAGTTTCTGCGTAGAGTGTGTGGAGTGAGTGTCGCTCTCGGACTAAAACGTCCCATGGTGGTTCGCACGGTTCCGGTAGGCGACCCCGGGGACCTGATCGCGCGCCTCCCCGACAACGCCCCCTTCGCGTGGGTCCGGCACGGCGACGGCCTGGTCGGCTGGGGCGAGGCGGCCCGCGTCACCGTCCCGCACGGCCCCGGCCGGTTCGCCTGGGCCCGCGCCTGGCTCACCTCGATCTTCCGCGCCGCCGACATCCACGACCCGGTCGGCCTGCCCGGCTCAGGCCCGGTCGCCTTCGGCTCCTTCACCTTCGACCCCGACTCGGCCGGCTCCACCCTCGTCGTCCCCAAGACCGTGCTGGCCCGCCGCGACGGCCGCGCCTGGCTGACCACCATCGGCGAGGACACCCTCGACCTGGTCACCCCCGTCCGCACCCCCGGCCGGATCCGCTACAGCGACGGCGCGCTCACCACCATGGAGTGGGAGCACGCGGTCGCCACCGCGGTCAAGGAGATCAACAGCGGCCGGCTCGACAAGGTCGTGCTGGCCCGCGACCTGATCGCCACCGCCGACCGCAGGATCGACCCGCGCGCCCTGCTGGCCCGGCTGGCCGCCCGCTACCCCGAGTGCTACACCTTCTCCATCGGCGGCCCGGCGGGCGGACTGGTCGGCGCGACCCCCGAACTCCTGGTCCGGCACACCGGCCGGGCCATCGAGTCACTGGTCCTGGCCGGGACCTCACCGAGCGGCGCCGACCCGGCCGAACTGTTCGGCTCCGCCAAGAACCGGTACGAGCACGCCTGCGCGGTCGCCTCCGTCCGGGACGCGCTGGCCACGCTCTGCGGCACCCTGGACGTGCCCGACGACCCGGAATTACTTGTGCTGCCCAACGTGCAGCACCTGGCCAGCCGCGTCACCGGGCGGCTCTCTGACGGCGCGTCCGTGCTGGACGTGGTCGCCGCCATGCACCCCACCGCCGCCGTCGGCGGCACCCCCACCGCGACCGCGCTGGAGGTCATCCGCGAACGCGAGGACATGGACCGCGGCGGCTACGCAGGCCCGGTCGGCTGGATCGACGCCCGCGGCGACGGCGAATGGGGCATCGCCCTGCGCTGCGCCGCCATCACCGGCGACCGCGCCCGCCTGTTCGCCGGCTGCGGCATCATGGGCGGCTCCGACCCGGCCGGCGAACTCGCCGAGGCCCAGGCCAAGCTGCGGGTCATGCGGTACGCGCTGGAGGGGTGACCCCCGTCACGGCGCGGGCAGGTGCAGCCCCGCGCCCGGCGCCGCGACCGCCCGCCCGGCCGTCGCCGTGGCCAGCCAGTCGGTGAAACCCGGCAGGCCGCTCTCGGCGACCGCGACCTCGAAAGCGACCTGGCCGCCGTAGGCGACGCCGCGCGGCGGATGTCCTGAGCCGCGCAGGTCGTTCTCCAGCCGCCCGGCGTGCGCGTGGTCGATGGTGACCGTGACCAGCCGGGCCGGCACCATCCGCACCGGGGACGCCCGGTCCAGGGTCTCCCCCACCGCCCCGCCGTACGCCCGGACCAGGCCGCCCGCGCCGAGCAGGACGCCGCCGAAGTAGCGGGTGACCACGGCCACCACGTCCGCGAACCCGCGCCGGGTCAGCACGTCCAGCATCGGCGTCCCCGCCGTCCCGCCGGGCTCGCCGTCGTCGTCGGCCCGCTGGGCCCGGGTGCCGATCACGTAGGCGGTGCAGTTGTGCGAGGCGTCCCGCCGCCGGCGCGCCGCGATGAACGCCCGCGCCTCCTCCTCCGACCCCGCCGGAGCCAGCGCGCACAGGAACCGCGACCGCCGCACCTCGGTCTCGTGCTCCACGACCTCGCTGATGGTGGTGTACGGCATGAGCCCAGCGTAACCAGGCTGCCACCTTTACAAAGTATGTCCGATATTCGGCCGCCCGGTACACTGCAAGCACCCGCGTAGAGACGGAGGACGATCGATGAACGAGACCCTGAACACCGTGGACGGCCGATCCGTGCTGCGGATGGAACGCCCGCTCGCGCACCCGCCAGGGAAGGTCTGGCACGCGATCACCGACCCCGGCGGCCTCAGCGCCTGGTACCCGTTCCCGGCCACCGAGCTCGACCCGCGCCCCGGCGGGACGATCGTCTTCGACGACGGCGCGGGCACCATGCTGAAGGCCACGATCACCGAGCTGGACCCGCCGCGCGTCTTCGCCTTCAGCGAGCACGCCCCCACCTCGATGCCCAGGGAGAGCGAGGACCTGATCCGCTTCGAGCTCCGCCCCACCCCCGGCGGCTGCCAGCTGATCTTCACCCACACCTTCGACGACCGGTACGCCGCCGCCAGCTACGCCTCCGGCTGGCAGACCTGCCTCGTCGCGCTGGAGTTCCTCCTCGACGGCCGCCCCTTCACCCCGCCCGAGGGCAACTTCCCGGAACTCCACGAGGAATACGTCACCCGCTTCCACCTGGACGAGGGCACCACGACGCCGGAAGGTGTGCGCTTCGAACGCCAGCTCACCAAGCCGATCCCCACCGCGCTGGCGGCCCTGGAGGCGGCCGACTGGCCGTCCGCCGAATACCACCTGTCGGCCGGGACCGGGCATGGCGCCCGCCTGGTCGTCACCGCCGCCGACGACCCCGGGACGGCGCTGCCGGAATGGCGCGAGCGGATCAACGAATTCGTCCGCCGCCTCGGCTGACCGCATTTGTCATGACATTCTGACCTCCGGTAATCTCGGAGAGTGACCTCGACGCGGTTGGAATTCGACCTGGACCGGTCGAGCCCGGTGCCCCTCTACTTCCAGGTGGCCGAGCAGATCTCGGAGGCGATCAGCTCAGGTGAGCTGACGCCGGGATCCCGGCTGGACAACGAGATCCTGCTGGCCGACCGGCTCGGCCTGTCCCGCCCGACCATCCGGCAGGCGATCCAGTACCTGGTGGACAAGGGGCTGCTGGTCCGCAAGCGCGGCGTCGGCACCCAGGTCGTGCACGGCCAGGTCAAACGCTCGGTCGAGCTCACCAGCCTCTACGACGACCTGCGCCGCGCGGGACAGGACCCCGCCACCCGGGTCCTGTCCTTCGGCACGGCGGCCGCGGACGAGAGCGTGGCCACCGTGCTCGCCGTCCCGGCCGGCACCGAGGTCCTGCACCTGGAACGGCTGCGCTCGGCCGCCGGGGAGCCGCTGGCGCTGCTGCGCAACTGGCTGCCGCTCGGCCTGGCCCCGCTGACCGCCGGCGCGCTGGCCGAACGCGGCCTCTACGAGCTGCTGCGCACCGCCGGCGTCCGGATGCGGGTGGCCAACCAGCGCATCGGCGCGCGCGCCGCCTCCCCCGCCGAGGCCCGCCTGCTCGGCGAACGCCGCGGCGCGCCGCTGCTCACCATGGTCAGGACCACCTACGACGACCAGGGCCGCGCGGTCGAGCACGGCTCGCACGCCTACCGGGCCTCGCACTACTCCCTGGAGGTCACGCTGATCGAGCGCTGACCTCCTCCGCGACGGCGCGCGCGGCGACCCGCTTCTTCAGCCACAGCGTGGTGCCGATCCCGAACAGGACGGCCACCACCAGCCCCACCCAGGAGAAGCCCTTCAGCCACTGCTCGGCGACCACGCCCAGGTGGTACACGACCGCCGTGGTGCCGCCCGCCCAGGCGATCCCGCCCAGCACGTTCGCCACCAGGAACTGCCAGTACGGCATCCGCAGCGCCCCCGCCAGCGGCCCCGCCAGGATCCGCAGCAACGCCACGAACCGCCCGAAGAACACCGCCCACATCCCGTACCGCTGAAACATCGTCTCCGCTCTGGCGATGTGCGCGGGCCCGAAGTGTTTGGGGAACCGCCGCCCCAGCCGGTCGAACAGCGGTTTCCCGCCCTTCTTCCCGATCAGGTAGCCGATCGAGTCGCCGACGATGGCCCCCACGCTCGCGCAGACCCCCACCATGACCGGGCTCACCACGCCCTTGGCCGCCAGCAGCGCCGAGCTGACCAGCACGATCTCGCCGGGCAGGGGGATTCCGAGGCTCTCCAGGCCGATGACCACGCCGACCAGCGCGTACACCCAGATGGCCGGAATCGACTGCAACCACTCATCGACGTGCATGCTCACCCCTGTCGGTCGAGACAGCTATTCTCCCTCGACCGGGAGGCTGCTCCGAACGGGAGCCTGGCAGGCCCGGCTTGCGATCGGCCTGCAGGCCACCGTCAGTAGCCGAGGGACACCAGCCCGGCGTGCGCCGCCTCCCGCATCCCGCCCCGCACCGCCACCGAGGCGGCCCGGTCGGTCCGCACCTCCACGATCCGCAGGCCGTCGCCCTTGATCGCCCTGGACAGCTCGTCCGGCTCCTCCACCCGGGTGTAAGGCGTGCCGGTGGCCGCCGCCAGATACCCCAGGTCGACGCCGTGCGGCGTGCCGAAGACCCGCTCGAAGGGCGCGCCCAGGGACGCCTGCGGCAGCATCGAGAAGATCCCGCCGCCGTCGTTGTTGGCGACCACCAGGCAGAGGTCGGGCCGGGGCTCCCTGGGCCCGAGGATCAGCCCGTTCTGGTCGTGCAGGAAGGTCAGGTCGCCGATCAGCGCGTAGGAGGGGCCGTTGTGGGCGAGGGCGGCCCCGATCGCCGCCGACACCACCCCGTCGATGCCCGACGCGCCGCGGCAGGCCAGCAGCCGCAGCCCGCGCCGGGGCCGCATCGCCCAGTCCAGGTCCCGGATCGGCAGCGAGGAGCCGCAGAACAGCTGGGCGCCGTTGGGCAGCAGCGCGCCCAGGTCGCGGGCCGTCCTTGGCTCGCTCGTCCCCGAGGAGTCCAGCACCTCGTCCAGGGCCTCGCGGGTGGTGAGGTCGGCGTGCCGCCAGGAGTTGAGCCACTCGTCGTCGCCGGCCGTGACCGGGATCTCCACCGCCTGCGCGACCTGGGTCGCCGACCGGGTCGGGTCCGGCCACCTGGTCAGGTCCTGGGCGACCACGATGTGCTCCTGGGCGCGCTTCAGCCAGGACAGCAGCGGCCGGGACAGGCCGGGGCGGCCCAGCGTGACCACCACCTCGGGCACGTGCGCCTCGGCGAAGGCCGGGTTGGCGAGCAGGAAGTGGTAGGTGGACATGGCGTGGTCGCCGTACCGGCCGTTGCCGCTGGGCTCGGACAGGACCGGCCAGCCGGCCATGCCGGCCGCCGCCACGTAGCGGCGGACGTTGATGGCGCCGTCGCCGACCACCAGCACACCGCGGCGGGTCGGCGAGATGTGCAGCGCCGCCGACGGCGGCGCGACCCTGGACCTGATCCACGGGCCGTTGACGTCGCCCTCCAGGGACTCACACCAGGTGGAGTCGCCGTCGGGGATCAGCGGCTCGCGGAAGGCCACGTTGAGGTGGACCGGGCCCGGGTCCATCGGGCCGGCCGCGCGCTGGTGGGCCCGGCAGGCCAGCGACCGCCAGTAGGCGACCTGGCCGGGCCGATCCTCCGGCACGCCCACCTCGGCGAACCAGCGGACCGCCGAACCGAACAGCTTCACCTGGTCGATGGTCTGATTTGCGCCGGTGCCGCGCAGCTCGGGCGGCCGGTCGGCGGTGAGCACCAGCAGCGGCACGCCGGACTCGTGGGCCTCGATCACGGCCGGGAAGAAGTTGGCGGCCGCGGTGCCGGAGGTGCAGATCAGCACGACCGGCTTCTCGGCCCGCTTGGCCAGGCCGAGCGCCAGGAAGGCGGCGGAGCGTTCGTCGATCCGCACGTGCAGGCGCAGCCGGGACTCGGCGTGCGCGGCCAGGGCCAGCGGAGCGGAGCGGGAGCCGGGGGCGAGCACGACCTCGGTGAGCCCGCAGCGGACCAGCTCGTCGATGAGCACCCCCGCCAGCGCGGTGGCCGGATTCACGACAGACCCCCGGGCCGGTTCAGCGCGCGAGCCATGCGGCCGCCTCCTCCATCCGTCGAACCCACTCCGGCGACTCGATCTCGACGCGCGCCAGCGCGGCCTCGTCCACCTCCGGGCGCCGTACGGCGATCTCCCCGGCCACCGGGGTGAGTGAGTCCACCACAACGTCCCCGGTCAGGAGGGACATGGTCCCGAGGCCGCAAGCGTACGGCAATTCGGGCAATGCGGCGGCCAGGGCGAGCCCGGCGGCGAGTCCCACCGAGGTCTCCACCGCGCTGGACACCACGGCGGGCAGTCCGCACGCCTCCACCACGCGCAGCGCGTTCCGTACCCCGCCCAGCGGCTGGACCTTGACCACGGCGATGTCGGCGGCCTCGGCGGCGCGCACCCGGAGCGGGTCCTCGGCCCGGCGGATCGACTCGTCGGCCGCGATCGGGACGCTCACCCGGCGGCGGACGCGGGCGAGTTCGTCCAGGGTGGCGCAGGGCTGCTCGGCGTACTCCAGGGTGAAACGGTCGAGCTCCTTGAGCCGCCGGACCGCCTCGTCCACCGCCCAGGCGCCGTTGGCGTCCACCCGGATCCGCCCGGCGGGGCCGAGCGCGTCCCTGACGGCCTCCACCCGGGCCAGGTCCTCGGCGAAGCTCTGCCCGCGCTCGGCGACCTTGATCTTCGCGGTCGCGCAGCCGGACGCCCTGGCCAGCTCGAACGCCTGGGCCGCGGGGACGGCGGGGATGGTGGCGTTCACCGGGATCGCCGCGCGGACCGGCTCCGGCCAGCCTTCGAACGCGGCCTCGCGGGCGCAGGCGAGCCAGCGGGCGCACTCGGCGGGGCCGTACTCGGGGAACGGCGAGAACTCGCCCCACCCGGCCGGGCCGCGCAGCAGCACCCCCTCCCGGAGCGTCTGGCCGCGGAACCGCAGGCTCATGGGAATGCCGAAGACCCGCGTCGTCATCGTCGCGCTCGCCTCCACAGGGCTGGTGCCGGTAAGGGAGACAAGCCTCGCATCACCCTTCAACCGCCTCCCAGCCGCCGCGCCGTAACCGCACGTCCCGGGGACGCGGGGCTAATCTGGCGGGTGTGCCAGAACGCGCGCTCCATGCCCTGCTGCTCCCGCCCGGCCCCGAACTCCTGGATTCGGTGCGGAACGCCGTTTTCGGCGAGGGGCCGGCGATCCTGCCCCTCTCCCCCGGCCTGCCCGCGGCGGCGCTGAAGGCGGCTCTGGACGCGCTGCGCCCGACCCATGTGGTCACCCCGGACGGCGTCGAACGGGTCGCGGGGGGCGCGCCCGCCCGGGACGAGGTCGCCGTGATCATCGCGACGTCGGGCTCCACCGGGGATCCCAAGGGTGTCGAGCTGGCCGCGTCCGCGCTGGTCGCGTCCGCGGCGGCGTCGCTGGAGCGGATCGGCGCGGCCGGTGGTGAGCGGTGGCTGTGCTGCCTGCCGACCTCGCACATCTCCGGCCTTCAGGTAATGGTCAGGGCGATGCTGAGCGAGACCGCGCCAATCGTGCACGAGCGGTTCTCGGCCGCCGCGGTGACCGAGTCGGGAGCCGCGCACGTGTCACTGGTGCCGACCCAGCTGCGGCGGCTCCTCGATTCGGGCGCCGACCTGTCCGGGTTCCGGACGATCCTGCTGGGCGGGGCGGCGGCTCCCCCTGACCTGCTGGCCGCCCATCCGGGGATCGTCACGACGTACGGGATGAGCGAGACCAGCGGCGGCTGCGTGTACGACGGCAGGCCCCTTGACAATGTAGATCTCGAAATCGACGCGGACGGGCGGATCCTGATCGGCGGTCCCGTGCTGTTCGCCGGCTACCGGTTCGGGGAGCCGTTCGGCGGCGGGCGGTTCCGCACCTCCGACCTCGGGGTCTGGGCGGGCGACCGGCTGACCGTGCTCGGCCGGGCCGACGACGTGATCAACACCGGAGGCCAGAAGGTGGTCGCCGGGGCGGTCGCCGCCGTGCTCGCCGAACATCCGGGCGTGGACGAGGTGGCCGTGCTCGGCCGCCCCGACCCCGAGTGGGGTGAGATCGTGGTGGCGGTCGTCGCGGGGCCCGCCGGGCTGGAGGAACTGCGCGCCTTCGCCAAGGAGCGCCTGCCCGGATACGCCGCGCCACGTGCGGTCATGCGCGTTCGTTCGCTCCCGCTGCTGGCCAACGGCAAACCGGATATGGTCCTCTTGCGGAACCAAATGTGACCTGCGCTCGTCATAGCTTGCGTAAGGCGACCACCAGGAGGACGTGCCCATGCTGTTCCCGACCCCCAGGATGCTGATCTCCGCTGGAGTCGTCGGCGTGATCCTCGTGGGCGGCGTGGCCGTGGCGCACACCGCTTCGGCCGGACGGCTGAAGCAGCCGCTCCAGCTCAAGGAGGTCACGATCGCGACCCCCGAGCAGGAGCCCGGCGCGGAGCCGGAGCCCAATCCTGAGAACGTGGTCTCGAACCCGCTGTCGGTCGATCCTCAGCAAGTCACCGAATACTGGACCAGGGAACGGCTGGAAGGCGCGCAGCCGATGCCGATTCCGGAAGTGTCCATCAGTATCAAGCCCAACTGATTCAACCCCCCGGGCGGGCCCAACCACCGCCCCGGCAGTCTGGTGTTCCTGGGAACAAATCACGCCTTAAGGCGTTATTGCTACTGGCACGCCGGAGCGACGAGCCACCGCCGCCGACTCCCTGATCGAGCCGGAACGACCCATCCAGAACCACTTTATGCATGAAGTCAAGGAGGAGGTGTCCTCATGCCCCGAACCGCCGTGGCGACCTCGCCGGCGCGAGAGACGACCCCCACGACGCTCGACCAGCTCCTTGAGCGAGGCCGTGCGCAGGGTCACCTTTCCCTGTCGGAGTTGCGCAGGGCCTTCACCCAGGCGGGCGTCAGCCCCGCCGAGGGCCGCGCCCTGCTGCGCGAACTCACCGAAGCCGGGGTGAGCCTGGCCGACACGGGCGGCGCCGCCAAGGCCGCCAAGACGCCCAGGGCGCGCAAGACGCCCAAGAAGGCGGCCACCGAGATCGCCGCCGAGGAGGAGTTCGACGCCGACGAAGTAGCGGCCGTGGCGGTCGAGGTGGCGGTAGAGGCAGCGGTAGAGGCGGAGGCCGAAGCGGAAGCCGAGGTCCAGGTCGACATCGACGACAACACCTCGGTGATGGGCGACTCCGTCCACACCTACCTCAAGTCGATCGGCCGCCGCACCCTGCTCACCGCCGCCCAGGAGGTCGAGCTCGCCCGCCGGATCGAGGCCGGCCTGTACGCCGAGTACAAACTGGACGAAGCCGAAGAGTCCGGCCGCCGGCTGCCCCCCGGCTTCCGCGAGGACCTGGAGTGGGTGATCGAGGACGGCCGCCGCGCCAAGGACCACATGCTGGAGGCCAACCTCCGCCTGGTCGTCTCGGTCGCCAAGAAGTACACCGACCGCGGCATGGCCCTGCTCGACGTGGTCCAGGAGGGCAACCTCGGCCTGATCAGGGCGGTCGAGAAGTTCGACTACACCAAGGGCTTCAAGTTCTCCACCTACGCGATGTGGTGGATCCGCCAGGCCATCCAGCGCGGCTTCGCCGACTCGGCCAGGACGATCCGGCTGCCCGTGCACGTGCTGGAGATGCTGTCCAAGCTGTCGCGCGTCGAGCGGGACATGCACCAGCGCCTGGGCCGCGAGCCCACGCCGGAGGAGCTGGGCGCCGAACTGGACCGCACGCCCGACCAGATCGAGGAGCTGCTGCGCACCAGCCGCCAGCCGATCAGCCTGGACTCCACCATCGGCGAGGACGGCGAGACCAGGATCGGCGACCTGATCGAGGACGTGGACTCGCTGGAGGCCTCCGAGGTGGTCGACCGGCAGCTGCTGGCCGAGCAGCTGCGCGGCGTGCTGTCCAACCTGTCCCCGCGTGAGGCCCGGATCATGGCGCTGCGCTTCGGGCTGGCCGACGGCAAGCCGCACACCCTGGACGAGATCGGAAAGCACCTGGGCCTGACCAGGGAGCGGATCCGCCAGCTGGAGAAGGAGTCGCTGTCCAAGCTGCGTCACCCCAGCAACACGATCCCGCTGCTGGACTGGGCCAGCTAGCTGGTCAGCTCGATCAGCGAGAACACCGCGCCCTGGGGGTCGGCGGCCACGGTCGCCCGCCCCGACGGCAGCGCGAACGGCGGGATCTCGATCACCCCGCCGAGATCCTCCACCCGGTCGGCGGCGGCCAGGCAGTCGGCGACCGCGAAGTAGACCATCCAGTGCGGCGGGATCTCGGCGGGCCACGCGTCGGTCATCTCCACCATGCCGGTCACCGTCTCGCGGGGCCGGCGCAGGTCGAACTCGGTGTAGTCGCCGGAGACGCGGCCCTGCCAGCCGAACACCTGCCGGTAGAAGCCGGCGACCGCCTCGGCGTCCCGGACGGCCAGCTCGTGCCAGCAGAACGTGCCCGGCACATGGTGCATGGCCGCGCCGGGGAAGTCGCGTTCCTCCCAGGCCCCGAAGGTCGCCCCGGCCGGGTCGGCGAGTAACGCGCCCCAGCCCTGCTCCCGGCCCTCGTCGAAGACCTGGTCGGGCCCGGCCAGCAGCCGCCCGCCCGCGTGCACGACCTGTTTCACGGTCTCGTCGAGATCGTCCACCGCCATGTGGGTGACCCACCCGGCCTCCCTGGCCGGCCCGAGACCGGCCACCGGCTGGGCGCGCAGCAGCGCGGTCGAGTGGGTACGCCCCCGCGGCTCGAACTCCCAGCCGAACAGCCCGTGGTAGAACTCCTCCGCCCCGGCCAGGTCCCCCGTGCCGAGATCCACCCAGCACGGCTTACCCGCCGCGTAACGCGCCTTTCCGGCCATCCGCCCTCCCGTTCCTCACCGTAAGCTCCGGCGGCGGAACGTGCCCGGATGTTGCCGGATCGGTTATCCGGGAACCCGGACTATGCCGGTCAGCCGGTGCTCCTCGCGGAGCGTGCGCAGCCGGTCCACCTCGGCGGTCCACTTGGCGCCCTCAGGCGTGGCCCGGCCCTTCCTGCGGCGGATCCTGTCGTCGTACGCCTTGACCCCGAAGGTGGCCCGCTGGGCCGACTCGGCCGATCGGAGCGCGCCCGAGATCGCCTGGTCCAGCGCCACCCCGGCGGCCCGCAGCTCGGCCCCCGGCACGTCGGCGCCCTGCGCCGCGCGGAACTCCCGCTCCGCCACCCTGGCCTTCTCCAGCATCGCCGGATAGCCCTTCGCCGCCTCCTGGTCGGCGTGGTAGCGAACCTCCGCCTCCCGGCTCACACGCGGACGGAAAAACGCCATCGTCAGCCCCTCAAACTCTGTCCAACGCTTACTGCCGGTAGCGTACGCCGTCCCGGGCACGGCCGTGTCACCGAGGCGTCACTGCGGCGTCACCGAGGCGGCCAGCCTGCTCACGCGACCCATCGGTGCAGGTGATTGGGGCAGACCCAGCCGAGACCGCAGCCCCCGCAGGCGGCCTCGGCCAGGCGCCAGTCCCCCCGGCAGCGCGAGCACAGCTCCAGCCGCTCGCCGCAGTGCGGGCAGCGCGCGGGCTCCCCCGCGAACCCGCGCTCCGTCCACCACCACAGCCGGATCACCGCCTGATCACCTCAGGTTCCCGGCCGCGTCGGTGATGTCGGGATGCCCGCCGACCTGGGCGACGCCGTTGCGGTAGGCGAACTCGGCCGCGTCGAACATGTGCCCGATGACCTCCTCACGCTGCCGCCACGACTCCAGCAGCCCGTCCCTGCGCTTCTGGCCGGTGTCCACCTTGTGCTGGACCACGGCCCGGTCCCGCTTGGCCACGCCGGCCAGCCGCTCGGCGGCCTTGCGCTCGGCCACCACCGCCCGCATCGCCTTCACGTGCGGGTGCTCGGCCATGAAGCCGAGCATGAACGCGATGGCCCCGCTGAGCAGCAGCACCGCCGCGAACATCAGCACCGACCAGCCGCCGGTGAACCCCGCCTGCGCCAGCAGGTCGGTGGTGTCGACGTCGTCGGAGACGGGCAGGCTGAGCGTGACCTGCCGGAACCGGGCCAGGGTGATCACGGCCACCAGCCAGGTGAGCATGATGGCGACGGACCCGGCGACCGGGACCTTGCCGCCGCCGGGCACGTACCGGCCGCGGGCCCAGTGCCCGGCCCAGTGCGGGCCGAGGATCAGCGCGAACGAGACGGCCGCGGCCAGCACCCAGGTCATCTCGACCGGGTGGCGCAGGTAGGAGAAGGAGCCGAAGTGAATGGGGATCTCCACGCCGGCCAGCAGCATGATGATCAGCACCAGGCCGGCCCTGGCGGGCCATTCCTTCTTGCGCGCCCGCGAGCCGACCCACTTGGCGGCGGGCCGCCCGCCGTCGCTGTGCAGCATGCCCAGCTCGTCCAGGAGCGCCTTCTCGTGCTCCTTTGCCTCGGCGAGCTCCTCGGTGGCGATCCTGACCCGCTCCTCGGCGTCGATCCGCTCGCCGTGGTAGCGGGCCTCGTGCGCGTCCATCAGGTTGAGCTCCGCCTTGGCCCGGATCCCGGCCTCGTGGATCTCCATCTCCCGGCGCGCGTCCAGCTCGCGCAGGTACGGCGGGCGGCTGTCGCTGACGAAGCTGTACTCGTCGAACATCCGGCGCTCGCCGTCCCGCAGCCCGGCCTGCTCGGCCTGCAGGCGCAGCAGCGAAGGATCGGGCTCGGGGCCGAACAGGGGCCCGCGGGCGACGTCCAGCCCGACGTCGGCGGGCATCCCCGGGTCCGGCGGCTGGTGCCGGGCCGGGGACGGCGTCCCCGGCCGGCGGCGGAACCAGCCGGGCAGTCGCGGACGGCTCATCAGACGGTCTCCCTTCCGACGCCTTCGACCCCGGCCACCGCCGGGTCGCCGGAGGCGGCGAACAGCTCGTCCCAGAAGCTGCGCAGGTCGCTCTCCCTGGTGGCGTCCTTGGCGACCCCGGTGCCGAACCCGAAGATCCGCACGGTGACGCCGTCCAGCCTGGGCAGCCCGCGCGCGGCCAGGATCTCGATGATCTCCTTGCGGGCGGCCGGGGTGGCCAGCGCGTCCTTCGCGTAGATGTTGATCTTGTCGTCGCGCTGGCCCATGTCGCTCCAGACCAGCAGCTGGACGCCTTCGCGGTCGCGCCGGTCGGCCCGGACGTGCGCGGCCAGCACCCGCAGCGCGCCGACCACGTCGGAGCCGGGCGGCGTGCCCGGCTGCTCCGCGCAGGCCAGCTGGCCGTCGATCCGGGTCCTGGCGCGGGCGACCAGGACCTTGCGGTCGCCGTCGAGCTGGGCGGGGCCGCCGGGGGTGGTCGGCTCGACCTGGGCCGAGTCGATCGAGCAGGCGCCGTCCGCGACGCCCCGGATCGAGGCGATGTGCACGCGGGCGCAGCCCTGCTGCTTGAGCGCGGCCGGGAACTCCGTCTCCAGCTTGGCGTCCAGGCCGTAGTTCTCCCGGAAGGTGGTGCTGTCGAACAGCGCCCCGCAGACCGACTCGGCGGACGCGCCCGGAGCCGGGCCGGGGCCGCAGGCCACCAGGGCGGCCAGCAGCAGGGCCGCGGATGTTGCTCTGATCACGATGGGTCGTCTCCCTTGGGGACGGACTGCCTGGGGTTCCACACGCGGGTCTCCGCCCGCGGCTCGGGTGGCCGGAGCGGGCTCAGGCTGAGCAGGGCCAGCGCCCGGTTCACGATGTCCGCCTCGTGCTGCGGCAGATTCCGCGACCATTCGGGGAGCGGCTCGATCAGCGCTCCCGCCTCGGCGGGCGCCTGTTCTGTCCGGCCTCTGCCCTTGTGCGCGCGGACGAGTGTGGCCAGGTAAAGCCCCAGCTGTCCTTCTATGCGCTTGATCTCCGTGTGCGCGTGGGCGCGCTGCTGGTCGCGGACGCGCTCCCAGGCGGTCAGCGCGCGCAGGAACTCCTCCCGGTCGTGGTCGCGCCTGCGCCGCTCCTCGTGGGCCCGCTCGTCCGCGCGCTTGCGCGCCCTGGCCTCCTTCACGACCTCCTGCGACATCGGCACGGCGGGCGGCACCGGGCCCTGGGCCGGCACCACCGGCAGCGGGCCGGCGGTCAGCACCCGGTAGGCGCACGCGACCATCGCCGCCCGGGCCTCCGCGCACTGGCCGAGCAGCTCCCACTGCACCCGTTCCGCCTCGCAGCGCAGCTTGCGCACGTATCCGAGCCGGTCCAGACCGGCGCGGAGCCAGTCGTCCCGGTCGGCGACCGGGAGCCCCCGGCGCGCGTCCCGCCAGCCGTTCCACCTGGCGCTCCAGCGCGCTCCCCTGGTCATTTCGTCATTCCGTCCCATACTGGCCCCCCTTTTCCGGCCATTCACCACCTCTCGCCTCTGACCTTACCCGGCAAAAGCCGTTTATGGGTGTGACGGAATATCTGACAATAGTTGCGGCCTTCAAGACAAAGAGGGAATTCTCAGAGCTGGCTAAAGTACCGCGCGGCTGCCTGTACGAAGTAAGGTTCTGTGGCAGGATGCTCGCCATGCCAGCCAAGCGACCGCCCGTCCCGCTCTCCCGGGAGCGCATCATCGACGCGGCCCTGCACATCGCCGACGGCCAGGGGCTGCGGCGGCTGACCATGCGGCGGCTCGGCGACGCGCTCCAGGTCGAGGCGATGGCCATCTACCACCACCTGCCCCGGGGCAAGGAGGCGCTGATGGACGCGCTGGCCGAGCACGTCACCGCGATCCAGGTCGAACCGTCCGGCCGGGACTGGCCCGAGGTGGCCCGCGCCTGGGCCAGGGCCGGGCGCGCCGCGCTGCTGGAGCACCCGGGCGTGCTGGCCCTGGCGCTGACGAAACCGCCGAAGGGCATGGCCCTGGCGGCCATCGCCAGACAGGTCGAGCACCTGCGCGAGGCGGGCCTGCCCGACCCGGCGGGAGCCGTCAGGACGCTGCGGGCCTACATGTTCGGCAGCGTCGCCGTGGAGGTCCAGCGCTCCGGCTGGGCCGATCCCGACGCCACGGTGGAGCACGCCCGGGTGGAATCCGGCGACGAGGACTTCGAGCGCGGCCTGGACGCGGTCCTGGCCGGTCTAGCCCGCCCGGGTGGCATGTAACCACTCATTTACCGGAACGACGGCGTGTCGCGCTTGGGGCGTTATCATCCGTAGGGCACTCTTGTGTCGCAGATCACACGTCGGGGGTCGTCCTACTGGACCGGTTGAAAATCGTCCTAACGGGCTATGTCCCCCGAGAGTGACCTACCGCACACTGGTGTAGTCCACTGATACACGTCAACCCACTGCGCTCGTCCCCCGTACACCTGAGGGATCCGTCAACGAGCGAACCGAGAAAGACACGGAGCCCCGGCGATGTGCCCTCATGACCCGTCTTGTCCGACCGCGGAAGCGAAGGATAGAGAAGCCGCCCGTACCGTCGCGGCCCACCCCGAGCAGGGGTGGAGTCTGCTGTGCAACGGTGTCGTCCTGTTCGAGGACACCGGCGAGCTGCTCCCGAACGGTGTCGTCATCGCCCCCCACCGGCCGACCGACCTGGCGAGCAGCGCGGCCTGATCCGCTCCTCCAGCCAGCCCGTCACCTCCGCGCCCACCCGGGCCGGATCCTTCCTGAGCTCGTGACCCTCTCCGGCCAGGACCACCAGCCGGTCCGCGTCCGCCCCGTCCGGCACCCCGAACGCGTCCCGGTCGCCGTTGACCACCAGGACGGGCACGCCCGCCCCGCGTAGCTCCGCCGCCCGCGACCGCTCCGGCCGGCCCGGCGGGTGCAGCGGGAAGGCCAGCGCCACCACGCCGACCGCCCCGGCCGCCACCGCCGTCCGGCAGGCGACCCTGGCGCCGTTGCTCCGCCCGCCCTGGACCAGCGGCAATCCGGGCCTGAGCCCGCGCAGCGCCGCCGTCAGCGCCAGCCACGCCTCGTCCTGCTTCACCGCGGGCCCTGGCGCCCGCGCTCCCCGCAGCCGGAACGGCTGGACGATCCGGGCCACGCTCACCCCGGCCGCCGCCCCCGCGTCCCGGACCGCCAGCAGGTCGGCCGACTCCACTCCCCCGGCCGAGCCGTGCGTCAGCGCCAGCAGCAGCCACGGCCGCGCCGCGTCGTCGATCTCCACCCGTCCCGGGCCATGCGGCGTCTCGATCTCCATGGTCCGACGCTAGTGGGCTCCGCCCCCGGCAGTACGGACCGGTCCTCCGAACGGAGGATGCCGTCTCGCCGGGCGTGTGACAGATTTGACTCGTGCCGGACACTCATTTGCCCCGTGAAGAACTGCGAGCCACCCTCGAAGCCCGCCGGGACCTCGGTCCCGACTACGAGGACGCGCTCGTCGACTCGTTCCTGGAGAAACTGGACCGCGAGATCACCGCGCGGGTCCGGGCAGAGGTGGCCACCCATCAGGGCCACAAGCCCCCCAAGCCCGACAACTCTCACATTCCGGTGGCTCTCGGGTCCCTGGGCATCGCCATCCCGCTGACGGCCATCGCCTCCTCGAACGCGGGCGTGGTCGGCCTGTTCATGACCATGGGCAGCGTCGTGCTCATCAACTTGGCGTACGCGCTGGGCCGCCGCCGGAGCTAGTACCGGTTCAGGGCCGGTCCAGCCGCTGTCTGACCTGGGCCGCGAGGGCGCCGTCCTCGTGGTCGAGGCCGTACCGCCAGACCGTCTCGGCGTCGCCGTCGCGCCCGCGCAGCGGCAGCGTGCGGGCCAGCAGCTCGATCGCCAGCGCGGCCGTGTCGGTGTCAGGCCCGGCTTCGACCGCGCCCGCGAACTCCGCGCAGGCCAGCTCCAGATGGGCGATGCCCAGCAGCACCCGCAGCCGCGCCGACTCCGCCACCCCGGGCACGCCCAGCGCCTCCAGCAGCAGGTCGGCGGCCTCGCCCGGCTCGCCCTCCTCCAGCAGGATCTCGGCCATCCGCTCGGCCACCACCGCGAGCCCGGCC
This sequence comes from Acrocarpospora corrugata, assembly GCF_009687845.1. GTDB lineage: Bacteria > Actinomycetota > Actinomycetes > Streptosporangiales > Streptosporangiaceae > Acrocarpospora > Acrocarpospora corrugata. The sequence goes on from NZ_BLAD01000052.1 coordinate 96,250, forward strand.
GCGGCCTGGTCCCGGTCGGCCGCCTGCTCGTCCGCGGCCACCGCCGCGAAGATGGCGGCCGCCTGATCCAGCTGCCCCGCCTCGTAGAGCCGGCGTGCCTCGTCGAGCTGCCGGACCGCTCGCGGATCGATGGCCGTCATGAGGGGGGCGCCTCCAATACGAAAGGATCATCGAGATCTTAACGATTACAGGCCCAACGGCGCGGCAGACATGCGCAAAGGGAACGTAATTCAGTCCTCGTAGGAGTCCAGCGGCGGGCAGGCGCAGACCAGGTTCCGGTCCCCGTACGCCTGGTCGATCCGGCGCACCGGCGACCAGTACTTCCAGTCCCGCAGCGACGCCACCGGGTAGGCGGCCTCGGACCTGGTGTAAGGGTGGGCCCACTCGTCGGCGGTGACGCAGTCGGCGGTGTGCGGCGCGTTGCGCAGCGGGTTGTCCTCCCGGTCGTACGCACCCGACCCGACCTTGTCGATCTCCCCCTTGATCGCGATCATGGCGGCCACGAACCGGTCCAGCTCGGCCAGGTCCTCGCTCTCGGTGGGTTCGATCATCAGCGTGCCCGCCACCGGGAACGACATGGTCGGCGCGTGGAAGCCGTAGTCGACCAGCCGCTTGGCCACGTCGTCCACGGTCACGCCGGTCTCCTTGGTGATCCGGCGCAGGTCGATGATGCACTCGTGCGCGATCAGCCCGTCCTTGCCGGTGTAGAGCACCGGGTAGTGCGGGGCGAGCCGCACGGCCAGGTAGTTGGCCGACAGGATGGCCTGCTCGGTGGCCGCCCTGAGCCCTTCTGCGCCCATCATCCGCACGTACGCCCACGAGATGGGCAGGATCCCCGCCGACCCGTACGGCGCCGAGCTGACCGCCCCGACGCCCTTCCCCGGCAGGTACGCCGCCAGGTGCGCCTTGACCGCCACCGGGCCGACGCCGGGCCCGCCGCCCCCGTGCGGGATGCAGAACGTCTTGTGCAGGTTCAGATGGGACACGTCCGCCCCGAACTCGCCCGGCTTGGCCAGCCCGACCAGCGCGTTCAGGTTGGCCCCGTCCACGTACACCTGGCCGCCCGCGTCGTGCACCCGGGCGCAGATGTCGGCGATGGCCTCCTCGAACACGCCGTGCGTGGACGGATAGGTCACCATGATCGCGGCGAGCGCGTCCCGGTGCCTGCCGATCTTGGCGTCCAGGTCGGCCAGGTCCACGTTGCCGTCGTCGTCGCAGGCCACCACGACCACCCGCAGGCCCGCCATGACGGCGCTGGCCGCGTTGGTGCCGTGCGCCGAGGACGGGATGAGGCAGACGTCCCGCCCGAGGTCGCCGCGGTCGCGGTGGTAGGCGCGGATGGCCAGCAGCCCGGCGAACTCGCCCTGCGAGCCGGCGTTGGGCTGGATGGAGACGGCGTCGTAGCCGGTCACCTCGGCCAGCCAGCGCTCCAGCGTCTCGATCAGCTCGGCGTATCCGGCGGCCTGGTCGGCCGGCGCGTACGGGTGGATCCCGGCGAACTCCGGCCAGGTGATCGGCTCCATCTCGGTGGTCGCGTTGAGCTTCATCGTGCACGACCCGAGCGGGATCATCGACCGGTCCAGCGCGATGTCCTTGTCCTGCAGTTTGCGCAGGTAGCGCAGCATGGCGGTCTCGGAGCGGTGGGTGTGGAACACCGGGTGCTCCATGAAGCCCGCAGTGCGCTCCAGCGCCGCCGGGAGCGCTTCCGGCGTGCCGGACACGGCGGGGACCCCGAAAGCCGCCCAGACCGTCTCCAGGTGCGCGTACGTGGTCTTCTCATCACAGGCCACGCCGACGTGGTCCGGGCCGGCCAGGCGCAGGTTGACGCCGTGGGCGCGGGCCGCCGCGACGACGTCGGCGGCCCGGCCGGGCACCCGGGCGAGCACGGTGTCGAAGAACGCGGCGTGCGCCACCTCGACGCCGCCGGCCCGCAGTCCCTCGGCGAGCAGGGCGGCGTGCCCGTGCACCCGCCTGGCGATCCGGCGCAGGCCGTCGGGGCCGTGGTAGACCGCGTACATGGAGGCCATCACGGCCAGCAGGACCTGCGCGGTGCAGATGTTGCTGGTCGCCTTCTCGCGGCGGATGTGCTGCTCACGGGTCTGCAGGGCGAGCCGGTAGGCCCGCCGCCCGTCCGCGTCCACCGACACCCCGACCAGGCGGCCGGGCAGCTGGCGCTGCAGGCCCTCCCGGACGGCGAGGTAGGCGGCGTGCGGGCCGCCGTACCCGAACGGGACGCCGAAGCGCTGCGAGGAGCCGACCGCGATGTCGGCGCCGAGCGCGGCGGGGGTCTCCAGCAGCGTCAGCGCGAGCAGGTCGGCGGCGGCGACCACCTGCGCCCCCCGCGCGTGTGCCGATTCGGCCAGCGCGCGGAAGTCGGCGACCCGGCCGCTCGCCCCCGGGTACTGCACCAGCACCCCGAAACAGTCGGGCAGCTCGCCGTCCAGGCCGGCCTCGACCAGCTCGATGCCGAGCGGCTCGGCGCGGGTGGCCAGCACGGCCTTGGTCTGCGGCAGCGCGTCCGCGTCCACCACGAACACGGCGCTCTTGGCCTTGGAGGCCCGCCGCGCCAGCGTCATCGCCTCGGCGGCGGCGGTGCCCTCGTCCAGCAGCGAGGCCCCGGCCACGTCCAGGCCGGTCAGATCGGTGATCACCGTCTGGAAGTTGAGCAGCGCCTCCAGCCGCCCCTGCGAGATCTCCGGCTGGTACGGCGTGTACGCCGTGTACCACCCCGGGTTCTCCAGCACGTTCCGCAGCACCACGCCCGGCGTGATCGTGTCGTGGTAGCCGAGCCCGATCATCGAGGTCAGCACCCGGTTGCGGGAGGCGAGTTCGCGCAGCTCGGCCAGGGTCTCGGCCTCGCTCAGCGCGGGCGGCAGAGCCAGCGGCTCGGTGGTCCTGATCGCCTTCGGGACGGCCACGGAGACCAGGTCCCCGGCGGTGGCGTAACCGACGGCGGCCAGCATACGGGCCTGCTCAGCGTCGGAAGGGCCGATGTGACGACCAGCGAATTCCGGGAAAACAGTCATGACAGGGGCCTCCAGCGGCGTCGAGACCAGCGCGCCCGGCTGAACCGGTCGCTCTGCGGGTCTCCCCCTCTGTCATCGGACCTGAGAGCTTCACCGGGCCCTGATGAGGTGCCCCGCTTTCCCCTTCGGTGTGGCCGCCTGGCTGAACGGCCCGCTTTCCAGAGTCGCCTCGCCCGTGCGGTACCGGTGCCTGAGAGATTCCGGGGAGGTTTGCTCCTTCGGCGCCCCTCCCGGAGGAAGGGACTCTCCCGCACAAGGTCGTCGGCAGCTACACAATACCGCTACCCAGGTGTATGCCCTCAACCGGTCTTCCTGGCGCGTCGCCGCTGCGCCAGTTCGTCGGAAGGGTGGTCGGCCTCAGACGGGAGACCGACCTCCGCGCGTTCCCCCGGCAGCTCCGCGAGCGATCCCTCGACCTCGCGCCACACCCGTCCGAGTGCGATCCCGAACACGCCCTGCCCGCCCTGGAGCAGGTCGATCACCTCGTCCGCCGAGGTGCACTCGTAGACGCTCACCCCGTCGCTCATGAGGGTGATCTGAGCCAGATCGTTGACGCCGCGCTCCCGCAGGTGGTGCACGGCGGTACGGATCTGCTGGAGCGAGACCCCGGTGTCCAGGAGGCGTTTGACGACCTTGAGCACGAGGATGTCGCGGAAACTGTAGAGCCGCTGGGAGCCGGAGCCCTGGGCGGCTCTTATGGTCGGCTGGACCAGGTCGGTGCGGGCCCAGTAGTCGAGCTGACGGTAGGTGATACCGGCCGCCGAGCACGCCGTGGGGCCGCGGTAGCCGATGTCGTCGGCAATCGCAGCGGGCCGCTCGTCGAACAGCAAGCCCTGCTCACCGGCGCGTTCCCGCGCCGACTCGCGCTGAGCCGGATCATGCCCGGCCGTCTTACCCTCGCCGCTGCTGACCGCCACTGCGGACCTCCGGCTTTCTCTCATCCCACGGCCTGATCTGGGGGTTCTTGAACTACAACCGTGGTTTCCCTTGCACGGTAGGACTGGCGCCAGCCTCAGTCAACGACCGCCATCGGCGCGTCGTGAAGCCGAAAAATCGACCGATCTCAACCGGCACGTCCGAAGTCCTCCGGCGTGATGTTGTCCAGGAACTCGCGGAACTTCTCCACCTCGTCCTCCTGGTCGTCGGGCATGCTGACCCCGGCCTCGCGGATCACGTCCTCACTGGCGAAGATCGACGCACCGGGGGTGCGCAGCGCCAGCGCGATCGAGTCGGAGGGCCGCGCGCTGACCGTTACGCCGTTGGAGAACACCAGGTCGGCGAAGAAGATCCCGTCCCGGAGCGCGACGATGTTGACCTTGACCAGCTCGATCTTCAAGGCGGCCAGGACGTCGCGGAACAGGTCGTGCGTCAGCGGCCGGGGCGGCGGGTCGTCAGCGGATTGCGCCAGCGCGATCGCGGTCGCCTCGGTCATGCCGATCCAGATCGGCAGGTACCGATCACCGTTCGTCTCCTTCAGGAGGACGATCGGCTGGTTCGAGGGCATCTCTACGCGTACCCCCACGACCTCCATCTGCAACACGGGCGACTCACTCTCCGGGATGCGGCATATATCACCAGTGCATTCAACGTAACACCCGAGAGCGAGACGCGTTGTCAGCGCCCGAGAACGCCACGAACACTGCCATTAAGGAGAGCGGCGTGCAAACGCAGGAGAAGTCCGGAGATTTCGCGCGCGGATTCCTCGGCGTGGTCGAGGGATCCGGGCGCGCGGCGGCGCAGCAGCGGCGCGACCGCCTGCTCCAGCAGCCCGGCCTCCCGCTCGGCGGCGGCCTTCACCGCGCGCAGATGCCGCGCGTGCAGCCCGAACCTGGCCAGCCGCCCGACGCAGCGGGCCACGTCCAGCGCGTCGGCGTCGTAGCGCCGCGCGCCGGGCTGGACCCCGGCGGGGACCAGGCCGAAGCTCTCCAGTTCGGCCAGCGTCTCCTCGTCGATCTCGGCGGCGGCCAGCAGCTCCTCGCGGGTGAGCCGGATCGGCGGCGTCTCCGCGCCCACCGCGCGCGGGCCGGGCGCGTCGGCCAGCTGGTCCTTTATCACCCGCAGCGGAAGGTACTGGTCGCGTTGCGCGGTCAGGATGAAGCGCAGCCGCTCGACGTCGTCGTGGGTGAACTTGCGGTATCCGGACGGGCTGCGCTGGGGCTCGATCAGCCCCTCCCCCTCCAGAAACCTGATCTTGGAGATCGTGACGTCGGGGAATTCCCCCTGCAGCAGGGCGAGCACCTCCCCGATGCTCATGTACGCCCTGATCGCCTCAGCGCCCATCGCTGCCCATCCCCCTCTCACCCAGCGGTCACGGCCCTCCAGGGCCGCGGGTGAGGAACACCAACCGGAATTTACCGATCTGCACCTCGTCGCCGCCCGCCAGCGGGAACTCCTCGATGCGTTCCCTGTTGACGTAGGTGCCGTTGAGGCTGCCCACGTCCCGGGCGGTGAACTGGCCGCCGCGCCGGTTGAACTCGGCGTGCCGCCGGGACACGGTCACATCGTCCAGGAAGATGTCGCTCTCCGGGTGGCGACCCGCCGTGGTGAGGTCGCTGTCGAGCAGGAACCGGCTGCCCGCGTTCGGCCCGCGCATGACGACCAGCAGCGCGGTGCCCGGCGGCAGCTGCTCGACCGCGGAACGATCCGGCAGCAGCGTCTGCCCGGTGGCCTCGTCCACGGCTTCGAGTGAGATCGTCGAGGTCGTGTCCGGCACCACCTGGTGCGCCGGCGGGCTCAGCGGCGAACCGCATCGAGAGCAGAAACGGGCATCCTCGGGGTTGGGGTGACCGCACTGCGTGCAGTAGACGCTGGGCATCGAACGGCTCGGCCTCTCTCACGACTTGCTCAAAACTGCGAATGCCGAAACTTACGCTGATCAGACACGAAGGTCAAGGCAGGCACGCTGGACATTGACTACCCAACGCTACCGTCAGGCACGGTCCAAGGTCCATGCCGCCACACCATCATCATCCGCCAAGGGGTTCAAGGCCCTTCAGGTTATACAGGTTATCGTTTCAGGCCGATCCGGCGGCCCGCTCGACCACGAGAGCCCATCGTTCGATAAGTATTTGGGCGGTGTCCACGTCGTGGCCCTCGGCCCACAGATGGGTGACGGCCTCGGCCGGATCCGGCAGCACCATCGCCCAGCTGCCGTCCTCCTCGACGATCCTGACCCCGTCGGTGGTGTCCAGGCGGCGGCCGTCGGCGGCCTCGACCACCGAGCGCATCACCGCGCCCTTGTGCGCCCACGGGGTGGGGATGGTGCGTTTGAGCAGCCTGGCCTCGGGGATCCTGGCGTCGATCTGGCTGAGTGAGAGCCGGGTCCTGGCGACCAGGCCGAGCAGGCGCAGGAAGACGGCCAGGCCGTCCACGGTCGGCCCGAACTCGGGCACCACGAAGCCGCCCCTGCCGTCGCACGCGAAGATCATCTCCGGGTGGGTGGCGGCGCTGGTGAGTGCGTCGATGCCGGTGGCCGTCCAGTCCACGTGCACGCCGTGGAAGCGGCACACCATCTCGGCCACCCGGGTGGTGGTGACCGGCAGCGCGACCCGGCCGCCCCGCCGCTCGGCCGCGACCAGGTCGAGCACGACCAGCAGGGCGCGCTCCTCGCTGATCAGCTGGCCCATCTCGTCGACCAGCGAGACCCGCTCCCCCACCGGGTCGAACCTGACCCCGAAGGCGGCCCTGGACGAGCCGACCAGCTCAGACAGGCGCTGCAGGTCGCGGCGGCGCTCGGCCAGCGTCTCGGTGGGCGAGGCGTCGTCGAGCCGGTTGTTGACCGTCAGCACGCCGACCCCGACCCGGCCCAGCAGGCTGGGCAGCACCAGCGAGGAGGTGCCGCCGGCGCAGTCCACCACGACCTTCATCTCGGCGTCCTTGACGCCGGTCATGTCCACGCAGCGGAGCAGTTCGCGGGCGTAGGTGTCGACGGCGCGGGCCGGGAAGGTGAGCTCGGCGATCTCGCCGGGGAAGGCCCTGCGGTACTCCTGGCGGGAGAAGACGCGCTCCAGCTTGCGCTGGGCGGCCGGGGTCAGGTCGGCCCCGGTGTCGTCCAGGAAGACGATGTCCACGCTCTGCGGGTCCCCCGCGGTGGTGCGCAGCGCGATGCCGCCGCGCACGTTCTCCCTGGAGGTGTGGAACCTGGCCACCGGCATGGCGGCGGCCTCCAGGTCGACCACGTTGATGGCGCTGGAGTTGAGCGCGCTGATCACGGCCCGTTTCAGCGCGCGGGCGGCCCTGGAGGCGTCCCTGGAGGTCACCACGGTGTCGCCCTTGCTCAGCGTGGTCGCGTACGCGCTGGCGAGCCGGACGCACAGCTCCGGCGTGATCTCCACGTTGACCAGGCCGGACACGCCGCGCGGCCCGAACAGGCTGCGGTGGCCGCGGGACTCCCAGATGACGCTGGTGTTGACCACCGCCCCGGCCTCGACCGTCTTGAACGGGTAGATCTTCACGCCGGAGGACACGTACGCCTCCGCCTCGATCACGCACTCGTCGCCGACGACCGCGTTCTCCTCGATCCTGGCGCCGGTCATCACGTCGGTGTTCTTGCCGATGACGCAGCCGCGCAGGTGGGCGGCCGGGCCGACGTACACGTTGTCGTGCACCACCGCGCGGTGCAGGAAGGCGCCCTCCTTGACCACCGCGTTGCTGCCGAGCACGGTGTACTCGCGCAGTTCGGCCCCGGCCTCGACCTTGGCGTAGTCGCCGATGAAGAGCGGGCCCTTGAGGATGGCGTCGGCGTCGACGGAGGCGCCCTCGGAGACCCAGACGCCGGGGGACAGCTCGAAGGCGTCCCCGAAGTCGACCTTGACCCGGCCCTCCAGCACGTCGGCCTGGGCCTTGAGGTAGCTCTCGTGGGTGCCGACGTCCTCCCAGTAGCCGTCCGCGACGTAGCCGAACAGGCGGGCGCCGCGGGCCAGCAGGCGCGGGAAGACGTGCGCGGACCAGTCCACCGACTCCCCGGCCGCGACCTCGTCCAGGACGCTGGGCTCCATCACGTAGATGCCGGTGTTGACGGTGTCGGAGAAGACCTGGCCCCAGGTGGGCTTCTCCAGGAAACGCTGGATCCGGCCCTGGTCGTCGACGATGATGATGCCGAATTCGAGCGGGTTGGGGACCCGTTTGAGGCCGATGGTGACCAGGGCCCGGTTCTCCCGGTGGAAGCGGAGCATGTCGGTCAGGTCGATGTCGGTGAGTGCGTCGCCGGAGATGACCAGGAAGCGGTCCTCGCGCAGCCGGTCGGCGGCGTTCTTGACGCTGCCCGCGGTGCCGAGCGGGGTCTCCTCGGTGGCGTAGTAGAGGTGCATGCCGAGTTCGTCGCCGTCGCCGAAGTAGTTGCGGATCAGGGCGGCCAGGAACTGGACGGTGACCACGGTCTCGGTGAAGCCGTGCTTCTTGAGCAGGCGGAGCACGTGTTCCATGATCGGGCGGTTGATCACGGGGAGCAGCGGTTTGGGCTGGTTGGCGGTCATCGGCCGCAGCCGCGTGCCCTCACCGCCCGCCATCACGACGGCCTTCACGCCATTCCCACCTTCATCGGGGCGCACGCGCCAGCATGCGCACCTGCACCACGTACAGCACCCCCGCCCACCAGTACAGACCCGTACCCCAGATGACGAATGCCCACCCGAATATCGCGCTTATCTCCGAGTACCAACCGGCGTGCGCGGCCAGGAACAGCAGCGGGAACGCGTACATCAGGTTGGCGGTGGCGGCCTTGCCGAGGAAGTGCACCGGGAGCGCGGGGCCGTAGCCGAGGCGGCGCAGGATCGGGACCATGCAGAGCAGCAGCAGGTCGCGGGCGAGGACGAGGGCGACCAGCCACCACGGGATGATCTCGCGCAGCAGCAGGCCGAGCAGGGTGGCCAGGATGTAGAGGCGGTCGGCGGCCGGGTCGATCAGGCGGCCGAGCCTGCTGGTCTGGTTCCAGGCGCGGGCCAGCTTGCCGTCGAGCCAGTCGGAGAAGCCGGCCAGCATCAGCAGGGCGATGGCCCAGCCGTCCGCCTTGGGGCCCAGGATCAGCCAGAGGAACACCGGCACGCCGAGAAGGCGCAAAAAGCTCAGCAGATTCGGAATGGTCCAAATCCGGTCCTCAGCGGTGTCCACGAACCAGACCCTACATGCGCGCGACCGGCCGCCGGCGTCCGCATGGGCACCGTTAAACCACCCGCCACACGGGTGTCGGGCGCGTGTCAGGGACGCGTCGGCCGGAAGTCGGCGTCCACCAGGCCGAGCCGGTGCGCGACCACGGCCGCCTGGGTCCTGTTGCGCAGGTCGAGTTTGTCCATCACCCCGGCCACGTGGGTCTTGACCGTGGTGACGCCCAGGTGCAGGCGTTCGCCGATCTCCGCGTTGGACAGGCCGATGCCGACCAGGGTGAGCACCTGGAGTTCCCGTTCGGTGAGTGCGGGCGGCACCGGCGGGCGGCCGTCCTCGGCGGCCAGCGCGCGGGCCACCACCCGGCGCAGCACCGAGGCGGCCAGCAGGGGCTCGCCCTGGGCGGCCCGCCGGACCGCCTCCACCATCCGGTCCGGCGGGTCGTCCTTGACCAGGAAGCCGAGCGCCCCGGCGCGCAGCGCCGCGTACACGTTCTCGTCCTCGGCGAAGGTGGTGAGGACCACCACCCGGGAGGCCGGGCGGGCGGCCAGGATCCGGCGGATGGCCTCCAGCCCGTCCACCCGCGGCATGCGCAGGTCCATCAGCACCACGTCGGGCCGGTGCCGTTCGGCCTCCCGCACGGCCTGCGCCCCGTCGGCCGCCTCCGCGCACACGGTCATGTCCCCGGCGGCCTCCAGCATCATCCGCACCCCGGCCCGCACCAGGGCCTGGTCGTCGGCGACCACGACTCTGATCATCGTGGCCCTCCCTTGGCGAAGCGGGTGACCGCGCAGTCCCAGTCCTGGCCCTGCTCGGGCAGGGCGAACGCGGCGGCCAGCCGCCAGCCGCCGTCCGGCAGCGGCCCGGCGGTGAGCCGCCCGCCGAGGGCGTGGGCGCGTTCCCGCATGCCCGCGATGCCCTGCCCGGAGGAGGGCAGCATCGGCACCGCGCCGCCCCCGGCGTTGCTGGCGTTGCGCACCTCGACGGTGAGCTCGTGCGCGCTGACCGCGACCCTGACCCGCGCGGGCGCACCGGGCCCGGCGTGTTTGAGCACGTTGGTGAGGCCCTCCTGGACGATCCTGGCGGCCGAGGCGCGGGCCACCAGCGGGGCCACGGCGACCTCGGGGGCGATCTCCAGGGCGACGTCCAGGCCCGCGCCGGCCATCCGGGCGGCGGCGTCGCGCATCACGTCCTCGGGGTCGCCGACCGGGAGTTCCGCGCCGGGGGCGCGAAGCACGGCCAGCAGGCCGCGCAGGTCCTCCAGCACCTGGTGGCCGGTGGCGCGGATGTCGGCCAGGGCTTCGGCGGCGGGGCCCGCTGCGCCGGCGTACTCGGCGGCTCCGGCGCGCAGGACCATGGCGCCGACGTGGTGGGCGACGATGTCGTGCACCTCGCGGGCGATGCGCTCGCGTTCGGCCAGCCGGTCGGAGCGGGCGCGTTCGGCGGCCAGTTCGACCTCGCGGCGGGTGGCGGTGCGGCGGACCCGGACGAAGGCGCCGATCGCGGCCGGGGCGGCGACCATCGTGCCGAGCACCAGCAGCCACCAGAACGTCACCTCCGAGCCGCCGCCGACCGCGGTGAGCATGGTGACGACGCAGCTGAGGGCGTAGCCGGCCAGCAGCCAGCGCCAGGTGACCTGGCTGGCGAAGACGCCGAGGGCGACGAACAGGAGCACCTGGAGGCTGTCGGCGGCCTCGGGGGCGCGGCCGGCCGCGATCACCAGCAGGGCGCTCTCCAGCAGCAGGACCGCGCCGGGCAGCCAGCGCACCACGCCGAGCGCGAGCCCGGCCAGGACGGCCAGCAGGCCGATGCCCCAGGCGTGCATCTCGGCCTCCGGCCAGCTCGCCCAGGTGCCGAGCACGGCGAACGCGACGCCGCCCCCGGCGAGCAGCAGGTCCAGCACCGGTGAGCGCTCCTCGCCGTCCGGTACGGCGGCCGACTGGCTGCGCAGGTAGCGCCCGATGGCGACGGGGACGCCGATGATGCCGAACGTGTAGAACGCCACGCTGCCGGTCGGCCAGGCGCCGGGCTCGGTCAGGTTGACCGCGGTGGCGGCGCAGGCCAGCGCGGCCACCGGCAGCGTCCACCGCCAGTCGCGGTTGCGGGCCAGCGCCCCGGCCGACAGCGCCAGCAGGATCTGCAGGCCATCCAGAATGCCTGCGCCGAAGTCGTCGAGCAGCACCAGCAGGACGGCCAGGTAGACCGCCGCGGGGCCGGGCGCGCGGCGGACCGCGCCGAGCGGCAGCCCGGCGGCCAGCACCAGGGCGGCCGTGGCCCAGGCGGGGAGGTCGGGGCTGCCCCAGGACTGGCTGGTGAGGGCGCACAGCGCGACCCCGGCCGACGCCAGCAGAAAATCCAGGGTAAAACCTCGCCACCGCATGACTGAAACCGTATCCGCCCCGGTCAGTACCGCGTTCTCGTCCGTCAGGAGGACCGGGATCCTTCAAGTGGCCGATGTCTCCGGCCGCTTGAACGTGGTCGAGCATGCCGTTCACCCCATAGCGTGCGGCCATGGCTAACGAACCAGCGCTTTTCTTCGGGCAGTTCATGCGCTCCCCCGCGATGATCGGCGCGATCGCCCCGAGTTCCCGGCGGCTCGCCGCCGCGATCACCGTCCCGATCCCCGAGGACGGCGACCCCGTGGTGGTCGAGCTGGGGCCGGGGACGGGCCCGTTCACCGCCGAGATCCAGCGGCGGCTCGGCGGGCGCGGGCGGCATCTCGCGGTGGAGATCAACCCGTTGCTGGCGAGCCATCTGGCCACCCGCCATCCCGGGGTTGAGCTGATCGTGGACGACGCGGCCAAGCTGCCGGAGTTGCTGGCCGCCCGGCGGGCGGGCCAGGCGGATGTGATCGTCAGCGGGCTGCCGTGGGCGGCCTTCGGGGCGGGCACCCAGCGGGCGCTGCTGGACGGCGTGCTGTCGGCGTTGAAACCCGACGGGGCCTTCACCATGTTCGCGTACGTGCACGCGCGGCGGCTGCCGCCCGCGGTGCGGATCAGGAGGGCGCTGGTGGACTCCTTCGAGGAGGTCGTGCTGGGGCGCACGGTGTGGCGCAACCTGCCGCCGGCGTTCGTCTACCACGCCCGCCGTCCCCGCCGGACTGGAGTCTGACCGAACTTCCTTCTAGTATGGCCGACCATGGACTTCACGCTGCCGGAAAGCGCGCAGGCCGTCCAGCGCGGGATCGCGGCCGTCTGCGCCCGCTACGACATGGACTACTGGCAGCGCTGTGAGGCGGAGAAACGGTGGCCGGAGGAGGTCTGGGCCGAGCTGGCCAAGGGCGGCTGGCTCGGCCTGGCCGTCCCCGAGGAGTACGGCGGCGGGGGCCAGGGCCTGCTCGAACTGACGGTGGCCACGGAGGCGCTGTCCGCGTCGGGCGCGGCCGGGGGTTCGGCGTTCACGTACGTGCTCACGCCCGGTTTCGGGGCGCTCACGCTGGCCCGGCACGGCAGCCCGGAGCAGCGGGCCGCGCTGCTGCCGGGGCTGGCCGCCGGCGAGGTCGAGACCTGTTTCGCGCTGACCGAGCCCGACGCGGGCTCCAACGCGCTGGCCATCTCGACCTCGGCCCGCGCGGACGGCGCCGAGTATGTGATCAACGGCCAGAAGATCTGGATCACGGGGGTGCAGCGGGCGACGTGGATGCTGCTGGTCACCCGGACGATCCCGGCGGCCGAGGCGAAACCGCGCACCAACGGGCTGACGGTCTTCCTGGTCAATGTGCCCGAGGCGGTGGCGGCGGGGCAGCTGAGCTACCGGCCGATCCCAAAGATGGGCGCCAACACGACCCCGTCGAACATGGTCTTCTTCGACGACCTGCGGGTCCCGGCCACATCGGTGATCGGCGAGGTGCACGCGGGCGCGGTCGTGCTGTGGGACATCCTCAATCCGGAGCGGGTGCTGCTGGCCGCGTCGGCGCTCGGCGGCGCGGAGGTCGCGCTCCGGGTCGGTGTCGCGTACGCCAAGGAGCGTGAGGTGTTCGGGCGCGCGATCGGCTCCAACCAGGCGATCGCGTTTCCGCTGGCCCGGGTGAAGGCGAGGATCGAGCTGGCCCGGCTGACGCTGTACAAGGCCGCCTGGCTCTTCGACCGGGGGCTGCCGTGCGGTACGGAGGCCAACATCGCGAAGCTGGCCGCGTCGGAGGCGGCCTGGGAGGCGGCGGACGCGGCGTTCCAGACGCACGGCGGGATGGCGTACTCGCTGGAGTATCCGGTCGCCCGGCTGCTCACCGAGGCCAGGATCGGGAAGGTGGCTCCGGTCACCGAGGAGCTGCTGCTCAACTACCTGGCCACCCAGGTGCTGGGGCTGCCGCGCAGCTTCTGACCGCTCCGGGTTAATGTGCGGGGCATGACCTTGCACCCTCAGGCGGTCGCCTATCTGAAGTCGTTCCCGGCCGATCTCGGCCCCGATCTGGCCACGATCACCGATGCGGAGATCGTGCAGTTGCGGGGGCTGGACGCGATGGTCGAGCAGCGGGGCGCGCCGGCGGAGATGGCGGTGGTGCGCGACGAGGTGGTCGCCGGGGTTCCTGTGCGGATTTATCGGCAGAAGGATGGGGATGAGGCGCTTCCGGTGCTCGTGTACTATCACGGGGGCGGCTGGGTGTACGGGAGCGTGCAGCGCAACGACGCGCTCGCCCGCGACCTCGCGGCGCGGAGCGCGTGCGTGGTCGTGTCGGTGGACTACCGGCTCGCGCCCGAGCACACCTTCCCGGCCGCGGCCGAAGACTCCTGGGCGGTGCTGGCGGACGTCTTCGCGCGGCCGGAGCACTACGGCGCGGACGCGGCCAGGATCGCCGTGATCGGGGACAGCGCGGGCGGCAACCTCGCGGCCGTGGTCGCCTGGCAGGCACGGGACGCCGGATACACGCTCGCCCACCAGGTGCTGATCTACCCGGTGGTGGATGTCGCGATGGACACGCCGAGTTACGCGGCGTACGCGTCGGGGTTCGGGCTCGGCGCGGCGGAGATGGCGTGGTTCATCCAGAAGTACGCGGACGGAGCGGACCCCGCCGATCCGAGGCTCGCGCCGTCGCGGCTGGCGGACATGTCGGGGCTGGCTCCCGCCACCGTGGTGACCGCCGAGTGCGACCCGCTGTGCGACGAGGGAGCCGCCTACGCCGACGCGCTGCGCGGGGCGGGGGTTCCGGTCGACTACCGGTGCTACCCGGGCAGCCTGCACGGCTTCTACGGCCTGCCGGGCTTCTTCGACCAGGCCGGCGAGGCGCGCGACTACGTGGCGTCCCGGCTGAACGACGCGTTCGCGGCCGGCTGAGCCGCGGACTATGGGTCAGGCCGGGACGGGGTCCTGGCCGGAGACGCCGAACAGGCCCAGGCGGGCGACCGCGCCGCGCGGGCTGATCGGGCGGCGGGACAAGCCGAGGACGCCGTCGGTGAAGGCGGGGTCGGCGCGGTCCAGCGGGAGGGCGACGGTGGCCCCCGAGGCGGCGGAGGCGTAGGCGGCGACCGTGGCCTCCAGGACGCGCAGGGCGTCCTCGCCGGTGGCGGCGGGGCGGGTTCCGGTGGCCAGGGCGGCGGTGAAGTCGGCCGTGACCGGGCTCAGGAAGCCGGTCGGCGCGGGGACCTCGATCCGGGTGGTCCCGGCGGGCGTGGTGAGTTCCAGGCTTTCGAAGGGGGCGAAAGGGCTGGTCCCGCCGCCCCGGTAGCGGATGGCGAGGCGGCCGTGGGAGCCGCTGACGTCGATGCCGCCGGGGCCGTGGCCCCAGCCGACGTTGACCAGGGCGACGGCGTCCCGGGTCTCGAAGCGGCAGCTGGCGATCTCCTCGACGCCGCCGTGCGAGCGGGCGGTGACATAGGCGGAGGCCGCGTCGATCGGCCGGCCGAGGAGGGATTCGGCCACGTAGACGACGTGCAGGAGATCCATCAGAACCCCGCCGCCCGACATTTCCGGATTCTTGCGCCACGCGGGGATGTATTCGGCCGCGCCGGGGTTGTCGGCGCAGCCCAGATAGTTGAGTATCGCCACTTCGACGTCGCCGATCGCGCCGGAGTCGATGAGCGCGCGGGCCGCGACCAGTTCGGGGAAGAACAGGTAGTTGTGGACCACGCCGAAGGTCACGCCGCCGGCCCGGCAGATCTCGACCATGGCTTCGGCGGCGGCCGGGGTGGTGGCGAGCGGCTTCTCGGTGAGGATGTGCTTGCCGGCCCCGGCCGCGCGCCGGACCAGCTCCAGCCGCAGGCCCGGCGGGACCGACAGGTCGACGACGCCGATGTCCGGGCGGGCCAGGACGGCGTCGAGTCCGTCGAGCGCGTCCTCCGGAGCGAGCCCCGCCACCCGTCTGGCGGCCTCCCGGCGACGGGGATCGGGGTCGGCCACGGCGGCGAGGTGATATCCGTTGGGCCGCTCCAGCCAAGCCGGAATATGTTGATTTATCCCGATATTTCCACATCCGATGAGGGCGACGCCGCGGGCGTTCATCCGTGCCTCGCTTCGAGGAGGGGGCGCATGAAGGCGGCGGCCCGGCGCACGCCCTCCACCGGCGGGTCGTAGGGGTCCTCGTTCTCGATGCTCAGCGCGCCCGCGTACCCGGCCGCCGTGAGCTCGGCCACGAACGGCGACCAGAACTCCGCGCCGTGCCCGGCCCCGACGGTCCGGAAGTTCCAGGCCCGCCCGCCGGGGTCGCCGCCGGTGCGCTGGTCGAGCAGCCCGGCCATGGCCAGCGGCCCGGGATTGAGCTGGGTGTCCTTCAGATGCACGTGGTAGACGGCGTCGCCGTGCGCGCGAATGATCGCCAGCGGGTCCATCCGCTGCCAGAACAGGTGCGAGGGATCCAGGTTCATCCCGATGATCGGCCCGACCTCCGCCCGCATCCGCAGCAGCGTCGGCACGTTGTAGACCAGGTGCAGCGGATGCAGCTCAAAGGCGATCCTGGTGACCCCTGCGTCTGCGGCCCGCCCCGCGAGCTCGCGCCAGAGCGGACCCGCCTGCTCCCACTGCCGTTCCAGCAGCGCCACGGCGTCCTCAGGCCACGGGAACCAGACCCAGTTCAGGGTGCTCGCCGACGGACCGTCCCCCGGGCAGCCCGACATGGTCACGATGGTGTCCACGCCGAGCCGCCGCGCCAGCTCGATCGTCTTCCTGATCAGTTCCTCGTGCCTCTTCCCGTGTACGGGATGCATCGGCCACGCCGAGCAGTTGAGCGCCCCCATCCGCAGCCCCCGCGACTCCAGCGCGTCCCGGAACCGGGCGAACGCCTCCCGGTCCGCCAGCAACTCGTCGATGCGCAGATGCGGCGCGGACGACTGCCCGCCCGCCGCGATCTCCACCGCCGGCGCGCCGATCTCGACCGCGAGATCGAGCGCGCCTTCCAGGGACAGGCCGGGCACGGAATCGGTGTACAGCGACAACCGCATGGGATCTCCCTTGGTCCCGCGGCTACAGCTTGCTGTAGCCGGAGGCGAGAAAGTCGGACTTGAGAAAGCGTTCCGCCGCGAACAGCAGGATCATGTTGGGGACCAGCAGGATGAGCGAGACCACGGCCGCATGCGCCCGTACCAGCCGTTCCCCGAGAAACGAGAACAGCACGGTCGGGATGGTCTGGTAGTCGGGGGTCCCGATGACGAACGTCAGCGCGAACTCCTCCATGCTGGCGATGAACGTGAAGATCCCCCCGGCGAAGATCCCCGGCGTCACCATCGGCAGGTAGACGAGCCGGAACTTCACCAGCTCCGACGCCCCCAGGTTCGACGCCGCGTCCGAGACGTCCCTCGGGATCGCCTCGAAACTCGTGGTCAGCAGCCGCGCCATGTACGGCATCCCGAGCAGCGTGTGCCCCAGCACCAGCCCCAGGAAGGTCTGCGAGAGCCCGAGGAAGTCGAACGCCCGGCTCAGGAACAGCGCGACGATCATGCCGGGGATGATCAGCGGCAGCAGCATCAGGATCCGGATCGCCTCCTTGCCGCGGAAGTCGAACCGGTGGATCGCGTACGCCATCGGCAGCGCCAGCAGGAACGCCAGCACGGTGGCGCACCCGGCCAGCAGGTAGCTGGTGCCGATGGCCGGCACGATCCCGGTGACCCGGAACACGAACTCCCACTGGAACAGCGACAACGAAGGCGGCAGCACGTCCGGATACGACCAGGGATGGTCGGGATCGACCAGCGACCAGGCCACCGCCATCAGGACGGGCACCCCGACCACGACCACCGCGACGGCGATCAGCAGCCACGGGACGAGCGCGCGGGGCTTGTTCATCGCGCCACCCTGACCAGGAGTTTCGCGAACAGCGTGAAGAGCCAGGCGAACAACAGGGAGGCCAGGATGATGACGATCGCGATCACCGCCGCCTGCCCCCACTCGCCGAAGTTCTTGCCCAACAGGACCATCCGGATGGACAGCGACGGCGGGTACAGCGGCCCCGCGACCGCGTTGATCGCGTAGTCGCCGAGCACGCCGATGAAGACGAGCGTGGCCCCGATCTGGATGCCGGGCGCCGACAGCGGCATCAGCACGTGCCGGAACACCGCGAACCTGCCCGCGCCCAGATTCCTGGCGGCCGACTCCAGATCCGCCGGGACGTTCCGCAGCGCGGCGGTGAGGATGAGCGTCTGGAACGGCAGGTTCTTCCAGACCTGGATGGCGACCACGCCCCAGCCCCAGTCGTCATGGGTGAGGCGCAACGGCTCGTCGATGACCCCGAGCCGGACCAGCGCCTCGTTCAGAATGCCGTGGTAGGAGATGACGTTCAGGATCAGGAAGGCCGCCACCAGCGCCGGGACGAACAGCGGCAGCCGCAGCACCGCGTTCAGGAACTTCTTCCCGGCGAACTTCCCGCGCAGGTAGAGCGCCAGCGGGTAGGCGATGAGCAGCGCGCAGAACGCGCTGACGAACGCGATCCTGACCGAATAGAGCAGCGAGTCGAGGGTCTGGCCGGTGAACGTGGCCGACCAGTGGTGCAGGCCGAGCTCGGTCTCCCCGGTGAAGGCGAAGAACCCGATGCTCTGCGCCACCGTCATGCCGAGCGAGGCGGACAGGAACACCGCCACGTAACCGACCGCGGGAAGCAGCAGCAGGATGATCAGCCAGCCGTGGTTCTTCCTGGTCACCGCAGAACCTGGATCTTGTCGGGCGGGACGGCCAGCTCGATCGTGCTGCCGGCGGGCGCGGACGCGGAGCCGTGCTGTTCCAGGCGGAGCGGCGTGCCCCCGGCGTCGAGCAGCACGTCGGTGATGTTGCCCATGTAGATGGTCTGCGTGACCGTCGCCGCGATCCGGTTCCGCATCCCGGGGACGAACGGGATCATCTCCTCCGGCCGCCAGGCGATCAGCACCTCGGACCTGCCGTCCGCCGGCGTCTCGGCCGAGGCCAGCCGCCCGACCGGCGTGTCCAGTTCGCACCCGTCCGCGGTCACCGACACCACCGAGGCCTTGAGGATGTTGGCCTGGCCGATGAACTCGGCGGTGAAACCGGTGGCCGGGTGCCGGTAGATCGTCGAAGGGTCGCCCAGCTGCTCGATCCTGCCGTTGTTCAGCACCGCGATCCGGTCAGACATGACCAGCGCCTCGGCCTGGTCGTGCGTCACGTAGACGGAGGTGATCTTCAACCGGCGCTGTAACTCGCGGATGTCGATCCGCAGCCGCTCCCGCAGCTTGGCGTCCAGGTTCGACAAGGGCTCGTCGAACAGCAGCAGGTCCGGGCGGGTCACCACGGCCCTGGCCAGCGCCACCCGCTGCTGCTGGCCGCCGGAAAGCTGCCCCGGGCTGCGCTCCGCCAGCGGCTCCAGGCCGACCATCGCCATCGCCTCCTCGACCCGCCGCGCCAGCTCCCGCCCGGAGACCCGGCGCATCCGCAGCCCGAACCCGATGTTCTCCCGCACGTTCATGTGCGGGAACAGCGCGTAGGACTGGAAGACCATGGCGGTCGAGCGTTTGTGCGGCGGGACCTCGTTCATCCGGCGGCCGTCGAAGCGGATCTCCCCGCCGTCGATCTCGACCAGGCCGGCGATCGCCCGCAGCGTCGTGGTCTTGCCGCAGCCGGACGGGCCGAGCAGGGTGAGGAACTCCCCGTCCGGGACGGTGAGGTCGAGGTGGTCGACCACGGTGTTCCCGCCGTACGCCTTGAACAGGGCCTCGACCTCCAGGACGGCCATCAGGTCACCCGCCCGTGGCTGCGGACTCCGGCCACGAGCACGTCCACGTCGTCGCCCATGATCGCGTCGACGCCGAGCGCCAGCGAGATCCGGACCGCCTCCGCGTCGTTGGTGCTCCAGGCCCAGATGGCGATGCCCGCGTCGTGCAGGGTCTCGACGAGGTCGGGGCTGATGAGTTCCCAGCGGTGCTGGATGACGGGGGCGCCCAGGGCGAGCGCCTGCCGTACTGTCTCGGCGGGGGGTTGCGGGCCGTATTCGGGCAGGCGTTCGGGGGCGAGGAGCAGCGCGGGGACGGCGGCCTTGGCCGCCGCGAGGGCGTGGTGGTCGAAGGAGGAGACGAACGCCCAGTCGAGGGCGTCGTTGTCGGCCACCAGCCGGGCCAGCCGTTCGGCCACCCGGGTGGTGTCCTCGGTGCGGTCGCCCTTGGCCTCCAGGCAGAGCGCGATGTCCTCGGCTCTGGCCAGGTCGATGAGATCCTGGGCGCGCAGCAGGCGCAGGCCCGCGAACTCGGGGCCGAACCAGCTGCCCGCGTCCAGTTCGGCGAGTTCGGCCCAGGTCAGGTCGGCGAGCGGGCCGGTGCCGTCGGTGGTCCTGTCGACCGTGGTGTCGTGCATCAGGACCAGCTGGCCGTCCCGGCTGAGCAGCGCGTCGGCCTCGATCATCTCGGCGCCCCGCTGGATGGCGGCGCGCAGGGACGGCATGGTGTGCTCGGGGATATGGGCGCGCTGACCGCGATGCCCGACCACCAGCGGCCGGCCCGCCCGCAGCCAGGGGCTGGTCACATCGGATCCTGGGATCGGGGGGCTGAGTAGACCATCGGTTCACTCCCGCTTCTCGGTCCATTGACAGGCCGGTCGCCGGACACCTAATGTCCGATGCCAGAGGTACGACCTCATACCATTTGGAGAAGTGCCGTGAAGGTAGCACGGAGCAGTTTGGTCAGGCAAGTGCAGGAAGATCTTCGTGCCCGGATCCTCGACGGCAGGTTTCCGAGCGGGAGCAAGATGCCCGCGGAGATTGAATTGGCCAGGTTGATGGGGGTGAGCCGGACGTCGCTGCGGGAGGCGGTCCAGCAGCTGGAGCTGGACGGGCTGCTGATCCGCCGGCACGGTCACGGCACCTTCGTCCGCAGTTCCCCGCTCCTGCAGAGCGGCCTGAACGTCAACCAGAGCGCGAGCCAGCTGATCCGCGCGCACGGCATGGTGCCGGGCACCCGGAACCAGACGGTGCGGCCTGCCACCCTCAGCGCGCACGAGGCCGGGCGGCTGGCCATGAAGCCGGACGACCCGATCGTCGTCCTTGAGCGGGTCCGTACGGCTGACGGAAGGAACGTGGTGTTCACCCGCGACCTCATCCCGCCGGCCCTGCTCGCCGCCGCCGGCGTGGAGATGGCGGAACTGCTCGACGAGAACATGTCCCTCTACCACTTCTACGCCGTCCGGCTCGGCGTGTCGGTGATCGACGGGACCGCGTGGATCCGGCCGGACCTGGCCGGCAAGGCCATCGCCGAGATGCTGGGCACCGCCCCCGGCACCGAGATGCTGGTCATCGAGCAGCTCGACAGGGACGCCGGCGAGAAGCCGGTCCTGCTGTC
The DNA here is from genome assembly GCF_009687845.1 of Acrocarpospora corrugata. Taxonomy (GTDB): domain Bacteria; phylum Actinomycetota; class Actinomycetes; order Streptosporangiales; family Streptosporangiaceae; genus Acrocarpospora; species Acrocarpospora corrugata. The sequence goes on from NZ_BLAD01000052.1 coordinate 117,074, forward strand.
GCGGGAGCACTACGTGGCCGACGCGTTCGAGTTCGTCATCCACCGGCGTGGCCCGGCCCTGTCCGGCCGCCCGCAGCTCCCCGACAGGTAGTAGCCCCAACGACCCACCTGGAGGTAGTCGTGCCGAGACTACTGAGGCGAGCCAGCGCCGCTGCCGCCCTCTTACTTCTCCCGCTGTCCGCCTGCGCGCAGGAACCCGAAGCCGTCGCCAAGGACTACCTGGGCATGACCTGGGACCAGATCGTCGCCGAGGCCAAGGCGGAGGGCGAAGTCGTCTTCTCCGCCTGGTGGGGGGAGGAGTACTGGAAGGAGGCCGCCCGGCTGTTCGAGGAGAAATACGGCATCGAGGCCCGGCATCTGATGGGCAACAACCCGATCGACAAGATCCTCGCCGAGAAGGACCGCCGGGTCGGCACCATCGACGTGCAGCTGGTCGGCGGCGCCGCCGTCAAGACCTCGATGGACGCCGCCCTCTGGTACGGCCCGATCGCCGCCAAACTCCCCGCCTCCCCGGAACTCGACCGCGCCCTCCAGACCGCCCAGGAGGGCGTCGAGACCAAGGGCCACCTCATCCCCATCTACCGCAACCAGACCGGTTTCCTGTACGACCCGGAGAAGGTCCCCGTCCCACCCCAGACCTGGGACGAGTTCACCGCATGGGTCCAGGCCAACCCGAAGGGCTTCGCCTACCCCGACCCCAACAAGGGCGGCACCGGCGGCGCGTTCGTCCAGGCCGTCATCGCCAACCTGACCGGCGGCCTGGACAGGTACACCGCCGACACCGCGCTCGACCCGGCCAAGACGGCCGAGTGGACCGAGGCGTGGGACTGGCTGAAGACCGGCAACGAGAAGATGAACGTGACCCTGTCCAACAGCGAGGACATCGACCTGCTGAACCAGGGCACGGCTTCGCTGGTGATCGCCTGGGACGACGACGCCCAGAACGCGCTGGCGAAGGGCTCGCTGTTCAAACGCGCCGCCATGTACGTGCCCCGGTTCGGGCTGCCCGGCGGCGGGGACACGGCCGGGGTGCCGAGGAACGCGCCCAACAAGGCGGCCGGGCTGCTCTTCCTGGACTTCCTGACCAGCAGGCAGATGCAGGCGCTGATGAACAGGACCGTCGGGTCGACGCCGGCGCGGACCGACATGACGGAGTCGCCGTCGATCATCTCCGAGGAGAGCCGGGCCAATGGCACGGCGTGGATGCCGGCTCCGTACAAGGAGGCCATCCTGAAGGGCTTCACCGAGAACGTGCTGCTCCAGTAGCCGCCCTTCGACCGGGGCGCAGACGGAGCCTCCCCTCCGCCTGCGCCCTCCCTCGAACCTGACAAAGGATGATTTTTCGCACTATGTCGCCTACCAGCGAAGCACCGGAGATCGCGATCCTCGTGGACTACGACGGGACCATCGCGACCGTCGACGTCACCGACGAACTCGTCCGCACGTCGGCCTCCGAGCGGCAGTGGCTCGACCTGGAACTCGCCTACCGGCGGGGCGACATCGGCTCCCGCGCCCTGCTCCGGGCCGAGACCCGGCTGCTGCCCGGCACCGCCGCCGACCTCCCCGACCTGGCCCGCGACCAGCCCCACGATCCGACTTTCGTCCCTTTCGTCGAGTACGCGCGAGCGCACGGCATGACCGTCGAAGTCGTCAGCGACGGCCTGGGCTTCTTCGTCGCCCCCGCCCTGGCCACCCTCGGCCTCGGCGGCCTCCCCGTCTACTCGGCGGCCCTGGGCTACACCCCCACCGGCCCCGAGATCACCTTCCCGAACGGCCACCCCGCCTGCCAGGTCTGCGGCACCTGCAAACGCCAGCGCGTCCTGCTCCACCAGGCCGCCGGCCGCCACGTCGTCTTCATCGGCGACGGCTACAGCGACCAGTACGCGGCCGCCCACGCCGACACGGTCTTCGCCAAGGCCGAACTCGCCACCATCTGCGAACGCCGCGGCCTGCCCTTCCAGCGGTGGCGGACCTTCGACGACGTCCACGCCTGGCTCACCCAGGCCCAGGCCCGGGGCGCCCTGTCCGGCCCGGTGGCCCGCCCGTACGTCTGCGGGCCGGAAACCGCGCGCTGACCCCGGCGGGTTAGGGGCGGGCGGCCTCGATCAGGGCCTCGATGAGGCGGATGTCCTCGGTGCGCTCGGGGTGCCACTGGACGCCGACGGCGAAGCGGTGGCCCTGGAGTTCGATGCCCTCGACGATCTGGTCGTCGGCCCAGGCGACGGCCAGCAGGTTGGTGCCCAGGCGCTTGACCGACTGGTGGTGGGGGCCGGTGACCTCGGCGCGGTCGCCTATCGCTTTGCCGATCTTGCTGGAGACGCTCACGGTGACCGTGTGCCGGGCGGTGCCGTGCCGGTCGTGGGCGACCACGTCGGGGAGCCAGGGGATCAGGGTGCCGCCCTGGGCCACGTTCAGCATGTGCATGCCGCGGGAGACGCCCAGCAGGGGCAGGCCCGCGGCGACGGCGGCGCGGGTGAGGGCGAGTTCGAAGCGGTCGCGGTGGGTCTGCGGCTCCTCGACGCGGGAGTCGCGGGGCTCGCCGTACATGGCGGGGTCGAGTTCGACGCCGCCGGCCAGGATGAGGCCGTCGAGGCCGCGCAGGTGGTCCTCGGCCCCGGCGGGGCTGAGCGGCGGGAGCAGCACCGGCAGTCCGCCCGCTTTTTCCACCGCGCGCGTGTACGCCTGCGGGGACAGCACCGCCTCTCTGACCCAGGCGCCCCAGCGGGCAGCCTCCAGATAGGTCGTGATGCCAACGAGCGGACGGGGCATGGCGATCTCCAGGGGGTTTTTCGCGACGGCTAGCCCATCATGACGCACTCGATTTCGGTTTTGTCACGTATCCCACGTATCAATGGCAGCCATCCCGATCAATGCGAAAACTCCTCACCTTCGATGTCCGAAATCGGCGTGACCAAAATAACGGAGGATGACGTACCGATTACGGAGAGTACGCTTTCGCACCACCTTGTATGGAAACAGTTGTGACGCCCGAGTGCGAGTGGAACACTCCGAAATGAGTGTTCGGTTGAGCCGGGGCCGCCGGACGCTCGTCACCCGGAGCCGTCAGGGAGGTGGATCGACTAGACCGGAGTCGATTTCCGGTCACCTAGGGTGGGACACACGCAGATGTCGTTAAATCCGCGCCTCGTAAAAGAAAGCTTCTCGGCCATCGAGCCCGTCGCGGACAAGGCCGCCGCATACTTCTACGGGCGCCTTTTCGCAGAAAATCCGCACCTGAGGGGAATGTTCCCTCCGGCCATGGACGTGCAGCGCGACCGTCTGTTCGGCGCGCTCACCCGAATCGTCTGGATGCTCGACAGCCCGGGCAGCCTGGGGGGGTACCTGGGACAGCTGGGCCGGGATCACCGGAAATACGGCATCGTCGCCGAGCACTACACCGCGGTCGGCAACGCGCTGATCGCCACGATCAGGCGGTTCGCCGCCGAGGCGTGGAACACCGAGATCGAGGCCGCCTGGGTGGCCGCGTACACGGCCGCCGCCGATCTGATGATCGGCTCCGCCGACGCGGACGCGGGGGTGTCCCCGGCCTGGTGGCTGGCGGAGGTGATCGACCACGAGCTGCGCGCGCCGGACATCGCCGTGCTCACGCTCCGCCCCGGCCAGCGCCTGGACTTCACCCCGGGCCAGTACGTCAGCGTGCAGACCGCCCGCTGGCCGCGCGTCTGGCGGACGTTCTCGATCGCCAACGCGCCCAGGGCGGACAACACGATCAAGCTGCACGTGCGCGCCCTGCCCGGCGGCTGGGTGAGCACCGCGCTGGCCCGGCACACCCGGATCGGCGACCAGCTGCTGCTCGGCCCGCCGGTCGGCACGATGGCGCTGACCGACTCCGGCCGCGACATCCTGTGCGTGGCCGGCGGCACCGGCCTGGCCCCGCTGAAGGCCATCGTGGAGCAGGTGATCGCGTCGGGCCGGCGCCCCGGCGTGCACCTGCTGGTCGGCGCCCGCAAGGCCGTCGACCTGTACGACATGGCCGACCTCGTCCGGATGGAGTCGGGTTTCCCGTGGCTTCGCGTGCTCCCCGTCGTCTCCGAGGAACCCGCCTACGACGGCATGCGGGGCCGGCTGCCGGACGTGATGGAGCGCTTCCACTCCTGGGCGGAGCACGAGGTCTACGTCTGCGGCCCCGCGAGCATGGTCAACGAGACCGTGCGCCGCCTGCAGCGCGCCGGGATTCCACCGGGCCGGATCCACCGGGACGCCATCCAGGGGGAATCCTGACGCCCTCACATCCCGGGTCCGCCCACATGATCACGGCCTGACTGGCACGATGGGCTCAGCCGTCCGCCACGGGACTTCGCCGAGCGCATCCCACAGGAGGTCTCCCCATGGATCCGGTGCACTCCCCCACCGTCCGAGCGGCGGTGCTCTAGGTGGCCAGACCGGTCACGCTCGTCACGTTCGTGCTGCCGAGCACACTCCGCCACTGGATCGGCCACCAGACCGAGGTCAAGGTGTTCGCCGTCGCCGCCTCCGACGACGACCTGCCGACCCTGGGCGGAGCGCTCGACACGCTCCGCCGTACCCACCCGTCGCTGGAGGAGCACCTGCGCGACGAGTACGGCAGCCTGCGCCGCCACATCGGCATCTTCGTCTGCGGCGAGAACGCTCGCCGCATCGGCGGCCTGGACTGCGCGCTACCGCCGGGAGCCGAGGTGTACGTGCTCCCGGCGCTGTCCTAGGGAGCGATGCGGCCGTTGCCGTTGAAGGCTTCGTGGGTGAGCGGCATCAGCTCGGCCCAGTAGGCTTCCATCTTCTCGGCCACCATCTCGATCTCCCGCTGCGGGAAGGACGGCACGGTGGCCCGGTCGTCCTTGGTGCGCAGGGACAGGAAGTGCATCAGGGCGCGGGCGTTGCAGGTCGCGTACATGGACGAGAACAGGCCCACCGGGAGCACCGCCCTGGCCACCTCGCGGGCGATCCCCGCCTCCAGCATCTCCTGGTAGGCCGCGTACGACTGCCGATAGGACTCCGTCATGGCCCGTTCGACCAGGGCGTGCTGCTCGTCGGTGCCGTCGGCGAACTCGTACTTGCCTGGCCGGCCCTCCTGGATGAGCTTGCGGTCCTTGCCCGGCACGTAGAAGACGGGCTGGAGTTCCCGGTACCGGCCGCTCTCCTCGTTGTAGGACCAGACCCGGTGCCGGTGGAACTCGCGGAACACGAAGATGGGCGCGCTGATGAAGAAGGTCATCGAATTGTGCTCGAACGGGCTGCCGTGCCGGTCGCGCATCAGGAAGTTGATCAGCCCTTTGGACCGCTGCGGATCCTTGTGGACCTCTTCCAGTGACTGCTCCCCCGCCGTCGAGACCCGGGCCGCCCAGAGCACGTCGCTGTCGGACGCGCTGTGCTTGACCAGTTCGACGGTCACATCACTTTGGATCTTTACCATGACCTTCAGTTTAGAAGAAGATCGGGTGCCGGCCGGGCGCGCCGTACCGGCACCCGGGTGATCAGGTGATGTCGCGCTTGGTGGTGGTGATGTTGGCGACCACGGCGAACAGCACCGCGTAGCCGGCCAGGAGCAGCGCCCCGCCCCAGGCCGGGAGCAGGTCGGGCGCGCCGAGGCCGGTGTCCACGTCGATGCTCATCAGCGCCTGCGAGCCGCCGCCGGGCAGCCACTTGCCGACGACCTGGAGGGCCGGGATGGCCGCGAAGATCGACTCGATCACGTAGGCCCAGACGATCGCGCCGATCAGGGCCGCGATCTGGTTGCGGATCAGCGCGCCCAGGCCGATCCCGAACATCGCGTACAGGGCCAGGCTGGCGCACACGCCGATGATGATCTGCGGCACCCGGTTGCCGGTCAGCGCGATGTCGCCGCCGGCGGAGAGCACCGCGATGACGCAGACCACGCCGACGACCACCAGGGACACCACCGCGAACAGCAGGCCGACCACGACGCCCGCGCCGAGCTTGGCCGCGATGACCCTGCCCCGCTGGGGCGTGGTGAGGAAGGTGCCGGTGACGGTCTGGTAGCGGTATTCGCTGGTCATCATGATGACGCCGAGGATCATCGTGAAGATGGTGCCGCTGGAGGCGGCGGACAGGCCGATCGGCAGCCAGGCCGGGTCCTCCAGCGCGGGCAGTCCGGGCGCTCCGTTCTGGGCGGGTTCGCCGGCGAAGAAGATGATGAAGAACAGGCTGAGGCCGGTCAGCAGCAGCATCACGATGAGCATCGCCCACCAGATGCGGGTGGTGAACAGCTTCTGCAGTTCCGCCTTGATCAGGTTGCTCATCGCACGCCCTCCACCGTGGCCTGGGTCTCCTCGGTGAGTTCGAGGAAGACCTGCTGCAGGTCCGAGCGTTCCTGGGTGACCTCGGTGATCAGCACCCGGTGGTCCAGGGCGAGTTGCCCGATCGCCTCGGCGTCCAGCCCGTAGACCCGGAGCAGGCCGGGTTCGACCTCCTGCACCCGGGCGCCCGCGGCCTCCAGCGCCGGCCGGAAGTCGGCGGTGGTCCTGACCCGGACGGCGCTGTCGCCGTTCTGGGTCAGCTCGGCCAGGGTGCCCTGCCGGACCAGCCGGCCGCGCGCGATGATCACGACGTTGTCCACGGTCTGCTCGACCTCGGACAGCACGTGGCTGGAGACCAGCACGGCGGCGCCACGCTCGTGCGCCAGGTGGCGCAGGAAGCCGCGCAGCCACTGGATGCCCGACGGGTCCAGGCCGTTGGCGGGCTCGTCCAGGATGAAGATCTTGGGCTCGCCCAGCAGGGCGGAGGCCAGGGCCAGCCGCTGGCGCATGCCGAGGGAGAAGCCGCCGACCCGCTTCCCCGCCGCGTCGGCCAGGCCGACCGTCTCCAGCGCCTCGTCGGCCCGCCCCGGCGGCAGCCCGGCGGCGGAGCACATGATGCGCAAGTGATTGCGGGCCGTGCGGCCCGGATGGAAACTGGTGGCCTCCAGCACGGCGCCCACTTCGGTCAGCGGGTGCGTGAGTGAGGTGTAGCGCCGCCCGTTGACCAGGGCTTCTCCCGTGTCCGGGGTGACCAGGCCGAGCAGCGAGCGCAGTGTCGTGGTCTTGCCCGCACCATTGGGCCCGAGATATCCGGTGACGGACCCGGCCTCCACGGTGAAGGAGACATCGTTGACGGCTCGTACGAGCCCGAACGATTTCGATAGGTTTCTAATCTCAATGGCACTCATCAGGCAAAATTATCTGCCCAAGATCCAGGGGTTGTCCTCCTACTTAAAGACGATATATACGGCGGGCGTTTCCCGACCCGATCATCTGGGCAACGCGCACGGAATCCGCTAGCGACCATTCGTCCTGCGACAACCGGTCGGCGATCACCCGGCCGAGCGCGCGCCGGTGATTGAGCGCGCCCAGATAACACGTTTCGGCCACGCCCGCTCCCCCGGATCCGAACAGCTGCTTGTGGAAGGGCACCAGCTCCAGCAACTCCCCCAGCACGGCCGAGGTGGCCTCGCCTACGTACACGTGCGGGAACACCGCGGCCAGATGCGCCGCCTGCCGGTGGTACGGATAGCAGTCCAGCAGGATCAACGGCACGCTCAGCGGCAGCAGCGCCCGGATGAACCCGGCCAGCAGCGACGGATCCCCGCGATGCGGCCGCGGCCCGCCGTTCCCGCACGGGAACTGGATCGGCAGCGCGCGCTCCCGCGCCACGTCCACCGCGATCCAGAGCAGGAAGCGCAGCAGCACCGGATCGGCGAGCGGCTGCTTGGGCTCGGCCAGCCGCCGCCCGGCCGCCGCCAGCACCGCCCCCCGGGACGGCCGCGCCACCTCGAAATCCAGCCCATACCGGTACGCGACGACCGAGGAGAGCCCGACGCACCGGGCGGCCCGCGCCCCCACCTCCTGCTGCAGCCGGTCCAGGTAGTCCAGCGACAGCAGCCCGTCCCCGGCGACCTCCTCCTCCACCCGCTCCAGCCGGACGATCTCGTCGGCGGCGGCCCCGCCCAGCCGCCCGGTCTCGGCCACCGACAGCGCGAACGCGTCGCCGCCGCCGTCCATCAGGAACGCCACCACCCCGGCCGCCCGCAGCAGCCGCCGGTTCGCCTCCGCCGCGCCCAGCTCGGACCGCCTGGCCAGGTAGACCGCGGGCGGCACGTGCGGCTCCAGGTCGAGCACAGGCGCGCACCAGCGGCGGATAGCCATCCCGCGCGGGCTGTCGAAGTGCGTGGTCCCGGGCGGCGCGGGGACGCCGCTCTCGGCGATCAGCGTCTCGAACGCGGACCTGACCAGGTCGTCGCGGCGCACGCCGTGACAGTGCTGGTCCACCAGCGGGGCGAGCAGGGCTTCTGCGACCTGATCGGGAAGCCTGGCCTGATCGGGAAGCCTGGGGTGCATGGGCCTGCCAATCCAGATGGGCGGCCCGATCGGACCGCCCATGCTGTCGATGACGTGCGGGGACACCCAGGACTCTAGGTCGCGGTCACCCTCCGTGTCCGCCGATCACGCTCGGTTTTACCCGCACAGCCGGAGCACGTTGGCGATGATCCGGGCGCCCGCGCCGCCCTCGGTGGTGAGGATCGACTCGGGGTGGAACTGGACCCCGAACCGGCGGTTCGGCAGGTCCTCGATCGCCATCACCGCGCCGTCGGCGGTGGCCGCCGTGACGGTGAAGCCGTGCACGCCCGGGTGCTTGGCGTGCAGCGAGTGGTATCTGGCGGCGGTGAACGCCTCGGGCAGGCCGTCCAGCAGGGCGCTGTCGCCCTCCCGCTTGACCTGGCCGCGCTTGCCGTGCTCCGGGTAGGGCAGCAGTTCCAGCGTCCCGCCGGCCTGTTCGACCATGGCCTGCAGGCCCAGGCAGACGCCGAAGACCGGCAGCTCCCTGGCGTACAGGGCCTTGATCAGGGAGTCGGTGCCGAAGTCGGACGGCCAGCCGGGTCCCGGCGACAGGACGACCAGGGTGGGCGCGATCTCGTCGATCAGCTCGGCCGGGAAGCCGTGCCGCAGGGTGATCACCGAGGCGCCCTGCTGGCGGAAGTAGTCGGCCAGGGTGTTGACGAAGGAGTCCTCGTGGTCGACCAGCAGCACGGTGTGGCCCGCTCCCGGCTGCTCCCGCTCGGGGGCGGCCTCGGCGGCCTGGTCCGGGTTCCCGACGGCGGCGAGCGCGCCGAGCAGGGCGCTGGCCTTGAGCTCGGTCTCGCGCTCCTCGGCGTCGGGGTCGGAGTCGTAGAGCAAGGTGGCGCCGGCCCTGACCATGGCGACGCCGTCCCTGATCTGGGCGGTGCGCAGGGTGAGGCCGGTGTTCATGGAGCCGTCGAAGCCGATGAAGCCGACCGCGCCGCCGTACCAGCGGCGGGTGGTGGCCTCGTGGTCCTCGATGAACTGCATCGCCCAGGTCTTCGGGGCGCCGGTGACGGTGACGGCCCACATGTGGGTGAGGAAGGCGTCCAGGGCGTCGAACTCGGGGCGGAGGCGGCCTTCGATGTGGTCGACGGTGTGGATCAGCCGGGAGTACATCTCGATCTGGCGGCGGCCGATGACCTTGACCGAGCCGGGCACGCAGATCCGGGACTTGTCGTTGCGGTCCACGTCGGTGCACATGGTCAGCTCGGACTCCTCCTTCACGCTGGACAGGAGCGTGCGGATGGCCTCGGCGTCCTCGACCGGGTTGGCGCCGCGGGCGATGGTGCCGGAGATCGGGCAGGTCTCGACCCGGTCGCCGCTGACCCGGACGTACATCTCCGGGGACGCGCCGACCAGGTGCTCGCCGCCGCCGAGGCTGATCAGGAACTCGTACGGCGCGGGGTTGCTGACCCGCAGCGCGCGGTAGAACGCGGCCGGGTCGTCGCAGGGCGCGTGGAAGACCTGGCCGGGCACGACCTCGAACAGGTCGCCGCGCTTGAACTTCTCCTTGGCCTTGGCCACCACATCCGCATACCCACCCCTTTCCGGATTTTTCGGGATGTGGGTGGCTGACTGGAGGGGGTGCGTGTCGCCGGTCCTGGGCAGGCCCTTGGTGCTCGCGCCGCCCAGGGTGAAGTCGTAGGAGTACTCGACGCTGGTCTCGCGGACGCGGTCGATGACGACCAGCCGGTCGGGCAGGTGCAGGACCAGGTCCCGCTGGTCCTGCGGGCGGGTCAGCGCGAACCGGATGGGCTCGAACTGGAAGGCCAGGTCGTAGCCGAAGGAGCCGTACAGGCCGAGATGCGGGTCCTCGCCCTTGAAGGCGGCGATGACCTCGCGGATCGCGGTGAAGACGGTCGGGCGGCGGCTGCGCATCTCCTCGGGCAGCAGCTCGGCCGGCTCGGCGACCACGACCTCGACCCAGTCCTCGGTGCGCTCCCCCACGCTCTCGCCGGCCGCGAGCAGGCAGGCCGCCACGGCGGGCAGCACCACCCGGCCGCGCTCGTTGAGCGCCCGGGCCGAGATGGCGCGCCCCCTGGCCACGATCTCCAGGCACGGGTCCACATAGCCGAACGCCCATCGGCTGTAGCGGCCCGGGTAGTCCATTCCGGAGGAGAACGCCCCGCCGCGCCGCTCCCCGAGCGCGGTCACGATCTCCTCAAGCGCCGCCTCCGGCACCTCGCGCACGCCGCGCTCGACGTCGACGCCCCCGCCGGTCCTATATCGGGTGATCTCCACGTTCGCCCCTTGATCCTTTGTCGAGCCCCGGGACGAACGCAAAAAGGCCGCCCATCCGGGGCGGCCAGTGCTTACTCGCGAATGCGAAAACCTGGGTTCGACTGCCGCCGGTCAGCGGCGCCACCACTGCTGAGGAGTTCGCATGCGGGCCACAATAGCCGCCGCGACCCTAGATCGGCAATCTAACGTTGGCAAGTTTATGTCCGTTATGTTACCAATTAGTACGTGATGTCACGTGTCTCCGTTCAGCGGGACGTACCCGTACCGATGCACGACGGTGTCCGCCTGCTCGCCGACCTGTACACCCCCGTCGGCGTCTCCCGGCCCCCGACCATTTTGATCCGCTCGCCGTACGGCCGGGCGGGCATGATCGGCTGGATGTACGGCAAGTTCTTCGCCCGCCAGGGATTCCAGGTGGTGGTGCAGAGCTGCCGGGGCGGCTTCGGCTCCGGCGGGCTGCTCGACCCGCTCGGCGACGAGCACGAGGACGGCCTGGCCACCGTCGCCTGGATGCGCGCCCAGCCCTGGTACGGCGGCAGCTTCGCCATGCACGGCCCCTCCTACCTGGGCTTCACCCAGTGGGCGATCGCCGCCGAGACGCCCGACCTGCGGGCCATGGCGACCCAGGTGACCGCCTCCTGCTTCCGGGACGCGGCGTACGTGGGCGGGTCGTTCGCGCTGGAGTCGTCGCTGATCTGGACCACGCTGACGGCCGGGATGGAGGGGCGGATCGGCGGCGCGTCGGCGCTGCTGGCCCCCCGGCGGACCCGGCGGGCGGTGCTGTCCGGGCGTCCGCTGGACCAGCTGGACCTGGTGTCCGCGGGGCGTCCGCTGCGGTTCTTCCAGGATCTGCTGGCGCATCACGGGGAGCCGGCCTCGCCGTACTGGCTCAAGCGGGACTTCTCCGGGTCGGTGGAGCGGGTGGCCGCCGAGGTGACGATGACCGGGGGCTGGTACGACGTCTTCCTGCCGTGGCAGCTCAAGGACTACGCGGCGATGCGGGCGGCGGGGCGGCAGCCGTACCTGACGATCGGGCCGTGGTACCACGCGGACGTGCGGCACGGGCGGATCGCCAACGCGGACGCGCTGGCCTGGTTCCGGGCGCATCTGCTCGGGGACCCGTCGGGGCTGCGTCCCGAGCCGGTACGGCTGTTCGTGACGGGGGCGAACGAGTGGCGGGACTTCCCGGACTGGCCGGTGCCCGGGACGCGGACCCGGCGCTGGCATCTGCAGCCGGGCTTCAACCTGGGACCGGAGAACGCGGGAGCGTCCTCGCCGGACGGATACCGATACGACCCGAGACATCCGACGCCGGTGCTGGGCGGTCCCGTGCTGATCGGCAACTCCGAACCGCGCGACAACCGGCGGCTGGAGGCGCGCAGGGACGTGCTCGTCTACACCTCGCCCACCCTCACCGAGGACGCCGACGTGATCGGGCCGGTCTCGGCCGAACTGTACGTGCGGACCAGCCGCGAGCACACCGACCTGGTGGTCCGGGTCTGCGACGTCCACCCGGACGGGGTCTCGATGAACGTGTGCGAGGGCCTGCGCCGCCTGACCCCGGCCGACGTGGCCGACGCGGACGGGGTGCGGCGGGTGCTGGTGGACCTGTGGCCGATCGGGCACCGGTTCAAGCGCGGGCACCAGATCCGGGTGCACGTCGCCAGCGGCGCCTACCCCCGGATCCCCCGCAACCCCGGCACCGGCCAGGCGCTCGGTCCCGACGGGCCGATGGTGGCCAGCGACCAGGAGGTCTTCCACGATCCGTCCCGGCCGTCGGCGGTGCTGCTGCCCCAGCTGTGAGGAACGGCGCGCGGGCGGGCTGACCGTTCGCCGCGTCAACTCCACCGCTCGCCGATCAGCTTTCCGCCTGTGACGCGGGTCACTTTACGCTGCGATTCGACAATCTGTCCGACCTCCCGGAAGGAAGATGCGTTGGACGCTCCCCGCTCCGACCGCAACCCCTGGTACTGGTTGCTGACGGTCCCCGTCGTGGTCCCGCTGATCCCCGCGCTGTTCAACTCCGCCGAGCCGCACCTGTTCGGGATCCCCCTGTTCTACTGGCTGCAGCTGCTGTTCATCGGGCTCAGCGTGGCCGTCACGCTGCTCGTGTACTGGCGGACCCGGGCATGAGCGAGCACCTCACCGAGATCATCGTCTTCACCGTGCTGTTCGCGGTGGTCAGCGGCATGGGGTTCGTCGCGTCGCGGTGGCGGCGGGCCGAGAATCTGGCCAGCCTCAACGAGTGGGGGCTCGGCGGGCGGAACTTCGGGTCGTGGGTCACCTGGTTCCTGGTGGGGGGTGACCTGTACACGGCGTACACGTTCGTGGCGGTTCCGGCGTTGCTGTTCGGGGCCGGGGCGATGGGGTTCTTCGCGGTGCCGTACACGGTGATCGTGTATCCGCTGGTGCTGCTGATCCTGGTCAGGCTCTGGTCGGTGTCGCACGTGCACGGGCTGGTCACGCCGGCCGACTTCGTCCGGGCCAGGTTCGGGTCGCCGACGCTGGCGCTGCTGGTGGCGATCACCGGGATCGTGGCCACGATGCCGTACATCGCGCTGCAGCTGGTCGGGATCGAGGCCGTGCTGAAGACGATGGGCGTCTCCGGCGACCTGCCGCTGATCATCGCGTTCGCCATCCTGGCCGCCTACACCTACCAGTCGGGGCTGCGGGCGCCCGCGCTGATCGCGTTCGTCAAGGACACGCTGATCTACGTGGTGATCCTGGTGGCGATCATCTACATCCCGACCCAGCTGGGCGGCTGGGCGTCGATCTTCGGCGCGGCCCAGGCCAAGTTCGACGCGACGCCCGCGCCCAACGACGGCATCCTGCTCAACGCCAACAACCAGCTCCAGTACGTGACGCTGGCGCTCGGCTCCGCGCTGGCGCTGTTCCTCTACCCGCACAGCGTGACCGGGGTGCTGGCGTCCAGGAGCCGGGACGTGATCAAGCGGAACATGGCCGCGCTGCCGGCCTACAGCCTGCTGCTGGGGCTGATCGCGCTGCTCGGCTACATGGCCATCGCGGCCGGGATCACCCCGATCGGCCGGGATGTGAACACGGTGGTGCCGCAGCTGTTCGACCGGATGTTCCCGGACTGGTTCGCGGGCGTGGCGTACGCGGCGGTCGGGATCGGGGCGCTGGTGCCGGCGGCGATCATGTCGATCGCGGCGGCCAACCTGTTCACCCGCAACATCTACCGGGAGTACCTCCGGCCCGACGCCACCGACGCCCAGGAGGCGTCGGTCAGCAAGCTCACCTCACTGGTGGTGAAGATCGGCGCGGTGCTGTTCATCCTGCTCATCGACCCGCAGTTCTCCATCGACCTGCAGCTCATCGGCGGCGTGATCATCCTGCAGACGCTGCCGTCGATCACGCTCGGCCTGTTCAGCCGGTGGTTCCACCGGGCGGGCCTGATCGCGGGCTGGGTGGCCGGCATGACGGCCGGCATCCTGCTGCTCTACAACATCGCCAACCCGGCCATCAACCACGCCCACTTCGGCGGCTCGGCGTTCCCGCTGGAGAAGCTGGGCCTGGACACCAAGATGACGATCTACGCCGGGTTCCTGGCGCTGCTGGTGAACCTGGTCGTCGCGGTGCTGGGCACGCTGATCGCCCGCGCCGCGAAGGTCGCCGACGGCCCCGACGCCACCCGGCCCGCCGACTACTACGCCGACGCCGGCGACCCCCGCGTTAAGGATCTGGAGGTCTCCGGCTCGACCTGATCCCCTCCAGCGGCGCGGCCCCACCGGCGGGGCCGGCGCCCGGTGCGCGCGGCGGTGCGGCCGCGCCCACCCCTCCCTGGAGGCCGGAGGGCCGCCGCCTGGGCCCTCCCGCAAGCCCGGCGGTTTCCCCCCCACCGCCGGGCTTGCCGTCTTTATGGCAATAATTTGCGGTCCGCCACGTCGCGCCTGAGGGTCAGCGACCCGCCGCCTGACGACAGTCGGGAAGTATGACGCGATCTACGGGAATCGTCTCGGCGGCGGTGCTCGCCCTCGGCGCGGCGGCGGGCAGTCTCATCCTGTCCGGCGGCGCGAGTTCGGCCACGTCCGCCAACCCGGTGGACGGCAGCTCCGGCTTTCCGATCATGGTGGAGGAGGACGCGGAGCTGGCCGCCAACGGGTCGGAGGGGCCGATCGCGGTCGGCGGCGACCTCGTCATCGGGGAGCACTTCGACGTCGCGACCGGCGGGGCCGGGGCGTTCGTGGTGCCGGGGGACAGCGCGCCGACCGGGCTGCTGGTGGGCGGGGGGATCGACTTCCCGACGAGTACGTCGGGGGCGCGCGTCCAGGTGCTCGGCGACGCGTATGTGAAGATCGGCGACACGTCGGGGGTGGCGGTGTCGAGCAGTGACGGCGTCGCGCCGGCGGACACCCGGCTGACGCCCGCGAACACGGGGCGGGACGCCATGCCGGTCGTCGCGCTCGGGGTGTCGCAGCCGCCGGAGTCGGTCGGTCAGGCGGGGCTGCTGGATTTCGGGGCGGCTTTCGCGAGGTTCAGGGAACGGTCGGCGGGGCTGGCGGACTGCCCGGCCAATGTGGTGCTGCTGGGCGAGGACGGCTCGCCGCTGGCGGAGCGGGGTGGTGTTCCGGCGGGTTCCGGCGTTTCGATCAATCTGGTGGCGGGTGAGCGGAATGTGCTCTCCATTTCCGGGGCGGACCTCAACAACATCGGCACGATCACCTTTCTCGATCAGCCGGGGCCGGATCGGCCTTTGATCGTGAATGTGCGGACGGGTGAGGAGTTCACGTGGGTGGCGGCGAATATGCCGGGAATCGGGCGGGCGCAGGCGCGCTACATCCTGTTCAACTTCCCTGACGCGACGCAGCTGTTCCGGCCGAGCGGGCAGGGAGCCGCCATCGAAGGCACGATTTATGCCCCAAATGCTGATTTCGAGGACAACAACTCGGCGAATATCGAGGGCGACATCATCGTCAAGTCGCTGACCCAGGCGAACGGCGCGGCCCCCGGCGGCAGCGGCGAGTACCGGGTGGCTCCCTTCAGCGCCGACCTCAACCTCTGCGGGAAAACGTCCAGGCCGTCGGCGTCGCCCAGCCCATCCCCCAGGCCCCCTCTTTCTCGCAATCCATCTCTTTCGCCCAGCCTGTCGCCATCGCCCGAGCTGGTGGCCTCCGGCAAGCCGGCCCAGACCCCGGCCCAGACCCCGGCTCAGGCCCAGGCCCAGGCCCAGGCCCAGGCCCAGGCCCAGGCCCAGGCCCAGACCCCGGCTCAGGCCCAGGCTCGGAAGTCCGCTCAGAAGCACGCCCGGAAGCCCGCTCGGTTGCGGACCGCCGACGAGGCCCATGCCCGCCCGGCTGGGGAGCTGGGTCCCAGCCCATCACCGATGGCGACGGTGACCATGGCACCTGCGGCTTTGCCCGCGAACGCGACCTCCGTCCGGTACACCCCCCGGCACCAGCCGATTCCGCACCCTGAACCGCAAGCTCGCCCCGAGTCGCATCCGCTCACGGACTCCGAGCGACGGCCCGAGCGGGTTACGGAGCAGGTCAACGAGCAGGTGGCCGGGTCGGAGACGGGAACGGGAACGGGAACGGGAACGGGAACGAGCGCAGGCGAGGGAACGAAGACGGGCGCGGAGACAGGGACGGGGATGGACGCCGAGACGGGGACGGGGACGGGGATGCGAATTGGGGCGGGAACGGAGGCGGGAGGCCATCCGCTCCCCCATCCGGTGCCCGGACCTGCCGTCGCGCCGCGATCGCAGCCCGAGCTGCCGTTCACCGGTGCAGCGACGGAGCGGCTGCTCTGGTCGGTGTGCGCCTTCCTGAGCGCGGGAACGCTCGCGATCCTCGGCTCCCGCCGCCGTCGCCGCCGTGGCAAACACGCGAAATGAACCGCCCTGACGCCTTTACAAAGTAGATCAGCTGCAGGGAGTGACCTCTTGCACCCGTACAGAGGTCACTCCGCCCGCGTTCTCCCATCGCGCCGAACCATGATCGTCTGCGATCATCAGCGAGCCGGTCGTGAGCGCAGCAAGGGAGCGACGATGAAGCCGCCGAACGCCGAGAACGGAGGAGCCCTCTACCGGGCGAGCCTCACCGCCAAACGGATCCTCATCCTGATGGCCCTGGTGGCGGTCCTCCTCTGGGTTCTCTACCAGGTCAGAACCGTGGCCATCTCGGTCGTGTTCGCCATCTTCTTCACCGCCCTCATGTACCCCCCGGCCCGCTGGCTCCGCTCCCGCGGCCTCAATCGCACCCTCTCCACCGTGCTCGTCCTGGTCGGCGGCCTGGTGCTGTTCGCCGGTTTCATCGCCCTCCTGGTCCTCCCGACGGTGAGCGGCTTCGGCCAGCTCGGCGCCAGCGTCGACAAGGCGGTGATCGACCTGCAGGCCTTCGCCGCCTCCCTCGGCCTGGACGAAGCCCGCCTCAACGAACTCGTCGCCCAGGCCCGCACCTTCCTCCAGGAACGCGCCCAGATGATCGCCACCGGCGCCCTCACCGGCGTGACCATCGCGGGCGAGATCGTGATCGGCGCCATCCTCGCCCTCATCCTGGCCATCTATCTGGTGCACAGCGGCGACGTCCTGCTCCGCTGGGTGGCCGACCTCTCCCCCCGCGCCAGCCGCCCGCACATCATCACCACCAGCCGCGTCATCTTCGACGTGGTCGGCCGCTACATCCGCGGCGTCGCCACGGTCGGCTTCGTCGACGGCTTCTTCATCGGCCTGGCCCTGTGGATCCTCGGCGTCCCGATCGCGCTCCCGCTGGCCGTGCTCACCTTCATCGGCGCGTTCCTCCCCGTCGTCGGCGCCTTCCTGGCCGGCCTGCTGGCGGCCGTGGTCGCCTTCGTCGCCAAGGGCTGGCTGGTCGCGCTGATCGTGATCGCCGTCGTGATCCTCATCCAGCAGCTCGAAGGCCACGTGCTGGCCCCCATGATCTACGGCAAGGCCCTGGACCTCCCCGGCGCGATCATCCTGGTCGCCCTGGCCGTCGGCAGCGTCGTCGCCGGCATCGTCGGCGCCTTCCTGGCCGCCCCGGTCACCTCGGTCATCGTGGCCCTGATCCGGAACGCCCAGGGCCGCTCCCCCGGCTCAGGGCCGCCCGGCAGCACGCCGACGGACGAGCCCCCACCCGCGGAACCGGCTCCCCAGCCCGCCTGAAAACCCTTTGCGCGAGCGGGTCGCAACGCACACCCTGAGCGGGTGGTGATTCTTGAAGCCGTGTCGCTGGTGAAGCGGTTCGGAGACGTCCGTGCGGTCGACGGAATCAGTCTCACCGTCGGCCAGGGCGAGATCGCCGGGCTGCTCGGACCCAACGGGGCCGGAAAATCTACGACGCTGCACATGCTCCTGGGGCTGGTGACACCGGACTCCGGCGAGGTCCGCATGTTCGGGCTGGACCTGGCGAAGAACCGCACCGAGGTGCTGAGCCAGGTCAACTTCTCGGCGAGCTACCTGGGGCTGCCCGGCGTGCTGCACGTCCGGGAGGTGCTGAACGCCTTCGCCCGCCTGTACGGGCTGCGCCACCCGCGCAAACGCGTCGAGGAGGTCATCGACCTGCTGGAGATCGGCCCGCTGGCCCGGCGCAAGGTGGTCGAACTCTCCTCCGGCCAGCACACCCGGGTGCAGCTGGCCAAAGCCCTCATCAACGAACCCCGGCTGCTGATCCTGGACGAGCCGACGGCGGCGCTCGACCCCGACGCGGGCGACCGCATCAGGGCGATGCTCGTGCGGATCGCCCGCGAGAGCGGGACGGCGCTGCTGATCACCTCGCACAACATGCGCGAGGTCGAGCGCATGTGCGAGCGGATCCACTTCGTGTCGGCGGGGCGGATCGTCGCCACCGGCACCGCGGCCGAACTGGCCAGCGATTTCGGCGTGGACGATCTGGAAGAGGTCTTCCTCAAGGTCGCCAGGGAAGGCGCGGTCCCCGCATGACGACAAGTCCGGTTATGCCCATGGACAGTGTGGAAGGTGCGGCGGGCCTCGCGTACCCGCCGTTGAGTCCGGCCGCGCGGCGGCGGCGGATCGGCGGGGTGGTGGCGCGGGATCTGGCCGCGCTGCGGCGGAGCCCGATCCGGGTGTTCGAGATCGTGTTCTGGCCGGTGATCGAGCTGGTCGTGTGGGGGTATGTGACGCTCTTCCTGCAGGCCCAGAAGGTCCCGTTCATCGTGTCGGCGCTGCTCGGCGCGGTGCTGCTCTGGCAGGTGCTGCACCGGGCTTCGAACGAGGTCGCGATAGGCTTCCTGGAGGACATCTGGAGCAGGAACCTGCTGAACGTGCAGGTCACGCCGGTCACCCCGGCGGAGTACATGACCGGCCTGGTGCTCTTCTCGCTCACCAAGATCGCGGCCGGGATCACCATCATGGCGCTCCTCGCCTACGCCCTGTACGGCTTCGGCCTGCTCACCATCGGCATCGGCCTGGTGCCGTTCATGGCCGTGCTGATGGTGATGGGCTGGTCGCTGGCCATCGTGGCCATCTCCTGCGTGCTGCGTTTCGGCGAGGGCGCCCAGGTCATCGCGTGGAGCCTGGTCTTCGTGTTCCAGCCGCTGGCGGGCGTGTTCTACCCGGTGTCGGTGCTGCCGGAGGCGCTGCGGGCGATCTCGGCGTTCGTCCCGGCCACCCACGTCTTCGAGGGCATGCGCGCGGTGCTCAACGGCGGCGCCATCCCGTGGGACCGGCTCGGGGCCGCCGCCGTCCTGGACGTCGCCTACGTCGCGCTCGCCCTCTGGCTGTACGGCCTGACGCTGCGGCACGCCCGTACCAAGGGAAGGTTGTCCCGCTTCGGGGAGTAGCCGCCTGTATACGAGACCGGCATGCCGCGCAAACCATGTGGTGGGATCGGGCGTCCACCTGTTGGAATGGACGATCCCATCAGGACCGAGGATCTGGGCGACGCGGAGCTGCGCGTGCGCCTGGTTCTCATCCACGCGCTGCACACGGAGGCGGAGAAACTGCTGGCCGTGACAGCCGATCCGAGCGAATAAAACGGGCCCCCTTCGGGTGCGGTAAGGTGCCGCTGGCAAGGAGGAGGCCATGAGTGAGGCGGGCGCCCCGCTGGTGCAGGGCTACGAGGTGCTCGACGTCCTCGGGCAGGGCGGTTTCGGCATCGTCTACCGGGCCAGGCAGCTCGCCGTCGGCCGCGAGGTGGCACTGAAGATCGACAACCGGGTGCTGCTGTCGGATCGGGACCGGCGGCGGTTCATGCGGGAGGTCACTTCGGCGGGAGCCTTGTCGGGGCATCCGCATGTGGCCGATGTGTACGACGCGGGTGTGCTGCAGGACGGCCGCCCGTACATGGTGCTGGAACTGTGCCCGGGCGGGTCGCTGGCCGACCGGCTGCGCAAGCACGGGCCGCTCAGCGTGCGCGAGGCGCGCGACATCGGCATCAAGATCGCGGACGCGCTGGCCGCCGCGCACGCCGCCGGGGTGCTGCACCGGGACGTGAAACCGGCCAACATCCTGCTCAACTCCTATGGCCTGGTGGCGCTGTCCGACTTCGGGCTGGCCACGATGCCGTCCTCCGGCGAGGGCGCGGAGCTATCGGTGACCAGGGAGTCGCTGACGCCGGCGTACGCGCCGCCGGAGGCCTTCGACCTGAGCGAGCCGACCGCGGCCGGGGATGTGTACGCGCTGGCCGCCACCCTGTACGCGCTGCTCAGCGGCCGGCCGCCCAGGTTCCCGCCGAGCGGCGTGGTCAACATCGCGGTGATCATGGCGCTGCACCGGCAGCCGATCCCCGACATCGCGGGCGTCCCGGTGGCGCTGGTGGACGTGTTACGCGAGGCCATGTCCAGCGACCCGGCCCGCCGCACCCAGACGTCCGCCCGCTTCCGCGACGCACTCACCCTGCTGACCGTCGACGGCACCAGCTCAGGCCCGGCCCCGGCGCCCCCCGCCGAACGACCCCACGACTTCGCCGCACCCCCACCAGGAGCACGCGCGTTCCCGCAACCCGGCCACGCCAGCCCACCTGGACATGGCGGACCCGGACACGGCGGACCACCCGGACACGGCGGACCGGCCGGACATGGCGGGCCTGGACGCGGCGGGCAGCCGGGATCAGGCGGTTACGTGGGGGCGCCCGGCTACGCGCAGCCTCCCGGACAAGCCAGCCACGCGCCTCCTCCCGGACAGGCCGGATACGCGCAGCCTCCCGGACAAGCCGGATACGCGCAGCCTCCCGGACAAGCCGGATATGCCCCGCCGATCCCCTACGCGATGACCTCGCCCGGCGGGAAGCACCCGGCCGGGGACGTGCACCGGGCCATGACCGCCCCGAAGGGCGCGCCTCCGCCACCGCCGCCCGCGCGGAACTCGACGGTCGTGTTCGCGGTCGTGGCCGCGATCTTCGCGCTGCTGCTGGCGGGCGGCGTCGCGTACATGCTGCTGGACAAGGAGGCCCCCGCCGTCGGCTCCGGCGACAATCCGTCCGTCGTGGGACAGTCGCTCGGCGGGGAGAAGCCGGCGGGCATCGAGGTGGCGACCTACACCGACGGCTGCGCGGCCTCCGTCGTCGCGGGCGCGGCCTGCGTGAAGGAGGCCGAATGCTGGAGCGGCATCGTCTCGATCGCGGGCGTGGTGACCGCGCCCCGGGTGGGCTGCGAGGCCCGGCACGCCTGGGAGACCTTCGCCGTCTCACCGCTGCCGCTGGACGCCCTCACCAGCAACCTCAACGAACTCGAACAGCACCCCACCGTCGCCAAGCTCTGCTCGATGAGCGTGCTGATGGCCTCCCGATCGGCCACGGCCGCCCGCTACACGGCCGACCAGTGGCAGCTGTCGGTCCTGCCTCCGTCGTCCGAGGAGTTCGCCAAGGGCGTTCGCAGTTACCGCTGTGTCGGCGGAGTCGTCGGCCGGGACGTGCCGGGCACCTACTTCGCCAAGTAGGTCAGGGCATTCGAGAGTGCTCGTGTGCCCATAAACTTCGGCCGGGATGGCCCCGGCACCTACTTCGCCGAGTAGGTCAGGGCATCAGTTCGGTCAGCGCGTCCTGCAGATAATCGACGAAGTCCCAGACGTCCGGCACCATTTCTCTGTCGACGACGATGCCGACGTCCAGGAAGCCGTCGTAGGAGAACACGGTGATGTTGATGCCGCCGCTCACGTCGGTGATCACCGAGACCGGGTACTGGGCCAGCACGCGCGCGCCGCAGATGTAGAGCGGCAGCTGCGGCCCGGGCACGTTGGAGATCATCAGGTTCATCGCCGGGACGGTCCTGGCGGCCAGCCGGAACGCGGCCCGGTCGGCGAGGCCGCTGAGCGCGGCGGGCATGGCCTGGCTGAACTCCAGCAGCCAGGTCGCCGGGGCGACCGAGAAGCGTTCCTTCACCGCGGCCATCGCGGTGCTGACCAGCGACAGCCGCACCTCCGGATCGGGCTCGTCGGTCGGGATGGTGGTGGTGGCCAGCAGGACCTGGTTGGCGATCGAGTCGTCGGCGGCCTCGCCCCGGGTGGAGAACGGGATGCCCACCACCAGCGGCTCGGCGGGCAGTTCGTCGCGCTGGACCAGCCAGCGGCGGACCGCGGTCGCGCACAGCGCCATCACCACGTCGTTGACGGTGACGCCGTGGGCGTTCTTGACCTTCTTCACCTCGGCCAGCGACAGCCGGCCGAACGCGAACCGCCGGTGCGGGGTGATCGGGCCGGAGAACGGCGTGCGCGGCACGGTCAGCCGGGGCAGATCGGGCAGTTCGGGGCCGGGGGTGTCGCCGGTCCAGCCGACGCCGCGGATGATCCGCGCGACCATGCCCGCGCCGGGGATCTGGGCGACCACCGGCAGCTCGTCCAGGCGGGGCACGGCGCTGCCGATGAAGCGCAGCACGGCGGAGGGATTGTCGAGCAGGCGGGTGAACCCGCGGTTGAGCATCTCCGGCAGGTCGGGCGCGATCTCCAGAGGCGTCTCGTCCGGTTCGACCTCGCGGGGCTCCGGCGTCAGGTCCATCAGGGCGGCGAGCACTTCGGCGCCTTCGATGCCGTCGATGGCGGCGTGGTGGACCTTGGTGTAGATGGCGACCCGCCCGCCGGCGAGGCCGTGGATCAGGTACAGCTCCCAGAGCGGCTTGCGCCGGTCGAGCCGCCGCCCGTGCAGCCGGGCCACCTGCTCGCCGAGCTGGTGGTCGTTCCCGGGCGGGGGCAGCGCCAGTTCGCGCACGTGGTAGTCGAAGTCGACCTCGCGGTCCTCCGCCCAGTACGGATGGTCGAGCCCGAACGGCACCTCCACCAGTCTGCGGCGCAGCGGCGGCGCGAGATGCAGCCTCCCCTTGAGGAGGTCGATGATCGCGTCCTTGGTGACCACGCCGCCGGGCGCGGAGGAGGGATCGAGCACGGTCAGCCCGGCGATGTGCGCGAGGTTCGCGGCCGTCTCGAAGTTGAGGAACTGCGCGTCCAGCGCGCTCAGTTGCCGTGCCATGACTGTCCCATCCTAGTGCCGGTGCGTGACGTCGGGCTGCCGGGGATCGCCGGGGTGCTCGAAGCCGGGCGACAGCCGTACACACCTGGCCAGCCTGGCTTCCAGCCACCGAGCGAACACCTGCTCCCGCCGGGCGATCGTGAGCTCCCGCCCGATCTCCTCCCGAACCTTCTGGTACGGCTCGCGCCCCCCAGCATCGACCCGTTCGACCGTGAGCGTCCACGGCCCGCCAGGTCCGTCGATCGGGCCGACGACGTCGCCGGGGGCGGCGGCGAAGACAGCGTCCTCGATCGGCCCGGTCAGCTCGCCGCGCCTGACCGGCCCGAACTCCCGGGTCCTCCGCGTCTCCGGGATGGCGAACCTATCGGGGTTGCGCGCGTAATAGTCGGATATTTCGGTTTCGTCGGCGAGGATGTCGCCGGTCACCCGCTGGAAGAGCGCCAGGCCCGCGGGACTGGCGAGCACGGCCGCGGTCACTCCCCCGGCCCGCATGGCCAGCTCCAGGCTGATCCCCGTCACCTGGCCAGCCGGCGGTGGCCAGGCTTGTCCGGCAAGCGGTGGCCAGGCTTGTCCGGGCGGCGGCATCAGGGTTTCGTCGGCCGAGGGTGACAGGGTTCGGTCGGGGGTTTGCTCCGTTCTGATGGAGTCCCGGGCGAGCGACAGGTTCTCCTGCCGGACGAGGCGTTCGGCCGCCATCACCTGGACCAGCCATCGGCGCACGTTCCTGCCTTCGGGGCCGTCCGGATGGGGGAGGCGGCCGGCCAGGGGTCCGGCGCGGAGTTCGGCCAGCCGGGCGTGCACCTCGGCGACGGTGATCACCTCGTCGCGGACGTGGGCGGCGACGCCGGTCACGGGCGGACCTCCACCTGGACGGTCTCGGTGTAGTGCAGCCAGCCGGCGCAGGCGACCTTGACCAGCGCCCACCAGCGGCCCGGCCGCCGCGCCACCACGGGGAAGCGCACTTCGGCGTCGCCCTCGCCGGGGACGACGACCCCGGTGTTCCAGACGGGGAACATGTCGTAGGTCGGCCAGGGGCTGATCAGCTGGGTCTGCGCGGAGACCGGGGTGAGCGCGCCGGATGCCAGTCGGACCACGATCTCGGCCTCTTCGCCGCGCGTCAGCAGCAGCGAGCCGGTCGTCGACACCTCCAGCCCGACGGGGTGCCGGCCGCCGATGTGCACGCGGGTGACGTCCTCGTACTCCTGGCCGCCGAACGAGGTGCGCGCGCGGAGCCAGTAGACGCCGTCGCGCACCCCCGGCGGGAGGGCGAAGCGGACCGGGATGGCGGCGTGGCCGCCGGGCGGGAGCACGTACGGGCGGATGGCGGGTTCGACCAGCCAGCCGCTGGGGGCGAGCAGGGTGACGATGCCTTCGGCGGTGTCCTCGGTGAGGGAGGAGGCGATGGAGAGGGTGAGTTCGCCGGGGCCGTCCAGGTCGGCGGCGGACAGGTGGACGGCGAGCGGCATGTTGCCGGTGGGGGCCGGGCCGGTGTTGTTGAGCCAGTAGCGGGTGAAGACCGGCTGGTGGGGTTCCGCGGCGGGAAGCGGCGGCGTGGTGGGGTTCACGTGGGCGACGAGGGTGACGATCTCCATGCCGGTGAGGACCTCGGGGGCGGGGCCGGTGAGGTTCTCCAGCAGGTCGGCGCGCCGCCAGCCGCCCAGGGCGGAGGTGATCTCGGCGGCGGCGTCGCGGCCGTGGGCCTCGTACAGGCGGAGGGTGATGCCGGCGACCTCGCCCGGGGTGCGGCCGGAGGCGATCGGGTTGCCGGTGGCCTTCATCGCGGCGAGCACGACCCCCGGCGCGGTGGCCAGGAACGATCGTGATCCCCCGGTCCCGGCCGGGCCGGTGACGACGGGGAGCAGCGGGTGGTTGACGTCGTGGCCGTGCCGGACGAGGCCGGCGTCCCGCCAGTCGCCGGGGGCGGCGACGAGCGCGCAGTCGAAGGTGTGGGTCCAGTGCTGGAGCTGGAAGTTCGCGCCGTCCGGGGTGGTACGGCGCGGCGGGTCGATCCAGATCCCGGACGGCCAGCCCGTGCACGACCGCAGCAGCGACACGTGCATCGTGCCTTCCGAATCCACCGCGAACCCGGGGATGCCACGATTTATCAGGCCGACGGTGTAGTCGTCGAAGGGTTCGGACGGGACTTCGACGACGGCGTCCGCGAGGTCCTCGATGAGGGCGTCGATGGCTTCCGGGCCGGTCACGATCAGGACCGGGAGGGCGCGCGGGCCGGACAGGTCGGCGCCGGGCACCCAGACCTCGGCCAGGGGCTTCTCGGCCGGGATCCAGTGGCGTGTGTTCTCGCCGGGCGACGGCAGGATGGCGGCGATGAAGGGGTTGGTCTCGGGGGTGCCGATCGCGATCCGTACGTCGGGGAGGTTGGAGTCGACGGCGAGGTTGCCGTAGCGGGGGCCCGCGCCGGTGGAGCAGGTGGAGGTGACGCCCTGGCGTACCAGCGCGGCGGACAGGGCGCGCAGCTGGTCGGCGGGGGTGTCGTCGGCGGCGATGATCTCGGCGACGCCGATGGCGCGGGAGCCGATCCGGCAGGTGGAGGAGAGGGCGAACCAGTGGTTGGCGGGGTTGTCCAGGGTCCACGGGTGGTCGGCGGAGTCGGTGTCGATGAGGGCGAAGCCGCGGCCGACGACGGCGTCGCCGACCTCGCTGACGGGGAGGGCGCCGGGGATGTCGATCGGCCAGCGGAGCCGTACCAGCTGGTCCACGCCGTCGAAGTCGGCGTGGGTGGTCAGGTCGACGCGGGGCAGGCGGTGCCAGAGGGTGATCTCCTGGCGGTAGGTCAGCGGGCCGATCGCGCCTTGGACGAGGAGGCGGTGGCCGAGCGCGCAGGAGGCCACGGTGACGTCGGCGGTCGTGTCGGCGGAGCCGGTGGAGGTGCCTTTGGGGACCAGGTGCCAGGGGCCTTCGTGGAAGGTGGGGTGGGCGGGGTACTCGTCGTAGACGACCAGTTCGTTGCCTGCCCGGCCGGGGCGCAGGAGTTCGCGTCCGCCGACGCGCAGGCTGGACACCGTGCCGCCGCGTGCCGGGTCGACCTCGATGGTGTGGGTGGCGTTCTCGATGCGGGTGCCTTCTCCGGGGGTCCAGCCGATCGGGGTGTCGCCGGGGGTGAAGGAGAAGGTGCGGTAGCCGAGGGCGGGCACGTCTTCGGCGAGGAAGGTGACGTCGACCGCGCGCAGGCTGCCGTCGTCGTGGCGGTCGGGGTTCTCCAGGAGGACGTCTCCGGCGATGCCGTACCAGCCGGGCGGCAGGGTGAGGCGGGCGCGGACCAGGTCGGTGCGCGGCCAGGAGGACGGGTTCCAGACGACCACGCCGCCGAGGTCCCGGCTGAGCGCCCGCAGGGACCTGTCGAGCACGTTCTGGCCCAGGTCGTGGGCTTCGCGCCAGCCGGTGAGCAGGTCCAGGTAGACCTGGTCCGACTCGGAGCCGGTGATCGCGTCGTGGTGCGCGCCGTAGACCAGCTGCCGCCAGGCTTTGTCGAGTTCGGCGTACGGATAGGGCTCGCCCTCGGTCACGGCGGCGAGGGTGGCGAACTTCTCGGCGTCCACCAGCTGGGACTCCGCGTGCCGCTGGGCCTGTTTGGTGTCGATGAACGACACGTCCTTGCCGGTGTAGATCGGGTTCATGTCGCGGGTCTGCGGGGTGAAATGGGCGAGCTCGCTCCGTACCGCCGCGAAGAACTCGTTCGGGAGGCCGCAGACGACGCGCGGGGAGGTGTAGCGGGCGTTCCAGTCCCGGTGGATGTCCATGATCCACCGGTTCGGCGGGGTGTAGTCGGTGCCGACGGGCAGCAGCACGTTCCGGGTCGCGGCCACCTTCTTGAGCTGCCGGAACAGCCGGTACACCTCGGCTTCCGCCAGTTCGAGCGAGGCGGCCGAGTCCATCCACCAGCCCGCGCTGTAGTGCGCCGGCATGTAGTGCGTCAGCACGCCCCGGCCGGACGGCGACAGCCACTCGAACTCGGCCGGGAACTGCATCCGGGCCGGATCCCCGCCGCGCAGCATCGGCCCCCACTGGTGGAACGGCCCGCGCGCCCACGAGCTCGACGTCAGCCCCGCGTCCGCGACCAGGCCGGGGAACTGCGGATCGTGCCCGAACGCGTCCAGCTGCCAGGCCGTCCCCGGCTCCCCGCCGAGCACGTCCCGCTGGAACCCGACCCCGTGCACGAGGTTGCGGATGGTCGACTCTGCGCTGGTCAGGTTGGTGTTGGGCTCGTTGTAGGCGCCCCCCATGATCTCGACCCGGCCGTCGTGGACGAGCTGCCGCAGATACGCCCGATGTTCGGGGTGCGCGTCCCAGAACGGCTTCAGGTAGTCCACCTCGGCCAGCACGAACTTGTACTCCGGCTCGCGCCTCGCGGTCGCCAGATGGAGCTTGACCAGCTCGAACCCGGCATGCTGGAACTCCGACCTGGTGGCCTGCGCGGCCTCGCCCGCCTGATCCCAGGTCACCGTGTACGCCGCCTGGGTGTTCCACCAGACCGGGTCGTAGTGGAAGTGCGCCACCATCCACACCGTCCACCCCGGCTCGGCCACCACCAGCTCCCCGGCCGCCTCCGCGTCCCCGGCGGTGACGGTGATCGGCACCCGCGCCCCCACCGGATACCCGGACACGACCGGCACCTCGACCGTGTCCCCCGCCCCCGTACGGCTCTCGCCCGCCACCCCCACCCCGTCCACCCGGACCTCGGCCCCGGGCACGGCCTCGGCCAGGGTGACCCGGACGATCTGCCGCGGACCCTCGGTGAACAGCTCGGTCGACTCCACCTCGACGATGCGCATGACCCGATCATGCCTTGAAACTTTCCGGGAAAGCAGCAGGTCACCGTCCGTGGAACGCGCCCTTCATTGACCCCCAACTACCGCGTTCGTACGGTCACCGGGATATCAAGGGAGGATCCATGACATTCCGCCTCGCACGTCTGACCTTGGTCACCGTGCTCCTGGGCTCGGCGCTGACCGTCGTGCCCGGCCGGGTCGCGTCGGCGGCGGCGCTGCCGTACCAGGACCCGAGCCTGCCCGTGGCGACCCGGGTGAACGATCTGCTGGCCAGGATGACGCTGGACGACAAGGCCGGGCAGATGACCCAGGCCGACCGGGGCGCGATCAATCCGGTGTCGGACATCCTGACCTACCGGCTGGGTTCGATCCTGTCCGGCGGCGGGTCGGCCCCGACCCCGAACAACGCCGGGTCCTGGGCGGACATGTACGACAACTTCCAGCGGCAGGCGCTGGGCACCCCGCTGGCCATCCCGATGATCTACGGCATCGACGCGGTGCACGGGCACAACAACGTGGCCGGGGCGACGATCTTCCCGCACAACATCGGGCTCGGCGCGTCCCGGGACGCCGACCTGGTCCAGCGGATCGGCCAGGCCACCGCGGAGGAAGTGGCGGGAACCGGCATCGACTGGACCTTCGCCCCCTGCCTGTGCGTCGCCAGGAACGACCGCTGGGGGCGGACGTACGAGTCCTACGGGGAGGAGCCCGCCCTGGTCACCCCGATGACGTCGATCATCACCGGGCTGCAGGGCAAGGGGGTGCTCGCCACCGCCAAGCACTACCTCGGGGACGGCGGCACCACCGGCGGCGACGACCAGGGCAACACCCAGGTCAGCGAGGCCGAGCTCCGCGCCGTGCACCTGCCGCCGTTCCAGGCCGCCGTGCAGCGCGGCGTCGGCTCGGTCATGGTCTCCTACAGCAGCTGGAACGGCGCCAAACTCCACGGCCACCGCTTCCTGCTCACCGACGTGCTCAAGGGCGAACTCGGCTTCACCGGCTTCGTCGTGTCCGACTGGGCGGGCATCGACCAGATCGAGGGCGGCACCGGCTTCACCGCCTCCGAGGTCACGGCCGCCGTCAACGCGGGCATCGACATGGTGATGGTCCCGACCGACTACCGCCGCTTCATCACCCTGCTCAAGCAGGAGGTCACCGCGGGCCGGATCGCGATGTCGCGGATCGACGACGCCAACCGCCGCATCCTCACCAAGAAGTTCGAGTACGGCCTGTTCGAGCGCCCGCTCGCCGACCGGACCCTGACCTCGACCGTGGGGAACGCCGCGCACCGGACCCTCGGCCGCGAAGCGGTACGCAAGACGCAGGTCCTGCTGAAGAACCAGGGCAACATCCTGCCGCTGGCCAAGACCGGCGGGAAGATCTTCGTGGCCGGGAAGAGCGCCGACAACATCGGCAACCAGAGCGGCGGCTGGACGATCTCCTGGCAGGGCGCGTCCGGGAACACCACGCCCGGGACGACGATTCTGCAGGGCATCAGGGACGCGGCCGGGGCCGGGACGCAGATCACCTACAACCAGACAGGGACGGGCATCGACTCGACCTTCCGGGCGGCCATCGCGGTGGTCGGCGAGACGCCGTACGCGGAGGGCCAAGGCGACAGGACCGGCGCGATGGGCCTCGACAGCACCGACCTGACCACCCTGCAGCGCCTCCAGGCCTCCGGTGTCCCCGTGATCGTCGTCCTGGTCTCCGGGCGGCCGATGGAGATCTCGGCGCAGCTCGCCAGTTGGCGCGCGCTCGTCGCCGCCTGGCTGCCCGGCACCGAGGGGCGGGGCGTGGCCGACGTCCTGTTCGGCGACTACGCCCCGACCGCCAAACTCCCCGTGACCTGGATGAACACCGCCAGCCAGCAACCGATCAACCCGGGCGACGGCAAGACCCCCCTCTTCCCTCAGGGCTTCGGCCTGGCCTACGGCGGCCCCTCCCCCAGCCCTTCACCTTCACCTTCCCCGTCTCCTTCTCCCTCCCCGTCACCCTCACCTTCTCCTTCGCCGTCACCTTCTCCTTCTCCCTCCCCGTCACCCTCACCTTCTCCTTCGCCGTCACCTTCTCCTTCGCCGTCCCCCAGCCCTAGTCCCAGCCCGTCGCCTTCCCCGTCACCCACGACCGGCTGCTCCGTCACCTACCGCGCGAACTCCTGGAACACCGGATTCACCGCCGAAGTGACCATCACCAACAGGTCCGCCACCGCCGTCACCGGCTGGACCCTGCTCTGGACCTTCCCCGGCAACCAGCAGGTCACCAACGCCTGGAACGCCACGGTCACCCAGTCCGGCCAGCAGGTGACCGCCCGCAACGTCGACCACAACCGCGTCATCAACGCCAACGGCGGCACCGCCGCCTTCGGCTTCCAGGCCGGCTACTCCGGCACCAACGCCAACCCCACCGCTTTCACCCTCAACGGCACCCCCTGCACGGGCTGACACGTCGCGGGGCGGTGGCCACGCCACCGCCCCAACCCGTCAAGCGAACAGCCGTGGGCTGACCGGCACCGGCGTCGTGAGCGGATTGTCGCGCACGTCCACGTCGGCGTGCGCGACCAGCCGCTCGATGGAGTCCGGGAGGCGGCTCAGGTTGTTGCCGCGCAGGTTGAGGAGCTTGAGGCGGGTGAGGTCGCCGATCGAGTCGGGCAGTTCGGTCAGCCGGTTGCCGGAAAGGTCCAGGACGAGAAGTTTGCCGAGGTCGCCGACCGTGTCCGGCAAGTGCGTCAGGTGGTTGCCGTGAGCCCAGAGTTCGGTGAGGCGGGTGAGGCCGCCGATCGTGTGCGGTAGCTCACTGATCTGGCTTTTCCGCAGGTCGAGGCGGCTGAGCGCGCGGAGGTTCCCGATCGAGTCCGGCAGCCGGGTCAATGGGGTGTGATCCAGGTGCAGCCGGTGCAGGCGGGTGAAGCCGCCGATCCAGTCCGGGAGCGCGGCCAAAGGGTTGTCACCCAGGTAAAGCTCGACGATGCCGGTGAGATCCGCCATCGAATCCGGCAGGCCGGTGAGCGCGTTCAGGCCCAGATGGAGTGCGGTCAGTCGCCGCAATTCGCCCAGCCAGTCCGGTAACTCGGCGAAGCGGTTGGAGCTCAGGTCGAGAACGGTCAGGGCGGTGAGTTTCCGTACCGAGTCCGGCAGGCTTTGGACGCGGTTCACCCGCAGGTCAAGCCGGGTGAGGGCGGTCAGTGCCCCGAGAGAGTCGGGAAGCCAGGCGATCTGGTTGGCGTGCGCGTCGAGTTCGGTCAGCGAAGTGAGGTCGCCCAGCCAGTCGGGTAAAGCGCCGAGCTCGTTGCCGGAGACGTCCAGGGCGCGGACGAGGGTGAGGGCGCGCATCGAGGGGCGTAACCGGCGGAGCCGGCGTGACGACAGAGTCAGGTTCGCGGCGCCGGTGGCGCGGGCGCTCTCGATCGCCTGGTCGACGGTGCCACGCATGGGTAAAACCTTCCGGTCAGGGGCGCATGCGCATCAGGACCTCGGCGACGGGGACGACCGGCTCGCCGAGGTCGAACTTGCTGAACAGGTGGACGTTGTCGCCGGTGTCGAGTTCGAGGAGTTCCATCCGGGTGCCGTAGCGGGAGCGGGAGTCGACCCGGATGTGTTCGAGCTGGGGCCACGGGATGTGGTGGCGGCCGGAGAAACCGCTGATCACCGTGATGCCGGCGGGACCGGCGGTGAGCCGGACCCGGGCCAGGAGGTCGCGGACGGCCAGGCCGGCGAAGCCGAGGGCGGCGATCCCGGCCAGGAACAGGCCGCGGCCGTCGGCGGTGACGGCCAGGGCGGCGAGCAGGAGCGCGCCGGCGGCCTTGAGAACGATGATCGACGGTGCGACGCGCCATTCGCGCGACGGGAGATCAACCATGGGAGCACCTTATCCGGCAGTGGCCTGACCTTTCGCTTTGAGGTGCGAAGGCGGATATTTAGGGTATAGGGAACCCCGCGCACGCTGCCCCGCGTGCGTCACAATATGCACCGCCGGAGGGTCGATGAGCAGGCAGATCGGCAACGCGTTCCAGACCCCCACGCTCGTCGAGCTGGAGGCGCGCGTCCGCGGACTGGAAACCCAGGTCGCCCATCTCACCGAGATGCTGGAGGCGCTCACGGAGGAGAGCCCCAGGCACAATTGACCGGATTGACCCATATAAGACCGAATTTGATTGAATTTTCTACCGGTTGCGTCTCCCCAGATCGGGTGTGGCGGCGTAGCGTCGAGGCATGGCTGCGACACCCGACACCATGCACTGGCGTGGCGTGCACCACCTCGCCCTGGTAACCCCGGACATGGACGCCACCGTGCGGTTCTGGCACGGGGTCCTGGACGCGCGGCTGGTGACCACGCTGGCCGTTCCCGAGTTCCGGCACTACTTCTTCGAGGTGGCGCCGGGGAACACGATCGCCTTCTTCGAGTTCACGGGGAAGGATCTGGACACTTACGCGAAGCCGGCCGGCGTGCCGTACGAGAAGGCGTCGCAGTTCGACCACCTGTCGCTGTACCTGCCGGACGAGGCCGCGCTGGAGCGGATGCGGGACCGGCTGAAGGCGCACGACTGCGAGGTCACCGACGTGATCGACCACGGCTTCCTGCGGTCGATCTACTTCAGCGACCCGAACGGGATCGCGCTGGAGGCGTCCTGGTGGACGGTCGACCCGACCGGCCGGCCGGTCGACTACGCCGATCCGAGCCTGTTCGCCGACCCCGACCCGGTGCCCGCGGTGGTCGAACTGCGCGAGAACGGCAAGCTGGACCACACCGTGGCGACGGTGCTGGTCGATTCGATCATCGAGGACATCCGGCGGTCGACGTAGGCACGATCCCCGGGTTGCTGTGGGCCGCGGCGGATCGCGACCCCGGCGGCGTCTGGCTGCGCTCCGACGCCGGGACCCTCACGTTCGCGGCGGCGGCCGGTCAGGTGGCCGGGACCGCCGCCGCGCTGCGCGCCGCCGGGATCGGCCACGGTGACCGGGTCCTGGTCACCGGGCGGAGCACGCCGCCGTACCTGCTGTGCTGGCTGGCGCTGACGTCGATGGGCGCGGTCGCGGTGTACGTCAATCCGGCGAGCAGCGCGGCGGAACTGGCGGGCCTGGCCGCGCAGACCCGGCCCCGGGCGCTGATCGCGGACGAGCCCGGCGAGCTGGGCGTGCCGTGGCTGGACATCCGGGAGCTGACCGGGACCAGCGCGGAGCTCCGGGTGGAGGCCCGGCCGGACGACCTGGCCACCCTGATCCCGACCTCCGGGACCACCGGCCGGTCGAAACTGGTCATGCAGACCCATCGGGCGTACGCGCTGGCGGGCGAGGGTTTCCCGTTCTGGATGGGCCTGACCGGCGAGGACCGGCTGATGACCTCGCTGCCGCTGTTCCACATCAACGCCCCCGCCTACTCGGTGCTGGGGTCGCTGGCCTGCGGGGCGGGCCTGATCCTGCTGGAACGTTTCTCGGCGAGCGGCTTCCTGGACGCGGCCCGCCGCCACGGCGCGACCGAGTTCAACGCGATCGGCGCGATGCTGGAGATCCTCATGCGCCGCCCGGAACTGCCGGACGACGCCGACACCCCGCTCCGTCTCTGCTACACCGGCCCGGCCCCGGCCAGAGAGCGCCAGCTGGAGATCGAGGAACGCTTCGGCCTGCGCATCGTCGTCGGGTACGCCCTGTCGGAGTCCCCCTACGGCCTCATCTGGCCCCACGGCTCCCGCCCGTACGGCACGCTCGGCACGGTCCGGCAGCACCCCACCCTCGGCACGATCAACCACGCCCGCCTGGACGACGGCGAACTCCTGCTCCGCAACCCCGCCATCACCCCCGGCTACTGGGAGATGCCCGAGGAGACCGCCAAGGCCATCACCGACGACGGCTGGCTCCGCACCGGCGACCTGGTCACCGTCGACGGCAACGGCGTCTACACCTTCGTGTCCCGCCTCAAGGAGGTCCTCCGCCGCAGGGGCGAGAACCTGTCCCCCCTCGAAGTCGAGGAGGTCCTGGAAGCCCACCCGGACGTCCTCGAATGCGCGGTGATCGGTGTTCCGTCGAACCTGTCCGAGGAGGAGGTGAAGGCGTTCATCGTCCCCGCCAACGGGCAACCCGACTTCACCGAACTCCACGCCTGGGCCGCCGCCCACCTGGCCCCCTTCAAGGTCCCCCGGTTCTGGCAGACGGTGCCGTCCCTCCCCCGCACCCCGACCGCCCGCGTGGCCAAGCACCTGCTCCCCCGCGACCACCCACCCGGCGAGTACGACGCCGAGAACCCGGCCGTCGAACGGGACTGACTGAGGCGCGTTGACCCGGGCTCATGGTGTGGCCACGGCTGCGCCGGAACGGTCGGTCGCCAGTTTGACCGCGAAGACGCCGAGCACGGTGCCGGTCACGTAGCGCTGCGCGCGGAGCCAGGCCGGGCGGGCTCTGAGGAAGGTGGCGAGCGCGCCCGCGGTGAAGACGATCAGCAGGTTAACGGCCATGCTCACGGTGATCTGCACGGTGCCCAGGACAATGCTCTGCAACATCACCCGGCCCGCCGACGGCTCGATGAACTGGGGCAGCAGGGAAAGATAGAGCACGGCCGCCTTCGGGTTGAGCAGGTTGGTGACCAAGCCCATGGTGAAGAGGCGGGACGTCGAATCGGGGCGCAGGTCGCCGGGTTCGAAGACCGAGAGGCCGCCTGGGCGCAGGGTCTTCCAGGCGAGATAGAGCAGATAGCAGGCGCCGGCCAGTTTGATCGCCGTGTAGGCGGCCGGGACCAGGGCGAACACCACGGTGAGGCCCAGGCAGGTCGCCGTCAGGTACGTGAGGAAGCCCACGACCACGCCGGTGAGTGAGACCAGACCGGCCCGGCGGCCCTGGGTGATCGACCGCGACACCAGATAGACCATGTTGGGCCCAGGAGTGAGCACCATAACCAGCGCCACCACGGCGATCCCCGCCAAGGCTTCGTAACTCATCGCGCCCCCTTCGCATCGGGCACCAGCGTAAAGGCAGGCTCCGACAAAATCCGCCGGAGGGTCGGCCCGACTGATCGGATCACAGGTCGCCGCGATCGGGGCCGATGCACAATCAGAGAGTCAATGCCTGCTCGATGGGATCCACGCGAAGGTCTGCCGACATCAAAGTCCCTGTCGGGAAGCTCCCATTCTCGCCCTGCTTAATTCATAGAAGACTGCTTTATCCTCAATCTCAGCGGATTCTGGCAGAGGGCAAGGTATGTTCGATAACAGGAAGTGAACCTACTCATGTAATGACGCCATCGACAGTGAGGGTTATTCATAAGCCCGTTTGAAGAAGTGCAGTCCGATGACTGCCGTTAGGACCGCAGGGAACTTCTCGAGGGGCCCTCGGTATCGGGATGAGCAGATACGCCAAGCTTTCACATGTGCAATCGCTCGTTCGACGGCTGCGCGGATGCCGTTGATTTCCCGGTTGTTTTGCTTCTGCTCAGCGGTCAGCTGCCTGCCGCGCGGCTTCTTGTCCGGGGTGATATCCGCATGGGCTTGATATCCGCTGTCACCGCAGCGATGAAGACCGGCGATTTGATCGGCGAGGCCGGAGGCGTGGAATGCGTGGGTGTCGTGGCGGGCTCCGCGCACGGGTTCCTTTCCTATCGCGACGACACGGCCGTCGAGATCGCAGGCGACTTGAATGTTGAAGCCGGTCGTTTTCCGGAGTACATTCCTTCAGCGGCCTTCCAATTCCATGTGGGCGCGAGTGTGCCGTCCACCAGCACCGTTCCGCGGCCGATTTGGCGGGCGGGGTCGGGGATGAAACTGTGCAGGGCGGCTCCGACGACCTTGCGGAGTTTGTCCCATCGGCGGCTCACGGTCGCCTGCGACACGCCAAGGACCGCCCCGCCGGCATCCTGGGTGACGTTATGCCGTAAGAGATACACGACCAGCGCAACCGACCTGGTCAGATCGATACAGGCAGGACGTCCGCCGGGTTTGGCGACGTCGCCCATCAAGATCCTTATCCGCCGGGTCAGTTCGATGAGTTGTGTTAGGGACACGCTGGTAATACGCTCCAGGTCCAACGGTTCCTCCGTGCGCTCTCGTGTGTGGTAACTCGAGATTTCACGGCAGGAACCGTTGTCATGTCCTCGTTTTCCAGAAATTCACAGGCTGTGGATTTCTTGGCGCAATCAAGAAGCCGATAGCCACTCGCCATCAAGTAGCTTATGAATAAGCCTCAGTGTAAATACGATGTCGATAGTGCCAGCTCACCGGGGGGTGGAACGCCGCAGAATTACTCGGGCTGGTCTGCGATAGACCCCGAAGCTCGGACGAAGGCCAAGCAAGCCTCAGCGAAGGAGCGGGGAATGGATATCCGCAATATCAGCAATGTTCGCTTCTCACAAGAAGGCAGCATCTGCGTATTCGCGGTCAGCTATTCGGCCGTATTCAGTCAGGCCGAGATCAACGCGGGGTTCCGCTTCGCGGACACGGTGCGGGTTATGGAGCAC
>NZ_BLAD01000053.1:0-34887 GCF_009687845.1 Acrocarpospora corrugata
ATTCGAGAAGCCGGGGGTGATCAGCCCGGGGCAGTTCGGGCCGATGATCCGGGTTCGGCCGGAGGCGCGGGCGCGGGCCAGGAACGTCAGGGTGTCGTGCACGGGCACGCCTTCAGTGATGACCACGCAGAGCCCGATCCCGGCGTCCACCGCCTCGAGAACGGCTCCCTTGGCGAACTTGGGCGGCACGAAGACCACGGAGACGTCCGCGCCGGTCGCCTCCATGGCCTCCGCTACGCCGGAGAAGACCGGAATGCCCTGATGCGTGGACCCGCCCTTGCCCGGAGTCACCCCGGCGACCACCGTGGTTCCGGCGGCCACCATGCGGGCGGTGTGCCGGCTTCCCTCGGCGCCCGTCATGCCCTGCACGAGCACTCTGCTGTCTTTGGTCAGGAAGATCGCCATTGTTTACCGCTCCTCACGCAGCCGAACGGGCCAGCCGGGCCGCCTCTTCGGCGGCGCCGTCCATGGTCGGGACCTGCCGGACGGAGGGATGCGCGGCCCGGCTGAGGATCAGCCGGCCGGCCTCCGCGTTGTTGCCGTCCAACCGGACGACGATCGGGTGCCCGTGACCGCGCTCCCCGAGTGAGTCGAGCGCGGCGACGATCCCGTCCGCGACCGCGTCGCAGGCCGTGATCCCGCCGAACACGTTGACCAGCACCGATTTCACGTCCGGGTCGGACAGGATGATCCCCAGCCCGTCGGCCATGATCTGGGCGGACGCGCCGCCGCCGATGTCCAGGAAGTTCGCCGGGCGGGCGCCCGCCTGGGCGACCACGTCGAGCGTGCTCATCACCAGCCCGGCGCCGTTCCCGATCACGCCGACCTCGCCGTCCAGCTTCACGTAATTGAGGCCCTTGGCCTTGGCCCGGCTTTCGAGGTCGTCGCCGTGGCCCGGCTCAGGCTCCGCCGCCGGATGCCGGAAGGAGGCGTTCTCGTCCAGGGTGACCTTGCCGTCCAGGGCGATCACGCGGCCGTCGGCGGTGCGGGCGAGGGGGTTGACCTCGACGAGGACCGCGTCCTCCTCGACCATCACCCGCCAGAGCCGGACCAGGACGTCGGCGATCTCCGCGCGGATCTCCTCGGGTAACCCGGCCTGGTCCGCGATCAGCCGCGCCACGCGCTGATCGACCCCGGTCAGCGGATCGATCGGGAACCGGACCAGGGCCTCCGGGCTGGTGGCCGCGACCTCCTCGATGTCCATGCCGCCCTGGGCGGAGGCCATCGCGAGGAACGCGCCGTTGGCGCGGTCGACCAGGAAGGCCGCGTAGTACTCCTCCAGGAGCACGGTGGCCGGTTCGACCAGCACACTGTGGGCGATATGCCCTTTTATGTCCATGCCGAGGATCGCGTGCGCCTCCGCTTCGGCCGTGGCCGGGCCCGGCGCGACCTTGATGCCGCCCGCCTTGCCCCGCCCGCCGACCTTGACCTGCGCCTTCACCACCACCGGCATCGCCAGTTCCGCCGCGATGGCACCCGCCTCCTCCGGCGTGGTCGCCACCGCGCCCCCGGGAATCGGGACTCCGTGCCGCGCGAACAGCTCCTTCGCCTGATGTTCGTACAGATCCATCGAGCCCTCCTCAACCGGTTCCTGTAGACGGTATACCGTATGGCATCTGCGCCGTCCAGCCCTGGACAGTGAACCGGTACCTGGGATATCCCATACAGTATGCACAATGCAATCGAGGTTCGCGACTGGCGGGGCCGGATCTACCTCGTCGGCCCCTCCGCCACCGAGCTGCTCCGCCGTCCCCCTTCCTGGATGTGGTGGGCGGCCTGGGCGGCCATGGCCGCCATCGCCCCCATGGAGTACGGCTACGCCGCCCTCTCCCCGCAGCTCGCCGCAGCCCAGGGCCTGTCCCTGGCAGGCTCACTCATCCCGCTCGCCGTCTGGCTGGCCTGCCAGGCGCTCGCCGCCCTGGCCACGGCGATCCTGCTGTCCCGCGGCCGGCTCCAGGCCCGCACCGCGCTCCGCTTTGGCGCGTTCCTGTCCGGCGCGGCCCTGCTCACCGTCGCGGCCACCGGCCAATCACCCACCCCGTCCCCCGCCATCTCCGCGCTGACGGCCCTGATCGTCGGGTACGGCCTGCTCGGCGGCATCGGCGCCGGCCTGGTGTACGGCGCCTGCACGCAGACCGTCGCCCGGTGGTACCCGGACCGCCCGGCCATCCGGGTCAGCTTCGTGACCGGCGCGTTCGCGTACGGGACGATTCCCCTCACCGTGGCGGTCGGCCTGGACGACGACCTGCTCGGCCCGGCCTACCTGGTCGCGGCCGTGGTGGCCGTGGGCGTCATCACGGCGGCGGCGACACTGGTCAGCGCCCCGCCGCCGTTATGGTGGCCGCCGGAAGTCGACCCCCGCGCGTGGGCGCTGGACCGCTCGGTTCTGCACCGCCAGCCCCGGGCGGTGCGCCAGTTCTCCCTCAGCGAGGCGGCCAGGACCCGATGCCTGGCCGTTCTGGCGTTGATCCTGGTGGTCGCGGGGGCGATCGGGATCTTCAACGTCATCACCCTGGCGGTCACGCTGGACGCCGCGGGGCCGGTCATCGCCGCCCTCATCGCCTTGATGCTGCTGCTCAACGGCGCGGGAAGGTCCGCCGCGATCCTGCTCGCCGAGCGGTTCGGCCGGCCCCGGATCCTCTCGCTCGTCCTGCTGTCGCTGGGCGCGGGACAGGCCCTGCTGGCCCTGGCCGGGCTGGCAGCCCGCGCCGGGGCGGCGGCCTCCCGTGCGGCGGGGGCGGCGGTGTCGATCGGGGCGACGGATGCCGGGATCGGTGTGGGGTTTCTGGCCCTGGCCGGAGTGGGCCTCGCCGGGATCGGGAGCGGGGCCTGCTACCCGCTGGTCGCGTCGCTGGTTCGTGAATATTTCGGTGATGAGCGCATGTCGGGTATTCACGGTGTGGTCTACTCCGCCAAGGCCGTCGCGGGGGCCGCCGGGGTGGGTCTGGCGATCTGGGGGGCAGCGGACATCGTGTCGGCCTTCCTGGTCGCGGCCGTACTGTCGATCGGGGCAGTGGCGCTGTGCGGGCTGTTGCGCAGGCCCGGATTGCCGGTGACGCTCCCGATCAGGGTGCTGTGATCGATCTCACCTCAGGGCATAGTGCCAGGAATGTATGCTGTAGGCAGTCGACGACAAACAGTTAGGCGTCAGACTTTCGGCGAACAAGCCGCCCATTCTGGAGTTGAGAACGATGCTCGCGAACCAGGGAGCCACTGCGAAGATCGCCCGGCCCACGACGCTCAGGGAAAGTGTGTTCGAAGCGATTCTCGAGCTCATAATCGTCGGGAATCTGGAGCCCGGCCAGCATCTGGTCGAGAACGAGCTGGCCGACATCCTCGGGGTTTCCCGTCAGCCCGTCCGGGAGGCGCTTCAGCTGCTCAGCGGTGAGGGGTGGGTGGATCTGCGGCCGGGTCACGGCGCGTTCGTGCACGCCCCGACCGTGGCCGAGGCCGACCAGCTGCTGGCCGTGCGCACGCTGCTGGAGACCGAGTCCGCGCGCCTGGCCGCGCGCAACTCGGACGAACCGGGCGTGGCGCAGCTGCGGATGTTGTGCGCCCGCGGGCTGGCCGCGTTCGAGTCCGACGACGTGGACGGCTCGGTGGCCGCCAACTCGGAACTGCACGCCGCGGTGACCGCGCTGTCCGGCAACCAGGTCCTGGCCGAGCTGACCTCGCAGGTCGCCCGGCGGGTCCGCTGGTATCACACGCCGGTCGCCCGGCAGCGTGGGCGGGCGTCCTGGGACGAGCACACGGCGCTGATCGACGCCATCGCGGACGGCGACGAGGAGCTGGCCGCCGAGGTCATGCGCCGGCACACCGAGCACACCCGGCATTCCTACCTGGAGCAGCGCGCCGGCCATGGCGAGGAGAGCGTGTCCGCACCCGCCCGGCGGCGCCGTCCGCGCGCCGCCGCCACGAGTTGACACGCCTTTCATCGGCCGCCTGTTTCCTTGAAACACGACGGGTAGAGAATGGAACGGAAAGGAGGTGACCTCCATGAAGGCGTTTCTGAACCGGCTCCGCGGCCTCCGCGACAGACCCCGCACCGGCACGGCCGACGGCCGTCCGATGGGCCTCGGCCTGGCGACCGCGATGCGGAACTACTCCTCCGCCCGCGACGCCGACCGCCACCTGCGCCGCTGGGCCGCTGAGCAGCAGCCCACCACCACTCCCGCCGACCACTCCGGCGACCCGCACTCGCGCTGAGCCACCCGCACACCCAGCCGAGCCGCCGCCACCCGATCACCAGCGATCCGCTGAGCACCCAGGGTCGACCAGGCACCCGACACCAACAGCAGGGGCAGAGCCGGACCAATGCCCGCCGCGGCCTTCGCGAGCGTCCCCCACCGGCTCCCCCGAAGCGAATCCCTCCCTCCAGCGAATCCTCCGACGATCCGGATCCGTCGGCAGGCCGACCAAGAGCACCCGGCCAGCGGATTTCGCCTCCGCGAGCATCGCCTTTCAGCCACTTCGCCGTACCGGCGCAAGAGGGCTGGCGGACGGCCCGGAAGGGCCGCCCGCCAGGGTGGTCGGAAGGTTCCAGAAAGGGGTTAGTTGTCGACTCCCGCGGGTTCGCGCTGGGTTTGGACGGCCGCGCGACGGGTGTCGGAGCGGGACTTGATGAGGCTGGCGACCGTGGTCAGCGCCAGGGTGCCGATGATGACGCCCAGGGAGACCAGGATCGGCACCTCGGGGGCCCAGGAGACGCCGTCGTGGTGCAGTGCTTCCATGATGAGCTTGACGCCGATGAAGGCGAGCACGATCGACAGGCCCTTGCTGAGGTAGACCAGCCGGTCGAGCAGGCCCCCGATCAGGAAGAACAGCTGGCGCAGCCCCATCAGCGCGAACACGTTGGCCGTGAACACCAGGTACGGCTCCCTGGTCAATCCGAAGATCGCCGGAATCGAGTCCAGCGCGAACAGCAGGTCGGTCGTCCCGATGGCCACCATGACGATGAGCATCGGGGTGACCATCCGCCGCCCGGCGACCTGAATGGTGAGTTTCGCGCCGTGGTAGACGTCGGTGGCGGGCAGCACCCGCCGGACCGCACGGATCGCGATGTTCTCCGAGAACTCGGCTTCCTCCTCCTCATGGCCGATGAGCTTCCACGCCGTATAGACCAGGAACGCGCCGAACAGATAGAAGAGCCAGTCGAATCTGGCCACGGCCTCGGCGCCGGCCGCGATGAACAGGCCGCGCATCAGCAGCGCGATCACGATGCCGACCAGCAGCACCTTCTGCCGGTACTCCCGCGGCACCGAGAACCGGCTCATGATCAGTAGGAAGACGAACAGGTTGTCCATGCTGAGCGAGTACTCGGTGATCCATCCGGCGAAGAACTCGCCGCCTCGGGCCGGCCCGGCCACGAGCAGCAACCCGCCGCCGAACAGTCCCGCGAGCGCCACGTAGAAGAGCACCCACCACGTGCATTCGCGAAAGGACGGTTCGCGCGGATTGCGGGCGACCAGGTAGAAGTCGAGGGCCAGCACGAGGGCGAAGCCGCCGATCGTGACGAGCCACACCCAGGTGGGCAGGTTCATCGAACCCCTTTCTTCGGCTTGGCCCGCCGCCGGTCACGGGCGCGCGACAGTGTCTCGGCGTGTTCCACATACCGCCGGAGCAGTAGCGCGGCTTCGGGGTTGTGGCCGGCCACCCGCATCAGCCACGGCGGCATGAAGCGCTCGTGCAGCCACAGGAAGCCGATCGCGAAGCCGAGGCTGACCATGGCCTGGTAGGCGAGGAAGCCGCCCAGGCCGCCGGACAGGTAGACCTGCCCGTGCAGGACGAGACCGGCGGCCGTCTCCTGGACCAGCCGGGCCAGTGGGAAGCCGATGAGCCAGTAGACCCCGGCCGGGGCGAAGACGCCGGGCCGGAACAGGCCGCTGAACCTGCCGCCGAAGGAGCGGGGGCCGAGCAGCATGCCGTACCCGGCGCCGAGGAGGCCGAGCGGGACGGCTAGGGCGAGCGCCGAGACGGCGGCCCAACCGGTGGACTGCCCCGCGAGGAGGGTCAGCCCACCGGCCATGGCGCCGGCGACGACTCCGATCGACAGCCCCGGGACAGCGAGCTCCGCGTAGTGTCGTCCGAATGATCGTCTTGGCGCCATGTCAGCCCACTACCACGCCGAACGCGAACAGGCTGTAGAGCAGCATGCCGAGATAGAACACCGCGCCGAAGCCGATGATCACGTTCGTAAGGAGCTTGGGCCGGATGGGTTTGGGCAGCATCCGGTTGTTCACCAGCAGCAGTGTGACGCAGTACGCGCCCATCGCGAACGTTGACAGGAACGCCAGCGTGTCGAGAATGCCGCTGGGCCCGTCGGCCGGGCCGAACAGCAGGATGAGGATGCCGAAGGCGATGACGCCCCACAGGAAGATGGCGTAGAGGTGCGACATGCGCAGCCGCTTGGCGCCGCGGACGAAGTGATAGGTCATGTCGGCCTGGCCCCGGGAGAACGAGTCGAACAGCCCGAGGGTGGCGTTCATGCCGATCAGCGCGATGAAGCCGAGGAAGACCACGCCCAGGACGGAGCTGCCCGCCGAGGCGAAGGAGTCGGCCATCGCGTTGAGCGCCGCTTCCCGCTCACCGTTCTCGATCACGTCCTTGACCCCGGGGGTGTTCCTGGCCGCGGCCTGGGCGATCACGGTGAACGAGATCGTGACGAGCATCGTGATACCCCAGAAGAGCAGCAGCGCGTCGAAGGTGACCCAGCGCCGCCAGCCCTTCCACTTGCGCATCTCCTCCGGGTTCTCGGTGTCGAACATGAAGCCGCGCGACGGCATGGCCTCCTCTTCGCCGGCGTGCCGGAGACCGCGGATCTGCGGGATGTGCGCGCCCATGCCTGCGCCGGAGTCGCGCAGATGCAGCGTGTACCACATCTGCTGCATACCGGACGGGCCGGCGAAGGCGATGGAGCCCACGATGACGGGGAACCAGGCCGCAGACAGCGCCTCCGACGGCAGGTAGCCGAAGGAGAACATGCCGGTGATGGTGTTCACCACGTCGCCCCAGGTGCCGACCATGGCGGCGACGACGGCGGTGCTCACCACGAGCACGCCGATCAGGACCGAGAGCACGCTCTCCAGGAAGCTGTAGATCACTTTGGCCAGGCTGAAGACAGTCCCGACCAGGAGTAATCCGACCACCGCCGTGATCATCCAGGGGATCCCGGTTATCTGTTCGAACGCCGCCGCGCCCGCCGACAGATGGCCGGGCCAGATGTAGACGAGGATGGCGACGATGAAGAAGAACCACATCAGCGGCTTGAAGACCCGGGCCGCGCCGAAGAAGATGCTCTCCCCCGTGGCCATCGCGTAACGCGCCATCTCCAGCATGACGACGGCCTGGAGGGTGACGCCGATCAGGAACAGCCATCTGATCTCCGGCCCGAACAGCAGGACCAGCCGGGGCCACATGTAGGACTCGCCCATGCCCACGCCGAGCGCGACGAGGAACACGGTGGGCCCGAGGATGTGCACCGACGGGGGCGCGTCGGGCAGCGTGCGGATGGGCATCGGCTCCAGCTTGCCCGCCCGCCATACTCGTTCATCTTGATCCGCTGGGGCAGCCGTGTGCTCGGTCGCCGGTGTTCTTGACGTGTCCACGTATGGACCTCCTCGGGAGTTTGGTTGGTCCCGCCTGTCCCCGATTCGCCCCCTCGTTCTGTGCGGCCCTCCGCCCGCTCAGCCGCGCAGCAGTCCGGCCGCGCGGGCCCAGCGATACTTCGCGCCGAGCACCGCCACCGGTTGCTCCGTGGTGTACGGATAGGCGATGACACCGTGGTCGAAGAGGTATTCGCACGCCTCCTCGACCTCGACGTCACCGGCCAGCGACGCCACTACCGGCTTGACGTTGCCGTTGGCCCGTTCCTCGGCCACGACCCGGGAGACGAGCTCGGCGAAGACCATCGGCGGGGTGACGATGGTGTGCCAGTAGCCGAGCACCAGGGCGTGGATCCGCGGATCGGTCAAGCCGAGCCTGAGGGTGTTCTCGTACGTGCTGGGTGGCTCGCCGCCCGTGATGTCGATCGGGTTGCCCGCCGCCCCGAACGGCGGAATGTACGCCTTGAACGCCTCGTCCAGATCCGGCGGGATCTCCATCAGGGTGAGCCCGTTGTCGACGCACGCGTCGGAGAGCA
Source organism: Acrocarpospora corrugata (assembly GCF_009687845.1). Lineage (GTDB taxonomy): Bacteria > Actinomycetota > Actinomycetes > Streptosporangiales > Streptosporangiaceae > Acrocarpospora > Acrocarpospora corrugata. Next base: position 8,138 of record NZ_BLAD01000053.1, read on the forward strand.
GCACCCCGGATCCGCCTGCGCCGGTGATGATGACGACGTTCTCGCCCTGGGGCGTGGGCATGATCGGCAGCGACCGGGCGTATTCCAGCATGTCGTTCAGTCCGGGAGCGCGGACCACGCCGGCCTGCCGCAGGATGTCGTCGTAGACCTTGTCGTCGCCGGCCAGCGCGCCGGTGTGGGATCCGGCGGCGCGGGCGCCCATGGCGGTCCGCCCCGCCTTCAGCACGATCACCGGTTTGGTCTTCACGACCCGGCGCACGGCGTCGACGAAGCCGCGGCCGTCCTTGAGGTCCTCCAGGTGCATGGCCACGCAGTGGGTGTTGTCGTCCTGCTCGAAGAAGGTGAGCAGATCGTCCTCGTCCACGTCGGCCTTGTTGCCGACGCCGACGATCGCCGAGACGCCCATCCGGGTGGTCCGGCTGAAGCCGAGGATGGCCATCCCGATGCCGCCGCTCTGCGAGGTCAGCGCCACACCGCCACGCACGTCATACGGCGTGCAGAAGGTCGCGCACAGGTTTTCCGGCGTGTAGTAGTAGCCGTAGATGTTGGGCCCCAGCATGCGGACCCCGTGCCGCCGGGCGATCTCGACGATCTCCCGCTGGCCTTCGACGTTGCCGGTCTCGGCGAAGCCGGACGGGATCATGATCGCCCCGGCCACGCCCTTCACGCCCGCGTCCTCCAGCGCCCCGGCGACGAACTGCGCGGGGATGGCGAACACGGCCACGTCGACCTCGCCGGGCACGGCGGCCATGTTCGGATAGGCGGGTAACCCGAGGATCTCGGTGGCCTTCGGGTTGATCGGGTAGATCCGCCCCTGGTAGCCGCCGTTGATGAGGTTCCGCATCACCGAGTTGCCGATCTTCCCGTTCTCCGCGGAGGCGCCGATGACGGCCACCGCGCGGGGCTTGAAGATGCGGTTCATCGAGGCGAGGATCTCGTCCCGGGACAGCCTGGCCGGCGGCTCGGCCGGTTCGGGGTCGAGCAGGATGCGGACGTCGGCGGCGACCGCGCCGGTCGCGCTCGCGAAGACGGGGTTGAGGTCCACCTCGGCGATCTCGGGGTGGTCGGAGATGAGGGCGCCGACGCGCTCGATCATGCCCGCGAGCGCCTCGCGGTCAGCCGGCGCGGCCCCCCGCACACCTCGCAGCACTTCGGCCGCTCTGATGTCATCGAGCATCCCGAGTGCATCATCACCTGAAAGTGGGGCAAGCCGGAAGGTCACATCTTTCAGCACCTCGACCAGGACCCCACCCAGGCCGAAGGCCACCACTTTGCCGAACGTGGGGTCGGTGACCGCGCCGATGATCACTTCGTGGCCGGCGCCCACCATCTGCTGCACCTGGACGCCGTCGATGGCCGCGTTCGGGTCGTAGGCGTGCGCCGCGGCCAGGATCCGGTCGTAGCCGGACCGCACCGCCGCGGGATCGGCCAGGCCGACGAGCACGCCGCCCGCCTCGGTCTTGTGCAGGATGTCCGGCGAGACGATCTTCAACACGACCGGGAAACCCATCCCGGCGGCCAGCGCGACGGCGTCCTCGGCCGAGGTCGCCACGCCCTCGCCGGGGGTGGCGATCCCGTACACGTCGCAGATCCGCTTGCCCTCCGGGGCGGTCAGCGCGAGCCGGCCCTCCGCTCGGGCCTTCTCCAGGATCTCTCCGACCTCGTTCGACATCTCAGACAACTCCGTCTCTCTTCAGCTGGGCCAGTTCGTCGGCGGTGACGCCGAGCCCGGCGTAGATCTCCTGGTTGTGCTCGCCGAGCAGAGGCGGCGTGGTCACCTCGACCGGGGAGTCGGAGAGGTGGAGCGGGCTGCCGACGGTGACGAACGAGCCGCGCTCGGGGTGCTCGACGGTGATCACCGCGCCCTCGGCCCGCAGCGACTCGTCCTCGACGAGCTCGCGGGTGGACAGGATCGGCCCGCACGGGATGTTCTCCGCGTTCAGCCGGTCCAGCACGGTCCACTTGTCGTGCTGGACGGTCCACTCCTCGATGAGCTGGAACAGCTTGTCGAGTTTGGGCAGCCGCGCCTCCGGCGTGGCCCATTCCGGGTCCTCGGCCAGTTCGGGGCGGCCGATGATCGCGGACAGCGGCCGCCAGCCGACCGGCTGGACGATCACGTAGATGTAGTCGTTCGGGCCGCCGGGGGCGCAGCGCACCGCCCAGCCGGGCTGGCCGCCGCCGGACGCGTTGCCCGAGCGCGGCACCTCGTCGCCGAACAGCTCGTTCGGATACTCCCGGAGCGGACCGTGCGCCAGCCGCTGCTGGTCGCGCAGCTTGACCCGGCACAGGTTGAGCACGGCGTGCTGCATGGCGACCTGGACCCGCTGGCCCTTGCCGGTCTGGCCGCGCTGGTAGAGGGCGGCCAGGATGCCGGCCACGGCGTGCACGCCGGTGCCGGAGTCGCCGATCTGGGCGCCGGTGGCCAGCGGCGGGCCGTCGTCGAAGCCGGTGGTCGACATCGAGCCGCCCATGGCCTGGGCGATCACCTCGTACGCCTTGAAGTCCGCGTATCGCCCGGGGCCGAAGCCCTTGATCGACGCGTACACCAGGCGCGGGTTGAGCTCCTGCAGCCGCTCCCAGGTGAAGCCCATCCGGTCGACGGCGCCGGGGCCGAAGTTCTCGACCAGGATGTCGGCCTCCCGCACCAGGCCGGTGAACAGCTCCTTGCCGCGGGCGCTCTTCATGTTGAGCGTGATGCTGCGCTTGTTGCAGTTGAGCATCGTGAAGTAGAGGCTGTCCACGCCGGGCAGGTCACGCAGCTGCGACCGGGTGATGTCGCCGGAGGGGGCTTCCAGTTTGACGACGTCGGCGCCGAGCCAGCCGAGCAGCTGGGTGCACGACGGGCCGGACTGCACGTGGGTCATGTCGAGGACGCGGACGCCCTCCAATGCCTTTCCCATCGCCGTCCCCTCTACTTGTACATCGTCTGGTTCATGGTTCCGGGGGCGTAGACCTCCGGATCGACCCATACGTTGATCAGCGCGGGCTTGCCCGACTCGCGGGCACGCTCCAGGGCGGGCCGGATGTCGGCCGGATCCCTGACCTCCTCGCCGTGGCCGCCCAGCATCCGGGCGAACTCGTCGTAGCGCACGTCGCCGAGGGTGTTGCCGACCCGGCCGCGGGCGTCGCCATACTTGGCGGCCTGCCCGTAGCGGATCTGGTTCATCGAGGAGTTGTTGCCGATGACGCCGATGAACGGCAGGTCGAAGCGGACCATCGTCTCGAAGTCCCACCCGGTGAGGCTGAAGGCGCCGTCGCCGAACAGGCAGAGCACCTCCTTGTCGGGGCGCGCGTATTTGGCCGCCATGGCGAAGGCGACGCCGACGCCGAGGGTGCCCAGCGGGCCCGGGTCCATCCAGTGGCCGGGTGACTTGGGCTGCACGACCTGGCCGGAGAAGGTGACGATGTCGCCGCCGTCGCCGATGTAGATGGTGTCCTCGGTGAGGAACTCGTTGATCTCGTGGACCAGCCGGTAGGGGTCGATCGGCTGGGCGTCGGAGAGCTGGCGGGGCAGGCGGTTCTGGTAGGCCTTGGTCTCGACCGCGCGCAGCTCCTCCAGCCACTCCTTACGCCGGGCCGCGCCGCTGTCCACCCGCCCCGAGGCGGCCTGCGCGGCGGCGGACAGGATCAGGCCGGCGTCGCCGACGATGCCCAGGTCGATGTCGCGGTTCTTGCCGACGGTGCGGTAGTCGAGGTCGATCTGCACCACGGTGGCCGACTTGGACAGGCGCTTGCCGTAGCCCATCCGGAAGTCGAACGGCGTGCCGACGATGATGATCAGGTCGGCCTCGGTGAACGCGTAGCGCCTGGACAGCTGGAAGTGGTGCGGGTCGCCGGGCGGGAGCGTGCCACGGCCGGAGCCGTTCATGTAGGACGGGACGTTGAGCGCGCGGACGAAGTCGATCGCGTCGTCGGTGGCGCGGCAGGTCCACACCTGGCTGCCGAGCAGCACGCACGGCTTCTCCGAGTTCACCAGCAGGTCGGCCAGGCGCTCGATGGCCTCCGGGTCGCCCGCCTGCCGGGTGGAGGCGCGATACCGCCCGGCCGCCGGAATCCGGGCCTTGGCCAGGGGCACGCGCGCGTCCAGCACGTCCCGCGGGATCTCCAGGAAGGCCGGGCCCGGCGCGCCGTGGTAGCACTCGCGGAAGGCCATCGACACGATGTCGGCCACCCGTTCCGTGCTCGGGACCGTGGCCGCGAACTTGGTGATCGGGGTCATCATGTCCACATGCGGCAGGTCCTGCAGCGAGCCCATCTTGTGCTGGCTGAGGGCGCCCTGACCACCGATGAGCAACATCGGGCTCTCCGCGCGAAAGGCGTTGGCCACACCGGTCACCGCGTCGGTCGTGCCCGGCCCCGCCGTGACCACCGCGCAGCCCGGCTTGCCGGTGATCCGCGCGTAGCCGTCGGCGGCATGCGCGGCCACCTGCTCGTGCCGGACGTCGATCACCTCGATGCCCTCGTCCACGCAGCCGTCGTAGATGTCGATGATGTGGCCGCCGCAGAGCGTGAAGATCACGTCGATCCCCTCCGCCTTTAGGGCCTTCGCCACCAGGTGGCCGCCGGAGATCGTTTCCGGCGCGTCCGCTGCCTGCGGCACTGGCTCCGTCATCTGTGTCGTCCTTCCGGGAGACGTTCTGCTTCATGTCTACGCCATACTGCATACCGTATGAGGAACATGGTTACTCTCCTGTCCCTGGGATGTCCAGAGGTTTCGGCTACTCGCTCAGACCCGGCTCGACCGGCAGGGCGAGCAGCTCCACCGGGCCGCCGGCCCACCCGGGCGGGAGCACGGCCAGCGCGTCGGCCAGCGCCGGTCCGCGCAGCGAACCGGGCCGGTCATGCCCGGTCGGTACGGCGCCGCGCCCCGACCGCCGCACCGCCACCAGCCGGGTGTCGGCCGGATGAGCCATGACCGGCACGGCCAGCGCGGAGCGCTCCCCCACCGTCTCGGCCCGCCCCGCCAGCGCGCGCAGCATCGGAACCAGCAGCGTCAGCGCCGCCGCCAGCGCGGCGAAGGGATTGCCCGGCAGGCCGATCAGTGACCGCCCGCCGGGGAGCCTGGCCAGCAGCTGCGGATGGCCGGGCCGGACGGCCACGCCGTCGATCAGGATCGTCGCGCCGACGGCCGCCAGCACGGCCCGCAGATGATCGGCGGGGCCGCGGGAGGACGCTCCGCACACGACGACCACATCACCGGTCCCGTCGGCGAGCACGCCGGTGAGCACGGCCTCCTGGTCAGGCAGGTAGAGGGGCGGCAAGGACTCCCCGCCCGCCCAGGCGATCAGCCCCGGCAGCATCGGGCCGACCGCGTCCCTGACCCGGCCGGGGCCCGGAACTCCGGTGGGCACCACCTCGTCCCCGGTGACCAGGACCTCCACGATCGGGCGGGGCCGGACGCGCAGGAGATCGTGGCCGAGCGCGGCGGCGAGGCCGAGCACCACCGGCGTGACGAGGGTTCCGGCCGCCAGGACCGGTTCGCCCCAGGCGCAGTCCTCGCCGCGCCGCCGGATGTGCCGCCCCGGCTCGGCCTCCCCGATGACGACGCCGTCGACGCCGCCGGCCGCCTCATAGGGCAGGACGGCCTCCGCTCCGATCGGAACCGGGGCGCCGGTGCCGATCTCGACGGCGGTGCCGGAGCGCAGGGTGCCGCCGTGGGCCGGGCCGCCGGCCAGCACCTGCCCGACCACCCGCCAGGGCGGCCGACCGGCCACGGCGTAGCCGTCCATGGCGGCCACGGCGTCCCGCGGCAGCGGGATCAGGGCGCGCAGCGGCTCGGCCAGCCGGCAGCCATACGCACCGGAAAAGGGCAGGTCGGCGATGGGGAGCGGGGCGGCGGCGCGGTAGGCGATCCGCCGCGCCTGGTCCCAGGGCACGTCCGTGCGGATGGAACGGACGCCGGAAGCGACAGTCATGGGCGACTCCTTGACCTTCAAACTTTCCATACTGTATACCGAATGCACGGTCGACGCGAGAACGGAGCTTGCTTGTGAAGGTCGCTGTTCTTGGCGCCGGCGCCATCGGTGCGTATGTGGGGGCCGCCCTGCACCGCGCCGGCGTCGAGGTGCATCTCATCGCCCGCGGGGAGCACCTCGCGGTCATGCGGAAGTCCGGCGTACGGGTGCTCAGCCCGCGTGGGGACTTCACCGCCCATCCGAACACCACCGACGATCCCCGCGAGGTAGGACCGGTCGACCATGTCTTCCTGGGCCTGAAGGCCAACTCCTACGCCGCGGCCGGAGAAATGATCAAGCCGATGCTGCACGAGACGACTTCGATCGTCGCCGCCCAGAACGGCATCCCGTGGTGGTATTTCCACCGGCTGGCGGGGCCGTACGAGGGATATCGCATTGAAAGTGTGGACCCGGGGGGCGCGGTCACGGCCGCGCTGCCGCTGGAGCGGGCCATCGGGTGCGTGGTCTACGCGGCGACCGAGATCGAGGCGCCGGGCGTGATCCGCCATCTGGAGGGGACCCGGTTCTCGATCGGGGAACCCAGCGGCGAGCTCTCGCCGCGCTGTGCCGAGCTCAGTGAAGCCATGATCGCGGGCGATCTCAAATGCCCGGTCGAGGCGGATCTGCGGCACGACATCTGGGTGAAGCTGATGGGCAACGTCGCCTTCAACCCGATCAGCGCGCTGACCCGGGCCACCATGGCCGGCATCTGCCGGCACCGGAGCACCCGCGAGGTGGTGGTGACGATGATGCGCGAGACGGTCGAGGTGGCCCGGCGGGTCGGCTGCGATCCGCAGATCTCCATCGAGCGCCGGATGGCCGGGGCGGAGCGGGCCGGCGAGCACAAAACCTCCACACTGCAGGACCTGGAGAAGGGCAAACCGCTGGAGCTCGACGTGCTGCTCGCCGCCGTGGTGGAGCTGGCCGACCTGACCGGCGCCTCGGTGCCGACCCTGCGGGCGGTGCACGCGGTCACCGATCTGCTCGACGAGCAGGTCAGGCTTGTGGCATCGGCGTGAACGCGCATACCGTAGGCTGTATACAATGCTTGGAGGGATTGGGCCCATGAAGAAGAGGAACCGTGCCGAGCACTACGATCGGCTGACCCATCCTCTGGTCAGGGAGAACGGCGAGCTGCGCCGGGCGACCTGGGAGGAGGCGCTCGACCGGGCCGCCGAGGGTTTCCGGCGCAACGTGGCCGCGCATGGTCCCGACACGTTCGCCATGTTGTCGTGCGCGCGCTCCACCAACGAGATGAACTACGTGGGCCAGAAGTTCACCCGGGTGGTGATGGGCACCAACAACGTCGACTCGTGCAACCGCACCTGCCACGCGCCGAGCGTCGCCGGGCTCTCGGCGGCGTTCGGCAGCGGCGGCGGCACCTCGTCCTACCAGGAGGTGGAGGACGCCGACGTCATCCTCATGTGGGGGTCGGCGGCGCGGAACGCCCATCCGATCTTCTTCCAGCACGTGCTGAAGGGCATCCGTAAAGGGGCCCGGATGTTCGCCGTGGACCCGCGGCGGACGGGCACGGCTCAGTGGGCCGACCGGTGGCTCGGGCTGAACGTGGGCACCGACATCCCGCTGGCGCACGCGGTGGCCCGGGAGATCATCCATGCCGGGCTGCACAACACGGTCTTCATCGAGCGGGCCACCGAGGGCTTCGCCGAGTTCGCGGCCTCGGTGGAACCGTGGACGCTGGGCGTGGCCGAGCAGGTCACCGGCGTCCCGGCGGCGGCGATCCGCGAGATGGCGCATGCCTACGCGCTGGCGGACCGGGCGCAGCTCTGCTGGACGCTGGGCATCACCGAGCATCACAACGCGACCGACAACGTGCGGGCGCTGATCAACCTGGCGCTGCTGACCGGGCATGTCGGGCGTTACGGTTCGGGGCTCTCGCCGCTGCGGGGGCAGAACAACGTGCAGGGCGGCGGCGACATGGGCGCCATCCCCAACCGGCTGCCCGGCTTCCAGGACATCCTGGATCCGGCGGTCCGGGCCCGGTTCGAGGCGGCCTGGCAGACCCCGATCCAGCCGCGGTACGGGCGGAATCTGACCGAGATGCTGGGGGGCATGGCCGACGGGGAGGTCACCGCCTGCTACCTCATCGGCGAGAATCCCGTGCAGTCCGAGGCCGACTCGCTGAGCTGCGTCAAGCGGCTCAGCATGCTCGACCACCTGGTGGTACAGGACATCTTCCTCACCAAGACGGCGCAGATGGCCGACGTGGTGCTGCCGGCGGGGGCGGCCTGGTGCGAGAGCGACGGCACCTTCACCAACAGCGAGCGGCGGGTGCAGCGGGTGCGCAAGGCGCTGGTCCCGCCGGGTGAGGCGCGCGACGACATCTGGATCCTGTGCGAGCTGGCCCGCCGCCTCGGCCACGACTGGCGGTACGACAGCGCGGAGGAGGTATGGGACGAGGTCCGCGGCCTGTCCCCCGCGCACGCGGGCATGTCCTACCAGCGGCTGGCCGATCTGCAGGGCATCCAGTGGCCGTGCCCGTCGGATGACTCGCTCGAACCGCCCTATCTGCACGGCCGACTGTGGGAGACCGACCCGGCCAAGCGCGGGCCGCTCGCGCCGTTCGCCCTGCTGAGGCACTCTCCCCCGGTGGACCTGCTCGACGAGGAGTATCCGCTGCGGCTCACCACCGGGCGGCGGCTGGACTCCTACAACACCGGCGTGCAGTCCTCCGGGTTCGCGTCGCCACTGCGGCGGGGAGAGAACATCGAGCTCTCCCCCGAGGACGCGGAGCGGCTGGGCGTGGTGGCGGGTGAGGAGGTCAAGATCAGTTCGCGGCGTGGCAGCGTGGTCGCGCCGGTGTACATCGACCCGGCGCTGCGGCCCGGCCTGGTCTTCATGACCATGCATTTCCCGGACGAGGTCGACACGAACGCGCTGACCATTGAGGCCACCTGCCCGATCGCGGGCACGGCCGAGTTCAAGGCCGCCGCCGTCCGGGTCGATCGGCTCGTCGCCGCGAAGGCCGGGTGACCGGCTCATGGACCTGCGGTTCCGTGACGCCGAACCGGCCGCCGAGGAGCGCGCCGCGATCGACGCGCTGCTCGGTGCGCCGGAGTCGGCCTGGGAGGGCGGAGCCAGGACCGAGGACGACCTCCGGTTCGCGGCCCAGCCCGCCGAAGACCGCCGCGACCAGCTGCTACCGGCCTTGCACGCGGTCAACGACCGGGTCGGGTGGATCAGCGAGGGCGCGCTCGACTACATCTGCCGCCGGCTGAACGTCCCGCCCGCCGAGGCGTATTCGGTGGCGACCTTCTACTCGTTGCTGTCCGTCCGGCCCCGGCCGCCCCGGGTGCTGCATGTCTGCACCGACCTGGCCTGTCAGGCGCGTGGCGCGGGCGCGGTCCGCCGGGACGTCGAGGCCGCCCTCGGCCCGGCGGGAACCTCCTGGCAGCCGAGCCCGTGCCTGGGCCTGTGCGAACGAGCACCCGCGGCCCTCGCCCTCCAGGCCGGCGAAAACCCCACCGCCACGGTCTACGGCCCTGCCGACTTCTCCGACTCGTCCGCTTTCGACTGGCTCTCTCCCGCTGGCTCCGTAGCGGCCAATGATCCGCGGAATGTTCACGGGGCGGCGGACGGTCCTCGGGAGAACGCCAAGCTAGTGGGTGGCTCTCAGGAGACTGCCGACCTAGCGGATGGTTCTCGCGAGACTGCCGAAGCAACGGACGACCCTGGAAAGACTGCCGACCTGGCAGATAGTCCTCGCGAGACCGCCGAAACAACGGACGACCCTCGAAAGACTGCCGAGTTGGCGGATGGTTGCCGGGAGGTTGCCGGGGTCTTCGGGGACGCTCCGGTTCGGGTGGCGGTGCCGCAGGCCGGGGACGCTGGGCTGGTGTTGTTGCGGCGGGTCGGGGTGGTTGATCCGGCGAGTTTGGATGACTATCGGGCCGCGGGTGGGTATGCCGCGCTGCGGCGGGCGTTCGAGTTGGGGCCGGGCGGGGTTATTCGCGAGGTCCTGGAGGCGGGGCTGGTCGGGCGGGGTGGGGCCGCGTTTCCGACCGGGCGGAAGTGGGAGGCGACGGCGCGGCAGTTCGACCGTCCGCACTATCTGGTGTGCAACGCCGACGAGAGCGAGCCGGGGACGTTCAAGGATCGTGTGGTCATGGAGGGCGATCCCTATTCGCTGGTCGAGGCCATGACGATTGCCGGGTTCGCGACCGGGTGTTCCCGTGGATACCTCTATATCCGGGGTGAATATCCGCGCGCGATCCGGCGGCTGGAGCATGCGATCGCCACTGCGCGGGTGCGTGGGCTGCTCGGGGAGGACATCCTCGGGCAGGGGTTCGCGTTCGACATCGAGATCCGGCGGGGGGCCGGCGCGTACATCTGCGGCGAGGAGACCGCGATCTTCAACTCGATCGAAGGGTATCGAGGCGAGCCGAGGAGCAAACCGCCGTTCCCGGTGGAGAAGGGGCTGTTCGGGAAGCCGACGGTCGTCAACAACGTCGAGACCCTCGTCAACGTGCTGCCGATCCTAAAGGGCGGGGCCGCCGCCTACGCGGCGGTGGGCACGGGCGGATCGACGGGGACGAAGCTGTTCTGCGTGTCGGGGACGGTGCGCCGTCCCGGCATCTACGAGTTGCCGTTCGGGGCCACGCTCGGGGAGTTGCTCAGCCTCGCCGGTGGCGCGACCGGGACGCTCCGCGCGGTGCTGCTGGGCGGTGCGGCCGGCGCGTTCGTCCGGGGAGACGAGCTGGACATCCCGCTCACCTTCGAGGGCACCCGGGCCGCCGGGGCCACGCTCGGCTCGGGCGTGATCCTGGTGCTGGACGACACGGTGGAGCTGCCGCCGTTCCTGCTGCGGATCGCCGAGTTCTTCCGGGACGAGTCGTGCGGGCAGTGCGTGCCGTGCCGGGTCGGGACGGTCCGGCAGGAGGAGGCGCTGCACCGCCTCACCCGGCGGCGCTCGGCCGGGGATCTCGTGGTGCTGCGCGAGGTCGGGCAGGCGATGCGGGACGCGTCGATCTGCGGGCTCGGCCAGACCGCGTGGAACGCCGTCGAGTCGGCCATCGACCGGCTGGGCGTCTTCGCCGAGGAGGCATCATGACGGTTCCGCTCCGCCCGCCGCGGCGGCTCATAGAGATCACTGTCGACGGCGAGGCCGTCCGGGTTCCGGAGGGCGACACGATCCTGGACGCGTGCGCCGCCGCCGGGAAGGACATTCCGACCCTCTGCTACGGCGACACGCTGACCCCCAAGAACGCGTGCCGGGTGTGCGTGGTGGAGGTGGAAGGCGCGCGCACGCTGGCGCCCGCCTGCTCGCGTAAGGCCGAGCCGGGCATGGTGGTCGGCACCGCGACCGAGCGGGCCAGGCACAGCCGGAAGGTCGTGCTTGAACTGCTCGCCTCGTCGGTGGATCTGTCCACCACACCGCGCGCGGCCGAGTGGATCGACGAGTACGGCGCGGACCCGGAACGGTTCGGGCCCGACGCCGCGACGGTCGCGCAGCCCGCCAAAGTGGACAACGAGCTGTATGTCCGCGACTACGCGAAATGCATCCTCTGCTACAAGTGCGTGGACGCCTGCGGGGACCAGTGGCAGAACTCGTTCGCCATCGCCGTCTCCGGGCGGGGGTTCGACGCGGCGATCTCCACCGAGTTCGACGCGCCGCTCACCGACTCGGCCTGTGTGTACTGCGGGAACTGCGTGGAGGTGTGCCCGACCGGGGCGCTGTCGTTCAAGACCGAGTTCGACATGCGCGCGGCCGGGACGTGGGACGAGGACGAGCAGACGCAGACCACCACGATCTGCAGCTACTGCGGTGTGGGCTGCAACCTGACCCTGCACGTCCAGGAGAACCGGATCGTCAAGGTGACCTCGCCGCACGACAATCCGGTCACCCACGGCAACCTGTGCATCAAGGGGCGCTTCGGGTTCCAGCACGTGCAGAACGTGGGCGCGTCCGATGGGTAGGGTCACCGTTCAGCGCCGGATCCTGCGCATCCGGGAGTCCGGCGGCAGCCGTCCGATGGATCTGCTGGCGGCCGAGGAACCGTTGGAGATCAGGCTCAACGGCACCCCGCTGACCATCACGATGCGCACGCCCGGGGATGACTTCGACCTGGCGGCCGGGTTCCTGGTCAGTGAGGGGGCCGTGGGGGCGGCTGGAGACATCGAGTCCATCCGGTACTGCGCGGGTGCGACGCAGGATGGGCGGAATACGTACAACGTCTTGGATGTGCGGCTTGCGCCTTGGGTGCGGCCGATGGCGACCTCGCTGGAGCGTAACTTCTACACGACGTCGTCGTGCGGGGTGTGCGGGAAGGCGTCGCTGGACGCCGTGCGTACGGTCGCGCGCTGGGAGGTGGCCGACGATCCGATCACCATGAATCCTTCGGTGATCTCGGAGCTGCCGGATCGATTGCGCGCCGCGCAGCGGGTGTTCGACCGGACCGGTGGTTTACACGCGGCCGGGCTGTTCACACCCGGGGGCGTCCCGCTCTGCGTGCGCGAGGACGTCGGCCGGCACAACGCGGTCGACAAGCTGGTCGGCTGGGCGCTCCGCGAGGGCATGCTGCCGTTGAGCTCGACGGCGCTGATGGTGTCCGGGCGCGCGTCCTTCGAACTGGTGCAGAAGGCGGTGATGGCGGGCATCCCCGTGCTCGCCGCCGTGTCCGCGCCCTCGTCGCTCGCCGTGGAACTCGCGGCCGAGTCCGGGCTCACCCTGCTCGGGTTCGTCCGGGGGAACTCCATGAACGTGTACACGGGAGAGGCCAGGCTGGGCGCCCAATGAACGTCACTCCGGTGCAGTCACCACCATCCTTCGACCAGGGGCATAGGTCGACGGCCGCTTCGCCGGGGTGACCGACGGGATGCCGGTCGGCGATCCTTCGCCCCCTTCGCCGCCCGGCATCCCCGAACGCGCCCGAGAGTTGTTCACACCGGGAACCGTCCACCCCGAGAGCGTTCTCACCCAAAACCGTTCACACCGAGCTGTTCACGCCGGAGCCGTTCACGCCGGAGCCGCTCACACCAGGAGCCGCTCACACCAGGAGCCGCTCACACCAGGAGCCGCTCACACCAGGAGCCGCTCACGCGGTGCAGATGATTTCGCCGTGGAGGACCGAGAGCCAGCCGTCGGGGGAGGCCGCCCAGGTGCGCCAGCCTTCGGCGATGCGGTCCAGGTCGGCCGTGGTGGCGCCGGAGGCGAGGGCCTGGCGGGCGATGGCGGAGGCGCGGACGCGGTCGGCCCACATACCACCCCACCAGGCGCGGTCTTCGGGGTTGGCGAAACACCAGGTCGAGGAGGTGGCGGTGACCTGCTTGAAGCCGGCTTCGCGGGCCCAGGAGAGCAGGAAGCGGCCCGCGTTGGGCTCGCCGCCGTTGGCTCGGGCGAGTTTCCGGTAGAGGGCGAGCCATTCGTCCAGTTCGGGGACCGAGGGGAACCAGGTGAAGCCGTCGTAGTCACTGTCGCGCACGGCGACGATCCCGCCGGGGCGGCCCACGCGGCGCATTTCGCGCAACGCCTGGACAGGGTCGGCGACGTGCTGCAGTACCTGGTGGGCGTGCACGACGTCGAAGGACGCGTCGGGGAAGTCCAGCGCGTGCACGTCGGCCACGGCGAAGTCGATGTTGTCCTGGCCTCGGGCGGCCGCCTCGGCGCGGGCGAGGTCGAGTTCGTCCTCGCCGATCTCGGTGGCCGTCACCCGGCCGACCCGGGTGGCCAGGTCGACGGTGATCGTGCCGGGGCCACAGCCGACGTCCAGCAGCGACAGGCCCGGCCGCAGGTGCGGGAGCAGGTGGGCGGCCGAGTTCTCGGCGGTACGCCAGCGGTGGGATCGCAGCACCGACTCGTGATGGCCATGCGTGTAAACACTCATGGCCGGAGATTAGCAGCCGTCTTACATTTCAAGAAAGAATGTCCCATATTTCGAGACAACTGCTAGTAGTAGTACCTCCGGCGGGGTTTGCCGACGGTCTTGCTGAGGTGAAAGCCGCCGGGGAGCCTGAGGGTCACGTGGCGTCGGCCGTCCGGGGTGCTCGTGACGTGGAAGCGGCGGTTGCCGAAGCTGTGGCCGACCCCGTGCCGGGAGAGGTTGAGCCGGAACGGCCCGATCTCGATTGACTTCCGGTAGTGCCAGCCCATCACTCCCCCTGAGATCGTCTTGCTGGGAAAACGTCCCACGCTCAACGGGAAGTTCCCGGAAAATGAGTTGCCCAAGCTCAGGGGCGTACCGGATGATCTGTCCCATGTTCCGGTACGCCGCCCTGCCTACGCCCGCCTTCGCGGGCGCGCCGGCGCGTGCCCTGGTGCGATTCGACGGCGTCGAGCGCTGACCCTTTCCCGTGCGTCCTGGTGACCCGGCGGGGAGGGGTCGAAGCCACGCGGGTCACACGGAATCTGCACCAAAGGAAAGGGACATGGCCAAGCAGGCCTTCGTGCGGTCCAAGCCGCACCTCAACATCGGCACGATGGGGCACGTCGACCACGGCAAGACGACGCTGACGGCCGCCATCACCAAGGTGCTCAGCGAGCGCGGCGGCGCGGACTTCGTGCCGTTCCACCGGATCGACCGGACCCCGGAGGAGACCCTCCGCGGGATCACCATCAACATCGCGCACGTCGAGTATGAGACGGACACCCGTCACTACGCGCACGTGGACATGCCCGGACACGCCGACTACGTGAAGAACATGATCACGGGGGCGGCGCAGCTGGACGGGGCGATCCTGGTGGTCTCGGCGGTCGACGGGATCATGCCGCAGACCCGGGAGCACGTGCTGCTCGCGCGCCGGGTCGGCGTCGGGCACGTGGTCGTCGCGCTGAACAAGGCCGACGGCGCGGACCCGGAGCTGGCCGACCTGGTCGAGCTGGAGCTGCAGGATCTGCTCGCGGAGCACGGGTACCGGAACGTGCCCGTGGTGCGCGTGTCCGGGCTGCGGGCACTGGCGGGCGACCCGGAGTGGACGGCCTCCGTCGAGGCGCTGCTCCGGGCCGTGGACGAGCACGTCCCGGTGCCGGTCCGGTACCTGGACGTCCCGTTTCTGATGCCGATCGAGAACGTGCTCACCGTCACCGGGCGCGGCACCGTCCTGACCGGCGCCATCGAGCGGGGCACGGTACGGCTCGGCGACACGCTTGAGGCGGTCGGTCTCCGGGACGGCGTCGCCGCCGTGGTCACCGGGATCGAGACGTTCGGCAAGACGATGGACCGGGGCGAGGCCGGCGACAACGCCGCGATCCTGCTCCGGGGTGTCCGGCGCGACCAGGTCCGGCGGGGCCAGGTGCTGGCCGCTCCGGGCAGCCAGCGGGGGCATCGGCGCTTCACGGCGCGGGTGTACCTGCTGACCACGGCCGAAGGCGGCCGCCGCACGGCGATCGCCAACGGCTACCGCCCGCAGTTCTACGTCCGCACCGCCGACGTGCCCGGCGAGGTCACGCTGTCCGGCACCGAACTCGCCCTCCCCGGCGAGACGATCGAGGTCACCGTCGACCTCGGCAAGCCGGTGGCGCTCGAGCCGGGTCTCGGCTTCGCCATCCGCGAGGGCGGGCACACGGTGGGCGCGGGCACGGTCCTCGCCACCTGACGACACCGCGCCGAGCGGGATTCGATCGAGTCCCGCTCGGCGCGGTTGGTGATGGCCAGGATCTCGCTCGTCGTGGTCAATGAAGATCCCCCCGATGACGTCAAGCCCACCCGAATCTCGCTCCGCATGGTCGATTCCACGGCATACAGTGGTCGGCATGATGGGGGCTATGGCGCAGATTGTCGTCGACTGCCGAGTTCCGGAGGAACTGGCGGAGTTCTGGGTTCGTGTCGTCGGTGGGGTGGTGGTGCATCGCGATCCGGGATGGTCGTATGTGGATCCGCCCGCAGGGGTGCGAATCGCCTTTCAGCGGGTGCCGGAGGGCAAGGTCACGAAGAACCGGCTTCACTTGGATGTCACGGTCGATGATGTGGAAGCAGCCGCGAAAGACGCGATGCTCGCGGGGGCGTCCCCTGTCGGGGTTGTGCAACGCGATGCGCAAGGGGCGTTTCAGGTGATTCAGGATCCTGAGGGCAATGAGTTCTGTTTCGTATCCACGGATGGCGTCACTCCATCCAGATGAAACCGCCGAAGCGGCCCGTGCGGGCGTCTCGCCGATAGGAGTACAGGTCCGGCGTTTCTATCGTGCAGCGGTCGTCGTGGCGGATGTCGGTGACGTTGGCCTTCTTCAGCTGGGCCTCGATCGCCGCGCGAATGTCCACGGCCGGCGTCCCCTGCCGCGTCGTCGACCACGCCTCCGGCACCGTCCGGGCGACGTCCTCCCGCATCTCGGCCGGCACCTCGTAACAGAGCCCGCACGCGGCGGGCCCGATCAGCGCCACCATCTGGTACGGCTCCGCCCCCCGCGTCGCCATCGCCTCGACCAGCGCCAGAACCACACCCAACTGCGTCCCCGGACGCCCGGAATGCGCCACACCGACCACCCGCGCGACCGGATCAGCCAGCAGAACCGGCGCGCAGTCGGCCACGAGCACGTTCAACGCCAGCCCCGGCTCAGTGGTGTAAATACCATCCAACGGCGGCGGATCATCACCAAACGGCTCGGCGACATATCGCACATCACGCCCATGAACCTGACGCATCATTACCACGCGAGCGGGATCAACCCCCAGCTCAACGGCCGTATCCCGACGATTGCGCATAACCGCGTCAACATCATCCCCGACCGCCCCGCCAAGGTTCCGCGACGTGTACGGCTCGGCGCTGACCCCGCCATGCCGATCAGTGATCACCGCGTGAATTCCCCTAGCCAAGAGCACCGAACGAGCTTACCAACCAGTCCCCCACCACCCTGCGGACCAACGACCGAGCCACCACCAAACCGAACCCGACCCCATCCACCACGCCAGAATCCGCCATGCGGCGCCGCACGCAAATAGCACTCGGCCCGCCTGACCTACGCGATCAGGAACCGGGTGCCGACCTCCACGATCTCCCGCGCACCACGGCCATGCGGTGCCCACGCATGACACGCCGCAACCCCACCACGCGATGCCCACGCATAACCACGAATATCAGGACACGGCCCATCACCCGATAACCGGGACGCGACTACCCGACCAGGGACAGAACCTGCTTCGCCACCTCGTGGATTGGCCGGTCGTCGTTCATCACGATGTGGTCTTCCAAGGCGGCCCGTTCGACTTGCGCCGTGAACTCATCCATTTCGGACAAATGGCCTGCGAGGGTCGCGCCGGAATCGCGGGAGCGGAGGCGTTGCCTGATCCGTTCCGGTGCGGCGGTCAGGCGGACAACGGTGATGGAGACGCCGGGGAGCGCCCGGCGGACAGCTGCCAGGTGGCCGGGCTTCAGGAGAGCACGAGCCAGGACAAGATGGCGGATTCCAGCGGCCTGGTAGTTATGCCAGACCGCGGCAAGGTTGGTTTCAAGCAATCCGTGAACATCCATCGAAGGACCGCACCAGCAAAGCCAGTCGAGATCGATCACGGCATAGGGAACGCCGCTCTCGTGGAGGATCTCGCCGATCTCAGTGGCGACGGCGGTCTTACCGGCCCCCAGGCCACCGGTGAGCAACACAGCCTTGATCACGAGGGACACGCCCCGGCGACGGGCACCTTCGGAACGCGGCGCACAGTCGATCTCCCAACCTGTCCCAGGACCAAACCGGCCACCACAGTAAGCGCTCGGGGACTTCTTCGGCGAGACGCAAATGGTGTCGAACAGATCGAGAATCCTGCCAAGTTACTCACCGATATTCCGCGCCGTTCACGCAGGTGATGGCACTCACCGCATCGGCGCCAACGAGGCCTCTTCGGGCAGAGTGGGCGTTTTGTGCTCGTACGCCCCGGTCGCGGTCGCTGGCGGTGGCGATCACGGCCTCTTCGGGCAGAGCGGGCGTTTCTGTGCTCGTGGTGGACCGGCTGCGTCATTGGTGGCTGGAGCCGGTGATGACCGCGACCACGGTTGTGCCGGGGGAGAAGGTGCCTGACGCGATCATGTCCAGGAGGCCGTACATCATCTTGGCGACGTAGATGCGGTCCAGGCGGATGCCGTGGCGGTGGTCGAAGTCTTCGATGAATGTGGAGAGTTCGGGGGTGGTGCGGGCGTAGCCGCCGAAATGGTACGTGGTTTCGAGGTGCCAGTTGGGGGTGGGGTGGCCGAGGGTTTCGTGTTGGAGGCGGGTGATTTCGTTGGTTAAGTAGGTGGCGCCGCGTAAGGCGGGGAAGCCGATGGCTCGTTGGCCGGGGGTGAGGCCGGCGGCGATTCCGGCGAGGGTGCCGCCGGTGCCGACGGGGCAGCAGATCACATCGAAGGGGATATAGGCCGAAATTTCGGCTGGTAACTCCATACATCCGCGGACGGCCGCCGGGTTGGAACCGCCCTCGGGCAGGATCCGATAACCGGGATATTCGCCGCGTAACCAATCAAGAACCTCAGGCGTGTGCTTAAGCCGATAAGTCGCGCGATCGAGGTATCTGAGCCGCATCCCCCGCCGGACGGCCTCCCCCAGCACCGGGTTCAACGGCAACCGCTCTTCCCCCCGGATCACTCCAACCGTCTCAAACCCATACCTCTCCCCCGCAACCGCCACAGCCCGCACATGGTTCGAATACGCCCCACCGAACGTCAGCACCGCCCCCGGCCCCACGTTGTACTTCAACTTCCTCCACTTATTTCCCGAAATATCACCCCCGATCAGGTCGTCGCGCTTCAACCACACCCGCACCGCACCCACCCGATCGTCCCCCAGCAGCACAACCGGTGACTCCACCTCACTCACACGCCCAAGGCTGGCATATCCCCCAAGACTCGCTACCCTACGATGAAGCCGTTGTTGAGGAGTGTTCACTTATGCGCGTTCTTGATGCTTTTTCCGAAACGTACGACAAGTCACCAGAAGGCATCTGGTACGCCCCCGGCCGCGTCAACCTGATCGGCGAGCACACCGACTACAACGACGGCTTGGTCCTCCCCTTCGCCGTCCCCTGGGGCGTCACCCTCGCCGCCAGCCCCCGCGAAGACACCACGATCCGCCTGCGATCCCTGCAAACCGGCACCCAGACCGTCACCACCCTCGAAGACGCCCACGGCTGGGCCCGCTACCCGACCGGCGTCTTCTGGGCGCTCCGCCGCGACGGCCTCCCGGTCCGCGGCGCCGACATCGTCATCGACGGCGACATCCCCGAGGGAGCCGGCCTGTCCTCCAGCGCCGCCCTGGAGGTCGCCACGGCCGTCGCCCTCAACGACCTCTACGCCCTCGCCCTGGACCCACTCGACCTGGCCAGGATCTGCCAGCTCGCCGAGAACGACTTCGCCGGCGCGCCCTGCGGCATCATGGACCAGGCCACCGCCGCCCTGGCCAGGGAGGGCCACGCCCTCCTGCTCGACTGCCGCTCCCTCGCCAGCCGCCAGATCCCCTTCGACCTCGCCGCCCACGGCCTGGAACTGCTGATCATCAACACCAACGTCAGGCACGCCGTCGCCGACGGCCAGTACGCCCGCCGCCGCCAGGAATGCGAGAACGCCGCCAAACGCCTCGGCGTCCCCGCCCTCCGCGACGTCACCGACCTCGCCGCCGCCCTGAACCGCCTCGACGGCGAGGAACGGAAGCGCACCCAGCACGTGGTCACCGAGAACCACCGCGTGGAAGCCCTGATCGGCCTGCTCAGGGCCGGCGCGGTAACCGAGATCGGCGCCCTGCTCAACGCCTCCCACCTCTCGCTCCGCGACCAGTTCGAGGTCTCCTGCCCAGAACTCGACGTCGCCGTCGAATCCGCACTCCGCGGCGGCGCGCGCGGCGCCCGCATGACCGGCGGCGGCTTCGGCGGCTCCGCGATCGCCCTGGTAGCCACCGAACGCGCCGACTCCGTCCGAACCTCCGTCGCAGCCGCGTACGCCGAACGCGGCTGGCGCGCCCCCACCTTCCTGACGGCAACCCCGGCCGGAGGCGCCCGCCGTCTCGACACCCACGGCCAATGAGCAATCGCCCATCGTCTCGACGCTGACGGCCCATGATCAAAGCCCTGCCGTCTTGACTATGGCGGCCGATGATCAAAGCATGGGGGGACATAGCCGACATCCCCCAGGAGGCGCCCCGTGCCGCAGCGTTGGCATCGCTGGTGGCGCCGGGCGATGTTCCGGTTGCGTCCGCGCCGCACGGTCGGCGTGGTCACCCTGCTCGGCGTCTCCGCCGGGCTG
This sequence comes from Acrocarpospora corrugata, assembly GCF_009687845.1. Lineage (GTDB taxonomy): Bacteria > Actinomycetota > Actinomycetes > Streptosporangiales > Streptosporangiaceae > Acrocarpospora > Acrocarpospora corrugata. The sequence continues at coordinate 28,264 of NZ_BLAD01000053.1, forward strand.
CTGACCTGGGCCAGAACAGCTCCCGAGGGCTTCCAGCAGGAGCTGATGCTCAACATCGGCGCGAGCGTCCTGGTGATCGCCTTCTCGTACGCGATCATCGACCCGATCTTCGAGGAGCTGCGCCGATCCAGAGTCGAGGAACACCCGCTCTTCGACGACCAGCGCTTCAGCGAACACGTCCGGGCAGCCGAACGAGTGGTGGCCGTCATGGACGTCGGCAGTCACCTCCTGGAAGGCCAGGCCAGCCGGGAACGCTTCCTGGAGTGCCTGCGCGTCGCCCTGCGCAGCGGCGCGACGGCCAGAGTGCTCCTCCTCGATCCATCCTCGACGGCCGCCGAACAGCGCGAGGAGGAGATCCGCCCGGTCCGGGTCCGGGACGTCATCTGCGACAACCTCCGCTACCTGGACCTGTTCACCCGGACCATCCCAGAACCCCTGCGCCCCCGCTTCCAGGTCCGCATCTACGACGCGCTCCCGTCCATCCAGCTCTACCGCTGGGACGACAAAGGCCTCATCTCCTTCTTCCCGATCGGCGTGCGCGCCTCCGCGTCACCCCACCTGGAAGTCGTCATGTCCAGCCCGCTCGGCGAATTCGTGCACGAACGCTTCGAAGCCCTCTGGCACCACCCGAGCACCCGCCCCCTGACCGAGTACATGGAACTCCCCGTCTCGGTACGGCACGCCGGCATCGTCATCCACGAATGCGCGGTCCGCTTCATCGAACTGGACGGCACCCGTTACATCGAAGGCGCGCGCATGCTGGCCCAGCTCACCGACCACGGCATCCACGGCCTCGACCTCGTCCTGGAAGACCGGATCTTCACCCTGAGCCGGGTCAGCGCCGAAGACGACGCCGACCACGCCCCGGTGAATCAGGCATTCCGCCTGAAATACGGCCGATCCAGCCTCGGCGAAAGCACGCTAATCATGAAGTTGGCACCCTGATCGACGAAAACCCCAAGCGACCGAACGATCATGACGTTGGCGCCCTGAGCGGCGGGAACTCCGGCGGTCGGCGCTCCAGGAAGCTGGCGACACCCTCCGCGAAGTCGGGGCGGCCGAACGACTCGGTCATCAGCCGCTCGGCAGCATCTCTGGAGTCCTCCAGGCCCTTGTCCCAGTCACTCCAGACCTGCCGCTTGATCACAGCCATCGACGACGGCGAACTGTTGGTGGCCAGATCCCGCGCGTAAGCGAGCGTCTCGGCCAGCAGCTGCTCGCCGGGAACGGCCCGGAGCACCAGCCCCATCCGGGCAGCCTCGACGCCGGTAAACGTACGTCCCGACATCAGCAGGTCGAGCGCGCGCGCCTGGCCGATCAGTTTGGGCAGCACCCAGGCCATGCCGTACTCGGCGATGAGGCCGCGGCGGGCGAAGGCGGTGGTCCACTTGGCGTCGGCGGCGGTGAAGACGAGGTCGCAGACGAGGGCGTGCACCATGCCGAGGCCGGCGCAGGCGCCGTTGACGGCCGCGATGATCGGCTTGTTGATGGACACCGGGTAGGTGTGCGGGCGCTTCTCGGGCTCGCCGACGTACTCGCCGGTCTGGATGGCGGTGAGCGTCTGGAAGTCGGCGCCGGCGCAGAAGCCCTTGCCCGCGCCGGTGACCACGATGACCCGGACGTCGAGGTCCTGTTCCGCTTCCTCCAGCAGGTCGAAGTAGCGACGGCCCATCTCGTCCGTCCACGCGTTCAGCCGGTCCGGCCGGTTGAACGTGAGCACGAGCACGCCGTCGGCGAGGTCGGTCAGCACCAGTTCCTCGGTCATGGGATCCCCTCTCAGGACCGAATTATGTTCTATCGGCTGTCGGAGCGGCAACCGCGGGGTGATGCGTGAAGGCGGGCGTCAGCCGCACGTCGTCGTAGTAGCGGTGGAAGACGGGGGTGAGCGCGCCCGAAAGCGGTGGCACGATCCAGGACCAGTCGGCGGGGCAGACCCGTCCGGATCGTTCCTCCTTCTCCAGGTGGGTCATGAAACGGCGGGCTTCGGTGTGATGGTCGGTCATGGTCACCCCGGCTTCTGCGTAGGAGTGCAGCACGGCCACGTTGAGTTCGACCAGGGCGTGGTCGCGCCAGAGCGTGCGGTCGTTACTGGTGTCCATGCCCAGATGCCGGGCGATCAGCGGCAGCTGGTCGTATCTGTCATGGTCGGCGAGGTTTCGGGCACCGACCTCCGTGCCCATGTACCAGCCGTTGAAGGGCGCGGCGGGGTAGCAGAGGCCGCCGATCTCCAGGCACATGTTGGAGATCACGGGCACGGCGTGCCAGCGCAGGCCGAGCTGGGCGAACCAGGGGTAGTGCGGGTGCGTGATCGGCACTTCCATGATCACCTCCGCGGGCAGGGGACGGAGTTCGGTGACGCCCTTGACGTCGATCAGCAGCGGGAGCACGTCGAAGCGCCCGCCGGCGGCCGGCCAGCCGAGCGCGCGGGCCTGGTCGGTGAGGCCGGCGTAGAGCGGGTCGCCGACGACGGAACCGTCCGGCTGGCGGTGGCCCGCGTAGCGGATGAGCTGTTCGTTCCTGATCCGGGCCGCCGGGCGACCGGGCCGGTCGGGGGCGAACACCGTGATCGTGGGGCGAATCCTGCCCCGGTTGCCCGCGAAACGCAGATGCTCCACGCACTCGTCGGTGATCCCGTCGGCGGTGTCCACGTGCCGCCGATCCCGCACCCGCAACGACCTCCAGTACAGGCGGCCGATGCACCGTCCGCTGTTCCGCCACGCCACCCGGGCGCCGAACGCGAGTTCGCCGGGTGTGTGGGTGTAGGTCCCGGTCTGATCGATCTCCATCAGGACGTCCCGGAGCCTGGGCCGTACCGACCCCGCGGGCGGGTTCTCCGCGTGATAAAGCCGGACGAACTCCTCCGCCGCCGCCCTGTCCACCCCCTCATCCTCGTTCTGTACGGCTTTCGCGACCTTCTTCCACCACGTGCCCACCAGAGAAACCGCCACATTCCGCTTGCGGGCCCCGACGCCGATTCCGGGCGGCGCTACGACCCTCTAGCGGTGGCCCTCCCCACCGCTGCGCATGTCGTTCCGCGGCTGCCACGCCTCGCGCGCGGCATACAGATCACATTTTCTGCCCTTGTCCAATGATTTGTCATCCAAATCTGTGCACGAATGACGACGGAACGTTGCGAGGCTTTTCGGGCCACTACTGCGAGAATCTTCGCAGACGCGGTCAGTAGTCATTGGAGGGGCTGATGAGGCGTGTGATCGCCATTCTCGGGGCACTGGCGGGGTTTGCCGCCGGATGCGGGGACGCGGGATCGGAACGCGCGGCCCCGGGGGATCTCCGGCTCGCCAGTGTCCAGCAGCATCTGAGCGATCAGTGGGGGATCCGGTTCGCCGACGGGCGCGGCGACTACCGGCACACGCGGCACGGAAGCGTCGCCCGCACCGCCGGCGGGCAGTTCTCGGCGGTGCTCGGCGGGCGGGTGCCCGGAGAGGTCCGGACCATCTCCTGCCAGGCGTACGGAGGCCCCGCGGAAGCCGCCACCGGGTTCCTCCGGGACTGCGCGGGACTGCCGTTCCAGGGGCAGGTCGCGGCCACCCTGCCCAAGCTCTGGCCCCGGTACCAGCGCACCACCGTCAACGGGGTCAGGTACCGGCTGTCGTCGATGCCCGAGAAGGGCCTGTGGGTGCTCCGGCTGTCGATGCCCGACAGCTCACCCCTGCCGTAAAAGAGAAAACCTCGCTGGAGGCGGCCAGCGAGGTTTGGTGGTGCTCCCGCGATAGGACTCGAACCTATAACCTGCCGGTTAACAGCCGGCTGCTCTGCCGATTGAGCTACACGGGATTGCTGCTGCCATGTGTTCCGGCCTTTCGACCTTCCGTACGGCGCGGAACTAGATTAGCGCACTCGGGGGGTGGTCTGTCACATCCATTTGGCCACATCGGCTCAGGTTGGATAGATGGCCTTTCTGGGGGTAGGGACCGGTTAGGCATGAGCCGGGAGGTGGAAGATGCGCAACAAGATGATGTTCGCCGCCGGGCTGGGTGTGGGTTATGTACTGGGCACCCGGGCCGGGCGCGAGCGCTACGAGCAGATCAAGGGTGCGGCACAGCGGGTGGCCGACAATCCGCGAGTCCAGGAGGCCGCCGGATTGCTGGGGGCCCGGGTGTCCCAGGCCGCGAACGCCGCCAAGGACATGGCCGACGACAAGTTCGGGGGGAAGGTGCCCTTTCGCGGAAAGACCGAGCACCGTGACAAGGTGACCACCCCGACCGGTTGGCCGGAGTCCGAGAACAACCGGATCACCTGAGGCTGAACAGCCCCGGCTGAGGCGGTCAGACGCCCAGAGCGCGCCTGACCTCCTCCAGGGCCTGTTCCGCGGCGGCCCGGACGCCCGGATCGGTGGGATCCAGCTCCGGGTCGTAGACGAACTCCCACTCGACGGCGTCCTGCCCGGCGATCCGCCGCGCCACCAGCCGGACCCCGCCGGCCTCGCTGAGCCGCACATACCTGCTCGCGAGAATCGAGTTGGTGACCCGCTCCCTGATCGTCTCTGGCAGCAGCCCGGGTTCCGGCAGCACGACCCGATGCTGCGCGCCGCCCGTCATGACGATCGTCACACCCTCCTGGTCCCAGACCGCCCGATCGACCTGATGCCAGGGCACCCGCAGCCCGCCGGGCAGGTGCAGCGCGCCCAACGTGGCGACCGCGTACCCGCCTCCGGCCGTGAGAGCGTGGCTGAGCGGCCGCTCGCCATGCAGGGCACTACGAACATCAGCGGGCAGCCGGGAACCGAAGAGACGCATGAGAAGACGCTACTGCGCCGATCGATCTCCGCGTACAAGTCCACGCGGAGATCGACCGCTCGTCGCGTCAGTCGAGATAGTCCCGCAGCATCTGGGCCCGGGTCGGGTGACGGAGCTTGGCCAGCGTCTTGGACTCGATCTGCCGGATGCGCTCCCGGGTCACCCCGAACTCGCGCCCGACCTCCTCCAGCGTCCGCGGATGCCCGTCGGCCAGGCCGAAGCGGAGCTGGATGATGCGCTGCTCGCGCTCCGACAGCGTGGCCAGGATGTCGTCCAGCTGGTCCTGGAGCATGATGAAGGCCGCTGCCTCGATGGGGACCACCGCGTCGGCGTCTTCGATGAAGTCGCCCAGGTCGGAGTCCTCCTCGCCGATGGGGGACTGCAGGGAGACCGGTTCCTGCGCGATCCGCTGGATTTCGATCACCCGGTCGATCGGGAGGTCCATTTCGGCGGCGATCTCTTCGGGGGCGGGTTCGCGGCCCAGATCCTGGTGGAGCTGGCGTTGCACGCGGACCAATTTGTTGATCGTCTCGACCATGTGCACGGGAATTCGAATAGTGCGGGCCTGATCCGCGATCGCGCGGGTGATCGCCTGGCGAATCCACCACGTCGCGTACGTGGAAAACTTATATCCCTTGGTGTAGTCGAATTTCTCCACTGCCCGGATGAGGCCGAGATTGCCCTCCTGGATCAGGTCCAGGAACAGCATTCCGCGGCCGACATAGCGTTTCGCGATGGAGACGACGAGGCGCAGGTTGGCCTCGATCAGTCGTTGTTTGGCGCGGACGCCCTCCCAGACGAGATCCTCGAACTCGGGACGAGCGACCCGGATGGATGGGGTTTCACAGAGTTTGTCCTCGGCGAAGAGGCCGGCCTCGATGGCCTTGGCGAGCTCCACCTCCTCCTCGGCCGTGAGGAGGGGTACCCGGCCGATCTCCCGCAGGTAGATGCGGACCAGGTCACTGGTTGGCGCTCGTTTACCGACGTCCTCCTCGTCCGGTTTGGCGGTCTCCTCATCGCCTTGCGGCTCAAGGACCTCAACCCCGTTCTCGGCGAGCATCCGCACGACGCGCTCCAGCGCGTCCGCGGGCAACTCGGATCGGTCGAGCGCGGCGGCCACGTCGTCAACCGTGACGCTCCCGCGCTCCCTTCCCTTCACGACGAGCTCCGCCACCTGGTCTACCGATGGCGGCCCGCTTGGTAGCACCGATGCACCCACGGAACACAGTCTGCGGTATAGGTACATCAAAACGGCAGACCCATTTTTGGCACCGAAGGTAAGACTAACGTCATTACCGAATCGATATCAAACCAATGTTTCGGCTCTGTGAGATCAGGAAAGTATTGTTATTCACGCCCCGGCGGCGCGTTCTCTCAACACGCGCCGCTGCTGCTCCAGCGCCACCAGTTCGGCGAACATCCGGTTGTACTCCTGCTGCTCCTCGACCGGGTTGAGGCGCTGCATTCTCGATTTCAATCGGTCCAATGCCCGGCCGACGGTGATCTCCTGGAGTTTGGTGAGGACTCCCGCCCCATACCGCTCCTCGGCGCTCACCTCGGCCCGGACCGGTTCCACCGCGAACCGGGTGAGCAGGGGGCGCAGCTCGTCGGAGGCGCCGTTCAGCAGCCGTTCGACCCATTCCCGGCCCCCGGGTCCACCGGCCGCGGTGCCGCCGGCGGCCGTGATGAGCTCGTAGAGGGCGACGTGCTCGGGCTGGGTGAACGCGTCGGCGCCCAGCGTGTCGAACTCGGGGCCCAGCAGGGCGGGGCGCTGCACGGCCAGTTTGAGCGCTTCGGCCTCCAGCCGGGCCAGCGGGTCCAGCGGCGCGTTGGCGGCGCGGGCCGGGCGGGCGGCGGCGGGGCGGGT
>NZ_BLAD01000053.1:34925-146841 GCF_009687845.1 Acrocarpospora corrugata
GCGGCGGCGGGGCGGGTCTCGGTGGGGCGGGCGGCGATCTCCTGGATCCGCTCGACCACGAAACGTTCGTTCATGATGCCGAGCCAGCGGTCGAGATCCACCGCGTACATCCCCCGCAGCGCGCGGTCCTTGATCGAGGCGACCACGGGGGCGACCGCGTCCAGGGCGGAGAGTTTGCCCTCGTTGGTGTTGAGGTCGAAGCGGGCGATCATGCTGCGGATGGCGAACGCGAACAGCGGCTCGCGGCTGGCGACCAGGTCGCGGACGGCCGCGTCGCCCTGCTTGACCCGCAGGTCGCACGGGTCCAGGCCGTCGGGCTGGACCGCGACATAGGTCTGGGTGACGAACTTCTGCTCGTCCTGGAAGGCCCGGAGTGCGGCTTTCTGCCCGGCCGAATCCCCGTCGAAGGTGAAGATGACCTCGCCCTGGCCCTGGTCGAACAGGATCCGCCTGAGCACCTTGATGTGGTCTTCGCCGAAGGCGGTGCCGCAGGTGGCGACGGCGGTGGGGACGCCGGCCAGGTGCAGGGCCATGACGTCGGTGTAACCCTCGACGATGACGGCCTGGGAGCGTTTGGAGATCTCCCGTTTGGCCAGGTCGATTCCGTACAGAACCGAGCCCTTGTGGTAGATCGGGCTTTCTGGGGTGTTGAGGTATTTGGGGCCGTCGTCGGCGTCCAGGAGTTTGCGCGCGCCGAAGCCGATGACGTCGCCGGTGATGTCGCGGATCGGCCAGATCAGCCTGCCCCGGAAACGGTCGCGGGGGCCGCGGCGGCCTTCCGCGGCCAGGCCGCCGCGGAGCAGTTCCTGGCTGGTGAAGCCGCGGCCCATCAGGTGGCGGGTGAGCGCCTCCCACTCGTTGGGGGCGTAGCCGATGCCGAAGTGCTCGGCGTCGACGCGTTCGAAGCCGCGCTCGGACAGGAACCTGCGGCCGACCGCGGCCTCGGGGCTGGACAGCTGGGAGACGTAGTACTCCGCGGCGACCCGGTGCACCTCGATCAGGCGGGAGCGCTCGCCCTGCTGCCGGCCGGGCACGTAGCCGCCCTGCTCGTAGCGGAGCTGGATGCCGGCCCGCTGGGCCAGCCGCTCGACCGCCTCGGCGAAGGTGAGCGCGTCCATCTTCTGGATGAAGGTGATGACGTCGCCGCCCTCGGAGCAGCCGAAGCAGTAGTACATGCCGCGCGTGGGGGTGACGTTGAACGATGGCGACTTCTCATCGTGGAAGGGGCAGAGCCCCTTCAGATTGCCGCCGCCCGCGTTGCGGAGCTGGACATAGTCCCCCACCACATCGGCGATCTGCGAGCGCTCCCGCACGAGCGCGATGTCCTCATCACTGATCCTGCCTGCCACATCGCGAGTCTATTGGCCGCGACCGACAGCCTCGGTGACGAATGGGATGATCACCGGCGGCTCCTCCTTCTCGGGCTTCTTGGCGGGCCGGGGTTTCGGCTGCTCCGGTTTGCCCGCGCAGAGCGCCGAGCAGGCCGGGAGCGTGCCAACCCGCTCCTTGGTCGCCTGCACCGCCGGGCGAGGGGACAGCGTGCGGTTGCCGTCCCACCAGGCGTCCAGGAACGGCCACGGATCGACCATGCCGCGCCGGATCCACCAGTACTGCGGCGGCACCGGCCAGCTGACCGCGAAGTAGAGGTTGCTGGCCGTGCTGCGGGCGTTGCCGGTGTTGCCCACCCGGCCGAGCAGCCGGCCCGCCTTGACCTTCAGGCCCGGCCGGACGCCGGCGGCGATCGTGTCCAGGTGGCCGCCGAGGTAGAGCACGCCGTCCGCGCCGAGCAGGGTGACGTAGCGGCCCTCGCGGTGGGAGCCCATGTCGGTGGAGGGCTTCCACTTGTTCTGCACGTTGACCTCGCGGACCACGCCGTCCACCGGGGCCACGAAGGAGCAGCCGCGCCCGGCCCAGATGGTGGTCTTGGGGAGGGTCAGGCGTTTCCGCTCGTACGTGGTCCGGCAGCCCTTGACCGGGAAGACGTAGGTGAACCGGGAGACCTTGGGCGGCGGCAGCCGGACCGGCTCGTCGCCGGGCGGCGGCATGACGGCCGCCGCGAAGGTCGGCCCGGGGGTGGCAGTGCCGTCCACGGTCGGGTCGGCCGACAGTGCGCTCGGCGAGGGGGGAAAGGTGCTCACGCCCGCCACTCCACCCGGTGCGCTGCACGCGGCCGTGAGCAGAACGAGCGCCAGAGTCCCCGATCGCATGATCTCCACCTGCGTGACGGTACCGAAATTAGACCTCTCTTTTGTAACTGACCGCGGTGTTGATCCGGACCTATTCCCTTTAGAAGGGTGTGTCGGGGTCGGCCAGTTCGGCCGGGTCCACCCGGCGGCCGGACCTGATCAGGGCCTGGATGTCGTCCACGACGTCCCAGACGTTGACGTTCATCCCGGCGATCGCTCGGCCCTCACGCAGCCAGAACGCGATGAACTCCAGGTCCGCGCCCCGGATGACGACCTGGTCGTGGCCCTCGATGTCGCCGGAGAACTCCATGCCCAGCTCGTACTGGTCGGTGTAGAAGTAGGGCACCAGGTCGTAGCTGACCTGCTCGCCCATCATGGCGCGGGCCGCGGCCGGGCCCTGGTTGAGGGCGTTGGCCCAGTGCTCGACCCGGATCCGGCGGCCCAGCAGCGGGTGCATGGCCTCGGCCACGTCCCCGGCGGCGAAGATGTCGGGGTCGCTGCTGCGCATCGCCTCGTCGACCAGGATGCCGCTGTTCACCTCAAGGCCGGCGTCCCTGGCCAGTTCGACGTTGGGCGCGGCGCCGATGCCGGCCAGCACGTCGTCGGCCGGGAGCGACTCGCCGCCGGACAGCTCGACCGCGCGCACGTGCCCGCCGGCGCCGGTCAGCCGGGTCACGGAGGCGCCGAACCGGAACTCGACCCCGTTGCGGCGGTGCAGGTCGGCGAAGACCTCGCCGATCTGGCGGCCGAGGGTGCGGTGCAGCGGCGTCGGCTCGGGCTCGACCACGACCACCCGGCAGCCGGCCTTGCGGGCGGCGGCGGCCGTCTCCAGGCCGATCCAGCCCGCCCCGATGATCACCACGTCACCGCCGTGCCCGAAGGCGGCCCGCAGCGCCTGGCTGTCGGCCAGGGTGCGCAGGTAGTGCACGCCGTCCAGGTCCGCGCCGTCCACCGGCAGCGGGCGCGGCGTGGACCCGGTCGCGATGAGCAGCCGCCGGTACGGCAGCCGCTCCCCGGTCGCCAGCTCGACCACCCGCTCCCCCCGCACGATCCGGCCGGCTGCGACGCCGAGCCGCAGGTCCACGTCGTGCGCCCGGTACCAGCCGTCCTCGTGCACGTAGACCTCGGCCAGCTCGGCCGAGCCCTGCAGGTAGCCCTTGGACAGCGGCGGGCGCTCGTACGGGCGCTCCTGCTCGGCCGCGAGCAGCGTGATCGGCCCGTCGAAGCCCTCGGCCCGGAGGGTCTCGGCGGCTTTGGCGCCCGCGAGGCCGCCACCGATGATGACGAACCGCGAATCGTGGTGTTCGGACATGGTCAGGATGCTCCTTCGTCACGCGGACACTCGCGCAGCCGGAGTATCCGCCTGGTTGCCGGTTTCGTCGACCGAAACCGGGGATTCATGCCGTCAGCCGCGCGTGCATGGCGATGGCCGAGGCGTCGGTCAGCGAGGCGATCTGGTCGACCACGGCGCGCAGCCGCCCCGCGTCGTCGGCGGCCTGTTCGAAGGCGGGCCGGAGCGCGGGCTCCAGCGTGTCGGGCGCGCCCAGCATGATCATCGCGGCCAGTTCGGCGATGATCTCGCGCTGCCTCCCCTGGGTGGCGTGGTGGTCGGCGCGGGTCATCACGTAGTGCGCGGTGACGCCCTTGAGCAGCGCGCACTCCAGCCGGGCCCGGCGCGGCACGACCAGGTCGGCGTCGTGCCGCCCGGCCGATTCGGCCGGATACGCGGCCCGGGTGGCGTCCTGGGCGGAGCGGCAGAACCGGCCGATCGTGGTGCTGGTGAGGCGTTTGAGCGCGGCCAGGTCGGCCAGGCCGCCGTCGAACCCGGTCGGCCAGACGGGGTCGGCGGCCAGCCGGCCGAAGATGTCCTCCAGTTCGCCCAGGTCGGTGCCGGGGGCGTACCAGTCGCGGGTGGTCCGGCAGACCTCGCGCCGCTCCTCCGGGTCGCGGAGCGCCTCGGGGGTGACGTGGCCGGAGTGCAGCGCGTCCTCCAGGTCGTGCACCGAGTAGGCGACGTCGTCGGCCCAGTCCATGATCTGCGCCTCGAAGCTGACCCGGCCGTCCGGGGCGCCCTCTCTGACCCAGTCGAACACCGGCCGGTCGTCGGGGTAGACGCAGTATTTGGGGCCGGACTCCCGGCTCCACGGGTATTTGATCGCGGCGTCCAGGGCGGCCCTGGTGAGGTTGAGCCCGGCGCTCCTGTCGTCCTCGGTGAGGACCTTGGCCTCCAGCCGGGTGAGCAGCCGCAGGCTCTGCGCGTTGCCCTCGAAGCCGCCGCAGCGGCGGGCCACCGTGTCCAGCGCGGTCTCGCCGTTGTGGCCGAACGGCGGGTGGCCGAGGTCGTGGGCCAGGCAGGCGGTCTCCACCAGGTCGGGGTCGCGCCCCAGGGTGCCGGCCATCTCGCGCCCGATCTGGGCGCATTCCAGCGAGTGGGTGAGCCGGGTGCGCGGGCTGTGCATGCCGCGCTCGCCGGGCGTGACGACCTGGGTCTTGGCCGCCAGCCGGCGCAGCGCGTCACTGTGCAGCACCCGGGCCCGATCCCGCTCGAACGGCCCGCGCGGGGTGTGGCCCGGCGGCTCGGGAACCCATCGTGCCTGGTCGTGTTCGGTGTACGGCGTCACGCGTCCCCCAATCTCGGCGAAGTCTCGGCGAGGGAGTGAGACAGTACCCGCAAACACCACGCTCAATGACAAACGCGATGGAAACAGTGGCTCCCGCTCCGCTAACGAGTGTCGGATCCGGCGCGGCTGAGCGCGGCCCGGCCCGCCTCCAGCCGGGCCACCGGGACCCGGAACGGCGAGCAGGAGACGTAGTCGAGGCCGATCTCGTGGCAGAACCGGACCGATTCCGGGTCGCCGCCGTGCTCGCCGCAGATGCCGAGTTTGAGGTCGGGCCGGGCCGCGCGCCCCTCCTCGACCGCGATCCGCATCAGGCGGCCGACGCCGTCCCGGTCCAGGGACTCGAACGGCGACACCCCGAAGATCCCCAGATCCAGGTATTTCCCGAAGAATGAGGCTTCGACGTCGTCGCGGGAGAAGCCCCAGGTCATCTGGGTGAGGTCGTTGGTGCCGAAGGAGAAGAACTGGGCGGCCTCGGCGATCTGCCCGGCGGTCAGCGCGGCCCTCGGGACCTCGATCATGGTGCCGATCAGGGCGTGCACGCCGACCTCGGCGAGGATCTTGAGCGCCTCCTCGCGTACGCTCTCCAGCTCCTGGACCGCGCCGACCAGCGGGATCATGATCTCGGCGCGGGCCTTGACGGACTGCCTGGCGGCCTGCGCGATGGCGCGGACCTGCATGGCGAACAGGCCGGGGATGACCAGGCCGAGCCGGACCCCGCGCAGGCCGAGCATCGGGTTCTGCTCGTGCAGGCGCTTGACGGCGGTGAGCAGCCGGTCGTCCTTGTCGGTCCCGGCGCCGGTGGCCACCTTGACCGACAGGTCCACCAGGTCGGGCAGGAACTCGTGCAGCGGCGGGTCGATCAGCCGGATCGTCACCGGCAGCCCGGACATCGCCTCGAACAGGCCGATGAAGTCGGCCTTCTGCAGCGGCTCCAGCGCGTCCAGCGCGGACTGCCGCTCGGCCGGCGTCTCGGCCAGGATGAGGTCCTCGACCAGCTGGCGGCGGTCGCCCAGGAACATGTGCTCGGTCCGGCAGAGGCCGATGCCCTGCGCGCCGAACCGCCGCGCCCTGGCCGCGTCCTCGGCGGTGTCGGCGTTGGCGCGGACGGCCAGCCGCCGGCCGCCGTCGGCGTGGGTCATGATCCGGTGCACGGCGGACACCAGCTCGTCGGCGGGAGGCGCGCCCTCGAAGTACTCGACCACCGGCGAGGCCACCACCGGCACCGCGCCGAGGTAGACCGCGCCGCTGGTGCCGTCGATGGAGATGACCTCGCCCTCCTCGACGACGGTGTCGCCGGCGGTGAAGCGAAGAGCCTTGGCGTCCACGACGATGTCCTCCGCGCCGCAGACGCAGGTCTTGCCCATGCCGCGGGCCACCACGGCGGCGTGCGAGGTCTTGCCGCCGCGCGAGGTCAGCACGCCCTTGGCGGCGATCATGCCGGACAGGTCGTCGGGGTTGGTCTCGCGCCGTACCAGGATCACCTCGACGCCCTGGGCGGCGAGCTCGACGGCGCGGGCGGAGGAGAAGACGGCCTGGCCGACGGCCGCGCCCGGGGAGGCGTTCATGCCCTTGGTCAGCAGGGTGTTGTCCGCGCCGTCGGCGAAGCGCGGGAACATCAGCTGGGCGAGCTGGTCGCCGGTGCACCGGATGACGGCCTCGTCCAGGTCGATGAGGCCCTCGTCGACCAGCTGCACGGCGATCCGGAAGGCCGCGGCGGCGGTCCGCTTGCCGACCCGGGTCTGCAGCATCCAGAGCTTGCCGCGTTCGATGGTGAACTCGATGTCGCACAGGTCGCGGTAGTGGCCTTCCAGGCGGGCCATGATGTCGAGCAGCTGGCGGTAGGAGGTGGCGTCGATCTCCTCAAGGCGCTGTAGCGGGATGGTGTTGCGGATGCCGGCCACCACGTCCTCGCCCTGCGCGTTCTGCAGGTAGTCGCCGTAGATGCCGCGCTGCCCGGAGGCGGGGTCCCGGGTGAAAGCGACGCCGGTGCCTGAGTCCATGCCGAGGTTGCCGAAGACCATCGCGACCACGTTGACCGCTGTGCCGAGGTCGGCGGGGATGCGCTCCTGACGGCGGTAGAGCACCGCGCGCGGCGCGTTCCAGGAGTCGAAGACGGCGCGGACGGCGAGCTCCATCTGCTCACGCGGGTCGTCGGGGAACTCCCGGCCCTTCTCGGTCCTGACGATCTCCTTGTACGTCCCGACCAGCCGCCGGAAATCCGCCGCGTCCAGGGCGAGATCCTCCCGGCCGGCCTTCAGCTCCTCCAGCGCCTCGTCGAACTTCTCCCCGTCGATGTCCAGCACGGTCTTGCCGAACATCTGGATCAGCCGCCGGTAGGAGTCCCACGCGAACCGCTCGTTCCCCGACTGCCCGGCCAGGCCCCGCACCGAGGCGTCGTTGAGGCCGATGTTGAGGACGGTCTCCATCATGCCGGGCATCGAGAACTTGGCCCCGGAGCGCACGCTCACCAGCAGCGGGTCCTCGGGGTCGCCGAGGCGCTTGCCCATCGCGGCTTCCAGCTTGGCCAGGTGGGTGGCGATCTCCTCGGCCGGGATGACCCCGTCCGCCAGGTAGCTCCGGCAGGCCTCGGTGGTGATGGTGAACCCGGGCGGCACGGGCAGCCCCAGGTTGGTCATTTCCGCGAGATTGGCGCCCTTGCCACCGAGCAGATCCCGGAGATCCTTGTTCCCCTCGGTGAAGTCGAAAACGTACTTCGGCACGATGAGCTCCTTCAGCAAACGCGGACCAAACCCGCTTTCGAGGACTCTACCGATAAAGGACACCATGAAACGTCACGACTGTCACGTGTAACCATTTATGCAGGTAGAGGCCCATAAACCGGTCTAATCCAATTCAGGGAAACGTAAAAATCGGCCATTCTTTCCGAGTCACCCAGTGGTATAAACCAATTTTCCCAGAAGTGCGAAATGTTGCCTGCACGTTAATTGGTGTAGACCATTTCCGGGGAAGAAGCCCCTGAGACTATCGGGGGTATTGATGAGGCGACTGGTGGCCGTTGCCGCGCTGCTGGCTCTGTGCGTGGCTCTGGGCGCGTGCGGCTCGACCGCGCCCGCCCCGACCACGTCCGCGCAGCCCGTGGAGATCACCTGGGGGGCGTGCGACCGGACCGCGCCGTCGGCCGGCTTCCAGTGCGCCACCATGGAGGTGCCGCTGGACTACGCCAAACCGGCCGGGCCGACGGTCGGCATCGCGCTGGTCCGGCTCCGCGCCGCCGGGCCCGGCGCCAAGATCGGCTCGCTGGTCTTCAACTTCGGCGGCCCCGGCGGCTCCGGGGTCGACACCCTGCTGGACGCGGCCAGCGCGTTCCGCACCCTGAACGGGCGGTACGACCTGGTCAGCTTCGACCCGCGCGGGGTCGAGCGCAGCGACGGCGTGCACTGCCTGGACCCGAAGCCGTTCGAGGCGTTCCTGGCGGCCGAGCCCAGCCTGGACGTGCCCACCCAGACCCGCCTGCTGACCGAGTTCGCCCAGGCGTGCCAGCGGCACTCGAGCGCGATCCTGCCCTACGTCGGGACGCTGAACGCCGCCCGCGACATGGAGACGCTGCGGATCCGGCTCGGCGACCCGAAGCTCAACTACCTCGGGTTCTCCTACGGCACCCACCTGGGAGCGCTGTACGCGACCCTGTATCCCGGCCAGACCGGCCGGATGGTGCTGGACTCGGCGCTCGACCCGTCGGTGGGGCTGCTGGAGCAGTCCAGGACGCAGGCGGTCGGATTCCAGCAGGCCTACCAGAACTACCTGGCCGACTGCGCCAGGCAGGACTGCCCGTTCAACGGCAACACCGCCGTGCTCGGCCTGCTCGCCGCGCTGAAGCGCAAGCCGCTCAACGTGCAGGGACGGCTGGTCACCGACGACATCGCGCGGTCCGCCATCGCCGAAGCCCTGTACAGCGAGCTGACCTGGCCGCTGCTCACCCAGGCCATCGCCGACGGGATCGCCGGCGACGGCGCGGGTCTGCTGAACCTGTCCGACTCCTACAGCGGCCGCAGACCGGACGGCTCCTACAACACCCTGCAGTCCTCGCTGGTGGCCATCCTGTGCGCGGACACCACCAACCGCCCCACCGTCGAGGAGGCGGTGGACCTGGCCAAGGAGATGACCAAGAAGTGGCCGATCTTCGGCCCGGACGTGGCCAGCGCGGGCGGCTGCAGCGTCTGGCCCGCCCCCGGCGAGGACACCAACCGGCACATCGACGCCTCCGGCTCCGGCCCGATCCTGGTGGTCGGGGTGACCCACGACCCGGCCACCCCGTACGAGTGGGCGCCCAAGCTCACCGAACAGCTCGGCACCGGCGTCCTGCTCACGCTCAAGGGCGAGGGCCACGGCGCGTACGGCCAGAACACCTGCATCGACTCCCTGGTGAACGGCTACCTGCTGGACGGCAAGGTCCCCGACGACGGAACCGTCTGCCCCTAATCCAGCGGATCGCCGTCCGGAGCCTCGCCGGGACTGGGCCCCGGCAGCCAGAGCACGAACGTGCTGCCCGTGCCCAGTTCGGAGAAGACCCGGACCTGCCCGCCGTGCGATTCCACGATCTGACGGACGATGGCCAGGCCCAGCCCGGTGTGCCGGTCCCTGCGGCTGGCGGGGCCGCGCCAGAACCGGTCGAACACCCGGTCCCTGTCGTCGGCGGCGATGCCGGGCCCGGCGTCCCTGACGGCGGCCCAGACCCAGCCGTCCCGCTCGCCGGCCGCCACGGTCACCACGGTGCCGGGCGGCGCGAGCCGGACCGCGTTGGAGATCAGGTTGCCGACGGCGCGGCGCAGCGCGTCGTGGTCGCCGACGGTGGACAGGCCGGGGCGCAGCAGCCGCCGCAGCGACAGGTCGCGGGTGACGGCGAGCGCGGCGAACTCCTCGCACGCCTCGTTGGCGATGGCGGCCAGGTCCACGTCGGCGTCGACGAAGGCGGGCGCCTGGCGGCGGGCGGAGGCGAGCAGGTCCTCGACCAGGCGGGTCATCCGGGTGGTGGCCCGGTCCACGATGGCGACCGCGCGGCGGCGCTCCTCGTCGGTGGCCTCCGGCGCGGTCAGCACCGCGTCCAGGTTGGCCCGGATGATGGCGAGCGGGCTGCGCAGCTCGTGCGAGGCGTCGTCGATGAGCTGGCGCTGGGAGCGGAAGGCGTGTTCCAGGCGTTCCAGCATGGTGTCCACGGTCTCGGCCAGGTCACGCAGCTCGTCCCTGGGCCCGGCCAGGTTGATCCGGCGGGCCAGGTCGGTGGCCTGGATCTCGGCGGCGGTCCTGGTGATCGACCGGATCGGCCGCAGCACCCGCCCGGCCAGCACCCAGCCGATCACCAGCGCGACCAGGAAGAGCCCGGCCAGCGTGGCGAAGGAGTAGTTGCGCAGCGTCTCCATGGTGCGCACGTTGACCGCGTTCTCCACCTCCTCGACCTGGACCACAGGGATCTTCCCCAGGTACTGCCCGGACCGGGTCTGCGCCTTGGCGTACTCCACCGTGTACGGCCGCTGCTCGGTGGTCTTGGACACCGCGTAGTAGATCGCCCCCAGCAGCAGCGCCGCCGAGGCGATCAGCAGCCCGGAATAGAGCACGGTGAGCCGGAACCTGATCGTCTGCACGAAGAGCCTCACAGCGCCCCCCGCAGCCGGTAGCCCCGGCTGATCACGGTCTCGATCAGCGAGTCGCCCTCCCCGGCCAGCTTGCGCCGGAGCGTGCCCACGGTCACCCGGACCGTGTTGGTGAACGGATCGGTGTGCTCGTCCCACACGTGTTCGAGCAGCTCCTCGGTGGAGACGACGTGTCCTGGCCGGGTCATCAGATAGTGCAGCACCCCGAACTCCTTGGGGGTCAGGCTGAGCGGCCGCCCGCCCCGGTAGGCCTCCACCCTGGCGGTGTCCAGCCGCAGGTCGCCGACCTCCAGCACGGCCGTCCCGCCGGCCGAGTCGCGGCGCAGCAGCGCGCGCACCCGGGCCAGCAGCTCCGGGAACGCGAACGGTTTCACCAGGTAGTCGTCGGCGCCCTCGTCCAGGCCGCGCACCCGGTCGTCCAGCCGGTCCCGCGCGGTCACCATCAGGATCCGGACCTGGCCGCCGCGCTCACCGCGCCGGACCGCCCGGCACAGCTCGAACCCGTCCCCGCCCGGCAGGTTCAGGTCGAGCAGCACCAGGTCGTAGGCGTTGACCTTCAGTTTCTGGTCGGCGGTGGGCGCGTCGTAGGCGACGTCCACCGCGTAGCCGGCCCGGACCAGGCCGACTCTGAGCGCGTCGACGAGATCTTCCTCGTCCTCGACCACGAGCAGCCTCATCTGTCGAACCTAATCCCGGATGATGCGTTCCGCGACCGAGGCCGCCCGGTCCACCGGGATGGCGAACCCGATGCCGATGTTGCCGCCGCGCCGCGACAGGGTGGCGATCACCGTGTTCACGCCCACCACCTCGCCGCGCACGTTCACCAGCGGCCCGCCTGAGTTGCCGGGGTTGATCGAGGCGTCGGTCTGCAGCGCGGTCTGCCGGCCGCCGCTGCCGAGCGTGACCTCCCGGTCCAGCGCGCTGACGATCCCGGAGGTGACCGTCCCGGCCAGGCCGAGCGGCGAGCCGATCGCCAGCACCTGGTCGCCCACCCGGACGTCGGCGGACCTGGCCAGCATCGCCGGGATCAGCCCGGACCCGGCCGCCACCTGGAGCACCGCCAGATCGTAGGCCGCGTCGGTGCCGACCACCTGGGCAGAAAGCCGCCGCCCGTCGTGCAGGATCACGGTCACCGAGCCGGCGTCGTCGACCACGTGCGCGTTGGTGAGCACGTGCCCGGCCTGGTCGATGGCGAACCCGGAGCCGGAGGCGCGCCCGGCCTCCACCGAGACCACGCTCGGCAGCACCGTCGCCGCCGTCCCGCTCAGGCCGCCCGCCGTCGGCACCGGCCCGGCCGCCGACCTGGGCAGCGCGACCGCCGCGCGCGGCTCCTCCCCCGGCCGCCCGGCGAACCACCCGGCCGCGCCGCCCGCCGCGCCGCCGACCAGCAGCGCCACCAGCGTCGCCGCCGCCAGCGCCCCCCGCCGCCGCGGCGGTTCCAGCCGATCCGGTACGGCTCGCGCCGCCGGCCGCCACTCGATCGGCGCCTGCCGGAACCCCGGCCCGCTGGGCGTCCCGAGTCCGATGGGATCTGTCACGCGCGCCTCACCTACGGAATCCGGGAGAACCAGAGCAGGGACGTGCCGGCCGAGATGACCGCGCCGAGCAGGCCGAGGCCGACGAACCACGGCCACACCTCCTGCCGCTCGGTCCGGTAGCCGACCGAGCTGCCGATGTCGTCGTAGACGGCCCGCAGCTCGTCGCCGGAGGCGGCCTCGTAGAAGCGGCCGCCGGTGGAGTCGGCCAGGTCCTTCAGGGCGGGGGCGTCCACCGGGACCTGGATGGTGCGGCCGTCCATCTGGATCATGCCGCCCGGCGTGCCGTACGCGATGGTGGAGACCGGCACCCGCCGGGCGGAGGCCGCGCCGACGGCCTCGGCGATGGAGCGGCCGGTGGTGATCGAGCCGTCCGAGAGCAGCACCACGTGGGCGGGCGGAGGGTCCGCGCCCGCCTGCGCGTCGATCGCGCCGATCGCGTCCAGGGAGGCGAACACCGCCTCGCCGATGGCGGTGCCGGCCGAGGTGCCGAGCCGGTCGACCGCGTCCAGCACGGCCTGCCGGTCGGTGGTGGCCGGGACGGCTATCGAGGCGTATTGCGAGAACGCCACCAGACCGAGGTTGAAACGAGGGGGCAGCCCCGCGGCGAACCGCCGTGCGGCCTGCTGGGCGGCGGCGAATCTGGTCGGTTCGACGTCCTCGGCGAGCATCGAGGCGGAGACGTCGAAGGCGACGATGACGGTCGCCCGCTCCCTGGGCACCGACACCTCCGCCGTCGGCCGGGCGAATCCGAACACCAGCAGCACGAGCATGATCGAGAAGAAGGCGGCGGGCACATGGCGGCGAAATCCCGGCCCTTTCGGCGCGACGCTGGTGAGCAGGTCGAGGTTGGTGAAGCGGACCGCGTACCGGCTCCTGCGCAGGTACGTGATCAGGTAGGCGGCGACGATCGCGGCCACCGGAAGGAGCAGCAGCAGCCACTGCGGGGCCAGGAAGCTCATCCGGCGCCGCCCGCCAGCCGGGCCAGCCGGCGTTGCAGCAGGACGTGCCTGATCAGGTCGCGCAGCCAGTCCCGGTCGGTGCGCAGGGCCAGGTGGGCGGCCCCGGCGCGGCGGATCGCGGCCCGGATGTCGTCGCGCTGGGCTTCGGCGGCGGCCCGGTAGCGTTCCCGCAGCCGGGCGCTGCCGCTGGCGACCTCCTGCCGCCGGCCGGTCTCCGGGTCGACCAGGGTGATCACGCCGACGTCGGGCAGGGTGAGCTCGCGCGGGTCGGTGACCTCCACGGCCAGCACCTGGTGGCGCAGGCCCAGGTGGCGGAGCGGGGTCTCCCAGGTCGCGGCCGGGTCCAGGAAGTCGGAGACGACCACGACCAGCCCGCGGCGCGGCACGCTCCGGCGGAGCTGGTCCATGGCGACGCCCATCCGGGGCTCCCCCGCGCCGTCGCGGGGCAGGGTCATGATGGTGCGCATCAGCGCCATCAGGTGCGGGCGGCCGGTGCGGGCGGGCAGCCGCAGGACCGAGCCGGACTGGAGCAGGTGCGCGCCGATCCGGTTGCCGGTCCGCTGGGTGAGGAAGCCGACCGAGGCGACGGCGGCCAGCGCGAGGGCGCGCTTCTCCATCAGGCCGGTGCCGAAGTCCATGCTGGCGGTGGCGTCCAGCAGCACCCACACCTCCAGTTCCCGGTCCGCGATCACATCCCGGACGTGCGGCGCCGCGGTGCGGGCGGTGACGTTCCAGTCCATCCGCCGCACGTCGTCCCCCGGCTGGTACGGCCTGGCCTCCGCAGGTTCCGTGCCGGGCCCCGGCAGCAGGCCGAGATGGTCGCCCTGCAGCAGCCCGTCCAGCCTGCGGGTGACGGTGAGTTCCAGCCGCCGCAGCACCTCCTCCGGCGGTCTCACGCCGCCTCCTCCTGGGTCGGCGCGATCATCGGTTGCGGGATCGCCCGGAGCAGCTGTTCGACCAGGTGGCGGGCGGACAGGCCGTCGGCGAGCGCGTCGAGGGAGAGCACCAGCCGGTGCGCGATCACGTCCACAGCCAGGTCGGCGACGTCGCCGGGGAGCACGTAGTCGCGGCCTCTGAGCAGGGCCAGCGCGCGGGCGGCGGCGACCAGGCCGAGGGTGGCGCGGGGGCTGGCGCCGAAGGAGAGCAGGCGGGTGAGTTCGGCCAGGCCGTACCTGTCGGGGGTTCTGGTGGCGTAGACGAGGCGGACGGCGTACTCGGCGACGGCGTGGTGGACGAAGACGGTCCCGGCGGCGCGCTGGAGGGCGAGCAGTTCGTCCGGGTCGAAGATCCGGGTGGCGGCCGGGGGGTCCACACTCATCCGGTAGAGGATGGCGAGCTCCTCCGACTCGGTCGGGTAGCCGACGTCGATCTTCATCAGGAACCGGTCCCGCTGGGCTTCCGGGAGCTGGTAGACGCCTTCCGACTCGATCGGGTTCTGGGTGGCCAGCACCAGGAACGGCATCGGCACCGGATACGTGGTGCCGCCGATGCTGACCTGCCGTTCCGCCATCACCTCCAGCAGGGCCGACTGGACCTTGGCCGGGGCCCGGTTGATCTCGTCGGCGAGCACGAAGTTGGCCATCACCGGGCCGAGTTCGGTGTCGAAGCTCTCGGTGGACGGCCGGTAGACCCGGGTGCCGACGATGTCGGAGGGCACCAGGTCGGGGGTGAACTGGATCCGGGCGAACGAGCCGCCGGCCACCACGGCCAGGGTCTCGGCGGCCAGCGTCTTGGCGATGCCGGGCACGCCTTCGAGCAGGCAGTGCCCCCGGGCCAGCACGGCGACGAGCATGCGCTCGACCATCCGGTCCTGGCCGACGATCACCCTCTTCACCTCGAACAGCGCGCGTTCCAGCCGCTGGGCCTCGCTCACGGTTCGAGCAGCGAGCAGTCGTCCACCACGAGCAGCAGCTCTGCCTCCGGCTGCGGCGCGGGCGCGGCGTCGGCCGGTCCCGCGGTCGCCAGCACCAGTCCCGAGGCGAGCGCCACGGCCTTCAATCGGGATGACATGGGTCCCCTTCCCAACGCAGCAATCACCCCATGTCAGCAAACCAACGCGAAAACCCCCATAAATCAGGGTTTTACGTTGTCTTTCGGAGTCGGTCGGTAACTTTCGGTGGATGACGCCGTTTCAGCGATACCTCGCCGAAGAAGTCGCCGAAGATCACGCCGACGGACTCATCCCGCGCCGGGAAGCCCTCAGCCGGCTGGCGCTGCTCGGGCTCGGGCTGCCCGCGGCCGCCGCCCTCCTTGCCGCCTGCGGGGCCCCGGAGGAGAACGCGGCCACCCCGCCGTCCGCTCCCCCGGCGGCGAGCACGCCACCCGTGGCGGCCAGTCCGGCCGGCCCGGCGCCGCTGCCCACCGAGGAGATCACCTTCCCGGGCCCTGAAGGCCGGTTGATGGGCGCGTTCGCCTCCGCCGCCGCGGAACCGCGCGGCGCGGTGCTGGTGGTGCACGAGAACCGGGGGCTCAACGATCACACCCGCTCGGTGGCGGGGCGGCTGGCCGCGGAGGGCTACTCGGCGCTCGCCATCGACCTGCTGTCCCGGGAGGGCGGCACGACCGCGCTCGGCGAAAGCGGCCAGGTCTCGGCCGCCCTCAGTGCCGCGGCCCCGGAACGCTTCGCCGCCGACATGAAGGCCGGGCTGGACGAGCTGGAACGCCGCGCGCCCGGGGCCAAGCTCGGCGCGGTCGGCTTCTGCTTCGGCGGCGGCATGGTCTGGCTGCTGCTCTCCTCCGGCGAGTCACGGCTGGCCGCCGGGGTGCCCTTCTACGGGCCGCTCCCCGACGGAGCCGACTTCGCCGGCACCGAGGCCGCCGTGCTGGGGATCTACGGCGAGGACGACGCCCGGGTCAACGCCACCAGGGACGCCGCCAAGGCCGCGCTCGACCGGGCGGGGCTGACCAGCGAGCTGGTCACCTATCCCGGCGCCGGTCACGCGTTCTTCAACGAGACCGGCGCCCGCTACAACCCGCAGGCCGCGGGTGAGGCGTACCAGAAGCTCACCGAGTGGTTCGGCGAGCATCTGGCGGGTTAGTCGTTCAGGTGCTGGCGCAGGTAGGCCTCGACCTGGTCGAGGGCGACCCGCTGCTGGGCCATCGTGTCGCGCTCCCGGATGGTGACCGCGTGGTCCTCCAGGGTGTCGAAGTCGACCGTGATCGCGAACGGGGTGCCGATCTCGTCCTGGCGGCGGTAGCGGCGGCCGATCGCGCCCGCGTCGTCGAAGTCGACGTTCCACCGGCGGCGCAGCTGGGCGGCCAGGTCCTTGGCCTTCGGCGACAGGTCGGCGTTGCGGGACAGCGGCAGGACCGCGACCTTGACCGGGGCCAGCCGGTGGTCCAGCCGCATGACCGTGCGCTCCTCCATCACGCCCTTCGCGTTCGGCGCCTGGTCCACCGTGTACGCGTCCAGCAGGAAGGTGAGCGTGGCCCGGTCCACGCCGGCGGCCGGCTCGATCACGAACGGCACGTACCGCTCGCCGGTCTCCTGCTCGAAGAACGTCAGGTCGACCCCGGACGCCTTGCCGTGGCTGGTCAGGTCGTAGTCGGTGCGGTTGGCGATGCCCTCCAGCTCGCCCCACTCCGAGCCGGTGAAGTTGAACCGGTACTCGATGTCGACCGTGCGCTTGGAGTAGTGGGACAGTTTCTCGGCCGGGTGCTCGTAGAGCCGGAGGTTGTCCTTGGCGATGCCGAGATCGACATACCAGCGCAGGCGCTCGTCGATCCAGTACTGGTGCCACTCCTCGTCGGTGCCCGGCTTGACGAAGAACTCCATCTCCATCTGCTCGAACTCGCGGGTCCTGAAGATGAAGTTGCCGGGGGTGATCTCGTTGCGGAACGACTTGCCCTGCTGGCCGATGCCGAACGGGATCTTCTTGCGGGCCGACTGCTGCACGTTCAGGTAGTTGATGAAGATGCCCTGGGCGGTCTCCGGGCGCAGATACGCCAGGCCGGACTCGTCCTCGACCGGGCCCAGGTAGGTCTTCAGCAGGCCGCTGAACTGCTTGGGCTGGGTGAACGCGCCCTTGGTGCCGCAGTTCACGCAGACCAGGTCGGCCAGGCCGTTCTCGGGCGCCTTGCCGTGCTTGTCGAAGTAGGCCTCTTCGAGATGGTCGGCCCGGTATCGCTTGTGGCACGACTGGCACTCGGTCAGCGGGTCGGTGAAGGTTTCCACGTGGCCGCTGGCGACCCAGACCTCACGGGCCAGGATCACGCACGAGTCCAGGCCGACGACGTCGTCGCGGCCCTGGACGACGCTCTTCCACCACTCGCGCTTCACGTTGTTCTTCAGCTCGACCCCGAGCGGACCGTAGTCCCAGGAAGCGCGCAGTCCGCCATAGATCTCGCTCGACGGGTACACGAGCCCGCGGCGTTTGGCGAGACTGACGATGGTTTCCATGACGTCGGTACGACGTGCCATGAGTGAAGCTCCATCCGGCTGGGTGTCGGCGCTGGGGATTGGTATTGGCCAAGCTTAGGGGACTCGCTCAGCCCTTCGCGTACACCTGCTCATAGCCGCTGGGCTCGTTGATCATGAGCGTCATCAGCGGATACATCACCATCCGCGCTGATGAGAGGGCCCGCCGGTAGAACCCGGCGCCCTCCCACTCACTGACCAGGGCCCACAGGTTGGGTTCGTCCACCGAGCGGCTGACCTGGCCGCGGACGAATCCGTCCTGGGAGGCGAACAGATCGAGGATCTCCCTGGCCTGGGTGGTGTACTGATCGGTCTGCGCCTCTGGCACCGAATAGCGGATCACGGCGAGCATGCGCCCAGCATGCCATCCCCCCGGGCCGGGTCGCGGCGTTAGGCTCGTGACCGTGGCCGACACCTCCAAACCCCGCCGTCCCGCCCATCCGCTGGCCCGCCCGCAGGCGCCCGGGCGCAAGCCCGCGGCCAAGCGGCCGCTGCCGCCGGGCGAGCAGTTCTTCACGCCCGGTTCGACCGGATTCCGGCGTACGGCCGAGCAGCGCAGCGCGGCCGTGCTGGTGTTCCTCTACCAGTTGCCGCGCTGGCTGGTCCCGGTCGTGCTGGTCGCGCTGCTGCTGGTCGGGTTCGCGGTCGCGGACTGGCGCGGCGGCCTGGCGGTGCTGCCGGTGCTCGGGTTCGTGCTCTGGCTGGCCTACATGTCCTGGCCGTCGCTGCGGCCCGGCGCGCGGGTGCTCAGGGTGGCGCTGGCGACGTTCCTGCTGCTGGTGGCGTTGACCAGGTTCGGCCTGTTCTGACACGACTGGCCGACAAATCGGACAGTTTTGACAACCGTTTTCATTTTCCTTCATACTCGCTAGCGTGATGTCCGGAAATTTGCGCTTGCGTAGTCTCATCGCGGTCACGGGTGTGGCCCTGCTCACCTCTGCCTGCGGATCCACCGATCGAACCCCCCAATCGGCCGCCGCCGGTGACGCGCTGCACCTGGTCGCCGCCTTCTATCCGCTCCAGTGGCTCGCGCAGCGGGTCGGCGGAGCCGACGTGGCCGTGGAAGGCCTGACCAAGCCCGGCGTCGAGCCGCACGACCTGGAACTGTCCCCCCGTCAGGTGGCCGACATCCAGAGTTCCGGCCTGGTCGTCTACATCAGGGGCGTGCAGCCGGCCGTGGACGAGGCCGTCCAGCAGCACGCCGCCGACCGGGGCTTCGACGCCGCGTCGCTGGTCACCACGCTCGCCGCCGGGCCCGACGACGGCCACGGCCACAACCACGCGGCCGGCGAGGACCCCGACGACCACGAAGAGCACGAGGAAGTCGGTTACGACCCGCACATCTGGCTCGACCCGCAGCGGTTCGCCACCATCGCCACCAAGCTCGGCGAACGGCTCGCCTCTGCCGACCCGGCGCACGCCGCCGGATACCGGGAGCGGGCCGCCGCCACCGCCGCCGACCTCACCGCCCTGGACACCGAGTTCCAGCGCGGGCTGACCACCTGCGCGAACCGGGCGATCGTCACCAGCCACACCGCCTTCGGCTACCTGGCCAGCCGCTACAACCTCGAACAGGTCGGCATCAGCGGCCTGGACCCGGACGCCGAGCCCTCCCCGGCGCGGCTGGCGGAGGTGGCCGGAATCGCCCGGCAGAAGAAGGTGACTACCATTTTCACCGAGGAGCTCGTCAGCCCCAAGGTCGCCGAGGTCCTCGCCAATGAGGTCGGCGCGAAGACGGCGGTGCTCAATCCGCTGGAGAGCCAGCCCGCCAGCGGGGACTACCTGACCGCGATGCGGGGCGACCTCGCCACCCTCCGTACCGCGCTTGGATGCACATGACCGCACCTGTCGCACACAACATGCCGTCCGAAGGCGCGGGCCAGGCGGCGCCCGCGCCTTCGGCGACGGCGTTCCGGATGACCGCCGGGCGGATCAGCCTGGACGGGCGCGAGATCCTGCGCGGCATCGACCTGGCCATCGAGCCCGGCGAGGTCGTCGCCGTGCTCGGCGCCAACGGCTCGGGCAAGTCCACTCTGATCCGGGCGCTGCTCGGCCTGATCCCCCTGTCCGGCGGCGGCACCGAGCTGTACGGCGTGCCCCCCGCCCGGTTTCGCGAGTGGTGGCGGATCGGCTACGTGCCGCAGCGCCTCTCGGTCGGCGGCGGGGTGCCCGCGACCGTGCGCGAGGTGGTCGCCTCCGGCCGGATCGCCCGCCAGAGCCGCCTGCGGCTGACCAGTGCGGCCGACCGGGCCGCGGTGGCCCGCGCGCTCGCCGAGGTCGGCCTGGGCGACCGGGCCGGAGACCCGGTGCAGTCCCTGTCCGGCGGCCAGCAGCAGCGGGTCCTGATCGCCCGCGCGCTGGCCGGGGAGCCGGACGCGTTCGTGCTGGACGAGCCCACCGCCGGGGTGGACGCGGCCAGCCAGCGGCTGCTGGCCGACACCCTGGCCGACCTGATCAAGGCCGGCAAGACCGTGCTGCTGGTCGCGCACGAACTGGGCCCGCTGGAGCCGCTGATCACCCGCGCGGTCGTGCTCAGGGAGGGCTGCGTGGTGCACGACGGCCCGCCCCCGCTCGCCGTCGGCGCGCACGCGCTGCCCGGCCACGACCACGTCCACCCGCACGCCCCCCAAGCCGGCGCGGAAGCGCTCTCCGGCTGGTCGGACGCCGCCCTCGGGGCGCCGCACCGAGAACCTGGATCTCTGACGTGATCGAACTCCTCTCCCTGGACTTCATGCGGTACGCGCTGGTCGCCGCCGTGCTGGTCGGCCTGACCGCGCCCGCCGTCGGCACCTTCATCGTGCAGCGGCGGCTGGCCCTGCTCGGCGACGGCATCGGCCACGTCGCGCTGACCGGCGTCGCGCTGGGCTTCCTGACCGGGACCGCGCCGGTGCTGACCGCCGTGGTGGTGGCGGCGCTCGGCGCGGTCGCCATCGAGCTGGTCCGGGCCAGGGGCAGAACCAGCGGGGACGTCGCGCTGGCGCTGCTGTTCTACGGCGGCCTGGCCGGCGGCGTGATGCTGATCTACCTGACCCCGGGCGAGAGCACGGCGTCGCTCAACTCCTACCTGTTCGGCGCGATCACCAGCGTGACCGGGTCGGACCTGCTGGTGATCGCGATCCTCGCGGTGCTGGTGCTGGGCGTGCTGGCGATCTTCGGCCGGGAGCTGTTCGTGCTCTGCCAGGACGAGGAGGTGGCCCGCGCGGGTGGCCTGCCGACCCGGTTCCTGGGCCTGCTGATCGCCGTGGTGGCGGCCGTCACCGTGGTGGTGGCCATGCGGGCGGTGGGACTGCTGCTGGTCAGCGCGCTGATGGTGGTCCCGGTGGCGACCAGCCAGCAGCTGACCCGGAGTTTCCGGGCCACCAGGGCGCTGGCCATGCTGTTCGGCGTGCTCGCCACGGTGGGCGGGCTGACCTCCTCCTTCTACCTGGACGTGCCGTCCGGCGCGGCGATCGTGCTGCTCGCCCTCGCGGGGTTCGCCGTGGCCCTGGCGATCGGTAGATTCGTACGGCGAAGCCGTACCCGGGAGTCCACATCATGAGCAGAAGCCGCGACGCGGTTCACGAGATCCTCCGCCGGAGCGAGAGCTTCCGGAGCGCGCAGGACATCTTCACCGAGATGCGGTCGGACGGCGCGAAGATCGGCCTGACCACGGTGTACCGGGCGTTGCAGGCGCTCAACGACGACGGCCGGGTGGACGTGCTCCGCACCGACGAGGGCGAGGCGGTCTACCGGGCCTGCGCCAGCGACCTGCACCACCACCATCTGGTCTGCCGCCGGTGCGGGCGGACCGAGGAGGTGGCCGGGCCCGACGTGGAGCGCTGGGCCGAGGCGATCGCGGCCGAGCACGGGTTCGCCGACATCACCCACACGGTGGAGGTCTTCGGCACCTGCGCGTCCTGCACGGGCCGATGAGTAGGGGCGCAGGAAGGCTTCCGGGGGGATACGCTTCCTGGACAAGCTAAATACGGGGCTCGACAGGAGTCAACATGCCATTCAGTCATGACATGGTGTACTCGCTCGCCACGGCGGTCGATCTGGTCAACACCCCGCCCGCGGACATGGAGGAGCTCGCCGCCTTCGTGCTCCGCCGGAAGGTCAGCGGGGTGGAGTTCCTGAACCCCGGCGATCTGGCCGAGGTGCGCGCGCTGGCGAGCGCCTTCTACGACGTCTTCACCGCGCCCGACGATCCGGCCGCGATCGACGGGCTGAACACGCTGCTCGGGCGGACCAGGATCACGCCCAGGCTGACCCAGCACGACGGGTTCCCGCTGCACGTGCACTACTTCGCGCCCGGCGCGTCGCTGGCCGAGCATCTGGCCGCCGACTGCGGGGTGGCGCTGGCGCACGTGCTGGTCGAGGGCGAGCGGGACCGGCTGCGCAGCTGCGCCGCCCCCGACTGCTCGCACGTGTTCGTGGACGAGTCGCGCAACCGGTCCCGGGTGTACTGCGACAGCCGTACCTGCGGGAACCGGATGCACGTGGCCGCCTACCGGGCGCGGCGGCGGGCCTAGACGGCGTTGGGGATCGCGCCGCCGTAGCGGCGGTCGCGCTGGGCGTAGAGCTCGCAGGCCTGCCAGAGGTCGCGGCGGTCGAAGTCGGGCCAGAGGCGGTTGAGGAAGACCATCTCGGCGTACGCGGTCTGCCAGAGCAGGAAGTTGGAGATGCGCTGCTCGCCAGACGAGCGGACGAACAGGTCAACGTCCGGGATGTCCGGCTCGTCCAGGTAGCGGGCGAAGACCTTCTCGTTCACCCGGTCGGGCTTCACCCGGCCGGCGGCGATGTCGTGGGCGAGCTTCACGGCGGCGTCCAGGATCTCGGCCCGGCCGCCGTAGTTGACGCAGAACTGCAGGGTGAGCGTGGTGTTCCCGGTGGTCATCTCCTCGGCGGACTGCAGCTCGGAGATCACGCTCTTCCACAGCCGGCCCGGCCGCCCGGCCCAGCGCACCCGCACGCCCATCGCGTTCAGCTCATCGCGCCGCCGCCGGATCACGTCCCGGTTGAAGCCCATCAGGAAGCGCACCTCGTCCGGCGAGCGCTTCCAGTTCTCGGTCGAGAACGCGTACGCCGACAGGTACGGAATGCCGAGCTCGATCGCCCCTTCGATGACGTCGAACAGCGAAGCCTCCCCCGCCTCGTGCCCTTTGGTCCTGGGCAGCCCCCGGGCCTTGGCCCAGCGGCCGTTGCCGTCCATGACGATCGCGACGTGCCGGGGCACGAACATGCGCGGGATGGCGGGCGGAGTGGCCCCTGACTGGTGTGGGGTGGGCGGGCGAACCATGCCCCGAGGGTATTAGCTCCAGGTGTGCGGAACGTGCGCGTTCTGTGTGGAGTCGGTGCGCTCCACGTGCCGGAGTGACCGGATCCCGTGTTCCAGGTGCCACTGCAGGTAGGCGGCCACCAGGCCGCTGCACTCGACCCGGTTGCGCTGCTCGGCCGAGTCGGCGGCCGGCCAGTCGCCGCGGAGCAGCGCGATCATGAGCGCGATCGTCTCGGCGGCCGGGACCGCCGCGCCCGCGGGCCGGCAGGCGCCGCAGACCACGCCGCCCGCGACGATGGCGAACGCCCGGACCGCGTCCGCGCCGCAGCGGGCGCACTCGGCCAGCGCCGGCGCGTAGCCGGCCACCGCGAGCGAGCGCAGGAAGAACGCGTCCAGCACCAGGCGGGGCTCGTGCGAGCCGTCCACCAGCGTGCGCAGCCCGCCGACCAGCAGCAGGAACTGGCGGAGCGCGGGTTCCTTCTCGGTCTGGGTGAGCCGGTCGGCGGTCTCCAGCATGGCGATGCCGGCCGTGTAGCGGGGGTAGTCGGAGACCAGCGCCTCGCCGTACGGGCGGAGGGTCTCGACCTGGGTGACCATGTCCAGGGAGCGGCCGGTGTGCAGTTGCACGTCCACGTGGGTGAAGGGTTCCAGCCGGGAGCCGAAGCGGGATTTGGTCTTGCGCACGCCTTTGGCGACGGCTCGCACTTTGCCGGTGCGTTTGGTGAGGATCGTGATGATGCGGTCGGCTTCCCCCAGTTTGTGGGTGCGAAGCACGACGCCCTCGTCACGGTAAAGACTCACCCGCTCATGCTACTCCGGGTCACAAATAGGGAAATTTCGGTAATAATTAGGGCTCCAGCTGGGCCGGAAAAGGCGTCCTCAGCTTGGACATCGGGTTGCCGTGGGGTAAACCTGGGGTGCGACGGCTTAACTGAAAGGTCACTAAGCTTTGGCGCGCTGGCGGGCTTCCCGTACCAGATGGTTGACCCGCCGCCTGGTAACCGCCGCCCCGACTGACCCCCCGCCTGAAAGGGTGCCATGACCCGCGTGGTCCTGCTGGGCTCCTCGCCCGGCCCGATCGGTTCCGAGGCCGGTGCGCCGCCCGTCCCCCCCACGGACCTGCCGCTCCCGTCGCTGCCCGGCGCCCCCACCGTGTACGGCAGGCTGCTCAGCCAGCTCGCCGACCTCGACCCCGACCCCGTCACGATCGCCAGGCCCGCCGACGCGGCGGCGTACCGCGGCTATCCGGCGCGGGTGGCCGAGAGCGCCGACGTCGCCGGTGATCTGCGCGCGCTGGCCGACGCGGTCCAGGACTCGACCGACAACGTGCTCATCCTGCCCGCCGACGCGCTCCTCCACGACGAGCTGATCTACCAGCTGACCAAGGCCAAGCGCGGCGCGATCGCGCTGATCCTGCGCGAGGAGCGGGACGAGAACGCGCCGGAGCCGCCGCCGATCGAGGAGGCCGAGCCCGAGATCGGGACGGCCGTGCTGGAGGGCCGGCCGCAGCGCACCCGGGCCGGGCGCGGCCGGGTGATCTCGGTCGGCACCGCCCACCACGCGGTCACCCGCCCGAACGCGGCCCTGCTCGGCCCGATCCACCTGCAGCAGCGGCACGCGGCGACGCTGGCCGAGGTGGCCCGCGAGCTCGCCGACCTGGTCCACCTGTTCGGCCCGGAGGACGACGTCGCCGAGCTGCTCGTGTTCGGCCTGGTCCGGCGCGGCGTCTCGGTCGGCGTGCGGGGCCGCCGCGACCTGTTCTACCGCCGCCTGCGCGGCCCGGCGGAGACCCAGGCCGCGCTCGCCGAGATGGCCACCTTCAACGAGGACCGGGCCCGGCTGGACAACGCGGTCAAGGGCGCCGACGGCTTCTTCACCACCTTCTTCGTCAGCACCTACTCGCGTTTCCTGGCCCGCTGGGCGGCCCGCCGCGGGCTGACCCCGAACCAGGTCACGCTGATCTCGATCTTCACGGGTCTGCTGGCCGCGGGCGCGTTCGCCACCGGCAGCAGGACCGGCTACGTGGCCGGCGGCGTGCTGATCTACTTCGCGTTCGTGTTCGACTGCGTGGACGGCCAGGTGGCCCGCTACGCGCGCCAGTTCGGCGTGCTCGGCGCCTGGCTGGACGCCACCTTCGACCGGTTCAAGGAATACGCCTGCTTCGTCGGCCTGGCCATCGGCGCGACCGTGTCCGGCCAGTTCGGCGACGGCGAGGGCGTCTGGACGCTGGCCCTGGTGGCGCTGGCCCTCCAGTCGGTCAAGCACCTGCTGGACTTCTCCTTCGGGGCCGCCAACCGGCGCAAGCCGCCGGTGCCGCTGCCCACCCTGGACCTGACCGCGGCCGACGACCGGCCGCTCCGCGAGGCGCTGGAGAACCGCAAGCTGAGCCGCAGCGGTGGCGTGCACGCCGTGCTCCGGCTGTGGACCAGGGCCGGGCGGTTCCGGCCGGTGCACTGGGCCCGCAAGATGATCGTGTTCCCGATCGGCGAGCGGTTCGCCGCCATCGCCCTGGTCACCGCGTTCTTCGACCCCCGCGTGACGTTCCTCACCCTGATCGTCTGGGGCGGCGTCGCGGCCACCTACACCCTGACCGGACGTCTCCTGAGGTCGATGGCATGATCACGCAACCGCAGCAGGTCACCCCGCTCCCCGACCCGGACGAGGAGCGCCGCCGGATCCAGACCGAGCGGCTGCTCGCCTACCGCGACGACGGCCCGCTGGTCGCCGTGCTGAAGGGCCGCCTCGGGCGCGGCCTGCCGCCGGTGCCGGCCACGCTGGCCGCCGCGCTGGCGGTGATCGCGCTGGCGGTCACCGGCGTGCTCACCGACGGCGTGATCCTGCTGGTCCCGTCGCTGGTGCTGGTGGCGCTGGTGGTGCCGACCGCGGCGCGCGACCATCTGGGCCGGTTCGACTGGGTGACCCCGCCGCTGCTGCGCGGCGCCGAGTTCCTCACCATCATCCTGCTCGGCCTGGCCGAGGGCACGCCCAAGTGGCTGCTGTTCGTACTCATCTACATCGTCGGGTACCACACCTACGACACCGTCTACCGGACCAGGCAGAGCATCTGGCCGCCCGCGTGGATCTTCAAGGCCGGTCTCGGCTGGGAGGTCCGGCTGCTGGTGATCGGCGCCGGGGCCGCGGCCGGGCAGCTGACCTGGGTGGCCGCGATCCTGACCGGCTACCTGGTGGTGCTGTTCTCGGTGGAGAGCGTGACCAGCTGGGTGCGGCTGGACAAGGCGTCGGCGCTGACCCAGGCGGCCGCGGAACAGGACCTGGAGGCCAGCCCCGAAGAGGTCATGGAAGCCGCAACCGGGGACGCCGAACAAGGGTGAAATCTGTGCGAAGAACGGCTCCCGTCCGCGTGACGGGAGCCGTTTTCAGTTGGCACGGATGAGTTTGACCTTCTTGGCGTAGACGCGCTTGCCGAACAGGGTCCAGATGACCTTGACGATGGCGGGCTTGTCGGCCATGAAGTGGGCGTACTCCTCGGGGGTGATCTCCTCCAGGATGCTGCCCAGGGAGATCATCTTCTTGGTGGCGGAGTCGTTCGCCATCTCCCGGAAGGCCTGCTCGCCCAGCGCGTTCCACTCGGCCACGGTGATGTGCTCGGAGACCAGCGGGAGGATGCGCTCCTCCTCCTCGGCCAGGTGCTCGACCAGCGCGTCGCGGTGCTTGCCCAGCTCGGCGATGATCTGGTCGCGGAGGTGCGGCGAGGCGGTGCGCTCGAACTCCGGCATCAGGGCGGCGATCCGCTCCATGGTGTCGGCGACGACCTCGTGCTGGGCCTCCATCCGCAGCACCAGCTCGGCCTCCAGGTCGACCCGGGCCAGCAGCTTGGGCCAGAGCAGGTTGTCCTCGTTGGTGTGGTGGTGGTGCAGGCCGTCGGCGTAGGTGCGGTAGTAGTCGGCCACCACCCGGGCGCGGGCCACGTCCCCGGGGGCGACCCGGCCGACGACCTCGGGCAGCAGCCGGGACTCGCGCCGGAACACCCGGTGAATGATCACCATTTCCTGGACGTACGGGCGGGCTTGCGTGGACATTTCGAGCTCCTTCGTTGGCTTGTGTGGTCCTTAATCTGCTCCTGTCGTCTTGAAGCCGGCTTGGGACGGTCTTGGGGCCGTCGCGGTACTACGCTGGGCGGGTGATGGCAAGTCAGGCGGTGCGCCTGCGGGTGCTCGGTCCGCTCGACGCCCGCGTCGGCGGGCTCTCCGTCCCCCTCGGGGGACCCCGGCAGCGGGCCGTGCTGGCCCTCCTGGTGGCGATGCGCGGCGACGTCGTATCGGTCGACCGCATGATCGAGGACCTGTGGCGCGGCGAACCGCCCGCCAAGGCGACCGCCTCGCTCCAGTCGTACGTGGCGAACCTGCGCCGCACCCTGGAACCCGACCGGCCGCCGCGCGCCCCCGCCGAGGTGCTGGTCAGCGCCGCCCCCGGGTACGCCATCCGGCTGGATCCCGACGCGGTGGACGCCTGGCGGTTCGAGCGGCTGGCCGAACAGGCCAGGACGTTGAGCGGGCACGACCCGGCCGCCGCCAGGAAGGCGCTCGGCGAGGCGCTCGGCCTGTGGCGGGGCGCGGCGTTCGCCGAGGTGGCCGACGAGGAGTGGGCGGTCGCCGAGTCGGTCCGGCTGGGCGAGATCCGGCTGGGCGCGCAGGAACTGCTGGTCGAGGTGACGCTGCGCGCCGCCCCCGCCACCGAGGCGGTGCCCGGGGCCGAGCTGCTCACCCGGCGGCACCCCCTCAGGGAGGAGAGCTGGCGGCTGCTCGCGCTGGCGCTGTGGGGCAGCGGGCGGCAGGCCGACGCGCTGGCCGCGCTGCGCCGGGCCCGGCACATCCTGGCCGAGGAGCTCGGCCTGGACCCCGGTCCCGCGCTGGCCGACCTGGAACGGGCCATCCTCAACCAGGACCTCACCCTGCTCACCGCCGCCACCCGCTCCTCCGTCCCGCCGCCGGTCCAGGTCCCCGAGGCCAGGCGTCCGGCGACCCAGGGCCGGGCGGCCCCGCGCCCGGCCGAGACCCGCCCGGCCGAGCCGCTGTTCGTGGGCCGGGACACCGAGCTGACCGTGCTGGACCAGGCCGCCGCGGACGCGGGCGCGGGCGAGTCACGCCTGGTGCTGATCAGCGGCGAGCCGGGCGCGGGCAAGTCCACCCTGATCAACCGGCTGATCGACGGGCTCGACCCGGCGCGCTGGCGGATCGCCGCCGGACGCTGCCCCGAGGACGAGGGCGCGCCGCCCGCCTGGGCCTGGATCGAGGCGCTCCGCCCGCTGACCAGGGACGTGCCGCTGGGCGGCTACCAGGCCGAGCTCGCGCCGCTGCTCGGCGAAGGGCAGCTGCCCGCCGAGGGCGACGCCGCCAGCGGCAGGTTCCGGCTGCACCGCGCGGTCTGCGCCTGGCTGCGCGGCATGACCGGCGAGAGCGGCGGGACCGGGACCGGGAACGGTCCTGGGCGGGCTATCGCCATCATCCTGGACGACCTGCACCGCGCCGACGCAGAGACGCTGGGCCTGCTCACCGCCGTGGCCGAGGAGCTGGCCGGGACCAGGATCCTGCTGGTGGCCGCGTTCCGGCCGTCCGACGTGACCGAGTCGCAGGAGGACGCGTTCGCGCAGCTGGCCCGGCTCTCCCCCATCCGGCTGCCGCTGTCCGGCCTGTCGGCCGAGGACACCGGGCGGCTGGTCTCGTACATCTGCGCCAAGCCGGTCGATCCGGACACCCTGGCGTCGCTGACGGAACGGACCGGCGGGAACCCGTTCTACGTGCGGGAGAGCGCCCGGCTGCTGGACTCGGAGGGACGGCTCGGCGCGGTCCCCGACGGGGTCAGGGACGTGCTCAGGCGGCGGCTCGCCCGGCTGCCCGCGCCCGCCGTCAGCGTGCTCAGGCTGGCCGCCGTGGTAGGCCGGGAGGCCGAGGTGGAGGTCCTGGTCGGGGCCGCCGACGCCAACGAGGACGGGGTGCTGGCCGCGCTGGAGGCCGGGGTGCTCACCGGCCTGCTGACCGAGCCCTCTCCCGGCCGGGTCAGGTTCGCGCACGCGCTGGTCCGCGACACGCTGCACCAGGACCTGTCCCAGATGCGGCGGGCCAGGACGCACGCCAGGGTGGCCGACTCGATCGCCCGGCTGCACCCCGGCGACCTGCCCGCGCTGGCCCACCACTACGCCCGCGCCGCCACCTCGGCCACCGCCGAGCGGGCCATGGACTACTCGATCAGGGCCGCCGAACTGGCCACCCGCAGGTATGCCCACGACACCGCCGCCGGCCTGCTGGCCCAGGCGCTGGACTGCTTCGACCGGGTCCCCGGCGACGCAGGCGACCGGGACGCGCGCCGGGTGGACCTGCTCGGGCGGCTGGTCCGGGCGCAGGTGCTGTCCGGCGACGTGACCGGGGCCCGCGACACCCGGCAGCGGGCCATCGACCTGGCCCAGGAGACCGGGCGCGACGATCTGCTGATCATCGCGTTCACCTGCTGGACCGAGGCCACGCCCTGGCAGATCAAGCCGTACGGGGTGGTGGACGAGCGCACGCTCGATCTGCTGGCGCGGCTGCTGCGCCGGGACGACCTGGAGCCGCTGACGCGCTGCCGCCTGCTGGAGATGGTGGTGGCCGAACTCGACGGCGAGAGCGATCCGCGGGCCGGCGTGGCCGTGGCCGAACTGGCCGCGCTGGCCGAGACCCTGGACGACCCGGCGGCGCACGCCATCAGTCTGGTGGCGCAGATCAGGCGGTGCCATTTCGAGTCCGGCCCGCACCGGGTGATCGAGCTGGGCGAACGGCTCGCCGAGATCGGCGTCGCCCACGACCTGGTCGCCTACCGCTGGTACGGCGAGTTCGTGGCCGCGCGGGCGTGCTGCCTGCTGGCGGACATCCCGGCGATGCGGCGGCACCTCGATCGGGCCCACGAGATCGCGAAGTCGTACCAGATGGTGGAGGCCCGGCAGGTCGGCATGGTCGCGGAAGCCATGCTGGTCCAGGTGTCCGGGCGGTACGAGGAGGCCGAGCGGCTCTACAACGAGGCTTTCGCCACGCTGTCCCGAGCCGGTTCTATCCACGCCGACCGGGCGCAGGTGTTCTCGGTGTTCACGATCAGGTTCGCCCAGGGGCGGCTCAGCGAGTACATCCCCGTCGCGGACCTGCTGTTCGAGGTGCACGGGCCGATCGCGGCCGACATCGTGGCCCTGTGCCTGCTCGAGGACGGGCAGGTCGAGCGGGCCAGACAGGCCAGGGCGCGCGGGCGGGAGCTGCGCCGCGACTTCTACTACACCACCTACGCGGCGATGCGCGGGCTGGCGACGGCGCGGCTCGGGACCCCCGCCGAGATCACCGAGATCATCGAGGTGCTGCTCCCGATCCGGGACGTCCTGCCGGGGAGCACGTCGATGTCGGTGGCCTCCCGGCCGATCGCGCACACCCTCGGCGATCTCTATCTCGCCGCCGGGCAACCGGAGGAGGCGGCCGAGAGCTACCGGCACGCCGCCGAGATCGCGCGCAGGTACGGCGCGCGGGTGTGGGCGGCGGAGGCTGAGGAGGCGGCCCGCGGAGTGGGCTCCAAGCCGGCCCCAAGAGGCGGGCAAGAGGGCTGACCGACTGTAGGGGTGCAACCTGATGAAAAGGACACCCCCATGGCACGTCTTCTCGGCCGCCTCGGCGGCGCGTCCGCGGCCCATCCGTGGCGCACGCTGCTCGCCTGGCTCCTCGCCCTGGTCGCCGCCGTCGGCGTGGCCGGGGTCGCGGGCGGCGACACGCATGACGACTACTCGATCCCCGGCATTCCCTTCCAGGTCGGCACGGCCTATCTGGCCGATCACTTCCCCGAGCTGTCCGGCGCGTCCGCCCGGGTCGTGGTGCACGGCGACCAGGCAGTGCCAGAGCCGCTGCTGACCGAGCTGGCGGCCCGGCTGAAGCAGCTGCGCGGCGTCGCGATGGTCGCCCCGCCGCGCCTGTCGGCGGACGGCGACACCGCGCTGATCGCGGTCGGCTACCGCATCCCGGTGACCGACTTCGCCGGATCCGAGGGCGTGGACGCGCTGCGCGCCGCAGTCGGCCCGGCCGAGAAGGCGGGCTTCACCGTGGCGCTCGGCGGCGAGGTGCCGGAGAACTTCTCCGCGCCGAGCGGCTCCGCCGAGGCGGTCGGCGTGATCGCGGCGCTGATCATCTTGGTGGCGGCGCTGGGCTCGCTGGTCGCCGCCGGACTGCCCATCCTGGTGGCCCTGATGGGGCTGGGCGTGGGCACTTCGCTGATCACGCTGCTGGCGGCGCTGACCGACGTCTCCTCCACCGCGCCCACCATCGCGTCGATGGTCGGGCTCGGCGTGGGCATCGACTACGCGCTGTTCCTGGTCAGCAGGCACGTCGAGGGGCTGCGCCGCGGCCTGTCGCCGCGCGAGGCGGCGGCCGAGGCCACCGCGACCGCGGGCTCCTCGGTGCTGGTGGCCGGGCTGACCGTGCTGGTCTCGCTGTTCGGCCTCAACCTGTCCACGCTGCCGGTGTACGCCTCGTTCGCGTACGCCACCTTCGCCACCGTGGGCGCGGTCATGATCGCCTCGATCACCCTGGTCCCGGCCATGCTGGGGCTGGCCGGCCGCCGGGTGCTCCCCCGCCGCGAACGGGCCGGCGACCCGGTCAGTACGGCGGTCCGCACCGGCCCGACCAGGACCGAACGCTGGGCCCGCTGGGTCGGCGCCCGCCCGATCCGGTCCGCGCTGGCCGCCCTGGTGGTCCTGCTCGCCCTGGCCGCCCCCATGCTCGGCATGCGCACCTGGCCGCAGGACGCGGGCAGCCAGCCGGAGAGCAACACCACCCGGGTCGCCTACGACCTGGTGGCCGAGGAGTACGGCCCCGGCGCCAACGGCCCCATCGTGATCGCCCTGCCCGCCGCCCTCGTCCCCGCCGTGACCGCGGCACTGCCCGGCCAGGCCGGCGTGCAGGCCGTCGCCCCGCCGCTGGTCAAGGGCGAGGCGGCCGTCATCACCCTCGAACCCACCACGGGCCCGCAGGACGAGCGCACCACCGATCTGGTCCGGCGGCTCCGCGCCGAACTGCCAGAAGGCGTCATGGTCACCGGCAACGTCGCCGGGTTCGGCGACATCTCCGACCGCCTGGCCGAACGGCTGTGGATCGTGGTCGCGTTCGTGGTCGGCCTGTCCCTGCTGCTGCTCACCGTGCTGTTCCGGGCCCCGGTGGTGGCGCTCAAGGCGGCCGTCATGAACCTGCTCTCGGTGGCCGCCGCGTACGGCGTGATCACCGTGGTCTTCCAGACCGACGCGGGCGCGCGCCTGGTCGGGCTGCCGCACGGGGGGCCGATCTCCAGCTGGGTGCCGATCCTGATGTTCACCGTGCTGTTCGGCCTGTCCATGGACTACGAGGTGTTCCTGCTCTCCCGGATCAGGGAGGACTGGCTCGCCACCGGCGACGCCCGGGGCAGTGTGGTGCGCGGCCTGGCCGCCACCGGCAAGGTGATCACCAGTGCCGCCGCGATCATGGTGGCGGTGTTCGTCGGCTTCGCGCTGGACCCGGACGTGACGGTGAAGACCACCGGGGTCGGCATGGCCGCCGCCGTGCTGATCGACGCGACCGTGGTCAGGATGGTGCTGGTGCCGGCCACGATGGCGCTGCTCGGGCGGGCCAACTGGTGGCTGCCCGGCTGGCTGGACCGGCTGCTCCCGGCGACCGCGCACGCGGCGCCGGCGCCGGAACGGGAGCTGGTCCGGCGCTAGTCCGGGACGGTGAAGATCGCCCAGACGACCTTGCCGTTGCCCCGCAGGATGGTCCAGCCCCAGGTGAGGCTCAGCTCCTGGACCAGGAGCAGGCCGCGCCCGGACTCGGCGAAGTCATCCTCGGGGCACATCAGCGGCACCCGCTCGCTGGGGTCGCGGACCGCGCAGGCGACGTGCACGCTCTGGTTGATCAGCCGGAGCTGCACGGGGGCGACGCTGCCCCCGGCGCTCGCCCCGGTGGATATCCCGGTGGATATCCCAGTGGGCGTTTCATCGGGCAGGGCATGCCGCAGCGCGTTGGTGACCAGCTCGGATACCACCAGCTGGACATCATCCGCGACCTGCGACAGGCCCCACTCGCGCAGGGTCTGGACGGCGAACCGCCTGGCGACCGAAGCAGAGCCCGCACCCGCTCGCAGAGCGCAGCTGGCGGGTGCGGGCCAGCTCAAGTCAGGCCCCACAACCGACTCGAACTCCGGAATAAGCCAAGAGGGCACAGTCGCGGCTCCTCGGCCTGCCAGATGTGCGGTCATCGCCGTCCCTGAAGGTGAACTTTCGGCCTTCCCTGTAACATCATATGCAATCACGGATGCACGTGCATCGGTACGTACATCATCAGATTCCCGGTAAATATTCGTAACCGGGGAGTTGTCAGGTCGGTCCGAAGATCGGCTACCGGCGGCGTGCCCGCAATGCGACAATGGTTCACTGTTCCGGGAATCGTCCGTCCAACTTGGAGTCGACGTGAACGCGGTGCCTGAAGCCGGTGAGGAACCTCGGGTCCTCCCGTACTCGCGTGGTGGTCCGACCGTCCTGCGCATCCTGCTGGGCGCGCAGCTGAGGCGGTTGCGGCGGGCGAAGGGGATCTCGCCCGACGACGCGGGGCACATCATCCGCGCCTCGCACGCGAAGATCAGCCGCCTTGAGCTGGGCCGGGTGAGTTTCAAGGAACGCGACGTCGCGGACCTGCTGACCATGTACGGCCTGACCGACCCCCAGGAGCGGGCCATCCTGCTCACCCTGGCCAGGGAGGCCAACACCCCCGGCTGGTGGCACAAGTACAGCGATCTGCTGCCCAACTGGTTCGAGGTCTACGTCGGCCTGGAAGAGGCCGCGGCCGTCATCCGGAGCTACGAGGTCCAGTTCGTGCACGGCCTGCTGCAGACGCCGGACTACGCCCGCGCGGTGATCAGGCTGGGCCACGAGGACTCCCCGGACGAGGAGATCGACCGCAGGGTCGCGCTCCGGGTGGCCCGGCAGAAGCGGCTGGAGGGCTCGGAGGCGGTCAAACTCTGGTCAGTCGTGGACGAGGCCGCGCTGCGCCGCCCGCTCGGCGGCAGAGAGGTGATGCGCGGACAGGTCGAGCACCTGCTGGAGATGACGCGTAACCCGAATGTGACTCTGCAGATCGTCGGGTTCGACCGGGGCGGCCACGCGGCCGCCGGCGGACCGTTCACGATCCTGCGGTTCGACGAGCGCGAGCTCCCCGACGTGGTCTACCTGGAGCAGCTCACCAGCGCCCTCTACCTGGAGAAACCCGAAGAGGTCGACCGCTACATGCAGGTCATGAACACCCTCTGCGTGGAGGCCAGGCCGGTCACGCAGACCGCCGCCTTCCTGGAGGATGTGCTCAGATCTCTTTAGCGTGCAATCGCAAGTGCAATCACAACTGCAAACACGGATGCACGTGCACGGCATAGTGTTGCTCTCCAGAACGAGGAAACCTGGAGGGCAGGATGGACCACGTCCCCAACGCGAACGACCTGAGCGGCACCACGTGGCGCAAGAGCACCCATAGCAATCCCAGCGGCAGTTGCGTGGAGATGGCCCGTCTCTCCACCGACGAGGTCGCCTTCCGCAACTCCCGGTTCGTCACCGGTCCCGCGCTCGTGTTCAGCAGCGCGGACGTCGCCACCTTCCTGCGGGCGGTCAAGTCGGGCGAGTTCGACGATCTGGTCTCCCGCTGGTGAATGGAACGTTCTGAGCGCCGTTTCCGGGAACGGCGCTCGGCGGACGCCCCCGGTGACCCACCTAGTGCCGGAGACGGCAGGGGAGGGCGGTATACAGGGGGCGTGAAGTTGGACGAGTTGGATCGGGCCATCATCGGGGCCCTGGTCGAGGATGCCCGATCTACCTACGCCGAGATCGGCGGGCAGGTCGGGCTGTCCGCCCCGGCGGTGAAACGACGGGTCGACCGGCTGGTGCAGACGGGGGCGATCACCGGGTTCACCGCCCAGGTCGAACCGGCCGCCCTCGGCTGGACCACCGAGGCGTATGTGGAACTGTTCTGCCAGGGGAAGACCTCGCCGAGCGCCATCGCGATCGCGGTGGCCCGCCTGCCGGAGGTCGTCGCGGCCTGCACGGTCACCGGCGAGGCCGACGCGCTGCTGCACATCAGGGCCACCGACGTGCGCCACGTCGAGCAGGTCATCGAGCGCATCGCCGCCGAGCCTTTCGTGGTGCGGACCAAGAGCTCGATCGTGCTGACCCGCCTGATCACGTCAAGGCCCGCGTAACGGATCGCCGGTCCGGCCCCGGAAAACGCAATCGATCACCGCAGAGGCGCAATGTCGCCGCATTGGCGGGAAGTCGCGCTATTTCTACCCTGAAGAGAGCAACCCCGCCCTCTTTGTGGAGAAATTTCGTGATTCCTGCTCACACGACCGCGGCTGTAGTCAGCCACCGGGTCGCCACGACGCGGCACTTTCTGATGTGCCGTCCCGAGTTCTTCGGAGTCACGTACAAGATCAACCCGTGGATGGATCCCAGCAAGGGGGCCAGCGCGGCGACAGCCGTACGGCAATGGGAGGCGCTGAAGAGCGCCTACCAGTCGCTGGGGCACAAGGTCAGCGAGATCGACCCGATCGACGGGCTGCCGGACATGGTGTTCGCGGCCAACGGCGGGCTGGTCGTGGACGGCCGGATGTACGGGGCGCGGTTCGCGTTCCCTGAGCGGGCCGCCGAGGGCCCGGCCTACCTGGAGTGGTTCGAGCAGCGCGGGTATCCGGTCAGGGAGGCGGCGTTCATCAACGAGGGCGAGGGCGACTTCCTCACCCTGGACGAGGTGATCCTGGCGGGCACCGGGTTCCGCACCGACATGGCCGCGCACCTGGAGGCGCAGGAGTTCCTGGGCCGGCCGGTGATCACGCTGCGGCTGGTGGATCCGCGTTTCTACCACCTGGACACCGCGCTGTTCGCGCTCGGCGACGGCAACGTGTCCTACTACCCGGGCGCTTTCTCCGACGACAGCCTGCGGGTGCTGCGGCGGCTCTTCCCTGACGCGGTGATCGCGGGCGAGGCGGACGCGCTGGTGCTCGGCCTCAACGCGGTGAGCGACGGCAAAAACATCGTCATCAACGCCGAGGCGACCGGGCTCCGCGACACCCTGACACGGCACGGTTATCAGGTCGTTCCCGTCGATCTGACCGAGCTGCGCAAGGCCGGCGGCGGGCCCAAGTGCT
This sequence comes from Acrocarpospora corrugata, assembly GCF_009687845.1. Classification (GTDB taxonomy): domain Bacteria; phylum Actinomycetota; class Actinomycetes; order Streptosporangiales; family Streptosporangiaceae; genus Acrocarpospora; species Acrocarpospora corrugata. The sequence goes on from NZ_BLAD01000053.1 coordinate 70,686, forward strand.
GCACTTTGGAGATCCGCCTGTGAACACCCGGGATTTCATCGAGCTCAGTGAGAGCCGCAGCGCGCACAACTACCACCCGCTCCCGGTCGTGATCGCCTCGGCCGAGGGCGCCTGGGTGGTGGACGTGGAGGGCAACCGGTATCTGGACTGCCTGGCCGGGTACTCCTCGCTCAATTTCGGCCACGGCAATCCGGAGATCCTGGCCGCCGCCCGCGCCCAGCTGGAGCGGGTCACGCTGACCAGCCGCGCCTTCCACCACGACCAGTTCGCCGCGTTCGCGGCCGGGCTGAGCGACCTGTGCGGCAAGGGCATGATCCTGCCGATGAACACCGGCGCGGAGGCGGTGGAGACCGCGATCAAGGTGGCCCGCAAGTGGGGCCACGAGGTCAAGGGCATCCGCGAGCCCAACATCATCGTGATGGAGGACAACTTCCACGGCCGCACCACCACGATCATCAGCTTCTCCACCGACCCGGACGCGCACGACGGCTTCGGCCCCTACACCCCCGGCTTCACGATCGTGAAGTACGGCTCCGCCGAGGCGATCAGGGACGCCATCGACGAGAACACGGTGGCCGTGCTGATCGAGCCGGTCCAGGGCGAGGCCGGCGTGCTGGTCCCGCCGGACGGCTACCTCACCCAGGTCCGCGAGATCTGCACCACGGCGGGGATCCTGATGATCGCCGACGAGATCCAGTCCGGCCTCGGGCGCACCGGCGACACCTTCGCCTGCGACCACGAGGGCGTCATTCCGGACATGTACCTCCTGGGCAAGGCGCTCGGCGGCGGCGTCGTGCCGGTCTCCGCGGTGGCGGCCGACGCGGACGTGCTCGGCGTGATCAAGCCGGGGCAGCACGGGTCGACGTTCGGCGGCAACCCGCTGGCCTGCGCGGTCGGCAGCGCGGTGATCGCGATCCTGCGGCGCGGCGAGTTCCAGGCGCGGGCCCGCGAGCTCGGCGCCGACCTGCACGACCGGCTGCGGGCGCTGCCCGGCGTGGTGGCCGTGCGCGGGCGCGGGCTGTGGGCGGGGGTCGACATCGATCCGTCGCTGGCCAGCGGGCGTCAGGTGTGCGAGGCGTTGATGCGCAAGGGCGTGCTCGCCAAGGACACGCACGGGTCGACGATCCGGCTGGCCCCGCCGCTGACGATCAGCGCCGACGACCTGTCCTGGATGATCGGCCAGCTGGGCGCGGTGCTCAGCGAGTTCTAACCGGGCCTCCCGGGGAGGGGGACCCGGGAGATCTCGGAGAGCTGGGGCGGATCGGAGATGGTCGGGCTGTACCAGCGGGCTTCTGGCACGCCGTCCGGGAAGGTGAGGGTGGCGAGCGCGTTGGAGAACCAGGGCCCGTTGGTGATCCGCCATTTGAAGGGCGGTTTGGGGAGTCTGGCGGTCCGGGCGAGCAGCCCGCCGAACAGGCTGGCCACGCCGAACTGGGCGATGATGTTGGCCAGGCGCAGGGTCCGGCTGAGCGGGTTCCTGATCGGCGAGCAGACCAGCTGGTAGACGGGGACGTCCTTGCCCTTGGCGACGTAGGAATAGTGCACGTCGCCGGAGAGCAGCAGCACGGTCGACCCGGATCCGGCCAGCAGGGTGCAGAGCCGTTCGAACGAACGCCGGAACGCGGCCCAGTGTTCGAGATCCACGGCCTGCCGGATCCGTTCCGACCAGCGCCCCCAGCGTCTGCCCCAGGCGCCGTCGGCGAGGGCTTCGTTCCAGGCTTCGACGTGGTGGATGCCGGCCGGGAGCAGGACGGGCACCGAGGACCCGACCAGCAGCAGCTCCTGGCCGCCGTTGACCTGCTCCTCCAGCCAGGCCCACTCGGAGGAGTCCAGCACCGAACGCTCCCCCGGCACGAGATGCCGGGCGCACCGGGTGTCCAGCATGATCAGGCGCGTTCCGCCGTAGTCGCGGGAGTAGCTCCACCGGCTGGTCGTGGGGTCGGCGTCGGCCCGCTCCGCGAACGCGTCCAGGATCTCGGCGCCGTCGGCCGCCTCGCGGATCTTCAGGTAGACCTCGTCGGCGGCCCGCTCGGCCGGGGTCAGATTGCCCAGATGCTGATAGACCCAGTACGCCCCGAGCCCCGCCATCACCCGCCGCTTCCACCACGGCACCCGCGCCATCTGCTCCCGCCACGGTTGCGAGGTGTTCCAGTCGTCCCGCAGGTCGTGATCGTCGAAGATCATCGCGGTCGGCACGGTGGACAGCAGCCACCGGATCTCCGGATCCGTCCAGGCCTGCCGGTACAGCTCCGCGTACTCCTCGAAGTCCGCGATCTCGTCCACGGGCTCGGAACCGCCCCGCCGTTCCCGGATAAATTCGATCATTTCCGCCGACGGCTCGTCCGCGTACACCTGATCGCCCAGCATCAGCAGCAGATCCGGCAGGCCGTCGTCGACCGTGAGCGTGTGCCCGTACGCCCGGAGCGTGTCCACGCCGTGGCTGATCAGATGCGCCGCGTCATGCGGCACGCTCGTCCGGCACGACCCGAACACCACCGTCTCCAGCCGCGCCACCGGCCGGATCACACTCCGCTCCATCCCCTCCTGCGGCCACACCTCGGCCCCGTCCACCTCCACCTGGTACGGCACCGCCTCCCGGACCGGCACATCGACCAGCGCGTAGTGATGCCCGTGCACCGTGAAGGTCCGCTCGGACACCCGCTCCTCCCCCGCCACGACGCTGACCGTGCAGGGATCACTGGTCTCAACCCAGACGGTCGCCGTCGACCCGTCCACATGCCGCAGCAGCGGCCCGATCACAAGGTGTGCCACCCCCAAGGAATACCGCAGCCACGTCACGGCCCGCACCATCGCCCCGACACGCTCCAAAGCGGTGAACCCGCCTGCCCATTCCGCCGATACGGCATATTCCCCCGGGCCGTGGGGCCAGGATTGGATCACAGTAGAGGCGTCGCCCGGGGATCGGTGCCGGTGGGAACGTTCCGTCAACGACGACGGGGCGTGCCGGAGTCGTTCCCGGGGGGCGCACCGACACTAGATGGAGGAGCACTCTCCGACATGACCATCACGGACTTCCCGACAACGACGTCGGGAATTCGGGGCGGGGTCGCGGGTCAACAGGCGTTGGACGCGGCCCAGTTCCAGCTCGCCGAGGCAGTCCGCTTCCTCGGGCTCGATGACGGCCTGCATCGCATGCTGGCCACTCCGCGCAGATCCCTCACCGTCTCCGTTCCGGTCCGGCGTGAGGACGGGCGGATGGAAGTGGTGCAGGGATACCGCGTCCAGCACAATCTCTCGCGCGGGCCGGCTAAGGGCGGGATTCGCTTCCATCCGGACACCGATCTGGCCGAGGTGACCGCGCTCGCCATGTGGATGACGTGGAAGTGCGCGCTCGTCGGCATTCCGTACGGGGGCGCGAAAGGCGGTGTCGCCGTGAACCCGGACCAGCTCACCGTACGGGAGCTGGAGCGGGTCACCCGGCGCTACGCCAACGAGATACAGCCGCTGATCGGCCCGGAGAAGGACATTCCGGCGCCGGATGTCGGCACCGACGAGCAGACCATGGCGTGGATCATGGATACGTACAGCGTGAACGCGGGTTACTCCGTGCCGGGGGTCGTCACCGGCAAGCCGACCCTGCTCGGCGGTTCGCTCGGGCGCGCGGGCGCGACCTCGCGCGGGGTGCAGATCGTGGCGTCGGCCGCGCTGGGCGATCCCGCCGGGCGCACGGTCGCGGTGCAGGGGTTCGGGAAGGTCGGGGCGCTGGCGGCGCAGTACCTGGCGGACGCCGGGTGCCGGGTGGTGGCGGTGTCCGACGCGTCGGCGGCGATCTGCGCCGAGCGGCTGGACGTCGCGGACGTGCGGGCGTGGGCGGCCGAGCACGGCGGCCTGCTCGGCTATCCGCGGGCGGACGCGATCTCGCATGACGAGCTCATCGAGATGGATGTGGACGTGCTGGTTCCTGCCGCCCTGGAAGGGGCGCTGACCGGGGCGAACGCGCGTCGGGTGCGGGCCCGGCTGATCGTGGAGGGGGCGAACGGGCCGACCAGCCCGGAGGCCGACCTGATCCTGGCCGATCAGGGCACCACGATCGTGCCGGACATTCTGGCCAACGCCGGCGGCGTCATCGTGTCGTATCTCGAATGGGTGCAGAACACCCAGGCGTATTCGTGGAGCGCGGACGAGGTCGAGGTGAAGTTGCGGGACCTGATGGAGGGCGCTTTCCGCGAGGTGCGGACGCTCTCCGCCGACCGGGGAATCAGCCTGCGGCAGGCGGCGCACGCGATCGGGGTGGGCAGGGTGGCGGAAGCCCACCGGCTGCGCGGCCTCTATCCCTGATTGACGATCTGCTCGCAGAGCAGGTGAGTTTCCAGAGCATCGCCGGCATCGAGCAGCCGGCCCGCGCCGACCGCGTCCAGGAAGGCGAGGCAGGCCTGCTCGATGCCGCGTTGCCGGGGGACGGGCGTCCAGTCCGGCCGCCGGACCAGGGTCTCCCCCGGCGTGAAGTCGACGACGTCGCCGAGGTTGACCACCCGGCGTTTGACTCCGCCGCCCATGGTCTCGCAGGTCTCCTCGGCGGCGCCGCTGACCCTGCTCATGATCCCCAGGGCGGTGAAGCCGTCGCCGTCCAGTTCGAGCACGACGTGTTCCAGTAGCCCGTCCGCCACCCGGGTCCTGATCCGGGTGGCGGTGACCTCGCCGGGGGCCAGGAAGCGGAGGGTGTCGACGACGTGCACGAAGTCGTCGAAGATCGCCGTACGGGGGTCCTCGGCCAGGCCGGACCGGTTCTTCTGCATGATCACCAGGTCGCGCGGGAGTCCGGCCAGGGCGGTGTAGCCGGGGGCGTGCCGGCGGTTGAAGCCCACCATCAGCGACAGCTCGCGGGTCCTGGCCAGCTGGACCAGCTTCTCCGCGTCGGTGAAGTGGTAGGCGAGCGGTTTGTCGACGAAGACGTGCACGCCCGCTTCCAGGAGCCGGGTGACGATCTCCACGTGGGCGGCGGTGGCCGCGTGCACGAAGGCCGCGTCGATTCCGGCGGCGATCAGATCCGCCACCCGGGTGAACCGGTCCTGGATCCGGTATGCCGCGCCGAGTCGCCGGAGCTGTTCCGGGTTCCGCGTGCAGAGGCGCAGGTCCAGTCCGGGGATGGCGGCGAGCACCGGCAGGTACGCCTTCGTGGCGATGTCGCCGAGCCCGATGATTCCGAGTCGCATCCCCCGACCCTACTCACGATCGAAGGGACGCTTTGAGAGCTTCGTCCAGCGGGGTGGGGGACATCCCGAAGGTCTCCTGGAAGGCGGAGGAGTCCAGCAGGAACGGCCGGTCGAACTGGTAGCGAGTCTCGCGCATCTCCCGCATGAACGGCTGGACCAAGCCCATCGCCTTGATCACCCAGTACGGCACCTCCATGATCCGGGGAGCCCGCGCCCCGGCCAGGGCGGCGGTGCGCTCGGCGATCGCGCGGGAGCTGATCGCGGGCAGGGTCGGCACGTGCCACGGCCGCCCATAGGCCCGCTCGTCCGAGCCCGCGATCGCCAGCGCCCGCGCCACATCGGGCAGGTACGTCCACGCGTGCGGGATATCGGGGTCGCTGAGCACGGTGACCCGCTTGCCCGCCCCCGCCGGAATGATCACGTACGGCGACAGGAACCCCTGATTCGTCGATCCCGGCCCGAAGTAGTCCGAACCCCGGATTTCGGTGGTCCGCACCCGCCCGGCCTCGTGCGCGGCCAGCGCCTGCCGCCACATCTCGGCCCTGACCTTGGCCTTGGTCCCGGTCGAGGCCAGCGGCAGGTCCTCGGTCATCGGGCCGTCCACCGGGCCGTAGCTGTACAGGTTGCCGAGGATGACGTAGCCGGCCCCGGTGGATTCCGCGGTGCGGAGCATGGCGTCCGCCATCGGCGGCCAGTCGGTCGGCCAGCGGTGGTACTGCGGGTTCACGCAGTTGTAGAGGACGTCGGCGCCCTTGGCGGCGCGGGAGAGCGCCCCGAAGTCGGCGGCGTCGGCGGCGATCTTGGTGACGGGTTCGGCTCCGGAGCCCGAGCGGGTGATCTGGACGACCTCGTGGCCTTGGTCGTGGAGGAGCTGTGCGAGCTGCCGGCCGACCTGACCGGCACCGATGACGACGTGCTTGCCCATGATGTGTCTCCTACTTCTCGACTTCCGCCTTCAGGGCGGCTAGGTAGCGGTCGTGGCCTTGGCGGAGCTTGTCCGGTCCGTACAGGACGGAGGCGAACAGGCCGGCCAGGGATTCGGACATGGTGACGCGGGTGTGGCCGCCGTCGAGCGGTTCGAGCAGGTGGCGGTCGACGGCGCGGTAGCCGAAGACGACGCCGCTCCAGGTGAGCTCGCGGCCCGGATCGACCACGGCGAACCGTGAGGTGATCTTCAAGCTGCCGATCCGCCAGCGGAAGGATTCCCCGGGGGCCATGGCGCCCAGTTCCAGGACCTGGTGCTCGGGGTACCAGGCCGACCATCCGCGCAGGTCGCTCAGGACTTTCCAGACCTGGGTGACCGGCGCGTCCACCACGACGGTGGAGGAGGAGGTCACGGGGGCCCGCTCGTCGATCCGGCCCTTCATCGCGTAGCCGGTGTGGAGGTCTTCGAGGGCCGGCCCCCGGTACAACAGTGCGCTCATCGCCAACTCCCTGGGATCATCGCTTCCTTCTGTGAGCAATGCTCTCTCATCAGAGCACCACTCGTCAAGAGCACTGCTCTCGATTTAACGCAGCGCTCTGATATGGTGCTCAGGTGAGCGCAAGCCGTACCGCACGGGAACGTGTCAGAGCCGAACTGGTCCGAGAGATCACCGATATCGCCCGGAGGCATCTGGCCAGCGACGGGGCGAGTGGGTTGTCGCTGCGCGCGATCGCCCGCGAGATGGGCATGGTCTCCTCCGCCATTCACCGATATTTCGCGACGAAGGATGACCTGCTTACGGCGCTGATCGTGGACGGGTACAACGCCTCGGGCGCGGCCGTCGAAGCCGCCGACGCCGCCTGCTCGCCCGCCGATTTCACCGGCCGCTGGCTCGCGGTCAGCCACGCGCTCCGCGACTGGGCGCTCGCCCAGCCGCACGAATACGCCCTGATCCACGGCTCCCCCGTCCCCGGCTACCGCGCCCCCCAGGACACGATCGCCCCAGCAGCCCGGACCACCATCGTCTACGGCCGCATCATCGCCGAAGCCCACAGCGCCGGCCGCCTCACGCCGCCGGACATCGGCCTCACGGTCCCCGCCATCCTCAGCACGGACGCCCAGGCCGTCCGCTCCGTGATGCCCGGCGTCTCCGACGACGTGGTCGCCCGCGCCATCACCGCCTGGACCGGCCTGTACGGAATGATCAACTTTGAACTCTTCGGCCAGTTCCACAACGTGATCAACCACAGAGCCGAGTTCTTCGACCACAACTCGCGCATCCTGGGCCGCCTCCTGGGCCTCCCCGGCTAGTCACGCTCCGCCGTGGTCCGGTGCGAAGGGCCGTGCGGGTCTGCGCAGTGGGCCGTGGTCGCGCCGATGGTCAGGAGTTCGCCGGGGGCGTGGTCGACCTGGAGGGTGGTGTGCTCGATGCCGTACTGGTCGTGCACGAGCTGTTCGGCGAGGACGCGGACCGCGTGGCAGTCGGCGCCGGGTTCGACCAGGATGTGGGCCGACATGGCGGCGTAGCCGGAGGTGACCTCCCAGATGTGCAGGTCGTGCACCTCCACGACGCGCTCCAGCGCCGCGGTCCTGGTGCCGATCTCGGTGGGGTTCATGCCGACGGGAGCGGCTTCCATGAAGACCCGGCCCGCGTCGCGGACCAGGCCCCAGCCGGCTTTGAGCATGAGCGCGGCCACCACGAGGGCGGCGATGGCGTCGGCGCGCCCCCACCCGGTCAGCCACACCACAGCTCCGGCGACGGTGGTGGCGATGAAGGCGAACAGGTCGTTGAGGATGTGCTGGTAGGCGCCCTCGACGTTGAGGCTGGCCCGGTTGGCGCGGGACATCAGCCAGGTGGCCGCCAGGTTCACCGCGATCCCGGCCAGTCCGGTCACGACCACGTAGAGCCCCTCCACCTGCGGGGGCTCCACCAGCCTGCGGACGCCTTCGACGATGAAGTACACGCTCAGCAGCAGCAGCGTGATGCCGTTGATCTGGGCGGAGATGATCTCGGCACGCTTGAGGCCGTAGGTGAAACCGCCCTGCGGGGGGCGCGCCGAGATGCGCATCGCGATCAGTGCGAAGACGATCGCGATGGCGTCGGTGAGCATGTGCCCGGCGTCGGAGATCAGCGCTAGGGACTGCGCGGCGAACCCGACGACGACCTCGGCCGCCATGAACCCGACGATCAGCGCGAGCGCGCCCTTCAGGTAGCGGCGGTCGGCCTCCTGGGTGACCCCGTGACCGCGCCCATGGCCGTGCCCGTGGTCAGACATCGTTTCGCTCCTCGTCATGGCCGATGTGCGTGATCGCAAGATCGAACAGCATCCTGACGTGCGAGTCGGCCAGCTGGTAGTAGGCCATCCGCCCGGACCTGCGGACCTTCACCACCCGGTGGGTCCGCAGCAGGCGCAACGCGTGCGAGGCCGCCGACATGCTCTGCCCCGTGGCCGCGGCCAGGTCGCAGACGCACATCTCGCCGCCCTCCAGCAACGCCGCCATCAGGCGCAACCGGCCGGGATCGGCCAGCAGCGAGAAAACGTCGGCGAGATCCTGCACGACCTCCTCGGACGGCAGCGCCCGCCGGACGGACTTCACCCGCTCCGCGTCCACCACCGGCGTCGGGCAGGCATCAGGGGACAGCGCCACTACAACACTTGAATCATTGTTCATACGTCGAGTCTGAGGGCGCCGCCGAGCCCTGTCAACAACTCCCATTCGCAGACTTGAACACTTGCTCATACGTGTAAACGTTTGGTAAGTGGATATCTACTCTCCGTAATGAACGCAGGTAGAGGCCTGTCCTGTCTAGAGGAAGTGCACGATGACCTTCGATGGACGATCTCCTGATGTGGCGGTCTGGCTGGCCGTCGCCCTGATCACCCTGTCCACCCTGGTCGGAGCCTGGCTGGCCCGGCGCAAATCCCGGCAGGTCACCGCCTTGCTGGCGGTCGCCTCCGCGCTGATGCTGGTCACCGCGTTGATCGACATGCTCCCTGACGCCTGGGAGGGGGCCGCCGAGAACGGCCTGCCGGTGTGGATGCTCGGCCTGGCCATCCTGTTCGGCTTCCTGGTGATCACCTATTTCACCCGGCGGGGCTGCGGGCACGACCACGAGAGCGGCAGACCGGCCGGTGGCGTGCACCTGCCCGGCGCGCATCGCCGCGTCAGGGAGATGCTGAGCGCCGCCGTCTTCGGCGGCATGGGTACGGCTGCCGCCCTCTCCATGCACCGCGCGGTCGAGGGCGCGACCCTGGCGTTGACGGCGTCCGCGGTCGTGGTGCTCGCCCTCGTCGTCCACTCGACCAGTGAGGGGCTCGCGTTGACCGCCCTGCTCGACATGGCGAAACGGCGGCTGGCGCCGTGGCTGACGGTGTCCTGTGTCGCCCCGGCGGTGGGCGTCGTGATCGCCACGATCAGCCCGATCCCGCCGCAGGTGGAGCCGATTCTGATCGGGGTGGTGGCCGGAGTGCTGCTCCGTACCGCCGTGGTGGGCCTGAAGCTGGCGGCCAGCAGGCAGGAGGACGGGCGGCTGCCCCGGCGGCACCTGCTCAGCGCGGCCGGGCTCGCCGCGACCCTGGCCGTGGTCATCGCCGCCATGCACCTGATGCCCGAGGACCAGACGCAGGCGTCCCTCGACCGGGCGATGGCCACCATGCCCACACCGTCTCTCAGGCCGCCTCTCGCACCGTCTCCCGCGCCGCCGAGCTCCTCTCTCCCGCAGTTCGCGCCCCGGGACAGGGAGCATCTGCGCGCGGCCCTGACGGTGGGCCAGCTGAGCCTGGCCCAGGTGCTGGCCAGCACAGACAAGCTGACGCGCGGGACCTACATCGGGTGGCTCCTGCGGGGCCTGCCCGGCTACCGCCCGGCCGACGTCCGGCGTCTGCTGGCGGCCCGGAACATCAGCCCCACCGGCGCGGTGGGCGATCTCACCCCACGCCAGCGCGCCTACCTGCTGGAAGCCGTCTCCTCCGCCCGAAAGGCACGGTGAACCATGGACCACCCGAACCTCTGCGACAAGGTGATGACAGCGGAGACCGTCCGCGCCAAGGTCTTCGCCACCGCCCGGCTGCGCCCGGGCTACGACCTCGCCGACGTGGACGTCTTCCTGAGCGAGGTGGAGACCAGCCTGCGCTGGCTCCACCAGGAGAACGCGCGACTGGCCGCCCTGGCGAACAACAGCGGCGGGCTGTCCCCCCGGACGGCTGCCCTGATGATCACACACGCCCAGGAGGAGGCCGCCGCGATCATCACCCAGGCCGAGACACGGGCGCGGGACCTCGTCGAGGAGGCGCGGGAGACCGCGCGGCACGCCGCCGAAATCCTCGGCGAGGCCCACGCCGCAGGCACCCGCGAACGCCGGCAGCTCGAAGAGCGTCTCGCCCAGCTCCAGAGCCTCATCGGCCGGCTGTCCGACGGTTAGTGCGGTGGCCAATGGTGTTCACCGGCTCGGGGCTCCGCGATCGCCGAGATCGGGGAGCCACTTCGACCCGGCGAAGGTTCGTGGTCACCGCGTAGCGAGAAATCAGCGCTGGCGTTGCCGGCGATCACGGTCATGAGCTGCGATAACTCGGAGACGGGCCGATAGGTCCTCAGTAGACGTCGCGGACGTATCTTCTGGTCGCCGCGAGTTGCTTGACGTATGCGGCGGCGTTGTCGGTGGAGAGGTCGCCGTGGGTGGCGACGATCTCGCGGAGGGTGTGGTCGACGTCCTTGGCCATCCGGGTGGCGTCGCCGCAGACGTAGAGGTGCGCGCCGTCCTCCAGCCAGGACCAGAGCTGGGCGCCCTTCTCGCGCATGCGGTCCTGGACATAGATCTTGGTGCGCTGGTCGCGGGAGAAGGCCAGGTCGAGGCGGGTGAGGAAGCCGTCCGCGTGCAGGGCGGTCAGGTCCTCCTCGAAGTAGAAGTCGGTGGCCCGGCGCTGTTCGCCGAAGAAGAGCCAGTTGGGGCCCTGGTGGCCGAGGGCGCGGCGTTCGTCGAGGAAGCCGAGGAAGGGGGCGAGGCCGGTGCCGGGACCGATCATCACCATGGGGGTGGCGGGGTCGGCTGGGGGGCGGAAGTAGGTGGTGGGCTGGACGTACAGGGGGATGGGGGTTTGCTGAGCCTGGGTGAGGTAGGCGGAGCAGACGCCCTGGCGGGCGGTGCCCTTGGGGTTGTCGAAGCGGATGACCGAGACCATCAGCCGGATTTCGTCCGGGTCGGCGAGCGGGCTGGAGGCGATCGAGTACTGGCGTGGCTGGAGCCGCTTGAGGAGCTTCACCCACTCCTCGGGGGTGGCCCGGACGGCCAGGTCGGCGATGACGTCGACGGCTTGGCGGCCCCAGGTCCATTTGGCGAGTTCGCCTTCGTTGCCGGGTCTGAGAGCTTTGACGAGGTCGCGGTCCTGGGTGCGTTCCGCGGCGAACCTGAGCAGATCGGGTATGATCTTGGTGATGTCGAGGTGCCGTGTCAGCGCTTCGCCCAGGGAGATCTGCCCCGCGTCGGGCAGCTCGACCGTGGCGTCGGCACGCAGGCGAGCCACCTTGAGCCACTCCGCGACGAGCGCCTCGTCGTTGACGGGGATCACGACCAGGGCGTCTCCCGCCCGGTACGGCAGCCGCCCCTCGGTGCCGAACACGAACTGCCGGACTTCCTTGGCCGATCCCGGGCGGCTGAGCAGGCGGTTGCCCACCAGCGGCGCGTAGAAGGGTGATTTGCGGCTCGGTGCGGGGGTCAACGGCCGGGCGAGTGCCGTGATCATGCCATCCAGCCAGTTGTGTGCCCGCTCCTCATCGCCCGGCTCGCAGTCCACCCTGGGCGCGAGCCGCTCCGCGCCGAGTTCCCCCAGGCGCTGGTCCAGCCGGCGGCCGTGCCCGCAGAACGCCTCGTAACTGGAATCACCGAAGGCCAGCACCGCGAACCGGATCCCGTCGAGGCGGGCGGCGTCCGGCCGGGCCAGCTCCTCCCAGAACCCGGTGCCGTTGTCGGGGGGTTCGCCGTCGCCGAACGTACTGGAGATCACCAGCACATCGGCGTCCCGGGGCAGCCCGGCGGCCTGATCCATACCGACCAGCCGGGCCGCCCGCCCTGACTCGGCCAGCCGCTGGGCGCTCGCGGCGGCGAACTCCTCCGCGTTGCCCGTCTGGGATGCCCAGAGAACGACGACCTCACGGACAGACGACTGCACGGCAGCCGTGTCGCGAGACGCCTGCATAGGAGCCGTGTCGCGAGGCGCCTGCTCAGAAGCTGTGTCGCGCGAGGGCTGCGCGAGGGCAATGTCGCCATACGGCTCCACGGAAGCCGCCTCGCGGGAGAACACGCCTGCCAGAACGCCGTTGATCCACAGTGCGTGGCCCGGGTCGATTGGCGCGTGCTCCGGCAGGATCGGCGTCCCCGCTCCCCCGGTCTGCGCCAGCCCGGTCAGGAACCCGGAGAGGTAGCGCCGCTCTTTGTCGGAGAGCGGCGGCGGGGCTGAATCAGGGATCCCGAAAAGGTCCGCGAGGACAGCGACCTCGCGACCGACCTGCCTCGGAGCGAAGTCCGAAGCAGGTACCTCGGAAGAGGCCTGCTTCCGAACCTTGTCGGCGTGGACCGGTGCCCCCACCGCGGCGCTCTCGGCAGGAACCTGGGTGCGCTGCGCGACATCGCCGGCGTAGAGATCAGGGACGCTCTCGACGGAGGCATCCGAGCGTCTCGCCGCATCGTCGGCAGAGGGATCGGTGCGCTTCGGGGCGTGTTCGGCGGGGACCTTGGTCAGGGAGACCGCGCAGACCTTCAGTTCTGGCTGGAAGGAGATGGGGTCGACCGCGTCGTTGGTGACGGCGTTGACGCTGAGGTACTCGCCGAACAGGTCGTTCCAGTGGAACGGCGCGAAGCAGGTGCCGGGGAGGACCCGGTCGGTCAGGACGGCGGGGAGTACTGCTCGGCCGCGCCGTGACTCCACCGCGACCAGGTCGCCTTCGGCGATGTCGCCGGCGTCGGCAGGGTTGATTTCGACGAAGGGGCCAGGGTTGAGCTTGTTCAGTTTGGCGATCTTTCCGGTCTTGGTCAGGGTGTGCCACTGGTGCTGCAACCGGCCGGTGTTGAGGACGAACGGGTAGGAGTCGTCGGGGAGTTCGGCGGCGGGCAGATGTGGCCGGGGGAAGAAGACCGCGCGACCGCTTACTGTGGCGAAGGCCAGACGGGGGCGCTCCCCGTCGGGCCGGGTCAGCAGCGCCTGGCTGCCGCCGTCGTTGCGGTAGCGGACGGGATTGCGTCTCTCGCCGCCAGGAAGGCTCGGCCACTGCACGGGCGACTCCCGGAGCCGGGCGTACGTCACTCCGCGCACGTCGTAGCCCGTTTTCGGGTTCCACGCCTGCTTGATCTCCTCGAAGATCTCTTCGGCGTCGCGGTAGGTGAAGGCGTCGGCGAAACCCATCTCGCACGCGACCCTGGCGATGAGCTGCCAGTCCGGCAACGCCTGCCCCGGCGGATCGACGGCCTGCCGCAGCAGCGTCAGATTCCGCTCCGAGTTGATCATCACGCCTTCCGTCTCCGCCCACAACGCCCCCGGCAGGACCACATCCGCGTAGGCGTTAGTCTCGGTGGCGGCGAAGACGTCCTGGGTGACGACGAACTCGGCCGCCTCCAGCCCGGCGATCACGGTCTTGCGGTTGCCGACGCTGGCGACCGGGTTCGTACAGATGATCCAGCAGGCTTTGATCCCGCCCTCGGCCATCCGCTCGAACATCTCGACCGTGCCCCGCCCGACCTCCGTACGCAGCGTCCCGGACGGCAGCCGCCACAGCTCCTCGACGAAACGCCGGTCCTCCGCCACCAGCACCGACCGCTGACCGGGCAGGCCAGGACCCATGTAGCCCATCTCCCGGCCGCCCATCGCGTTGGGCTGCCCGGTGAGCGAGAAGGGACCACTCCCGGTGCGGCAGATCGCGCCGGTCGCCAGATGCAGATTGCACAGCGCGTTGGTGTTCCAGGTGCCGTGGGTGCTCTGGTTGAGGCCCATCGTCCAGCAGCTCATCCACTCCCCGGCCGCGCCGATCCAGTCGGCGGCCCGGCGCAGGTCGTCCTCGGGGATCCCGGTGACGGCGGCGACCGTCGCGGGCGGGTAGTCGCGCAGGAACTCCGGCATCGCCTCCCAGCCCTCGGTGTGCTCGGCGATGAAGTCCCTGTCGATATGACCGTTCTCGACCAGCAGGTGCAGCAGGCCGTTCAGCAGGGCGAGATCCGTACCGGGCCTGATCTGCAGGAACAGGTCGGCTTTCGCGGCGGTGGCAGTGCGCCGGGGATCCACCACGATGAGCTTCGCGCCCGCCTTGACCCGGTCCAGCAGGCGCAGGAACAGGATGGGATGGCAGTCGGCCATGTTCGCGCCGATGACGAAGAACAGGTCCGCGTGGTCGAAGTCGTCGTAGGAGCCCGGCGGCCCGTCCGACCCGAGCGACAGCTTGTAGCCGCTGCCCGCGCTGGCCATGCACAGCCGCGAGTTCGACTCGATCTGGTTCGTCCCGACGAAGCCCTTGGCCAGTTTGTTCGCCAGATACTGGGCTTCCAGCGTCATCTGACCGGACACGTAGAAGGACAGCGCGTCGGGCCCGTGCTCGTCCAGGATCGCCCGCAGCCGCCGAGCCGTCTCCTTGATCGCCTCGTCCACGCCGACTTCGGCCGGCTCCGCGCCCCGATCGGCGCGCACCAGCGCCGCACCGAGCCGCCCCGGCGCGGCGGCCATGTCGGCGCTGGTCGCGCCCTTGGTGCAGAGCCGCCCCGCGTTCGCCGGATGGGCGCGATCGCCGGACACCTTCACCACGCGGCGGCGGCCGGCGGCGTCGGTGTCGACGTCCATGACGATGCCGCAGCCGACGCCGCAGTAGGAGCAGACGGTCCTGACGGGAACGGTCAACGAGTTCTCCAGCGCCGAGGATCCACGCAGGAAACATAAGAACGAGGCGTTACGCGAGTGTCACGCGCGACGGTTCGCGGCGGTTACATGAATTTCACCGCCGTCGCCCGATCGCACCGCTCACCCGTGCGCACCGCCTTGACCTCGGCGTACGCCGCCGGCACCGGGCCCAGCGCCCCACGCCGGAGCATCGTCGCCGGCCGACTCCGTCAGGCGAAGCGCCGCCGCCGCCGTCTCGTACCGCCAGGAGGCGACCGCCAGGTCGAGGCCGTGCGCGGCGTCGCACTGGTCCCGCAGACCGGTGACGATCGGGCGGAGGCGTTCGGCCTGGCTGTCCAGGAGCGGGCGGGTGTCCAGCCCGGCCCGGCCGAGCAGGGTGAGCTTGATGAGGAATTCGGTGCGGATGTCGCGGATGTGGCCGACCGGCCGTACCAGCCAGCCCGTCACCGCGACCCGGCCGGACTCGGTGACCCCCAGCAGCCGTCGTTGCGGTCCGCTGCTGCCCGGCGCGTTGCCGAGCGACTCGGCCAGTCCCAGTTCCAGCAGCCGGTCCAGCGCCCGGTAGACGAGCGGCCGCGGGACCTGCCACACCGTCCCGACCGGCCCGGTGGGCGAGGTGAGCCGGGCGATGGCGAAACCATGCGTGGGCGCCTCGGCCACGATCGCGAGCGCGACCCATTCCGTCAGCGACAGGGCTGGTGATTCCACGACCCCAAGGGTAGGGCGATGGGGACTGATCACAAGCGGTCAAGTAGTCTCATCGTGACTAGATCGGCGTACGGAGGACTCCTCGGTGTTCTGTTGGCGGCCGGCCGGATGACGCCTCCCAACGCGATCTGCCTCGGCGGCCCGTGCCACGGCCTGCTCGTCCACATCGACCAGGACGTCGGCGTACTCCGGATCGACCACCAATCACTGCCGCGCGCCCGCTACCGGGTGACCGCCCGGCGCGTGCACCACCCGTCCGCCGCCCGCGCGTTCATCGTCCTGTCCTGGGCCGATGACCCCGAAGACGAGGCCACCGACCCGGACGACTAGCTCAGCGACCGGCCCGGTTCACGGCCGAGATGATCGCCTTGAGCGACGCGGTCGTGGTGTTGGAGTCGATGCCGACCCCCCAGAGCGCCTGCCCGCCGATCTCGCCCTCCACATAGGAGGCGGCCTTCGCGTCGGTGCCCGCGCTCATCGCGTGCTCGGTGTAGTCGAGCACCCGGACATCCACCCCCACCGAAGCGAGCGCGTCGCAGAACGCCGAGATCGGCCCGTTCCCGCGCCCCTCGATCTCCCGGATCTGCCCGTCCACCCGGACGTCGGCGCTGATCACGTCCTGCCCGTCGGCCGAGGACACGTTCCGGTGCGCGAGCAGCCCGAGCCGCCCCCACGGCTGCTCCGGATTGGGCAGATACTCGTCGGTGAACACCGACCACATCGCCGCCGGGGTCACCTCGCCGCCGAGGGCGTCGGTCCGCGCCTGCACCACCCGGGAGAACTCGATCTGGAGCCGCCGCGGCAGGTCGAGGTGGTGGTCGGCCTTCATGATGTAGGCCACGCCGCCTTTGCCCGACTGGCTGTTGACCCGGATGACCGCCTCGTAGGTCCGCCCGATGTCCTTCGGATCGATCGGCAGGTACGGCACCGCCCAGGTGAACTCGTCCACCGGCACCCCGGCGGCGGCCGCGTCCCGCTCCAGATGATCGAAGCCCTTCTTGATCGCGTCCTGGTGCGACCCGGAGAACGCGGTGTAGACGAGCTCGCCGCCCCACGGGTGGCGCGGGTGCACGGGCAACTGGTTGCAGTACTCGACCACCCGGCGGATCTCATCGATGTCAGAGATGTCGACCTCGGGGTCGATGCCCTGCGAGAACAGGTTCATGCCCAGCGTGACCAGGCACACGTTGCCGGTGCGCTCGCCGTTGCCGAACAGGCAGCCCTCGATCCGGTCGGCGCCCGCCTGGTAGCCGAGCTCGGCGGCGGCCACCGCCGTGCCCCGGTCGTTGTGCGGGTGCAGGGAGAGAATGATCGAGTCCCGGTAGGCCAGGTTGCGGTGCATCCACTCGATCTGGTCGGCGTACACGTTCGGGGTGGCCATCTCGACGGTGGCCGGCAGGTTGATGATCACCTTGCGGTCCGGGGTGGGCTGCCATACGTCGTTGACGGCGTCGCAGACCTGCACCGCGTACTCCAGCTCGGTGCCGGTGAACGACTCCGGCGAGTACTGGAAGTAGATCTCGGTGTCGCCCATGTCCTCGGCGAGCTTCTTGCACAGCTTGGCGCCTTCGACCGCGATAGCGGTGATGCCGTCCTTGTCCTGCCCGAACACGACCCGGCGCTGCAGCGTCGACGTCGAGTTGTACAGGTGCACGATGGCCTGCCTGGCGCCCTTCACCGACTCGAAGGTGCGCTCGATCAGCTCGGGCCGCGCCTGGGTGAGCACCTGGATCACCACGTCGTCGGGCACCCGGCCCTCTTCGATGATCTGCCGGATGAAGTCGAAGTCGGTCTGCGAGGCGGCCGGGAAGCCCACCTCGATCTCCTTGTAACCCATCCGGACCAGCAGCTCGAACATCTTGAGCTTGCGGTGGGCGTCCATCGGGTCGATCAGGGCCTGGTTGCCGTCCCGCAGGTCGACCGCACACCACCGCGGCGCGCGATCGATGACCTGATCGGGCCAGGTGCGGTCAGTCAGGCGGATCGGCTCAAACCGCGGATAGCGCTGGAAAGGCATGGGGCTGCGCTGCTGCTGGGGGTACATGGAGAGTGGCTCCTGGATGTCGGGTTCACCGGAAAGTGGCCGACGCGCATGGCTCGCTCCGCGACGAGGGAGCCGGCCTTACTCCTACAGGCCCTCGCCGCGGCAGCTAAGAAGCAGACCGCGCAGCATGTCTTGCACAGTAGCAGACCCACGGGAGCCCCAGAGACCGCTCGCCCGGGACGTAGAGTGACGGAAAACACGAGAAGGGGGCCAGGCATGCGAGACAACGAGATCCTCTCCAGGATCGGCGAGCTGGTGGAGGAGGAGCGCGAACTGCGCGACCGCCTGGCCGCGGGCGAGGTCTCCAGCAACGAGGAGCGGGCCCGGATCAAGACCCTGGAAGAGTCGCTGGACCAGTGCTGGGACCTGCTGCGCCAGCGCCGCGCCAAACGCCAGGTCGGCGACAACCCCGACAACGCCGAGACCCGCTCGGTGAACGAGGTCGAAGGCTACCGCCAGTAAAATCTGTCGCCCGGGTCCGTCCTGACCGGGTTTGCTGGACTTTATGGATATCGAGCGTCTTGACTACGCCGACCCCGGCGATCGCCTGCACGCGTTCCACGCCATAGCCGCCGCGCATCCGCCCGGCCCCGTCTCGTCCTTCGCCCGATTCGCCGTCGTGGCCCAGTCGGGCTGGGTGGCGGAGCGCAGCGAGACCTACCTCGCCCGGCTCGACGGCCAGGTGGTGGGCGGAGTCACCGTGCGCTTCCCCGGCTCCGAGAACACCCACATCGCGACCTTACCCATCTTCCTCGTCGCCGCCGCCCAGCGCCGGCGCGGCATCGGCAGCGCCCTCCTCGACCACGCCGCCGACCGGGCCCGAGCCGACAACCGCACGATCCTCCTGGCCGAGGGCACCGCTGAGGCTTTCGCCCAGGCCCGCGGCTTCAAGGCCGTCTCCGCCCAGGCCAGGCGCCTCCTCGACCTGACCGCGGTCGACTGGGCCGCCTACCGGGCGGCGGGCGCCGCCCTCGACCCGGCCTACGTGCTCGACCGCTGGCAGGACGCCGCCCCGGACGACCTGGTCGACGACGCCGCCGCCCTGATGTCCGCCATGAACGACGCCCCCGTCGACGACATGGACATCGAGCCCGCCCGCTGGAACGCGGCCCGCATCCGCGCCTTCGAGGCCGGCTGGCGGAGAGGCGAGCAGATCGCCTACACCACGGTCGCCCGGCACCGCGCGACCGGCCGGGCCGTCGGGCTGACCCGCCTGATCGTCGACCACACCCGCGACGGCTGGGCCCGCCAGACCGACACCGCCGTCCTGCGCGACCACCGCGGCCACGGCCTCGGCCTGCAGATGAAGTACGCCAACACCCTCTGGTTCCACGAACGCGAACCCACCACGACCCGGATCGTCACCTGGAACGCCCTCACCAACGCCCCCATGATCGCCATCAACGAACGCATGGGCTACACCGTCATGGACGTCCAGACCGAGTGGCAGCTGCCGCTCTAGACCTGTTTCCCGCGCATCGGTGACCGTCAGCGGAGTTGTCGGGGCTCGGTGCCCAGGAGGGAGTGCCTACATAACGGCCGCGAGGAGGCGATACCCGTCGGGCAGCCAAAGTGCTCGATCGCCTCAGCGGCAGAGTCCGGGATTTACCTCCCATCGGACTGATCTCATAGCACCGCGAGAGCCCTCATGGGCTACATGCCGAGCCAGGAGGTAAAAGCGGCGAGGGAGTCAGTGCGGCGGCGTTCTATGCGCGCGAGCATCCGCAGGGTCTCCCGGACCTGGGGGTGGTAACGGGCTTGCTGCGGGGCCAGCTTCCTGGCGGTGATCAGCGAAGCCAGCGCGGCGTCGCGGTCGCCCACATAGAGGTGGCCGCGGGCGAGGTCGATGTAGTGGTGGGACACCCGGTTGGGGGTGACGCCGGTGAACCCGCCAATGGCGGCTGCGCGTCGTACTGCCTCAGTTCCGTTGCCGAGTTCGACGGCAAGGCCGACCGACCAGATGGCGACGTTGGCGCGGTTCACCGTCATCCGGTAGTGATCGGCGTTGGCGGGAAGGTGACCTGCGGCGCGGGCCGCCTCCGCTAGGTGGAGGTCCGCAGCGGCGGCGTTACCCGCGCCGCGGGCCGCCGCGAGCGCCGACTGCAGGTGCGACCAGCCCCACGCCGCCCACGCCTGCGGCGGGCCCGAGTCGGATGGCTCCCGGTGGCCCGCCGCGCGGCGTCCAGCAACCTGGCTGCCACCTGGCCCCGGTCGACCTGGATCAATTCGGCCGCCCGCAGACTGGTACCGATGACGATCGCGTACGGGTCACCGGAGCGCCCGGCCGCCTGGGCATAACGCTCGGTCATCGACTGAGCCAGGTCCGGGTAGCCGAGGACGCGGGCGACCATGCGTGCGTTTCCCCAGGTCTCGGCGAGCATCGCCTGGATCTCGGGTGCCAGGGTGTCAGCCGCGTTGGCTGCGGCGGTGCGGAGGTCCGCGAGCAGGCTGGGGAGATCGTCGCCGAGCCGGAGAAGCTGGACCCGGTGAGCGAGCTGGCTGGCGGCGGCCACGCGGGCTCGCAGTTCGGCGGCAGGCCGTGGCGCGATCCCATCGTCCGGGATCTCGGACATGGCGACCTCGGCGCGCATCGGCCCAATCGCCGCATGCGCGCGATCTGAGTTCGCCGTGGCGCCTCGGAACGGCTGGCCCTGAAGTTCAGCGGGCGAGGAATTCAGCGCCCGGGCCACGGCCCCGATGAAAGCCGGGGTCGCCGGCACCTGCCCCTGCTCGACGCGGCGCACCAGGCTGAGCGACACGCCAGCCAATCCGGCGAGCCGGGCCTGGGTCAGCCCTCGCAGGCGCCGCAGTTGCGCTGCCCGCTGGCCGACCGATTCATCAGGCATGCCGGTCCTTCCGCCGCGCGGTCGGGTCAGCTTCCACATTACGCACGCCAGGCTCCCGGGCTAACAAATTCCTTGTTACCACGGCGCTGCCGCGTCGACTTACGTTCTGTGCGAGACGAATCACGGCAGGCGAAACCGGGTGCGGAGTACCTGGCCATCGCCAGCCGGGATCGCCTCAGGTCATGGGCCAAACCAGATGGGAAAGGAGAAACCGGTGGCCACGATGATGACGAAGCCGGGAGCGGAGGCAGCGCCGGTCAGTGCACCGAGCCTGGACGAGGACATCGCCGCCTTGTTCAGCCTCGACCCGAAGGCGGAGCCGACCGTCGACCTGGACGGCTACGGCCGTACCGATGGGAACTGCACGGACAACGGCTGCACGAGCACCTGCCAGGGGTGCTGACGCAACGAGGACAGCGACCCGTCAGCCGTTCCCTGGGGCGGATCGTGCGCCGCCTGCCCCGGGGAACGGCCCGGTTAGGAGAAGAAGACCATGACCCGTCGTCTGTTCGACGTCCGGCCACAGGCGCTGGCCCGGATCCCCTTGCTGCCGGTGCCCGCCGGGCAGCCTGAGCCCGGGGCCGGCCCGCTGCTCCAGGAGGCCGTGTTCCTCGCGTCGCGGCAGGCTGGGACAGGCTTTGAGGGACTCGGTGATGGTGGCAGCCGTGGATCGGCGACCTTACGAGGCTATGAGCTGCGGGCACGCTGGCGGCCGGTGCCGAACGGCGCGTTCGCCGCCGCTGCCCTTGCTCGCGTCGGCGGCAAGAGGGTTATGCTGCGGCTCGGCAGCGGGCATCGCGCCCGCAGTGTCCCAAGCGGGGCGTGGCTGACCGCAGTGGCGGGCCAGTTGGCTGCGGATTCTCGTATGTTTGACCTTGTCAGGCTCACAACGAATGATCTCGCCGTCCGCCGCGGTCTCCGCTTCGAGATTGAACGGCCTGCTGCTGCGGACGAGGTCGGGCCCCAGCGAATTCACCGGCCCAGCCGGGCAGGTCACCACTGTCGAGCTGGACCCCGGCATCGCCGCGGAAGCACAGCAGGCGCTTGCCACGGCCGGGTACGGGCACGTGACCGTCGTCGCCGGCGACGGCGAGTACGGCCATCCGCCGAACGCACCCTACGACCGGATCATCGTCACCGCCGGCGCCTGGGAGCTGCCAGCCGCCTGGGCAGACCAACTCGCCCCCGGTGGGCTTCTCGTCGTCCCGCTCAGGATGCGGGGCCTCACTCGCTCGGTCACCTTCGAGCACATGGCAGGCACCTGGCGCAGCCGGTCGATGCATGAGTGCGGTTTCATGCCGATCCGCGGGGTCGGCGCCGTCGCCGAACGCAACATCCCCCTCGCGGACACCGGCGTCACCATCCGCATCGACGACGGCCACCTGGCCGACGCCGACGCTCTGCAGCGCGCGCTGTCCAGCAGCCCCGCGCAGTCATGGACCGGGATCGAAGTCACCGTCACCGGCGAGCTCGACTTCTGGCTCGCCGGACTAGACGGGTTCTTCCGGCTCCTGGCGGGAAGCGGCGCGGTCCAGGGCTCCGGCCTCGTCCCGCCCGCGTTCAATTGGGGAGCCATGGGCCTGCTCACCAGCGATAGCTTCGCCTACCTCACCCGTCGGCCTGGACGACCAGGTCACAGTGAGCTCGGCGCCTGCGGATACGGACCGGAACGCGAGCAGCTCATCAGCACCTACACCGACCGCATCCGCGCATTCAACCGCTCCCAAGAAGGAAAACTCCAGGTCGAAGTCCACCCGCTCACGTATGCGCCGGTCCCCGGCGCCCTCATGCAGATCGAGAAACGCAACTCCCGCGTCATCGTCCTAACCGAAGGCAAGGTAAGCCAGGAAGCCCCTGGCGCCATGTCCATCTAGCTCTGGATGGTCAGACGGCCAGCAGGCGGCGGGCCTCCTCTCCCTGGAGGTCGGCGGCGGTTCCGGCGTGCACGACGCGGCCGGCGTCGAGGATGACGTAGCGGTCGGCCAGGCGGAGGGCGAGGTCGAGGTACTGCTCGACGAGCAGGATGGCGATGCCCGAGGCGTGCAGCCGCTCGATGGCCTCCTCGATCTCGATGATGATGGAGGGCTGGATGCCTTCGGTGGGCTCGTCGAGGATCAGGAGTTTGGGGCGGGTGACCAGGGCGCGGGCGATGGCGAGTTGTTGTTGCTGGCCGCCGGAGAGGAAGCCGGCGCGGCGTTTGAGCAGGGGTTTCAGGCGGGGGAAGACGTCCAGGGCCTCGTCCATGGCGGAGGCGGGGTTGCCGGAGGCGTCCAGGGTGACCTGGAGGTTGGCGTGCACGGTGAGCTGGGGGAAGGTCTCGTGGCCCTGGGGGACGTAGCCCATGCCGAGCCGTACCCGCTCGTGGGGTTTGAGGCGGGTGATGTCGCGGTCCTCGAAGGTGACCGTGCCGGAGGTGCTGGGGATCACGCCCATCAGGGTGTTGAGCAGGGTGGTCTTGCCGACGCCGTTGCGGCCCATCACGCAGACGAGCTGGCCGGCGGCCACCTCCACGGAGACGCCGAACAGGACGCGGGCCCGGCCGTAGCCGGATTCCAGGCGGTCAACTGACAGCATCGTGTGCGGCCTCCTCGCGGGCGCGGCCCAGGTAGACCTCTTGGACGCGGGGATCGGCGCGCACCTCGTCTACCGAGCCTTCGATCAGTACTTTGCCTTCGTGCAGCACGGTCACCTGGGAGGCGTAACGGCGCAGGAACTCCATGTCGTGCTCGATCACGATGACCGTGTGGTCCTTGGCGATCGAGGTGAGCAGTTCGCCGGTGCGGGCCCGCTCGTCGGAGGACATGCCGGCCACCGGCTCGTCCAGCAGGAGCAGGCGCGGGCCCTGGGCGATGAGCATGCCGATCTCCAGCCACTGGCGCTGGCCGTGGGAGAGCACGCCCGCCTTGCGGGTGGCCAGGTCGCCCAGGCCGGTGGTCTCCAGGGCCTGTTCGACGGCGGCGACGACTCCTTTGCGGCGGGCCAGCAGCTGCCAGAGCGGGCGGCGGAACGAGGCGGCCAAGTCCAGGTTCTCCAGGACGGTGAGCTCCTCGAACACCACCGAGGTCTGGAAGGTACGGCCGATGCCCAGCCGCACCCGTTCGTGCTCGCGTTTGCCCGCCAGCGACTTGCCGTCGAAGACGACGGTGCCGGTGGTCGGCTTGGTGAGGCCGGTGATGATGTCGATGAGGGTGGTCTTCCCGGCGCCGTTGGGGCCGATCAGGAAGCGCAGTTCGCCGTTCTGCACGGTGAAGTCCACGCCGTCGATGGCCCGGAAGCCATCGAACACCACAGAAAGGTCGCGAACCTCCAGCAGCGCCGTCATGCCGACGCCTCCTTCCTCAGGCGGCCCCGCAGTGCCGCGGCCACGCCCACGATGCCCTTCGGGGCGAGCGTCATGACCAGGATGAACAGCGCGCCCTGGAGGTAGAGCCAGGCGTCCGGCAGTTCCTCGCTGAAGTAGGTCTTGGCGTAGCCCATCACGACCGCGCCGAGCACGGCCCCGGCCAGCGCGAACCGCCCGCCGACGGCGACGGCCACCACCAGTTCCAGCGACGGCACCACGCCGAGCAGCGCGGGCGAGATGATGCCGACGACCGGCACGAACAGCGCCCCGGCGATGCCGGCCATGACCGCCGAGATGGCGAACGTGATCGTCTTCACGGTGGCCGGGTTGTAGCCGAGGAAACGGACCCGGTCCTCCCCGTCCCGTACGGCCAGCAGCAGCCGCCCGAACCGGCTCCGCACCAGCTGCCAGGCGGCCAGATACAGCACGCCGAGCACAATCGCGACGGTCAGGTAGAGCCCGCGCTGCGTCGACTCGGCCGCCACGTCGTTGCCGAAGAAGTCGAAGAAGTTGGTCAGCCCGTTGGTGCCGCCGGTCAGGCCCTGCTGGCCGACCAGCAGGATGACCATCGCCGCCGCCAGCGCCTGGGTGAGGATCGCGAAGTACGCGCCGCGGACCCGCTGCCGGAACACCAGCGTGCCCAGCAGCACCGCCACCACCAGCGGCACGACCACCACCATGGCCAGCGCGAACACCGGATTGCCGAACGGCGCCCAGAGCGCGGGCAGCTGCTCGACCCCGCTCCACACCATGAAGTCGGGCAGGTCGCCGCCGGCGTCGTTGAGCTTCAGGAACATGCCCATCGCGTAGCCGCCCAGGCCGAAGAAGACGCCCTGGCCGAGGGTGAGCATGCCGCCCTGCCCCCAGGCCAGCCCGATCCCGAGGGCGACGATGGCGTAGCAGAGGTATTTGGCCAGCAGGCCCAGCCGGAAGGGTTCCAGCAGCAGCGGCATGACCACCAGCGCGATGATCGCGACCGCGACGAACACAGCCGGGCCCTTCCACTGGCGTGGCGGCTTCTCGGGGGTGAGCTGGGTCGGCTTCTCCAGAACTGCGGTCATGTGAGTGCCCTTGAACGGAGGACGAACAGGCCCTGCGGACGGAACTGGAGGAACGCGATGATCGCCGCGAACACGATGACCTTGGCGAGGCTGGCGTTGGTCCAGAACTCGGCGTAGGAGTTGAGCAGGCCGAGCGCCGCGGCGGCGATGACCGCGCCGCGCAGCTGGCCGAGCCCGCCGGCGACGACGACCAGGAACGCGTCCACGATGTAGTAGGTGCCGAGCGTCGGCCCGACCGGGCCGATCAGGGTCAGCGCCACCCCGGCGATCCCGGCCAGCCCGGAGCCGATGAAGAAGGTGCGCTGGTCGACCCGCCCGGTGTTGATGCCGCTGGTCGCGGCCAGCTGCCGGTTCTGCATGACGGCCTGCATCCGCCGCCCCTGCGCGCTCCGGTTCATGTAGAGCCAGATGGCGACCACGCTGCCGACCGCCAGGGCCAGGATGAACAGCCGGTTGTACGGCATCGGCCCGATCGCCCCCTGCAGCCAGGTCGGCGACAGCACCTGCACGTTCGGCGCCCCGAACAGGTCACGCGCCAGCTGCTGGAGCACCAGGCTGACGCCCCAGGTGAGCAGCAGCGTGTCCAGCGGCCTGCCGTAGAAGTGCCGGATCGCGGCGCGCTCCAGCACCAGCCCCATCAGCCCGGCCACCACGAACGCGACCGGCAGCGCCACCAGCACCGCGCTGCGCCCCGCGAGGTCCTGGAGGAGGAAAGCCGTGTACGCCCCGGCCATGATGAACTCGCCGTGGGCCATGTTGATCACGCCCATCTGCCCGAACGTGAACGTCAGCCCGAGCGCGATGAGCAGGAGGACCGCGCCGATCGACAGCCCGATCGGCAGCTGGTTGAGGAATCCCTCCACCGTGCCCCTTCCTTACGATTTCTCGAAATATCCGTGGATGTGCCTCGGCTCCGGAGCCGCCGCGGTTGTGGCGGCTCCGGAGCCTGTCGCAGAGAGGAGCTAGGAGGCCAGGCCTCCGGCCCACGGATAGGTCTTCAGGAAGGGGTCGGGCTTGATCGGCTCACCCGAGTTCCACACTTCCTTGATCAAACCGTCCGGCTGGATGATGCCGATCCGGGCGGTCTTGTACATGTGCTGCGTCTCGCCGTCGATGGTGACCAGGCCCTCCGGGCGCTCCAGCGCGATGCCGCCGGCCGCCTTCTTGACCGCTTCGACCTCGACCGTGCCGGCCTTCTTGACCGCTTCCGCCCACAGGTAGACCGAGTTGTAGCCGGCCTCCATCGGGTCGGAGGTGACCTTGGCCGCGCCGTACTTGGCCTTGAAGGCCTCGACGAACTTGGTGTTGGCCGGGTTCTCGGTGGTCTGGTAGTAGTTCCAGGCCACCGGGTGGCCGACGATGTTGTCGATGCCGATGCCGGTGACCTCCTCCTCGGCGACGCTCACCGAGAGGACGGGCATGGACTCGGCGGTGACGCCCGCGCTCTTCAGCTGCTTGAAGAAGGCCACATTGCTGTCGCCGTTCAGCGTGTTGAAAACCGCGTCCGGTTTCGCCTGGACCACCTTGTTGGTCAGCGTGGAGTATTCGGTGTGGCCGAGCGGGGTGTATTCCTCGCCGAGGATTTCCATTCCGTTGGCCGCGGCGTAGGCCTTGATGATTTTGTTCGCGGTGCGCGGGAAGACATAGTCGCTGCCGACCAGGAATATCTTCTTCTTGCCCTGTTCCTTGAGATAGTCAAGGCCGGGGATGATCTGCTGGTTCGTGGTCGCGCCGGTGTAGAAGATGTACGGCGAGCTCTCCAGCCCCTCGTACTGCACCGGGTACCACAGCAGCGCCTTGCGCTTCTCGAAGACCGGCAGCATCGCCTTGCGGGAGGCCGAGGTCCAGCCGCCGAACACGGTGGCCACCTTGTCCTGCGCGATGAGCTTGTTGGCCTTCTCCGCGAAGGTGGGCCAGTCGGACGCGCCGTCCTCCACGACGGGTTCGAGCTGCTTGCCGAGTACGCCGCCGGCCTTGTTGATCTCCTCGATCGCCAGCAGTTCGGCGTCCCTGACGGTAACCTCGCTGATCGCCATCGTGCCGCTGAGAGAGTGCAGGAGACCGACCTTGATGGTGTTTCCGCCACCACCGGAAGCCGTTCCCTCGGTCGTCGCCGGATCTCCGCCACAGGCGGCGAGCGCGGTGACCAGAGCCGCCATTACGACTCCGGCACGCCAGGTTGAATTCCGCAATTACTTCCTCCTTGCCGATACGGCCCCCGCACCGACCCATCTGCCGCCAAGGTGATCGAGTGACATTTCGCGGTAAGTTCGGATAGGTTAAATGCGCATTACCGGGATTTCACCGATGCCCCCTGTTCGCCCAGGTGCCGCTGGGGTGAAAGGACTCACGGCGGAAATCTCGCTGTAACACCGGGGAAACGGCAAGTACCTATCGTCCCGTCATGCGGCTCACCCCACACGAGCAGGAACGCCTTCTTATTCATGTCGCGGCCGGCGTGGCCCGTGATCGTATGGGCCGGGGCCTTCGGCTGAACCATCCGGAAGCCACCGCGCTGATCGCCTCCTTTCTGCTCGAAGGGGCGCGGGACGGGCGGACGGTGGCCGAGTTGATGGACGCGGGCCGGAAGGTGCTCCGCCGTCAGGACGTCATGGAGGGGGTGCCCGAGATGCTGGATTCGGTGCAGATCGAGGCCACGTTCCCGGACGGCACGAAGCTCGTCACCGTGCACCACCCGATCTCATGAGCGTCCCCGGGGAGATCGTGCCCGGCGTGGAGCCGGTGGAGTTGAACCCGGGGCGCCCGCGGGTGGTGGTCCGGGTGGTGAACACGGCCGACCGGCCGATCCAGGTGGGTTCGCACTATCATTTCGCGGCCTGCAATCCGGGTCTGCAGTTCGACCGGGAGGCGGCCTGGGGCACCCGGCTGGACGTGCCCGCCGGGACGGCGATCCGGTTCGAGCCCGGGATCGAGCGTGACGTGACACTGGTGCCACTGGCCGGGAACAGGATCGTCCCCGGTCTCCGTACGGAATGGGCAGGGCCTCTCGATGACTAGCCTCGACCGCGCCCGCTACGCCGCCCTGTACGGCCCGACCACCGGCGACCGGGTCCGGCTGGCCGACACCGACCTGTTCATCGAGGTGACCGAGGACCGGGCGATGGGCCCGGCCGGAGCCGGGGACGAGGCCGTCTTCGGCGGCGGCAAGGTGATCCGCGAGTCGATGGGCCAGGCCCGCGCGACCCGCGCGGAAGGCGCGCCCGACCTGGTCATCACCGGTGCGGTCGTGCTCGACCACTGGGGCGTGATCAAGACCGACATCGGGATCAGGGACGGCCGGATCGTCGCCCTCGGCAAGGCCGGCAACCCGGACACGATGGACGGCGTCCACCCCGACCTGGTGATCGGCCCCTCGACCGAGATCCTGGCCGGGAACGGGAAGATCGTCACCGCCGGGGCGGTCGACTCGCACGTGCACTTGATCTGCCCGCAGATCGTCGACGCAGCGCTGTCCTCAGGGGTGACCACGCTCGTCGGCGGCGGGACCGGACCGGCCGAGGGCACCAAGGCGACGACGGTGACCGGGGTCTGGTACCTGGCGCGCATGCTGGAGTCGATGGACGGCATGCCGGTGAACGTGGCGCTGCTCGGCAAGGGCAACACGGTCAGCGAGGAAGGGCTGCTGGAGCAGCTGCGCGCCGGGGCTTCCGGGTTCAAGCTGCACGAGGACTGGGGGACGACCCCCGCCGCGATCGACGCCTGCCTGAAGGTGTGCGACGCGACCGGCGTCCAGGTGGCGATTCACACCGACACGCTCAACGAGGCCGGGTTCGTGGAGTCCACGCTGGCGGCGATCGGCGACCGGATGATCCACGCGTATCACACCGAGGGGGCGGGGGGCGGGCACGCGCCGGACATCATCAAGGTGGCCGCGCGGCCGAACGTGCTGCCGTCCTCGACCAATCCGACCAGGCCGCACACGATCAACACCCATCACGAGCATCTGGACATGCTCATGGTGTGTCACCATCTGAACCCGTCGATTCCGGAGGATCTGGCGTTCGCGGAGTCGCGGATCCGGCCGAGCACGATGGCGGCGGAGGACGTGCTGCACGATCTGGGCGCGATCTCGATGATCGGCTCCGACTCGCAGGCGATGGGCCGGGTGGGTGAGACGATCATCCGGACCTGGCAGACCGCGCATGTGATGAAGAAACGCCGCGGCACCCTCCCGGGCCCGGCCGACAACCTCCGCGCCCAGCGATACATCGCGAAATATACGATAAATCCGGCTATTGCTCATGGGCTGGAGGGTGAGGTCGGCTCGGTCGAGGTGGGCAAGCTGGCCGACCTCGTGCTGTGGAGCCCGGCCTTCTTCGGGGTCAAGCCGGATCTCGTGGTGAAGGGCGGCGTCATCGCGTACGCGCAGATGGGCGACGCCAACGCCTCCATCCCGACCCCGCAGCCGGTGCTGCCCCGCCCGATGTTCGGCGCGTACGGGGTGACCCCGGCCGCCACCTCCGTGCACTTCGTGGCGCCGCTGGCGATCGAGGACGGCCTGGCCGACCGGCTGAACGTCCGGCGGCGGCTGGTGCCGGTCGCCGACGTGCGCGCCCGGGGCAAGGACGCGATGCGCCTCAACGACGCCCTGCCCGACATCGACATCCGGCCGGACACGTTCGAAGTCCGGATCGACGGGGAGCTGATCGAACCGGCTCCCGCGACCGAACTGCCGATGGCCCAGCGATATTTCCTGTTCTGAGAGGATCCGGATGCACGGCGACATGGCCATGCTCCTGCTGGCCGACTCCCGGCTGCCCGCGGGCGGCCACGCCCACTCGGGCGGCGCGGAGGAGGCCGTACGCGTCGGGGCGATCACCGGCCCGGAGGACCTGGCGCGGTTCCTCCGTGGCCGGCTCGCCACGGCCGGAGTGGTCACCGCGGCCCTGGCCGCCGCCGCGTGCGAACTCGGAGCCGACCCGGCCCAGGAGCGCTGGCGCCGGCTGGACGCCGAGGCGGACGCCCGGATCTCCTCGCCCGCGCAGCGGGACGCCAGCAGGACCCAGGGCCGGTTGCTGGTCAGGACCACCCGCAGGATCTGGCCGTCCGAGGCGCTGGACTCGCTGGCGGCAGCCGTACCGGACGGGGCGCATCATCCCGTCGCGCTCGGCGCCGCCGCCGCGGCGGCCGGATGCGAGCCGCGCCAGGCGGCGCTGGCCGCGGCCTACACTTCGGTGACCGCGCCGGCCACGGCCGCGGTCCGGTTGCTCGGGCTCGACCCGGTGCTCGTGCACCGGCTGCTCGCCGATCTCGCTCCCGCACTCAACGACGCTGCCCACGAAGCCTGCGTCATTCAGGCCGACGACTGGTCAAGCCTGCCCGCTCATGCCGCCCCCGCTCTCGATCTGCTGGCTGAACAGCACCTACGTACGGAGGTAAGGCTCTTTGTCAGCTAACCATGACGACCACCACCAGGCGCCGGACGGGCACGGCCGGGCGCTCCGCCTCGGCATCGGCGGCCCGGTCGGCAGCGGCAAGACCGCCTTGGTGGCGGCGCTCTGCCGCAGCCTGGGCCCGTCCATGCGACTGGGCGTGGTCACCAACGACATCTACACCACCGAGGACGCCGACTTCCTGCGCCGGGCGGGAGTCATCGACGCGGACCGGATCCTGGCGGTGCAGACCGGCTGCTGCCCGCACACGGCGATCCGGGACGACATCGCCGCCAACCTCGACGCGGTCGAGACGCTGGAGGAGCGGTTCGGGCCGCTCGATCTGGTGATCGTGGAGAGCGGCGGCGACAACCTGACCGCGACCTTCAGCCGCGGCCTGGCCGACCGGCAGATCTTCGTGCTGGACGTGTCCGGCGGCGACAAGGTGCCACGCAAGGGCGGCCCCGGCGTCACCGCCGCCGACCTGCTCGTGGTCAACAAGACCGATCTGGCGCCGATGGTCGGCGCGGACCTTACGGTGATGTCCCGGGACGCGGCCAAAGTCCGGGATGGCAAACCCGTGCTTTTCACCTCGATCAGGGAGGACAAGGGTGCCCATTCGGTCGCCGAATGGGTGGTCGGCATCGTCGACGCCTGGCACCACCAGCACGCGCACACGGTCTGACCCGCCCGGGCTCCATGCCCGGGCGGTCATCCGCACCGAGTACGACAGTGAGAACGACAGCGGCACCAGGTTGGAGACCCTGCGCTCCGACCCTCCCCTGACGCTGCGCCAGACCGGGCCCGGCGTCGTGCACCTCGTCTCCACGGCGGCGGGCCCGCTCGGCGGCGACCACTTCGAGCTGACCATCGACGTCGCCCCGCACACCACGCTCGCCGTACATTCGGTGGCGAGTACCCTGGCCCTGCCCGGCCTCTCCCGCCTGACCGTGACCGCCAGGGTCGGCGCCCGCGCAGCCCTGCGCTACTCCCCCGAACCGATCGTCCTGGCGGCCGGCTGCGACCTTCGCGTCGCCGTCCGGCTCACGCTAGCCCCCGGCGCGACCGTGTTCTGGCGCGAGGAACTCGTCTTCGGCCGGTACGGCGAAGCGTCAGGCCGCTGCCACTCCCGCTTCGACGCCATCGTCGACGACGTCCCGCTGCTCCGCCAGGAACTCCTGGTGGGCGACCCCGCGGTCGACGACAGCCCCGCCGTGTACGGCTCGGCCCGCTGCGTCGGCAGCACCCTGCTCACCGGCGACCTGCCCAGGGAACGCCACCTCGCCGACGGCTGCGCGGTCCTGCCGCTGGCCGGCCCCGGCACGCTGGTGTCCGCCCTCGCCGCCGACACGGTCGAACTCCGGCGGCGGCTGGAATGGGGAGAACGGCTCGCCGACAAGAGTCTCCCGTAGGGTGGAAACGTGGCAGACGCACCCCAACCGAGCCTGATCCCCGCCTTCGGCGTCGTGCTCGCCGGTCTGGCCCTCGCCGTCACGGGCGTCCTGCCCTGGGCCGGCCTGACCGCCGAGATCGACCTGCTCCACACCGAGTTCACCCACGCCATGCACGGCACCGAGGACGGCGCGGGCTGGTTCGTGGTCGCCTCCGGCCTGACCGCGTCAGCCCTGGGCATCGTCGGCCTGGCCAAAATGGCCAAAGGCTGGCTCTTCACCGGCCTGGCCATCCTCCCCGGCGCCGTCGCGGCCTTCTCCCTGGCGATGTTCCTGACCGACCCGCGCAGCCTCGCCGACCGCCTCAGCTTCGGCATCGCCGGCGTGCTGGAGGTGCACCCGACCATCCTGTACGGCTGGTTCGCCGCCCTGCTGGCCTCGATCGTGGTGGCCGGGTTCGCCGCGACCGCGCTGATCCGGCACGGCCGCCCGCGTCAGTCGTAGAAGCCCAGGCGGCGGAGCTGCTTGGGGTCGCGCTGCCAGTCCTTGGCGACCTTGATCCGCAGGTCCAGGTAGACGCGGCTGCCGAGCAGGGCCTCTATCTGCTGGCGGGCACGGGTGCCGACGTCCTTCAGGCGGGCGCCGCCGGGGCCGATCACGATGGCCTTCTGGGTGGGACGCTCGACATACATGAACGCGTAGATGTCCAGCAGGTCCTCGCGGCCCTCGCGGGGGCCCATCTCCTCCACGACGACGGCGATCGAGTGCGGGAGCTCGTCCCTGACGCCTTCCAGGGCGGCCTCGCGGATCAGCTCTGCCACCAGGATCTGCTCGGGCTCGTCGGTGAGCTCGCCGCCTGCGTACAGCGGCGGGGATTCGGGCAGGCGGGCGATGAGCAGGTCGGCGAGCAGGCCGAGCTGGTCGTCGCCGACGGCCGAGACCGGGATGATCTCCGCGAAGTCGGCCAGCGCGGAGACGGCCAGCAGCTGCTGGGCGATCTGCTCGCGGGTGGCAAGGTCGCACTTGGTGACCACGGCGATCACCGGGGTCTTCTTCACCGCGGCCAGCTTCTCGGCGATGAACCGGTCGCCCTTGCCGATCTGCTCGTTGGCCGGCACGCAGAAGCCGAGCACGTCGACCTCGCTCAGCGTGGCCAGCACCAGGCTGTCCAGGCGCTCGCCGAGCAGGGTGCGGGGCCGGTGCAGCCCCGGGGTGTCCACGATGACCAGCTGCGCGTCCGGCCGGTGCACGATGCCCCTGATCACCCGGCGGGTGGTCTGCGGCTTGGAGGAGGTGATCGCCACCTTGGTGCCCACCAGGGCGTTCATCAGGGTGGACTTGCCGACGTTGGGCCGTCCGACGAACGCCGCGAACCCGGCCCGGAAGTCAGACATATCGGCCTTTCAGTACCCCGTCGGGGCCGGCCACGTACAGGATGGCGTTCCCCACGTCCTCGATCGCCGCAATGTCGTCCGCGGACGGATCCTCGGCCTCGGTCACCAGCGCCGCCGCCTCCAGCGACTCGGCGCCGCTGGACACCGCCATCGCCACCGCCACCTGCACGGCCGAGAGCTTGAGCGAGGGCAGGTCGACGTCGGTCGCCGCATACGTCCGCCCGGTCTCGTCCCGGACGGCCGCGCCTTCGGCGGAACCGTTCCGGGCCCGGGCCGACCGCGCCAGGGTAATGATCTTCGTATCTTCAGCGTCCAGCGTCACAGATCAAGGGTACCGACCTTGGCCACGAACAAACGGCCCAGCTCTTCGGTCCGCTTGACGTCCGGCGCCCGCACCCCGGCGTTCATCAACCCCACGAGGGTACGGCCCTGCCGCGCCAGCACCACATGCATCTCGTACGGATATCCCCCCACCCGCCCCTTCAACCGCCGGGTGACCCAGCCGTCCTCGTTCACCGCCAGGGTGGCGGAGGTCAGCCGATTGCCCGCCCCCGGCGTGGTGTCGTCCGCCGTGGGACACCGGTCCAGCGCGCCCCGCAGCACGTCCAGCTGCCGGGCCGACTCGTTCCCCCGGTAGACGGCCAGGCTGACCACCGCCATCGACCCGACGCCGTCGCCCTGGTAGGTGACCGCCGACGCCGCGCTCAACTCCTCCTTGGGCGGCCGTCCCGAGAAGAACGCGAACACCTTGCGGCAGGTGCCGCTGGACGGCGTGAACGGCGGCTGCCAGTGGTCCCTGGCCCGGTCGGAGAACCCGGCGGGCATCTCCGGCCGGGTGCCCAGCAGTGCCTGCAGCCGCGCGGTCTCCGGCGTGCTGCGCGGATTCGCCGGCGCCGCCGGCTCCCCGCCGCACCCCAGCACAATCAGACAGCAGCCAACAGCAAGCCCAACGTTCCGCATTCCGGCTCCCCCGCCATGATCCCCCCGGCGGGCCCGAAATCACCCCGCCGACGGGCTTCCTTCCCCATCGCCAAAAACGGCAATCTCCAGCTATAGGCGTGAAGGCGGTAAACATCCGTTGAGGGTCGGCGATCGCCCCGTAAACATCATTAGAGGGCCCCCGTCAGACGAGAGCCCTCTAATCGATGTTTCCCCCCGGGATCGGCCGGTGCGCCGCGAACCCCTCCCGGCGCTCCGGTTAATCCCTTCGGCGCTCCGAACCCCTCCCGAGCGCCTTGACTAGAAGATGCCCCACCGTACTTGCAATCCGCTTAAAGAACGCTTGCGAACTTTGCCGGTATCGCTGCAAGAGCGATCCAACCGGCTCCCGTCACCCTGACCCTGTGATCAGCGAACTCGCGCTCAACAGGCGGCTTCTCATAGAACATGTCTCCACCTCCAGAGTCATGCAGTTGGCCACCCTGTCCCCCGACGGCTCCCCCGCCCTGTGCAGCCTCACCTACCACGCCACCTTCGCCCCCGACCGCCTCCACTTCGTCGCCCACGAAGACCGCATGCACGCCCGCAACCTCCGCCACGACCCCCGCGCCGCAGGCGCCATCCTCACCCCCGACTCCCGGGGCGCCACCTTCACCGGCACCGCCACCGAGACCGGCTCCCCCGACCCCGTCCACCTCGCCCCCGGCGAACGCGTCTTCCACATCACCATCACCGAATGGCTCCTGTTCGACGAGACCATCCACCCCGGCCGGCCCCGCCGCGTCATCCCGGTCCGCGGCCGATAATCGTTTGTCGGCCGCCCGCGCATCGCCGATGATGGCGGCCATGGCCACGACCAGACGAGCCGACATGTTCACCGCGGACGGCAAGCCGTCCGACGACGACCCGCGTGAGAACGGGCCGACGCTGGGCGACGAGCGCACCACGCTGGTCGAGAACCTGCGCTGCGCACGCCTCACCCTGGAGATGAAATGCTCAGATCTCGACGCGGAGGCGATGGCGCGGCGTGCCGTCGAACCGTCGACGATGTCGCTGCTGGGGCTGGTGCGGCACCTGGCCGAGGTGGAGCGTGCGACCTTCCGGGTCATGATGGCGGGCCAGGACGTGCCCAAGCTGTTCACCACCGCCACCGACCGTGACGGCGATTTCGACGGCGCCGTCGCCGACCCTCAGGTGGTCGCGCAGGCGTGGGCGGCCTGGCGCGCGGAGGCGGACTTCGCCACCCGGTTCGTGGCCGAGGCGCCCAGTCTCGACATCACCGGCGACG
Organism: Acrocarpospora corrugata; assembly: GCF_009687845.1. Lineage (GTDB taxonomy): Bacteria > Actinomycetota > Actinomycetes > Streptosporangiales > Streptosporangiaceae > Acrocarpospora > Acrocarpospora corrugata. Next base: position 106,068 of record NZ_BLAD01000053.1, read on the forward strand.
ACCCCCTGAACCTGCACGGCAGCGGCGGCGGGCAGATGTCGCTGCGCGAGGCGCTGATCGGCATGATCTGGGAGTACGCCCGCCACATGGGCCACGCCGACCTGCTGCGCGAGCGGATCGACGGACGCATCGGCCAGTAGCCTTCGCTGTTCAGCTCCCGACCGGCACCGACTCGTCGTCGTCCACGCGCCGGACGACCACCGTGCTGATCCGGTTCCGGCGCCCCGCCAGGTTCTCGGCGGTGAGCCGGAGGCCGTCCACGCAAGCCTCCGAGCCCGCGATGGGCACCCGGCCGAGGGCGTGGGCCAGCAGGCCGCCCACCGTGTCGACGTCCTCCACCTCTATATCGGTGTCGAACATCTCGGCCAGTTCGTCGACGGAGAGGCGGGCGGTGACGCGGGCCGCGCCTTCGGTCAGCCACTCGATCCTGGGGGCCTCCTGGTCGTACTCGTCGGCGATCTCTCCGACGATCTCCTCCAGGACGTCCTCGATGGTGACCAGGCCGGCGGTGCCGCCGTACTCGTCGATGACGATGGCCAGGTGGATCTGGCGGGCCTGCATCTCGCGCAGGAGCTCGTCGATCGGCTTGCTCTCGGGGACGTAGGTGGCGGGGCGCATCAGCTCGTCGATGCGGATGTCGGTCTCGCCGGTGTCCTGCATGCGCAGCACGATGTCCTTGAGGTAGGCGAGGCCGATGACGTCGTCCTCGTTCTCGCCGGTGACCGGGACCCGGGAGAAGCCGCTCCGCAGCGCCAGGGACAGCGCCTGTGACAGGGTCTTGTTGCGTTCGATGAAGACCATGTCGGTGCGCGGCACCATGACCTCGCGGACCAGCGTGTCGCCGAGTTCGAAGACCGAGTGGATCATCTCGCGCTCGTCCGGCTCGATGACCCGGCGCTCCTCGGCCAGGTCGACCAGGTCGCGCAGTTCGGCCTCGGAGGTGAATGGGCCCTCGCGGAAGCCCTTGCCGGGGGTTAGCGCGTTCCCGAGCAGGATCAGCAGCTTGGGGAGCGGGCCGAAGATGCGCGTCAAGCCGTACACGACGGGGGCGCTGGCCAGCGCGACCGGTTCGGCGTGCTGGCGGCCGAGGGTGCGCGGCGAGACGCCGACGATCACGTAGCTGACCAGGATCATGATGACCGCGGCGACCGCGTAGGCGCGGCCGGTGTCGCCGAGCCAGTCGATGACCAGCAGGGTCGCGATCACAGTGGCGGCCAGCTCGCAGCTGAGCCGCAGCAGCAGGAGCAGGTTCAGGTAGCGCGGCGGATCGGCCACGATCGCCTGGAGCCGCAGCGCGCCGCGACGGCCCTCCTTGACGAACTCCTCGGCGCGCACGCGCGAGATGCGCGTCAGCGCGGTCTCCGCGCTCGCCAACAGGCCGCCGGTCACGATGAGCGCGACGGCCGAGAACAACCAGCCGTTAGTCACGGCTTCGGGCGCACCTCCCGCCACGATTCGAGCAGCTCGCCCTGGAGGCCGAACATCTCGGCGTGCTCCTCGGGCTCGGCGTGATCGTAGCCCAGCAGATGGAGAATGCCGTGGGTGCAGAGCAGTTCCAGCTCGGCCTGGGTGCTGTGCCCGGCCTCGGCGGCCTGCTTGGCGGCCACGACGGGGCAGAGCACCACGTCGCCGAGGAGCGCCGGATCCGGCGCGGTCTCCTCCGACCTGGCCTGGTGCGGGCGCAGCTCGTCCATCGGGAAGGCCAGCACGTCGGTCGGGCCCGGCTCGCCCATCCACTGCTCGTGCAGCGCGGTCATCGCCGCCTCGTCCACCACCAGGATGGACAGCTCGGCCAGCGGGTTGATGCCCAGCTTGCCCAGCACGTGCCCGGCGAGGGCGACCAGCGTGCCCTCGTCGATGTCGGTGCCGGACTCGTTCGCGACCTCGATGCTCATCGACGGCCCCTCGGGCGGTTGCCGGTCGAGCGGGGGTCGGAGGCGACCGCCGCGTCATACTTCCCGTAGGCGTCCACGATCTCGCTGACCAGCTTGTGACGGACCACGTCGGCGCTGGTCAGGCGGCTGAAGTGGATGTCGGAGATGCCGTCCAGGATGTGCTGGACCACCTTCAGGCCGCTGTCCTGACCGCCGGGCAGGTCGATCTGGGTCACGTCACCGGTCACCACGATCTTGGAGTTGAACCCCAGCCGGGTGAGGAACATCTTCATCTGCTCCGGCGAGGTGTTCTGCGCCTCGTCCAGGATGATGAACGCGTCATTGAGGGTGTTGTGAGTCAGCAGGTAGTCCTGCGTGACGTAGAGAGAGTCGGCCGCCGCCACCTGGATGCACACCGCTTCGGCGGGGGCCGCGGGCTCGATGCTGTCGATGAACCGCATCGGCCGGCCGCCGCCCCCGGCGGCCCGGTACTTCTCCCGTTTACGCGCGAGCCGGAACGGCTCGATGCCCTCGGGTAGCCGAATGTCGATAATGTGAGCGTCGCGGCGATGATGCACCTCGCGCCCTCTGGCGTTTCCGGGCTTGCGGCCCGCGGCCGCCCTGCGGCGGCTGTAGGCAACGCCGCCCAAGGACTGGACCAGGGCGATAACGTCGTCCCGGAGCAGGATCGAGGTCGTCGTGTACTGGATGCGGCACGTCCGCCCGGACTGAGTCACCGGCCCGCCATCCGAGTCCAGCAGCCCTTGGAGCAGGGCCAGGCGGACCTCGGCAGAGTTGCACAGGTAATCGTCGGGCACGAACTTCGGCACCGACCTGCCGCCAAGCAGATCCAGGGCGCGCAACACGCCCGTGACCGGGTTCTCCAGAGTGATGACGTCGCCAGGCGCCGTGATTCGGTTGAGGACGTAGTCCACCCCGGACTTCTGTCGCATTCTCACGCCTGGCAGGCACGCGCCCAGCGCGGTGGCGAGTTCCGGCTCGTTCGTGCTGAACGAAGGCGTCGTGGAGCCGGTCAGACAGCCGTCCCCGAGAAGCAGGCCCAGGGCATAGGGGTCCATGGGGACCTCGCGCGCCGGCAGGCACACCGGGGCGGTCAGCAACGGCAGCTCGTATCGGCGGGCATGCGCGGCGCGGAGATTGCCGATCATCTCCTGCGTCTGGAGGACCCGCCAGCCCTTACCGCGACGGCGGTCCGACGCGGTTCGCACCGTCCAGAGATGCTCGCCGCAGCAGAGCGCCGACGATCCATCCTGCGCGGTGACCCGGTAGATATCCTTCACACCCTGCGGATACACCCCCAAGACCGGGGTCGGCTCGCCGTTCGATCCGATGACCAGGTCCCCCGCCTGAAGGTCGCCGATCGGGCGAAACCCGTCCGGCGTCAGCACCTTCGCGTAAACCGGCTGGGCCCGGCCCCGCATGTACGCCAGCGGCGCCACCTCGATCGTCCCCGCCGCCATCAGCCGCGGGATCGAGTCGGGGTCGAGCATGTCGTGCAGCGCGTCGTAGAGCGGCCGCAGGTACGGATCGATCTTCTCGTACAGCGTGCCGGGCAGGAAGCCGAGCCGCTCCCCCGCCTCCACGGCCGGCCGGGTCAGGATGATCCGGTTGACCTTCTTCTCCTGCAGCGCCTTCACGGCCTTGGCCATCGCCAGGTAGGTCTTGCCGGTGCCGGCCGGCCCGATCCCGAACACGATCGTGTGCTTGTCGATCATGTCCACGTACTTCTTCTGGTTCACCGTCTTCGGCCGGATGGTCCGGCCACGCGAGGAGATGATGTCCATCGACAGCACTTCGGCCGGCTTGCCGGAGCTCTTCCGGAGCATGGCGATGCTCCGCTCCACCGAGTCGGGGGTGAGTTCGGCGCCGGACTTGGCCAGCTCGACGAGCTCCTCGAACAGCCGGACCACCACGCCGCTCTCGTCCGGCGGCCCGGTGATGGTGATCTCGTTGCCCCGCACGTGGATGTCGGCCCGGAACGACTTCTCGATGACTCTCAGCAGCTCGTCCCGCGAGCCCAGAATGCTGATCATCGCGTGCTCATCGGGGATGACCACTTTTGCGTGGGTCTTCTGTGTTTCGCGCGTCTCGGACATGGGCGGCCGTTGCGGCCTGCTCCCCTCCCTAATTCTCACCAATGCTAGCCGAGGCGCAGGCTGAGACCGGTGCCGCCGAGCACGTGCGCATGCGCGTGGAAGACCGTCCGCCCGGCGTCCGGGCCGGTGTTGAAAATCACACGGTATCCGGACTCGACGATGCCCTCCTGGGCGGCCACCGCCGCGGCGGCGATCAGCACGTCACCGGCCAGGCCGGCTTCGGCCAACGCCGCCGCGTCCTCGTAGTGCTCTTTCGGGATGACCAGAACGTGCACGGGAGCGTGCGGATTGATGTCCCGGAAGGCCAGTGTGGTGGCGGTCTCATGGACGATCGTGGCGGGAATCTCGCTGGCCACTATCTTGCAGAACAGGCAATCGCTCACATCGGGAAGCCTAGCGTTGCCAATCGGTAATGCCGTGATGGTCCCGCGGAAAGATCCGCCCGGATAGGGTTTATGTGCGACACTGCACCGTCAACTAAACCCCCGTGTCGGGCGAGGACACAACTGGGCCATGCCCCCTAAAGATTCGGAAGAGCGTAAACCCTCGGGCAAGGACGAGCGTCCTACTGATGTGACCACCGAGACCCTCGTGGCCGAAAGGTCGCTGGGAGCGGTGCCCGTCGGGTGGGATGCCGACATGGCCGTAACGGCGCTCTACAGTGCGCACTATCGGTCACTCGTGCGTCTCGCAGTGTTGCTGGTCAGAGATGTGGCCAGCGCCGAGGAAGTCGTCCAGGACGCGTTCGTCGCCCTTCATGGCGCGTGGCGCAGACTGCGCGACCCCGACAAGGCACTCGCTTACCTGCGCCAGTCGGTCGTCAACCGATCGCGCTCCGTGCTGCGTCATCGCGCCGTCGTAGAGAAGTACGCCCCCAAGGGCCTGCCGGACGCGCCGAGCGCGGAGAACGGCGCCATCGGCGAGCTCGAACGCACCGCGGTCATCGAGGCGTTACGCGGCCTGCCGACCCGGCAGCGCGAGGCCCTGGTGCTGCGGTACTACGGCGACCTCTCCGAGGCCGACATCGCCAGCGCGATGGGCATCAGCAAGGGCGCGGTGAAGAGTCACACGGCGCGCGGCATGGCCGCACTACGGCAGGTACTGGAGAAGTTCTCATGACCATCCCCCCCGACGAGTACGGCGCTCTGCTCCGCCGTGCGATGCGCGCGGAGGCGGACTCGGTCGTGCCGTCTCCCGAAGGCCTGGAAATCATCAGGCACCGCATCGACAACCGCGGCTTCAACGGGCTGCGCAACATCTTCTGGTGGCGGATCGGCGCCTCGGTGGCTGCGGCCGCCCTGGTGGCGGGCACCGTCGTGATGGTCGTCCCCGGCCTCCGCGACCAGGTGGAGACCAGCATCGGCCTGACCACCGGCGACGAGTCCGGCCAGGTCCCCGAGATCGGCGCCACCCAGCAGCCGCCCCCGCCGCAGCCGACCGCCCCCCTCGTCGTCCTCCCCCCGTCGCCCAGCGTCTCGGGCGAGGTCTCCGCGGAGTCCACCCACACCGCGCCCCCGTCCCCCACCGCGGCGGCGGACACCCCCGACCCGTGCGCCTCCCCGACGACGACGCCGACCATCGTCGAACCCGAGCCCAACGACGGCGAGGACTGCCCACCGGACGAATCGTCCCCGTCGCCCACCCCCACCCCGAAGCCGACCCCGTCGGAAACACCGTCACCCCCTTCGCCGAGCCCGACCCCGTCCGGCTGCTCCGGCGACGGCTGCTCGACCTCACCGAGCCCGCTGGCCAGCAGCGGCCCGACCGAGTCGGCCGGAGGCCTGTCCCCGTCAAGCTGACGATCCCCGGAATCGGCCGTGACCCCAGGTCCGGCTGATTCCGGCGGTGAGGTCAGTTACCAGCGTCCTGAGCGTGCGAGCAGGACGGCCGCGGCGACGACGCCCGCCGTCGAGGTGCGCAGCACGGTGGGGCCGAGCAGGGCCGGGGTCGCGCCCGCTGCCCGAAATTTCGTGATTTCGTCGTCGGTGATGCCGCCTTCGGGGCCGACCACGAGGACGATATCGCCCTTTTCGGGCAGGTCCAGGCGGCTCAGCGGCTCGGTGGCCTCCTCGTGCAGCACGACGGCGAGCGCCGCCTCCGCCAGCAGCGCGGCGACCTGGTTGGTGGTCGCCTGGCCGGAGATCTCCGGGAGATGGTAGCGGCGGGCCTGTTTGGCGGCCTCGCGGGCGGTCGAACGCCAGCGGGACAGGGATTTCTCGCCCCGATCGCCCTTCCACTGGGTGACACAGCGGCCGGCCGCCCAGGGGACGATCACGTCCACGCCCGCCTCGGTCATCGTCTCCACGGCCAGCTCGCCACGGTCCCCCTTGGGGAGACCCTGGACGACGACCAGCCGGGGTTCCGGCGCGGGCACATCGTAGCGGCGGAGCACGTCCAGCTCCAGGGCGTCCTTGAGCGCCTCAATGACCACGCATTCGGCCACCGCGCCCGCGCCGTCGGTGAGATCGACGCGTTCGCCCGCGCGCAGCCGCCGGACCGACGCGGCGTGCCGGCCCTCCGGGCCGTCGAGCAGGAGGCGCGGGCTGGTACCCAGGTCATGCAGGAACACGGGCACGGTCATGACAATCACCCTAAGGCTGGGCCGGCGTGCCGGGCCCAGCCTTCGCTCTGAGCTTGCAGTCAACGACCGTTGAAGGCGTCCTTGAGGCGGGAGAAGAAACCCTGCTGGCCGGGGGTGAACTTGCCGGGCGGACGCTCCTCGTTACGGAGCCTGGACAGCTCCCTGAGCAGTTCCTCCTGCTGGGCGTCGAGCTTGAGCGGGGTCTCGACGTTGACGTGGATCAGCAGGTCGCCCCGGCCGGTCTCGTTGAGGCGCTGCACGCCCCGGCCGTACAGCGGGATGACCTGGCCGGACTGGGTGCCCGGGCGGACGTCGATCTCCTCGGTGCCGTCCAGCGTCTCCATGCTGAGCGAGGTGCCCAGCGCGGCCGCCGTCATCGGGATCTGCACGGTGCAGTGCAGGTCGTCTCCGCGCCGTTCGAATATTGCGTGCGGCCGCTCGACGATCTCCAGGAACAGGTCTCCGGGCGGGCCGCCGCCCGGCCCGATCTCGCCCTCGCCGGCCAGCTGGATGTGGGTCCCGTCCTCCACCCCGGCCGGAATCCTGACCTTGATGGTACGGCGGGTGCGAACCCGGCCGTCGCCCGAGCACTCCTGGCAGGGATGCCGGATCACGCTGCCGTACCCACCGCACTGCGGGCACGGGCGCGAGGTCATGACCTGGCCCAGGAACGAGCGGGTGACCTGGGACACCTCACCCCGGCCGTGGCACATGTCGCAGGTGTCAGGATGCGTTCCGGCGGCGGCGCCGGAGCCCTGGCAGACCTCGCACAGGACGGCGGTGTCGACCACCAGCTCGCGGGTCGTGCCGAAGCCCGACTCGGCCAGGTCCAGCTCGACCCGGATCGTGGCGTTGCGCCCGCGCCGGGCGCGGGATCGCGGGCCACGGGAGGCGGAAGCCGTGCCGAAGAAGGCGTCCATGATGTCGCTGAACGGGAAGCCCTGGCCGAAGCCGGCGGCCCCCGCTCCGCCGCCGCCGAACGGGTCGCCGCCCAGGTCGTGCATCTGGCGCTTCTGCGGATCCGACAGGACCTCGTAGGCCTGCGTGATCTCCTTGAACCGCTCCTGGGTCTGCGGATCGGGGTTGACGTCAGGATGGAGCTCGCGCGCGAGCCGCCGGTAGGCTTTCTTGATCTCGTCCTGGCTGGCGTCCCGGCGCACCCCGAGGGTCGCGTAATAGTCCTTGGCCACTTATGACCCCGCCAGGATCTGGCCGACATAACGCGCCACGGCGCGCACCGCACCCATCGTCACCGGATAGTCCATTCGCGTCGGGCCCAGCACTCCGAGCCGGGCCAGTTCCTTGTCGCCCGCACCGTATCCCGCGGCGACGAACGAAGTGCCGCGCAGACCGGTGTAGGGATTCTCCGAGCCGATCCGGACGGTCAGCTCGGACAGGTCGCCGGTCTCGCCCAGCAGGCGCATCAGCACGACCTGTTCCTCCAATGCCTCCAGCACGTCGCGGAGGCCCACACTGAAGTCGGCCGCCGCGAGGTTGGCCGCCCCGGCGAAGACGATCTTCTCTTCGTGCCGTTCGACCAGCGTCTCCAGGATCACCGACAGCAGCGTGACCGCCACCGGGCGATCCTCCGCGGCCAGCCGTTCTGGCAGGTCGGCCACCCTGTCCGGGACGCTGGACAGGCCGCAGCCGTCCAGCGAGGCGTTCAGCACCGCCCGCAGGTGGGCCACCCGGTCGTCGCCGATCGCGTCGGGCAGGTCGACCACCCGCTGCTCGACCCGGCCGGTGTTGGTGATCAGCACCAGCATCACCCGGCGCTCGCCCAGCGGAACGATCTCCACATGCCGGACCGAGGATCTGGTCAGCGACGGATACTGCACCACCGCGACCTGCCGGGTCAGCTGCGCGAGCAGCCGCACCGTGCGGGTCACGATCTCGTCCAGGTCGACCACCCCGGCCAGGAAGGTCTCGATCGCCCTGCGCTCCGCCCCGGTCAGCGGTTTGACCTGGGACAGCCGGTCCACGAACAGCCGGTAGCCCTTGTCGGTGGGCACCCGGCCCGCGCTCGTGTGCGGCTGGTGGATGTAACCCTGCTCTTCCAGCGCGGCCATGTCGTTGCGGATCGTGGCCGGTGAGACGCCCAGGTTGTGCCGGTCGGCCAGCGCCTTGGAGCCCACCGGCTCGTTGGTGGACACATAGTCCTCGACGATGGCGCGCAGCACCGCCAACTTCCGGTCGTCAACCACGTGCTCACCTCCCCTGGCACTCGGTGTTCCCGAGTGCCAAGTGTACGGCTAGCGCCCACAGGGTGCGATAACACCAGCCGGGCAGAAAGACCAAGTCGACTGCAAACGTCCCACAAGTGGGAACCACCACACTTTTGGTTATGAGTTCTCCTTACAGTCAAAATTACGGCCAGTATGCGCCGCCGCCTCCCCCCTACGCCGCCCCCCGGCCGCCGATCCGCCCGCGAGTGCTGTGGATCGTCCTGTCTTGGGTGCTTTTCCTGGTCCTGCTGGTCGTGGGTGTCCTCGGATTCGCCGGCGGCATCTTCTCCTCGATCAACGACGCCGCCCCGACGACGACGTTCGCGAGCGCGGAGACCGTCAAGGTCCAGCTCGACCCGGTCGCGAAGCCGGCCATCTGGGCCTCCGCCGACCAGGCGACCAACGTGGAATGCCAGGTCCAGGGCGCCAACCCGGACCAGAAGGTGACGCTGACCCAGCCCACCGTCTCGCAGTCGTTGACCCTTGGCTCCGACCAGTGGGAGATGCTGTTCGCGGTGGGCGTCCCGGCCGCTGGACAGTACCAGGTCAGCTGCGACGGCGAAGGCGTCAAGTTCGGCGTCGGCAGGGAACTGGCGGCCGGCGCTGACAAGATCGTCGGCGGGGTGATCGCGCTGCTGGCGCTGCCGGTCATCGGCTTCCTGATCGCGGTGGTCACCACCATCGTGGTGCTGGTCAAGCGGAGCGGAGCCCGCAAGCGCCAGCTGATGTACTAGTTTCGTCGGCATGTACGAGCGGGACGTGCTCTCCGAAGACTGGCGAAGGCCGCTGCGCGGCAAGATCCCGCAGATCCCCGCCGATCTCGATCTGGTGGTCGAGGACGCGGACGGGGGGTTCTGCGGGGCCGTGGTCGCCTGCGACAAGGAGGCGGTCACGCTGGAGGACCGGCACGGGCGGCGGCGGTTGTTCCCGCTGGCCCCGGCCGCGTTCCTGCTCGACGGCAAACCTGTGACGCTGGTCCGGCCCGCTCCGGGGGGCTCGCCGGGCTCAGCTGCGGCACGGCGGAGCGCGTCGGGGTCGATCGCCGTGGACGGGCTACGGGCGCGGGTGGCGCGGGAGAGCCGGATCTACGTCGAGGGCGTGCACGACGCCTCGCTGGTGGAGAAGATCTGGGGGCACGACCTGCGGGTGGAGGGGGTCGTGGTCGAATACCTGGAAGGTGTCGACCACCTGCCGTCCATCGTCGCGGAGTTCGGTCCCGAACCCGGGCGGCGGCTCGGGGTGCTGGTCGACCATCTGGTGCCCGGGTCGAAGGAGAGCCGCATCGCCGCGCAGATCTCGGGGGACGAGGTGCTGGTGGTCGGGCACCCGTATGTGGACATCTGGCAGGCGGTCAAGCCGTCGGTGGTCGGCATCCCCGCCTGGCCGTCCGTGCCGCGGGGCGTCCCGTGGAAGGAAGGCGTGATCAGCGCGCTCGGGTGGCGGCGCGAGCCGGCCGAAGCCTGGCGGCACATTCTCGGGCGGGTGTCGACATATGCGGATCTGGAGCCTGAGCTGCTGGCCCGCGTCGAAGAGCTGATCGACTTCGTCACCGGAGCGCCGTGAGGATCAGGTCAGGTCGCGGATGAGCGCGTCCGCCAGCAGGCGGCCGTTGCGGGTGAGCACGGCGTGGCCGGTCTTGAAGGCGTCGACGTCCAGCAGGCCGTCGGCCAGGGCGCGGGCCACCGCCGGGCGGACTCCGGGGGCGAAGTCGTCCAGGGGGAAGCCGGAGATCAGGCGGAGTTCCAGCATGACGCGTTCGATCGCGCGGTCGGCATCGGTGAGGATCTCGCGGGCGTGGGCCGGGGACTTCCGATCGGCCAGGCGGGAGGCGTACGCGGCCGGGTGTTTGACGTTCCACCAGCGGGTGCCGCCGACGTGGCTGTGCGCGCCCGGGCCGATCCCCCACCAGTCGCCGCCGGTCCAGTAGAGCAGGTTGTGCCGGCATCGCCCGGCTTCTGAGGTCGCCCAGTTGGACACCTCGTACCAGCCGTACCCGGCCTTGGCCAGCATCTCGTCGGCGATCAAGTAGCGGTCGGCGGCCACGTCGTCGTCGGGCATGGGCAGTTCGCCGCGTTTGATGCGCGCGGCCAGCTTCGTGCCGTCCTCGACGATCAGCGAATACGCGGAGACATGGTCGGGCTGTGCGTCGATCGCGGCGTCCAGGGAGGCCCGCCAGTCGTCGTCGCTCTCGCCCGGCGTGCTGTAGATCAGATCCAGGTTGACGTGCTCGAACCCGGCCTCGCGCGCCTCCCGGACCGCCTCGACGGCCCGGCCGGGCGTGTGCCGCCGATCGAGGATCTTCAGCACGTGCTCGCGGGCGCTCTGCATGCCGAAGCTGATCCGGGTGAACCCGCCCGCCCGCAGCGTCGCGAGCGCCGCCGGATCCACCGATTCCGGGTTCGCCTCGGTGCTGACCTCCGCGCCGGGCGCGAGCCCGAACTCGTCGTCGATAGCCCGAAGAATCCGGACAAGGTCCCCGGCGTCCAGCAGCGTCGGCGTACCGCCCCCGACGAAGACGGTCTCCACCGGCAACGCGCCGGATCCCAGCACCCGGCGCGCCAGCCGTACCTCGTCGATGGCGGTGTCCGCGTAGTCCTGGCGCGAGGCCCCCGGACCCAGCTCCGTCGCCGTATAGGTGTTGAAGTCGCAGTATCCACAGCGGGTGACGCAGAACGGCACATGCACGTAGAACCCGAAGGGCCGCGCGCCGACGGCGGCGACCGCGCTGGGCGGCAGTTCGCCGGACTCGGGCACGGGATCTCCATCGGGCAACACGGAAGGCATCCCCCTAGTCTGCCGCTCCCGGCTCCCTGCTCGATCCGTGAGTCATTGACGCGCGGAGCGGGGGAATCTATGATCCCAGAAACTTAAAGGAAACTTTCCTATAAGTTTCTCCTTTCACCAGCGGAGACACCTGTGACGAGACTTCTTCGCCCACTGCTCGCCGCCGCCGTCGCCGGTCTTCTCGGGGTGTCGCTCGCACCCCCGGCACAAGCGCAGACACAGACGCACGATGACCAGTTCAAACGAGTGGCCTACTTCATCCAGTGGGGCATCTACGGTCGCAACTTCCACGTCAAGGACGTGGACACCAGCGGCGCCGCCGCGAAGCTCACCCACATCAACTACGCGTTCGGGTTCGTCAACCAGCAGGGCGACTGCTACTCGGCCGACCCGTGGGCCGACTGGCAGCGCGGCGTGCCCGCCGAGCAGAGCGTCGACGGCGTCGCCGACGACGGCACCGGGGTGCTGCAGGGCAACATGAACCAGCTCAAGAAGCTGAAGGCCAAGCATCCCAAGCTCAAGGTCCTGATCTCGCTGGGCGGCTGGACCGGTTCCGCCTACTTCTCCGACGCCGTGCTCACCCCCGCCGGCCGGTCGAAGCTGGCCGCCTCCTGCATCGACCTGTGGCTCAAGGGCAACCTGCCCGGCTCGGCCCCCGGCGCGGGCGCCGGCGTATTCGACGGCATCGACCTGGACTGGGAGTGGCCGGGCTCCGACGGCAACGTCGGCAACGTGATCCGCCCCGAGGACAAGCAGAACTTCACCCTGTTCCTGGCCGAACTCCGCCGCCAGATGAACGCCTACGACCGCAAGGACGAGCTGACCGCGTTCCTCCCGGCCGCCGCCGCGAAGATCGACTCCGGTTTCGAGGTCAAGAAGGTGTTCAGCTACCTCGACTTCGCCACCATCCAGGGCTACGACCTGCACGGCTCCTGGGAACTCCAGACCGGCCACAACGGCAACCTGTTCACCGACCGGAAGGACCCTAACCCGGTCAAGTACAGCGTCGACCAGACCGTCCGCGACTACCTCTCCCGCGGCGCCCCCAAGCGCAAGATCGTGGTAGGCATCCCCGCGTACGGCCAGGGCTGGACCGGCGTCACCGCCGGCGGCAACGGCCTCTGGAAGCCCGCCACCGGCCCCGCCCCCGGCAAGTGGGCAGCGGGCACCGAGGACTACAAGGACCTGGTCAGCAAGCCCGGCAAGCGCCACCGCGACCTGCTCACCGGCACGCTGTGGCTCTACGACGGCAACGAGTTCTGGTCCTACGACGACCCCGCCGTACTCCTGGAGAAGGCGGCCTACATCCGCCTCAAGGGCCTCGGCGGCTCCATGATGTGGTCCATCGACCAGGACGACAACAAGGCCTCCCTGACGAAGGCCCTCTACACCGTCCTCCGCTAACCGCCTGACCGCTGAGGGCCGGACGTGGTCGCGTCCGGCCCTCAGCCATGCTGATCACCTGGCCGACGGAAGCAACGACGTCGGGTTGTCGCCATTCAGAATCTGCGTCGTCCGGTGCTCGATGTGCTCCGCGAATTCAGAGTGCGTCAGGATGTAGAAACGCTCCTCCCGAATCGCCTCCAGCACCTGATCGCCGACGGCCCCCGGGCTCCGGCCCAGCTTGAACGCCTGCCGGGCGGCATCCGTGGACCAGCCACTCGGAACCGGCCCCGCGTCAGCGAACCGGGCCGGCCGGTTCCGCCCGGAAACAAAGATGTTCGTGTCGACCAGCCCAGGACACAGCACGGAGATCCGCGGCTTGAACCCCCCATCCACGAGCTCCATATGTACCGTCTCCGACAACGCCACCACGGCCGACTTCGTCGCACCGTAAAGCGAACCCCCCGTCATCAGACCGGCGACAGACGCCGTATTCACGATGTGCGCTTCCTCATCCTGCCCAATCATGATCGGCAGGAAGCTACGGATCCCGTGCGCGACCCCCATCAGGTTCACCCCGACGATCCAGGCCCAGTCATCGAGCGTGCTCTCCCAACTCGGACTACTCCCCGTATGAACCCCCGCGTTGTTGCACAGCACATGCACGGCGCCATACCTCTTGATCGTCGCCTCAGCGAGCGAGGCGACATCTTCCGCCCTAGAAACATCGGTCGGTACGGCGTACACGTCCGCCCCCTTGCCCCGCAGCTCCCCCGCCGTGGCATGAAGCGCCGCCTCCTCCACATCACTCAGCACCACACGCATACCCGCGTCAGCGAATACCCCGGCCAGTCCACGCCCGATCCCACTCGCCGCCCCAGTGACGACGGCGACTTTGTTCTCCAGATTGCGCATTGCTCTCCCCATCACGCTGACCCCAGGTCGGTCCCACAGATTAAGGAACAAGCAGGTCACACAACATCCACCCACAGACCGATGTATTCCAGAGCCCACTCGGTTACTGTAAAAATGGCGGAGAAGATACCCGCACCGCACCGCTGCTGCCCCCGCTTAAACAGCGTGCGCACCGCGATGCGCGTCTACCTGGGCCGCATGCCCGCACCAAGATTCACCCCTACCTCGGCTGGTACGCCCCGTTGATGAACGCGGGGAGGCGCTGGCGTTTCTTCGCGTCTACCAGCCAACCCGCCGTCAAGCGAGCTCCGGCCTGTGCGACGGACCGAGGCAGCAGCTTCTCGAAATGCCCGCTCTCGTTGTCGCTGGCTACGGCTGGGTGGTGGTGAAGCGGAGGATTGAGAGGTCGCCTGCGGGGTGGGTTTCGGTTAGGTGGAGGCCGGCGGTGGTGGCGAGGGTGGCGAGTTGGGTGGTGGTGCGTTCTTTGCCGGCCATGTAGATGAGGACGCGGAGGTCCATGCCGGTGCGGAGGGAGGCGCCGTCGGGGCCGATCTTTTCGATGATGAAGACGGAGGCGTGGGGGGTGGCGGCTTCGGCGCAGCGGCGGAGGATGGCGGTGGCGGAGGGGTCGTCCCAGTCGTGGATGATCGCGGAGAGGAGGTAGGCGTCGGGGCCCTTGGGGAGGGGGTCGAAGAAGCTGCCGCCGATGGTGTCGGCGCGGTGGGTCAGGCCGGCCGCGGTGAGGGTTTTCTGGGCGTGTGCCACGGTGTCGGGCTGGTCGAAGACGGTGCCGCGGAGGTGGGGGTGGGCGTTGAGGATGGCGGTCAGGAGGGTGCCGTTGCCGCCGCCGACGTCCATGATGTGGGTGAGCGAGCCCCAGTCGAATCCTGCCTCGATGTTTGGGGCGTCGCCGGCTACGTCCACACCCATCTGAGTGTCGTACTCGGCGCAGCGGGTGGGGTCCGCGCGGGCGTCGTCCCAGAAGGAGCGGCCGTAGAGCTGGGGGAAGGACGGCTCTCCGGTACGGATGCTGTGTTCCAGGTGGATGAAGGCGAGGTCGGCGCGACCGATCATGCCGGTGGTGTCCAGCATCGTGCGCAGCCCGTCGGGGTGGTCGTCACGAAGGGTCTCGCCACCGAGGGTCAGGTAGTAGTGGTCCTGATCGCGGTTGTCCCGTTCGCGAGGGCCCACAGAGCCGGTGCCTCCAGAAACGGTGCTCCCAGAGCGAAGCACCTCAGAGGCGGTGTCCTCCGGGCGGGGGTCCGGGGAGCGGGCAAGGACGCGGGCGGTGACGAGATGGTTGAGGAGGCGGGCCAGGGCGTCTGGGTGGGTGCCGGTGGCTTTGGCGAGGGCGGGGGCGGTGGTGAGGCCCTGGGTGATGTGGTCGGCGATTCGGAGTGTGGCGGCTACGCGGATGGCCATCGGGGTGACGATGTCGGCTTGGAGCCACATGTTGGGGGCGTCGTCGTTCATGAGAAATTTCCCCTTCGCGGTTTCGAGCAAAGAGGGAGGACTCTAGCCAAGCGCCGCTCCCACCTCCACTGAATTAACTGGCGGGCTGGCGGGCTCACTCGGCCAACAAATGGGCGTTTGACTGCCTGCTGACCGGGGCCTTGATCGAGGACCTGGTCGACGCGCCTTTCGGATGGCGGGAAGGCTGGCACTACGTCCTCCCCACCGGCTGGACCAGGCATCAGTCCAGCCCTGCCGCCCGCCAGCGCTAGCGGTGGGTTTCGCCCTTGATGACGCGTTCAGCCACGCGGTCCCAGGCCCAGCGGTGGCCGGGGTAGGACAGGATTCTGCGCATCAGGTCGCGGTCGCCGTGGTAGGCGTGGAAGGCTTCGGCGATCGTGACGCTGTTGTCGGGGCGGGAGAGGATCTCGATCTCGTCGCCCACCCCCAGTTCGCCCAGTTCGATGACGCGGAAATACGTGCCGGGGCGGGCGGCTGCGGTGAAGCGCTTGATCCAGCCCTGCTCGTCGAGCCAGTTGCGGAAGACCACGCAGGGGATCCGGGGAGCGGTCACCTCAAGGATGGCCGTGCCGACGCGCCATTTCTCGCCGAGCAGGGTCCGGCTGAGGTCGACCCCCGACGTGGTCAGGTTCTCGCCGAACCGCCCGTTCCGCAGTTCTCGGCCCAGCTGTGGCTCCCACCAGTCATAATCCTCCCGCGCGTACGCATAGACGGCCTGATCGGGAGACCCGTGCGCGACCATGTCGGCCCGCTGATCCCCGCCGAGTCCGTTGACCAGCACGGGGACCCGCCCCTCAACCGGACGTTTGTCGATGGCCGTCCGCTTGAGATTGCCCGCCCACTCGGCGTCCACCGGCAGGCCCACGTTCACGGAGAGTATGCGCATATGACGACGCTACCCCGCTCCCCTCGACGCCAGGTCAGGGCCCGTCCGCGAGAGCCGCAAGTTCCAATAAGGGACGTAACACCGCCTGTCTCGCCGATTCCGGTGACCCGGCCGCCTCCGGGAAGCACGTCGCCGCCGCGTCGAGCACGGCCGCCATCACCGTCGAGTCGGGGAACGGAATGTCCACCGCCGCCTCGCCTCCGGGATGCTCACTCATGTGCACCCGAAGGATCCGCTGCGCCTCCACCGCCATCGCCACACCCAGCATCGCGGCCCGCATGAACCGCTCCGCCGTCACCGCATCCGGAATCACTCCAGCCTCCCCAGTATCGTACGCACGTTCGAGAATCCACGATACGAGAGCCCACCGACAGTTTCCGGCGACCGGCTTCGGCTATCGCCGGAAGGGGGAGCGGGTCTCCGGGTCTCGGCCGTCGATGATGGACTGGGATTCGGCCGCTGCCCAGGTGAAGACGCCCTGGGCCATCAGGGAGCGTTCGGCCTTCGCGCGGGCGCCGTACACGTCGGCGCGGACGCGGTGGATTCCCTCGTCGGAGGGGTCCGCGAGGGCGGCCATTTCGGCCAGGTGGCTGGCCAGGCGTAGGTCGCCGTCGGCCAGGGCGCGGAGGGCGGCGTCGGCGAGGGTTTGCGGGCCGCCGGCCAGTTCGGCGATGGCTTCGGCGACCACCAGGTCGGGGGCGGGTTTGAGGTTGGCGGGGTTGCCGTCGTACCAGCCGCCGTACTGACGCCAGAGGTTGCGGACCACGAATTCTGGCTCGTCGTAGCGGGCCTGGAGGTAGGGGCGGTCGGCCAGGTGGGCGGGGGGCCGCACGGCGTGGATGATCTCGTCGAGGCGGGCGCCCTCGTTGAGTAGTTGCAGGGTCTGTTCGACCAGGCTTTCCAGCCATTCGGCCGTTTCCAGCAGGGCCGTGGTGATGCGGTCGGCGCCGAAGACGGGCGCGCCGTGGCTGGGCAGCATGATCTCGGCGCCGATCCCGGCGATCCGGCGCAGCGCGTACGCCCATTCGGCCGGATAACGCTGGACCTTCTGGGGATTGCCGCAGTTCGGGGTGACCCAGAGGAACATGTCCCCCATGCAGAGCACCTTGCGCTGCGGAATGTAGGCGATCGTCGCGTCGTCGGTCTCGCCCTTCACGTGGAAGAGCCGGAACGCCAGATCCCCCCGGGTGATCGTCATCGTCTCGTGGTAGGTGACGTCCGGCAGCCGGTAGATCTTCGGCCACTCCAGCGAAGGAGCCTGGAACTGCCGTCGATTGATCACCCCGTTGTAGCCACGGGTCAGCGCGTACCGCGCGAATCGCTCGGCCACCGCCTCGTGCGCGACCACGATCGGGCGTGGCCGTCCCAGTGCGGCGGCCTCGTCGTCGAACGGTTCCATCCCGAAGACGTGGTCGATGTGGCCGTGCGAGTAGAACGCGGTGCTCAGCGGGTTGGGCGTCCAGGCGCGTACCGCCCGGAACAGCTCCGCGGCCCCGTCCGGCGAGCCGGTGTCGAACATGACGAGGTCGTCGCCGGCCTCGAAGGTGATCGAGTTCCCGAACGCGGGGTACCAGCCGACCCCATTCGCGACATCCCAGACTTCCCCGCCGTGGGAGCCGCCGAACGAGCCTCCGTCCAAGTCGCCCTGCCAGGCGCGTTCCGCGTAAGCGAACACCGTTTCAGACATGGAAGATCGTGCCCCCTCTGGAGATCACGAGCCGGTCCCAGAATGCGGGATCAACTCTTCTCCTGCCCGGCTGGCCAGGCAATCTGCGCTCATCCCAGCCAGCTCATCCCGATGTTGTGACATGTCACAATGAGGAGTGGACGAGATCCGCGCGACCGCGGCCCTGATCGCCGCGCGCTGCCTTCCCCAGGCGAACCAGATCGCCCGCCGGATCGTGGCCGACCAGCACGCCGCGCTCCGCGACCTGCCCGCCGACATGCGCGACGTGGAGATCGCCGCCACCGCGCGGCACGGCATCAGGCTGTTCCTCGCCCTGGCCCAAGGACATCAGCTTACCGGCACTGACATGCAGCTATTCCGGGACAGGACCGCCCAGCGGGTGGACGAAGGCGTACAACTCAGAGACCTGCTGACGGCCTACTACATCGGCTACCGGGTGATCTGGGAGGCCCTCTGCGCCGCGACCAGACCCGGCGAGGAAGAGGCGCTGCGCTACCTGGTCACCCTGCAGCTGACCACGCTGGAGACCCTGACGGCCACGATCACCGAGGCGTACCTGGCCGAGCAGTCCGCGCGCACGACCGAACGCCGGGAGACCCTTCGTACGGTCGCCCGCGCCCTGTTATCCGGCCAGTACGAGGAGGCCGCCCGCCACGGCGTCGAACTGAAGCCGCCCTACCATGTCATCGCCATCCGCATATCAGCCGACAAAACACCCGCGGAAGGCACCCGGGCCGTCGTCACCGGCCAAGCCATCCTGGCCCGGCGCACGATGCGCAACGTCCAGCGCGAGTTCGACGCCCTCGCGGGCCACCCCGTGCTGACCCTGCTGGACGGAGACGGCGGCCACGCCCTGATCCCGGTCCTGCCGGCCGCCGACCGCGCCCTCGCCCACCTGGCCACACGCCTGGAAGCGTCCCTCGCCTCCCCCGTACGGCTGGGCGTAGCAACTGCCTCCACCCTCGACCGGATCCAGCCCGCCGCCACCCAGTCCGCCCGGGTCGCCGCGATCGCCGAGTCCGACACCCTCCCCACCGGCGTGTACGGCCTCCGCGACCTGCTCCTCGACTACCACCTGAGCACCCCGGGCGACAGCGCCGACGAGCTGACCGCCCTGCTGGCCCCCCTCGACGACCAGCTCCTGGAGACCCTCACCCGCTACCTGGCCTGCGACTTCGACCGCCGCCGCACGGCCGCCGACCTGGGCGTGCACGCCAACACCATCGACAACCGGCTGACCAGGGTCCGCGACCTCACCGGCATCGACGTACGCACCGCGCAGGGCCTGCTGCTCTGCGGCGCGGCCCTCACCGTCCGGCGCTACGCCCGATAAACGGCTACTTCTTCGGCTTCTCCGCCGACTCACCGGTGGACAGCGCGGCGACGAAGGCTTCCTGCGGGACTTCCACCCGTCCCACCATCTTCATCCGCTTCTTGCCCTCCTTCTGCTTCTCCAGCAGCTTGCGCTTACGGCTGATGTCACCGCCGTAGCACTTGGCGAGCACGTCCTTGCGGATCGCCCGGATGTTCTCGCGCGCGATCACCCGCGCGCCGATGGCGGCCTGGATCGGCACCTCGAACTGCTGCCGCGGGATCAGGTCCTTCAGCTTCTTGGCCATCTCGACGCCGTAGGCGTAGGCCTTGTCCCGGTGCACGATCGCGCTGAACGCGTCCACCGCCTCGCCCTGCAGAAGGATGTCCACCTTGACCAGGTCCGCGTCCTGCTCCTCCAGGGGCTCGTAGTCGAGCGACGCGTACCCCCGCGTCTTGGACTTGAGCTGGTCGAAGAAGTCGAAGATGATCTCGCCGAGCGGCAGCGTGTAGCGGATCTCGACCCGGTCCTCGGACAGGTAGTCCATGCCCTGCAGCGCCCCGCGCCGCCCCTGGCAGAGCTCCATGATCGCGCCGATGTACTCGGAGGGGGCCAGCAGGGTGGCCTTGACCACCGGCTCGTGGATCTCCGCGATCTTGCCTTCGGGGAATTCGGACGGGTTGGTCACGATGATCTCGCGGCCGTCCTCCAGCACCACCCGGTAGATCACGTTCGGCGCGGTCGAGATCAGCGCCAGGTTGAACTCGCGCTCCAGCCGCTCCCGCACGATCTCCATGTGCAGCAGCCCGAGGAAGCCGCAGCGGAAGCCGAACCCGAGCGCGGCCGAGCTCTCCGGCTCGTAGACCAGCGCCGCGTCGTTCAGCCTGAGCTTGTCGAGCGCCTCGCGGAGTTCGGGGAAGTCGTCCCCGTCGATCGGGTAGAGCCCGGAGTACACCATCGGCTTGGGGTGGTCGTAACCGCTCAGCGCCGCGTCGGCGGGCTTGGCGGCGGCGGTGACCGTGTCGCCCACCCGGGACTGCCGGACGTCCTTCACGCCGGTGATCAGGTAGCCCACCTCGCCGACGCCGAGCCCGAGGTCGGAGATCTTCGGCTCGGGCGAGATGACGCCGATCTCCAGCGTCTCGTGCTGGGCCAGCGTGGACATCATCAGGATGCGCTCGCGCTTGCCGAGGTGGCCGTCGATCACCCGGACGTAGGTGACCACGCCGCGGTAGGTGTCGTACACCGAGTCGAAGATCAGCGCCCGGGCCGGCGCGTCCGCGTCGCCGACCGGCGGCGGCACGGTGTCCACCACGTGGTCGAGCAGCTCGCGCACGCCGATTCCGGTCTTGCCGGAGACGCGCAGCACGTCCGACGGCTCGCAGCCGATCAGGTGCGCGATCTCCTCGGCGTATTTGTCCGGCTGCGCCGCGGGCAGGTCGATCTTGTTCAGCACCGGGATGATGTGCAGGTTGACGTTCATGGCCATGTAGAGGTTGGCCAGCGTCTGCGCCTCGATCCCCTGCGCCGCGTCGACCAGCAGGATCGCGCCCTCGCACGCCTGCAGCGACCGGGACACCTCATAGGAGAAGTCCACGTGCCCCGGCGTGTCGATCATGTTGAGCACGTGCCCGTTCCAGGGCAGCCGCACGGCCTGCGACTTGATCGTGATGCCGCGCTCACGCTCGATGTCCATCCGGTCCAGGTACTGCGCGCGCATGGACCGGTCGTCGACCACGCCGGTGATCTGCAGCATGCGATCGGCCAGGGTTGACTTGCCGTGGTCGATATGCGCGATGATGCAGAAGTTGCGGATCAGCGAAGGGTCGGTCTGGCCAGTCTGAGTGCGCACCGAAGTCCGTTTCAACAGGGTCTGAGGTGATCGGCGGCTGGCATAGCAGCCACCCTCCATGGTGGCATGTCCGGATGCCTTCCTTGACCACCCGGCGCGTCCTGAAGTGGCTCGCGATCATCGCGGCGGTGCCCGTGCTGCTCGCGCTGATCATCGCCACGGTCCTGCGCCTGGACTACGCGGGAACTCCGGCACCATGGGCCAAGTCCACTGGAAACGACGCGCTCTGGCTCGGCCACGCCTGGGTGGACGGCCGCCGCACGGCCGCCGACGTCAACACCCTGGCCGCCCGGCTCGGCGCCATGAAGGACGTGTACGTACACAGCGGCCCCCTCGACGCGGACGGCACGTTGCCCACCGCGAAATACCCGAACGCGGCCAACCTCCTCACCTGGTGGAAAGCCCGCCTGCCCGGGGTACGGCTCTCCGCCTGGCTCGGCCAGACCGTCAACCCGGACGACGAAGGCCACCTCGACCTGGCCGACCCGGCCACCAGGGCCCGCGTGGTCGCCGGCGCGAAAGCCCTGGTGGACCTCGGTTTCGACGGCATCCACTACGACTTCGAACCGGTCCCCGACGGCGACCCCGACTACCTGGCCCTGATGCGCGAAACCCGCCAGGCGATCGGCGCCCGCGTGCTCTCGGTCGCCACCCAGCAGATCGAACCGGTCACCGGCGCCAAATTCCTCTTCCGCACGATCGGCGGCCACCCCAAGTACTGGTCCCCCGGCTACTTCCGCCAGATGGCCGAACTCACCGACCAGGTCGCCATCATGACGTACGACTCCTGGACACCCCTGCAATCCCTGTACGGCGGATATGTCGCCCGCCAGGCCGCGATGGCCCTGGAGGTCATCCCCGACACCACCGACCTGCTGATCGGCGCGCCCGCCTACCACGACCACATGGTCGGCCTCAGCGACTACGCCGAGAGCGTGCGGATGGCCGCCGAGGGCACCCGCCTGGCGCTCACCGACCACGGCCCCCGCCCCAACACCGGCCTCGCCCTGTATGTCGACTTCGCCGCCACCGACGAGGACTGGCGCGAATACGAACAAGCCTGGGTGCGATCCGCGGGTATGGCCGGAACGGAGATGACTTCACGCTAGAATGGGCCGGGCAGGTGCCCCGCCCCACGCTCTTGATTTGAGTGCCCGCCAGGGCTGTTGGTATCCTGTCCAACTGCGTGTGGCGCGCCCTCTCAACGAGCCGTGCGCGACCATCCGACCTAGACTTCACATCGAGGCTTCCTTCGTGGCGAACATCAAGTCCCAGATCAAGCGCAACAAGCAGAACGAGAAGGCCCGGCTGCGGAACAAGGCAGTCAAGTCCTCCCTCAAGACCGCGGTCCGCAAGTTCCGCGAGACCGCCGACCAGGGCGACACCGAGGCGACCCTGATCGCTCTGCGCGCCGCCAGCCGTCAGCTGGACAAGGCGGCCAGCAAGGGCGTCATCCACAAGAACCAGGCCGCCAACCGCAAGTCGGCCATCGCCAAGCGCGTGGCCGCCCTCCAGGCAGCCAAGTAGCCACACCGGAAACGCCGTCTCCCCGCGGGGAGACGGCGTTTTTGCATGCCCGGATGTCTTGTCAGGGCAACCCTGACAAGGCAGTATGGTGGGGCCAGCACAACATCGATCGCACAAGGAGTCCGCATGCCCGCCCCCACCCTGGCTGAGCAGGACCTTCGCTGCTCGTTCTGCACCAAATCCAAGAGCGAGGTCGACAGGCTGATCGCCGGCGCCGGCGTCTACATCTGCAATGAATGCGTCCGGCTCTGCTCGGAGATATTGGGCACGATCGCCGAACAGACCAAGCTTCCCGAGGTGCCGTGGACGGAGGCCATGTCGGACCAGGAGATTCTCGACTTCCTGCCCAGGGTCGCGGCGGTCGGCACGCAGGTGGACGCGAACCTCAAGGTCTGGGTCGAGCGGCTCCGCGACCGCGGGGTCACCTGGGCCAGGATCGGAGCCGCGCTCGGCACGTCCCGGCAGTCCGCGTGGGAGAAGTTCTCCGGCGAGGAGTGATCCATCAAACCCGTCCCGCGCGGGTCTGGACAGGTCCACTGACGCCGCAGAAAATCCTCACAGTGGACCAGGCCAAATGATCTTGCGGGCCTGTATCCGCATCGCCATGTGATCTCAAGAGGGAAATTGTCACGTTTTCGATATCACATGTGCATCGCCGCAGCGTATCGGCTGGATCACCGATCTCTCTGACCCATGGTCAAGCGCCCGCAATCCCCTAAGGTGAGCCAAATACCGGACATCGGGGCGAAAAGCTTGGGGGTCGTTGATGCGGGGGCGAACACCGCTGGTCCTGCGGCGCGCGGTCAGCGAACCGCTGCTGCTGGTGGCCGCCTTCGGCTCCATCCTGCTCGCCACCACCGCGCTGGTCGCGCTGACCATGTACGCGGTGACGGTCGCCGAAGTCGGAGTCCGGCGGGCCATGGAGACCGCGCCGCTGGAGACCGTGTCGGCCCGGGTCAGCGCGCCGGTGGACGGCAGCAGCTTCCCGACGCTCGACCGCAACATCCGGGTCGAGTACGGCGAAACCTACGGCGACATCCCGGCCGAGGTCAGCGTAAGCATCCGGTCGGACTCGTACGCGCTGCCCGGCCAGGAGAGCCGCGAGCAGCCCGAACTCACCCGCTTCGCCGCCTACGAAGGGCTTGAGCAGCAGGCTCGCCTGATCAGCGGCGCCTGGCCGAAGGAGCAGCCGTCCGGCCGGGTCGAGGCGGTGCTCTCCCAGCCCGCCGCGCAGGCCATGAACCTGTCGGTCGGCGGCGAGTTCCGGATTTTCGGCCGCCTGGACGACAAGCCGGTGGACGTCAGACTGGCGGGGATCTTCCAGCTCGCCGATCCGTACAGCGAGCGCTGGGCCGGGGACGATGTGCTGCGCCGGGGTTCGGAGGTCGGCAACTACACGACCTATGGGCCGCTGGTGGTGCCCAGGGAGACGTTCGTGGCCAGGTTCGCGACGAATGTCACGGCGACCTGGCTGGCCGTACCGGATCTGCGGGATCTGCCGCGCGAGGAGTTGCGGCCGTTCGCGGACCGGGTGGCCGGGCTCGGCGACCGCCTCAAAGCGGACTGTTCCGCCTGCACGGCCTACAGCCGCCTGCCTGACATGCTCGGCCAGCTCGACCAGGCCGCCCTGGTGGCCCGCTCGACCATGCTGGTCCCGGTGCTCCAGCTGCTCCTGCTGGCCGCGTACGCGCTGATGCTGACCGCGCGCCTGCTCGCCGACCACCGCAGGATGGAGGTGGCGCTGCTGCGCTCGCGCGGCGCGGGCAGCGTCCGGCTCGGCCTGCTCGCGGGCGCGGAGTCGCTGCTGGTGGCGGTGCCGTGCGCGATCGTCGCGCCGTTCCTGGCCCCGCCGCTGCTGCAGCTGGTCAGTTCCATTCCCTGGTTCCGGGCCTCGGGGGTACGGCTCACGCCCACGCCCGACCTGTCCACGTTCCTGATCTCGGCCGGGGTGGCCGTCGCCTGCGCGATCCTGCTGGCGCTGCCGGCGGTGCGGGGCGCACGCCGTACCTATGTGGAGGAGCAGTCCTCGCGCGGCCGGGGCGAGCGGCAGGGGCTGATCCAGCGGGCCGGCGCGGACCTGGTGCTGCTGGTGGTGGCGGCGCTCGCGGTGTGGCAGTTGCAGCACTACGGCGCGCCGGTGACCTCGACGGCCGGGGGCGGGCTCGGGATCGATCCGCTGATCGTGATGGGGCCGGCGCTGGCGCTGCTGTGCGGCGGCATGCTGGGGCTGCGCCTGGTGCCGATCGTGGCCAAGGCGGCCGAGCGGATCACCAGCCAGCGGCGGTCGCTGGCTCCGGCGCTGGGGGCCTGGCAGGTGAGCCGCCGGCCGCTGCGCTACTCGGGGCCGGTGCTGCTGCTGACCATGGCCATCGCGATCGGCGTGGTGTCCATCGCGACCGCGGCGACCTGGCGCAACTCGCAGCTGGACCAGGCCAACCACATCGCCGCCGCCGACCTCAGGGTGGCGGGTCCTGTCGCTGGACCCGAACTGGGCGTGTTCGGCCGGGGGGGCACCTACGCGAAGCTGCCGGGGGTGACCGCGGTCAGCCCGGTCTACCGGGGCTCGATCAAGCTGGGGATCGTGGACGCCGCCTTCCTGGCGGTCGACGCGACCAAGCTGGACCGGCTGATGACGCTCAGGGACGACCTGGCCGAGGATTCGGTGGCCACGCTCGGCCGGGACCTGTCCGGCGAGCGACCCGAGTTCCCGGCGGTGGAGATCCCCGGAACGCCGAAGGCGCTCGCGATGACCGTCAGCGTCACACTCGGCAAACCCGAGGTGGCCGACTCCTACCTGAACATGGTCCCGCGGCTGGTGCTGCGGGACGCGCTCGGCGCCCGCTACGAGGCCAGGGCCGGTGTGCTGGTCCCCGACGGCGCCGACCACGTGCTCACCGTCGACCTGGCCGCGGCCGCGGGGCAGGCGGGCTCGATCGCGTACCCGCTGAGCCTGACCGGGATCCTGCTGGACGTGCCGGTGCCGCGGATCGGGTCGGCGTTCTCGATGCGCGTCGGCAGCGTGCTCGCCGACGGGCAGGCGCTCACCGCGCCCGACGACTGGACGGCCATCATCCGGGCAAGCGGCCGGGGCGGCGGCCTCCTGGCGCCGCCGGAGGCGATCTCCGGCGGGCTGCTCACCCTCCAGGTGCCGCGGGCCGGCGCGGAGGAGTTCCCCGACCCGCAGGGCCCCGGATTGGTGGCGGTCCTGCCGGGCCTGCCGGAAACGCCGATGCTGCCGGTCGTGGTCACCGCCGACCTGGCCGCCTCGGCGAAGCTGGCCGTGGGGCGCGCCTCACAGCTGTCCATCGACGGGCAGGACACGCCGGTCATGCCGGTCGGGATCGTGGCCGCGATGCCGGGGACGGGCGGCAACACCCCGGCCGTACTGGCCGACCTGGAGACCTTGCAGGCGCGGGACCTGACCACGGCGCGCTCCCCGCACCTGGCCGGCGAATGGTGGCTGGCCACCCCGGACGGGCGGGCCGCGGCCGAACTGACCGCGCACCCCGAATGGGATCAGACCGTGGTGGACCGGGCCGCGCTGGCCCGGCAGCTGCGGGACGACCCGCTGGCCAGCGGGCTGCAGGGGGCGCTGATCCTCGGGTTCGGGGCGGCGCTGGTCTTCGCGGTGCTCGGGTTCATGGTCAACGCGGCCGTGGCGGCCCGGGAACGGATGGCCGAGTTCGTGCTGCTGCGCGCGCTCGGGGTGAGCTTCCGGCAGGTGTTCGGGCTGCTCGCGGTCGAGCAGGCGTTCATCATCGGCCTCTCACTGCTCGGCGGGACCGTGCTCGCGGCGGTCGTGGCCACCCTGGTGGTGCCGCACATCGTGCTGACCGGGCAGGCCACCTCGGTCACGCCGGGCGTGCTGCTGGACATTCCATGGGGCGCGACGATCGCCCTGCTCGCGGCCGTGGCCGTGGTGCTGTTCGCGGTGGTCGGCGGGCTCGCCCGCACACTGCGCCGCCAGGGACTCGGCCGCGCGCTGCGCATCGGGGAGGACTGAATGAACGCCTGGCAGCTGGTCCGCGTGCACCGGGGCGCGGCGGCCGTGCTCGCGCTGCTCGCCCTCACCGCGTCGCTGCTGGTGGCGGGGCTGCCGCGCGGCTTCGAGGCGGCCTACGACCGCGCCCTGGTCGGCGCGCTCGGCGACGTCGCCCGGCAGCAGTCCGACCTGCTGGTCGGGCTGCGGCCCAACTTCTCCGAGGACGAGCTCAACGATCAGAGCGAGTTCACCCGCCTGGACACCGAATGGCGGAAGGTGCTGCCGCCCACGCTGGCCTCCGCGGTCATCCAGGGCGGCAGCAGCCACCAGTCCGCCAAGACCTACGGCACCCCCGTCTCCGGGCGGATCGGCTCGCGGCCGCTCCCCCAGCAGTACCTGGACCTGGCCTGGGTGGCCGGCATCGAGAAGAAGATCCGGTACGTGGAGGGCCGCGCGCCCGGACCCGCGACGACGCTGCCGAGCGTGCCCGGCGACCCTGACCTGAAAGACCTCACCCTGTTCGAGGTCGGCCTGGTCGAAGAGACCGCCGAACGGATGAGCCTGCCGGTCGGCAGCACCGTGCTGCTCGGCAACAGCTACACCATCGCCGCCCGGGTGGTCGGCCTGTTCGAGGCGGTCGACCCGACCGACCGGTTCTGGGATCACAACCTGGAGGTCAAGCGGGTCACCACGCGGCCCGTCCCGGAGGCCGACGAGCCGGACGTGCTGGGCGTCGGGGTGATCCCGGCCGTGGACCTGCCGGTGCTGGACTCGCGGCGGGAGCTGCACTACTCCTGGGTCCTCCCGGTCGAACCGACCAAGATCACCGCCAGGAACGCCCCCCAGGTGATCCAGGACATCCTCGACTACCGCCAGCTGGTGGAGCAGCAGGGCGAGCGCAACGACACCGGGATCGCGCAGATCCCCGCCGCCAGGTTCGAGCTGTTCACCGGGCTCGATCCGCTGCTCACCAAATTCCTGAACGACCTGCGGACCGCGCAGACGCTGATGTTCCTCATCCTGGGCGGCCTGGTGGTGGTCGCGTTCGGCGTCATCGCGCTGGCCGTGCAGCTGCTGACCGAGCGGACGCGCGCCGGGCTCGGCCTGGCGCGGGCGCGCGGGGCCTCGCTGGCCCAGGTCGCGGGCGCGGGCACCAGGACCACGGTGCTGATCGTGGTGCCGGCCGCGCTGGCCGGGTATGCGGCGTCCTACCTGGTGCCTGGGCCGATCACGCCGGTCGTCCACGTCTCCCCGCTGATCCTGGTGGCGGCCACCATCGCGTTCGCCGCCGTACGGCTCGCGCTGACGCACCGCAAGCCATTGCGCGACACCCGGGAGGACCTGGTCGCGCCCAAGTCGTCGCCGCGCCGGATCGCGCTGGAACTGCTGGTGGTCGCGCTCGCCCTCGGCGGCGCCTACCTGCTGCGCACCCGCGGCCTGGCCACCGACGTGACCGAGCTCGGCGCCGACCCGTTCCTGCTGGCCGTCCCGGCCGCGCTCACCCTGGCCGCGGCGCTGATCACGCTGCGCTGCTACCCGTTCCCGCTCCGCCTGATCGTCCGGCTGGCCAACCGGCGGCGCGGGGCGGTGCCCTTCCTCGGGCTGACTCTGGCCGCCCGGTCCCGAGGGGCGACCTCGCTGCCGGTGCTGATCCTGCTGCCCGCGCTGGCCGTGTCGGTGTTCGGCGCGCTGGTATCCGGGGCGATCTTCGAAACCCAGCGGACCGCGGCCTGGCAGGCCGTCGGCGCGCCCGCCCGGGTGGAGCGCGCCGCCGAGATCCCCGAGGACGTGGTGGCGAAGGTACGGGCGCTGCCCGGGGTGACCTCGGTGCTGCCGGTCGCCAAGGGAACCGTGCAGGTCGCGACCGGCGGCGGGGTGTCTACCGCGCTGGCCATGGACCTGGCCGCCTACCGGAAGCTGGTCGCGGGGAGCCCGCTGGAGGTGCCCGAGCCGCCGGTGGGGGACGGGATTCCGGCGCTGGTGTCGGCGAATTTGGCGGCGTACCCGTCGTTCGAGATCGGCTGGTACAACCGGATGCAGATCAACAACGTCGGGTCGATCGAGACGCTGCCGGGGCTGGCGTTCGAGAGCAACAACCTGATCGTCATGCCGTACGAGGGGCCCAAGCTCGCCGGACTGCGGACATTCACCAATGTGCTGCTCATCGGCGGGAACGTGGACTACGACGTGCTGAAGCGCACGGTCGGCCTGACCGACGCCGTCGTGGAGACCTTCGACGCCGCCAACACCCGGATCGCCAGCTCGCCGCTGAGCCAGACGATCACCGCCGCCTTCACCATCGTGACCGTGGCCCTGGCCGGATACGCGCTGATCGCCGTCATCATCGCCCTGGTCATCGGCGCCGCCGAGCGGGCCCGTTCGCTGTCGTTCCTGCGAACGCTGGGGCTGTCGCAGCGGCAGGCCCGGCTGCTGACCGTGCTGGAAGTGGCGCCGCTGATCGTGCTCACCTCGCTGGCCGGGCTCGCGCTCGGCCTGGTCCTGCCCGCCGCGCTCGGCCCCGGCCTGGACCTGTCCGCCTACGCCGGGATCGCCGTGACCGAGTTCCCGCTGACCTTCACCACGCCAATCCTGCTGGCGGCCGGGCTCGCCGCCGTCTCCATCCTCGGCGCGTTCGGGCACGCCAGCACCGGCCGCCGCGTCGCCACCGCCCTTCGAGTGGGGGAATCCTCATGACCACACTGTCGGATTTGGAGGCGCAGGCCGTACGGAATCGGCCGGCCTTCGGGGAGCACGCCCATATTCTCTGCGACAACCTCGTCCGCATCTTCAAGACCGAGGGCGTCGAAGTCGTCGCGTTGCAGGGCCTCGACCTGCTGATCGAGAAGGGCGAGCTGATCGCCATCGTCGGCGCGTCAGGATCGGGCAAGTCGACGCTGCTCAACGTGCTGTCCGGGCTCGACGTGCCGACCGCAGGGCTGGCCAAGGTGGCCGGGATGGACCTGCTGTCCATGACCTCGCGGGACCGGCTCAGATACCGGCGCTCGGTGGTCGGGTTCATCTGGCAGCAGACGGCGCGGAACCTGTTGCCGTACCTGACCGGGCACGAGAACGTGCTGTTGCCGATGCAGCTGGCCGGAAACAAGCGGGACGCCCGCCGCCGCGCCGCCGAGCTGCTCGAACTGCTCGGCGTCGCCGACTGCGCCGGCCGGCGGCCCGGCGAGCTCTCCGGCGGCCAGCAGCAGCGGATCGCCATCGCGGTCGCGCTCGCCAACCAGCCCGAGGTCATCCTGGCTGACGAGCCGACCGGCGAACTCGACAGCGACACCTCGGAAGAGGTCTTCGGGGCGCTCCGCCGTGCCAACCGCGAACTCGGCGTGACCGCCGTGATCGTCACCCACGACCCGACGGTCTCCGAGCAGGTCGACCGCACCGTCGGCATCCGCGACGGCCGGACCTCCTCCGAGACGCTCCGCCGCACCTCCGTCGACGGCGACGTCATCGCCGAGGAGTACGCGGTGCTCGACCGGGTCGGGCGGCTCCAGCTCCCCCGCGACTTCACCAACGCGCTCGACATGGAACGCCGGGTCCGGCTGGAACTCGAACGCGACCACATCGGCGTCTGGCCGGCGACCCCCGGGGAAGAGAACAATGACTGAGCCTCTGGTATCGGTACGGGACCTGCGGAAGGTCTACCCGCGCGACGTGGTCGCCCTGCGCGGGGTCACCTTCCAGGCCCACCCCGGCGAGCTGGTCGCCATCCGGGGGCGGTCAGGGTCCGGCAAGACCACCCTGCTCAACCTGGTCGGCGGGCTGGACCGGCCGTCGAGCGGGAGCGTGACCGTGGACGGGAAGTCGGTCACCGAGCTGCCCGAGCAGGAGCTGCTCGACCTGCGGCGTGATGTGGTGGGGTTCGTTTTCCAGTCGTTCGGGCTCATTCCGGTGCTGACCGCGGCGGAGAATGTCGGGGTTCCGATGCGGCTGGCGCGGCTGGCGCCGGCTGAGCGGGAGCAGCGGATCGAGTTGCTGCTGTCGCTGGTGGGGTTGGAGCAGCACGCCAATCAGCGGCCGTACGAGCTGTCGGGCGGGCAGCAGCAGCGGGTGGCCATCGCGCGATCACTCGCCAACCGGCCCAAACTACTCATCGCCGACGAGCCGACCGGGCAGCTGGACTCGCAGACCGCCCGCCAGATCATGCAACTCATCCGCGCGGTCGTCCGCAGCGAAAACGTCACCGCCCTGGTCGCCACCCACGACCCGAGCCTGATCTCCCTGGCGGACCGGGTGCTCGAACTCAAGGACGGAGCATTCCTCACCCCGGAACCGACCCCGGCCTGAGGGCTTTGATCCCTCGCTGTAGCGGCGGATCAGGTGCAGGGCGGCGCCAGCCGGCCGGGCCGCCCAGCTCAAGGACACCTACGCCCCCGAACTGGCGCTGGACAGCCACCTGACCTCCGCAGGCGCCAAGCTCTTCACCGGCCTGGTCCTCAAACTGGCCGGCCGCCGCCTCAACAACCTGGCCCGGCGGTCTCACACCGCCGGGACGCCCTCCATCGGGCGCAGCGGGTTCTTAGGTGTATGCCTTGAGTTTGGTCATGTCGGCTTCGGGCTTGCGCAGGCCCAGGCCGCGAACGGTGGCCCAGATGTCCTGCTCGCTCTCCTTGAGCAGGCCCCAGTCGGCGAAGAAGTCGCAGAGGTCGAGTTGAGCGGCGGCGGACGCCGACACCACGAACCATTTCTTGCGTTCGTGGGTGTCCGTCGTGTTCCCGTGCTCGGCCCGGACATATTTATGCCAGGTACGCAGAAAACTGTCGCCGAGGCCGAGCCGCAACTGTTCGAAGATCGCTTGAGCGTCGACTTCGCTCGCCTCGAATCTCTTCTGCGAACGCGGCCGGCTCAGGTACGCCTGCGTCCCGGCCCAGCGGTTCGGGAATTCGTCGCTGTATTCGTTCCGGTGTTTGCGGCCGACGGCGAGAGCGTACAGGTTGACGGAGATCTCGCTGATTCCCTCGGTCCCCCCGTAGGTGGTCTCCTGCTGGAAGTGATGGCCGTACTCGTGGAGCATGACCCACGAGTTGCGGGCCGCCTCGGTCAGGAGGGCTTTCGTGAAGTACCCGGGGGTGGATTCGTGGGGCAGGCCGATGTATCCCGTCGTCGCGTGCGGATTCGCGGTGCTGTTCGCCTCGACCGCGTACAGGCGCAGGCGAGGGCGGGCGTGGATGTTGGAGCTGCCGTCCAGGCCGCTGATGTCCTCCTGGATGGCGATGATCTCGTCGTGCGCGGCGAGTGTTTTGCCCGGGTCCGCGCTCTTGAGGGCGAGCGCGGTGGGCAGCAGCGCGGCGATGACGACGCAGTCGCTGACCATCTCGACTTCCGGCGCGGGTGTCTTGGCCAGCATGGCGGACCACTGGGCGGCCGTCGTCGTTCCCTTGACGTAGTAGGGGATGGCTTGCGTGATGCCGCCCAGGGTCATCCAGGCGGCGTCGCCCGTACCGGTGGCGGTGGTGTAGCGGATGTGGACGATGCCGCCGTACGGGTCCGTGATCTTGTTGGTGCCGGGTTTGAGGGCGGTCGGCCGCATGGAGGGGCTCTGCTGGGCGGGGTCCTTCCGGTCCACCAGGCCCTGCGTGCCGATGAGCGCCTCCATCCCCGGGGCGTTGCCGTAGAGGGTGATGGTGATCTCTTTGCCGGCCGGCGCGTAGTAGCCGGTGGGCTGGTAGTCGGCGTACTGAAGGCAGTGCTGGAGGCGCGCCTCCTCGTCGCCGGCGGTGACGGACGGCTTGATGCCCAGGATGCGCGGCTGGGGGAAGTCGACGGTCGCCTCGACCGCGTCGAAGGTCCGTCCGGCCTGGTGGATCCGGAGGCGCACGGTGGTCGTGTCCCACATGTAGCCCGGCGGCACGTCGGGGTTGGTCAGTGTGCCGTCGGCGCGGAAGTCGCCGATGCTCGCCCAGGAGCCGTTCGGCCACTGCGCCTGAAGGTTCGCCCCCGCCGGCCCACCCCGCGCGGACACCACCAGCTTGCCGTCAGGGGCGCGGACCGCCGATACCCCGGTCAGCGGAGGGCGTACCCGGACCTCCAGCTGGGCGGGGAAGGTGAGGCCGCCCTTGTAGACGCGCAGGCGCAGGATGTCCTGGCTCCACATGTAGCCCGGCGGCACGTCGGGGTTGGTCAGCGTGCCGTCGGCGCGGAAATCGCCGATACTCGCCCACGAACCGTTCGGCCACTGCGCCTGAAGGTTCGCCCCCTCGTGACCGCCCCGCGCGGACACCTGCAGCTTGCCCTCGGGGGTCCACAGGGGAGTGACGACCAGCGGCGGGCGTACGGAGATGTCTCGCGCCGCGGAGACCTGGCCGTACTGGTGGGCTCGCAGGCGGAACACGTTCTGGCTCCACATGTAGCCCGAGGGCACGTCGGGGTTGGTCAGCGTGCCGTCGGCGCGGAAATCGCCGATGCCCGCCCACGTGCCGTTCGGCCACTGCGCCTGAAGGTTCGCGCCCCCGGGGCCGCCCCGCGCGGTCACCCACAGTTTCCGATCGTCGGTCCAGGCCGCCCACACCTCGTCCACGTGGGGCTGTGTTTCGTCAACGGACACTCAGTCATCACCTTCCTGGCAGGGGACTTCCGCGCGCTCAGCGAAAATGCCGAGAACGCCTGGCGAATGAGTTAATTTCCCTCGAAAATGGGGCCGCGCCACTGAGCTTTTGGAAATGGGACACGCCGTGATTGTTCGCGACCGAGCGAACCCTTCTGAAAAGTCCGTATCTGCGGAACCGAAATAATCCTTTATCGCGGTCGCCGTATCGCTCCGGAGCATAACTCGCCAAAGAGCGTAAATTCAATAGAGAATTCCGGGGCCGAGAAATTCGGCGAACCCAAATCAAGTCGACAACATCCGCAAAGGCCGCCGGAACCGGCGCCTGTCACACTCGCCGGCCGCACCGTTTGGGCGCAGTGGCAGGAGATCCTCAAGGCCAGCCCCGATCGACCGTTGGAACGATGCAGACCCGCCCTCCGGGACAAGGCCTCCAGGCCCATCGCCGAAATCCGTCCACCACTGGCCGCATTCGGCCGTCCCGCCTGCGCCGCCCGTGATCAACTATTCGCTGGCTGGAGGCGATCAAGACGCCCGGCATCGACGCCACTGGGCCTACGAAAGGCTCTCGCGTCATCGGAGAGATTCAGGCCGCCAAGGGAACGATCTTGGGTGCTGTTCGACTGTCGAGGCGCGGGAATCGCGGAAGTCTCCTTGGAGCCACTATCAACCATGTCGATCACATGGCCCCGATCACTCCCACGCTGAACCAGTTTGATCTCAAATCCAAACGCAAGCTGACAATTCGAGTGGAAGCCCCTGGTTCGGTCGAGTGGGCGATACGGGTCACTCGATAGTTAAGTCGCCAGGCTTTCTCGACTGGGCAGAGAGCCCGGCCAAGCCGTCGTCCGACCTTCGCCGCCTGCGCATCCGCGCAGTCGCACGGGATAAACCCGGCGACATCGGTAGTCATCCTCGCGATAATGGCCGACGTGGAGGAGGTCGAGGTCGTCGTCGCCCATAACGAGCGCGCGACCCTGCGCGTCGGCGACGTGTTCCTGAAGATCGACGCTGATCAGACGCGCACCGACGTCGAGGTCGAGGCGATGGCCATGGCGCCGATCCCGACTCCGGAGGTCCTGTGGCGGAAACCGCCCGTACTCGCGCTCGCCGCCCTCCCGGGGACGGCACTCGGCCGCCTCGGCGAGCCGTCGACCGCGTCGCCGGCGGCGTGGGCCGCGGCGGGTGCCGCCACACGGAAGCTGCACGACGCGCCGCTGCCGCCATGGCCCGGTCGGAGCCTCGACGAGATCGCATCCCGCCTCGACGGCGAATGCGAGTGGCTCGTCACGAACGGAGTCCTTCCCACCGACCTGGTCACGCGCAACCGCCAGGTTGCCGAGGCCGCGCTCCGGCCGCGGACACCGGTGTTCGCGCACGGCGATCTGCAGGTCACCCACGTGTTCGTCGACGGTGACGAGATCACCGGCGTGATCGACTGGTCCGAGGCGGCCCAGGGCGACGCCCTGTACGACCTCGCCACCTTGACGCTCGGACACGAGGAGCGCCTTGGCGACGTCGTCGCCGGCTACGGCGCCCACGTCGACCTCGACGTGATCCGCGCGTGGTGGGCGTTGCGAAGCCTGCTGGTGATCCGCTGGCTGGTCGAGCACGACTTCGACCCGTTCGCGCCAGGCTGCGAGGTTGACGTGCTGAGATCCCGGCTATGAGGCTGCACGAGCCCGACGGCCACGAGCGCCGTTCTGCCGCATCGAGCGGGCCATCTCCTGAAGCGCGAGCCATGCGCCGAGCGAGGAAGAAGGCCAGCGTATGAGAGATAGACCGGCGGACCTGACGGAGCCCGAACTGATCGTGGCACTGACCGAGGGCTGGGGCATCGAGGCCCACTCGGTCGAGTACCTCCCGGTCGGGGCGGGCAGCTACCACTGGTCGGTGATCGATCAGCACGGAACAGCATGGTTCGTCAAGATCGACGACCTCGGCGTCGAGGCCGCCCGACGTGATGACGCATTCAACGGGCTCGCCCGGTCATGCGCCACGGCTCTGGCACTGCGCCCAGAGGCGGGGCTCGACTTCGTCCTCGCGCCGACCCCAACCACGACCGACGCCCTGGTGCGGCAGGTTGCCCTGCGGTACGCCCTGTCGGTGTTTCCGATGGTGGCGGGTGCCGCCGGGCAATTCGGCACGCACCCACCCGAGGACCGGGCCGAGGTAGTCGACCTCCTGGCCGAGCTACATCGGGCAACCCCGATCGTGGCGAATATCGCATCGCGGGCCGACCTGGTCCTGCCCGGTCGCGACCGGCTGGAGGAGGCATTGCAGGACCTCGGCCAGGAGTGGACCGGTGGGCCATACGCCGAGCCGGCCCGCACGCTGCTGTCCGTCCATACCGGGCAGATTCAACGCTTGCTCGCCGATTTCGACCGGCGGGCCGACCAGGTACGGAACACTACGGCGGTCTGGGTGGTCACGCACGGCGAACCGCATCCCGGCAACATCATGCGTACCCCGGCCGGACTGCGACTCATCGACTGGGGAACCGTGCAGATCGCCCCGCCGGAACGGGACCTGTGGATGCTCACTCCCGCCCTCTCCCGCATGCTCGGCGAAGACCCGGACGACCACGGCGACGACCCGCTCGCCCGCTACACCCAGATCACCGGCCGGACCGTCACATCGTCCGGCCTCGCTCTCTATGCGCTTTGGTGGCGGCTCGCCGACATCGCCATCTTCGCCGACGACCTGCGCCGACCCCACGACACCGGCGAGGATATCGCCGCGTCGCTGACCTATCTCACCGGCTATCTCGAATCCAGCCGGGACTAACTCGACGGCTCATGCCCGCTCAGAGCCCATGCGGTTTTTGGCGGCGGTGCGCGCGCTCCATGTGCTCGCTGATCCGGTTGAGGACGATCAGGCGCATTCCGTCCTCCCTGGTGGCGGTGCGTAGCCTGACGGCCTCCCTGGTGGCGGCGTCTGCGGCTTCGACCGGGGCGGGGAGCAAGGCGCGGTAGAGGACGACGAGGGCGTGGCTGGTCAGGTCGAGGGCCGGGGATCCGGCGCTGAGCTGTCTGGCCTCTCCCGCCTCTTGCCACAACTGTGATCGCAGGGTGCCGCGTTCCCCGGGGAAGCGCTCGCCGTGGTCCAGGAGCCGCAGGACGTCCTCGGGTAGCGGACCTCGCAGATCGGCGATCGTGATGACGGTGGCGACCAGTTCACGAAGGAGCTCGGGAGCCGCCGCCGGCGACGGGTCTGCGATCAGCCGGACAAAGGCCGGTTCGTCCAGGAAAGGCTCGCGCGGGTTCAGATAGTCAGCCGGAACCAGCGGACTGGGGAGCGGATCACTGATCTGGTACGCCTGCCGGGACGCGCGCAGCGATTCGGGCGTAAGCGCATGACCGCTGACCTGCTCGCCCAAGGCCAGCGCCCGCGCCTTGATCTCGTCCAGGGAAAGACCGTCACGCAGGCCCAACTCGGCGAGCGCCTCGTCGAGAACGTCAGGATCCGCGCCCGAGCGCCGTTTCAGGTCGGTGATGTCGAACGAGGTCGCCAGTTCCCCATCGACGGCGAAGCCGATGGCGTTGTCCAGCTCGCCGTTCCAGAAGACGCTCAGCGCGAGCCCGCCGGCGGAGACCGACTCCAGCACCACACTGCGCGACCCCTGGTAGCCGCCCGGTTCCAGCGCCAACGTCCAATCACCGACCGAGATCAGGTAGAGCATCTCGACGCTGTCGTCTTCTTCCAGCTCCTCGATGTCGTCCTCGGTAGCCCGGAGTCCCGTCTCCACGTCCGCGCCGAACCTGCCCGCCACCAGGTCCAGGTCGTTCTCCCGGCACCAGGTGAGACAGAACTGGCTGGGCAGTCCGGCAGCCACCAACGCGGCGTACCTCTGGTCAACGGGATGCACCTTGCCCCTTTCTCTGGGATTTGCTGGATTTGGAGGTGCTAACCGTTCTCAGCGAGCCGGCGAAGCGTCCCCGATCCGTACTTCGAGTCTACGCATCCCCTGGTAGAGGGTGCCGCGCCGGTTCCCCACCCGCCGGTCGCCGAAATGGCCGATATACCGGATGCACCAGTTCTCGATGAACTATCTTCCGCATTCGCCAGGGGAATTGATCTCAGCCCAGCGGCCATTCATGGCAATAGATGCCGAAAGAATATCCGCGATTCTTTGCTGATGCCATGTAGCACCCGCCAGCACCCCCTTCAGCTGCCCGCCATCCAGCCAACCCCCTCCGCAAACGGCTACTCAGCGAGACCGCGGCGGTTTGAGGCCAACACCGGTTATCACCCGTGAAGGCGAGTTGGCCGATGTGCGCCTTCTCCAGTCGCTGACTGGTCGACTTCAGTGCCCGGTGCGGTTGGCGATGATGGTTTGCACGGTGTTCTCAAGGGCGTAGGCGGGGTCTGTGCCGCCTCCCTTTACCTGTTCGTCGGCGCGTGCGACGGATTGGATCGCGCGGGAGAGACCTTCCGGGCCCCAGCCGTTGAGTTGGCGCCGGGCGTTTCTGATCTTCCAGGGGGGCATGCCGAGCTGAGAGGCCAGCTGGTTCTCGTTGGCGTTTCTGGGGGCGCCGGAAACTTTCGCGAGGGACCGGAGGCCACCTGCCAGCGCACTGACGATCAGAACGGGGGCAACCCCGGTAGCCAGCGCCCAGCGCAGCTGTTCGAGAGCTTCGCCAGCCTTTCCTTCGACGGCGAGATCGGCCACGGTGAAACCACTGACCTCGGCGCGGCCCCGGTGATAGCGGGCCACCGCGTCCTCACCGATGCTCTTGGTCCCGGTGTCGAAGATGAGCTGGCTACACGCCGCCGCCAATTCCCGAAGATCACTACCAACCGCATCAAGAAGCGCCTGCGCCGCAACAGGCGTGATCGTGTGCCCCGCCTGCCGGACCTCGTTCCTGATGAAGTCGATCCGCTCCCCGGCTTTGGTCAACTTGGTGACGATGACCAGCCGCGCCCCCGCCTTCTTCACACCATCAACAAGCGCCTTCCCCTTGACCCCACCCGGATGGGCAAGCACCAGAACAGCGTCCTCCCCCGGATTATTCGCATACTTCACAACCTCAGCGATCACATCCTTGGACAGATCCTGCGCCGACCGAATCACAATGATCGCCCGATCCCCGAACAACGACGGCGAAGTCAGCCTGGTCAGCTCCCCCGCCTCAACCTTCCCCCCCAGCAGATCATGCACCTCAGCAACTTCACCCCCCTCCCGGACCTCAGCCACCACCGCCCCAACCGCCCGATCCGCGAGCAACTCCTCATCCCCGACCACCAACGTCACCGCCGCAACATTCCCCATGCCAGGCAGCATGCCACGCCCAACCCAAGACTCCGACCCAAACCCCTACCGCGAATTTCAGCCTGTACGAGCACGGCCTCGACAGCATCAGCGTTGCCGCCGACCCGAACCTCTATCGCGGATCGCAGCCCATACGAGCACGGCCTCGACAGCATCGGCGTTGCCTACCGACCCCGAACCTCTATCGCGGATCGCAGCCCACGCGAGGACCTGAAGCGGCTACGCCGCCACCTCAGCCGCCCGCCAAAATCATCAGATCGGTCCCGATGTTGTCCGACCCGACCACCGCCACACCGATGCTCGTTCCTTCCCCTCCCGCGTCCGGCTCTGGAAGCAAGCCGGCACAACAATGGTGTCCAAGAACCACTAACAGAATGGGCCACGCCTTCTTGGCACCGACGCGGTGAGAAGCATCACCTGCGTAAACGGCGCCGGAAAACGGCGACCGACCCCGCAACTCGCCTATTCCGTTAGGAGTTGCAAGCCACACCGATGCTCACGCCTTCCCTCCCGCGTCCGGCCTACGGAAGCCGACGTGAAGCTGAGCTACCCGAGCGACGTCCAGGTCCCGGCGCCAGGGGCCGCAGACAGCGGTAGCTACTGAGAAGCCAGCGTCGGCGTTACCGGCGATCATGTTCATGAGCTGTGAGAGCTCGGAGACGAGCGACCACGTCGCCGGTAGTTCCCCACTAAGGCGACGCTTCAAGCCGTCAGAGCGATTGGAGTCTCAGCCCGCTGGAAGGTTCAGCTGGCAAGGTTGGCAAACCGGCTCCCCTGCCGTTCACGCCTGCGCAGACCGTGGTGCTAGCCAGTACCTCGTGGGATCACCGCTAGGCGGCCCTCGTGGGAGATGACGGCTAGGTCGCCGGTGCGGTCGGTTCTGTAGACGCGGGTGCCGAGCCAGGTGAGGCGGCTGACGGTCGTGGGTGAGGGGTGGCCGTAGGTGTTGTCGGCGCCGACGCTGATGAGAGCGGCCCGGGCTTTGGTGGCCGCGAGGAAGGCGGGGTCCTGACGGCTGGAGCCGTGGTGGGGGACTTTGAGGATGTCGACATTTGGGACTCCGGTGCGTAGCAAGGTGGCCTCCGCCTCGGTTTCCAGGTCTCCGGCGAGTAGGGCCGAGCCGGCCGGCCAGCGGACCAGGAGGACGACGCTGGCGTTGTTGGATATGGATCCTTCACCTTGACCTTGGATGGGATCTTCGGCGGTGGGGGCGAGCACGGTGATCTCGGTGGAACCGAAGCGCCAGCGGGTGCCGGGGCGGACGACCCACTCGGGGATCTGCCTGGCGCGAAGTTCCGCAGAGACACGGGCGCTCTCTCGCGGGGGTATGCGGTTCGGACTGACGACGATGGCACCGACTCGGCGACCTCGGAGGACACCGGTCAGTCCACCCACGTGATCGAGATGCGGATGAGTGAGCACAAGCAGCGGCACCGTGTGCACACCCAACCTGCGCAGACATCGATCGACCAGCCCAGGCTCCGGACCCGCGTCAACGACCACCGCCTGACCTTCCCCTACCGACAGAACCAGAGCGTCCCCTTGCCCGACATCACACATCACGAGCAACCAGCCCCGGGCAGGCCAGGCTGAAGTCGCCGGGCCCACAAGCAGGACGGCGACCAGCGAGCTCCCGGCCAGAGCGATCACCAATCGTCTGCCACCCTGCCGACGCAGTGCCAGCCAAGCCACCACGGACACCACCGCCAACAGGGCAAGCCCCAGCCCCCCGGCAGGCCACCCCACCGTGGCCAGCGGAAGCTCAGCCGCCCATTCGGCCACGGTGATGATCCAACTCGCGCACAACCCCGCCGGGCGAACGACCAGCTGCGCCAAATCCATACTCACCGGGGCAATCAGTGCGGCGAGGAAACCGAGAATCGTGGCAGGCGCCACGGCGGGACCCGCCAGAAGGTTGGCGGGAATCGCAGCCAACCCGAGTTCCCCTGACATCAGCACCAATACCGGCGTGACAGCCACCTGAGCCGCAGCCGGGATGGCAATCGCCTCAGCCACCAAAACCGGCATACGCACAGCCATACGATCACGCCACCGCGGCGCCAGAACGAGGATCCCTCCGGTAGCGGCGACGGAGAGCGCGAACCCGTACTCCCGAGCCAGCCCGGGATTGAACAAGACCAGCAGCAACACCGTCCCCGACAGCGCCGCCATCCCATCCCGCGACCGCCCACTCCCAAGCGCGACAGCGGCAACCGTCCCCATCACCAACGCCCGCAACACACTCGGCGACGGCCTCGCAACAACCGCGAACCCACCCATCGCCACCACGGCCAACACTCCCCTAGCCACCAGCGGCAACCCCACAAACCGCCCCAGCACAAGCGCAGCCC
>NZ_BLAD01000054.1:0-25165 GCF_009687845.1 Acrocarpospora corrugata
CCCCACCCCAGACCCCAACTCCCGAACCGCCACCGACCCCCGCCCGTCCGGAATCGGCTCCACGACGACCGGCGTGCCGGAAGAGGAGGCGGTGGCCATCGCGCCCCACGCCCGCCAAGACTCAGCCCGCCCGTCCGGAACCGGCTCCATGACGACCGGCGTGCCGGAAGTCGGGGCCGTGGTGATCGGGGCGGTGCTCAGGTCGAGATGGGGCTGGGGGTAGGTGATGGGGCGGAGGGCTGGGGACCAGGTGGTGGGTGGGTTGGTGGGGGATGCGGGGTTTGGGGTGGGGTTGTTTGGGTTGGAGTTGTTGGGGGTGTGGTTGTTGGGGGTTGTCATGATTCTTGTCCCATCCACATTGTGAGGGCGGCGGTGATTTCGTCGAGGCCGGGGCGGTCTCGGGCGGAGAGGTCGGAGATGGTCCAGGCGACGCGGAGGACGCGGTCGAGGCCTCGGGCGCTCAGGGTGCCGATGTCGAGGGCTCGGGTGAGGGGGGCCAGGACGGTGGCGGGGAGGCGGAGTTCGCGGTGGAGGGCTGCGGAGGAGACCTCGGCGTTGTGTCGCCAGGGGGTGCCGGCCAGGCGTTTGGCGGCGCGTTCGCGGGCTTGGGAGACTCGTTCGGAGACTGCGCTGCTGGGTTCTGTGTGGGCGCGGTCGGCCAGGAGTTCGGCTCTGCTGGGGCGGGAGAGCCTGATTTTGACGTCCACCCGGTCCAGGAGGGGGCCGGAGAGGCGGGCCAGGTAGCGGCGGCGGGTGCTGGGGCTGCAGCCGCAGTAACGGCCTGATTCGCCGTGCAGGCCGCAGGGGCAGGGGTTGGCGGCCAGGACGAGGGTGAAGCGGGCGGGGAACGTGACCGTTCCGGCGGCGCGGGAGACGGTGACCTTGCCGGATTCGAGGGGCTGGCGGAGTGAGTCGAGGACGCCGCTGGCGAATTCGGGAGCTTCGTCCATGAAGAGCACGCCCTGGTGGGCGAGGCTGGCCGCGCCGGGGCGGACCAGGCCGCTGCCGCCGCCGATGACTGCTGCGACGGTGGCGGTGTGGTGTGGGGCCATGAACGGGGGGCGGTAGAGCAGGGGCTGGCCGCCGGGGAGGGCGCCGGCGATCGAGTGGATGGCGGTCACTTCGAGGGCTTGGTCGCGGTCAAGCACGGGGAGGATCGTGGGGAGCCGCTCGGCGAGCATGGTCTTGCCCGTTCCCGGGGCGCCGAGGAGCCAGAGGTTGTGGCCACCGGCCGCGCAGATCTCCAGGGCCCAGCGGCCGAAGGGCTGGCCGACGACCTCCATCAGGTCCAGGCCGGTCGGGGCCGGAGGCGGGCAGGCGTCGAAGGTCGCGACGTCGTCGACGCAGGGGAGCCGGTGCAGATCCCCCTCGCGTAGCCAGTCCACGAGTTCGCGGAGGCTGGACGCGGGGACCACCGTGAGCCCGGGAACCAGGGCTGCCTCGCTGGCGTTGAGCGACGGGACGACGATCAGGCGGGCACCGGCTTCGGCGGCTGCCAGCGCCGCGGGGAGCACGCCTCGGATCGGTCTGATCCGTCCGTCCAGGCCGAGCTCGCCCAGGAAGTACGGCTCCGCGATCCGCGCGGGTGGGATGCAGCCGGCCGCGCCGAGGATCGCCACAGCTATCGCGACATCGAAGATAGAACCGCGCTTGGGCAGGCTGGCCGGGAACAGGCTGACCGTGACCCGGGCGTCGGGCCAGTCGAAACGACTGTTGAGCAGGGCGGAGCGCACCCGATCCCGGGATTCGCTGATCGCCGTGTCGAGCAGGCCGATGAAGTGGGTGCCGACCACTCCCCTGCCGACGTCGGCCTCGATCTCTACGGTGTGCCCGGCGACGCCGACCAGGGCC
This sequence comes from Acrocarpospora corrugata, assembly GCF_009687845.1. Taxonomy (GTDB): domain Bacteria; phylum Actinomycetota; class Actinomycetes; order Streptosporangiales; family Streptosporangiaceae; genus Acrocarpospora; species Acrocarpospora corrugata. Next base: position 1,852 of record NZ_BLAD01000054.1, read on the forward strand.
ACACACCGCGTACGCGCGACCGGCATGTCAGACGAGCCCCCGCTCGTGCCGGATCGAGAAGTCGCCCGCGAACCGCTCCAGGGCGATCACGTCCACCCGGATCGAGTCGAACCACTCATGCTGCACCGCCAGCCACCGCCCCGCGAGGGACCGCAGCCGCAGCAGCTTCTCCTGCGTCACCGACTCCAGCGCGGTGCCGTGGCTCCGCCCGGATCGCGTCTTGACCTCCACGACGACGAGCACCCGCCCGTCCCGGGCCACGATGTCGATCTCGCCCGCGTCGCAACGCCAGTTCCGGGAGAGAATCCCCATCCCCGCCGCCCGCAGAAAATCCACGGCGAGTTGCTCGCCGGTCCTGCCCAGTTCATCCTTCGCGGCCATCGAGACCACCTCCGGCCCCGACCTTCGCTCAATCCCATCCCCGGCATTGCCAAAAAATCCCGCCCTGTGGATAACCCCAGAACTTGTGGATAACTCAGCCGCACCTGTATTTCCCAGTTAGAAATCTTTTGCCCGCCCACCCACGAGTCGCGCAAGCACACTGGGGTCCCAGCAATCGAGTGTTCGCCGCCAGCACCCTCAGGCTCTGACAGAGCGAGATGCGGGTCGAGGTGGACCAGAACCGGCCGCGCAGAGCCCAAGCGCTTCAGGGGGCGTTATACGGGGCCGAGTTGATGGATCCGTCAGGGCCACCGCCTACCGGCCGGCAGTACTCCCGCTCGCAGTCCTTCGGCGTCCACCAGCAAGTGCGCCCGCCGGCAGGAAACAGCCTCGGCCGAAGGATCAGGTGTGCGGACGAGATTGGGTGGCCACCCTCAGCTGGGCACTCCTGGCCGGCTGGGGGTGGCAGAGAGGTCAAGTTGAATGACCGAGACATACAGCCATGGCCCGGGGTCGCCGCGTAAAGAGGCGGCGATGGTTCGGGCTAGGGTGCGCGGGTGGGCCCGCGGAGTTAGCTGGAGAAGCCCTCCTTGGGCATTTCCAGGTCGGGCTTGGCCAGCTCTTCGACGTTCACATCCTTGAAGGTGACCACGCGGACGTTCTTCACGAATCTCGCCGGGCGATACATGTCCCACACCCAGGCGTCCTGCATCTTGACGTCGAAGAAGACGTCGCCGTTCTCGGCGGTACGGACGTCGAGGTCCACCGAGTTCGTCAGGTAGAAGCGGCGTTCGGTCTCCACCACATAGGTGAACAGGCCGACCACGTCGCGGTACTCGCGGTAGAGCTGCAGTTCCATTTCGGTCTCGTACTTTTCGAGATCCTCCGCGCTCATGCCGGTCCTCCTGTTCCACACCCCGTCTGGGCCCCTGACCCATTCTCCCGCATGTCCATACCCAGCCTGGTCCGCGCCACTGTCACGAACGAGAACCGATGATGCGGGCTGGGTCCGTGGGTCGCCAGGGCCTTGCGGTGTGATTGGGTCACGTATCCCTTGTGCAAGGCGAAACCGTACTCCGGGTGGATGTCGTGGAGTTCGGTCATCATTCGGTCACGGGTCACTTTGGCCACGATGGAGGCGGCCGCCATGCAGGCGGCGACCTGGTCGCCCTTCCAGACCGCCAGTGAGGGCGCGGGCAGGCCGGGGACGGGGAAGCCGTCGGTGAGGATGTAGCCGGGGAGCAGGCCGAGGCCGGCGATGGCGCGGCGCATGCCGGCCACGTTGGACTTGTGCAGGCCGCGGGTGTCCAGCTCGCCGGGGGGAATGATCACTACGCTGACGGCGCGGGCGGTGGCCATGATCTTGTCGTGGAGCTCCTCGCGGCGGGCGGGGGTGAGCAGTTTGGAGTCGGCCAAGCCCTCGATGTCGCGGCCGAGGACGACGGCGGCGACCACCAGCGGGCCCGCGCACGCGCCGCGGCCGGCCTCGTCCACTCCGGCGACGGGGGCTAGGCCGCGCCGGGCGAGGGCCCTTTCGTATCCGTAGAGCCCCGAATCGCGACGTACGACGCTGGGACGGGGACGATAGGCAACTGTCATGACAGAAGCAGCGTACGCCCCATCAACGGATCTTGGAGAACGTCTCCGGACTAGAGAAGAAACCCAGCCGGTCGAACGGCCAGTACCGGGCGAAAGCCGTACCCACCACATCGGCTTCCGCGATCGTTCCGTCGAATTCGTCCTCCATGAAGGAGCGGGAGTCCATCGAGTTGGTCCGGTGGTCGCCCATCAGCCAGAGACGGTCGGCGGGGACTTTGACCTCGAAGGTCTTACCGGGATAGTCACCGGGATAGAGGTAGTTGTCCTCTTCCTGGATGGGGGTGCCGTTGACCGTGATGCGCCGCTCGGAATCGCAGCATTTGACCACGTCGCCGCCCTTGCCGATGACCCGTTTGATGGTGTCCTCACCATCCCAGCCCTTGAAGACGACGATGTCTCCGCGGTCGATGCCGCCCAGTTTGAACACCACCACCCGGTCGTTGACCAGCAGGGTGTTCTCCATCGACTCGGACGGGATGTAGAACGACTGCATCACGAACAGGTGCACCAGGACGGCCACCAAAATTCCGCCCACCGTGAACACGACGGTTTCGCGGAGGGCGGAGCGCTTCTTCTTTGGCGCGGGGGGATCGGTCTCTTCAGCCACGGTCACCTGCGGTACGTTACCGCCTCACCCGTATGCGGCGTCTAAGCGCCACGAGCGGGAAGGCGAAGGTGAACCCGAGCAGCAGGGGTGCCGCGCCCGCCGCCCCCTGGGCGGCGTGCAGCGCGGGCTGGTCGAACGTGTCGGGGATGGGCAGCACTGTGGCCCGGTCGAACGGCCAGACGATCACGAAGGCGCGGCCGATGACCTGGCCGATCGGGATGGTGCCGCCGCCGGGATCGCCGCCGTGGGAGCGGGAGTCGAGCGAGACCGCGCGGTGGTCGCCCATCACCCAGAGGCGGTCGGCGGGCACGGTGATCTCGAAGTTGGAGATGGACGGCACGTCGCCGGGGTAGAGGTAGGCCTCTTCGTTCAGCGCGGTGCCGTTGACGCTGACGCGACCCTTGGCGTCGCAGCACTTGACCGTGTCGCCGGGCACGCCGATGACGCGCTTGATGTAGTCCTTCTCGCCGGGGACCACGCCGAAGGCGGTGCCGACCCAGCGGAAGAAGCCGGCGATCGGGTTGCTGGGCTCTTCGTATTCGGCCTCGCCGCCCCAGGAGTCGACGCCGGAGAACACGACGACGTCGCCGCGCTCGATGTCGCGGACCCGGTAGACGAGCTTGTTGACCAGCACCCGGTCGTTCTTGAGGAGAGTGTTCTCCATCGATTCCGACGGGATGTAGAACGCCTGGACCACGAAGGACTTGATGAGGAGGGCCAGCACCAGGGCGACGACCACCAGAACCGGCAGTTCGCGCCAGAACGAGCCTTTCTTATCCTTGCCGCCCTTGGCGTTCTGCTGGGTGTCTTCCGCGACCACGTCCACCCCGTCCTGGTCAGGGTCGGTTGACCCTGCTTCGCTAGTCACAAAACACGCGAGCCCGCGACATGCTCCGGGCTCGCCTGCTGATGAGCCTAGATGATGCCTGAGTCACCGAGCGTTGCCGACGCGGCATCGACTTGCCAAATGCGGTGCCCGCAGCGGGAGAACGTCCCCAAAACGACGAATAGCCCGTGCCGGCTGGGCACGGGCTATTCATCTCCGCCGCCTTACTTCGCGGTGGGCAGCGCGTCGCGCTTCTCGCGGATCCGGGCGGCCTTGCCGCGCAGGTCACGCATGTAGTAGAGCTTGGCGCGGCGGACGTCGCCACGGGTGACGAGAGTGATCTTCTCGATCACCGGGCTGTGGACCGGGAAGGTCCGCTCGACGCCGACGCCGTAGCTGATCTTGCGGACCGTGAAAGTCTCACGGCTGGCACCGCCCTGGCGGCGCAGGACGAAGCCCTTGAACACCTGGATTCGGGACCGGTTGCCTTCGACGACACGGACGTGCACCTCAAGGGTGTCACCCGGCCGGAAGGCCGGGACGTCGCTGCGGAGGGAAGCTTTCTCAAGCTCCTGGATCTTCGTGTGCATGACAGCGGTTCCTCATCGAAGCGAGCACCCGGAGGTCCATCCGGCCTGACCCCACGGGGCAGGCGGCGCGAGGGACACGGGCGCTGAGCTGAATACGTCTCGGTTGACCGGGCCCACAGCCCCGGCCGTGCAGTGCCTACATAGGCAACAGCGACTAAGTTTGCCACATCTTCCGCACCGAGGCGAAACGAGCCGGGAAACGCCCGTCACGCCTGGCCAGGGTCGAGCGCCTCCAAAGCCTGACGGTCGGCTTTGTCCAGGTCGTGTACGTCCGGCAGCAACTCCGGCCGTTTCAACTGAGTCCGCCGGAGCGCCTCGTCCCGGCGCCAGCGAGCGATCTTGCCATGATGCCCCGACAGCAGGATCTCGGGCACCTCGTGCCCCCGCCACTCCGGCGGCTTGGTGAAAACCGGTCCTTCGAGCAGGTTCTCCATCGACCCGGGCGCGAACGAGTCATCGGTCACCGAGTTCGCGTTCCCCAGCACCCCCGGAAGCAGCCGGGCGACCGCCTCGACCATGACCAGCACCGCGGCTTCCCCCCCGGCCAGGACATAGTCCCCGATGCTCACCTCGTCCACCCGCAGCCGGGCGGCGTACTCGACCATGACCCGGGAGTCGATGCCCTCATACCGCGCGGGCGCGAACAGCAGCCACGGCTCGGCCGCGTACTCCAGCGCCACCGACTGGGTGAACCGCCGCCCGCTGGGCGTGGGCACGATCAGCCGGGGCGTCCCTCCCCCGCACACCGCGTCGATGGCCTCGCCCCACACCTCGGGCTTCATCACCATGCCCGGCCCGCCGCCATACGGGGTGTCGTCGACCGTCCGGTGCACGTCATGCGCCCAGTCGCGCAGCTGATGCAGCTGGATGTCCAGGATGCCGCGCTCGCGGGCCTTCCCCATCAGGGAGACGGACAGCGGCGCGAAGTACTCCGGGAAGATCGAGATGACGTCGATGCGCATCTCAGACGTCCAGGTCGAAAAGACCAGGAGGCGCGGCGACCACCAGGAACCCCTTGGCCAGATTGACGTCCGGAACGAGTTCCTTCACGAACGGCACGTACGCGTCGTCGCGCCCCGCCCGCCGTACCACCAGAAGATCCTGGCCGTGGTGCAGGACCTCGGCCACCTTGCCCACGGCGGACCCGTCGGTGGTCCGCACAGCCAGCCCGATCAGCTGGTGGTCGTGGAACTCGTCCGGGTCGTCGGAGGGCGGCAGGTCGGCGGAGTCGACGACCAGCAGGGTGTCCCGGAGGGCCTCGGCGTCCTCCCGGCTCTCGACCCCGGCGAGGGCGAGCATGAGGATGCCCTTGTTCCAGCGCACGCCCTCGACGACCAGCGGCCCGCGCGCGGCGGGGTCGGTGTCGAGCGCGACGCCGGGGGTGAAGCGCTGCTCTGGCGCGTCGGTGCGGACCTCCACGGTGACCTCGCCGCGGACGCCGTGCGGGCGCCCGATCCTGCCCACGACTAGCTGCATGAAGGCTCCAGAAAACAAGCCGGGGGACCCCATGGGGTCCCCCGGACTCGTGCATGTGTGACTCAGCGGGCCTCGTTCAGGTCGACCAGGTCGACCCGCACGTATTTGCCGTCGGCGAGGGCGTTCACGACGGTGCGCAGCGCCTTTGCCGTTCGGCCCCCGCGGCCGATGACCTTGCCGAGGTCCTCAGGATGAACCCGGACCTCAAGGACGCGCCCGGTACGAATCTTCCGGGCCCGAACCCGGACCTCGTCAGGATGCTCGACGATGCCCTTAACCAGGTGTTCGAGGGCCTCTTCCAGCACCTCAGGCCTGGGCTTCCGGCTCAGCCTCGGCGGCGGTCTCGGGCTTCGGCTCAGGCTTCGGCTCGGCCTTGCGGGCCTTGCGCGGCGTGGTGGCGGCGCTGGCGGCGTCGCCGGACAGCGTCTCCTTGGCCGCGGCCTCGTAGAGCGCGTGCCGGTCCGGCTTGGGCTCGGCGACCAGGAGCGGCGGCGGCGCGTCCTGGCCCTTGAACTTCTGCCAGTCGCCGGTCAGCTTGAAGATCTTCAGGACCGGGTCGGTCGGCTGCGCGCCGACGCCCAGCCAGTACTGCGCCCGCTCGGAGTCGACCCGAATCAGCGACGGGTTCTCCTTCGGGTGGTACAGACCGATCTCCTCGATCGCCCGGCCGTCCCGCTTGGTGCGGCTGTCGGCGACGACGATGCGGTACTGCGGGTTGCGGATCATACCGAGCCGCTTGAGCTTGATCTTGACTGCCACGGGTGTGGTCTCTCCTGCTTCAGCAAGTGGGTGAGCGGTGTCGCATCGAGTGGGGCACGACGTGTCGACCGCCCGAGGGACAGGCGTGAACGGCGGGGGTGAGAGGGCACCCACCAGATCACGATGTTCCAACACCCCATTCTGCCAGATGATCGTGCCTAGTTCTGCCCGGGAAGCTTGAACTTGGACGGGTCGAATCCGGGAGGCAGCTGCTGGCCGAGGTTTCCGAGCGCGCCGAGTCCCGGTTTGGGCGTTTCGGCGGGCGGTTTGGGCAGCCCGGCCTTGCGCGGGTCGCCACTGACCCGGCGGCCCTTCTTGGGCTTGGACACCTTCTGCTGCCGCCGCCCGCCCGGCATGCCGGGAATGCCCATGCCCTGGGACATCCGCTTCATCATCTTCTGTGCCTCGAAGAAGCGGATGACCAGGTTGTTGACCTCGGTCACGGTGACGCCGGAGCCACGCGCGATGCGCTCCCGGCGCGAACCCTTGATGATCTTCGGTTCGCTGCGCTCGCCGGGGGTCATCGAGCGGATGATGGCGGCGATCCGGTCCAGGTCCTTGTCGTCGACCTGGTTGATCTGCTCCCGCATCTGCCCCATGCCGGGCATCATGCCGAGCAGGTTCTTGATCGGCCCCATCTTGCGGACCATCATCATCTGCTCGAGGAAGTCGTCCAGCGTGAAGCCCTCGCCGGAGGCCAGCTTGCTCGCCATCTTGGCGGCCTCGGCCTCGTCGAAGGTCTTCTGCGCCTGCTCGATCAGGGTGAGGATGTCACCCATGTCGAGGATGCGGCCCGCCATCCGGTCCGGGTGGAAGGCGTCGAAGTCTTCGAGCTTCTCGCCGGTGGAGGCGAACATGATCGGGCGGCCGGTGATGTGCCGCACCGACAGGGCCGCGCCGCCGCGGGCGTCGCCGTCCAGCTTGGTGAGCACCACGCCGTCGAAGCCGACGCCGTCCATGAAGGCCTGCGCGGTGGTCACCGCGTCCTGGCCGATCATGGCGTCCACCACGAACAGCACCTCGTCCGGGCGGACCGCGTCGCGGATGTCGGCGGCCTGCCGCATCAGCTCCTGGTCGATGCCCAGCCGGCCGGCGGTGTCGATGATGACCACGTCGTGCTGCTGCCTGGTGGCGTGCTCGATCGAGCGGCGGGCCACCTCGACCGGATCGCCGACGCCGTTGCCCGGCTCGGGCGCGAACACGGCCGCCCCGGCCCGCTCGGCCATCACCGACAGCTGCTGGACCGCGTTGGGCCGCTGCAGGTCGCAGGCGACGAGCAGCGGCACGTGGCCCTGCTCGCGCAGCCAGCGGGCCAGCTTGCCGGCCAGCGTGGTCTTGCCCGCGCCCTGCAGACCGGCGAGCATCAGCACGGTGGGCGGGTTCTTGGCGTAACGGAGCCGCCGGGTCTCGCCGCCGAGGATGGCGATCAGCTCGTCATTGACGATCTTGACGACCTGCTGCGCGGGATTGAGCGCCTGGGACACCTCGGCGCCGCGGGCCCGTTCCTTGACATGGGCGACGAAGTCCTTGACCACCGGCAGCGCGACATCCGCCTCCAGCAGGGCGATGCGGATCTCACGGGCGGTCGCGTCGATGTCCGCGTCGGACAGTCTGCCCTTGGCGCGAAGCGAGGAGAAGACCGAAGTCAGCCGGTCGGAAAGCGTCTCGAACACGTGATTGGCCAGCCTAGAAGTCGTGGGTCAGGGGACTACCCCAGGATCCCCAGCCTATCCGCTCACCGGCCGGGCGAGCCCACGCGCGTGGTGAGCGCGTGTTCCACCAGGGTGATAAGTGTGCTCTTCACCGACTCCCGGGTCCGCGCGTCGGTCTTGACCACGGGGATGTGCGGGGAGAGCGACAGGGCTTCTCTGATCTCTTCCTCGCCATGCGCGTACATGCCGTTGAATCCGTTGACGCCGACCACGAACGGTAGCTGGGCCTCTTCGAAATAGTCCACCGCGGGGAAACTGTCGGCCAGCCGGCGGGTGTCCACCAAGACGACCGCCCCGATCGCGCCGCGTACCAGGTCGTCCCACATGAACCAGAAACGGTGCTGACCAGGCGTGCCGAACAGGTAAAGGATCAGATCCTGATCCAGTGACACCCGGCCGAAGTCCATCGCGACCGTGGTCGTCGTCTTGTTCGGGGTCAACGCCAAGTCGTCGATGTCCTTGGAGGCGTCGGTCATCACCGCCTCGGTCGTCAGCGGCACGATCTCCGACACCGCGCCGACGAAGGTCGTCTTGCCCACTCCGAAGCCGCCGGCAACGACGATCTTCGTCGAGGTCAGGCCACGGCTGGCAGTGCCGTGGCTATAGACGTCGAAGTCCACTGAGTACCCTTTCCAACAATCCCAAGTCCGGCTTGCCGGCGTCCAGCTGCGGCTGGTGCACGTGTACGAGACCCTCGGCCGCCATGTCGGCGATCACCACGCGGGCCACGCCCAGGGGGATCCGCAGCAGCGCGGACACCTCGGCCACCGAGCGCACCTGGCGGCAGAGCGAGCTGATCGCCCGCTGCTCCGGCGGCCGGTTGGACAGATCCTGGTGCATCGACGTCGCCGAGGAGACCAGGGCTTCCAGCGCGAGCTGCATGCGCGGCGCCGTCCGCCCGCCGGTGACCGCGTACGGCCGGACCGGCGAAGCGGGATCCCGAGGCGGTACCGGGGCACCGTACGGCGGCCCCCACGAGTCCATGATTATCTCCTCGGGTGGGTGGCCTGGAGCTCAGCCCGCACCGCGGGAGTCAGAACCTGACCCGCACGTTCGACCAGGAGCGTCATCTGGTAGGCCACGAGGCCCATGTCGCAGTCGCTGGCGGCCAGCACCGCCAGGCAGGAGCCGTCGCTGACCGACATGATCAGCAGCAGTCCGCGCTGCATCTCGACCATGGTCTGGGTGACCGGGCCGCCCTCGAACACCCGGGAGGCGCCCTGGGTCAGGCTGATCAGGCCGGCGGCCACGGCCGCCAGCTGGTCGGCCCGGTCCTTCGGGAAGCCGTCGGAGTAGGCCAGCGGGAGCCCGTCGGCGGACACCACCACGGTGTGCGCGACGCCGGGCACCGAGCTGACGAAGTCGCTGATCAACCAGTTGATGCCGCGCGCGGCATGACTCATCTCTCGCACGGAACACCCCTGTGCAGATTGGTGGATGTCGGCCCGCTCACGGCTTGTCTCCTCGGCCCGCGCCCGGGTATCCCTCGTCTTCGCTGATCTCGCCCCTGGCTACCGCCCGGCCCTGCCGTACGCCCTGCTGCAGGCTGGACAGGCGGCTGCGGGCGCGTTCCGGCGAGAGGGCGGGCATCGGCGCGACGGCCGGCTGCTTGCCCGGGTCCGCCGAGCCTGGCACCAGGTTCGCCTTGGGCACCCGCTTGGGCAGGCCGGAGGAGGTGCTGGCCTCCCAGGAGGGTTGCTGGGCGGCCACCTCCCAGCCGTTGTCCGCGGGGTTCTGGTTCCAGTTCTTGTCTTCGGGGCCGCGCTGGAACCAGGCCGATTCCACCGCCGCGAAGATGGGCAAGAAGTCCTCCGGGCGTTCTTCCCTTACGGCAGGCAGCGGCCCGGTGCTGTCGACGTCCATCCCACCGAATCCGGAAATACCCGAGATAGCAGACAGCCCGCCATCCGTCCGCCGCTTCGGCAGCGGCGGCCCGTTGGACCCCTGGCCGGGTGCGGTCCGCGGGTCGAACGGCGAGCGCAGCACCTGCCCGGTGGCGGGCGGGTCGAACGGCGACCGGGACGGCGGTGGGTCGAACGGCGACGGCTGGCCCAGCCCGGGACCGAGGGCTCCCCGAGCGTCGAACGGCGACGGCGGTAAACCTTGCGGCGGCTGCGGCGGCCGGCTGTCGAACGGCGACCGCTGGGCCGCCGAGGTGTCGGCGCCGAACATCGGCTGCGCCAGCCCGGGCGGCGGGAAGGACGGATGCTGCCCGCCGGGACCCGGCGTCGAGAACGGCCCGCCGGGACCGTTCGGCGCGGGCGCCGACAGGGCCATCGGCGGCGCCCCCCAGGAGACCGGCTCGGACGGGCCGGCCTGCGGCGACCAGCTCGGCGCGAAGGTGCCCGCGTACTGCTGCTGCGAGTAGGCCGGCGCGCCCATGAGCGCCTCAGGCAGCAGCACCATCGCGGTCAGGCCGCCGCTGTCGTGCGAGCGGAGCTGGACCCGGACGCCGTTGCGGAGCGCGAGCCGGCCGACCACGAACAGGCCCATCCGGCGGGACACCGACACGTCCACGACCGGCGGGTTGGCCAGCCGCCAGTTGGTCGCGGCGATCTCCTCCTGGGTCATCCCGATGCCGCCGTCGGTGACCGAGACCATCACGCCGCCGCCGTCGATCCGGTTGCCGGAGGCGACCACCCGGGTGTCCCTGGCGGAGAACGACAGCGCGTTCTCGACCAGCTCGGCCAGCAGGTGGATGACGTCGTTGACGGCCTGACCGGCCAGCGCCACGTCGGACGGGATGTTGATGACGACCCGCTCGTAGCCCTCCACCTCGGAGAGCGCGGCCCGGATGACGTCGGTGAGCTCCACCGGCTGGCTCCACCGCCGGGCGGGTTCCTGCCCGGCGAGAACCAGCAGGTTCTCACTGTTGCGGCGCATGCGGGTGGCCAGGTGGTCCAGCTTGAACAGGTTGCCGAGCCGCTGCTCGTCCTGCTCGCCCTGCTCCAGGCCGTCGATCAGGGCGATCTGCCGTTCCACCAGGGTCTGGGTACGGCGGGACAGGTTGACGAACATCGCGCTGACGTTGCTGCGCAGCTTGGCCTCGTCGCCCGCCAGCCGGATGGCCTCCTGGTGGACCTCGTCGAAGGCGCGGGCCACTTCCCCGATCTCGTCGGTGGAGGTGACCCCGATCGGCTGGGGTTTCAGCTCGGCCGAATTGCCGGTGCCGTCGGAGTCGCGGAGCCGCTGGACCAGCTCGGGGAGCTTGTGCCCGGCGATCTCCAGCGCCTCGGAGCGGAGCCGGCGGAGCGGCTTTACCAGGGATCTGGCCATCGCGGTGGTGATCACCAGCACCAGGCCGAGGATCAGCACGACCACGATGATGTTGGCGATGGCGCCGCGCTGGTCGGCGGCGGCGAAGCCGTCGGCGCGGTCGACGATGGAGGCGATCTGGAGTTTCTCCGCCTCGTGCATCTTGTCGATGCCGATGCTGCTGACCTGGAACCAGAGGTCGCCGTCGGAGCCGGGCCGGGCGTCGAGGTTGCTGAGCAGGCGGCGGACCCGGATGGCTTCCAGCGCGGACAGCCGGAGGAACTCCGACTTGTCGATCTCCGGGCCGGTGACGAGGTCGGCGAAGCGCTGCCGTTCGTCCGGGGTGGCCACCGTGCGGAACGCGTTCATCTCGCTTTCCTGCCGCTTGCGGGCGGCGGTGAAAGCGTCCAGCTCCAACGGGTCGAAGCGGCCGACGGCGATGCCGAGGGAGAGCGTCGCCCTGACGATGGAGGCCTCGTTCTTGGCCCTGGCCAGCGAGGCGAGCGCGGTGGCGCTGGCGTCGAGTTCCTCGTCGCCGCCGCCCTGGCCGTTCTCGTCGTACAGCCGGATCAGGTCGGCGATGAAGGCGGAGTATTTGTCGATCGCGGGCAGCGCGGGCAGCGCGGTCTCCACGACGGTCTTGCGCAGGTTGGCCAGTTCGCCGAGGCGGCGGTCGAGCCGGTTGAGGTTCTGCCGGCCGACTTCTCCGAAGGAGTCGCCGACGGCGTCGATCCGGCTCTGGACCGCGTCGACGAGCACGTCGACGGAGCCGCGCTGGTTACGGATCAGGCCGAGGGCGGGTTCGCCCGGCCGGCCGGTCTCGATGTAACGAGCGGTCAGGTCGCGTTCCAACTGCAGTTCGTGAATCAGGTCGCTCAGGACGCCGGTGAAGGCGGCCACTTCGCTGACCCGTTGATATTCGGCGGCGCTGTTGATCGATGTGACCACCCGAAGTCCGCCCAGGAGCACCGCTCCGATGGTGGGGACCAGGATCAGGGCGATCAGGCGGCTGCGGACCCGCCAGTTCTTCAGCGCCAGCCGGTTCCGCGTGTCTTCTTCGCCGTCCGGACCGGGAAGGGCCGCCGGGGGCGTCTCGGACACGGTGCGGTGATCATTGTCGATCGTAGCCGTCCTCACAGGCCGCACCTTCCGCTAAAGAAAAATCAATTTATCCCGGGATACCTCCCATAAGCCACGGGCAATTGGAGCATAGGACCATGAGATAGACCAATAGCCGTGACCGGATTGCCACGATCCAACACGTACCGATCAGTAATGTCGAGAGGACAGAGGGAACTTTCCTGGCCGGAACCCCTCCGCCCCGGCCGGGTGAGATCACTTGTTCGATGGACCGATACAACCCCCCAAACCACCACATTCAGCACAAAAGTCACCAACAGCTGATTTGTTTACAAGTTTGGTGACATAGTGCTCTCATTCCTGTTGAGTGAGATTTTCCTCCGCTACGCTCATCGCTCGTCGCCCGCCGTCCTCGCGATCATCCGACGACCATGCGGGCCATTCCCCCAGCTAAGGAGACTCCATGAGACGCCTATTCCTAGGCCGACCGCTCGTGGTGAGCGTCCTGACCGCATTGGCTCTCACGGCATGCGGCGGCGCCGATACGAATACCGGAGCGAGCACCACAGATAACGGCTTGGAAAAAACCTCCCTTACGGTCGGGATCATCGCCGTACCAGACTCGGCCCCGATCCAGATCGCTATCGACAAGGGTTTCTTCAAAGCAGAAGGTCTGACCGTACAGACGTCGATTGAGGCAGGTGGCGCCACCGCCACGCCCAAGCTGGTGGCCGGCCAGCTCGACGTGATGCTCGGCAACTATGTCTCGCTGTTCTCCGCGCAGGAGAAGGGTGTCGGCAAGTTCAAGGTGGTCGCCGACAGCTACCAGGCAGCGCCGGACAACTTCGTGCTGATGGCCAAGGCCGATGACGCCACCATCAACTCGGCCGCTGACCTGGCCGGCAAGAAGATCGCGGTCAACACCCTCAACGCGATCGGCACGCTGGCCGTCACCGCCACCGCCAAGGTGGCCGGGGTGACCATCGAGACCGGGCAGTTCGCCCCGATGCCGCTGCCGGACATGGGCGGCGCGCTGAAGAACGGCACCGTGGACGCGATCTGGGTGGCCGAGCCCTTCATTTCGGCCAACTCGCAGCAGGGCGCCAAGAAGATCGCCGACACGATGAGCGGCCCGATGGCCGACTTCCCCATCGCCGGCTGGGTGATGAGCGACGACTTCGTCACCAAGAACCCCAAGACGGTCGCCGCCTTCCAGCGCGCGCTGGCCAAGGCCCAGCAGCTGGCCGCCTCCGACCGCAAGGCGATCGAGGAGGTGCTGCCCAAGTACACCAAGATCGACCAGGCCACCGCCGCCGTCATCGCCCTCGGCGTCTACTCCACCACGCTGAGCGAGGCGCGCCTCCAGCGCGTCGCCGACACGATGAAGGAGTACGGCTACCTGCAGCAGGGCTTCGACGTGAAGTCGGTGCTGCACGCGCCGGCTGCGGGGTGACGTGTCCAGACTGATCGGTTCGACAGTGCTCCGTGGCGCCGTGGGCGCCACGGGGCTGCTTGTCGTTCTGGAGGCCGCGGGCAGGACGGGCCTCATCGACACGACATTCCTCCCACTCGTCTCCACCGTCCTGGCCAGGGCCGCCGAGCTCGCCGTCGACGGGGAGTTCCTCGCGCACGCGTTCGCCAGCGCGGAGGCCTGGTTCTGGGCGCTCGCCCTGACCATCGCCGTCGCGGTCCCGGCCGGTCTGCTGCTCGGGGTGGCCCGGCCCGCCGAAGTCGCGGCCCGGCCGCTGATCGAGTTCCTCCGGCCCATCCCGTCCGTGGCACTCATCCCGCTGGCCATCATGCTGTTCCAGAACCAGCTGCACATGCGCATGTCGGTCGCCGTCTACGCGGCCACCTGGCCGGTCCTGATCAACACCATCTACGGAGTCCGCGACGTGGACCCGCTGGCCAAGGAGACGCTCCGGAGCTTCGGCTTCGGTCCCGGCTCAGTGGTGCTGCGGGTCGTGCTGCCCAGCGCGGCCCCGTTCATCGCCACCGGGGTACGGCTGGCCGCCTCGGTCGCCATCATCCTGGTGGTCACCGCCGAAGTGGTGGCGGGCGGCATCAACGGCATCGGCATCTTCATCAACCAGGCCGGCAGCGGAAACCGGGTGGACCTCATGATCGCCGCGACCGCCTGGGTCGGGCTGTTCGGCATCGCGGTCAACGCGCTGCTGGTGGCCGCGGAGAAACGGGTGTTCCGCTGGCACCACAAGCGGCTGGCGGGTGTCTCATGAACAGAAAGGGCTTCGCCGGACGGCTGGCCAGGCTCTGGATCGTGCCCGTCGCGCTGGTGCTGTGGGAGCTGGCCACCCGGGTGGCCGCGCAGCCGTACTTCCCGGCGCCGAGTTCGATCGTGGTGCGGATCCAGGAGCTGTGGTTCTCCGGGCCGCTGACCCGGGTGCTGCTGACCGACGCGGCGATCGAGTCGTTCGGTCCCAGCCTCGGGCGGCTGTTCGCGGGCTGGGTGCTGGCCGGTCTGGCCGGGGTCCTGCTCGGGGTCGCCATCGGGCGTTCCGCCAAGCTGGCGGACTACCTGGACCCGATACTCCAGTTCGGCCGGGCGGTGCCGCCGCCGCTGCTGGTGCCGATCTTCTTCGCGCTGTTCCAGATCGGCACGCCCACCCAGCTGGCGATCATCGTCTTCGGGGTGATCTGGCCGGTCCTGCTCAACACGGCGGACGGCTGCCGGACCGTGGACCGGCAGTATCTGGAGACCGCCCGGGTCTTCGGGTTCTCCCGCCCCGACGTGCTCCGCCGGGTGGTGCTCCCGGCCGCGATGCCGAAGATCTTCGCGGGCCTGCGGCTCAGCCTGTCCCTGGCGCTGATCCTGATGGTGGTGTCCGAGCTGGTCGGCAGCACCAGCGGGATCGGGTACGGCCTGCTCACCGCGCAGCAGAACTTCCTGTTCGTCGACGTCTGGGCGTACATCGTCCTGCTCGGCGTGCTGGGATTCCTGCTGAACGCCTCGTTCCTCCTGCTGGAGAGCCGCATCCTGGCCTGGCATCAGCGTGCCCGGCGGACCATTTAGGAAGTTCCCGTGCTTGAGCTAGTCGATCTGACCCACAGATACGGCACATACCACGCCATCGATCGCATCAATCTGACCGTCAAGCAGGGCGAGGTGGTCTGCGTCGTCGGCCCTTCGGGGTGCGGCAAGTCGACCCTGCTGCGCTCGATCGCCGGCCTGATCAAGCCCACCGGCGGCCGGGTCCTGCTGGACGGCCGCCCGGTCGAGAGCACGCCGGACAACCTGGCCGTGGTCTTCCAGGACTACAGCCGATCCCTCTACCCGTGGCTGTCCGCGCTGGCCAATGTCAGCCTGCCGCTGCGCCGCCGCGGTCTGGACCGCAAGGCCAGGGACGAGGCGGCGATGGCCGCGCTCACCGAGGTGGGCCTGGGCACCGCCGCCGCCAAATTCCCGTGGGAGATGTCCGGCGGCATGCAGCAGCGGGTGTCGATCGCCCGCGCGCTGGCCTACCGGCCGAAGCTGCTGCTGATGGACGAGCCGTTCGGCTCGGTGGACGCGCAGACCAGGGAGGAACTGGAAGACCTGGTGCTCCGGGTCTGCGCGCACCACGGCATGACCATCCTGCTGATCACCCACGACGTGGACGAGAGCGTCTACGTCGGGGACCGGGTGGTCGTGCTGAGCAAGGCCCCCGGCACGGTGACCGGCGACCTGACCGTCGACCTGCCGGGGCCGCGCGACCAGATCAGGACCCGCGAACTCGACGCGTTCGTGAAACTCCGCGCCGATGTCGGGCGGATGGTTCGCGGTATGACCAACAATAATCATCACGAAGTGGAGCACAGGTGACCGCACAGCCCGCCGACGCCGTCTGGGACGCCATCTACGGCATTTCGCGCTTCGCCGCGCTGGCCACGATGGCCGAACTAGGCTTCGCCGACCACCTGAAGGACGGTCCGCTCAGCTCCGACCAGCTGGCCGAACGCTGCGCCGCCCACCCTCAGTCGGTCCGGCGGGTGCTTCGCGAGCTGGCGTCGATGGGCTTCGTCCGCAGCGTGCCCGAGGGCTACGAGGTGACCGAGGCGGGGCTGACCCTCACCGACGACTCCCCCCGCTCGGTGCGCTCCGCCATCCGGCTGGTCCGCGAGGAGGCGTACTGGTACGCGATGGCCAAGCTCCCCGAGACGGTGAAGTCCGGCGCCTCCGCCTTCACCGAGCGGTACGGACCGGGCTACCACTATCTGGCCGCGCACCCCGAGACCGCCACCGTGTTCGACGACTACATGGCCCGCCGGGCAGTCCCGTTCGCCGGCGGCCTGGAAGCCGCCTGCGACTTCACCGGCGTCCGGCAGGTGGTCGACCTGGGCGGCGGGCGCGGCCAGATCCTGTCCGCGGTGCTCGGCGCCCACCCGCAGGTCAGCGGCGTGCTGTTCGACCTGGACCGGGTGATCCCGTCCGGCCGGGAGGCGATGGCGGCGGCCGGCCTGGCCGACCGGTGCGAGTTCGTGGTCGGCGACTTCTTCGAGGGGGTCACGGCCGGGGCGGACGTCTACATCCTGGCCAACGTCATCCACAACTGGAGCGACGAGGACTCGATCCGGATCCTGAGTAACATCAGGTCCGCGATGGCCGCCGACGGGCGGATCCTGATCGTGGAGATCGTGCTGCCCGACGACGACTCCCCCCACGTGGGCAAGGACGCCGACATGCGGATGCTGGCCCTGCTCAATGGGGGGACGGAGCGGACTCGGACCGAATACCAGACGCTGCTGGAGAAGAGCGGCCTGACCTTGTCCGAGATCGTCGAGCTGCCCGGCTGGGCCAGCGCGATCGTGGCGACGCCGATCTAACGTTTTCGAAGAGGGGGGCCGGGCCCCGGCTAGCGCTGCCAGCCGGGGACGGCCACCCGCATGGTGAGCGCGTGCTCGACCAGCGTGATGAGCGTGCTCTTCACCGATTCGCGGGCCCGCGCGTCGGTCCGGACCACCGGGATGTGCGGCGACAGGGTCAGCGCCTCCCGGATCTCGTTCTCGCCATGCGGATAGGTCCCGTCGAAGCCGTTGACCCCGACCACGAACGGCAACTGAGCTTCTTCGAAATAGTCCACCGCGGGAAAACTGTCGGCCAACCGGCGGGTGTCCACCAGGACCACCGCCCCGATCGCGCCACGCACCAAGTCATCCCACATGAACCAGAAACGGTGCTGACCAGGCGTGCCGAACAGATAGAGGATCAGATCCTGATCCAGTGACACCCGGCCGAAGTCCATCGCGACGGTCGTCGTCGTCTTGTGCGGAGTCAGTCCCAAGTCGTCGATGTCCTTGGAGGCGTCAGTCATCACCGCCTCCGTGGTCAGCGGCACGATCTCCGACACCGCCCCCACGAAGGTCGTCTTACCAACCCCGAAGCCGCCCGCAACGACGATCTTCGTTGAGGTCAGGCCCCGGCCGGCGCCCGCGGCGCCTGCCCCGGGATTAAAGCCGTCGAAGTCCACTGAGCACCCTTTCCAACAAGCCCAAGTCCGGCTTACCCGCGTCCAGCTGCGGCTGGTGCACGTGCACCAACCCCTCGGCCGCCATGTCGGCGATGACGATCCGGGCCACCCCGAGCGGCATCCTCAGCATCGCCGAGATCTCCGCCACCGAGCGCACCTGCCGGCACAGCGAACTGATCGCCTGGCGCTCCGGGGTCAACGTCGAAAGGTCGACGTGCCCCGCGGTCGCCGAGGAGACCAGCGCCTCCATGGCGAGTTGTATCCGCGGCACCGTCCGGCCACCGGTTACCGCGTACGGCCGTACCAGCGAGCTGGTTTCCGCCGGAGGCTCGCCTGTCCAGCCGCCTGCCACCGCGTCCTCCTAGTATCGATCAACGGGGATGCGAGGACTGGAGCTCGGCCCGCACCGCGGGCGTGAGAACCTGACCCGCGCGCTCGACCAGGAGCGTCATCTGGTAGGCCACCAGGCCCATGTCACAATCGGCCGCGGCCAGCACGGCCAGACACGAACCATCGCTGATCGACATGATCAGGAGCAGCCCGCGCTGCATCTCGACCACCGTCTGCGTGACCGGGCCACCTTCGAACACCCGGGACGCGCCCTGGGTCAGGCTGATCAGACCGGCGGCCACCGCCGCCAGCTGGTCGGCCCGGTCCTTGGGGAACCCCTCGGAGTACGCCAGCGGCAAACCGTCGGCGGAAACCACCACCGTGTGGGCCACCCCTGGGACGTTGTTCACAAAATCAGTGATCAGCCAATTGACGCCGCGAGCGGCCTGGCTCATTTCCCTCATGCCTCATCCTTATCGCTCTCAGGACCGCTGTGGACGGCCCCTGGCCACCCTTGCTCCTCGCTGATGTCACCCCTGGCCACCGCACGGCCTTGCCGTACGCCCTGCTGGAAACTCGACAGGCGGCTGCGCACCCGCTCGGGGGAGACCCCAGGCATCGGGCCGGGCGGTGCGGCGGGAACGGCGGCGTGCGCGGCCGAGGCCGCCGCGACCGCCGAGGACGGCGTGGAGTCCGCGGAACCGGGGACCAAGTTGGCCTTGGGCACCCGCTTCGGCAGACCGGAGGAGGTCACCCCGCCCAGAGCGGGCTCGGCGGCGGCCTTGGCGGCCTGCCAGCCCGCGTCGGCGGGGGACGACCAGACCTTACTCTCGGCCGGACCGCCTTCGGCGTCGCCGTCAGGCTCTTCCGAACTGGGCGTGACCCGGCGGAACCAGTCCGACTCTACCGCAGCGAAAATCGGGAGGAATTCATCGATCTCCTCCAGCGGCGAGCTGCGGACCACCGGCAGCGGGCCGGTGTTGTCCACGTCCGGCTCGAACGGGCCGCGCGACGGCCGTCCCGGCCAGCCGTTGCCCTGCTGCCCGGGCGGAGCGCCGGCGGGGCCGCTCGGCCAGCCCGGGGTCTGCGGCGTGGGCACCTGGCCAGGCCAGGGCGCCTCGCCAAGCGCGCCGTTGTCGAAGGGTCGGGGGGGAGCGAAGGAACCGGAGTCGAAGGGAGTCGGGCCGGTCGCGTGGCCCGCGCCGAAACCGCCGGAGGTGCTGGGGTCGAAGGGGTTGGGGCCGGTCGAGTTCCCCGGCCCGAAACCGCCGGAGGTGCTGGGGTCGAACGGGTTGGGGCCGGTCGAGTTCCCCGGCCCGAAACCGCCGGAGGTGCTGGGGTCGAACGGGTTGGGGCCGGTCGAGTTGGTGAACGCGCCGGACTCGAAGGGGCTGCGCCCGCCCGGGTCGAAGGGATTGCGCGCGGGTCCGGTGTCGAAGGAGCTGTTCCCCGGCGCCGGCTCGAACGGATTGCGAGTGCTGAACGGGTTGGTGCTGGGCCCGCTGTCGAAGGGGCCACGCTCCAGGGCGGGCGGCGTGCGCTCGAAGCCACCCGGCTGGTTACGCTCGAAGTTCTCGAACCGGCCACGCTTCCACGGATCGGGCGCACCCATGCCGGGTGCGTCCGCGCCGAAGACCGGCGGGCGGCCCATCGTCTCGAACGGGGTCGGGCTGGCCAGCGCGGGCTGCCCGTACGCCGGGGCGGGCGGCAGGCCGTACTGCTGGGGACCGCCGGGCAGCGCGGCGGGCTGCTGCGGCATGCCGGGAAACGCGGCGGGCTGGGCCAGCAGCGCCTCGGGCAGCAGCACCATCGCGGTGAGGCCGCCCATGTCCTGCTGACGCAGCTGCACCCGGATGCCGTGCCGCAGGGCCAGCCGGCCGACCACGAACAGGCCCATCCGGCGGGACACCGACACGTCCACCACCGGCGGGTTGGCCAGCCGCCAGTTGGCCGCGGCGAGCTCCTCGCCGGTCATGCCGATGCCGACGTCGCTGACGGAGATCATCAGACCGCCGCCGTCGATCCGGTTGCTGGACACGGCGACCTTGGTCTCCCGCGGGGAGAACGAGATGGCGTTCTCGACCAGCTCGGCGACCAGGTGCACGACGTCGTTGACCGACTGGCCGACGACCGCGACGCCCGGCTGGATCTGGATGTTGACCCGCTCGTAGTTCTCCACCTCGGAGAGCGAGGCGCGGACCACGTCCACCACGGGGACCGGCTGGCCCCACCGGCGCGCGGGCTCCTGGCCGGCGAGGACCAGGAGGTTCTCACTGTTGCGGCGCATGCGGGTGGCCAGGTGGTCCAGCTTGAACAGGTTGCCGAGTCGCTGGTCGTCCTGCTCGCCCTGCTCCAGGCCCTCGATGAGGGACAGCTGGCGTTCCACCAGCGTCTGGGTGCGGCGGGACAGGTTGACGAACATCGAGTTGACGTTGCTTCGCAGTTTGGCCTCGTCGCCGGCCAGCCGGACCGCCTCGCGGTGGACCTCGTCGAAGGCGCGGGCGACTTCCCCGATCTCGTCGCTGGTGGTGACACCGATCGGGAACACGTCGGGCGCGTCCGCGGCGTCGCCGGATTCGCGCAGCCGCTGGACCGTGTCCGGCAGCCGGGAACCGGCGATCTCCAGGGCTTCCCTGCGGAGCCGGCGGAGCGGGCGGGTGAGCGAGCTCGCGACCAGGGCGGTGATGGCCAGGACCACGGCCAGCAGGACCAGGATCAGGACGCCGGAGATGATGGCGCTGCGCTGCTCGCTGTCCTGCAGCCCCTGGCTGTGCGTGACGACCTGGGCGCCGAGGTCCTTCTCGACCGCGCGCATCAGGTCGATGGTGGAGGAGGCCGCCAGATACCAGCTGGACGCGTCGTTGTTGCGGAGCAGGTCCAGGTTGCCGACGAAGGTGTCGGCGCGGACCTGCGCCAGGGCGAGCGCGCGCATCGAGTGCGTGCGTTCGACGTCGGCGCCGCGCACCGTGCGCTTGTACAGCGCGGCGATGGCGGGCGACGCCTCCTTCTGGAAGAGCACCAGGTCCGCGTCGTGGTTCCGGACGGCGGTGAGGAAGTCGGAGAGGTCGTCGTAGTCCAGCGCGCCCTTCGCGATGATCGCGACGGTGAGGATGCCCCGGCTCCTGGACAGG
The DNA here is from genome assembly GCF_009687845.1 of Acrocarpospora corrugata. GTDB lineage: Bacteria > Actinomycetota > Actinomycetes > Streptosporangiales > Streptosporangiaceae > Acrocarpospora > Acrocarpospora corrugata. The sequence continues at coordinate 23,063 of NZ_BLAD01000054.1, forward strand.
TTCTCCTTGGCCCGGCTGAGCGCGGTCAGCGCCAGGCTGTCGGCGAACAGCTGCTCGTCGGCGCCGCTGCGGGCCAGGTCCTCGTGCAGCACGCTGATGTCGGCGATCATGCGGGTGTACATGCCGATGGCGCCTCGGGCGGGCACCTGGCTGTTGATCAGGCCCTTGCGGTGGCCCTCCAGGCCCTGCAGCCAGCCGCTGATGCGTTTGCCCTGGTTTAGCACGCGGACCGGCTGCGACTCGTCCAGGGTCTGGAGCGATTCGATCACCCGGCCCCGGATCGCGTCGACCTTGACCTGCTGCGCGTCGACCTGGTCCTTGCGGGCGTTGCGCCAGCCCTCGGCGCTGTACATGGCCATCAGGTCGCGTTCCTTGGCCAGCTCGTGGTTCAGCTCGTCCAGCTGAACCACGAGTTCGGCGACCTGGGTGAGCCGGCGGTACTCGGCCGACGTGTTGATCGCGGCGGTGAGCTGCACACCGGCGAACAGCACGCCGACGACCGTCGGCAGAAGGATCAGCGCGACCAGGCGGGAGCGCACCCGCCAGTTGCCCAGCCGCATAAACGCAGCGCGGGAGCCGGAGGAAACCGGCGAAGCCGTGGGCTCCGGCCCGTTCCCGATCGCTCGGCCACCTCGCGGGTCGTGCGTTGTCACTGGCTTCTAAACCTCTCGCCTGTCACGCGTGTGCCTTCTGTGGCATCAGAAATTGGAACACACCATTACCAGATCGGCGAATCACTCATAGTGCACGAATCCGGACGTATGGCATGTTATTACTTGGCGGCGACCTTCTCGATGACATCTGCGGCCACCCGCAGGCCGTCCCGGCGGCGGATCTCCGCGCCGGCCGCGGCCAGCCGCTCGCGCAGCTCGGTGTCACCGAGCAGGCGGTCCAGCGCCGCGAACAGCTCTTCGTCGGTGAAGGTGTAGGTCTCCAGGCGGACGCCGTGGCCGGTCTCGTGGACCCGCTGGGCGTTGTCGTACTGGTCCCAGAACAGCGGCAGCACGATCATCGGCTTGCCGAAGTGCAGCGCCTCGGTGGTGGTGTTGTTCCCGCCGTGCGTGATGACCAGATCCACCAACGGAATGATCTTAGTCTGCGGTACGAACTCCGCGCCCCACATGTTGGGGGCGAGCTCGATCTCCGCATGTAGGGGGCCCTTGGAGACGATGTACTTGTGCGGGGTACGGCCCAGCGCGCCGATCACCCGCCGCATCAGATCCACGTCGGCCGAGCCGAGCGAACCGAGCGAGAAGTAGATCAACGCCTCGTCTCCGCGCTCGAAGGGGAGCGTGAAAGACTCATCGGTCTCCCGGACCGAGGAGTCCAGCCGGGTCCAGGACGGGTCCAGCGGGCGGTCGGCGGTGTAGTCGATGATCTCGGGGAAGACGTACAGGTTGGCGTCGCCCTCGTGGATGAAGTCGAGGTCCGGCAGCGGCGGCGCGCCCTGCTCCACGACCCACTCGTTGAAGGCGGTCCAGATCTCCCGGTGGGTCCGGTCGTACTCGGCCCGGAACTCGGTCCAGCCGGCGCCGTCGGCGGGCAGGCCGGAGAAGACCGGGGCCACCCCGTCGCCGCGCACCTCCAGCGGGTTGCACGACATGATCCGGACGAACGGCACGCCCGCCGTCATCAGCGCCGGGAAGGCGATGACGTTGTCCTCCACGACGACGTCCGGCTTGACCCGGGCGATGATGTCCTTCAGCTGCGGCTCGCAGTACTTCGCGCCGTCGATCAGTGCGTCCCAGATCGGCTTGGTGACCGTCTCCAGCTGCACCTGGGTGGACTTGCGGTACTCCGGCGCGGTGTCCCGGATGAAGTCCTTCCAGAACTGGCCGGCGTCCTGCTCGGCGGCGTCCTCGGCCGGCTCGGCCAGGTCGACCAGGTCCTCCTCGAACCCGAGCGCGGTCAGCTTGCCCTTCCAGGACGCCTCCGCGGCGAACACCACACGGTGCCCGCGGCGGCGCAGCACGTCGCCGATGCCGATGCAGTTGTTGGTGGGCCCGTAGGCGCTCTCCGGCATGAAAAGCACCGTGAGCGGCTGCTCAACCATTCGTCTCTCTCCCGATCAAGATTCAGATGTCCGGCCGGACGGCGTGGCGG
>NZ_BLAD01000054.1:25688-123482 GCF_009687845.1 Acrocarpospora corrugata
CCGCCACGCCTGCCGCGTTACTGAGCTGCCTGTACCTCGGTGGACAGGCGGGTGTACTTCACCGAGTCCGGGCCGAGGTCGATGATCGACTCACCCTCCAGCAGCTGCGCCGGGGTCACGGCGAGCGACGGGTAGGTGGTCAGCAGGGCCTTGTCCACCGAGTCCATCGCGGCCTTGTTCGGCACGTTGTAGAGGATGTTGGCGGCCACCCAGCCGTGCACCTTCGGGTCCAGGATGTAGTTGATGAAGGCGTGCGCCGCCTCCTTGTTCTTGGAGGACTTCAGCACCACCATCGTGTCCGCCCAGAGGTCGCTGCCCTCGGCCGGGACCTTGAACTTGATCTTCGGGTTGTCGGTCGGGCACCAGCCGTCCCAGGCCACGGCCATGGCCGCCTCGCCGCTCTTCAGCTTGTCGCCGAAGGTGACGTCGTCGAAGCCGAGCATCGTCGACTTGGCTTTGATCAGCAGGTCCTTGGCCGCGGCCAGGTCGGCGTCGGCGGTGGTGTTGATCGACTTCTTGAGGGCCTTCAGCGCGGGCAGCGCCAGCCAGCGCTCGGTGGTCATCATCAGGACCTTGCCGCGGGCCTTGCCCTTGGGGGCGAGAATGTCGTTCCAGCTGGTCGGCTCGGCGTCCACCATGTCGGTGCGGTAGCAGATGCCGGTGGTGCCCCAGGTGTAGGGCACCGAGAAGACGTTGCCCTTGTCGTAGGACAGGTTGGTGGCCTCGGGGTAGAGGTTGGCCAGGTTCGGGATCAGCTCGGAGTGCAGGGGTTCGAGGAGACCTGCCTCGTTGAGCGCCTGCGCGTACTGGCCGGACACGAAGACCACGTCGAAGCCGGTCTCGGCGCCGGTGGTCAGCTTGCCCATGATCTCTTCGTTGGTGGCATGCGGGGCGATCTTCAGGTCGAAACCGAGATCCTTCTTGATGCGGTCCGGAAGGTCAGGCGGGCTGTAGCCCTCCCAGATCGACATGGACAGGCTCTGCTTGCTCAGATCCGCGTTGGGGTCGAGCTGAACCGTCGTGGCGCTGGGCGCCGCCGCCGCGGTGGAGTCCGGCGAGGTGCTTGATCCACCACACGCGGCCAGCGCGAGGACAAGTCCGGCGGCGGTGAAAGCAGCCGGCAGTTGACGGGTGTACCGGATACGGGACACGACCGCTACTCCTTCATAGGTGCCTAGATGCCTGCGAGCAGCAGACCAAAGAGGGAGTGTTGCAGCCCATATCAAGATAGATCAAGACTTTTCAGGACATTGTTAGCTGGACGTTCACGGTCTGATTTGAATCTGGATTCAGTTCACGTCCAGGTCCACTTTGCGAACCTGGACATATACTCCTAAATCACCATTTAATGATCTTTTTCTGGGCAAAGCGAAGGGCCACGTGCCGGTCAGCACATGGCCCGCTACGACCGTCTTCCGGCTAGTACGGTCGCCCGTACGCCGACCGAACCGTCAGCACATACTCCACCAAGGTGATCAAAGTTGACTTGACCGCCTCCCTGGAGCGCGCGTCCGTACGGACGACCGGAATGGTGGCGGTCAGCGACAGCGCCTCCCGCACCTCCTCCTCGGCGTGCTGGAACTGCCCGTCCCAGCCGTTCATCGCCACCACGAAGGGCAGCTGGGCCTCTTCGAAGTAGTCGATGGCGGGGAAACTGTCGGCCAACCGGCGGCTGTCGACCAGAACCACCGCGCCGATCGCGCCACGCACCAGGTCGTCCCACATGAACCAGAAACGGTGCTGTCCAGGCGTGCCGAACAGATACAGGATCAGGTCCTGGTCGAGGGAGAGCCGGCCGAAGTCCATGGCCACCGTGGTGGTGGTCTTGTTCGGCGTCAGCCCGAGGTCGTCGATGCCCGCGCTGGCATCGGTCATCACCGCTTCGGTCGTCAGCGGAAGGATCTCCGAGACGGCACCGACGAAGGTCGTCTTGCCCACGCCGAACCCGCCCGCCACGACGATCTTCGTCGAGGTCAGGCCGCGACTAGAGCCTGCGAAGTCCACTGAGCACCCTTTCGAGCAAATTGTGGTCTGGTTGTCCCTGGTTGAGCTGCGGCATGTGCAGGCGCACCAGACCCTCGTCGGCCAGATCGGCGACCAGCACCCGCGCCACACCGAGGGGGACCCGGAGCAGCGCGGAGATCTCCGCGACCGAACGGACGGAACGGCAGAGCGTCATGATCGCTTCCTGCTCGGGCTCGAGCATCGAGTAGTCATCGCTCATGAACGTCACCGTGGAGACCAACGTCTCCATCGCCAGATGGTAACGCGGTTCTGCACGTCCTCCGGTGACGGCGTACGGACGGAACAGCGGCTCGTCCTCGGCTCCGTCAGGCCCACGCATCACCGGACATCACCGACGAGAGGTCTGCAACTCGGCCCGCAGCGCGGGCGTAAGCGTCTGACCTGCGCGCTCGACCAGCAGCGTGGTCTGGTAGGCCACCAGACCCATGTCACAGTCCGGCGCCGCGAGCACGGTCAGACAGGAACCGTCACTGATGGCCATCACCAGCACCAGACCGCGCTGCATCTCCACCACGGTCTGGGTCACCGCGCCGCCATCGAACACCCGGGAGGCGCCCGCCGTCAGGCTGAGCAGCCCGGCGGCAACCGCCGCCAGCTGGTCGGCCCGGTCCGGTGGGAATCCGTCCGAGTGGGCCAGCCGCAGGCCGTCGGCGGAGACCACCACGGCATGCGCGACACCGGGGGTGCCGGCCACGAATTCGGTGATCAGCCAGTCGAACCTGCGCGCCTCGACGCTCAGCTCAGTCACGAGCCCTCCTCCTGATTGCCTGACTCGTCGACCGGTTCCCCGGCCGCCGCCGCGCGTCCCCGCTGCACACCCCGCTGGAAACTGGAGAACCGTTCCCGGACCGCGTCCGGTGAGGCCGGCGCGGCCGTGGCGGGCGGGGAGCCCGCGGCATTCACCGATCCTGGCACCAGGTTCGCCCTGGGGGTACGGCGGGGCAGCCCCGCCGAAGTCACTCCGCCCGCGGCCGGCTCGTTGGCCGCCGCCGCCGCACGGAAGCCGGTGTCCGCACTGGACCGCCAGGCGCTCTGCGGCGGTACGGCCTGCCCCTGGGGCAGCGGGGGCGGCTGAGGCGCGTGTGACGCTTGAGGCGGCACTATAGGCCCCGGAGGAGGCGCCGCAGGCGGTTTGGCGTCCGGGCGGCGGAACCACGCCGACTCCACCGACGCGAAAATTGGCAAGAACTCGTCACCGCGTTCCAGCGGCTGCTCCGGCGCCTTCGGCAGCGGCTGCCGCTCGTACACGGGCGCGCCCATCACCTGGAACGCGCCCGAGTGCTCGGTGAACGCCGGGAACACCGCCGTGGACTCCCCCGCCGACTCCGGCTGAGCCGGCTGGACGGGCTGAGCGGGCTGGGCCGGCCGCGGCGGCACGCCGAAGGCCGACCATCCGTTGGACGACTCCGGTTCGCGCGGCGGAGCGGGCTTGCGCACCGGCAGCCCGCCCGTGGCGGCGCTCTGGAACGAGCCCGCGGGTTCGATCGCGGCCGGCGTCGGCCAGGCGGTGACCTCGCCGAACCCGGGGGCCGGCTTGGCGTCCGGGTTGGTGATCATCTCGGCCGGGAACAGCACCATCGCGATCAGCCCGGACACGTCGCCCGGCCGCAGCTGCACCCGGATCCCGTGCCGCTGCGCCAGCCGGCCGACCACGAACAGGCCCATCCGGCGGGACACCGACACGTCCACGGTGGGCGGCTCGGCCAGCCGCCGGTTGGTCTCGATCAGCTCCTCGGGCGAGAGCCCGATGCCGGTGTCGCTCACCGCCAGCAGGACCGCGCCGCCCTCGATCGGGCTGCTGGACACGATCACCTTGGTGTCCCTGGGCGAGAACGCGATGGCGTTCTCCACCAGCTCCGCGACCAGGTGCACCACGTCGTTCGCCGCGTGCCCGGCCACGGCGGCCGAACGGTGCACCCGTACGGTGACCCGCTCGTACCCCTCGACCTCCGACAGCGAGGCCCGGACCACGTCCTGCAGGCGGGCCGGCTGGCTGCGCTTGCGCGCGGGCTCGTGCCCGGCCAGGACCAGCAGGTTCTCACTGTTGCGGCGCATGCGGGTGGCCAGGTGGTCGAGCTTGAACAGGTCGGCCAGCCGGGTGCCGTCCTGCTCGCCGCGCTCCAGGCCGTCGATGAGCGAGATCTGCCGCTCCACCAGCGTCTGGGTCCGGCGGGACAGGTTGACGAACATCGCGTTGACGTTGTTACGCAGCTGCGACTCCTCGGACGCCAGCCGGACCGCCTGCTGGTGCACCTCGTCGAAGGCCTGCGCCACTTCGCCGATCTCGTCGGCGCTGTCCACGGTGACCGGGTGCACGTCCGGCGGCGCCTGGGGCTCGCTGGACTCGCGCATCCGCCGGACCACCTCGGGCAGCCGGATGCCGGCGATCTCCAGGGCCTCGGTGCGCAGCCGGCGCAGCGGGCGGACCATGGACCTGGCGATGAGCACGGTGGTGGCCAGCACCAGCACGATCAGCGCGAGGATGAGGCCGCCCGCGATGAGGGCGCTGCGCTGCTCGGCGGACTGGAGCGCGGAGGCGCGGGTCAGCACCTGGTCGGCGACCCGCTGCTCCACGCCCTTGATCGCGTCCAGCGCGGCGGCGTTGTCCTTGAACCACTCCTGCGCGGTGATCACCCGGCCGGGGATCGGGCGCAGCGCGTGGTTGCGGGAACCGAGCGCGACCGCCCACGCCTTGGTCATCTCCACGTCCCGGGCGGCCGGCACGCTGCGGGCGGTGAAGAAGGCGGTGAACGCGGCGGTGTCGGCCTCGGCGTTGAACGCGGTCGTGTAGGAGGCCTGCCGGGACCAGGAGCCGAGGAAGCGCTGCAGGTCGTCGGGGGTGAAGGCCTGGCGGGGCTCCAGCAGCTCTGTGAGCAGCACCGCCCGCTGCTGGGACGCCTCGTCCTTGGCGTGGGCCAGCGCGCTGAGCGCCCGGGAGGCGGCGACCACCTGCGGGTCGTCGCTGATCTCGCCGAGTTCGTCGTGCAGCCGCAGCAGGGTGGCGATGGCCTGGCCGTAGTCGAAGAAGACCGAGGTGGCCTCGTCCTTGTCCCGTCCGGCGGCGTGGCTGTCGGCGATGACCTCCAGGCGGCCGAGCGCCTGCTTGGCCTCCTCCAGGGCGCGTTCGCCGAAGGACTCGTCGATCTGGCCGAGGTCCTCGATGGACGCGGCCAGCATCCGGTCCACCACGGACTTCTGCTGGTTCAGGTCGTAGGACTGCTGCTGGAGGATCCGGGTCGGGTCGCGGAGCGAGGCGCGCACGCCGGTCAGGCCGTCCAGCCAGGCCGTGCGGTCGCGCTCGGTGCCGAGTTGCTGGCTCAGGTCGCGGAGCCGCCCGGCGTATTCGGCGGCGGCGAGGGTTCGTTGGTTGGCCGAGATGCTGCCGATGGAGTCGCTCACCCGGATGCCGGCCAAGATCACCGCGATGAGTGTGGGCGCGAGGATCAAGGCGGTCAACCGGGTTGGCACGCGCCAGTTCCGCAGCGCGAAACTATTGGCGCGTTCCCGTTTCCCTGCCGTTTTTTCGGTACTCACCGGCCCCCGCAAACGTGAAGTGCCATTGCCACACAAGCGCGGACAATTCGACCACAAGGTCACGTTGGTAAGAGGCCTTACCGATACAAGGGACGCAATCGTTACCAACTGGTAAGTGGAATGATTCCCAGGGACAGGCCGGACAGAAGATCATCTGAGGGCTATAAGCACCTGTTCCCGCACCTGGAGCCGCTGCTGCTCGTCCAGTATCGGCCGCCCGGCGCGGTCCACCACGTAGAAGACGTCGACCGCCTCCGCGCCCAGCGTCTCCACCCGCGCGGCGCGAACGTCCAGGCCACAGTCGCCGAAGGCGCGGCCGATCTTCCACAGCAGGCCGGGCCGGTCGTGCGCGCGCACCTCGACCACGGTGGCCGTACTGGACGCGTCGTCCACCAGGGTGACCCGGGGCGGGGCCACCGGCACCCGGGGCGGGCGCAGCGAGCGGGTCCTGCGGGCCAGCCGCTGCTCGATGTCCAGCCGCCCGGCCAGCACCAGGCGCAGATCCGCCTCCAGGGTGGCCGGGTCGGGGGGCGAACCGTACTCGGGGACCACCGCGAACTCGATCACCGCCGTCGAGCCTGCCGACGCGGCGGAGGCCGAGCGCACCACCATCCGGTGCGCGGCCAGCACCCCGGCGGCCCGCCAGAGCAGGCCGGGCCGGTCCGGCGCGACCACGGTCACCGCGCCGCCGTTCACCCGGATCGCGCCGCCGCCGTGCCGGGCCAGCGACGCCTGCTCCGGCGACAGGCTCGGCGCGCGCGCGGGCGGCGTGCCCGACAGCGCCGACCTGACCCGGCGCACCAGATCGGAGACGAGCGAGGCCTTCCAGGTGTTCCAGGCGGCCGGGCCGGTGGCCTGGCCGTCCGCGACCGCCAGCGCGGCCAGCAGTTCGAGCACCTCGCGGCTGCCGACCGCGTCGGCCACCCGGGAGATCGTCATCGGGTCGTCCAGGTCCCGGCGGGTCGCCGTCTCCGGCAGCAGCAGGTGGTGGCGGACCACGGTGGCCAGCACCTGCACGTCGGCGGGGGGCAGCCCCATCCGGGTGGCGATGTCGCGGACCACCACCTCGCCGGTGGTGGAGTGGTCGCCGGGCCAGCCCTTGCCGATGTCGTGCAGGAGCGCGCCGATCAGCAGCAGGTCGGGGCGGGACACCTCGCGGGTGAACGCGGCGGCCCCGGCGGCCGTCTCGATCAGGTGCCGGTCCACCGTGTAGGTGTGGACCGGGTTGCGCTGCGGCCGGTGCCTGACCCGCTCCCAGTCCGGGATCAGCCGTACCAGCACGCCCGCCTGGTCCAGCTCCTCCCACACCGGCACGGCGGCGCGGCCCGCGCCGAGCAGCCCCACCAGCGCGTCCCTGGCCTCGTCCGGCCACGGCACCGGCAGCGGCGGCGACTGGGCGGCCAGCATGCTCACGGTGGCCGGGGCCAGCGGCAGCCCGGCCTCGGCGGCGGCCGCGGCGGCCCGCAGCACCAGCACGGGATCGTTGCGCGGGCTGATGCCGCGCGCCAGCACCACCTCGCCGCCGTGCTCCACCACGCCGTCGGCGAGCGGGCGGCGGCCACGCGGCGCGGGCCCGGACAGCAGCCGGTCCACGGTCCGCCAGGTGGCGTCGAACGCGTGCCCGATGGTCCGCCCGGCCTCGGCCAGGCGGCGCATCAGCGCCTCGGCGTCCAGCAGCCCGAGCGTGCCGGCCACCGCGTCCTGCTCCTGCAGCACCAGCCGGTCGGTGCCGCGCGCGGTGACCAGGTGCAGCCCGTGCCGGATGTCCAGCAGCAGCTCGTACGCCTCCCGGACCCGGGGCCCCGGCGCGGAGGCCACCCAGGCGGCGGCCACGGCCTGCATCGCCTGCACGTCCCTGATGCCGCCGCGGGCGTCCTTCAGATCGGGTTCCAGCAGGAAGGCCAGCTCCCCGCTGGTGTCGGCCCGGTTGTCCGCGGCCTCCCGCAGCTCGCCGAGGCGGCGCCGGGAGTCGGCCCGCCACTCCACCAGGACGGCTTCGCGCGCCGCCCGGGTGAGCTCGGGATCACCGCTGATGTGCCGGGCCTGGATCAGGCCGAGCACGGCCTTGAGATCTTCCCTGGCGACCTTGGCGGCCTCGTCCACGGTACGGACCGAATGGTCCAGGCCGATCCCGGAGTCCCAGATCGGGTACCAGATCCGGTCGGCGATCTGGGCGACGTCGTCCCGGCCGTTGTGCAGCAGCACCAGGTCGAGGTCGCTGCCGGGCGCCAGCTCACCCCGGCCCAGGCTGCCGACGGCGACGAGCGCGACCCCGCTGCCCGCGGTGGCGCGCTCGCCTCCTCTCTCGATTTCGGGGAGCCCGCTCTTCCCGTTCCGCTGGCTGATCGCCGTACGGAACAGATCGGTGAGCCAGCGGTCGATGTCCGCGGCCCGCTCCTTGCGGGCCGCGGCGAACGAGCGAGCTTCCCCTCTCATCATTCGGTTACAGCGCCTCCGGCCCGCGTTCACCGGTACGGACGCGGATCACCGTGTCCACCGGCACGGACCAGACCTTGCCGTCGCCGATCTTGCCGGTCTGCGCGGCCTTGACGATGACGTCGATGACGTCCTCGGCGTCGTCCTCCTCGGTCAGCACCTCGACCCTGACCTTGGGCACCAGGTCGACCTGGTACTCGGCGCCGCGGTAGACCTCGGTGTGGCCCTTCTGCCGGCCGTAGCCGCTGGCCTCGCTGACCGTGAGGCCCTTGATGCCGAACTGCTCCAGCGCCGCCTTCACGTCGTCGAGCTTGAACGGCTTGATGATTGCGGTGATTAGCTTCATGCGTCCACCTTCTTGGCCTCGGCCGGAACCGCCGGCCCGTTCGGCGAGGTTACGCCCGAGGAGTGGATCGTGCCGAGGTCGTAGCCGGTCTCGGCGTGAGTGGTGATGTCGATACCGGTGACCTCGTCCTCCTGCGCGATCCGGAAGCCCATCGTCTTGTCGATGATCTTGCCGATGATGAACGTCGCGACGAAGGAGTAGACACCGACCGCGACCGGGCCGAGGACCTGCAGGCCCAGCTGTCCGAGGTCGCCGCCGAAGAAGAGGCCCTTGGCCTGCTGCGGGAGGAACGGGAACTCGGAGATGAAGCCGAGCGAGACGGCGCCGATGACACCGCCGACCAGGTGCACGCCGACCACGTCGAGGGAGTCGTCGAAGCCGAGGCGGTACTTGAGGCCGACCGCGTAGGCGCAGACCGCGCCGGCGATGACGCCGAGGGCCAGGGCCATCAGCGGGTTGACGAAACCGGCGGCCGGGGTGATCGCGACCAGACCGGCGACCGCGCCGGAGGCGACACCGAGGGTGGTGGCGTGACCGTCGCGGAACTTCTCCACCACGATCCAGGCGCCGGCCGCGACGGCGGCGGCGATCTGGGTGTTGATGAAGGCCAGGCCGGTGGTGCCGTCCACCGCCAGCTCGGAGCCGGCGTTGAAACCGAACCAGCCGAACCACAGGAGGCCGACGCCGAGCAGGACCAGCGTCAGGTTGTGCGGGCGCATCGGCTCCTTGCGCCAGCCGGCGCGCTTGCCCAGGACCAGGGCCAGCGCCAAGGCCGCCGCACCGGCGTTGATGTGCACCACCGTGCCGCCGGCGAAGTCCTCGATGCCCATGTTGAACAGCCAGCCGCCGCCCCAGACCCAGTGCGCGACCGGGAAGTAGACCACGGTCGCCCACACGACGCTGAAGACCACCCAGGCGCCGAACTTGGCGCGGTCGGCGATGGCGCCGCTGATCAGAGCCACCGTGATGATGGCGAACGTCAACTGGAAGGCGGAGAAGACGATGTTCGGGATGTTGTCGGAGGTGCTGTCGGGGAGCAGACCCGCGGAGAAGGTGTCCACCACGCCCGACAGGCCGACGGCGTCGAGTCCGCCGACGATCTTATTGACGAAGCCGGTGCCGTCACCGACCGCGTCGAAGGCGAGGGAATGACCGTAGATGACCCAAGTGACGGTTACCGTGATGATGCTGACGAACGACATCATCATCATGTTCAGGACGCTCTTCGCCCTGGTCATGCCCCCGTAGAAGAATGCGAGACCTGGCGTCATGAGCAGCACGATGGCGGTGCTGATCAACATCCAGGATGTGGAGCCGGTATCGATTTCCATCGACGCGGCCCTCCCTTCCATTGGCGTGTGGCCGGTTTTCACGTGCGCAGTGGGCTGCACCCAGGCTTCATCGACCGGCTGGCACACTGACGTATTCGGCCGAGCTCTCCTCCGCCGCCGGGGGGTGCCCACAGGCTCGGGTTCTCGTCCGTGGGCGCCAGCGTGTTCTTCCGCCGTTTCAGGTCACGACGTGGTGTGTTTCACATCTGTGAAACTCGCTTGTGGCATGTTTCGGGCAAGTTTCGGATGGTACGGACACGCGAAAACGCGCACCCCGAAAGGGATGCGCGTTCAGCTGAAAGTTTGGTCAGGCGGCGGCGTGGGCCATCTTCCGCAGCCGGGCCAGCGCGTCGCGTTCCACCCGGCGGGCCCGGTCCCTGCCGATGCCATACCGCTCGCCCACCTCGGTTAGCGTGTGCTCGCGGCCGTCCACCAGGCCGTAACGCCAGCGCAGCATCTCCCTGGCCTGCCCCTCCAGGCCGGTCAGCCACTGCTCCAGGCGCTCCTTCTCCAGGGTGGCCATGGCCTGCTGCTCCGGGTCGGCCCAGGTGTCGTCGGCGATCATGTCGCCCAGTTCGGTCTCGTCCTCGTCGCCGACGCCGAGCTGGAGCGAGACCGGGTCGGAGGCCCACCGGCGCAGTTCCCTGACCCGCTCGATCGGCAGGTCCAGCACTTCGGCGAGATCCACATCCGTGGGCTCGGCGTCGAATTCGGCCAGCATGTCACGGCGGACCCGCATCAACCGGGTCATCTGCTCGCCGGCGTGCGTCGGCAGCCGGACCGGCCTGGCCTGCTCGTGAATGGCGCGCCCCACCGACTGCCGGATCCACCAGGTCGCATACGTCGAGAATTTGTAGCCACGCCGATAGTCGAATTTCTCCACCGCGCGGACCAGGCCCAGATTTCCCTCCTGCACCAGGTCGATCAGCGGCATGCCACGCCCCGAGTATTTCCGCGCCACCGCCACCACCAGCCGCAGGTTCGCCTGGATGAACTCATCCTTGGCGCGCTGACCGGAGACCGCGATGCGCTCAAGCTCCTCGTCCAGCGCGTCGCCGACCTTGGGTTCCGTGTCGCCGGAGTCGAGCAGCTGCTCGGCGAAGAGGCCCGCCTCGATGCGCTTGGCGAGCTCCACCTCCTCCTCGGCGGTCAACAGCGGCACACGCCCGATCTCGGCCAGATAGGTTCCCAGCAGATCGCGATCCGCGACCTCTGCCGTACGATTCCCCGTCGCCATTTGATGGCACCTCGTTCCGCCGCGGCCATGATTCATCAACGCTTCGTCCTGCAACGACCAACGGATCGGCCAGGGCAAAGATTCCCTTGACAAATACGACCGGAGAACGGTTTTGGTTTCCTCCTGGAGGAGGATGCGCGACCCGGAATTTCGGCGTCTGCCCAGGGAAACAGGAATCAAACGACGCGGCGTCCCGCCTGCCACACCTGCGCCACCAGCGGAACTCCCGGGCGGTAGGCCAGGTGCACGTACGAGGGCGCGTCCAGGATGACAAGATCCGCGCGGCTGCCCGGCCGCAGCATCCCGACGTCGTCGCGGCGCAGCGCCGCCGACCCGCCCCGGGTCGCCGCCCGCACCGCCTCCAGCGGCGTCAGGCCCATCTCCCGTACGGCCAGGGCGACGCAGAACGGCATCGACGAGGTGAACGAGGATCCCGGATTGCAGTCCGTCGCCAGTGCCACCGTCACTCCCGCGTCCAGCAGCCGCCGCGCCTCCGGGTACGGCGACCGGGTCGAGAACTCGGCCCCCGGCAGCAGCGTGGCCACCACCCCGCTGGCGGCCAGCAGGTCCACGTCCGCGTCGGTCAGATGGGTGCAGTGGTCGGCCGAGGCCGCGCCCAGCTCGCAGGCCACCCGTACCCCCGGCCCCGGGCCCAGCTGGTTGGCGTGCACCCGGGCCTGCAGCCCCGCCTTCAGCCCCGCGGCCAGAATCTCCCTGCTCTGGTCCTCGTCGAACGCGCCCCGCTCACAGAACACGTCCACCCAGCGGGCGTACGGCGCGCAGGCGTCCAGCATCCGCCCGGCGACCAGCCGCACGTATGCATCGGGGTCGCCCTCCGGGACCACGTGGGCACCTAGAAAGGTGGTCTCCGGAGTGAACGCGGAGGCGATCTCCAGGGATCTGCGCTCGTCCTCGACCGTCAGGCCGTAACCGCTCTTGATCTCCATCGTGGTGGTGCCCTGAGCGATCATCTCGGCGACCAGCGCCGCCGTGTTCGCCGCCAGCGCGGGCGTGGTGGCCGCCCGGGTGGCCGCCACCGTGGTCCGGATACCGCCCGCCGAGTACGGCCGCCCCGCCATCCTGGCCGCGAACTCGGCGGTGCGGTCCCCCGCGAAGACCAGATGGGCGTGACTGTCCACAAACCCCGGCAGAACCGCCCGCCCGTCCACGTCCACGTCACGATCGGCCAGCGGCGCGTCATCGGCCTCACCCACCCAGACCACCATGCCACCCTCGACGACCAGCGCGGCGCCGGCGATCTCCTCACGTTCCGGATCACCCGTGTAGAGCGACCCGATCCCGCGGAACAGCGTTGCCGTCATCGCCCCATCCTGAAAGTCCGCACTCTGATTCCCGGGCCCGTCAGCCGCGGACCGTGTTGATGGCGTTTCGCAGCAGTGCGCCGACTTCGCCCAGTGTGTGTCTGCCGTCCTCGACGATCCGTCGGCCGCCCGAGACGACCGAACTGACGTCCGCCCCGGTCGCCGCGAACACCACCGATTCCACCGCCGAACCGGCGGTCGCGCCAGCCATACGGACCGAGTCGAGCCGGACCGTGACCAGATCGGCGTGCGCGCCTTGCAGGAGGAATCCGGCATCGGGGAAACCAAGTGACGCATGCCCCGCGGCGGTGGCGGCGTTCAGCAGTTCGGGGGCCGTCCAGTGGCCGCGCTCCTGGCTGGCCAGCCGCTCGTCCAGCTCGACCGCGCGTGCCTCCTCGAACAGGTCCACGACCGCGTGACTGTCGGAGCCGAGCGTGATCGGGCAGCCCGCCTCCAGCAGGCGGCGCGCCGGGCCGATGCCGTCGGCCAGGTCGCGTTCTGTGGTCGGGCACATGCAGACATGCGTACTGGAACCGGCCAGCAGCACCACGTCCACATCGGACAGGTGGGTGGCGTGCACCGCCGTCGAACGAGGGCCGAGCACCCCGTGCTCGTGCAGCACCCGGACCGGCGAGGCGGCGTACGCGGCCACGCAGGCGTCGTTCTCGGCCTGCTGCTCGGAGACGTGCGCGTGCAACGGCCCCGCGTGCCGGTGCGTGAACTCGACCACGGTCGGCATCTGCTCCGGTGGAACCGCGCGAACGGAGTGAATCGCCGCACCGATCTCCACATCCTCCTGACCGTGGTAGACGGCGGCCAACTCATCAGCGCGCTCCGCCCACCGCTCCGCGTTCCCATCCCCAAACCGGACCTGCGGCCCTTTCAGCGCAGTCCCGAATCCGCCAGTCAGATAGCAGGTGTCCAGCAACGCGATCCGCAGCCCCGCCGCACGCGCGGCCTCCACCAGCGCGTGCCCCATCACATTCTGATCCTGGTACGGCGTGCCATCCGGCCCGTGATGCACATAGTGGAACTCGCCCACGGAGGTGATCCCGGCCAGCGCCATCTCGGCGTACACAGCCGTGGCCAGGGCGAGATAACTGTCCGGATCGAGGCGGGCGGCCACCGCGTACATCTGCTCCCGCCAGGTCCAGAACGACCCACGCTCAGCCTGGGTGTGACCACGCAACGCCCGGTGGAAGGCATGCGAGTGCGCATTAGCCAGGCCCGGAATGGTGAACCCCGGCAGGCGTACCGCGTCCGGCGGAGGGTCTGCGTGGCGGACGACGTCCACGATCCAGCGGTCGTCGACGGTGACCAGGACACCGGAGATGACCTCACCCGGCGGCAGCCAGGCCAGCTCACACCAATACCTAGTCATCGAACATCCCCACACAGGACGTAAGAGATGACCGCGCCCGCCGAAGGCCAAGCAAACCCACACCAGTACTCAGTCATCGAGCGCCCCCGCACAAAACGTAGGAAATGACCACGCCCGGCGGAGCAAGGCCAGTTCGCAGCAGTACCCGGTCATCGGGCATCCCCGCACAGGTCGGCCAGGACGTCGGCGAGGGCGGTGACGCCGGCCGCGCAGTCGTCGGGTTCGGCGAACTCGGCGGGCGAATGGGATACGCCTGTGGGGTTGCGGACGAACAGCATCGCGCTGGGGATTCCGGCGGAGGCGAGGATGCCCGCGTCATGGCCGGCTCCTGTCGGCAGGATCGGCGCCGGGCCCCCGATCGTCGCCGCCAGGCGGTCGCGGAGCGCCGTCGGGAAGGTCACTTCTGGGGTCCAGGACTCGCAGACGACCTCCTGGCCTTCGGAGAGTTCGGCGACCAGGCGGCGGACCGCGCCCTCGTCGGGCCCGCGAGCGTCCAGCCAGGCCGAGACCAGGGACGGGATGGCGTTGGCGTTGTTCGGGCTGACCCTGACCTTGCCGAAGGTGGCCACCACACCGAACTGCTCGGCGACCCGGCGGGCCGCCAGTACCGCGTGCGCGTAACTGAGCATCGGGTCGTCCCGGTCGGCGAGCGCGGTGGTGCCCGCGTGGTCTGCGGTGCCGCGGAAGTCGAACCGCCAGCGCCCGTGCGGCCAGATCGCGGCGGCCACCCCGACCGGCTCGGTGAGGTTCCTGCCCTGCTCGATGTGCAACTCGACGAACACCTTCATCCGGGCGAGCGCTTTCTCGTCCCGGCCGAGCCCCACGGAATCACGGCCTTGGGCACGCAACACCTCAGCCAGCGTGCCGCCGTCATCTCCCGTCAGACCGCGCGCCCGTTCGGGCGGCAGGATTCCGGTCAGCAGCCGGGACCCGATACACGGCACCCCGAACCTGGCCCCCTCCTCGTCACTGAAACTGACGATCCCAATCGGCCGACCCGGCTCAAACCCGCGCCCCCGGAGCACATCCACCGCCTGGAACGCCGACACGACCCCCAGCGGCCCATCGAACGCTCCCCCTTCACGCACCGAGTCCAAATGACTCCCCGTAACAACCCCGGGCGTCCTGTCCGGATCCCCCCACCAGGCCCAGAGATTGCCGTTCCGATCCTCATACCGATCCAGCCCGCGCGCATCGGCCTCCTGCCCGAACCACTCCCGCAACTCCAGCTCAGACGACGACCACGCATCACGCCGGTAACCACCGGTCCGCACGTTCCGGCCAATCCCCGCAAGCACGTCGAGCATCCTCCCACCTTACTGAATGACCCCATTCAACAAAACGGCCACACCCCGACACGGCGACCTCGCCAGGGTCCGACTTGCCGTGGTTCTCCCACCCCAGCCCTCCCTAATCAGGGCTACCGGGTGTGCTTTCGGGCAGACTTGGTGCCGGTAGCCGCCGGGGGGTGAGCACTCCCCCTCCCTGGGCCCTTCGGGAGCCCTGATCAAAGATCGTGTCCCCTCCGGTCGGCCGGGAGAGTCGATCGCTGCTGGGATGTCGTGGTTCTCCCACCCTGGAGACAAGCTGTTTGGGGATGGCTGGACAGCCCCAGGTCAGAGCCTCGACCTAAGCTCTGACCTGCGGATATTCGGTCCGGGTGGTGGTGGAGTGTCTCACTGGTACCCATTGGTAGCCGCTGTGGCTCACTACTCGCGGGCCACACACGGGCCAGATTCGGCGGGCGTATTGCCTGTTCACGCGGCCGATCTCGAACGGGAGTCTACGTCGTTGCCGGGGACGGGTGCCGGATAGCTTGCCCAACCCGGGGTGTCCGGGCGGCGGGGACCATCGTGTGTCAGTTCGCTCGGTGGTGTCCGGGGTTCGTCGCTCGGCCTTCGGCTGCTCGCGTGTGGGTGGCTTGTGCCACAGTGCTGCCAGCTCCCGATAGCTGCCTGGGTCCGGGGCCTTTCAGGCGGGTTCCGTCAAGCGCGGCTTCGCGTGTACCTTCGCCGGTGACCTTCCACCGTCAGTGGTTGTCCTACCTGTGCAGCCGTGCTTGATGAGTTCCGCCTGACCCCGGATGATCGGGCGGCGGGTGCAGGCTTACGGCGAGAACCATACGGATTTGTCGGTGCGGGCAGAGTGATCGCCGAACTCGCCGTATGCAGGACCAGCTGCCTCCTCGGGCTACTTTGCACCCAAGCGCACCGTGGCATACTCGGCAAACTCTCGGCTGGTCACCGAGGGTCCGCGCGCGGACAACTCCTGGCGGAACGTCCGCAGCAAATGCTCGGCACGCTCCGTGTCCACGTGGTCCGCGAGCAGGTCCACCACGCGCCGGGCTGTCGCGCAGCCCTCGTCCACCCGGCCGCATCGCAGCTGTGCGGTGGCCACGCGCCCCAGCCAGGTCGCCCTGTCGCGGGGGTATCGCTCCCCGCATGCGGTGGTCGCGGCCACCAGTTCGCGCTCGGCGCTCTTGTAATCCCCCATGTCGTAGAGCGCCCGGCCAAGCCGTGCGGCAATCCTGGGCTCGTCCACCCAGTAAGCCCAAGGCGGCGCGTCACCGGTGACGGCTCGGTTGAGCAGTCCGGTCGCGCGACCTAGCGCCGCTCGTGCGGTGTCCTGGTTGCCTACCTTGGCGTAGGCCCTGCCTACCCGGGCCCACGCCATCGCCTGTACGGCCTCCGGCGTCCGGGCCGACTCAGTGGCTGCCAGATCCATGAGCCGGGTCGCGTCGTCCAGGCGGCCGGTCGAGTATGCCTGCGCGCCCATGAAGCCCACGATGTTCACGCCCATAGCCCGGTCCCCGGTCGCGGCCGTGGCCCGAAGCGCGGCCAGGTAGTACTTTTGGCCAGCGGCGTGTCGCCCGCTGTCTGCGGCGGCCCACCCGGCGAGGCGAGCTATTTCGGCGGCGGCTCCGTACAACCCACGCCCGACGTCTTGCTGTAGCTGCCGTTCTTGATTAAGTCGGCCACGTACCGAAAGTCGGCGTGCAGCGCATCGAGAAGCATCGCACCGCCGCGCTCATCGTCCATACGGCGACGAGTGGCGATCAGGTTGTCCAACTCGTCGAGTAGAGCGTGGCCAACGTGACGCCCGCCCTGCTGGGCGGCAATCCAAGGCTCAGGATTGGTTCGCCATTCGTATGCCGGGAGCAGGAGTTCCGCGCCAGCGAGGATGAGGAATTCTCGGCGATCCATAGCGGCCCCCTCTGCGACGGTATCCAGCGTTCTGACTGTGCCGTCCCGGTCCCACTTCTCAGTGACCCACGTGTCCGTCCCGGTGGGAAGCCAGTTCGGCCAGGCGGTCCGTACGTCGTGGGGAATCTCGAACAGAGCACGTAGGACCTGCTGAGCGGCTGCATCTGGGGTGACGCCATGCTCCCAGCGCGTCACCGTCTTGCGGGTGGTGCCAAGTCCCCGGCCGCGCATGAGCATGCCAGGGCTTCCTGTGACCAGCCTCGCTGTTGCCGAGCGGCGACGAGCGGGTGCCGTACTGGTTCGGTCATGGGTGACCCCTCCTGACCCCTACCTGACCCTGCTGTCCCTCGGGATGACCCCCCGCTGACCTCTAGCGTCACATGCCCGTTCTGCCTGTCACTAGTGATGTGAGGGTCCTGCGACACGCAGCGTGATTGCACAACACGCCGCATTTATTGGACCACAACAAAGGGCCTATGCCGAAAAGCAGCGGGTCCGGCTGGCGCTGCGAACGACCAGACGGACCCTTGCTCGCACGTGGAGGTGCGAACCGTGAACGAGTTTAGGGGGCGGCATGGCCGTCGTAGACGGGGCAGCCGTCAGGAAGATCAACGCGCGATCAATCTCATGATGATCAATCTCGTGATCACTGCATGCATCATGAACGGTGCTCACGGCTATTCCTCTTCCCGGCCCAGCGCCCGCAGCACGCTCGCCAGGTTGCTCCGACTGGCCAGCGTGTCGGGGTGCTCCTCACCCAGAACCCGGCGGCGGACCTCCAGCACGGCCCGGGTCTCGGTCTCGGCCTCCGCCAACCGGCCCAGATCCCCCAGCACGCTCGCCAGGTTGCTCCGGCTGGCCAGCGTGTCGGGATGCTCCTCACCCGACCTCTGCCTGCGGAAAATTACGGCGATACGCCAGACGTGTTCGGCAAGGTGATAGCGGCCCTGACGGTCGGCAGTAGAGGCGATCTGGTCGGCGTCGTCGGGATGGTAGACGTGCGTGAGGGCGGTCCGGATCAGCGGCTCCGGGGTGTGGGCCAGAGGGCCTTGTGCTTGCTGGGTGGCGTCCACGAGATAGTCGAAGACCACGACATGACCCCCGGCCCCGTTCTCCTCCTCGCCTTCGGCCTCGGGCATGGGCGTCAGCAGGGCGGTGGTGGCACGCCGCAGCTGGGTCGCCCACGCCCACGCGGCTTCCAATGGTTCGGGTCGTAGCCGGTGGCCGCCTCTGGCGTCCAGGTAGGTGGTGTGGAGTTCCTCGATCAGAGCGCGGGGGGCGGGGTTGATGTATCCGGCGCGGCGGCAGTCGATGGCGGCGGCGACCAGAGCGGCACCACGCGGGTTGACCCCCACATCCCAAGCATTCTCATAGTCGCGTCGGAGTCCGGGCCGGAGGCCAGGTATTCGGCGATGCCGAACTCCTCGGCCCGCTGGATGGCTGAGGCGATGCGGGCGTCCCAAGTGCGCGTCTGGGCGCGTTCCAGTTCGCGCCGCCGATGGCCCACGGGCTGGTCACCTTGAAAGTGGTGAGAACGGTGGCGGCGGTGCCCAACGCGGCTAAACCCACCACAGTGATCAATACGCGATGCTCCTGCCACCGGCCCATAGCCATGATGCCGCCCCTTCGCCCGTGACCGGAGATTCGCACGCCGAACAGAAGACGAATAGCCGGACGGTGTCGTTGACACCCAACCGTCACTGCGGCGACCCGATCAGCCGTACCAGCAAGGAGCGCCGCCCCTTGGGTGGGAGAAGCACGTCTACCCGGCGAAGCCGACATCGTCGCCACGGTGACCATGGGGGGTGGGCGGAGGCCCGCATCGAAACAAGGGGTGGGTGGGAGAACCATGACAAGCCGCAACGCCCAATCCACACCACCGCCACGGCGGAGACGGGCAGCCCGAGGAGAGCAAGCGGCGGGTGGGAGAACCGCTCCGATCAGTTCACTGGGCCCGGTGAAGGGCGGAGGGTTAGTTCGGTGAGGTGGGCGTCGGGGGGCATGGAGGCTGCTGTCAGGACGGCGCGGGCGACGGAGTCCGGGGTCAGGTAGTGGTCTGGCTCGAATTCGCCGCCCTCCTGTTTGCGGACTTCGCGTTGCATGTCGGTGGCGATGCGGCCGGGGTAGATCGTGGTTACCCGGATGCCGTGGGGTTCCTCCTCCAGGCGGAGGACGTCGGCGAAGGCGCGGAGTGCGAATTTGCTGGCGGCGTAGGAGACCCAGCCGGGGTGGGCGCGCAGTCCGGCGCCGGAGTTGATCAGCACGACGTGGCCGCGGGTGGCGCGGAGTTCCGGCAGGAGGAGGCGGGTGAGTTCGGCGACCGCGATGACGTTCAGTTCGTAGGTGTTGCGCCACACTTCGGCGGGCGTGTCCTCGATGCTGCCGAGCCGTACCACCCCCGCGCTGTGCACCAGCAGATCCACCCGCCCGATCCCGGCCACGTCGAACGGGCTGAGCGCGGTGAGGTCCACGGGCAGCGGCCGGGCGCCGAGTTCGGAGCACATCAGGTCCAGCCCGGATCCCCCGCGCCCGCCGAGAACGAGGTCGTAGTCGGGGGCCAGGGCGCGGGCGATGGCCGCCCCGAGACCACGTGAGGCGCCGGTGACCAGGGCTGTTGGGCGTTCGCTCATGCCGGCCAGTTTATCGCGTTGACGTGATCATACAAATTTGTATATAAATTTGAGCATGTCGTCCACCCGGATCCTGATCCTCGGTACCCTGCTCGACGGCCCCCTGCACGGATACGAAGTCCGCCGCCGCCTCGAACTCTGGGGCGCCAGCCACTGGGCCAACGTCGCCTTCGGCTCGATCTACCACGGCCTGGCCAAGATGGCGGACGAGGGCCTGCTGACAGTGATCGAACAGGGCAAGGGCGGCAAGACCAGCTACGAACTCACCGAAGACGGCCGGATGGAGTTCCAACGCCAGCTGCTCACCTACTGGTGGGAGATCCGGCCCATCGTGGACCCGTTCCAGGTCGCGCTCACCTTCATGAACCGCCTGGCCCCCGCCGATCTGGTGGTCGCCATGGAGGCCAGAGCCGAACAACTCCGCGCGGCCATCTCGATGACCGAGCGCGCCCTCGGCGGGAAGCAGGCGTTCGGCGCGCCCCGCCATGTGGACGAGTGCCTGCGACTCAATACGGCCCAGCTGACCGCCCAGCTCACCTGGGTGAACGAGGCGGTCGGCCGGGTGAAGAACGGGGAGCTTCCCTAGCCTCGGGAATAGCCCCCGGAAATGTCGGTGGCGGCAGGCAGGATGAAGGCATGCCGGCAGCGAAAACCCCTTGACCCTCACACCAGGTCAACCCTCATGCTGGCGATTCCCCTGAATTCGGAGAAAATATGATCATCGAGGCGCATGACCTGCGCAAGACCTTCATCGCCAAACGTGGCCGCGGCAAGACCGAGGAGGTCGAGGCCGTCCGCGGCATCGACCTGGCCGTCGAGGCGGGTGAGATCTTCGCCGCGCTCGGCCCGAACGGCGCCGGGAAGACCACCACGGTCCGGATGCTGGCCACCTTCACCGCCCCCACCTCCGGCACGGCCAAAGTGGCCGGTTTCGACGTGGTGAAGGAGGCGGCCAAGGTCCGCGAGAACATCGGCTACGTCAGCCAGGCCGGCGGCGTGGACGACAACTCGCCCGGCCTGGACAGCCTGATGCTGGCGGCCCGCCTCAGCGGTATGTCACGCAAACAGGCCCAGGTCCGCTCCGAGGAGCTGCTTGAGGCGTTCAGCCTGACCGAGATCGCCAACCGGCCGGCCAAGACCCTGTCCGGCGGGCAGAAGCGCCGGTTCGCGCTGGCCATCGGCCTGGTGACCCGTCCGCCGCTGGTCTTCCTGGATGAGCCGACCACCGGCCTGGACCCGCAGAACCGGGCCAACCTGTGGGATGAGGTGCGCACCCTGCGCGCCCAGGGCACCAGCGTCCTGCTGACCACCCACTACCTGGACGAGGCGGACGCGCTCTGCGACCGGCTGATCATCATCGACCACGGCAAGATCGTCGCCGAGGGCACGCCCACCGATCTCAAGAAGGAGGTCGCGGGCGACGTCGTCACCCTGCGGCTCAAGGGCCTCGAGGAGGCGCGCGAGCTGCTGGCCGCCCAGGACTACATCAAGGAGGTCCGCGCGGAGGACGATCTGCTGCGCGCCTACCTGGACGACGGCGAGCACGGGCTGCCGCAGTTGCTGCGGGCCTTGGAGGAGCGCAACCTCACCCTCGACTCGATCTCGCTGGACCGGGCCACGCTCGACGACGTCTTCCTCCGCCACACCGGCCGCTCGCTCCGCGACGCCGCCTGATGCGGAGTCCACAAACCTTCGCCGCCGCGAAGTGGCTTACAGCCTCGGGTATCGCGACCGCTCCAAGCCGGTGAACGTTATCGGGCACCGCACCAGTGCGTGTCCACAACCTCTGCCGAGTCGAGATTGCTCACCGGCCTCGGCGATCTGGGCCGGGCAACGTTACCGGACTCCGCACTAGCCAACCCTCGAAGGAATCCCCCCATGCTTCGCCACACAGCTTTGTTCCTGGGTTACGAGCTCAGGTTCCTGCTCCGTAATCCGATCTGGCCGGTGTTCGGCATCCTCCAGCCGGTCATGTATCTGATCTTCTTCGCGCCGCTGCTGGGCAGCACCACGCCGAGCGGATCGATGGCCGACGTGCTGGCCATGTTCACCCCGGGCTCGATGATGATGATCGCTTTGTTCGGGTCGCTGTTCGCCGGGTTCGGGCTGATCAACGAGACCCGCAACGGCGTGCTGGAGCGGCTGGCGGTCAGCCCCGCCTGGCCTCCGGCGATCATCCTCGGCCGGGTGGCCAAGGACATGCTGGTCCTGGTGCTCCAGGCCATCCTGGTGATGGGCGTGGCCATGCTGATGGGCCTGCGCATCGGCGTGATCGCGTTCGTGGTCATGCTCGGCCTGATGGCCATGACCGGCCTGTTCGCCGCCAGCCTCTCCTACGGCCTGGCACTGGCGCTCCGCGACGAGAACGGCATGTCGCAGATCGTGCAGTTCTTCGCCATGCCGCTGACCCTGATCGCCGGCCTGTTCCTGCCGGTCTCGCTCGGCCCGGAATGGCTCCAGACGGCAGCCAAGTTCAACCCGCTCTACTACGGGGTCGAGGCCGGCCGAGCCCTCTTCCGCGACGACCTCTCCAACAGCACCATCCCGACCGCGTTCGGGCTGCTCGGAGCACTGGCCGTGATCACCCTGATCTGGTCGATGCGATCGCTCCGCAAGATGGCGGGCTAGCCGAATCCCCGCGTTGCCCGGTTATCCGCTCCCCAGCGGCCCTGGGTTAGCGGAAGACTCCGCGTTGCTCGGTCATCCGTTCGTATTCCTCCAGGCGGGTCTGGGTTCGTAGCGGCGCCGCGTCGGCCATGGCCTCTACCAGCACCATGGCCAGCGCCAGCGGCGCCGCGTGCGAATCGAACACCAGGCGTTCCCCGACCGGTGCGTCGAGCACCACGTCGGCCGGGAACGGCACCTCCCGCCGATCGGTGATCACCGCGACCCGCAGGCCGAGTTCGCCCGCGAGTTCGAGGGCTTCGATCGCCTCCACCGGGTAGCGCGGCATCACCACGGCGAGCACCCAGGCCGCGCCCGCCCGGCGGGCGCTGTGCAGGCCGTCCGCCACCTCGGATCCGCCGTGGGTCAGCAGGCGGACGTCGGGGTGGATCCGGCGGGCGTAGTAGGCGAAGGTGGTGGCCAGCCCGCTCGACACCCGTACCCCGAGCACGGGCAGTGGCTCCGATCCCGCCAGGGCCACGCCGAGTTCGGTGATCACGCCCAGCAGGCCCGCGGATTCCGGCGGGTGGCCGCCGATCCGGTTGCGGAGCGCGGTGAGGTTGCGGATCTCCGCGTCCAGTGCGTCCCTGAGCAGGGCACGTTCCCCCGAGTCGTCGGGGTGGCCCGCCGCCGGGCCGCCGAGCACGAGCGGCCGGAGCGCCTGCCGGAGCTCCGGATACCCGGCGAAGCCGAGCGCGGCGGCGAAGCGGGTGACCGACGGCTGGCTCACCCCGGCCCGCTCGGCCAGCTCGACACTGGACAGGAAGATCGCCTCGTGCAGGTGTTCCGCCAGGTAGTGGGCGATCCGGCGCTGCACCGGCGAGAGCCGCCGCCCGTCCAGCAGCCGGTCGAGTCCGTCGGCCAAGTCAGCTCTCCCGCATCGGGAAACGCACGCCAGACGCGATGTCCCGCCCACCCTTGCTGACCAGCACGCCAGCGCTCATCGAGATGTGCGCACCAGGCGCGATCTTCCGCCCATCCTTATTAATCAGCACGTCGGCTCTCCCGCATCGGGATACGCGCGCCAGGCGGGAGCTTCTGCCCGTCCTTGTTGACCGGCACGTCAGCTCTCCCGCATCGGGATGCGGACGCCGCGGTCGGTGGCGACGTCGGTGGCTTCGTCGTAGCCTGCGTCTACGTGGCGGATTACGCCCATGCCGGGGTCGTTGGTGAGGACGCGGTTGAGTTTCTCGGCGGCAAGAGCGGTGCCGTCGGCGACGGAGACCTGGCCGGCGTGGATGGAGCGGCCGATGCCGACTCCGCCGCCGTGGTGGATGGAGACCCAGGACGCGCCGGAGGCGACGTTGACCATGGCGTTGAGAAGGGGCCAGTCGGCGATGGCGTCGGAGCCGTCGGCCATCGCCTCGGTCTCCCGGTAGGGGGAGGCGACGCTGCCGCAGTCGAGGTGGTCGCGGCCGATCACGATGGGGGCGCGGAGGGTGCCGTCGGCGACCATGGCGTTGAAGCGTTCGCCGGCGCGGTCGCGCTCGCCGTACCCGAGCCAGCAGATGCGGGCGGGCAGGCCCTGGAAGCGGACCCGTTCGCCGGCCAGCCTGATCCAGCGGGCCAGTGGCTCGTTGTCGGGGAACAGGTCGAGGACGGCCTGGTCGGTGGCGTGGATGTCGCGTGGGTCGCCGCTCAGCGCGGCCCACCGGAACGGGCCCTTGCCCTCGCAGAACAGCGGGCGGATGTAGGCGGGGACGAAGCCGGGGAAGGCGAACGCGCGCGCGTATCCGGCCAGCTGGGCTTCGCCGCGGATCGAGTTGCCGTAGTCGAAGACCTCGGCGCCCGCGTCCAGGAAGCCGACCATCGCCTCGACGTGGGTGGCCATCGACTCGCGGGCCCGGGTGGTGAACCCGGCGGGGTCCTTCTCCCTGGCCTCGGCCATGTCGTCGAACGCGATCCCGGCGGGGAGGTACATCAGCGGGTCGTGCGCGGAGGTCTGGTCGGTGACGATGTCGATCTCGGCGCCCCGGCGCAGCAGTTCGGGCAGTGCGTCGGCCGCGTTCCCCGCCACCCCGATGCTGAGCGGGCGGCGGGCGTCCCGTGCCTGGTAGGCGAGCCGGAGCGCCTCGTCCAGGTCGGCGGCCCTGACGTCCAGGTAGCGGTGCTCGATCCGCCGTTCGATGCTGCGGGGATCGCAGTCGACGCAGATCGCCACGCCGCCGTTCATGGTGACGGCGAGCGGCTGCGCGCCGCCCATGCCGCCGAGCCCGGCGGTGAGTGTGATCGTGCCGGCCAGTGAGCCGCCGAAACGTTTGGCGGCCACGGCGGCGAAGGTCTCGTAGGTGCCCTGGAGGATCCCCTGCGTGCCGATGTAGATCCAGGAACCGGCGGTCATCTGGCCGTACATGGTCAGACCGGCCGCCTCCAGTCGCCGGAACTCCTCCCAGTTCGCCCAGTCAGGGACCAGGTTGGAGTTGGCGATCAGCACCCGGGGCGCCCACTCGTGGGTGCGCATCACCCCGACCGGGCGGCCGGACTGCACCAGCAGCGTCTCGTCGTCGGCCAGCGTGGTGAGGGTGCGCGTGATCGCCTGGAACGAGGGCCAGTCCCGGGCGGCTTTGCCGGAGCCGCCGTACACGACGAGTTGTTCGGGATGTTCGGCGACCTCGGGGTCCAGGTTGTTGTGAAGCATCCGGAGTGCGGCCTCCTGCGGCCAGCCCCGCGCGGTGAGCGTGGTGCCGCGCGGCGCACGAACGGTAGGCATCTGCCGTCCTCCTGAATGAAAGCATTCATGTTGGTCACTCGAAGGATACGGCGCGGGGGTCGCACGGGGCACCCCGGTGTCCTGTGGCCCCGGGGTGCCCCCACGCACTGTCCCGGCGCGTACCGCACGCACGCGTTCCCCGGGAGCTGGCTGTGGCGAAGGAGAGGCTCCGCACTGACGGAGGTGCCCGTCATTCCGGCGGCGGATGGCCAGCGGACGGCAAATCTTCGATCATGGGGCCGCGGTCGCCAGGAACTGGGTGGTGGCGAGCTCGCGGTAGAGGTCGTCGTCTGTGAGCAGTTCGGCGTGCGTGCCGACGGCGCGGACCTGGCCGGACTCCATCACGATGATGCGGCCGGCGCCGGTCACCGTGGACAGCCGGTGCGCGATCACCAGGACGGTGGTCTCCCGGGCCACCTCCGCGATCACCTCGCGCAGCCGCAGCTCGTTGACCGCGTCCAGCTGCGAGGTGGCCTCGTCCAACAGGAGCAGCCGGGGCCGCCGCAGCAGCGCCCTGGCGATGGCGACCCGCTGCCGTTCGCCGCCGGACAGCAGCACGCCGCGGTGCCCGACCTGCGTCTCCAGCCCCTCGGGCAGCCGGGCCACCAGGTCGTCGAGTTTGGTACGGACGAGCGCCTGCCGTACCTCCGCCTCGGTGGCGTCTGGGGCGGCGAAGGTCAGGTTCTCGCGGAGGCTGCCGTCCAGGACGGGCGCGTCCTGTTCCACGTAGCCGACGGCGGCCCGGAGTTCGGCCAGGTCCCAGTCCCGGATGTCCCGGCCGCCCATCGTGATCGTGCCGGCCTGCGGGAAGTAGAAGCGTTCGAGCAGCGCGAAGACGGTGGACTTGCCCGCGCCGGACGGCCCGACCAGCGCGGACAGGCCGCCGGGCAGCACCTCGAAGCTGACGCCGTCGTGCACGATCGGGCGCTCTTCGCCGTACCGGAACTCGACTCCGGCGAAGGTGACGCCGACCGGCGGGCCCTCGGCGCGCAGCGGGGCGACGGTGGGCTCGGCGGGGAGTTCCTCGATCTCCCTGATCCGGGTAACGGCGGCCAGGCCGTTCTGCAGCTGGGTGAAGCTCTGCACCAGCTGCCCGATCGGGGCGACCAGGTAGAACAGGTACAGCAGGAACGCGATCAGGGCGGCGATCTGCATCGAGCCGTCGGCGACCCGGGCACCGCCGACGCCGAGCACGGCCAGGAAGGCCAGCTGTACCGACAGCCAGCCGCTCACCCCGGCGGCCGACTGCCAGGCCGCGGCCGTCACGCCCCGGTCTCTGGCCTGCCGCGCCGCCACCGAGACGACCTCGATCTCCCGGTGCTCCGCGCCGCTGGCCTTCACCGTACGGAACGCCTGCAGCGACCGGTCCAGCGCGGACCCCATCTCCCCCAGCGACACCTGCGCCAGCGTGGACGCCTTCCGGATCCGGGGCAGGATCAGCGCGTTGACCAGGCCGACGGCGGCCACCACGCCGAGTGTGATCAGCAGCAGCACCAGGTCCATCACCGCCATCATCACCGCGGCCCCAGCGAACAGGAACACCGAGCCGACGGCGGTGACCAGCGCGTTGGTGCAGACCGCGCGGAGCAGGGTGGTGTCGGCCGTGACCCGGGACAGCAGGTCGCCGGGCTTGAGCCGGTCCACCTCGGCCACCCGCAGCCGCAGGATCCGGTCCACCAGCCGGATCCGCGCCCCCAGCACGATGCCTTCGCCCATCCGCTCCAGCACGAACCCGCCGAGCGCCGAGATCAGCGAGCCGGCCAGCACGGCCGCGCTCAGCAGCAGCACCGGACCGGCCATCGACCGGCCGGTGCCGAACGCCTCGATCACGCTCTTGGCCAGCAGCGGCATGGCCAGCCCGGCCACGCTCCCGACCAGGGCGAGCACCGCGCCGAGCAGCAGCGTGCGCCGATGCGGGCGCAGGTAGTCCAGGAGTAACCGCCAGGACGCCCGCCCGGTCAGCCCTGGTTCCTGAACAGCCGGTTCCCGCCGAACTTCTTGTGCACCGCCTGCTTGCTGACCCCCAGGGCCACCGCTATCTGCACCCATGAAATCCCCTGTACGCGCGCCCGCCGCACCTGTACGGCGGCCAGCCGGTCGGCCTGTCGCCGCAGCTCGGCCGCCGCGACGAGCCCGCGCAGGGGATCGTCCCCTTCGGCCGTGGTCACGAGAGTCACGAGTTCTCCGTTCATATAGGTCAACCTATGTTGACCTCCCGATGCGGTCAATCTAGGTTGACCCGATCGGCCGGGTCAACCCGGGTTGACCTGATTCCGCTCTGCGCGTACCGGGCGGGAAGTGAATCTTTCATCGGATTCCCCTGTTGCCCCCGGCGACATTTCCCATATCCCGGGGCGAATGGCGGGCGAGGCCGCCGGCCAGCTCCCCGCAACATCCTGTACACACCCACGAAATCCCCCGAGTCTGGGAGCGCGCCGGGCCGCCCCCAGAAGACCGGTTCACCAGCCCAACCGACCCTGCGGTGAATCCGCCGGGGCGGCCCCCTCCGGCCATCTACTTAACCGGTTAATGCAGAAAGGTAGACCATGAGAAAACGGATCGCACTCGCTGGTGCGACGGTCATCACCCTGCTCGTGTCCCTGTTCGTCACCGCACTCCCCGCCGAGGCGGCCGTCGGCCTGCGGGTCAGCGGCCGGAACATCGTGGAGGCCAACGGCAACAACTTCATCATGCGCGGCACCAGCCACGCGCACGTCTGGTATCCGTCGCAGACCAGCTCGATCGCGAACATCAAGGCCAAGGGCGCCAACGCGGTCCGCGTGGTGCTGAGCGGCGGCCGGTGGACGCCCGCCAACAACGCCGCCGACGTGACCAACATCATCTCGCTGTGCCGGGCCAACCGGCTGGTGTGCATCCTGGAGAACCACGACACCACCGGCTTCGGCGAGCAGAGCGGTTCGATCAGCCTGGACGCGGCGGTGAACTACTGGATCAGCATCCAGAGCGCGCTGACCGGCCAGGAGAACACCGTCATCATCAACATCGGCAACGAGCCGTTCGGCAACAACGCGGTCAGCCCGAACTGGACCCAGGCCACCAGCTCCGCGATCACCCGGATGCGCAACGCCGGCTTCCAGCACCTGCTGATGGTGGACGCCCCCAACTGGGGCCAGGACTGGCAGTTCACCATGCGTGACACGGCCGCGAGCGTGAAGGCCGCCGACCCGACGGGCAACACCGTCTTCTCGATCCACATGTACGGCGTGTTCGACACCGCGGCGGAGATCAACGCCTACCTGAACGCCTTCCAGACCGCGAACCTGCCGCTGGTGATCGGCGAGTTCGGCATCGACCACTCGGACGGCAACCCCGACGAGGACACGATCATGGCCCAGGCGCAGTCCCGGGGGCTCGGCTACCTCGGCTGGTCCTGGAGCGGCAACGGCGGCGGCGTCGAATACCTGGACCAGGTCACCAACTTCAACGCCAACCAGCTGACCCCGTGGGGCACCCGCCTGTTCAACGGCGCCAACGGCATCGCCTCCACCTCCGTGCAGTGCTCGCTCTGCGGTGGCGGCACCCCGCCCACCGACACCACACCGCCGACCACACCGGGCGCCCCGACCGCGTCCGGCGTGACCTCGACCGGCGCCACCCTGAACTGGGGAGCCTCCACCGACAGCGGCGGCTCGGGCCTGGCGGGTTACAACGTCTACCGCGAGCAGGGCGCGACCGACCCGCAGCTCGGCACGCCCACCACCAACTCGATCACCCTGACCGGCCTGACCCCCAGCACCCAGTACCAGGTCTACGTCCGAGCCCGCGACGGCGCAGGCAACCTCTCCGGCAACTCGCAGCTGGTCACCTTCACCACCACCGGCGGCGGCGGAGGCGGCGCCTGCACGGTCGCCCCGACCACCCAGACCCAGTGGGGTAACGGCTACGTGATCCAGCCGGTCACCGTCACCGCGGGCGGCTCGGCGATCACCTCCTGGACCGTGACCTTCACGCTCCCGGCCGGACACACCGTCACCGGCTCGTGGAACGCCAACTTCACCCAGGGCGGCCAGACGGTGACCGCCAAGAACGTCAGCCACAACGGCAACCTCGGGGCCGGAGCCAGCACCAGCTTCGGCTTCCAGGGCAGCCGCCCGAACGGCAACACGTCGCTGCCGACCGCCTACACCTGCACCACTCCGTAAATATCCGCCTATCTGACCTGCCCAGAGTGGCCCCGGGACCCCCGGGGCCACTCTTCTTTAAAAAAGGAGCAATCCGCGAGCCTCCATGGGGCGAATAGGCGGGCGAGGACTCCGGCCGGACTACTCAACTGACCTGACACTCCCTACAGTCCCGAGAGGACCGATCGACATGGAGCTCCGGATCAACCGGCGATCCCTGATCGCTGTTGGGGTCGCGGGGGCGCTGGCCGCCTCCTCGATCGCCTTCCTTCGCCCGGCCGCCCCGAGTGCCTCTTCGCACCGCGAGGCCCCGCTCATCTCCGGCGACCCGCGCAACGACAACACCGACGTGTACGCCTTCGTCAGCCCCGACAAGACCGACACGGTCACCCTGCTGGCCAACTGGATCCCGTTCGAGGAGCCCCACGGCGGCCCGAACTTCTACTTCTTCGACACCAACTCGCGCTACAACATCAAGATCGACAATGACGGCGACGCCAAGCCCGACGTCACCTACCAGTGGACCTTCACCACCGTCGACAAGCGCGGCGACAGCACCTTCCTGTACAACAACGGCCCCGTGACCTCGCTGAACGACAAGAACCTGCTGTTCAAGCAGAAGTACACGCTCAAGCGGATCACCGACAAGGGCGCCAAGACCATCGGCACCGGCGTCGTCGCGCCGAGCAACACAGGACCGGCGTCCATGCCGGACTACGCCAAGCTGCGCGCTGAGGCCGTGGACGGCATCAAGGGCGGCGGCAAGCAGTTCGCCGGCCAGTCCGACGAGGCCTTCTTCCTCGACCTGCGCGTCTTCGACCTGCTCTACGGCGGCAACCTGTCCGAGGTCGGCCAGGACACCACCCGCGGCTACAACGTGCACTCGCTGGCCGTGCAGGTGCCCAAGAACGAGATCGCGCTCAAGGGCGACGTGAAGCGCAACCCGGTCGTCGGCATCTGGTCGACCACCGACAAGTGGAGCCCGAAGGGCTACGTCCAGGTCTCCCGCCTGGGCCAGCCGCTGGTCAACGAGGTCGTGGTCCCGGCCGGGCTGAAGGACGCCTTCAACTCGCTCAGCCCCGACAAGGACGCGGGCATCCCCGCCGTGGTGAAGAAGGTCACCCACCCCGAGGTGCCGATGCTGCTGGAGGGCATCTACGGCCTCAAGGCTCCCAAGACGCCGCGTACCGACCTGGTTGAGATCTTCCTGACCGGCATCGCGAAGAAGAACGGCCCGATCAAGGCCGACCTGAACTCGCAGATTCTCAACAAGGACGCCGGCAAGCTCCGCCCGTCGGAGATGCTGCGCCTCAACCTGAGCATCCCGGTCACGGCGACCCCGAACCGGCTCGGCGTGCTCGCCGGCGACCTGCAGGGCTTCCCGAACGGCCGCCGCCTCGGCGACGACGTGGTGGACATCGCCCTCCAGGCCATGGCGGGCGCCGCCCAGACCGGCCAGCTCGTCCCGGCCCTGGCGGCCGGCGACAAGGTCGACCGCAACGACATCCCGTTCCTGACGACCTTCCCGTACATCCCGGGCCCCAGCAATGTGGCCGTGAACCAGACCTTCAACGGTTCCTGACCTCACCAAACTCCGCCGCCACGGTGTCCCACCACCGTGGCGGCGGCCCTTCCCATGCCAAGGAGGTCCCGATGTCGGAAATATCCATAAAAAAGCCGCGTCGCACGGTGAACGTCCTCGTGCGGGGCCTCCTCGCGGCGGTCGTCCTCACCGCGGGGGCCGCGCTGATTCCCGGATCCGAGAGTTCGTCCGCGCCGGCCGCGCCCGTCGTGGCCATCGGGACGAACGGCTCCACGCCGGGCTCGATTCCGGCGTTGCAAGCGCGGTTGAAGCGGCTGCCGAAAGATGACGGCGCGTGGGCCGCCCTCGGGGCCGCATATGTCCAGCACGCCAGGGTCACCGGAGATCCCTCGTTCTATCCCAAAGCCGAACAGGCCGTCGAACGGTCGCTGGCGCTCAAGCCGGGGAACTTCGCCGGGCTCACCGGGCAGGCCGCGCTCGCGGCCGGACGGCATGACTTCAGCGCCGCCGTGCGTCTCGCCGACCAGGCCGTCGCGGTCAATCCCTACGGGCCCGTCGCGTACGGCGTGCTGGCCGACGCCCACACCCAACTCGGCGACTACGAGCAGGCCACCCGCGCGATCACCCGCATGATGGAACTCGCCCCGGGCGTCTCCTCCTTCACCCGGGCTTCGTACGACGCCGAGATCCACGGCGACCAGACCACCGCGCGCCGCATGCTCGAATACGCGCTCCGCGACGCCTACCTCCCCGGCGACGTCGCCTTCTGCCAGCACTACCTCGGCGAACTGGCCCTGCTCTCCGGCGACCTCGACCGGGCCCGCGAGCACTACCGCCAGGCCAGGGCCGCCGACCCGCGGTTCCTGCCGGCGCAGGCCGGGCTGGCCCGGGTGTCCGCCCTCACCGGCAACCTGACCGACGCCGCCGACCGCTACGCCGACGTGACCGGCCGGCTGCCCCTCACCCAGTACCTGGTCGAGTACGGCGAGGTCCTGGAGAAGCTCGGCCGCGACCCGGCACCCCAGTGGCGGCTGCTCACCGCGCAGCGCGACCTGATGCGCGCCAACGGCGTGCACGACGACATCACCTGGGCCGAGTTCGAGGCCGACCACGGCGACCCCGCGACCGCCGTCGAGTACGCCCGCGCCGAGTACGCCCGCAACCCCAACGTGGTCGCCGCCGACGCCCTCGCCTGGGCGCTGCACCGGGACGGCCGGTCCCGCGACGCCCTGCCGTACGCGAAGAAGGCCGCCGCGACCGGCTGGCGGAACGCCCTGTTCGCCCACCACCGGGCCGAGATCGAGCGTGCCCTCGATCTTCCGGCGGATGCCGCGGCCCTGGTCAAGAAGTACAACCCGCGCTTCGACCCGAAGCTCCCAGCCCTGCAGAGGTTCTCATGACCACCCTCGACCACCTGGCCGACCTGCGCCGCGACGGCGGACCCCGGCGGCGCTCCCGGCTCGGCCGCGGCTTCCGGCTGGCCCTCACCGCCGCGCTGACCGGCCTGGTCGTGGCCGTGGCCTCGCTGGCCGTGCTGCTGGCGATCCCGGCGGTCGCGCAGGCCCACCCGCTCGGCAACTTCACCGTCAACCACTACAACGGCCTGCGCCTGTACGCCGACCACGTCGAGAACACGGCCGTGGTCGACTCGGCCGAACTCCCGACCCTCCAGTCGGAACCGGCCATCGACACCGACGCCTCGGGCGCGGTCTCCGCCGCCGAGGCCCAGGCGCACGCCACCGCCGAATGCGCCGCCCTGATCGCCGCCCAGCGCCTCACCGTGGCCGGCTCCCCCGTCTCCTGGCAGGTCACCGCCGCCTCCTTCGGCTACCACCCCGGCCAGGGCGGCCTCAAAACCAGCCGCCTGACCTGTGCGCTCACCGCCGCCGCCACCCCGGCGGGCACGATCGGCTTCACCGACACCTTCCTCACCGACCGCCTCGGCTGGCGCGAGATCACCATCGCCTCCGATTCGGTACGGCTGGCGCCGACCGGCCTCCCCGTCACGAGCGTCTCCAACGAACTCCGCGCCTACCCGGACGACCTGCTCACTTCCCCGCTCGACCAGCGCGCCGCGACCCTGACGGTGGATCCCGACGGCACCATCCCCGGCCTGCCCGAGTCTTCGACCGAGCGCATCTCCGCTGCCGGTCTCTCCACCCCCGGCCTCTCCGTCCCCGGTCCGATCGGCGTCTGGCTGGCCGGCCTGGACCGCACCTTCACCGACCTGGTCGGCTCCGGTTCCCTCACCGTCCCCGTCGGTCTCCTAGCCGTCCTGCTGGCCGCCGTCCTCGGCGCGGGCCACGCCCTCATCCCCGGCCACGGCAAGACGATCATGGCCGCGTTCCTCGCCGGACGCCGCGGCCGCCCCCGCGACGCCCTCGTCGTCGGCATGACGGTCACCGTCACCCACACCGTCGGCGTCCTCGCCGTGGGCCTCCTCCTCAGCGCCTTCTCCGCCCTGGCCGGCGACTCGGTCCTCGCCTGGCTCGGCCTCGCCAGCGGCCTCCTCATCACCTTCATCGGCGCCCGCCTCCTCTGGACGTCCATCAAGGGCACCCCCGAAGGATCAGCATTCGGCCACGGTCACGGTCATGGGCACGGCCACGGGCACGGGCATCAGCATGGGCATGCGGACGATCACGTGGACGATGACCGCCACGAACACGATCCGGTGAGTGAGCACCAAGGGCATGGGCACGGCCACGGGCATGGGCTTGATCACGGTCATGTTCACGAAGTGGTGGCCGAGAAGGTCGGCAACGTGGGAACGCTTGAGCGGGAAAGCGAGATTCTCGCGGATCTCGAAGTTCCCGAGCCCGTCCGCGACCAACGACGAATCGGGCTTGTCGGCATGGGCATCGCCGGTGGCCTGGTGCCGAGCCCGTCCGCCCTGATCGTTCTGCTCGGCGCCATCGCGCTCGGCCGGACCTGGTTCGGTGTCGGGCTGGTCTTCGCGTACGGGCTGGGCATGGCCGCCACCCTGACCGCCACCGGCCTGCTGCTGGTGAAACTGGCCGGACGCCTCGACCGGCTGAGCACCACGGGCACCGGCGTCCTGTCCAGGATCTCCGCTCTCGCCCCGCTCTGCACCGCCCTGATCGTCGTCACCCTCGGCCTCGGCCTGGCGATCCGCTCCCTGACGGGCGGCCTCTAGCTTCCCGCCGGGCCAGATCCAGCACACTCCGGTGGATATGGCCTGATCAGGAAGGGCATACTTCGATCATGACGATTCCCCATCGGGGTGCCCGCTGATGGAGCTCACGCCCTTCTACGAGCGGGTCCTCGACGCGGTACTCGCGGTCGACCCTGACTACGGGCTGCGCCTGACCGGCGCGTACGCCCTGCGGGCGCACGGCCTGGTCGAACGCCCGAGCCGGGGCCTGGATTTCGTCACGGTCAGCGAGCTGCCGCTCGGCGACATCGCCGACCACCTGGCCGAAGAGCTGCGCGCGGGCGGGCTGGAGACCCAGCAACGGCCGGGCAGCCCGCTACAGGCCAGGATCGTCGTCTCGGACCCGGTCGTCCCCGAACAGTCCTGCCCGGTCAACCTGCTCAAAGCGCCGCTGCAACGGCCGCCCGCGCTGATCGACGACCGCCCGGTGGCCGATCTCGACGACGTCGCAGGCATGAAGGTGGGGGCGGTCCTCAACCGGGCACTCCCCCGGGACCTCATCGACGCCACCGCCCTCAGCGACCGCTACTCCCTGGACGAACTGGAGCGCCTGGGCGCCCACTTCGAGGACAACTTCACCCCGCAGGCCCTCGCTTTCGAGCTGGAGACCGCCCTGGTCTACGACGAGGAGGCCTACGCCCAGTACGGCCTCTCCCCCGAGGAGATCGCCCGGGTCAAGCGGTTCGCCCTGAACTGGTACGAGGACCTGTCGATGCGCATCGCCGAAGAGGCCGAGATCGACCCGTTCGACTAACGAGCGGACCGGTACTCTCTGCGGATCTTCCGAGCCGCGGCCTTGATCTTGTCCTTGGTTTCGAGCAGCCGCGCCTCAGCCGACTCGGTCCGGCCTGCCGCGGCCAGGCGGCGGTTCCCGGTCCGCGCACCGAGACGCTGCTTGGCCATGGCCTTCATTTCCCGAAATTTCGTCATCAGTCCCATGGACGGACGACTGCCCGAGACAGCCCCGCGCTAACGCGGAAGATCATGTCGCCCCGACACGAACTCCTGCACGGCGATCTTGACGCGGATCACCGGCCGCCGCCAGCGCTCCTCCCGGCGGAGCGCGCGCGCCATCTTCCGATCCCGCCCGGCGTAGAACCAGCGCGCCCACGGCGACCCCGGCCGCGCCAGCCGTACCGCCCCCACATAGCCGAAAACCGGCACGAACAGGCCGAGCAGGCCGCTCCAGATCTTGCCCTTGAGCAGGGTGATCACGGCGAACACCAGGTTGAGTATGAGGAAGCCGGTGCCGGTCGGGATGCCGTCCAGGCCGGTCCAGTCGAGCGGGCGGCGGCCGAGCAGCAGCAGCCCGGTCGCCGCGATGGCGACGAAGACCGCGTCCACCGAGGTCCGGCCCTCCTCGGCCCAGTACACGTCGCGCAGGTGCAGGATCAGCGCGAACTCGTCCAGGACCAGCGCGGAGCCGACCCCGAAGATCGCGGCGGTGACCGCGTGCCAGCCCACCGACACGCCGGAGACGATCAGGCTGGACACCCCGCCGAGCAGCATCAGCACCACCCCGAACACGACGTGGTGGATGTGCATGTCGCCGACGTTGACGTTCTTGAACCACCAGCGCGTCTCGGCGCGGATCAGCCGCACGTTGATCCGGGTGAACACGAAGGCCACGATCAGGGCGACGAAGAACGCGAACAGCGGCAGGCGCTGCGCGTCGACGATGCCCCGCTGGAAGAGTTCACCCATATCGTTACCTGATGCTACCTACGCCAGAAACCCCCTGAGCAGGGCCGCCGTTCCCTCCAGGTGCTCGGCGACGGCCTGGCGGGCCAGAGCGGGGTCGCCGTCCAGGATGGCGTCCACGATCGCGGCGTGCTGCGCGGCCGAGTGCTGGATGTTGAAACTGAGGATCGGGATGGCGTTGAGCAGGTCGGTGACGCGTAGTCGCGCGTCCGCGCAGGCGGCGGCGAGCAGCGGCGAGCCGGTCAGCTCGGCGATGCACAGGTGGAACGCGGTGTCCAGGCGCCGGTAGTCGGACGGGCCCGCGTCGTTGACGTCGGCCAGCCTGCGGCGCAGCGTGGCGCTCTGGGCGGGCGTCAGGTCGCGGTCGGCGAGGACCTGCGCCGCGCCGCATTCGACGGCCATCCGGAAGGTGAGCGCGTCGTCGAGCTCGCTGGGGCCCATCTCGTTGACGGCCCGGCGCAGATCGCCGTGGCGCGGGTCGGGCGGCCGGTAGACGACGAAGGCGCCACCGTAACGACCCCGCCGTACGTCCAGGTAGCCGGATTCCTGCAGGGCCCTGATGGCTTCGCGGAGCGTGACGCGGCTGATGCCGAGCTGGGCGGCGAGCTCGCGTTCCGGCGGCATCTTCGCGCCGTGCGCGACGACGCCGAGTTTGATCGCCTGAAGCAGCCGCTCGACGGTCTCCTCGAAGGCGTTTCCCGATCTAACCGGGCGCAGCAACGAAACAGGCGAGGGTTCCGTCATCATCCACCCCCTTCCAAATGGCCCAAGATTAGCCCAAGCCGCAGTTGACGAGCTGACAGACCGGGTGCTTGCATGCCTCCATTGGTCTGATTCCAGACTTTTAGAAAGGACTCGCGCGTGCTGACTGTGGAGCAGCTTCGAGCTGAGGCCGAGGCTGGCCGGATCGACACGGTGCTGCTGGGGTTCACCGACATGCAGGGCCGCCTCCAGGGCAAACGCCTGTCGGCGCGGTACTTCCTGGAAGAGGTGCTCGGCCACGCGGCCGAAGGCTGCAACTATCTGCTCGCGGTCGACGTCGAGATGAACACGGTCGGCGGCTACGCGATGTCCTCCTGGGATCGCGGCTACGGCGACTTCGTCTTCAAGCCCGACCTCTCCACCCTGCGCCGCGTTCCCTGGCAGGAGGGTACGGCGCTGCTCCTGGCCGACCTGGTCTGGGAGGACGGCTCCGACGTCACGGCCTCGCCCCGGCAGATCCTGCGCCGCCAGCTGGCCCGGCTGGGCGAGCACGGCTGGGGCGCGTACGTGGGGACCGAGCTGGAGTTCTGCGTCTACGCCGACAGCTACGAGGAGGCGTGGCGGAACGCGTACCGCGACCTGACCCCCACCAACCTCTACAACGTCGACTACTCGCTGCTCGGCACGGCCAGGGTGGAGCCGCTGCTGCGCCGGATCCGGCTGGGCATGGAGGGCGCCGGCCTGTACGTCGAGTCCGCCAAGGGCGAGTGCAACCTGGGCCAGCACGAGATCGCGTTCCGCTTCACCGACGCGCTGGCCAGCTGCGACAACCACTCGATCTACAAAAACGGCGCGAAGGAGATCGCGGCCCAGGAGAACATGTCGCTGACGTTCATGGCCAAGCCGAACCAGCGCGAGGGCAACTCCTGCCACATCCACATCTCGCTGCGGGACCAGGACGGAACGCCGGTGATGGCCGGCTCCGAGCCGTACGGGCTGTCCAGGGTCGGGCAGCACTTCATCGCCGGGCAGCTGGCCGCGATGCGGGAGCTCACCCTGCTGTACGCGCCCAACATCAACTCCTACAAACGGTATGTGGCGGGTTCCTTCGCCCCGACCGCCGTCAAGTGGGGCATAGACAACCGGACCTGCTCGCTCCGCCTGGTCGGGCACGGCCCAGGGCTGCGGATCGAGAACCGGGTGCCGGGCGGCGACGTCAATCCGTACCTGGCGGTGTCCGCGCTGATCGCGGCCGGGCTGCACGGCATCGAGAACGAGCTCCCGCTCGAAGACCCGTACGGCGGAAACGCCTACGTCTCCGGCGCGGAGGCCGTCCCGGCGACGCTGCGCGACGCGCTCGGCCTGTTCGAGGGGTCCGCGCTCGCCCAGGCCGCCTTCGGCCAGGACGTGGTGGACCACTACGCCAACTACGCCAGAGTGGAACTGGCCGCTTACGACGCGGCCATCACCGACTGGGAGCTGTTCCGGGGGTTCGAGCGGCTGTGAAGATCGTCAATCCGGCGACCGAGGAGGTCGTCGCCGACGTCGAGCTCGCCGACGCCGCCGAGGTCGACCGCGCGGTGGAGCGGGCCAGGGCGGCGTACGCGACCTGGCGGGAGGTCTCCCCCGGGGATCGGGCCCGGCTGCTGCGGGCCTTCGCCCGGCAGGTCGAGGAGCACGCCGAGGAGCTCGCCCAGCTGGAGATCGCCAACGCGGGGCACACCGTCGGCAACGCCCGGTGGGAAGCCGGGAACGTCCGCGACGTCCTGCACTTCTACGCGGGCGCGCCCGAACGTAACCACGGCAAGCAGATCCCGGTGCCCGGCGGGATCGACCTCACCTTCCAGGAGCCGCTGGGCGTGGTCGGGGTGATCGTGCCGTGGAACTTCCCGATGGTGATCATGATGTGGGGGGTCGCCCCGGCCCTCGCCGCCGGCAACACGGTGATCGTGAAGCCGGCCGAGTGGACTCCGCTGACCGCGCTGAGGCTGGCCGAGCTGGCCTTGGCGGCGGGCCTCCCCGAGGGGGTGCTCCAGGTTCTGCCTGGCGCAGGGGAGGTCGCGGGAGCCCGCCTGGTCGATCACCCCGCCATCGCGAAGATCGTCTTCACGGGTTCCACCGAGGTCGGCAAGCAGATCGCCGCGAAGGCCGCCGGCCAGGTCAAGCGGGTCACGCTTGAGCTGGGCGGGAAGAGCGCCAACATCGTCTTCGCCGACGCCGATCTGGCCAAGGCGGCGGCTTCCGCGCCGATGGCGGTCTTCGACAACTCCGGGCAGGACTGCTGTGCCCGGTCCAGGATTCTGGTGGAGCGTTCCGTGTATCCGGAATTCCTGGAACGGCTGACGCGGGCCGTACAGGAGCTGAAGGTGGGGGATCCGCGTGATCCGGACACCGCGCTCGGGCCGCTGATCAGCGCCGAGCACCGGGAGCGGGTGGCCTCCTTCGTGTCCGAGCCCCACTTCCAGGGGGACTGCCCGGCCGGGCCGGGGTTCTGGTTCCCGGCCACCGTGCTGACCGGGACCGAGGACCGGGCCTACCGCGAGGAGGTCTTCGGTCCTGTCGTGTCGGTCGTCCCCTTCGACGGCGAGGCCGCCGCGATCACGATCGCCAACGACACGCCGTACGGGCTGTCGGGATCGATCTGGACCAGGGATGTGGGGCGCGCCCTGCGGGTGGCACGGGCCGTGGAGGCGGGGAACCTGTCGGTCAACTCGCATTCCAGCGTCCGCTACTGGACGCCGTTCGGCGGCTTCAAGCAGTCCGGCCTCGGCCGGGAACTCGGCCCGGACGCGCTCGCCGCGTTCACCGAGACCAAGAACGTCTTCATCGCATCGGAGTAGTGGGCATATATGCAGCGTTTGCAGGACCGGGTGGCCGTCATCACCGGCGGCGTCGGCGGGATCGGACTGGCCACCGCCAAGCGGTTCGCCGCGGAGGGGGCCAAACTGGTCCTGGTCGACCTGGATGAGACCGTCGGCAACCGGGTCGCCGAGGAGGTCGGCGGCGTCTTCGTCCGGGCTGACGTGACCGACGAGGACGACGTGATCCGGATGTTCCAGGTGGCGTACGACACGTACGGCAGTGTGGACATCGCGTTCAACAACGCCGGGATCTCCCCGACCGACGACGACTCGATCCTGACCACCGGGCTGGAGGTGTGGCGGCGCGTCCAGGAGGTCAACCTGACCAGCGTGTATCTGTGCTGCAAGCATGTGCTGCCGTACATGCGGCGGCAGGGCAAGGGGTCGATCATCAACACGGCGTCGTTCGTGGCCGTGATGGGGTCGGCGACCTCGCAGGTGTCGTACACCGCGTCCAAGGGCGGCGTGCTGTCGATGAGTCGTGAGCTGGGGGTGCAGTTCGCGCGGGAGGGCATCCGGGTGAACGCGCTCTGCCCGGGGCCGGTGGACACCCCGCTGCTGCGGGAGCTGTTCGCGAAGGATCCGGAGCGGGCGCAGCGGCGGCTGGTTCATGTGCCGATGGGGCGTTTCGCGCGGGCGGAGGAGATCGCGGCGGCGGTGGCGTTCCTGGCCTCCGACGACGCGTCGTTCATCACCGGGGCGGAGTTCCTGGTGGACGGCGGCATCTCCGGCGCGTACGTGACGCCGCTGTGAGGCCGGTGATCGGGATCACCTGCTACGTCGAACCCGCGGCGTACACGGTGTGGGAGACGAAGGCGGCGCTGCTGCCGTACGACTACGTGCGGCAGGTCGAGCGCGCCGGCGGGCAGCCGGTGATCCTGCCGCCCGCCGGGGAGCCCGCCACGCTGGTCGGGCGGCTGGACGGCCTGATCGTGGCCGGCGGTGGCGACATCGACCCGGCCCGCTACACGGCCGACCCCCACCCCACCACCTCCTATATCCGGAAATTTCGTGATGACGCGGAGTTTGCGATGGTGACGGCCGCGCTGGCGGCGGGGTTGCCCTTTCTCGGGATCTGCCGGGGCATGCAGGTGCTCAACGTCGCCCTGGGCGGCACCCTGCACCAGCACGTCCCCGACGTGGTCGGCCACACCG
Organism: Acrocarpospora corrugata; assembly: GCF_009687845.1. Classification (GTDB taxonomy): domain Bacteria; phylum Actinomycetota; class Actinomycetes; order Streptosporangiales; family Streptosporangiaceae; genus Acrocarpospora; species Acrocarpospora corrugata. The sequence continues at coordinate 65,787 of NZ_BLAD01000054.1, forward strand.
GGCACTCCCCGGCCCCTGGCGCCTACGGCCGCCTCCCCGTACGGCTCTCGCCGGAACTCGCCAAGATCTACGAGGCCGACGAGATCACCCCCGCCCACTACCACCACCAGGCCGTCGACCGGCTGGCCGACGGCCTCACCGTGACCGCCGTCGCCGACGACGGCACCATCGAAGCCGTGCGGCTGAACGAGCGGGTCCGAGCCGTCCAGTGGCACCCCGAGGTCGACGAGGACGGCCCCCTCTTCGACGACTTCGTGGCCGGGTTTCGGCTAGGCTGGCCGGACACCGGTGATCCCGCGCGGGAGAGCGGCCTGGCATCCGGCCAGGTCCCCTGAAGGAGCAAGCCCTCCCCGCGAACCTCTCAAGGCAAAGGACCGTGCGGGCCAGGTGACCTCTGGAAAGCAGGCCTGCGCCTCGCCGAAGGTGAAAGTCCGGGCAAAATCCGGGCGAAGCTCTCAGGCACCGATGACAGAGGGGGAGGATGCGTAACATCCGACCCTGCCTGAGGTGCGCCCTATGTCACGAACGACGCCGCTGTCCGAGGTTCATCAGAGCCTCGGCGCGACTCTCACCGACTTCGCCGGCTGGCTGATGCCGCTGCGGTACGGCAGCGAGTCCGCCGAGCACAACACGGTTCGGACCGCCGCCGGCCTCTTCGACCTCTCCCACATGGGCGAGATCTTCGTCACCGGCCCGCAGGCGGGCGAGGCCCTCGACTACGCCTTCACCGGGCAGCTGAGCACGCTCGCGCCCGGCAAGGCCCGCTACACGGTGATCTGCGCCCCCGACGGCGGCGTGCTGGACGACGTGATCGTCTACCGGCTGGCCGACGAGGAGTTCATGGTCTGCGCGAACGCCTCCAACTATCCGCGCGTCGCCGCCGAGTTGACCGAGCGCGCGGGCGGGTTCGAGGCGAAGGTGGTCGACCGCTCCGAGGAGTGCGCGCTGATCGCCATCCAGGGCCCGCGGGCGGCCGAGATCCTGGCCACGCTCACCGACGCCGATCTGGACGGGCTGAAGTACTACGCCGGGCTGCCCGGGATCGTGGCGGACGTCTCGGCACTGATCGCCCGTACCGGTTACACCGGTGAGGATGGGTTCGAGCTGTTCGTCGCGAACGATCAAGCCGTACCGCTCTGGCAGGCCCTGACCGACGCGGGCGCCCGCCCCGCCGGGCTCTCCGCCCGCGACACCCTCCGCCTCGAAGCCGGCATGGCCCTGTACGGCAACGAGCTGACCGCCGAGATCACCCCGTTCGACGCGGGCCTCGGCAGGGTAGTGAAGTTCGACAAACCCGGCGATTTCGTCGGACGCGCCGCACTGGAGGCCAACCCCGAACCGCGCCGCCGCCTGGTCGGCCTGGTCGCCCGCGGGCGGCGGGTCCCCCGGCACGGCTACCCGGTCGTGGACGCGTCCGGCGCGGTCGTCGGCGAGGTCACCAGCGGTGCGCCGTCGCAGTCATTGGGCAAGCCGATCGCGATGGCGTACGTGCGGCCGGAAGTATCGGAAAATGATCACCTGGCCGTGGACATCCGCGGCACGCACGAACCGGTCGACGTCGTTGACCTGCCTTTCTACAGGAGGAAGAAGTGAGCACCATCCCCAGCGAGCTGAGCTACACCAAGGAGCACGAATGGGTGGCCGGCCTCGATGACGGACTGACGGTCACGGTCGGGATCACCGAATTCGCCGCCGAGGCGCTCGGCGACGTGGTGTACGTGCAGGTCCCCGACGTGGGCGGCACGGTCACGGCCGGCGACGCGGTCGGCGAGGTGGAATCCACCAAATCGGTCAGCGACATCTACTCCCCCGTCAGCGGCGAGGTGGTCGAGACCAACCAGTCCGTCGTCGACGACCCTTCCCTGGTCAACTCCGACCCGTACGGAGAGGGCTGGCTCTTCCGCGTCAGGATCGACGGCGACCCGTCCGATCTGCTGACCGCCGAGGAGTACGGCGCTCTCACCGCGGGCGAATAACCCTCTAGCAGAGGCACAGATCAATGGCGATCAGCGTCTTCGACCTGTTCAAGATCGGCATCGGGCCGTCCAGCTCGCACACGGGCGGCCCGATGGCGGCCGCCCACCGCTTCGCACGCGCGCTGAGCCAGGACGGCCTCCTGGAGAAGACCGCCCGCGTCGAGGTCATCCTGTACGGCTCGCTCGGCCTCACCGGCAAGGGCCACGGCAGCGACAAGGCCGTCCTGCTCGGCCTGTCCGGCGAGAAGCCGGAGACCGTCGACGTGGAAGCGGTCGAGGCCCGCCTCGCCGAGATGCGGTCGACCGGCGTGATCCGCCTGTTCGGCAGTCACGACATTCCGTTCGTGGTGGGCGAGGATCTGGTCTTCGAACGCAAGATCTCGCTCCCGCACCACCCGAACGGCATGCGCTTCACCGCGTCCACCTCCTCGGGCGACGTGCTGCGGGAGAAGGTCTACTACTCGGTCGGCGGCGGGTTCGTGGTGGACGAGAACGCCACCGGCGCGGACCGCATCAAACCCGACGACACCGTGCTCCCGCATCCGTTCACCACCGCCGCCGAACTCCTCGGCCACTGCGCCGAGACCGGCCTGTCCATCTCCGGCCTGATGCTCGCCAACGAGCGCGCCTTCGGCCGGGACGACGAGCAGATCAAATCCGAGTTGCTCCGGCTGTGGCAGGTCATGTCGGACTCGGTCCGCCGGGGCTCCTCCCGCGAAGGAGTGCTCCCCGGCGGCCTCAAGGTCCGCCGCCGCGCCCACCAGCTGCAGCGCCGCCTGCAGAGCGAATCCGCGGAAGGCGACCCGCTCCAGGCCATGGACTGGGTCACCCTGTTCGCCCTCGCCGTCAACGAGGAGAACGCCGCCGGCGGCCGCATCGTCACCGCCCCCACCAACGGCGCGGCCGGCATCATTCCCGCCGTGCTGACCTACTACTCCAGGTTCATCCCTCGGGCCGATGATGAGGGAATCGTCCGGTTCCTGCTCACGGCCGGAGCCGTCGGCGTCCTGTTCAAGGAGAACGCCTCCATCTCCGGCGCGGAAGTCGGCTGCCAGGGCGAGGTCGGCTCGGCCTGCTCGATGGCCGCCGCCGGCCTCACCGAAGTCCTCGGCGGCACCCCCGAACAGGTCGAGAACGCCGCCGAAATCGGCATCGAACACAACCTCGGCCTCACCTGCGACCCCATCGGCGGCCTCGTCCAGATCCCCTGCATCGAACGGAACGCGGTCGCCTCCATCAAGGCCATCGCCGCCGCCCGCATCGCCCTCCGCGGCGACGGCCGCCACTTCGTCTCCCTCGACAAAGCCATCCACACCGTCCGCACCACCGGCCGCGACATGTCCACCAAATACAAGGAAACCAGCCGAGGCGGCCTGGCGGTCAACGTCATCGAGGCCGAGTCCCACGTCGGCGTCAACATCGTGGAGTGCTGAGGTCCGGCAGTATCCTGGCGAACCACTTGAGGAGGCCGGACTGATGATTCGCTCGCGGTGGAGTGTCCACCTGTTGTTCGGGGGGCTGCTTCTCGCGGGGGTTGGGCTGCGTGGGCTGGCGATGCTGGGGTATCGGCCGGTTTTGTGGTTCTGGGCGGATTCGTTTGCCTATCTGAGTTCGGCTATTGATCTGCGGCCGTTGCCTTCGCGGCCGGCGGGGTACTCGCTGTTTCTGTGGCTGTTCGACAGTGTGCAGGCTGTCGTGGTTGTGCAGCATTTGATGGGGATCGCGATTGCTGTCGCGATCTACGCGGTGTTGTTGCGGGCTCAGTTGCCCAGCTGGGGGGCGGCGCTGGCGGCTGCGCCGGTGCTGCTGGATGTGCATCAGGTGCAGTTGGAGCATCTGCTGATGGCGGATCTGCTGTTCACCTTTCTGGTGGTGATGGCGGTCGTGCTGCTGGTGTGGCGGCCCGCGGCTTGGGCGGTGGTGGTCGGGTTGGGGCTGCTTGGCTTGGCGACGGTCACGCGGACGCTTGGGCTGCCGCTGATCGTGGTGGCGGTGGTGTGGTTGCTGCTTCGGCGGGCGAACTGGCGGGCTGTGGGAGCGGGGGCAGTCGCCGCCGGGCTGGTGGTCGGGGGGTATGCGACCTGGTTCAACGCCGTTCATGGCTCGTTCGGCATGGGGGGCAGCAATGTGTGGATGTGGTCGCGCACGATGACCTTCGCGGACTGCCGGGTCATGGATCCGCGTCCGGAGCTGGCGGTGCTCTGCCCGGAAGCCGGGCCTCGGCTGGCCGCGCCCGCGTACATCTGGGATCCGAGCTCGCCCATCGTGCGGAGCGGAGCGGAGAAAGAGGAACTGACCAGCGAGTTCACCTCTCTGGTCATCCGCAGCCAGCCGTTCGACTTCCTGATGACCGGCCTGAGTGACGCCCTCTGGACTTTCGAATGGAACCGCCGTATATATCCGTCGCCGGGCCCGCAAAGCGCATATGTCTTCCCTGACTCGGTACGCCCGTTCGCCGACAAAGTGGCTTCAGCCGGGCGAACCGCGACCCAGCTGACCGTCGAATACCAGGGTTCCAGTGGCGAGACCACCATCGTGGAACCTTATGCGGGCTGGCTCCGGGCCTATCAGGAGCAGGGATTCCTGCGCGGGCCCCTGCTGGCGGCGATCCTGCTCGCGGGTCTGGCCGGGATGGCCGTCCGGTGGGTCCGGGGCCGATTCGCCGACACGATGTCCGCGCTCCTGCCGTGGGCCGCCGCGATGACCCTGACGTTCCTGCCGCCGCTCATCGCGGCGTTCGATCACCGCTATGTCGTCCCCGTCGTCCCGCTGGCCTGCCTCGCCGCCGGGCTGGCCCTGGCCCGGCGCTCGTCCGGCGACGCGCCGGCGGGCCGCCACTCGGCCACCCGTACCGGGCAGCACGCGTTCACAACCGGGTGACGTGCAGATACACCACGACCGGTAGCGTGCTGCCCGACCCGAGCACGCTGCGCACCCGGGCGACCGCCTGGTCGTCCAGCCGCCGCGCCACGTCCCCCAGCTGCGCCGACGGACGGCAGCGGATCCGAATCCGGGTGCGCTTGTCCGGAACGACCCGCACGGCCAGCTTGTCGATGCCGTCCAACCCCTGAAGCGCCACGCCCAGCATGGCTGTGCCGGTCCCGTGGCGAGCGCCGTACCGTCGCTCGGCGAGGGTGAAGGCGACCCAGCGGATCGCGGTCAGCGCCACGATGACGAGCAGCAGCGCGATCAGAGCCTGAGCCCAGCCGTTGATGAACGTCGTGTCGAAGATCAGGCGGTCGGGGTGCGCGTCCCGGGCCCAGAGGGCGAACAGGCCGCTGAGAGCCAGGAACACGCCGACGGCGGCGAGGCCGATCCGGTTGCCCATCAGATCTTCCTCCGGCGCAGGCGTACCACGACCTCGTGGCGGCCGTGCAGGGCGAGTCCCTGCAGGCGGTCGCCGACGGCGGCGCCCACCTCGCGCAGCAGGTCGCCGGTGCGGAACGCGTCGGTGACCACCGTGACCTGAATGCGCCCGTGCCGCAGCCGGACGCGCGCCAGATCCGCGCCGTCGACGGCGAGCGCCGCGGCCGCGAGGGTACGGCACAGCCCGGACCGGGTCAGCCCCATGGTCACGCTCTCGTCGACGGTCTCCAGGGCCACCAGCTTGGCCCGCCCCGGCAGCAGGGCCAGCGCGACCAGGGCCAGCCCGGCCGCGACGGCCGCCAGCGCCAGCCCGGGCACCAGCGGATCACGCCAGGTCAGCGCCAGCGCCCCGGACACCCCCGGCCAGAGCGAATGCGCGCCCCACCAGAATGCGACCATCTCCGCCATGATCCCCAATGCGGTGATCGCCACGACGGCGGCCACCGCGATCCCCGCCACGGTGCGGCCGGGGTGCAGCGTCCGGGTGGCCCTCCTGGCGACCAGCCTGCGCCGGACCCGCTTGCCCGGTACGGCGGTCAGGATCTCCTCAACCGTGCTCATGGTCATCCAGGGATACACGGACCGGACGGCTCCCGGGCGGCGCACTCGCCACTTTGCCCGATCATGCAGAGGCAGGCCCTGATTGTTTGCCGGACCGCCCGTTAACATGAACTCAGCTCATATAAGCCGGATGCGGCTTAAACTGCACCGGTAACCCGCGATGCCTGGAGATTTCATGACATCTGCTGAGGCTTCGGCAGCCCGTTATGACCGGGCCACCGCGGCGCTCGAACCTCCGTTCGCGGTGGTCGACCTGGACGCCCTGCGCGCCAACGCCGCCGACCTGGTCCGCCGCGCCGCCGGGAAGCCGATCAGGGTGGCCAGCAAGTCGATCCGCAGCCGCGCGATCCTGGAACGCGTCCTGGCGATGGAGGGTTTCGCCGGAATCATGGCGTACACCCTCGAAGAGGCGCTCTGGCTGGTCTCCTGCGGATTCACCGACATCCTGGTCGCCTACCCGACCGCCGACCGCACCGCCATCGCCGCCCTCGGCGCCGACCCCCGGGCAGCCCGCGAGATCACCCTCACCATCGACTCCTCCGACCACCTGGACCTCCTGGACGGCCTCCCCCACGAAATCCGGATATGTCTTGATATCGACGCTGGATTTGTCGCCATGGCCGGAAAGTTCCGCGCGGGCGCGCTGCGCTCCCCCATTCGCGACCCCGACCAGGCCACCGAACTCGCCGCCCACATCGACAAACGCCCCGGACTCCGCCTGGTCGGACTCCTCTCCTACGAGTCCCAGATCGCCGGCGTCGGCGACAAACTCCCCGGCCTGTACGGCAAAGCCGTCCGCCTCATGCAAACCCTGTCCCGCCGCGAACTCATCATCCGGCGCGGCCGCATCGTCCAGGCCGTCCGCCAGGTCACCGACCTGGAATTCGTCAACGGCGGCGGCACCGGCAGCCTCGACCGGACCGTACGCGAAAAGGCGATAACCGAAGTAGCCGCGGGTTCCGGTTTCTACCACCCGCGCCTATTCGACTTCTACCGCGATTTCACCGGCATCCCCGCCGCCCTGTTCGCGCTTTCCGTGGTCCGCAAACCGTCGCCCTGCGTGGCCACCGTCCTGGGCGGCGGCTATCACGCCTCCGGCGCGCCCGGCCCGACCCGGCTGCCCCAGCCCTACCTTCCGGCCGGGCTCGCCTACCACCCCGACGAGGGCGCGGGCGAAGTCCAGACCCCCCTGCTCGGCGAGGCGGCCAACGACCTGCGGGTGGGCGACCGGGTCTGGTTCCGCCACGCCAAAGCCGGCGAACTCTGCGAGCACTTCCCCAGCCTTCTCCTGATCGAGGGCTCCGAAATCACCGAAGAAGTCCCCACGTACCGAGGCGAAGGCAAGGCCTTCCTGTAACCCGTCTTCTCTTACCGCCGACGACGCCGCCGCATGATGAGGATCGCGGCCCCCACCGCCAGCGCCACACCCACGCCGATCAGCACCGGAGCGATGTTCGGCGGCGGGTAGTCGTCCTCCCAGCCCTCGCTCTCCCCGGCCCGCGCCGTGTCGTTCGCCGTCGCCGGCGCGACCCCGTTCGCGAGGTGACCCGCGGAAATGACCCCGTTCGACCGCTGCGCGCCCATGAAGTCGCCGATCGTCGTCACGACATGCTCGGCCTGCGCCTTCACCTTGGCCACGTTGCGCCCCGCAACCCGCTTGGGGCTGACCCGGTCCGCGATGGCGTCGACCGTGCGCGCCAACTCCGTCCGGGTGCGCTCGATCTTCCGCTCCAGCGCCGCGGGATCGGTGTCCGCCATGGCGATCCCCTCCTGTTGTCTCGTCTGTGATCAGTGTGCCAGGTCGGGTACGGCCCCCGGACGCCGCCCGACCCGGTAGTTTGTTGCCGTCGCGACCCCGTCGCTGCCCGAGATAACCCAGAACACGCCACGCGGAGGCGAAGTGAGCCAGTCCAAGCTTGAGCCCGGCGACGCCGCGCCGGACTTCATCCTGCCCGACGCCACCGGCGCCGACATCTCGCTGAAAGCCTTCCGCGGCAAACGCGTCATCCTGTACTTCTACCCCGCCGCGATGACTCCCGGGTGCACCAAACAGGCCTGCGACTTCCGCGACAACCTGAACTCGCTGACCGCCCACGGCCTCACCGTCCTCGGCGTGTCCAAGGACAAACCGGCCAAACTCCAGAAGTTCGCCGAACACGACGCCCTCACCTTCCCCCTCCTCTCCGACCCCGGCCTAGAGGTCCACAAGGCGTACGGCGCCTACGGCGAGAAGCAGAACTACGGCAAGACCATCACCGGCGTCATCCGCTCCACCTTCGTCATCGACCCCGAGGGCAAAATCGAAAAGGCCCTCTACAACGTGAAAGCCACCGGCCACGTCGCCCGCCTCCTAAAGGACCTGGCCATTTCCTGACCCCGCAAAACCGGGTGTCTCCCACCACCCCTCACCAGGTAAGATGGATGCCACCCGGACGTTCGGCGAACCCGAATTCTCCGCTAATTAAACAATGGGGTTGTGGCCCAATTGGCAGAGGCACATGACTTAGGATCATGCCGGTGCGGGTTCGAGTCCCGCCAGCCCCACGAACGACCGACCCTGCGTGTTCGGAAGCTGCGCTTCCTTCCCGCAGGGTCGTTCTTCGTTACACGGGGGGACGACCCCCCGAGCCCCCCGCTGTGGGGGGCACCGCCCCCCACGGTTGCTATCGCGTTGCCGTGTTTTAGTCCGTGGGTATTGGGCTCTGCCTATTTCTTGGCGAATAATTATCGGTGGGTGGCCCGGCGATTCGCTTTTTCGTCAGGAGCTTCGCGTTGCCCCTGTGGGGTTTACCAGACGAAAACTGTGAGATGAGGTAGCGCCTTGTCTGCGGCGTCCACCACGGCGATGGCAATCGGTAGGTCGTCGCGGACGCCGTCCTCGTCGATCCATGTGGTTGTGGTGGGGGTATTCGATCTCGTGGCGAGTTGTGCGGATGCGGTCGATCGGGCGGAGATTGGGCCCATTGAGGCGCCGGATTGGGCGCGGGTGGCGTGTTGGATGGCTAGGTGGCCGCCGGTGGCTGTGGCGCGTAGACCCTGGATCTGCAGGAGGGCGGCCAGTGACTTGCGGACGGCGTCGTGGAGGGCGGCATAGGCGAGGTGTGCGTCTGTGGAGGCGAGGGCTTCCGCGCTCAGCAGGTGTTGGCGGGCTGTAGCAAGTAGTCGTTCGGCGAGTGGGGTGTCGGCGATGACCTGGGTGAGTTCTCGGCGTTGCAGCATTCCGATGATTTCTTCTCTGCCGCGTGGCCAGCTCATTGGCGGCCGTCCGTGGAGAGAACCGGGACGCGGGGGCGGCGGTGCAATTCGCGAATGAATCCGTCCTCGTCGGCTTCCCAGCGTCTGGGCGCCACGACCACGGTGTTGACCTCACGGCCCAGCCGTGATTTCGCTCGGGCGGTGGCGTCGTGGAGGTTGTCTCGATCGGGGCGGCCGATGATGAGGAGGTCGATGTCGACGGGGGCCGGGCCGGGTTCGCCGTGCATGCGTGCGGCCCATGAGCCGAAGACCGCTGCCTCTTCGATGCCGACGAGGTCGGCCAGTTCCTCGGCCAGGATTTGAGCGGGACCGAGCGTGATGGTGATGAGGTCGAGTAGCGGTTGGTAGAAGGGGGCAGTGTGGTTGGGCTGCACCAGTTTGGTGCGGCCTACGTGCCGGCTGGTGAGGATGGCGGCCTGCTCCAGCCGGGAGATCTCGCGCGCCATGGTGCCGGTGTCGGTGTTGGCGGCGGCGGCCAGTTCGCCTATGGAGTGTTCGTGGTCGCTCACGTAGGTGAAGGTCAGCACCGCGCAGGTGATCCGGGAGCGGAAGATCGGAAAGATGCTGGGCGGTGGCTGCTGCATGCCTGGATCCTCCAGCAGGCATGAGCGTGACGGCTCGATCACGCTCGGTATATTACTGTCAAACAGCCAGGATATTCTGGCGTTTTGACAGATTACCTCGTCACCGGGCGGGTGAACAGGCCCGCTCAGAGCTCACCCGGCGACGAGCGTAGGGCGGCAGGTGCCGGGCCTCGCTGGGACTATTCGGGCCTCAGAGGCGCATTTCCTGATTTATCGCGAATTCGCCGGAATGTTCTGGGGAAAATAGCCGGCGGAGTCGGCTCCGGGGCCCGCAGCAGTCTCGGAGTGACTCCGCCGTGGTCTTTGGTGTGGTGGCAGGGTCGCGCGGTGTGTCCTGGCACCGCGCGACCCTTTTGGCGATCCACCATCGGTTCTTATCCCTTTACCTACCCCAAGGGGCGTTCCCGTTAATGATGATGCTGGGTGGGTCGTAAGGGGGGTGTAAGCGGGGTCTGCGACCTGAGTCGTAGGTGGGAATCAGTCCTGAGGCGGACCGGGATTGAGCAGGGGATACGTATCGTGGGGGCATGTTCGGCAGACTGCGGGCCTGGAGGCGGGGGCATCGGGCGGTGGTGGACCTGGTGGCCATCGCGCCATTGGTGGTTTTCTGTCTGGTTACGGTGCCGGAGGCGGTCGGGGCTCCGCTTGTGGCGACGAGTCTGCGGTTGAGTGTGCCGGCGGCGGTGGGGCTGTCGGTGGCGTTGCTGGGGCCGTTGGTTTGGCGGCGGAGTTATCCGCGTGCGGTGTTCGCGGTCGTGGCGGGGATCAGTCTGGGGCAGTGGCTGCTGGGGGTTGAGCCGTTGCCGGCGAATCTCGCGGTGCTGGTGGGGATGTATGGGGTCGCGGCGCGGTGTCCGGTGCAGTGGGCGCTGGGGGCGGGGGCGGTCGCGGAGTTCGGGACTTATCTGGCGTTGCGGGCTTGGAATGATCTGAGTCTGGAGGTGTTCGCGAACGCGTCGGTGTTCGTGGTGGCGATCTGGATGGCGGGGATCTACGCGAACATGCGGCGGCGGTTCGTGCTGGGGCTGGAGGAGCGGGCGGAGCGGGCCGAGCGGGAGCGGGATCAGCAGGCGTTGATCGCGACGGCGGCGGAGCGGGCGCGGATCGCGCGGGAGTTGCATGACGTGGTGGCGCACAACGTGAGCGTGATCGTGGTGCAGGCCGATGGGGCGGGGTTCGCGATCGACAACGATCCGGAGCAGGCGCGCCGGGCCGTACAGGCGATCTCGGCTACCGGGCGGCAGGCGTTGACCGAGATGCGGCGGCTGGTGGGGGTGCTGCGGGATGACACGGCGGCGGGTGAGGAGTATCAGCCGCAGCCGGGGTTGGGGCAGTTGGAGGAGCTTGTCCGGCAGGTACGCGTGTCGGGGTTGCCGGTGGACATGACGGTCGATGGTGATCTGTCGGGGTTGCCGGAGGGCGAGCAGTTGGTGATTTATCGGATTGTTCAGGAAGCACTCACCAATACCCTCAAGCACGGTGGGCCGGGGGCTCGGGCCGGGGTTCGGGTGGAGGCCGGTAGGCAGGAGATCGTGATCAGGGTGATGGATGACGGGCGTGGCGCGGCGGCTCGGGTGAGCGAAGGGGGGCACGGGCTGATCGGGATGCGGGAACGGGTCACGATGTATGGCGGGACCATGGACGCGGCTCCCCGTACCGGGGGCGGGTTCCTGGTGGTGGCGCGGCTGCCGGCGGGCCTGCGCGAGGGGGCGGCGTGATCCGGGTGGTGCTGGTGGACGATCAGCAGCTGGTCCGGACCGGGTTCCGGATGGTGCTGGGAGCGCAGCCGGACATCGAGATCGTCGCCGAGGCGGCCGACGGGGCCGAGGCGGTGGCGGCGTTGCGTGGAATCAGGGCGGATGTCGTGCTGATGGATGTGCGGATGCCTCGAATGGATGGGGTTGAGGCGACGCGGTTGATTCTCGCCGAACCGGATGCGCCGAAGGTGTTGATTCTCACCACGTTCGACTTGGATGAATATGCTTTCGCGGCTATTCGAGCGGGGGCGTCCGGATTTCTGCTGAAGGATGTGCCGCCCGCTGATCTGCTGAGCGCGATCCGGTCGGTGCATGTGGGGGATGCCGTCGTGGCGCCCAGCACGACCCGGCGGCTGCTCGATCTCGTCACCGCGTACCTGCCGAGTGAGAGCAGGCCGGTGGGCAATTTGAACGTGCTGACGGCGCGGGAACGCGAAGTGCTGCTGCATGTGGCGCGCGGGCTGTCGAATATGGAGATAGCCGCTCAGTTGCACCTGGCCGAGGCCACGGTGAAAACGCATCTGGGCCGCATCCTGGCCAAACTCGAACTGCGGGACCGAGCCCAGGCCGTCGTGTACGCCTACGAGAGCGGCCTGATCTCCAGTCGGCCGAAAGGGTGAGCCCGCGCTACCTCAGGAGTCGCACCACGCCTGGCCGAAGGCTCCCGGAGGACCAGCCCGAGCCCATTCCGAGGGCCGAGGAATGGCCGCGAATCCGGCCCTAGCGTTGACCTCATGACCATTACCACCGAGGTCCGGCACGCCGTCGTAGCCAAGGGACTCGCCAAGATATACGGCCAGGGCGACGCGGCGGTGCACGCCCTGCGCGGGGTCGACGTGAGCTTCGCCACGGGGGCGTTCACGGCGATCATGGGCCCGTCCGGATCGGGGAAGTCCACGCTCATGCACTGCCTCGCGGGGCTCGACACGGTGACCGAGGGCAGCGTGGCCATCGGCGACGTCGAGATCACCCGCCTGTCCGACAAGCAGCTGACGCTGCTGCGCCGGGAGCGCGTGGGTTTCGTGTTCCAGGCTTTCAACCTGCTGCCCACCCTGACCGCCGAGCAGAACATCCGGCTGCCGCTGGAGATCGCCGGACGCCAGGCCGACCAGGTGCTGTTCGACCGGGTGATCGACACGGTCGGGCTGCGCGACCGGCTCTCGCACCGGCCGAGCGAACTGTCCGGCGGGCAGCAGCAGCGCGTCGCCGTCGCGCGGGCGCTGATCAGCAAGCCAAATGTGATCTTCGCCGACGAGCCGATCGGCAACCTGGACTCCCGCAGCGGCGCGGAGGTGCTGGCCTTCCTCCGTCACTCGGTCCGCGAACTCGGCCAGACCATCGTCATGGTCACCCACGACCCCGGCGCCGCATCGTACGCCGACCGGGTCGTCTTCCTCCGGGACGGCCTGCTGGTCAGTGAGCTGACCGACCCCACGCCGCAGACCGTGCTGGACATGCTGCTGAAGCTGGAGGCCTGACCGGTGCTCAGAACCACCCTGGCCGGGCTGCGAGCCCACAAACTCCGGCTGCTGCTCACCTCGCTGGCGATCACCCTCGGCGTCGGCTTCATCGCCGGCACCTTCGTGCTCACCGACACGATCGAGGTCGGCTTCCGGCAGAAGTTCACCGCCGACGCGGCCAAGATCAGCGTCGCGGTCTTCCCGAAAGCAGAGCAGAACGCCCAGGAACTCCCCTTCATCCCGGCGGAAACCCTGACCAAGATCAGGGCGGTCCCCGGGGTCACCGACGCCCAGGGCCTGGTCAGCGGCCCGACCCCGCTGCTCGGCAAGGACGGCAAGGCGGCGGGCAACTTCCCGACGACCGGTCTCTCGGTCCCCTCAGGGCCGCTCAATCGCGTCGTCCTGACCAGCGGCGTCGCCCCCGCGAAGCCGACCGACGCCATCATGGACGACAACACCGCCCAGACCAGGCAGTTCGCCATCGGCGCCACCATCACCGTGCTCGACGCGAAGGGCGCCAAGAACGACTTCACCCTGGTCGGGCTCTTCGACACCGGCGTGGACCAGCAGCTCGGCTACACCGGCGCGATCGGCTACACCACCGACACCGCCCAGCGCATGATCGACGCCAAGGGCTTCCGCGAGGTCGACGTCGCGGGCGCGGACGGCGCTGACCCGGCCCAGCTGCGCGACGCGGTGGCCGCGGCCATCGGAGCGGGCTACGAGGTCAAGACCGGCAGCGAGTACGCCGACGAGCTCGCCCTCCAGAGCAACGTCGACACCGGCTACCTCACCCTGATGCTGCTGCTGTTCGGCGTGATCGCGATGTTCGTGGCCGCGCTGGTGATCTACAACACGTTCAACATCCTGGTCGCCCAGCGCACCCGCGAGATGGCGCTGCTGCGCTGCATCGGCGCGACCCGCGCCCAGATCTTCGGCTCGATCCTGCTCGAATCCGTCGTGGTGGCCGTGCTCTCCTCCGGCCTGGGCCTGCTGCTCGGCCTCGGCCTGGGCGCGGGCGCGATGGCCGCTCTGGGCGTGCTGGACGCCCCCGTCCCGGTCGGCGCGGCGATCGCCCTCACGCCCCGGACGATCATCCTCGCGGTGGTGATCGGCCTGGTCGTCACGGTCGGCGCCGCCCTGCTCCCGGCCCGCGCCGCCACCCGGGTCGCCCCTATCGCGGCGCTCCGCTCCCAGGTCGAGGAGCAGACCTTCAAAGCCGGTCTGGTACGGACCGTCTTCGCCACCCTCTTCCTCCTGGCGGGCACCGGCCTGACCGTGGCCGGCGTGACGACCGGCGGCAGCCAGGAGTCGCTGATCATCATCATGGCCGGCGGCGGGGTCTTCTTCCTCGGCGTGCTCGTCATCAGCCCGGTCCTGATGCGCCCGCTCGCGTCGTTCGTCGGCTGGCTCCCCAGGCGGCTGTTCGGCGTCCCCGGCAAGCTCTCCGTCGACAACGCCCGCCGCAACCCGAAGCGGGCGGCGACCACGACCGTGGCCCTGACCATCGGCGTCACCCTGATGACGCTGATCTCGGTGATCACGGCCACCACCCGGGCCACGGTCAAGGCCCAGCTGGACGCGCAGTTCCCGGTCGACTACATGATCTCCGACCAGCGTGGCGGCGACTCGCTCGTTCCGCGCGCGCTGGCCGACCAGCTGCGGCAGCGCCCCGAGGTCGGTTCGGTGATCGAGATGCGGCGCGCGGACGCCCGGCTGGCCGGCCCCGACGCGGCCCTCGACACCAGCCGCTACCAGGTGGGAAATTTCCCGATCGCGCCGGATTTCCGGCCGCAGGCGACCACGGGCTCGTTCGGCGACCTCGTCGCCGGCACCGCGGCCCTGAACGACGACGTCTCCCGCGACCTGGGCCGCAAGGTGGGCGACACGCTCCAGCTGACCACCAAGGAAGCCGGACCGGTCACCTTGAAGATCGTCGCGACCTTCGACCGGGAGAGCACCGACCAGGCGCCGATCACCCTGCCGGACGCGGACTTCGAGCGCTATTTCGGCCGGCTCGACAACGCCGGCGTCTACGTGAACGCGAAGGACGGGGTCGCCTCCGACGTGGCCCGCCGGGCGGTGGAGGCGGTCGCGCAGCCGTACCCCACGGCGCTGGTGGTCAGCGCGACCGAGCTCCGCGGCGAGTTCGACGACGCCCTGGACATGATGCTGATGATCTTCGGGGGGCTGCTGGGCCTGGCGATCCTGATCTCCATCCTCGGCATCGCCAACACCCTGTCCTTGTCCGTGCATGAACGCACCCACGAATCCGCTTTGCTCCGCGCCCTCGGCCTGACCCGCCCGCAGCTGCGCCACATGCTCTCCCTGGAGGCCCTCCTGCTGGGGCTCATCGGCGCGCTGATCGGCATCACGCTGGGCACGGTCTTCGGCTGGGCCGCGATGCAGACCTTCCCGTTCGAGGTTCTGTTCCGCGCCCCGGTCGACCAGATCCTCGTCTTCCTGGTCCTCTCCGGCCTGGCCGGGGTACTGGCCGCCCTGCTCCCCGCCCGCCGCGCGTCCCGCGCCTCCATCGTGGACGCCCTCGCCAGCACCTGACCGACCCATTCGCGCCCGCTCCCGGACACCCGGGGAGCGGGCGCTCGTCATGTGGTCGGCAAACACAGGCTGTTCTGAGGATTCTTACCGGGAGTGAGTGGGGGGTGGTCCCTTAACCTTGGGAAGCATGTTGGACGGGAGCATTGGGATCTTTGACAGCGGCGTCGGCGGGCTGACCGTGGCGCGGGCCATCATCGATCAGTTGCCGCATGAGTCGATCTTGTATGTGGCGGACACCGCGCGGCAGCCGTACGGGCCGAAGAGCATCGCGGAGGTCCGGGGCTACGCACTGGAGGTGATGGACCACCTGGTCGAGCATGAGGTGAAGATGCTGGTGATCGCCTGCAACAGCGCCAGCGCGGCCGTGCTGCGGGACGCGAGGGAGCGGTATGACGTGCCGGTGGTGGAGGTGATCCAGCCGGCCACCCGCCGAGCCGTGCGGGCGACCAGGAACGGGCGGGTCGGGGTGATCGGGACGCGGGCCACCATCGAGTCGATGGCCTACCACGACGCGTTCGCGGCGGCGCCGCACGTCGAACTGGTGGGGGTGGCCGCGCCGCGGCTGGTGGAGTTCGTCGAGCGGGGGGAGACCGACAGCGACGGGCTGATCGAGGCGGTGCGCGAGTATCTGACGCCGATCCTGGCGGAAGGCTGCGACACGCTCATCCTCGGCTGCACCCACTATCCCCTCCTCATCGGAGCGATCTCCTACGTCGCGGGGGACGGCGTGACGCTCGTGTCGAGCGCCGAGGAGACCGCGAAGGACGTCTATCGCGTGTTGCACGACCGGGGGCTCAACCGACCGGCGGCGGTGCCGAAGCACCGGTTCCGCGCGACCGGCGATCCGGCTCCGTTCGCCCTGCTGGGACGGAGGTTCCTGGGGCCGGAGATCCAGGCAGTCGAAATGGCGGCAGTCGGCGACGTACCCGAAATCGTGGACGTCTCCGCGAATGGGAGGTCGGTGTGAAGCTCACAATCGTCGGGTGCTCGGGCAGTTTCCCGGGGCCGGACAGCCCCGCGTCCTGCTATCTGTTCGAAGCGGAAGACTTCAGCCTGGTCGTCGACTTCGGCAACGGCGCGCTCGGCGCCCTGCAACGCCACGTCGGATTAGACCAGGTGGACGCCATCTGCCTGTCCCACCTGCACGGCGACCACTGCCTCGACCTCTGCCCCTACCACGTCGTCCGCACCTACTCCCCCGACGGCCCGTTCCCGCGCCTGCCCGTGTACGCCCCCGCCGACGCCCCCATCCGCCTCAACCGCGCCTACGGTATGCCCGACGAACCCGCGCTCGAAACTGCGTTCGACTTCCATCCCCTCGCCCCGGGAACCCGCCAGATCGGCCCGTTCGAGGTCACCACCGCCCTGATGAACCATCCCGTGGAAACCTACGGATTCCGCATCTCCTGCGGCGGCCGCTCGGTCGCGTACTCCGGCGACACCGGCGAATCCGCGGAGCTGGTCCGGCTGGCCAGGGACGCCGACATCCTGCTCTGCGAGGCGTCCTTCCCCGACCTCCCCGACCTCCCCGCTGACCTGCACCTCAACGGCCGTCAGGCGGCCGAGCACGCCGCCAAGGCCGAAGTGGACCGGCTGATCCTGACCCACCTCGTCCCCTGGCACGACCCCGTCCGCATCCTGTCCGACGCGTCGAACGCGGGCTTCACCGGCCGGATGGAGTTGGCCAGAAGCGGTGCGGTCTATGACCTAGGGTGAAGCTCATGGCTCGCTCTGATGGACGTTCTCCCGACCAGCTCCGGCCCGTCACGATCACCCGGAACTGGCTCGCCCACGCCGAAGGCTCGGTCCTCGTCGAGTTCGGCGGCACGAAGGTGCTCTGCGCCGCGACGGTGGAGAGCGGCGTGCCGCGCTGGCGCAAAGGCAGCGGCCTCGGCTGGGTGACGGCGGAGTATGCGATGCTGCCCCGCGCCACCAACACGCGCGGCGACCGCGAGTCGGTCCGGGGCAAGATCGGCGGCAGGACCCATGAGATCTCCCGCCTGATCGGCCGGTCGCTGCGCGCCTGCGTCGACTACAAGGCGCTCGGCGAGAACTCCATCATCCTGGACTGCGACGTGCTCCAGGCCGACGGCGGCACCCGCACGGCCGCGATCACCGGCGCCTACGTGGCGCTGGCCGACGCGGTCGGGTGGATGCGCAAGAAGCGCATGTGCCCCGGCGACCCGCTGGTCGACTCGGTCGCGGCCGTCTCGGTGGGGATCGTGGGCACCACGCCGCTGCTGGACCTCTGCTACGTCGAGGACGTGAAGGCGGAGACCGACATGAACGTGGTCATGACCGGCAGGGGCGCGTTCGTCGAGGTGCAGGGCACCGCGGAGGGCGCCCCCTTCGACCGGAACATCCTGGACGAGCTGCTCGACCTGGCCGCGGCCGGCTGCGCCGAACTCACCGAACTCCAGAAAACCGTTTTGGCCTGAGCGCGGCCGTAACCCACCATTGAGGTCGCGTCGGTTGGTTTAGGGGATGAAATGACACGTCTGGTGCTGGCGACCCGCAACGCGGGCAAGATCGTCGAATTCCGCCGGATTCTCGAGGAAGCGCAGGTGCCCATCGATCTGGTGGGCCTGGAGGCGTTCCCCGAGATCGGCGAGGTGGCCGAAACCGGCCTCACCTTCGCGGAGAACGCGCTGCTCAAAGCGCACACCGTGGCCAAGGAAAGCGGCCTGCCCGCGATCGCCGACGACTCCGGCCTCTGCGTCGACGCCCTGAACGGCATGCCCGGCATCTTCTCGGCCCGCTGGTCCGGCTCCCACGGCGACGACCAGGCCAACCTCAACCTGCTCCTGGCCCAGCTCACCGACGTCCCCGACGGCCGCCGCCAAGCCCATTTCACCTGTACGGCGGCGCTCGCGCTCCCGTCGGGCGAGGAGCGCACGGTCGACGGCATCATGCGCGGCACCCTGATCCGCGAGCCGCGCGGCGGCAACGGCTTCGGCTACGACCCGATCTTCGTCCCGGACGGCGAAACCCTCACCACGGGCGAACTGGCCGCCGCGGAGAAGGACGCCATCAGCCACCGGGGCAAGTCGTTCCGCGCCATGATTCCGGTAATCATCGAGGTCCTGGGCGGGTGAGCCCGGCTCGTAACCCGCTCGTAAGATCTTCTGTCGCCCGGCGGGCGTAGGTTTCGGCTGTGGAACCACGCACTCGCCTGCCCGCCTGGGCGGCCGCTCTGGTCGGAGTGACGGCCGGCGCGGTCGCGCTCGGCGTCGCCCAGCTCGTCGCCGGAGGTCTCGGCGAAACCTCGGCGATCATCGCCGTCGGAAACTCCGCCGTTGACCTCACGCCGCTCTGGCTGAAGGAATGGGCGATCCGCACGTTCGGCGAGAACGACAAGAACGTCCTGATCAGCGGCATCCTCGCGGTCATCGTCCTGTTCGCCGCCACACTCGGCCTCCTCTCCCGCCGCCGGGTCGGCTTCGGCGTGACCGGCCTGTATCTGTTCGGCGTGGTCGGCATGGTGGCCGTCCTCTCCGGCGCGGAGGCCGGACCGTTCGCCATCCTGCCGCCGCTACTCGGCGCGGCCGCGGGCGCGATGGCGTTGTCCTCCCTGTTCCGCCGCCTGGAACCCCCGCCGTGGGCCGAATCCGAACGCGCCGCCGCGGAACGAGCCGAGCGCAAATCGGAACACGCCGCCGCCGAACGAGAACTGGCCGAGCGCGAATCCGAACACGCCGCCGCCGAACAAGAGCCGGTCGAGGGCGGATCCGACCGCGCCGCCGAACAAGAGCCGGCCGAGCGCGAATCCGAACACGCCGCCGCGGAACAAGAGCCGGTCAAGGGCGGATCGGACGCGGAGATGCCCCCGGTCATGCGCGCCGGATCTGATCTGTACGCGTTCAACCGCCGCAAACTCCTGACCGGCGTCAGCGTGGGGCTCGGGGTCGCCGGCGTGTCCGGAGTCGCGGGTCAGCTGCTCGCCGGCCGCAACGACGTCTCCGCCGAGCGCACGGCCATCGCCAAGGCGCTGCCCACCCCCGCCACGCCCCTGCCGCCCCTCCCGGCCGGAGTGGACTTCAAGCTCCCGAACCTGTCCCCGTTCACCACCCCCAACCACGACTTCTACCGCGTGGACACCGCGCTGGTGGTGCCCTCGGTGGACCCCAAGTCCTGGAGCCTGAAGATCCACGGCATGGTCGACAAGCCCATCGAGATCACCTTCGACGAGCTGCTCAGACGCCCGCTGACCGAAGCCGACGTCACCCTCACCTGCGTCTCCAACGAGGTCAACGGCCCCTACGTGGGCAACGCCCGCTGGCTGGGCGTGCGGATGGCCGACATCCTCCGCGAGGCCGGCCTGCACGCCGACGCCGACATGCTGCTCAGCACCTCCACCGACGGCTTCACCTGCGGCACCCCCGTCGACATCGTGATGGACGGCCGCGACGCCCTGTTCGCCATCGCCATGAACGGCGAGGTCCTCCCCGTCGCACACGGCTTCCCCGTCCGCCAGGTCGTCCCCGGCCTGTACGGTTACGTCTCCGCCACCAAATGGGTCACCGACATCAAGGTCACCCGCTACGACCTGGACGAGGCGTACTGGACCCCACGCGGCTGGTCCGCCAAGGGCCCTATCAAGACCGGCTCCCGCATCGACGTCCCCCGGAACAAGGTCAAGCCCGGCCGCAACACGATCGCCGGCGTCGCCTGGGCCCAGCACCGCGGCATCGAGAAGGTGGAAGTCCAGGTCGACGAGGGCGAATGGCGCGTCGCCCGCCTGGCCGAAGTACCCAACCTCGACACCTGGCGCCAGTGGGCCATCGAATGGGACTTCACCCCCGGCCTCCACAACATCCGCTGCCGCGCCACCGACGGCACCGGCCAAACCCAGACCGCCAACGGCGCACCCCCCGCCCCCAGCGGCGCGACCGGCTACCCGTCGGTCCTGATGGAGGCCGTGTGACGGGAGGCGGGTGAACGCCGGCTCTCCCAACACGCACTTCGACGGCCGCAGGGTCGGCACACGGCCGTCGGTTCACCGCGCGACCGTCTGATCAGCACGTCGCCGTCTGATCGA
Organism: Acrocarpospora corrugata; assembly: GCF_009687845.1. Lineage (GTDB taxonomy): Bacteria > Actinomycetota > Actinomycetes > Streptosporangiales > Streptosporangiaceae > Acrocarpospora > Acrocarpospora corrugata. Next base: position 86,343 of record NZ_BLAD01000054.1, read on the forward strand.
CACGCGGCCGTCGGAGTCGGCACGTCGCCGTCTGATCGCCATGCGACCGTCTGATCAGCGGTTCTTGGGTTGGCCAGTGGAGCGGCATGATTTGGGAAACGCGCCTTGCCCGGCTGAAACGGCCCCTACGATCGACAACCTGAGGGGGAGGGGCCTGCAGTTGGTTTTCAGGGGGATGGCCGATCGTCAGTCCCGGTGGCGGCTGCCGTCCGGCGTCTACAACCCCGTCGTTTCGGGTGATGGCCGCCGCTGGCGTGATTACGAACAAGCCGCCGAGACGCCGGCCCCGACGCTGGAGGATCGCCCGCCCCGCCCGCGAAGTCCCGGCCCGTCCGTCACCGACGACTGGTTCGACCACGGCTGCCGCCCGCCCCGGCTGGACGAGGCCAGGCCGTACGGGATCGCCGGCGGTCTGGCCAGGCCCGACCCGCAGACCCAGCAGGACCTGCTGCAGGCGGCCGTCGGACGCTTCCCCGACCCGCGCGGCACCTGGATCCGGCTGATCAACGCCGAGGGCCCGACCGAGGACCCGTTCCGCTCCACCAACGCGATCGACTGCGCCCTCGCCGTCATCTCCACCTGGCACGGCGAACCGGCGGTGGCGGCCCCACGCCAGCCCGAGTACGACCGGGTCGGCAAGCCCGTCCTCTCCGGCGAGACCGGAGGCGTGGCCAGGGCCGAACAGTGGCTGGGCCACCGGTTCGAGTATCTGGGCCAGGGCCGCCGCGCCTACCTGACCATCGCGCAGCGTCTGCTCGGCGGCGGCCAGGGCGCGTCCGCGATGCTCATCACCCGCTGGCCCAACGGCGGCAGCCACGCCTGGAACGCCGTGAACTCCCGCGGCGAGGTGCTCTGGATCGACGCCCAGCGCGGCCACATGGCCGTCGAACCGCCGTACGAGAACGTCACCGGCGTCTTCTGCGTCATCATCGACCACAGCGGCCAGCGAATTTGACCCGCCCACACCCGGAGCGTGCGCGATGAGCCCCGAAAGCGCACGAGCCCTGGCCGAGGAGTACTTCAACGGCGGACGCCCGCAGGCCGTCGAGGTCTCCATCCACGCCTTCGACGCGGGTTACATCGCCTGGCCACACGATCCGACCTCGGAAGACCCGACCTCGTTACCGGCCACCGTCGGCGGCGCCTGCATCGTCATCGACCGCCAGACCGGCGAGATCTCCATCCGCCCCCTCCTCACCCCCGAACTCGTGGCCGAACAGTGGCCCGACCGAACCCCCCGTTAGGCCCGTTACCCCGCCGGACCCGTCAGACGCCATCGAACCCCGTCAGGCCCGGGTCGGACCCCGTCGGACCTCCTCGGGCCCGGCCGAACCCTGTCCGGCCCGGTCGGACCCCCTGTCCGGCCCGGTCGGACCCCTCGGGCCCGATCGAACCCCCAGTAGGCGCGACGGCGCCCGGTCGGGCATGGCCGCCTTCGGTTAGGCGCGGCCGACGCGGGCCAGTTGGCGGGATTGGGCGACCAGTCGGCCGGTGGAGTCGTGGACTTCGACGTCCTCGTCGAACCAGTCGTCGGAGATGAGGCGGCCGGAGGCGCGGATGGTGAGCCAGCCGGGGGCGGGGAGGGCGCGGAGGTGCCAGGTCAGTTCGACGGTGGGGGCCCAGCCGCGGAGGCCGGCGGAGAAGGCGACCGGGGGGAGCGCGTCCACCGCGAGGGCCAGGACGTAGGGGTCGGGGGCCTGGGGTTCGGTGAGGCGGAAGTAGGCGCGGGATTCGGGGTGGCGGGTGGGGGTGGAGTTGAGCCAGCCGATGGTGGGGGGGTCGAAGCGGAGGTCGGTCTGGGCGTTGAGGGTCATGCCGGATTCGGGCTTGGGGGCCGGGAGCTGGACGCAGTCGGCCAGGGGGGGCATGGGGGTGGTGGGTGGGGTCGTGTAGAAGGGCTCGGCGTCGGGGGTGAGGGTGGCGGTGGTGATGAGAGCGGCCAGGTAGGGGTCGCCGTGCTGGGTGAGGACCGCCTGGGTGACCGTGGTCGTACGGCCGGATTTGAGCGGGGTCAGGTGCACGACGGCCGGGCCGGGGCGGGCGGAGCGCAGGAACTGGGTGCTGGTGCTGACGGGGTGCGGATGCGGGGACGCGTCGACCGTGGCGCGCAGCAGGGCGGCCATCAGGTAGCCGCCGTTGAGCGGGCCACCGATGGCGTAGCCGTCGTCCAGACACACCTCGTACGTCGTCGCGTCGACCCGGATGGCCTTCGTCGCCTCGTCGAACCTGGTCACAGAAACCCCCACCAGTACCGAATGTTGTTCTGGTGGATACCTTAGGCCATATCCCTTCTTGGTCGGTTCATTAGCCACCTGATCAGGGAAAACGCGGCATCCATGGGCAGACTCCCAATGGGGGGATGATCTATGTTGGGTGCCCGCGATCTGATCGGACAATCCGTATGGGACATACACGGAATCTGGGTCGGCCACGTCGTCGACGTGAAGATGATCCGCGAACGTAGCAGCTGGTTCCGGAGACCAGACGAGCCGGAAACAGCCGGTCTGCTCGTCTCGTGCAACCGCGCGCCCTGGCTCATGGGCGTACACCGAGACGCCAACGGCAAGATCACCGGAACACTCCAGAACTTCACCCGGCTGCTGTACGCCCACAGCAAGGTAGTCCCCTGGGACCTCATCGAGTCCAGCGACAGCGGCGAAATCCACCTCAAAGGACCAGGAAAAGATCTCAAACGGGACTAACATCAAGCGCTCTGCAAGCGGACCGCAGGCAATGTGGCATATTTTCAAACTCGCCGAGATAAACCCCCTTCTGTGAGTTGAGAGAGATGCCTGCCGAGAACCCCCCCGGTTTCCCGTTCCCCGAGAACCAGGACCCGGATCGGACCGTCCACTACCGAACCCCTCAGCCGTCCTACGGCCAGCCCTACGGTCAACCGGAGGGCGACCAGCCGACGCGCATGGCGTACCCCGGACCGGCAGGGCAGGATGACGCGGCGACCCGCATGCAGTACCCCGGCCAGGGCCAGCAGCCGCAGTACGGCGACCAGACCCGGGTCGACTACCCCCAGAACTACCAGGACCAGCAGTACCAGAACCAGCAGTACGGCCAGCAGCCCTACGGCCAGCAGCCGCAGTACGGCCAGCAGCCCTACCAGCAGCAGCCCCACCAGCAGTGGCAGCAGCCCGAGGAGCTCGGCTACGGCCTCCCGCCCGTCCAGCACGCCCCCCAGCCCAAGCGCGGCGGCATCGGCCGCGGCTGGATCATCGCGCTGATCGCGGCCGTCCTGGCCGGCATCGTCGGCGGCGGCGGCTTCTACGTGGTCTCCGCGCTCAGCGGCGGCGGCACCCAGCCGCACGAGGTGTTACCCGGCAGCGCGTTCGCCTACGTCCGCCTGGACCTCGACCCGGCCGCCAACCAGAAGCTGGCGCTGTTCACCATCGCCCGCAAGTTCAACGCCACCAAGGACATCTTCAGCGGCGACGACCCGCGCCAGGCGCTGTTCGACTCGCTCGCGCAGAGCAGCCCCAACTTCAAGGGCGTCGACTACGCCAAGGACGTCGCGCCGTGGCTGGGCAGCCGCGTCGGCGTCGCGTTCTCGCAGCCGGGCAAGGCGGCGGAGGGCGAGCCGCAGGCCGCCCTCGGCGTCGCGGTCGCGATCCAGACCAGCAACGAGGAGGCCACCCGCGCCTTCCTGCAGAAGATGGACGCCAAGGAGAAGCAGAAGACCGGTTTCGCCTTCCGCGACGGCTACGTGATCCTGGCCGAGAGCCAGGCCGAAGCCGACAAGTACGCCGACGCCCCCACCCTGGCCGACAACCCCGACTTCTCCGGCGACATGGCGGCGCTGGGCGAGCCCGGCGTGCTGTCCTTCTGGGCCAGCGCCAAGCCGATCCTGGAGTCCGGCATGACCGGCGTCGTCGACCAGACGATCAGCGACCGCCTCAAGAACGGCCGCTTCGCCGGCGCGCTCCGCTTCGACGGCGACTACGCCGAGATCACCGGGATCACCCGCGGCATCGACACCACCCTCACCAGCGACCTGGAGGCCACCCGCCTCGGCGAGCTGCCCGACTCGACCGCCGCCGCGATGTCCATCTCCGGCCTGGGCGCCGTGCTCAGCGAGCAGTGGACCGAGATCCTGAAGGCCAGCAACGCCAACGGGGGCGCGCAGCTCAACCAGTTCGTGGCCGAGGCAGAGCAGCAGTTCGGCCTGACCCTGCCGGACGACCTGGCCGCCCTGCTCGGCAAGAGCATCACCGTCGCCCTGGACGAGAACGGCCTGGACGGCAACCTGCCGAACGTCGGCACCGTCCTGTCCACCGACCCGGCCAAGGCCAAGGAGGTGCTGGAGAAGGTGGAACTCGCCTTCGCCAACACCGGCACGCCGGTCCAGCTGGCCAAGAAGGCCGGCGACGGCAAGCTGGTGGTCGCCACCACCGAGGAGTACGCCGCCAAGCTCGCCGCCAACGGCACGCTCGCCGACAGCGAGACCTTCAAGCTCGCCATCCCGAACGCCGCCGACGCCAACTTCGCCCTCTACGCCGACCTCGACAAGATCGAGAAGCTCTACCTGAACTCGCTCCAGGGCGAGGACCGGGCCAACCTGGAAGCACTCCGCGCGGTGGGCCTCAGCGCCCAGTACTCCGGCAGCGAGGTCGGCTTCACCCTCCGCCTCATCTTCAACTAGTCGACCACCCTCGGTGCCCGGCCGGGCCTCCCGCCCAACACCCCGGCCGGAAACCATAAGAAACGCCCGTCTCCCCTGAGAGTTGGAGACGGGCGTTTCGTTCGACAGCTTACCTAAGCGGTTTTCCGAGTTCCGGCCGCCATGCCCTGGACGGGACTACGCCCAGAGCTGGCCTTCCAGCCGATCCTCCGCCTCGTTCAGCGTCCCCTCGTAGGCGCCGGTCGACAAGTACTTCCAGCCGCCGTCGGCGACGATGAACACGATGTCGGCCCGCTCTTCCGCCTGTACGGCCTTGCGCGCCATCCCCAGGGCCGCGTGCAGAGCGCAACCCGTGGAGATGCCGGCGAAGATGCCCTCCGCGCCCAGCAGCTCGCGGGTGCGGGCCAGTGCGTCGGCGGACGACACGGAGAAGCGGGTGGTCAGCACGGAGGCGTCGTAGAGCTCGGGGATGAACCCTTCGTCCACGTTCCGCAGCCCGTAGACCAGTTCGCCGTAGCGGGGTTCGGCGGCCACGATCTGCACGCCGGGAACCTGCTCGCGCAGGTAACGTCCGACGCCCATCAGCGTTCCGGTGGTGCCCAGCCCGGCCACGAAATGAGTGATCGTGGGCAGGTCTTCCAGGATCTCGGGGCCGGTGGACTCATAGTGCGAGCGCCAGTTGGCCGGATTGCCGTACTGGTAGAGCATCACCCAGTCGGGGTTCTCGGCGGCCAGCCCCTTCGCGACCCGGACCGCCTCGTTGGAGCCGCCCGCCGCGGGCGAGGAGATGATCTCCGCTCCCCACATCCGCAGCAGCTGCCGCCGCTCCTCCGAGGTGTTCTCCGGCATCACGCAGATCAGCCGGTACCCCTTGAGCCGCGCCGACATGGCCAGCGAGATCCCGGTGTTCCCCGAGGTGGGTTCCAGGATCGTGCAGCCCGGGCTGAGCAGCCCGTCCTTCTCCGCCTGTTCGATCATCCACAGCGCGGGCCGGTCCTTGATCGAACCGGTCGGGTTACGATCCTCCAGCTTGGCCCAGATCCGCACCTCGTCCGAGGGCGACAGCCTGGGCAGGCCGACCAGGGGCGTACGGCCGACCGAATCGATCAGCGAGTCGAAGCGCATGCCGGCTCAGCCACCGGCGACGGCGGGCAGCACGGTCACCGTGTCGCCGTCGGTGACCGGGGTGCCGAGGCCGCCCAGGAAACGCACATCCTCGTCGTTGAGGTAGACGTTGACGAAGCGGCGCAGTTTGCCCTCGTCGACCAGGCGTGCCCGCAGACCCGGGTGCCGGGCTTCCAGGTCGCCGATCAGCTCGTCCAGCGTGGCGCCGGAGGCGTCGACGGCCTTGGCGCCGTCGGTGTAGGTGCGCAGGATGGTAGGGATGCGAACCTCGATGGCCATCTCGGGTCATTCTCCTTGATCAGTTGTCGTTATGTGAAACACAGGGATACACGCACGGATTCCTGCGTCAGCGACAGTCGTAGACGACGACCGATCGAGTATGCGCGAAGAGGAACTTCTGCACCGCCGAGAACATGGCCCCAGTTTAGCCGTTCGACTCCAGGATCTTGACTTCCTCCTCCTCGATGACCCCGTCCACGATCCGGAACGATCGGAACTGGTCGAACTCCGTGGAGTAGAGGACGTAGTGCGCGAACGGCTCGGAGGCGTAGCTCACGTCGGTGCGGGACGGATAGGCCTCGGTGGCCGTGTGCGAGTGGTAGATCACCACCGGCTCCTCGTCCCGGTCGTCCATGTCCCGCCAGACCCGGAAATGCTCCATCGAGTCGAACCGGTAGAAGGTCGGCGAACGCTCCGCGTTCTCCATCCGGACGAAACGCTCCGGCACCCCGTCCCGACCGGCGACCACGCCGCAGGCCTCGTCCGGGTGATCCGCGCGGGCGTGCGCCACGATCTGGTCGACCAGCTCACGTGAGATCGTCAACATGCCGGCAAAGCTACCAAAGGGCCCGGACGAGCGTGTCCTGGAGGTAGGTGAGCCAGTCGTAGGTCACGAACGCGGGATAGCGCGGGTCCTCCTCGGACATGCGCGCGATCTCCTCGTGCACCTCCTCGGTCACCTCCAGCCGCACCCCGAGCATCAGCCGGACGTCGTTCAGCGCCCGCATCCAGGCCCCGGCCTCCTCGGTGGTCAGCTCCACCTCGCCGCCGGCCGCGGTGTCGATCAGGGTGATCGCGTCGGCCCGCTTGCCCTCGCGCAGCGTCGCCTCGGTGTAGCGGCGGAACTCCCCCGCCGCCTCGTCATCCTCGTACGCCGACGGGAACAGCCGGGCGAGCACCGGATCGCTGGGGACCTCGGCCGCGCCGATGCCGAGCGCGCGCTGCAGCGGGTCGTCGCCGGTGGTGCCGGGCTCGACCAGGCCGAGCACCAGCCCGACCAGGGAGCGCAGCACCGACGCCTCGGCCGCGTCCAGCCGGATGGAGACGCCGGTCTTGGTCGGCTTGAACCCGGTGCTCATCAGGAATCCCGCTGGACCGTGGCCCACAGGCCGTACGAATGGAGGATCTGCACGTCGCGTTCCATCTCCTCGCGGGTTCCGCTGGACACCACGGCCCGGCCCTTGTGGTGCACGTCGAGCATGAGTTTCTCGGCCTTCTCCCGGGTGAAACCGAAGACGCTCTGGAACACATACGTCACATAGGACATCAGGTTGACCGGGTCGTTCCAGACGATGGCCAGCCATGGCAGATCGGGCCGCACGTCGATTGCCGGACGCTCGACCTTCATTGGAGCGGTGCTACCCACATCCCCAATCCTGCCCTACCGCGGTCGTACTCTCGACTCGTGCAGATGACCATGAACACGGCGTTGCTTACCGACCACTACGAATTGACCATGCTGCAGGCCGCGCTGGCCAGCGGAGCCGCCCATCGGCGCGCGATTTTCGAGGTTTTCGCGCGGCGGCTGCCCGCCGGGCGGCGTTACGGCATGGTCGCGGGCACCGGACGCATCCTTGACGCAATCGAGAACTTCCAGTTCGGACCGCAGGAACTGGCCTTTCTCCGGGACCTGGTCGACGCCCCCACGTATGACTTCCTCGCTAGATTCCGGTTTTCCGGGGATATATACGGATATCGGGAAGGTGAGACGTACTACCCGGGGTCGCCGATCATGGTGGTCGAGGGGCCCTTCGCGGAGGCCGTCCTGCTGGAGACGGTCGTCCTGTCGATCCTCAACCACGACTGCGCCATCGCCTCCGCGGCCGCGCGGATGACGCGCGCCGCCGGGGACCGCCCGATCATCGAAATGGGCTCCCGCCGCACCCACGAACGCGCCGCCGTCGCCGCCTCCCGCGCCGCCTACCTGTGCGGATTCGGCTCCACCTCCAACCTGATGGCCGGTCTGGAGTACGGCGTGCCCACCGCAGGCACCTCCGCCCACGCCTTCACCCTGCTGCACGACTCCGAGGAAGCCGCCTTCCAGGCCCAGCTCGCCTCCCTCGGCGCGTCCACCACCCTCCTGATCGACACCTACGACGTGGCCAAAGCCGTGAAGACCGCCGTCGACCTGGCCGGACCCGGGCTGGGCGCGGTCCGCATCGACTCCGGCGACCTGGCCACCGCCGCCATCGAGGTCCGGCGGCTCCTCGACGACCTGGGCGCCCACCAGACCCGGATCGTCGTCACCAGCGACCTCGACGAGTTCGCCATCGCCGCCCTGGCCGCCGCCCCCGTCGACGGCTACGGCGTGGGCACCTCCCTGGTGACAGGATCCGGCGCGCCCACCGCCAACCTCGTCTACAAACTCGTCACCAGAGAGGATTCCACCGGCGCCCTCCAGCCGGTGGCCAAGAAGTCCGTCGGCAAACCCAGCCGGGGCGGCCGCAAATGGGCCTACCGGGCGCTACGCGACGGAACCGCGACCGCCGAGCTGGTCACCCTCGCCCCCGACGAGCACGCCGGACGCCCCCTGCTGGTCCCGCTGGTCCGCGACGGCGCCGTCGTCGGCCGGGAGCCTCTCCCCGCGGCGCGGGCCCGGGTGCGCGCCTCTGTGACGGAATTACCGGCAATAGCGCACAGCCTCTCGCCCGGGGATCCCGCGATCCCTACTATCTTTAAGTGATCGTGGGAGAGCGGCGCATGAGGACGACGCCGGTCTCCCACGATCTTCTACGCTGGCTTCATGCCTACCGCGCTTGTCATCGTGGACGTGCAGAACGACTTCTGCGAGGGCGGCAGCCTGCCGGTCGCCGGCGGCGCCGACGTGGCCGCGGCCATCACCGAACACCTGCGCACCCACCCGTATGACCACGTCGTGGCCACCCGCGACTACCACATCGACCCCGGCCCGCACTTCTCGGCGACCCCCGACTACGCCCAGACCTGGCCCGCCCACTGCGTGGCCGACACCCCCGGAGCGGACTTCCACCCCGCCTTCGACACCACCAAAGTCCAACAAATCTTCAGCAAAGGCGCACACTCCGCCGCCTACAGCGGCTTCGAGGGCACCGCCCCCGACGGCGCCACCCTCGACTTCTGGCTCCGCTCGCACGCCGTCACCCACCTGGACATCGTCGGCATCGCCACCGACCACTGCGTCCGCGCCACCGCCCTGGACGCCGTCCGCCACGATTTCACCGTCCACGTCCTGCTCGACCTCACCGCCGGCGTGGCCCCCGCCACCACGGCCGCCGCCCTGGCCCAGCTCTCCGACGCCGGCGCCCACCTGACCGGCACCCCCGTCGTCCACCCCTGACCGGTACGCCAAAATCGGTGAGTGTCCAATACTTGCCGGTTCTTTGAGGAATGTCCGTGTTCGCCGTGAGCAGCTCGGAACTGCTGCGAGCCCTCCAGGAGAGAGCCTCCCGCGCCCTCCCCGCCGCCCACATCGAGCACTCCGAAGGCTGGTGGCTACGCCACGCCCCCAACTGCTCCTGGTGGGTGGGCTCGGTGCAACCCCACACCGACACCAGCCCAGACGAACTCCCGCAAAGAATCATCGACGCCGAAAAGTTCTACGCCACCCACGGCGCGACCACCCGATTCCAGATCACCCCGGGAGCCTGCCCCGAACACCTCGACACCGCCCTCGCAACCCGCGGCTACCACCGGCAAAGCCCGATCTCATTACAGGTGGCGTCAACCACACGGATCCTGGAACCGACACCAACGCCCGCGCCCACGCTACGCATTCATGTGCACGACCGACCGACATCTGAATGGTTCGAAACCTGGCACTCCGTGCACACCCATGCCGACCCCCATTCCGAGCGCGCCATGCTCGACCGGGTAAAGGACCCCAGCGCCTACGCCTCCGCCCTGATCGGGCACGATGTCGTCGCCGTCGGCCGCACGGTAGCCGACACCGGCTGGGCAGGCGTATTCAACATGGCCACACGCCCCGAAGCACGCGGAAAGGGCGCGGCCCGCCAGGTCCTCACCGCTTTGGCCTCCTGGGCGAGCACCCACGAAGCCGACCACATGTACCTCCAGGTCGAGCCCGACAATCCCCCCGCCCTCCGCCTGTACGAACGCGCGGGTTTCCGCGAAATCTGCCGATACCACTACCGCAACGCGGAGTAACCCCACCCATTCCACCACCCATCGAGCGGGCCGGCCTGGTCGACTTCGAGGCGACCGAAACCCGCCACGCGCCCAAGATGGCTGGCCCGCGCGACCGCGCAGACGCGATGGAGGGCGGCGCGCGCCAATCGTCCCCAGTAGCCACGCACGCCGACCATGCAGACGCGGTGGGGAGCCGCCCGCGCCAGAGACCGGGCACGTGACCTACTTTCGCTGGCTGGCCCAGCGGCGGATCATGGCGATGCGTTCCCGGATCTGTTCGGCCGAGGCCTGGGCGATCGGGGGGCCGCCGCAGGAGCGGCGCAGGTCGGCGTGGATGACGCCGTGGGGCTGGCCGGTGCGATGGTTCCAGGCGCCGACGAGGCCGTTGAGTTCCTTGCGGAGTTCGTGGATGACCTCGTGCGGGGCGAGTTCGGCGGGGGCCGGTTTGGGCTGGCGGCGTTTGGCGGCCTGCTGGTCGGCCTGGCGTTTGCGCAGGAGTGAGGCCACCTGGTCGGGTTCGAGGAGGCCGGGCAGCCCGAGGAAGTCCTCCTCCTCGGGGGAGCCCGACGCGGCGGCGGTGCCGAATTCGCCGCCGTCGAACAGGACCCGGTCGAAGGTGGCGGAGGCTTCGAGCGTCTGGAAGGGGAGCTCGTCGCCGAGGGCGTCGGGCTGTTTCTGCTCACGCTGCGCCTGTTCGAGGAGCAGGTCGTCCAGACCGTCCTCGTCGCGTTTGCGGTTCAGGATGTGGTCGCGTTCGGCTTCCATCTCCGCCGCGAAGGTCAGCAGCAGCGGCACCGAGGGCACGAAGACGGAGGCCGTCTCCCCGCGCTTGCGCATTCGGACGAAACGGCCGATGGCCTGGGCGAAGAACAGCGGCGTGGAGATGCTGGTGGCATAGATGCCGACGGCCAGACGGGGAATGTCGACGCCCTCGGAGACCATCCGGACGGCCACCAGCCAGCGCTGGGTGGAGAGACCGAACTCCTTGATCTTCTTGGACGCGCCGGGGTCGTCGGAGAGCACGACGGTGGCGCCTTCGCCGGTGACCGTACGAAGGTGCTTGGCGTAGGCGCGGGCGGTCTCGTGGTCGGTGGCGATGATCAGGCCGCCCGCGTCGGGCATGCCCCGGCGGACCTCGGTGAGGCGGCGGTCGGCGGCCGTGATGACCTGCCGGATCCAGTCGCCCTTCGGGTCGAGGGCGGCCCGCCAGGCCTGGCCGAGCTGGTCCTTGGTGAGCGGCGTGCCGAGCGTGGCGGTGATCTCGTCACCGGCCCTGGTCCGCCATTTCATCTCGCCGGAGTAGGCCAGGAAGATCACCGGCCGGACGACGCCGTCGGCGAGCGCGGGGCCGTAGCCGTACGAATAGTCCGAAACGCTGCGGAGAGCGCCGTCGCCGTCCTCGGCGTAGGCCACGAAGGGGATCGGGTTGTCGTCGGACCGGAACGGCGTGCCGGTGAGCTGGAGCCGCCGGGTGGCCGGGTCGAACGCCTCGCGGATGCCGTCGCCCCAGGACTTGGCGTCGCCGGCGTGGTGGACCTCGTCGAAGATGACCAGCGTCTTGCGCGCCTCGGTGCGCGCCCGGTGCAGCGCCGGATGCATGGCGACCTGCGCGTAGGTGACCGCGACCCCGACGTAGTCCCGCGACGTCGCGCCCTGGCTGTTCTTGAACTCGGGATCGAGGCTGATGCCGACCCGGCCGGCCGCGTCGGCCCACTGCCGCTTCAGATGCTCGGTCGGCGTGACGACGGTGATCGACCGGATCACGCCGCGGTTCATCAGCTCGCTGGCGATGCGGAGCGCGTAGGTCGTCTTCCCGGCCCCCGGCGTCGCCACGGTCAGGAAGTCGCGCGGCTCCCGCTGGAAGTAGAGGTCGAACGCCTCCTGCTGCCAGGCGCGCAGCTTGGGGGCGGTCCCCCAGGCGGCCCGATCCGGATAAGAAGGCGACAGGTGAGACGCCGCGGACACGCTCACTGCGCCCCCGCTTCCCGCTGATCAGCTGAGCGACCGCCGCCATGGCGGTGGATTCGCTTGCTCACCCGGCCTCCCCGTTCAGTTGTCCACCCGACACATCCCGGCCAGAGTAGCCGCCCCCACCGACAAACACGCCGACCACCGCGGATCCCGTCCCCCGCGCCAGCCGGTCCGGCCGGAATCCGTCAGCGCACGCCCGAGGTGATCAGATCGATGTCAGCACGGGATTCCGGTGTGTCCGGATGCGCCAGCCCGAGCACCACGACCGTCCCCCCGGCGGGCGCGGTGAGAATGGTCACACGCAGGAACGCCGGGCGGTTCACCACGTCCCGGTATTCGGCGTGCAGCGCCCGGGTGTGCCCGGTCCGGCCGTCGACGGTGATCGCCTTGTCCTCCACGACGTCGACCGTGTCGCCGTGCAGGAGCAGCCGCGAGTACAGCTCGGTGAGCTCCACCAGTTCGGGCCGGATGGCGGCCGCGTCCAGCGGGTCGCCCGGCCGGAGCATGGCGATGGCCAGGTCCCGGTTGCTGGCGACCGAGGTGAACCCGGTGACGGGCGCCAGCACGCCCTGCCGCCAGCCCGGCGGGAGCGGGTAGCTGACCCCGGCCAGGTCGTCGCTGACGGCGACCGTCTCCGGGGGCTCGTCCGGGCGGCCCAGCACCGCCAGCACGAGCACGGTGACCAGCGCTCCGGCCGTCAGCAGCGCCAGCGCGGCGAGCAGCAGGGTGACGGCCCAGCGGGGCAGCCGGCGCGGCGGGGCGGTCGGCGTGCCGTACCAGCGGGCGGAGGGGGGCAGGTCCTGGTCTGGCTCGCCCCGATCGGTGGGTGGCCAGACCCTCCCGTCGTCCATGCCAGGAGTAATTCACGCCCGGGCCGGAACGGTCAATGCGGGTCAGACTTTCGGTATGCGGTAGGCCGTCCACATCTGCCGCATCCGCTCCGACTGGCCTGGGGTGAATTCGGACATGCAGCGGTCGAAGCTGTAGTCCATGTAGTTGTGGATCGGGTCGGTGCCGGGGATGCCGGGGCAGCTGTCCTTGGCCGACGGGCAGCCGTCGGTGGGGTGGCCCTCGGCGGGGGTGTCGTCCACCGAGTCGCCGGGCGCCTCGCAGCCGTTCTCGAAGGTGTGCAGCAGCCCGAACCAGTGCCCGATCTCGTGCACCCCGGTGAAGCCGCGGTCGAAGTTGCGCAACGCGCCGCCGGGCAGGCTGCGCCAGTCGATGACGACGCCGTCCAGCCTGGGGGTGTCGGGGAACCAGTGCGGATAGGTGGCATACCCCAGCACGAGCTCGCTGAGCTGCCCGACGAACAGGTTGAGCGTCTCCCCGCCGCCGCGCCTGAGCAGGGTCTTCATCGGCTCCTCGTGGCCGAGCGGGTCGCGGAACCAGGCCTGGTTACGGGTCCTGGTGATCCCCTTGAGCACGAACCTGATCCCGGTGTCGGTCCCGCCGAACCCCCCGCCGTAGGCCGTGTTGAGGGTCGCGACCTGGCCCTTGACGGCGCTGTCGGACGCGCCGCGCTGGCCGTCGGTGAGCACGTGCACCCAGATCGGCACGTCGATCTGCGCGGCCACCACCCGGGAGGACAGCCGTTCCCGCAGCTCCCCCTCGACGCGGGCGAGCTCGGCGGCGTCCGGCTCGCGCGGTTCGCCCCGCGCCATCCGGGCCGCCCGCACCGCGCACTCACGATCCGCGACGGCGGAACCCGGCACCAGGCCCAGCGTGAACAGGCATGCCAAAGAGACGGCGATCGTACGCCGGGCCATTCGTTTCCCCCGATACGACTGGTCGGTCCAGCCTCCACACGCTAGCTGGATCGGACCTGGTCAGCGGGGAGCGACACTCAGTCGTCGTCGCCGGAGGGGAGACCTTCGTAGATCTCCTTGCACTCCGGGCAGACCGGGTACTTCTTGGGATCCCGGCTCGGCGTCCACACCTTGCCGCAGAGCGCGCGGATCGGGATGCCGGTCACCATACTCTCGGTGATCTTGTTCGCGTCCGCGTAGTGCGAGAAACGCTCGTGGTCGCCGTCCCCGGTCGACAGGTCCGGCGTGACGTCCGCCTCGGGAAGAATCTTCGTACTGCTCATCGCACCGAGTTTAGCCGCAGCCACGGGTACGGCTCCCGCCCGCGGGCGAGAGCCGTACCCGCCGAAAAGCGATCAGCCCACATGCACGGGCGCGCCCTCGGTCTTGCGGCCGGCCTTGACCAGCAGGGCGAGTACGGCGGCGACGATCGCGACGCCGGTGCTCACCATGAAGCCGAGGTGCAGGCCGTCCATGAAGGACAGGTGGGAGGCGTTGGCGATGACGCCGGCCACCTGCTCGGGCAGGCCGGGCGGGGCCATGCCCACCGAGGCCAGGCCCTTGAGGCCCTCGATCTGATCGGGCGGGATGGCGGCCGCGGCCGGGCCGAGGTAGCCGACGTACACGTCGGAGACCTTGGCGGCCACGACGGCGCCCAGGATGGCGGTGCCGAGGGCGCCGCCGACCTGCATGGCCGAGTTCTGCACGCCGCCGGCGACGCCAGCCAGCTGCGGCGGGGCGTTGCCGACGATGATCTCGGTCGCGCCGACGAACACCGGGGACAGGCCGAACGCCAGCAGGGCGAACGGGATGGCGCTGTCGATGAACTCGGCTTCGATGCTCAGCCGGGACATCAGGAACATGGCGGTCGCGGTGATGAGCATGCCGACCGCGATCGGGATGCGCGGCCCGATCTTGCCGATCACCAGACCGGCCAGCGGAGACGCGATGATCATGCCCGCGCTCATCGGGAGCATCCGGACGCCCGACTCCAGCGGGGTGAGCCCGTGCACGCCCTGGAAGAAGAACGTGAGGAAGAACATCGCCCCGAACATCGAGAAGGCCATCAGGATCATCAGGCCGGTGCCGATCGAGAACGACGCGTTCTTGAACAGGGTGAGCGGGAGCAGCGGCTCCTTGGCCCGGGTCTGCCAGAACAGGAACGCCGCGCCGACCAGCACGGTGGCGGCCAGGAAGCCCAGCGTGCCGGGGTCGCCCCAGCCCCACTCGGGCGCCTTGATGATCGCCCAGACCAGCGAGAACATGGTGACCGACAGCAGCACCACACCGGGCCAGTCGACCCGGGCGAGCAGCTGCGTCTTGCTCTCCCGCAGCGCCCACAGGCCCATCACCAGCGCCACCGCGCCGACCGGCACGTTGATGAAGAACACCGACTGCCAGCTCACGTTCTCCACCAGCAGGCCGCCCACGATCGGCCCGGCCGCGCTGGACAGGCCGATGATGCCGCCCCACGCGCCCATCGCCATGTTCAGCCGGTCACCGGGGAACGCGAGCCGGAGCAGCGCCAGCGCGGCGGGCTGCAGCAGCGCGCCGAACAGGCCCTGGAGCACGCGGAACGCGATCAGCGCCTCGACCGAGGAGGTCAGGCCGATGGCGAGCGAGGTGAGCGCGAATCCGGCCACGCCGATCAGGAAGACCCGCTTGTGCCCGAACAGGTCGCCGAGCTTCCCCGCGGTGATCAGGAAAACCGCCAGGGCCAGCAGGTAGCCGCTGGTGACCCACTGCAGGTCGGCCAGGGAGGCGCCCAGTTCCTGGCCGATGACCGGGTTGGCGATGGCGACGACGGTGCCATCCAGCATCACCATGATCACGCCGAGCGAAACGGCGAGCAACGTCAGCCAGGGGCGTCCCTGGCCAGGTTTCTCCGGCGCCTCGGCAGGCGCTGCTAATGCTTGGGCCATGACGGGATTCCCCCCTGTAGAAGTCAACGCGTAGCAATTTATGTCAGTGAGTGACAGATGACAAATCCTTTTATCCGACATAAGGTGACATCTGGCAGTGTGTGAACTTTGGGTTTCGAGGGGGTGACAGGGATGGGTCTACGCGAGCGCAAGAAGCAGAAGACCCGGCTGGCCTTGATCGACGCGGCCCTCGACCTGTTCCTCGAACAGGGCTACGAGGCCTCGACCATCGATCAGATCGCGGCGAACGTCGAGGTCTCGCCGCGGACGTTCTTCCGATATTTCGGTTCGAAGGAGGACGTCGCCCTGGCGTTGCTGGCCGACTCCCAGGACATATTTCTAGCGGAGCTGTCCGCCCGTCCTGAATCCGAGTCCCCCTTTGTGGCGATGGCGCAGGCGATGCGGCTGTCGCTGACGGCCATGGGCGAGGGCGACGAGGCCGACCACGCCCGGTTCGTCAAAACCCGCAGGCTGCTGGATCACCACCCGCAGTTCATGGCGGGCCAGCGGCGGCTGATGATGGCCAACGAGCAGCGCCTGCTGGCCGAGATCGCCCGCCGCCGCGGCACCGACGACCTGCGCTCGCACTTCGTGCTCGCGCTGTTCACCACGGTGGCCCGGGTCGGCTTCGAGTACTGCCGGCCGGACGAGGTACGGGACGCGGACGCAATGGCCGCGCGGCTGGACGAGATCCTCGCCATCGCCGAGGCGTCGTTACGCCCGGACTGGGACAAGTAGGGATCAGTTGAGCTTCGGATCGTCCGGATAAGTGGCGACCATCGCGAGCTCGCCCGGCTGACGGCGCAGCACCGAGCGCCACAGCGTCGACGGATCCGGATGAAAGGTGTCCCCGGGCTCGGAGTCCACCACGTACCAGGCGCCTTCCCTGACCTCGTTCTCCAGCTGGCCGCTGGTCCAGCCCGCGTACCCGGCGAAGATCCGCATCTGGGAGATCTCCCCGGCCAGGATCTCGGGCGGCGCGTCCAGGTCGACCGTGCCGAGCCGGGAGACGGCCGGGCGGCCGGAGTGCAGCCGCCGCCAGCCGAGCGGCTCCTCGCCACTGAGCACGACGGCCAGCGCCAGCGCGCTGTCGGTCTGCACCGGGCCACCCTCGAACAGCACCGATGGCCCGGAGACGAGCGCGTCCCACACGGGCAGCACCTGGGTGACGGTGATGTCGCTCGGGCGGTTGAGGACCACGCCAAGGGTGCCGCCGTCGTCATCGTGCTCCAGGACGAGCACCACGCTACGCCGGAAGTTCGGGTCGTCGAGCAGTGGCGTCGCTACGAGCAACCCGCCGACGTAGATCGCGTCCGCCATACCTTCCATGATGGGGCAGGAAGGACTAATCGCGCACGATTGTCCGAGGAGCAAGTCAAGCGTCACCCCTCACGCCTCGGTGAAGCCGCGCACCTTCCCGCCCGCGGACTCGCGCACGGCCGCCGCCACCGCGTTGGCCACATCCGGATGGAAGACGCTGGGCACGATGTAGTTCGGCCCGAGTTCCTCGGAGCTGACCACGGCCGCCAGCGCCCGCGCGGCGGCCAGCAGCATGTCCTGGGTGACCCCGTCGGCCTGCGCGTCCAGCAGGCCACGGAACACCCCGGGGAAGGCCAGCACGTTGTTGATCTGGTTGGGGTAGTCCGACCGCCCGGTCGCCACCACGGCCGCGTGCTCGCGCGCGTCGTCGGGCGAGACCTCGGGCTCGGGGTTGGCCAGCGCGAACACCACCGAGTCCGGCGCCATGGTGGCGATGTCGTCGCCGGTCAGGATGCCCGGCGCGGACACCCCGATGAACACGTCGGCGCCCTTCACCGCGCCGCGCACGTCGCCGGAGTAGCCCTCGGCGTTGGTGTGCTCGGCGATCCACCGCAGCGACTCGTCCAGGTCGTCCCGGCCCTGGTGCACCGCGCCCAGGTAGTCGCAGACCACCACGTGCCGCGCCCCGGCGGCCAGCAGCAGCCGCAGCACCGCGGTCCCGGCCGCGCCGGCGCCCGCCAGCGCGATCCGCACGTCGGCGAGCTCCTTGCGCACCACCCGCAGCGCGTTGGTGAGCGCCGCCAGCACCACGATCGCGGTGCCGTGCTGGTCGTCGTGGAAGACCGGGATGTCCAGCAGCTCGCGCAGCCGCCGCTCCACCTCGAAGCAGCGCGGCGCGGAGATGTCCTCCAGGTTGATCCCGCCGAACCCGGGCGCGATGGCCCGCACGATCAGCACGATCTCGTCCACGTCCTGGGTGTCCAGGCAGATCGGCCAGGCGTCGATGCCGGCGAACCGCTTGAACAGGGCGGCCTTGCCCTCCATCACCGGCAGCGCGGCGGCGGGCCCGATGTTGCCCAGCCCGAGCACCGCGGAACCGTCGGTGACCACGGCCACCGAGTTCCGCTTGATGGTCAGCCGCCGCGCGTCCTCCGGGTTGCGGGCGATCGCCATGCTCACCCGAGCCACCCCCGGCGTATAGGCCATGGACAGCTCGTCGCGGTTCCGGAGCGGGACCTTGGACTGCATCTCGATCTTGCCGCCGAGGTGCATCAGGAAGGTCCGGTCCGAGACCTTGTGGATGACCACGTCCTCGATCGCGCCGAGCCCGTCCACGATCGCCTGCGCGTGGTCGGTGTCCCGGGCCGCGCAGGTCACGTCGATGCGCAGTTTCTCGTGACCCGCGTTGGTCACGTCGAGCGCGGTGACGACCCCGCCGGCGTGCTCCACCGCGTGGGTGAGCAGGCTCACGGCCTTACCCCCGGCGGGCACCTCAAGTCGGACGGTGATCGAATAGGAAACACTGGGCACGGTGGCCACGTCAATCCGCTCCTTTGCGCATTGGGTGTGGGTCCATCGTGCCACCTCCGGAGGGGTGGAGCAGGCCGAAATGTGAAGCGAAATGAGCCCTATGTACGTTTTGGTCGCTTAGAAGAGGGCCGAAGCCAGCCCCCGGCGGGCCTTGGCGATCGCCGGGTCGTCGGCCGGCAGGGTGTCGAACAGGCCGAGCAGGTGCACCCGCGCCTGATCCCGGTCCTCCCCCGCGGTCCGGCGGACCAGGCCGATCATGCGGTCGAAGGCGGCGTCCACGTTCCCGGCCAGCATCTCCACGTCGGCCGCCTGGATCTGGGTCGCCACGTCGGCGGGCGCGTCCGCGGCGCGGCGCAGCACCTCGGTGGGGTTGAGCCCGCTGGTCCGGCGGACCAGGCCGACGCCGGCCAGCCCGATCTTCGCCTCCTCGTCGGCCGGGGCGCGGGCCAGCAGCCGCTTGAAGGCGGCCTCGGCCGCGTCCAGGTCGCCGTCCTCGATCGCCATGTCGGCCGCCAGCAGGTCGGGGTCGACCGGGGGCTCGGCGGGGCCGTCCTCCTCCGGCGCGCCCAGCTCGCCCAGCTCCACGCCGAGCTGCTCGAAGACCTGGGCGAGGGCCTGGCGCAGCTGCGATTCCGGCAGCGGGCCCTCGAACAGCGGCATCAGCTGCCCCTGCACCGCCAGGTAGACGGTCGGCACCGCGCGCATCCGCAGCGCCTGGGCCAGCTCGGGGTTGGCCTCCACGTCGACCCGGGCGAGCAGCCAGGCGCCGGCCGCCTCGGCGGCCAGCTTCTCCATCGCCAGGCTGAACTGCTGCACCTGCTCGGCCCGGGGCACCGTCGCCTCGACGATGATCGGAACGCTCATCGAGCGTTCCACCACCTCGGCGGTGAAGGTCGCCGCGGTCGGCTCGATGAGCTCGGGGGTGCCCGGAGAGGCGGGGTTCTTGGCCGCGGTCTCGCGCCGCGCCTGCGCCTCCAGGGCCTGCTTGCGCGCGCCGAGATCAACGGCGCCGTAGAGCGATCCAGGTCGAGAGAAGTCCGCTGCCATAGTCCAATCCTGCCGCATCCCCGGGGGGCCACGTTCCATCCCCTCGGGAATGGGCGGTCAGAATCGCGGCGGTTCCGTGTAAGTGCCCCATTCTTCGCGGAGCACGTCGCAGATTTCTCCCAATGTGGCCTCGGCCCTGGCCGCCGCCAGCATCGGTTCGATCATGTTCCGGTCGGTCCTGGCCGCGTCCAGCAGACTGGCCAGCGCCGCGTCCACGGCCTGCCCGTCCCTGGCCGCGCGGCGCTCGGCCAGCACCCGCCGCTGCTCGGCCTCCACCTCGTGGCTGACCCGCAGGATCTCCAGCGGCTGCTCGGCGGTCCCGGTGTGGCAGTTCACCCCGACCACCCGCTTCTCGCCCTTCTCCAACTGCCGCTGGTAGTCGAAGGCGGCCTCGGCGATCTCGGCCATGAACCAGCCGTCCTCGATGCCGCGCAGCAGTCCCGAGGTGATGTCGCCGGCGCCCATCTCCCTGATCTTGGCGAAGATCTCCTCCGCCTCGGCCTCCAGGCGGTCGGTGAGCGCCTCGACGTACCAGGAGCCGCCGAGCGGGTCGACCACGTTCACCACCTCGGTCTCCTCCATGATCACCTGCTGGGTGCGCAGCGCGATCTCGGCGGCCTTCTCCGACGGCAGCGCCAGCACCTCGTCCAGCGCGTTGGTGTGCAGCGACTGGGTGCCGCCCAGGACCGCGGCCAGGGCTTCGACGGCGGTTCTGACGATGTTGTTGTCGGGCTGCTGGGCGGTGAGCGAGACGCCGGCGGTCTGGGTGTGGAAGCGCAGCCACTGGGCCTTCTCGGTGCGGGCGCCGTACACCTCGCGGAGCCAGCGGGCCCAGATCCGGCGGGCGGCCCGGAACTTGGCGATCTCCTCGAAGAAGTCGATGTGCGCGTCGAAGAAGAAGGACAGGCCGGGGGCGAAGACGTCGATGTCCAGGCCGCGTGACAGGCCGAGTTCCACGTAGCCGAAGCCGTCGGCCAGGGTGTAGGCCAGTTCCTGGGCGGCCGTGGAGCCGGCCTCCCTGATGTGGTAGCCGGAGACCGACAGCGGCTTGTAGGCGGGCACCTCGCGGGCGCAGAACTCCATCAGGTCGCCGATCAGCCGCAGGTGCGGCTCGGGCCCGAACAGCCACTCCTTCTGCGCGATGTACTCCTTGAAGATGTCGGTCTGCAGCGTCCCGTTGAGCGCCCGCAGCGGCACACCCTGCCGCTCGGCCGCCACCACGTACATACAGAAGATCGGTACGGCCGGCCCGCTGATCGTCATCGACGTGGTCACCTCGCCCAGCGGGATGCCGTCGAACAGCAGGTCCATGTCCAGCGCCGAGTCGATCGCGACGCCGCAGTGCCCGACCTCGCCGAGGGCGCGCGCGTCGTCGGAGTCGCGGCCCATCAGCGTCGGCATGTCGAAGGCGACCGACAGCCCGCCGCCGCCCGCGCCGAGGATCATCTTGTACCGCTCGTTGGTCTGCCGCGCGTTGCCGAACCCGGCGAACTGCCGGATCGTCCAGGGCCGCCCGCGATAACCGGTCGGATGCAGGCCGCGGGTGTACGGATACTCCCCCGGCCACCCGATCCGCTCGAACCGTGGATCCGGGGCCGCCGGCCCGTAGACCGGGTCCACCGCGATGCCGGACAGCGTCCTGAACTCGCGGTCCCGCTTGTTCGCCGCGTCGTACCTGGCCTGCCAGCGGGCCCGTCCGGCCTCGATCTCATCCATGGACAAAATACTAGGACGTCCTACTAACAACCGCCAGCATCTCTTGACTACGCATGTCACACCTTGGCCTCAAATCACCCACACCTTGGCTCCTTGTCGCAAATACCCCCAATATGGCGTCCGCACGGAACTAACCCGTGTGTTTGTTCCTGCCCACAGGGAGGTGGCAGTTTGAAGCGCGTATCCGCTATCGCCGCCGTCGCGGCGTTAACCGCAGCGGCGTTGACAGCCCCGGCTCAGGCGGCGCCGGCCACGGCCGAGCCCGCGAGCACCAAGGAATACGTGGTCCTCTACAAGGAGGGCGCCAGCGCGGCCGAGGCCCAAAAGGCGATCCAGGCAGCCGGCGGCACCGTTGTGAAGGTCAACACCGCGGTCGGCCTGGCCACGGTCAGCACCGCCAACGCCGGCTTCGCCGACGCGCTCAAGAGCAGCGCGGCGATCGAGGGCGTGGCGGCCAACCGCGTCATCGGCAAGGCCCCCGAGAGCGCCAGGGTCAAGGCCAACGTGCGCAAGGCCATCGAGGCCAAGGTCATCGAGAAGGAGGGCCGGCACGGGACCAAGCGCGCCAAGTGGAACGCGAAGCCGTCCGCCGAGCCGCTGGACGACCTGCAGTGGGACCTCGACGTCGTGCAGGCCAACCAGGCGCACAAGTACGAGCAGGGCGACAAGCGCGTGCTCGTCGGCGTCATCGACACCGGTGTCGACGGAACCCACCCCGACATCGCCCCGAACTTCAGCAACTCGCTCAGCCGCAACTTCACCACCGACATCCCGGTCGACGCCAACGGTGACGTGATCGACGGCCCGTGCGAGGAGGAGCCCGACGCCTCCTGCAGCGACCCCGCCAACGTGGACGAGGACGGGCACGGCACGCACGTCGCCTCCTCGATCGCCTCGCCGCTGAACAAGCTCGGCGTCGCGGGCGTGGCCCCCAAGGTCACCATCGTGAACATCCGGGCCGGCCAGGACTCGGGCTACTTCTTCCTGCAGCCCTCCGTGGACGCGCTCACCTACGCCGGCGACATCGGCGTGGACGTGGTGAACATGAGCTACTACATCGACCCGTGGCTGTTCAACTGCGCCAACCACCCGCTGGACTCGGCGGCCGACCAGGCCGAGCAGCGGATCGTCATCCAGGCCACCCAGCGCGCCCTCAACTACGCGCACCGCAAGGGGGTCACCCTGATCGCGGCGGCCGGCAACGGCGCCACCGACTACACCAAGGAGCTCCTGGACGGCTCCAGCCCCGACTTCGCCAGCGAGCCGGGCGAAGCCCCGTACGACCGGACGATCCCGACGAGCTGCGTCTCGATGCCCAGCGAGGGCAACCACGTGATCTCGGTCTCCTCGGTCGGCAACAGCACCCGCAAGGCGTACTACTCCGACTACGGCAACGGCTACGTGGACGTGGCCGCGCCCGGCGGCGACGTGTACGACACCCCCGGCAACACCCGGGACATCACCAAGGCCACCCTGTCGGCCTACCCCGAGTCGCTGGCCCGCCTCAACGGCGAGATCGACGCGAACGGCGTGCCCACCGTGGAGTACGTCGTGCGGGACTGCCGGGGCAGCGTCTGCGGCTACTACCAGTACCTGCAGGGCACCTCGATGGCCTCGCCGCGCGCGGTCGGCGTGGCGGCTCTGATCGTCAGCAATTACGGCAAGCAGAGCTGGGGCGGCTTCGGCATGGACCCGGACGCGGTCGAGCGGCGCCTGGAGTCCACCGCCACCGCGACCCGGTGCCCGGCGGGCGGCAGCTACACCTACACCCGCAACCTGCCGAGCGGCTCGACCGTGACGGCCACGCACGCCTGCGAGGGCTCGCGGAACAGCAACGGCTTCTACGGTCAGGGCATCGTGAACGCCCTGAGCGCGATCGGCCGCTAAACGATCATTGAAGGGGGTCCGTCACCTGACGGGCCCCCTTCTTCGGTTTTGTCGGCGAAGTCACCGGCCGCCACCCGGAGGGTTCTGAGCACGTCGAACATCGCGGCCAGGTCGGCCTCGCCGTACATGGCCAGGCCGAACTCGGCGGCCATCAGGTCGGCGGTGGCGGCCCGGACGGCGGCCCGGCCCGGCTCGGTGATCTCGGCCAGCACGCCGCGCCCGTCGTTCGGGTTCCGGCGGCGGATCACCAGGCCCGCCTTCTCCAGCCGGTCCACCGTGTTGGTCACGCTGGTCGGGTGCACCATCAGCCGCTCCCCGATCTTGGACAGCGGCAGCGCCCCGGTCCTGCTGAAGGTCAGCAGCACCAGCGCCTCGTACCGGGCGAAGGTCAGATCGTATGGCTTGAGCAGCGTGTCCAGTTGCGCCAGCAAGATCTGGTGAGCTCTCATGATCGAGGTGACGGCGGCCATGGCGGACGAGGGCCCGAAGCGCTCCCGCCACGTTCCGGCGGCGCGCTCGATGGGATCGAACGGCAGGTTGAGAGGCACAGCGTTACGGTAGCGCGCTGATCGTCCTGGTTCGCACTTCACGTAGCGTGACCAAACTCATTCCTTGACCAGAGAATTGGCCCACCAAACATCACGCTCCGTTATGGTTGCGATGGCAAACAGTGAGGTAGCGGCAAACTCGTCCCGCGCCACGGGGAATGGCGCACGGACGGCGGCTCGCACAGGCACGGGGGGTGCTTGATGGGCAGCACATTGACACGGCTGGATCGTGCGTGAGCACAGGGGCGTTTCACGCGAGGAGCTGAAGCACAGCGCGGTGATCACGGTGACCGTGCTGATGGTGCTCGGCCTGGTCGCGGCGTGGAGCGTCCTCATTCCCGGCGTCATGGTGTGGGACAACATCGTGGTGGCCGTGATCGGCTCGCTCCGGCTGACCGGGCCGGTGGCGGCCGCGTTCGCCGCCTGGGTGGCGGTGCGCAAGCGCCGGGCGACCCGGGGCGAACTGACGACCTGGCGGGCGTTGAAGGCGCCGCTGGCGATCCTGGCCGTGGTGGTGGGGTCGTTCGGGGCGACGGTGCTGGTGCTGACGCTGCGCGCGGTGCTGAGCGAGCAGGCCGGGCGACTGCTGCCGAGCGGGCTGGCGATGGGCGCGGCGGGGTTGGCGTTGTATGTCGTGCTGGGGTGGATCGTCGGGTGGGGGGTGCCGTACGCGATCACGCCGTTGCTGGCGGGGACCGGAACGTACGCGCTGTTCAGCTGGATCACGGACGGCGGATGGGCGGATCGGCTGGCGCCGGCCACGCCGCAGCCGTACGACCTGTTCCAGGACCTGAGCGCCGGGTCGTTCCTCTACCAGACCATGTGGCTGGTGGGGATCAGCGCGGCCCTGCTGTTCGGCTGGGCGGCGGCGCTGACGCGGCAGCCGCTGGCGCTGGCCGCGGCGATGGTCGCGGTGCTCGCGGCGGGCACCGGCGTGGCCCGGCTGCTGGCCGAGCCGCCGGTCGTCCCGGTCGCGCGGAACGTGGTCTACAGCTGCCAGGAGTGGCCGATCACGGTGTGCGTGCACCCCGGCATGCGCGGCGGCCTGACCGAGCTGGGCAGCGCGTTCACCGGCATCGCGGCCCGGCTGTCGGGCACCCCGGCCGCGTTCCAGCGGGTGGAGCAGCGGTCCCGGCTGACCCCCGGCGGGGAGGACGCGGCGCGCGGCGTGA
The DNA here is from genome assembly GCF_009687845.1 of Acrocarpospora corrugata. Lineage (GTDB taxonomy): Bacteria > Actinomycetota > Actinomycetes > Streptosporangiales > Streptosporangiaceae > Acrocarpospora > Acrocarpospora corrugata. The sequence continues at coordinate 111,360 of NZ_BLAD01000054.1, forward strand.
TCCCGATCCACGTCGACGACCTGGACACCGGGTACGCCGACCGCGCGGCGGCCGAGTTCGTGGAACGGCTCTCCCGGCCCTGTACGGAGGCCGTGGCCAGTGGCTACCGGGCGATCGTGGCGGCCTGGCTGAGGGGGGAACCGTTGCCGGCCGGGCCGCTGGCGGAGCACCAGAACGCGTCCGCGTGGTTCTCCGGGCTGAGCGAGGAGCAGCGGCGCGAATGGCTGCGCATGTTCTACGCGGATTTCGCCAACTGCCGATTGAGCACCAACCACTTCGGCGGCCTGGCCTACGCGCCGCGCCCGAGTCCGACGCCGTTGATGCCCGCGCCGCCGGGAATGCCACCGCCTGGGATGTGATAGCCGCCTATTAGCGGGAAGATGTCCCTTCGTGAACCGCCAGACGCGCGCCCCGCTGACCGAGCCGACCCCCGTCAGGCGCAGCTCGCGCCGTGGCTGGCGCTGGCTGGCCGGGGCGCTCTTCGTCGTGCTGCTGCTGGTCGTCGGCCTCCGGCTGGCCTGGTCCTGGCTGGATCCCTTCGGCGAGACGACCATCGACCGCAGCCAGCCGGTGCTGCTCCAGTCCATCCACAACCTCAGCCGCTTCGAGGCCGCGACCGGCAACTTCCAGGTCGTGGTGGATCTGGAGAAGGACGCCGACTTCCTGCCGGACGCGATCAAGGGGACCAGGACGCTGTTCGTCGGCGCCGGCAACGTGGACGCCTACGTGGAGTTCGGCGGCCTCGGCAAGGACGCGATCACCGTCTCCCCGGACCGGACCTCCGTGACGGTGAAGCTGCCGCGCGCCCAGCTGGAGAAGCCGAACCTGGACAACAAGCGCTCCTACGTCTACCACCAGGAGCGGGGTCTGCTGGACCGGGTGGGCGAGTTCCTGTCCGACTCCCCGGGCAACCAGCAGGAGCTGTACCTGCTCGCCGAGAGGAAGATCGCTGAAGCGGCCACGGGGAGCGACCTGCGGGCCCGCGCCGACGCGAACACCAAGGCGATGCTGGAGAACATGCTGAAGGCGCTCGGCTTCACGAAGGTGACGATCACCTACACCGACGAGCCGTAACCGCTACAGATATCCCCATTTACTGGATATTTCGCGCAATTGTTCTGGGACTTCGTCCGGGGTGGGCAGGGGGCGCCCCGGCTGGACCGTGCCGGTCTGGATCTTGTCGCGCCAGTCGCCGATGCCCTTGACGAAGGTGCCGTGGTCGTGGTCGCCGTACCGGAGCACGCCCGGCTCCCAGGGCACGCCCAGCCGGTCGCAGATCCCCCGGAGTTCGCGCTCCGGGTTGGTGGTGAGCCCTTCGTAGGAGACGGTCAGGCCGCCGACCTTCTGGCGGGCCTCCTCCAGGTAGGTGGCGTACCTGAGCGCGTGCGGCACCGCCTCCTCCATCGGCCGGGCCTCGGGGTCGGCCTCGTGCCAGGAGGTGGCGATCGACAGCGGGTGCCTGATCAGGTAGATGAACCGGGCGTCCGGCCAGCAGGTCGAGATCCGCTTCCAGGCGAACACGTTGCTGGGGGTCTTCTCCACCAGGATCGGCTTGCCGCTGCGCAGCAGCTCGCGGTGGAGCATGCGGTCCCACAGGATGTGCTCGACGTCGCTGTGGGTGTGGCCGAGCGCGGTCAGCGCCTGCTGGAGCGGGTCGGTGGGCAGATTCACCGTCATCCGGCGGAAGTGGGTCTCGTGCGGGGCGTGCAGGCGCGAGTGGCTGTTCAGCATCACCCGCAGCAGCGTCGAACCGGACCGGACGGGGGCCAGCAGGAACACCGGCTCGCGGAGCAGGCGGTCCGCCGCCGGATCCACCGGGCCGCGGATCCTGTCGTCGGGCATCCGGGGCGGCAGCGGGGTGGGCGGGAGCCGTACCCGTTTGATGGCGTAACCAGTGACCCCTTCCAGGGTCGAATTGAGAACCTGCTTCCACTTCATACCTGGAACGTAAGGAGGAGGGGTTACGCGAGGGTGAACACGCCCTGAGAAAAGCTAGAGCGCCGCAATCAGCTCGTCGGCCGCCGCGTACGGATCGGTCTCCCCCGCCAGCGCCCGCTCCGCCAGCGCGTCCAGCCGCAGGTCCCCGTGGATGTTCCCGATCCTGGCCCGCAGCTGGGCCAGCACGATCGCCTCGATCTCGTCCCTGGCCCGAGCCAGGCGGCGCAGCCGGCCCTGCCCCGACTCCGCCAGGTACGCGGCGTGCGCGTCCAGCGCGGCCACCACGTCGTCCACGCCCTCGCCCCGGGCGGCCACCGTCGCCACGATCGGCGGACGCCAGGGCGCGTCCGACAGCGCGACCATGTTCCGCAGATCCCGGATCGTCGCCTGCGCGCCGTCCCGGTCGGCCTTGTTGACCACGAACACGTCGGCGATCTCCAGAATGCCCGCCTTGGCGGCCTGCACCCCGTCGCCCATGCCCGGCGCGAGCAGCACGATCGTGGAGTCGGCCAGTGAGGCGATGTCCACCTCGGCCTGCCCGACGCCCACGGTCTCGACCAGGACCAGGTCGTACCCGGCCGCGTCCAGCACCCGGATCGCCTGCGGCACCGCCCAGGACAGGCCGCCCAGATGCCCGCGGGTGGCCATCGACCGGATGAACACCCCCGAGTCGGTCGCGTGCTCCTGCATCCTGACCCGGTCGCCGAGCAGCGCTCCCCCGGTGAACGGCGACGAAGGATCCACCGCCAGCACGCCGACCCGCTCGCCGCGCTTGCGCGCCGCCTCGATCAGGGCGCCGGTCGAGGTCGACTTCCCCACCCCGGGCGAACCGGTCAGGCCCACCACCCTGGCCCGGTACGGCTGGCGCGTGCCGAGGGCCGCGATCAGGTCGCGCAGGGCCGTACCGGCGTTCTCGACCAGGGAGATGGCCCGCGCGATGGCGCGCGGGCGGCCGGCCAGCACCTCCTCGGCGAGGGGCGTCACGCGGGGACGCGGATGATCAGTGCGTCGCCCTGGCCGCCACCGCCGCACAGCGCCGCCGCGCCCAGCCCGCCGCCGCGGCGGCGCAGCTCGTGCGCGAGGGTGAGCACGATCCGCGCGCCGGACGCGCCAATCGGATGGCCGACGGCGATGCCGCCGCCGTTGACGTTGATTCTGTCGAGCGGCAGCCCGAGCTCCTTCGCCGACTGGAGCACGACCTGCGCGAACGCCTCGTTGATCTCGACCACGTCCAGGTCGGCCACGGTCAGGCCCTGCTTGCCGAGCGCGTGCTTGATCGCGTTGGCGGGCTGGGCCTGGAGCGAGTTGTCCGGCCCGGCCACGTTGCCGTGCGCGCCGATCTCGGCCAGCCAGTCGAGCCCGAGCTCCTCGGCCCTGCTCTTCGCCATCACCACGACGGCGCAGGCGCCGTCGGAGATCTGGGACGCCGACGCCGCCGTGATCGTGCCGTCCTTGGTGAAGGCCGGGCGCAGATTGGCCAGCGTCTCCACGGTCGTCTCGGGACGCACCCCTTCGTCGGCCGTGAACTCGGCGCCCTTGGGCAGCGGCACCGGGACGATCTCCTCGTCGAAGACGCCGTTCTTGGCCGCGGCGGCGGCCAGCTGGTGCGACCGCGCGGCGAAGGCGTCCTGCTCGGCGCGGGTGAGGCCGTAGCGCGCGTTGTGTCTTTCGGTCGACTCGCCCATCGCGATCTGGTCGAACGCGTCGGTGAGCCCGTCCAGCGCCATCGCGTCCACGATCCCGGCGGGGCCGTACTTGACGCCCTTGCGCAGGCCAGGGATCAGGTGCGGGGCGTTGGTCATGGACTCCATACCGCCCGCCACCACGATCTCGAACTCACCGGCCCTGATCAGCTGATCGGCCAGCGCGATCGCGTCCAGACCCGACAGGCAAACCTTGTTGATCGTCAGCGACGGCACGCTCATCGGGATCCCGGCGTGCACCGCCGCCTGCCGCGACGGGATCTGCCCCGCGCCCGCCTGGAGCACCTGCCCCATGATCACGTACTGTACGTCGGACGGAGCCACTCCCGAACGTTCCAGCGCGGCTTTGATGGCGATCCCACCGAGTTCCACCGCGGACTTGCCGGCCAGCGAACCGAGCAGCCGTCCGATGGGGGTACGTGCTCCGGCGACGATGACGGAACGGGACATGCGCGGGCCTCCTCGATAGACCAGGGGCGACGGTGTCACCATACCCAGGGGCGCTCGCGCGATCGCCCAGGAGGGTGGACTCAATGTTTCAGCGGATCGACCATGTGGGCATCGCCTGTCACAACCTGGAGGAGAAGATCGAGTTCTACGAGTCGACCTTCGGCCTGGTGGTCGTGAGCCGGGAGGTGAACGAGGAGCAGGGCGTCAAGGAGGCCATGCTGCACGTGGCCGACGGCGAGCATGGATCCTCCTATGTCCAGCTGCTGCAACCCCTCCACCCCGACACCGCCGTGGGGAAGTATTTGAGCAAACGCGGCGAGGGTGTGCACCACATCGGATACGGCGTCGCCGACGTGGCGAAAGCCATGGCGGACATCGCCGGCAAGGGGGTGCGCCTCATCGATGAACGCCCACGTCACGGCTCTATGGGTGCCTCTATTGCGTTTCTTCACCCGAAGGATGTGGGAGGAGTCCTAACAGAGCTGGTTGAGACACCGAGGCAATGACCAAACACAAGAAAGGCTCATACGTAACAAGTCGCGCAGAAAGTCCGAGGAGGCCGCCAACTCGGCAGCACCGGAGTACGCTGGCCTACCACCGGACGTGGATCCCGCAATGGGCTCCTCGCCTCGGATGTCCGAAACCCCCCCGTCCGGCCCGTGTAGCCGTCTCGACAACCCAGGATCGAGCCTCATGCAGTCCGACATCGACGCCCAGTTGAACAATTTCTTTGAAGACGCCCCCTCCCGGGAATTCGACGTGGTGCTCCGCGGCTATGACCGGCACCAGGTCCACGACCACCTGAAGACGCTGGACACAGACCTGCGTCAGGCCCGGGAGCAGGTCACCGCCCTTCAGCGGGACCTTTCCGACTCCCAGCGCCAGCTGCAGGAGCAGGAGCGCCCGACCTATTCCGGGCTGGGCGCCCGCATTGAGCAACTGCTGCGTCTGGCGGAGGAGCAGGCCACCGAACTCGTCCAGGCCGCCCGATCCGAGGCCAACGAGATCAAGGCCGCCGCCAAGGTGGATGCCGCCGACGTCCGCGCCGCCGCCGAGAACGAGGCCGCTGATAAGCGCGCGCTCGCCACCCGCGAGGCCGACGAGATGCGCACCACCGCCGAGCGGGACGCGGAGGAGATCCGCTCCACCGCCAAGCGCGAGTCGGACGAGCTGACCAACACCACCGAGCGTGAGGTCGCCAAGCTCCGCGCCACCGCCGACCATGAGGTCGCGGAGAAGCGCGCCGACGCCGAGCGTGAGATCGCCAAGCTGCGCACCACCACCGAGCGTGAGGTCGCCCAGCTGCGGGCGTCCACCAAGCGCGAGCGTGACGAGGTGCTGACCACCGCCAAGCGTCAGGCCGACGAGATGCGTGCCCAGGCCCAGCGGGTCCTGGAGGAGTCCGAGGCCAAGCGCGCCCAGGACGAGGCCGAGTTCGAGATCCAGCTGGCCGCCCGCCGCGAGGACTCCGAGCGCCAGGAGTCCGAGCGCCACGCCACCGCCCAGGCCAACACCCAGAAGCTCGTCGCCGAGGCCGAGCAGCGCGCCGCCACCGCGGAACAGCGCGCGACCAAGGCCACCCAGCAGGCCGACCAGACCCGCCGCGAGGCCGACACCCACGCCAAGCAGCTCCTGGCCAACGCCCGCAAGAACGCCGACCAGCTGGTCGCGGAATCCAAGTCCAGCGCAGAATCGATAGTGAGTGACGCCAAGAGCGAGGCCGAGCGCACCCGCTCCAACATGCAGCGCCAGGTCGACGAACTGACCCGCCAGCGCGACAGCATCACCAGCCACCTGGCCCAGCTCCGCCAGCTCCTCGGCGGCGCCGCCCTCCCCGGCATGGACCCCGAGCCCGCCCCCGTGGTGGCCGCTCCCATCAAGCCGGCCCTCTCCGCCGCCCCCAACGGCAACGACAAGCCCACCCCGAAGCCCGCACCCCCGGCCCCCAAGGCGGACGACGACGCCGAATGGTGGCAGGAGTAGGACTATCCAACTCGGGGCGACGGCTACACACCAAACAAATGCCCGGCGGACTAACCCCCGCCGGGCATTTGTCACGTTCCCGCGAGATTAGTGCGGTAAATCCCAAAGCCACCTTCGCCGCCCGCACGGCTTCAACTACTCTTCGCTACTGGCTAACTCCGGAGCCGTACCATCATGACGTCAGCTGAGGTCATATGCTGAGGGCATGACCGCGTTGCCGGACTGGATGGTGCTGTCTCCTGAAGGGCTCAGCGCCGAGGCCTACGAAGCACTGCCCGAAGACATCTCCAGGCGCATCGAAGTCGTGGACGGAGCCATCCTCGTGTACGCCGCCCCCCGCCGCGCGCACCAGATCCTCGCCCGCCGCCTGGCGCACGCGATCGAGTACGTTTGCGACGATCACCTGGCGGTCGCCACCGACATCGACCTGAGACTCCGTGACATCCCCCTACTCAACCGGCGTCCTGATATCGCCGTCTACGATGCCTCCCTTCCTGACGAGGAAGTCCTGCGCCCCGGCCACTGCCTGATGGTCATCGAGGTCATGTCACCCGGCTCAGTGACAGCAGACCAAGACAAGCCTGCGGAGTACGCCGCTGCGGGGATTAAGCACTACTGGCGAGTCGAACTAAACGACCATGATCATGGTCCAGCGGTATTCCGCTATCGACTGGATCCGACCACCGGCTATTACGCCTCAGCCGGGGTGGACACGGGCAAACTCAAGGTGTCAGACCCACTTCCACTGGAAGTCGACCTCATCGAACTGATCTGACGCGATCACCTTACGGTGGATTGTTGGGTCAGGGTGGAGGTAGAGGTGCAGGCCGCGGCCTGGGCTGACGGCGTCGAACAGGGCTTGCAGATCAGCGGGCGAGGGCATCATGACTAAGCGGGTCAGTGGTGGCCACCATCAGCCGGGTGGTGTGTCCAGTCCTACTAGTCCAGACAGGTTCCGGCAGCCCGCCACCTCTGGGTGTGCCATTGCGGAAAAGGATGGCTCTGCCCGCTCGTCAAGCGGCGGAAGCGTCGGTAGACAGCGGAGCGCCCCGGCGCGGGGTCGGCATGGCTTGGAGCTAACTCGTCTCCGGCCCTCTCCACCAGGGGGACCCTCACACCGAAGAAGTACCTGCCACCTGGCTCAATCCATACAAACTAACGCTAGTCCACCTTGGGTATAACGATGAGGTGGGCGGTTTCGGTCAGCTTTTGGGCCGGGCAGTTTCCCTGACGAGGGATCACGACAATGGGAGCATCCATATTCCCTCCCACCGCGATGCCGTCCAGAAGCATCCCAGCGCAGGGTGTCGGCCATGATGCGGGAGAGGCTATCTGAACGCGGGTCGGGACCTTCACCTGCATCACATCGGGCACGAGGGTTGGCAGGAGCAGTAGGACAAGCAAGCTGGCCACAAACGGAGCCCCCGCCCACTTGAGCCCTTTCGCAAGTCGGTCGTAGCGTTGCTGGGTCTCAAAGGCCGCGGCCGCGTCGACCACGCACTGAACGCGTCGGCCCAAATCGAGGCTAAGGCTAGTGAGGGCACTCATAGCAGCCGAATCACCAAGATCATAAATGTTTGTCCCGATCCGAACCCGATCTCCCGGTTTATTGATTGTTGTAGCTTTATAGGCCTTTATGTGATCCCCCGAGAGCTGGCCGATAGCGTCACGAGATGCTCCAAGCAGGTCATTGCGGCGTTCCACGACCAAATACTTCATGAGGGCGGACTTAGGGGACTCGAGACGACGGCCGGGGAAGCCGCCATTGTCGCTGCGGTCCAGTTCGGATAGCTCACCGATGCTGCGACGAGGCACTGCGAGGACTCCTGCCGCCCGATAGAGAACCCACACGACAGAAGTCAGGGCCGTGAGGATCGCGCTCAGCGCCGCCATGACAGCCCAGGCTCCTACTTCCTCAAGGCCATCAAGGTTACGAAACTGCAGGTTGGCGACTAATACGGCGACGATGGATGCGCTACCCCCCACCAGCCAGCGAGCGGCCGCACGCAGGTCGGACGCGTGTGAGACGTCATTTGCCACCGACGGGATCTGGTCGACGCCAGGTGTGGTCATGACCTGTCCTTTGCGGATATTTTGTCTTCGGCTCGCATAGATGGGGTACTTGTAGTACAAAGGTAGTACGTAGACTTGCGGGGATGTCCAAAATGACCATTGGGAAACCACCGGCAGGCCGGGGAGACGTGCACATTTATAGGATGCGTGATCTCAACCAGAGGACTGCCGAAGTGATCCAAGAGATCAATGACTCTGGCATACCTGCAATAATCACTCGCCATGGCAGGTTCGTGGCCATGATTACTCCTTTGCTCAACAAGGGTCTTGAAGGTGAGCTAATCGCTCAGTTCCTCAGAAACCAGGCCAGCGAATCCTCGGATCCGACTTCATCTGCGCGCGAACTCGAATCAAGAAGTTTTCTGACAGAAGACCTGGCTACACGTCTGGGCCTCGACTGGCCATGACTAGAGGCCGTCCACGGCCAACATAGAGTTATGCAGAATACGCGTCACAGTTATGGCGGCATGCCCACCCCCGGCCTCTCGATACTCTTTGTCAGTGGGCCGACGGTAGACCAGGCAGTATTCGCTGAGCTCTTCCGGTGGATCAGAGCCCCTCTTGGTTGAAATGGCGCGACGCCAAGCCATCTCGCCAATCTTTCCCTTGATCCAGCCCTCATCCTCCCGGTGCTCGCGCGGCGGAAATCGCACCTCTTCTTCTGCCAATATGATAATTTCCTTCTGTATTGCAGGGTTCCCGATCTCTTCGAAATCGCGGATTGTCATTTCGTTCCAAACAATTCCGTGCACGTACCCTCCCCGAACCCCAGCCGATTTCTCAGGAGATCAACCGGTGGGCGAACTGTTTGGATCGATCCCGCGGTCCGCTGCGGCATCAACCCATTGCGAACCGGCCCTGATCCCAGCCTTTGGATCGCGAGCCCGGTTCCGGGAGACTCTCCCGTACTGCTAGATTCTGCGTGCATACCAGCAAACTACTACCTTGCAGAACGCATCGTAGCAGAAGGTCTAGCGAAGCTACGTGCAGCGCCAGCAGACGGTCAGTTTGTGGAAATCTCCCAGCTCATGGGGAGATAGACCCCCACACAAGACCATCCCGCCGGTGGGGTACCGTGGGTATGCCAACTTGCACCCTGTGAGGTTACATCGAACACGCGTTCGATAAATGGAATGAGATCGACAATGCCGATAGATCAACGCGGTCCCGTCATCCAGGGCGCGCTACTGCGGAGCAAGCTGACCAGACTCCGCAAGGACAACAGCTTGACGCAGGATGAAGTCGCGGCGGAGTTGGAGTGGCACACCTCTAAACTGATACGCATAGAGGGAGGCCGGACCGGAATTTCAAGACAAGACCTCGAGGCACTTGCCCGGCGCTACGGAGTGACTGATCCCGGAGAGATAGACGAGCTCATCAGGCTCAATCAGGGGGCGCGCAGCAAGGCATGGTGGGACGAATTCAAAGATGACGTCAGCGAGGCCTATCTAACCTATGTCGGATTCGAAGCCGGCGCCAACTTCGTACGTCAGTTCCAGCCCTTGGCGGTACCTGGCCTGCTACAGACCCGAGAATATGCGGAAACCTTGGCCTTCGGTGAAGTGGATGCTATTCGCGTTGGCCAGCGAGTCAAGCTGAGATTGAAGCGCCAGGAATCGCTGAAGGATCGAGAGAATCCACCACACGAGTTGTTTGTTCTGGACGAGGCCGTCATCAGAAGAAAAGTCGGGATTCGGACGAATCCGGCGATCATGCCCATGCAACTCCGCCATATCGTGGATACCGCGCAAGCAAACAACCTCATTAAGGTCAGGGTTCTGCCGTTCTGCGTCGGAGCGCATGTGGGAATGGTGCGAGGCGCCTTCACGCTTCTGGAGTTCAACGGCGGCCTCGGCGAACTACTTCACTTGGAGAGCGGCACTTCCGAAACAACACTCATGGGGGAAGACGGGCGCATAGCTGATGCCCGAGATGATTTCGAGGCCATCCTCGCGGAGGCATTGAGCCCAACCGATTCTCTATCCTTCATCACGCAAGTGGCCGATGAAATGGGGTGAAGACACCCCAACGCGTGAAGACACGACCCGCGCAACAGAAGGACGATGGCGTCGCATGGGCCACAGGGGCAACAACCACTGCCATATATGGCAGACCGGTTACCTTCCCCGGGTTCCACCCGGTGTGGTACAGCTTTTTCCGTACCTTGTACGGCCTTCTTGTCTCAGGCTATTCTCGACCCAACACAGGGGAGATGGCTTGATGTCTTCAGGTTCAGGCGATCCGTTTGAGTTGCTCTGGCGGAAGAGTTCGGCCAGCGTGGAAGGCGAGTGCGTAGAGGTAGCCTTCGGGCCGGAATCGGCCTTTGTGCGAGACTCCAACAATCCCACCGGGGTAGTACTCAAGTTTAGTCGTGCAGATTGGGCGGCCTTCGTTGTCGGCGTCCAACGGGGTGAGTTCGACTGGCCGTAGTCGTTAATTGACAGATACTACCTTCATCCCCAAATAGGGCACTTTAACTTGTAAGACTTGAACAGTTTTGGCCTGCCCAATGGCACCTCTTGAATTCATTGGGACCGCGGTTTCGGTCAGCACCGACGATCCGTTTGGCCGACCATTTCCTTCCCGGGTGGCGACTCGGACCAGGAACACGGGCCAGAGGGTCACCGAAACTAGTCCATCGCCCGGCCGATTGACCTATCTCCCGGCTTCGCTCAGCCGTTCCAGTCCACGCAGGCCATAGAGCTCGGTCACGGATAGGAGCATCATCTGGTGACCGCCGCTGATCCACTGAGGATTACGGCCCGCACTCCGGCACGGTTTGTGCGGTGGACGGACGGCTTGGGCGAGTGGTCAGATCCAGCCCTTGCGGGCGGCTTGGACGCCGGCCTGGAAGCGGCCGGTGGCGCCGAGGCGGTCGAAGAGGGAGGCTATTCGGCGGCGGAGGGTGCGTTCGGAGATGCCGAGTTGGCGGAGGATGGATTCGTCTTTCATGCCGACGGCGAGGAGTTCGAGGATTTGCTGGTCCACGCCGTCGCCGTGGGCGGCCGCTGAGGCGCCCCAGACGGGGGACGATTCTCGCCAGAGGGTTTCGAAGAGGGCGACGAGGGCGTTGGTCAGGGCGCTGCGGCCGACGACGATTGAGGTGAAGCGGGCGCCTTCCTCGTGGTCGGTGAGGGGGAGGAGGGCGGTGCGGCCGTCTACCAGGATCAGTTTGATGGGGACTCGGGAGCGGACGCGGGCCTGTTCGCCCAGGCCGGTCATGCGGCGGATCTCGTCCAGTTTCTGGGGGAGGTCCAGGACGATGGAGGAGTAGATCGCGCGGCAGCGTACGCCGCGGGCCAGGGCCGCTTCTTCGGCGCCGAGAGAGGTGCCGGTGGCGGCGTACGGCGGGGCGTCCAGGGCGAGGACTTCGCGGGTGGCGCCGGCGAGGAGTTCCTCGACGCGGCGGCCGGCCGCGGCGGAGCCTTCGACCACCTCGATGACGCGGCCGGGGTCGGCGCGGAGCAGGCCCTCCTGGAAGTCCGTAGCCAGTTCTTCGGCGGCGATGGCGAGGCGGTCGAGTTCGGCGCGGCGGCGGCGGATGGCCGAGGAAAGAGCGATCCTGGGGTCCGCCGGGCGGTACCCATACGGTCCGGCCGATTCGAGCAGCCCGAGCTCCAGAAGCCGGTCCAGCGCGGCCGTTACGTCAGCGTGTGACGATTCCAGCCGCCGGGTGGACTCGGCGGGGGAGCACTTGGGATCACGCAGCAGGAGGCGGTACAGCCGCTCCTCCAAGCCGGACAGCCCGATCGCATCCCACATGGCTCTACCTTGGCAGATTCCGGCCACTGACCGGTACCGGCCACCCCAATTGGTACATCCCACGCCAGATCCACGTCATGGTTGAGGTGTCTTTCAAGGCAACACCTTGAGGGAGGAAGACCTACGGCCGGCGTTGAGGGAGGCGCCGGCCGTTGTCTATGGCCGAGCCTCCGGCTCGGCGGGCTTGCTGTGTTTATGGCCGATCCTCCGGATT
>NZ_BLAD01000055.1:0-601 GCF_009687845.1 Acrocarpospora corrugata
TGTTGCGCGACGCTGGTCATGAACACGACGGCGACATCCGTGGTGAACACGAAGGTGCGTGAGAAAGCCCCGCTGGATGGCTTCCGGGCGGGGCTTGGTGTTCATGCTGACGCGGTGGTGTTCACTCTGTCGCGATGACTTCGTTGATCGCGGTGCGGGTAGCGTTCTCATCGACGATGGCCTTGCCCTCGGCGAAGGTCGCGACCAGGGACTGGATGGCGATGTTGTTGACAGTTCGGGGCTTGCCGCGGCTGGTCTGGTGGATCAAGGTGATGGCGTCGTCGGAGAACAACGGATCGCTGCGACCGGCCAGTTGCAGGTGGTGGCGTAGGTAGGTGGCGGTTTCCTCGGCGGTCATGCCGTTCATGTGGCAGCGGACGGCGATGCGCTGGTCCAGAGCGGCTAAGACGCCGAGTTTGACCATGCGGCGCAGGGTGGGCTGGCCGACCAGCAGGCAGGCGAAGGGGCAGGTGCGGTCCATGTCGTGGTTGGTGAGCATGCGCACCGATTCGAGTTGGCTGTGGTCGAGCAGGTGAGCCTCGTCGATGATCAGGACGGGGGTGCGGCCGCGTTCGGCTTGTTCGACCGCGAGCAGGTCGGT
>NZ_BLAD01000055.1:856-121525 GCF_009687845.1 Acrocarpospora corrugata
AGGTCGGTGGCCTGGGGGGTGAGGGCGGCGATGCCGCGCTGGGGTTTGCCGCCGAGGCTGATGACGATGTGGTGGTGGATGCCGAGTGTGCCGACGGTGGGGTTGCCCAGGTAGATGATGGTGTGGCGGGCCAGGTCCAGGGCGGCGATGGCGGCGCGGACCGCGACGGTCTTGCCGACGCCGACCTCGCCGGTGATCACGCCGAGGGCGTGTTCGGCGACGCACCAGGTGATGCGGGCGATGGCTTCGGCGTGGGCGGCGTGCCGGTGGAGCATGCCGGGGGCCAGGTCACGGCCGAACGGGGTGCGGGTGAAGCCGTAGTGGGCTTGCAGGCGTTCGATCATGACTGCTCCTGGTGGCCGGGGCGGGCGTCGGCGGTGACGTCGGTGGCGGCTTGGTGGGCTCGGGCGGCCAGGCCGGGATCGCGGGTGTCGTTGGCGGCGGCGATGCGGGTCAGCAGGTCGGCTTTGGCGGCCTGGTAGGCGGCCTGTTCGTCAGGGTCACGCTGTTCGGGGTGGGTGGTGGTCAGGCGGCGGCACCAGGCCAGCAGGTAGGCGATCTCGGTGAGGGTCGCTGGGGCGGACGGCCTCGGGTCGGTGGGCGTCATTGCCGGTCACTGTCCTGTTCGCCTCCGGTGTCGTTGCTGGCGTCGCTGTGGTGGGCGGTGGGGGTGGGGCCGGGATCGGTGTCGCCGGTGCGGGGTGGCGGCCCCGGCTCGAACAGCGCCGAATAGTTGATCTTCTCGGCGAGTCGTTCGTCGTGGGCGGCGCCCATCAGCGCGAGGTAGTCGATGCCGGTCGGCGCGGGTTCGGTGTGCTCGCCGAGTGTCTCGGGCCGGGCCTTGGGGTGGGAGTGGCGTTTGATGGTGAACGGCAGCGCCGCGCCGAAGGAGCGGCCTTCGTAGCGGACCTCGACCAGGTTCAGGTCGAAGGGGTCAAAGACCAGCTCGACTTGCCGTCCGACCAGGGCGGCGTCGACTTGGTAGGTGTTGCCGTGCAGGGAGACGGTGGCGGTCTTGGCGACCACGCGCAGCTGGCTCCACTTGAACGCCTCGCGCAGCTGGGCCGGGGTCGGGCGGGGCAGTGGCTCGGTGATGCCGTGCTGCCAGCGTTTCAGCGGCGCGGCTCCGGTCTGGGAGTGGACACGAACGTGGTAGTCGGTCTCGATCCAGGCCACCAGCAGCCGGTTCAGCCCGGCCAGGTCATCGGCTGCGGTGGTGGCGTCCCCGCCGAACTCGACCAGGAATTGCTCGCGCACGGTGCGGAAGAACCGTTCGATCTTGCCCCGGCCCTGGGGCCGGCCCGGGGTGGAGTGCACCAGTTTGATCCCCAGGCTGGCGCAGCCGCGCAACAGCCAGGAGTCGACGAACGCCGAGCCGTTGTCGACATAGACGCTGTCGGGGACGCCGCGGGCGGCCAGTGCGGGGCGCAGCGCCGCCGCGAGGCGGACGACGTCCTCGCTGAAGCCGAACCGGGCGGCCATCACGGCCCGGGAGTGGTCGTCGATGAAGGCGAACAGGTAGGTCTTGCGGCCGCCCAGCAGCGGGCCGTGCAGGGCGTCGCCGGTCCACAGTTCGTTGGGGCGGGTGGCCTCGAACCGGCCGAATGCCTCCGTCTCGGCCGCGGGTAGGCCGCCCAGTTCTTCGCGTTCGAACAACCGCTGCAGGGTGCGGGTGGAGGGCGCCCACCCCTGTGCGGCGATCATGATGCGGCGGACCTGGGCCGCCGTCCGTTCCGGCTTTTCCCGTTTCAGGGCGGCGGCCAGCTCCAGGACGTGCGCGTCGGTGCGCAGTGGCACCTTGGCCGGGACCGGGACCAGTGCCTCGAACCCGCCCTCGCGCCACCAGCGCACCCACCGGTCCAGGGTGTTGCGCGAGATGCGCATGGTGTTGCCGAACGGGTCGGTGTGGGTCGCCTGGGCCAGTGCGCGGGCCCGGACGCCGCGCTGGCGGGTCGACAGGGCCGGGTCGATCAGGTCCTGGATCACTTCGTAGCGGAACAGGGCCATTCGGCGGGCTCGCTCGGCGCGCCGGCGGGCTTCCTCGTCGGCTTTGGTCACCTTCGCCTCCTCGATGAGATACGGGGACGGATCCCCATCGAAGATGACTCAAAGTAGTCGATCATGACAGTATGTGGTTGGTGTTGATCGGTCCAGTCATGATCGACGGTGCCAGCAACGTCCCCCGGGTGATCGCGCAGACCATCTCCCACCGCGACAACGTGGTGACCGCCGCCGCCCACCGATCCCGCACCGCCTGCATCGCCGCCGCGATCGCAGCCACCGCATCGGCCACCGGCGGCCCGGCCGCCCCGACCGGGAGTTCGCCCTGCAACTCCACCGCCAGCACCGTAAAAATCTGCCGCACCTGCTCGGCCCGCCCAGCAAACCGGCCCACCCAGCCGCGCACCGTCGCCACCGCTCGACCCAACCGGCGAGCGACCTGCCCGCAGCCCATCCCCGAGGCCACCGCCAGCAACGCCGAACCGATCACCGCAACCGCATCCCGCCGCCGCAACAGCACGCTGACCGGCAACAACACATGAGAGGCCGCGCATCCCGCGCAGCGGGCCCGCCGAGGCCGCAACCGCCAGGCGATCTTCCCGACACCGAATACCAGCCGCGATCGCGCATACCCCCAAGGCGCCAGCCGTCCCCCACATCCCGGGCACTCCAGCAGCCCGGCCTTCAACTGCCGCTCGACCTGCAGCGCATCCTTGCCTACCGTGAGCACAGCGCCTCCGTGCGCACCCACGGCCCTCCCGCAGACCCCTGCCAAGGACATCGGGAGGGCCGTTGCCGATCCCGACGTGTTCACGTTGGCGTCGCACACGAGCGAGGGACAACCCCCGCCGGGCATCCTTTACCGTCCTCATGCCCGACGACGCGAACGGCCCTCTACGTCCTCACAAGGAAAGTCGTCCAACACTTGGGGCTCACGGTCCTTGATCTCCTGCCCGACGGTGACGACCCCGCTCCTGTCGTCGACCGACTGAGGACCGTGGCCACCGGGGTGGGCGGCGCGAACGCGGCACGCGAATCCCTTGCCCATCCCGGGTTCCTGAATGGGCTGTCTGGCGGACAGGCGGCAGAACTCATGGAGATCGTAGAGTCATTCACGCTTGCCCAGTCAGTACTCTCACCCGAGTCGCGGACCAATCTCGTTGCATCGGTGAAGATCGGTGAGGCCGCTGCGATACGACAACTTGAGATCGAGCGCCCGGATGTCAAGCAAAAGACATAAGCCGCGCATCAAATCGCGGCGCATCCATTCCTCCGCGTCATTTTTCTGCGCTCGTAGGCATCCGGGGATGGTGTCTTCCCCCTGGCCCCGGCGGAGTCCCGCGTGACCATCAGTGCGTCAGCGGCGAGCTGGTCTGCGCCGATATCATGGTACTGCCCAGAACCATCGTGACATCCTCATACGCGCAGGACTCAATCCGGAGCTTCGGCGCGGAGACTCGAGTCGGCCCGGCTCCTCAAGGCGCAGGCTGAGGGATCTGGGCATTTACGTTGACACGGCCTTTTTAAAGCGGCTCTATGTCCTGTTTTTCATAGAGCACGCCACATGCGCCGTTGATTTTGGATATCAGGGTACGTGGTCGAATTCTCCAGCCTTGACCCCGTTGAGGAAGGCGTTCCACTCGTCAGGAGTGAAGTAGAGGTGCCCGCCCTGGGGGTTCTTGCTGTCTCGGACGGCGAATCCGCCAGCATGCCGCGCGACCTGAACGCAGTTCCCGCCGGTCGAGTCGCTGTATGACGACTTCTTCCACGCGGTCAGATTTGGCTCTTCCATTCTTCTGCCACCTTTGAAATGTATGCTATGGATTCCTTCTTCGTTAGCGCGTCTGCTCGATAGACATCGAACATGCGCCGTACGCGAACCAAGTCCTCAGTGGCTTCGACCACTTCGCTTCTCAGTGCGTTTCCCAGATATGCGACCTCACCACTGTCGAAGGATGCGATGGCGAACGCCGCATTGAATCGAGCGCATACGTGAGCAGATGCCGGGATAATCTGAACGATGATCCGGTTGTCACCTTGCTCTGCCAGATGAATGAGATGTTCGAATTGGCTGACCATAACCTTCGGACCACCGACGTTGTTCCGGAGTACGCTCTCCGCTATGAGCGCCACGAGCGTTGGTGGCTCATCTTCCTTGGTAAGGATGCATTGTCGCGCTATGCGCGCAGCCACCATGTCCTCTAGGTCGGCATTATGTTCGCCCGCCCGCAGAACGGCTCTGGCGTAGTCTTCCACTTGAAGCAGGCCAGGTATCACAGCGAGCTCAAATGACCACAGGGCCGTTGCGCGGCTTTCGACTTCCAGCCATCGGCCGAACCATTCTAGAGGTACTACCGCCTTGACGAAATTCTCGCGGAACCTGACAAGCACTCCGCTCATGCCGAAGAGGTCGTCAAGCTTCTCCATGTCATCGGTCGTGGGAACACGGCGTCCGGTTTCCCACAGTTTGATCAGGCTCTCACTCACATAAAGCCTGCCAGCCAGTGCCGTGCGGGACATCCCCTTCGCCTCCCGGGCACGCCGCAATTCCTGTGCCAAGAACATGCGAGCGTTGCCGCCGTTGCCGACCATGACTCGTTACCTCTCGTTACACCTCAGATCGTGAGGGTTGTAAACCCTCCGTGCTCATGAATCGGTCCCATTTCATCATGCTGCCCTGTCAATGTCAGGGGTACCGGGAACCGAAAACCAGCAGGTGAGCGGGGTTGCCGCACCCTCGCGGCTCCGCCCTTACCCGCAAGGTTGTCAGGAATCTGGCCACGACGATCTGGTCGTCGGAACCGGCTGGCACATCCCCACGCGACGGCCTCGCATGCTCCTCAGCAGACATCCCAAACCGGACGACAGCCACCTGACCAAAACTAAGGACGGCACCACGATGACCCCCTACCAATTCCTCGGCAGCCTTGAGCTGCCCTGCGAGACAACCGCGGTCCCAACAGCCCGCCATTTCGTCCGCGACGTTCTCACAGGAACCGGATTCGACCGCATTGACGACGCGGAACTCCTGGTCAGCGAACTGGCGGCAAACTCCGTTCGCCACGTCGGCAGCGGGCTGGCGGTGGCTGTCACTCGCAACTTCGCCAACATTCTGATCGAGGTCACCGATTTGGGCTCCCCTACCAGCGCGCCTCACCTCCAACCGCCACCAGACGGCGAAGGACCGGGCGGATTCGGGCTCGTGCTCGTCGACCAGCTCGCCTCGGCGTGGGGCTCCTACGCGCAGGGCGGCTGCCAGGTGACGTGGTTCACCCTGTCTCACCCCGGCGCCGCCGCGCTCTGCGGCCAGGGACCGACGACCCACGACCAGGTCTCGGCCCTCTTGCGTTCGGCACGTGGTGTGGCCCGTTCCCTACCCCGCCGCCCGCACGCCGACATTCTGCCTGCAACATACCCAGAGTTGGTGGCAACCCTGGGAGAACGATCATGACGGGCCAGGTGAAAGGCCAGATCAGTGCCGGACTCCAGAGGAAGGACGAGCCTAGCTGGGTCGTTCTGAGCATCCTCTCCCGGGAGATTATGGAGGACCTGGCTCGGCGGATCGAGGATGGGGAGTTCGCCGAGGACACTCGGGTGCCCGGTGTCCAAGAACTCCGGAACACCTACGAGGTGCCTGGCTCAGTCGTACGGTCTGCCCTGCGGGAGTTGGCCGACCGCAGGTACATCCGTCATGTGCCGGGCCAGGGCTACATCGTCGGTGTGCCAGGAGCCAGCCCGGTGTCGCCGCGAGACGATGACCCAGGCGCGGTCAAGACGTACGTCATCCGGCCTTGGAGCGACCGCCTCCCGATACCTGGCGCCGATGTGCTGCTGACGCGGCGGAAGGCTACCGGCAAGAGCACGACCAGGGAGCGTACAGCCGAAACCGGCCCCCTTCGCGTTCTCGCCGGCCCTGCTGCCGTCGAGCGAGAGATCGGCATCTGCATCTTCACGCAGGTCGCCGACATCATGGCCGAGCGAATCGACACCGGAGTGTTCTCCTCCGGCGAGCGGTTCGCCAGCCTGGCCGAGCTACGCCGGGAGTTCACGGTCTCGGACGCCACCGCCCGGAGGGTCCTGCGGGACCTGACCGACCGGGGCCTGATTCACACGATCCCGGGGCGGGGCACATTCACCGGCCCACCCGATGCCGGGCACCCCCGTCCCCAATATCAGCAGATCGCCGCCGATCTTGCCGGGCAGATCTATTCGGGCCAGATCCCGATCCACCATGTGATTCCCACGCGTACGAAGTTGAGAGTTCGGTACGGCGTTAGCGATCACACCGTTGGTGAGGCGATCAGCCTGCTCAGATCTCTGGGATGGGTGATACGCGCTCTCTACCGCCGCCCTGTGGCCGCGCCTCCCTTTTGCTGGCCGGTGTCGCCGGGCGACCCCGTCGCGTCATAGTCGGGCACTCGCTTGTGTTTGACGTGGTTTGTAAGGCGGTACCCGTCCTCTGGGAATCGTAATTGAGATGGATGCGCCTTGCCGGCGAGGCCCGCCGCCTTAAGTAAGGCTGCTAGTGCTGCTTCCCGATCGCACGCTTTGATGATGGTACTTGCGAGTTCCGCCAATTGGCGCCGTCCGAGAAAGTGGAGGTGGGTGGCGCCCCCTCCGGGGATTGGCATTCTTGATAATCTGTATTCTCTTTCGATGGCTTGGTTCTGGAGAGATTGGGATAAGCCGGAGGTGACATAGCCAACTCCTCCGGAGGCGTCTGATGATTCGGAAGATGATTCCAGGTAATGGTAGGGTTGGGCATTTTGGGCGGCTGGTCCTCCATCTTCATCTCGGGGCCATTGTCGGCCTATTTGGCAGCGGGCAGTCCATAGCCTGGGCGAAGGCGGATCCGTACTGTCCTTCGGTTTCGAAGCAGGCTCGGCAGACCTATGACATCGACAAATGGTGTGCGGCGGTCAACAAGGACATCCGCGAGGGTCGTGTCCCGGATCTTGCTAAGCGACTGGAGGAGTCGAGGCGGCGTCCAGGAGGTCATTCCACGATGCAGTCAGCGGATAGACGAGGGCAGCCAAGTTCAGACAAGACAAGCAAGACGCCTGCTTCTGGTGCAGGCCGGACAGCGAAAGCGGGTTCAGAAGACCAGAGCCCAGCAGATCGATCCTTGCGGCAATCGGATGGGCAGTCACGACCTGGCAATGGCCAGGGGTGGCCGCTGCAGCCGGTAAAAGTGATCTTGGATCCCGCCGATAACGAGCGAGAAGGACGTCGTAGAACAGATACTCGGCCAGGGAACCGCAAGAATCAGCGACCACTCCCTGCGCCTATCACCTCGGCCCCGTCGCTCTCGACGGGCGATCGCCACTCTGAAGCGGACGGTGGTCCTGCTGCACCTGCCGTCAGCGTTGATCACGAAGGCAGTTCAACACCGATTGCCGGTGGCGCACTTTTCGTCTTCGTCGTGACGATGCTCTCTATGTTGATGCTGCGTCAGCGTCGCTTGCATGCCAATAAAGGAGGTGCATCCCTGGGAATCCTGGGCGCAGGGTTCAGCGGAAATGCCCGGACCAGCGTTACATCCGCTGTGGAGCCTCCCCACGCCTCCCAGCCGACAATTGATTCGTCCGCTGATGTCACCACGACCCTCGACCCGACCAACGTGCAGAGCCCTGAGCCAGATGCCCCGCTTGTGCCGCCGATGGTCGATGTTCCTCGGAAGAACGGCTCACTTGTGGCAGCGCCTCTGGCCCTGGCAGAAGTTCCGGTTTCTGCGGATTCCCGCAAGGTGAAGGTCGACATCTTGGGGCCGGTGCGAGTGCTGGCGTCCGGGCGGGAGGTGAGCTTCGGCCGAGCCGAGGGACGAGACATGTTCGCCCTGCTGGCGACGTCCAATGAGGGGGAACTGACCCAGACGATCATCGACACGCTGTGGCCCGATGAGGGGGAGCGAGGCGCTCGGCGACTGGAGTCGGCGATTCGGGATGTGAATGCGGCCATGCGGCACGCGACGGGCCTGGCGGCCGAGGTGAGGTTCGTCGTAAAGACAGGAATGCGACGGCGACTGTCCGCGGCCTACTTCGACGTGGACTGGTGGCGGTTCGAGGATGCCTACCGGCGGGCAAGCTCCACCGCCGATGACGCGACACGGATGGAGGCGCTTCGCCTGATGGTGGGCTTGTACCAGGGGGAACTTCTGGATGGTCGTGACGACCTCTGGTGTGTTTCCCCTCGTCAGGCCGCTATGACGCAGGCGGTGAATGCCGCAGCCCGCTTGGCCGAGTTGGAGCGCAAGACCGATCCTGACCGGGCGTTGGATGTGCTCACGCACGCGGTGGAACGAGTCGATCGGCACAGCGAACTGCTGTGGTGCCAACTCATGATGATCCAAGGCGAGCTTGGCCGGCTGCCCGCACTTCGCCGATCCTTCGAGCTACTTACCGTTCGGCTGTCGGAGATCGACGCCAAGCCGAGCGCGCCGGCCCGGCAGATCTTCCAGAAGTTTCTGAACTGACGGATCCTGCTGCGGAGCGATGAGGCCCTGGCGACGATGTCAGGGCCTCATTCGGCTTCCTCAAGAAGCGCGCCGCGGTCGCGGAGGGCGTACCTCGCGATGTTCGCGGGGGCGACGAGACGGGCGGGGTGTGTCTGGTAGATCTGGGCCAGCAGGCGGAGCGCGAAGATCGAGGGACGCCGTCCGGAGTCGGGCCACGCCTCGTAGTCATAGAGACGGCTTTCGCGCAGCGTGCTACGGCCAGGGTCGCGTTGGGCATAGGCCGCGACGACCTGGGTGGCGGTGAGTCCTGTGGCGTAGCGGTACAAGCGAAGCGGACTGAACGGATAGTCGAGGCCGAGAACGATGGCGACCTGGTCGATAGTGAACCCTTGTCGACGCAGCAGACGGCCTCGCTGGCGGCACTCGATGAGCGTTTGGTAGCCCTTACCGGCCACAGTGATCATGTCCTTTCCATGGATAAGTGCGCTGATGGTTCTTGGGATCGGCCGGGGCACGGTAGGCCGGTTGCAGCGAGAGGCTCAAGCTTCTGGCCGGGATGGTCGACGGGCTGTCACCGGGACCACCGGGGCCGCCATGCACGCTGTTTTCGCAGTTCAGGGGGTTCTTGTGGTGGCGAAGCGGTGGCGGGCGATGTGGGGATGTGATTCGGGCGGGGAGGTGGTGGATGGTGCTGGCCACTCCCGGAACGGCCGGGGGGTCACGGAGGTGACCATCGGTGAATCACCACCAACACGGGCAGCAGGCCGAGCACCCCGCCGGACGCGGTGGCGATAAGAAGGCGGTTAGTCCGTCAGCGGACAGGTTTCCGGAACCCTTGCCCCGCCAGGTGATGCCGAGTATTCGATCTCGACGCATCTGGGGCGACATGCTGTGGCGGCGGACGTTTCCGGGCCAAGGTGATCAAGCCGCACCCGCACGTCGTTTCGTCAGAGAGCTTCTCCTGGACACTGAGCGGGCTGACGACGCCGAATGGATCGCGGCCGAGTTGGTCAGCAACGCGTTGCGGCACACCCGTTCGAGGGAGGCGTGCGGGTACTTCGTGGTCGAGGTACTGCGAGGAGTGCATGAAGTGCGGGTCGCCGTCTATGACCTGGGAGGGTACGGCTCGCCCAAGCTGGGCGCGGCTGCGGCGGAGCAGTTGAGCGAGAGTGGGCATGGCCTGCCGGGAGTCTCGGCGTTGGCGATCAACGTCGGAGTTGGCGGAGACCCGATCAGCGGACATGTGGTCTGGGCACAACTCGCTCTGAACCCGGCTGAGGAAGCGCACGGGCAAGCCGCACGTCGGAGGGGGAATGCACGACCCCCGGAGATCGACGATCTACACGGCCAGGTGGCCTTCGTACCAGATCGCCTTGAGCATGAGCTGGCGTTCGAGCCCGACTCGCGCGACGCTGTACCGCTGAGGGACCAGCTATCCGAGCAAGCGGAAGTGCCGCCTTCAGGTGATCCGCAGCCAGCTGTCAGGCCGGGAAGGAAGGACGGGCGAGTATCCGGATCCTCCCATGCGGCTACGGGAGGCATCGTGACCCATGAAGCGGACCAGGTGTCCGCGTACGGGCAGGAGCCGTGGGCCCAAAGAGAGCTGCAATCTCTTCGCCGAGAATGGGGCGACTGGGCATTCTTGGTAGTGCGCTACCGGTGGATCGCACTGTACGGCGCGAAGGTCATGATGTCAGCTCCGGGTCCGGGCGAATTGCGTGCGGCGCTTCCCCCGGCCGTTGGTTACGATCCCACCGCTCCCAGTGGGGCGGCGTCTGATCCGGGTTCCGAGAGCGACGTATCATTTGCAAGATGCCGGGCCTCCCAGGCCGTTGATTCGGTGAAATCAAGCGGAATTCTGGCGGGCGGTCATAACGCGCAGGCGGCGTTGCCCGCACGGCGGACGAAAACGGGTTCCTTTGCGGTTGTGGAGAATTCGCGCGAGAACGCTCAATGGTGGCAGCTGTCTTGGTGGCGCCCCCGCCGACGTGGACGTCAGCCCAGACCTAACAATCGAGCGGACCCCGCTCAGCGGCACGAGTGCCGGAACCATTCAGGTAAGGAGCCAGGGCGGCATAAGAGACCGGTCCGGCTTGCAGGCCGATCGATCGTCCGGGCTTGACATCCGGCCCGGAGATGGGGGTCGATTCATCCGTAGGGGCGAAGCTGATCGACCAGGGGGCACCGGTTCCGTCTTGGAGACGAGGCGGGACCGCTCCTCGGCCAAGGGCCGTGAAGGGGATGAGCTTCCCGGGTGTCGCTTTCGCTGAGCAGACTCGATCGTCCTCGGAAAGTTCGCTGTCTCGACCGGTGTGGCGTTTTGCCGTTGCAGTCGGTGCGGCGGTTGAGAGCGACTCATCGGCGGGATCGCATCCTCGCACGTGAGGCCGGTTTCCTGTGATGCGGTGGCTGCCCCGACTCGCCCAAGGGCGAGGTGTGAAATATGTGCGCGGCTTCGTCGTGGTGCGACTCCCTGGATCATCTGGCTGTGGTTCCCGCCGTTGACTACTTTCTCTCTCCGTCGCCTGGCCCTCGCCGGCCAGCTGGCCGGCCCTCGCTCGGTGCGCGGCAGCCTCGTGGCACAGCGGGAGCAGAACCTCGCCCACCCCGGTGACCTCGGGGCTTCATGATCCTCATGGCGTGTCCGGGCTCACGGTGCGCGTACGTGAGCGACGTCCACGAGTACCCCTGGAGCTTCCCGCGTCCGGGTTATACGTCTGTTCTCCTTGTAGGCGCGTGAACGGTGATTGGCGTCAATCTGAAACGCCGTAACGCTACGCGTAATCCTATTTGCCAATAGGACAATACGGGGTCGTCCGCTGTCGTTCGGGTAATTCCGTACGACCTGCTTCCGTGCGTATGTCAAGCCTACTGGATTGACTTTATCGCGAGGCGCGCGAGCAGTTCATCGGGAGTCTGATTAGGTAAGCCTCTCCAGCCGTGGCGGCTATAAAAAAAGTCGCGAGTTCGCTTGCAATGGGTGACGACGCGAGACATGGTCGAGCCGCAAACGAAAACGCGCCGGACACACGGGCCGGAACGTAACCGGAAAGGGGAACCGTCAATGACCATTCACGCCACCGAAATTCGCGCCATGGAAAGCGCGCCCGCCGACCTCGCGGGCATCACCGACACCGACGTTCCGACCCACGCCCCGGACATCGCGCCCCACGTCGCCGACACCGTCGCTGCGCCGATGCAGGACGGGCAGGCGGGCGAGGGAACGAACGCCCGTCAGGACGCGGTGTGGAGGGCGCTGATGGCCAGCCCTGGTGGGTCGGCTACGGAGATTGGGGTCGCGGCCGGGCTCAGCCGGGCTATGACCAGCAAGATCCTTAACGGATGGGAATCAGAAGGGCGGGTCGTTCGCACTCCGGGCGGCAACGATGGTCCGAACCGAACCCGGACCCCCGACCGCTGGCACCCGATCTCACACGCGCCGGGAACCACCGACGAGCACGTTCCGGATGCGGACGAGACTCCCACTGACACGGGCACCCCAGATGACCTTGAGACCGCGACCGAGTCACAGACCGGCCTGGTCACTGGCCCCGACCTTAGCGCCGCCACCGACACCGTCCCCCACGAGGTCACCGACAGCAACGTCGGCGACCATCCCGAGGAGGGCGATGCGGAGTCGGCCGACGAGCCGTCCGCCTACCTCGACGGGCAAACGGAGCTTGAGGAGGCGACGGACGGGCCGGATGCCGAACATGCCCCGGCGGACGTGATCCCATCCGACGCCGTACCCGACAGCGAGCCCGAGGTGGGCGCGGACACGGCGCTCGACGAAACGCCGCAGCAGGATGCGGATGAGCCGACGGCGGTCGAGGATCCGGAATGGGCGCAGGCACGGGCCGAACTGCTGGAGTTGGCCGATCTGATCCTGGGGGCGGTCACCGCCAAGGACGGCAACGATGACGCGGTTATGGCGTTGGGCCGGTTGGAGATGGCCATGGCGAAGGCGTCTCAGGTGCACCGTAGCGCCCGCGCGGTGCTGACCGGCACCACCAACGCGCCCGTCCGTACGGCACCCCGGCCCGGCGCGGGTAGCGGTGGGGGAGGGGTCCGTCCGGGGATGCTTCGGGATCGGGTGTTGGGCCATCTGATCGAGCACCCCGGTAAGGAGTTCACCCCGTACGAGATCGGGCGCGTTCTGGACGCCTCCTCGGGTGCCGTCGCCAACGCGTTGGACCGGTTGGTCAGTCTGGATCAGGCGCAGCTGACGTGTGAGCGGCCTCGCCGATTCGCCGCGCCTACCTCGGCCCTCGGCGACTGACCGCCCCGGCGGGCGGGTCTGCCACGGCCCGCCCGCCCAGGTCCGGCCCTTGAGCTTGCCCGACCTGGCTATCCGACAGAAACCCCGCATACCACCCAGTCCGTCATTCACCACCCCGATTCACCTGCCCAAGGAGGCCCTGTCATGGCTCACGAGATTGAGATCTTCGACAACGGTTCGGCCGGTTTCGCCGCCGCTGGTAAGCCCGGCTGGCATCGGCTCGGTTACACCGCGCCTGGTCCGATGACCGCCGAGGAGCTTCTCACGAACGCCCAACTCGCCGGATGGAACGTCCGGAAGGTTCCCGTCGGCGCGGTTCCTGACCCTGTCACCGGTCAGGTCGTCACCGCCGACGAGGACTTCCTGGTCGTCCGCACCAACCCGGTAACCGGGGAACCCGAACGGTTGGGCATGGTCGGCAAGGACTACAAGGTCGTACAGAACGAGGAGGTCACCGACTTCCTCCAGACGCTGGTGGACGAGTCGGGAGCCATCTTCGACACGGGCGGCTCGCTGAACGGCGGACGCCGGGTGTTCATCACCATGCGCATGCCCGAGCCGCTCATGGTGGGCGGGTTCGACCAGATCGACCTCTACCTGGCCGCGTTCTCCCGGCACGACGGCTGGGGCGCGTTCAGCACGGTTGCGACGCCGGTAC
The DNA here is from genome assembly GCF_009687845.1 of Acrocarpospora corrugata. Classification (GTDB taxonomy): domain Bacteria; phylum Actinomycetota; class Actinomycetes; order Streptosporangiales; family Streptosporangiaceae; genus Acrocarpospora; species Acrocarpospora corrugata. The sequence goes on from NZ_BLAD01000055.1 coordinate 14,249, forward strand.
GCGTGGTGTGCGCCAACACCGAACGCGCCGCTCTGCGCAACCACGCCGCCAAGTTCACCGTCCGGCATACCGGCAACATCGCCGGACGGATCGCTGAGGCCCGCGAGGCACTCAAGCTGACCTGGCGTCATGGCGAGGCGTTCGCTGCCGAAGCCGAGAAACTCCTCGCCACCCCGATGGACCTCAAAGAGTTCCGCCAGTTCACGGCGGTCCTGCACCCCTTGCCCTCCGACGCCAAGGACCTCACCCGCAAGAACCACGAGTTGGCGATGCGGGAACTGGAGTGGCTGTTCGCGGCGGCTCCGACCCAGGAGCCCATCCGCAACACGCGGTGGGCCGCTTACAACGCGGTCACCGAGCGCCTGGATCACAAGAGCCCGGTGATCGGCAGCCGCGATGTGAAGGTCGTTCGCGCCGAGCGTGCCCTGCTGGACGACCACGCCAACACCAAGATCAAGAACCGCGCTTTCCAGCTGCTGACCGCCTGACAGGTCCCGACAGCGGCGTCGGTCCACCGGCCTGGACAGGAGGGCGCGGTGGACCGGCACCCCGACCGGCCTGCGTGCTGACCCACCGACGGGCCCTAATCCGCCAGCCCTCATTGGGGCTCCGTTCGACCCTGCCTGACCCAGGCGGGGCACGGCAACCCGTTCCCAGTACAGGAGAGACCACATGACCCCGATCGTGAACATGGCCAAGAACCACTACATCCAGGCTTCCTTCGAGTGGTGCGAGGCAACCGGCAAGATCGCCTTCGCTTCCGACGAAGGCGAGGAGGTCCGTGCCGAGGACTTCAACCGCCTGGCCCTCGCCCAGTTCTCGTGCGTTTGGTGGCGGGATGTGGTCCAGCGGATCGATCACGAAGAACTCGACGGGGCCGAAGCCATCCTGCGTACCCGGCGTGATGCCGAACGCAGCCTGCTTCGTCGGAGCATCTGCTACGGCGAGTTGTTCGCCCAGGCCATGGAACAGGCCCGCCGTCAGGCGGCCCTGCAGTTCCTGAAGACCACCCAGGAACTCGCCGACGCCGTGACCAACAGCGCTCCGTCGTCCCCCCAGCCAGCCATCCCCGCAACCGTCCCCTCAACGTCCGCCGACGACGCGGCGACGCAGGCCAGCGGGCGCAATGACACGTGATCTGAGCCCCAAGCGCCACCCCACCTGCCCCGGATCGTCACTGACCAGAAAGGACCCGCACGTGGACTCCAGTCCCCCTGGGGAATCTCCCGCCAATGCGCCCGATGAGACCACGCCCGAAGCGACGCCCATAGCGGTTAGCGGCGCGGAGATCAGCCCGAACGCCTGGCTGCACTCCCGGACGTGCGAGGCGATCGACGGCGCTCGGCGTATCTCCTACGCCTCGGCCGATCAGGCGTGTTCGGTGCTTCAGCGCGGTGATCGCATGACCTCCGAGGTGTTGTTCAGCGCCGCTCATGCTCAGGCGCTGGACGCCTGGTGGGGGCTGATCGCCGACCAGATCGACTTCAACGAGGCGGTTCCCGATCATGCGCTGCGCCGGATTCGGTCTTGGGCACGCCGCTATCTGACGGCCGAACCGGCCGCCACCGAGCCCGGAACCCTTTTCGATCACGCTCTCGCCCATGTCTCACGCGCTGCCGCCCGCCACTTCCTCCAAACCAGCGGCCGACTGCTCGTCGAACACGCCAACCGGCGTGAGCGTACAGCCCGGGAGCAGGAATCGCAGACGACGGCGAAGCGCCAGCAAGCTCCAGACCCCACACCCAGTCCCGGCTCCGGAGACGCAAACGCCCAGGACAGCCACCGAACGGAAAGGACGTGAACGCCATGAGCGGGCCATTCGCGGAACAGACTCCCGACCACACCGCTGCCGCAGCCGCGCGGGGCTTGGGCGCGTATCCACTGCTGACGGCGGCCGAGCACGCGATACACGATTACGAGCAGACCGCGCACGACCTTGCGCGCCGGATACTGCGAGGCCAGCGGGTCACCGCACGTCACCTTGTCTCCGGGCTACGCGCTCAGACCCTGAGCGTCTGGTGGCGCATGATCGCTCGGCACGGCCGGGAAGAAGTTCTCGACCCAGCCCATGTCCTGACGAGGTACGCCTCCTGGATCAGCGGTTACCTGCTGGGCGACGTCGCGGCCCCCGCCCTGTCCATCGGCGAGGTCATCGCTGACCCTGCCCTCGCGGAGGAGGACTTGGCGCTGATGCACATCGACTGCGGATTCGCTCTCGTCCTGAGCTCGGCCGCCCGGGAGTTCCTCGCGAGAGCATCCGGCTTCTCGCCGGCCGGTCTCGCGGAGGGTCTTCCGCCAGATGCCGAAGATCCCGCCGACCGGCGAGGGCGTGATGGGTCACAACCGCCGACCGCAGGGCTGACATCTGATGTCGAGGCAGGTCAGCAATGAACCGGGGCGGCGGCTGGGTGAACGCGGACGCCACGGCGGCTCTCGGAGGGCAAGACCACGCGCGGGCGGCGGAGGTGGAGTGGTTTCAGATGCTGGCCTGGCGCTGGAACGTCTCGCAAGCGAAGCAGATCACGGCTGGACGTACACCGAACGGGGTCATCACCACCGCTGAGTGGAGGGGGATGCTGCGGATGGTCGTCATCGATGAGATCCACGCCGAGAGCGTGGATCTGTCCGAGCCGCTGATCGCGGTACCGGTGCCCAGCGGAGGGCCATTGATCATCGATGGCTGGCACCGCCTTCACAAAGCTCTCAGCAGCGAAACCGAGACCCTCCGCGCTCACCTGCTGAGCGTGGACGAAGAGCTGACCTGCCGCATGTTCGGTGGGGAGAAGGGCCACGGCTGGCGGTAGCCCGGCCCGGTGGCGCAGGTGGTCTGCCCCGGTCACACGTCCTTGGCGTGGTGGCCGGGGCACGCCTCCTGCACTACCGGTCTGCGGTTCAGACATCAGGAGAGCGGAAACCCCGCAGCGGTGCTGCGCGACCGACTCGAACGGCTCAGGGGCGACTTGCGAGCCGACCAGCCGCTTTGCGTTGATCGTACTGTCACCGCCGTCATGGGTCACAACTACCGGCACAGATCTCAACCATGATCGTGAATTGTCAGGTGGAGTACTGGCAGAGTGTCTCCTAGCCGAGTGAGCGCTGACCTGGATGAGAATGAATCCCAGACAACTGCTTACTCTCCGAGGCGGTCAACGTGGCGATTCCTGACTACCAGACGGTGATGCGACCAGTACTCGCACTCCACAGCGACCACGCCGAGCATCGCCGACGCGACCTGGTAGCGGCGATCAGCAAGGAATTCCGCCTGACCGGCGCAGAAGAGTCCGAGGTCCTGCCCAGCGGGCAGAACACGGTCCGCAGCCGAGTGGAGTGGGCGGTGACGTACCTCGCCAAGGCCGGTTTGCTCGATCGCACCGGCCGAGGGTCGACCCAGATCACCGAACGCGGCCTAACCGTGCTCAGCGACCACCCGTCCCGGGTGGACAACAACGTTCTGCGCGCCTTCCCGCAATTCCAGGAGTTCCTCGGCCGCAAGCGGGAGACGGTGCCCGTTCCGGCCGCAGTCGAGGACATCCCACCTCGCGAGGCGATCCCGCCGCTGGTGGACAACTGGCATCGGGCGGTAGCCGCAGACCTGCTCGATCGCCTCCGCGCCGCACCGCCGCAGTTCCTGGAACGAGCGGTGCTCAAGCTTCTGATCGCCATGGGGTACGGCGGCCCTGTGGGCAGCGTGGTCCATCTCGGCGGCTCGAATGACGGCGGCATCGACGGATTGATCCGCAAGGACCCGCTCGGCTTGGAGGTCGTCTACGTGCAGGCCAAGCGGTACAGGGAGGACGTTACCGTTCAGCGGCCGGCTGTGCAGGAGTTCGTCGGCGCCTTGCACGGCAAGCAGACCGACCGCGGCATCTTCGTCACCACCAGCCGCTTCTCGCCGGGAGCGATCGAGTACGCCGCCAGTGTGCAATCGCGGATCATCCTGATCGACGGCCAAGAGCTCGGCAGACTCATGGTGGAGTACGGCTGCGGCGTCCAAACGGGCGACACGATCTTGCTTAAAGAAGTCGACGAGGATTTCTTCGAAGACTGAGGAACCGCCCCCTTGCCAACCTGTCATCGACGTCTGGCGGGCGCTGTTGCCGCTCATGCCTGAAAATGACCGTCGGATGGCGGAAAACCATTGCTCACCGCATCCGCCGGACGCCCGTCGGGATGGTGGGCGGCTGGCCGGGTGAATCCGATGAGGTCACCGCGACGGTAAGAGCTGATCTTGACTGTTTCGCGCCGGTTCGGCGCGTGGATCATCCGGCCCTTGCCGATCACGAGACCGACGTGCCCGGGACCGTCCGACTTCATGTTGAAGAACACCAGGTCACCGGGCTGCTCCTCCCCGGCAGGTACGGGTACCCCATGCCGCCATTGATCGGCTGCGACCCTGGGAATGGAAATCCCGGCCGCCTGGAAAGCGCGCATGGTGAGCCCGGAGCAGTCGAAGGCGTCAGGACCTTCCGCGCCCCATCTGTACGGCTTGCCGAGTTGTGCGTGTGCGTACGCGATGACCGCAGCCTCCTGCTCTCCCGGGAGCAGCATCACGCAGGAGCCGGCGAGTCGGTCAACGGTGTATTGGGCGAGCGCCTCCCACTTCGCGTACGCCTCGGGGAACGCCGACCGCTGCACGGCCTGTGCCGCCTCCGTCAAGGGAAGGCGCTCCCAGCGAGGCACCTTGACGAGCCGGATGTAGAACTGGCGGGCCGCGTACGCGGGGTCAAGGATCTGCTCCGCGGTACCCCAGCCATGGGACGGCCGCTGATGGAAAAGGCCGAGCGAATCGAGATGCCCGTACCGCAGGTTACGCAGGTGGGATTCCTGTAGCGCTGTGGCGACGGCTATCACGGCCGCACGTCCAGGGAGCCCCAGATCCAGGCCGGTCTGAACGATGACGGCGGCGTTCCCCTGCTGCTCCTCATCCAATTCCGTCACCTGAACAGGTCGAGGCTGCGCGGATGAAGCCGCGACCGGCGAGTTCTCCCGCATGCCTGCTGTCACTGTGAGCAGACAGCTCCCGCCTCCGGGATGCGCGGAGGTGGTCAAGAGGCTGGTGGCCGCCGCAAGAAAGGCGAGGACAACAAGCAGCAGGAGAACGGCGCCGGCCGCGGCCGACTTCATCTTGTGGCACCTCTTTCTGCCGAGGTTGGGCCAGTCACCGGTCAGGCGGTGAATTCGTCCTGGCCGGGGCGTGTCAGCTGTGGCCAGGCGTCGGCGAGTTCGGCCAGCCGGAGCCGGGGCTGCTCTTCGCCGATCGGGAGCCAGATTGCTCCGGCTGGCCCGTGGTCCAGACCGGTGTGGACGGCGGTGGCAACCGGAATCTCGGTGTGGACGAGGAGCTTGCGCAGGTTGGCTTCCCTGGCTCGGCTGGGCAGCCACAGGAGGACGGGCGTCATGATGCCGGTCGCCTCGGCGAGGCTGGCGTAACCGGGCAGCTTCGCGGTGACCTTGGCGAGCGCTTCGCTCCCCGTGTCGTATTCGAGGAAGAAGTCGATTTCCTTGCCCTTCTCCCACCAGCGCCCATAGGCGTCGGGCCGGGCGAGGTCGCCCCAGAGCTTGGCGCAGCGGCGTTCCGCCCACCACTGCCTGACCTCGGCGCTGCCGTCGCTGTGGCGGGCATGGTGGTGGAGGTCGGCGAAGAAGTCGTTGACGCCCACCTGGTGCGCGGCCTTGGTGGAAACCGAGATGGCCATGGCCAGGTCCGGGTGGTAACCGAGTTCCTTGACCGTGGTGTCCGCCTTGAGGGCCAGCAGTTCAGCTCCCGTACGGCCGAGAACCCAGTGGTGCGGTGCGGAGCCGCCGTAGGGAGTCCAGGGCCGGAAGCGGGTGATGGTGTGCAGCTTGTGCAGGACTCCCAGGCGGCGCCGGGTGGGCTGGGGGAGGGTGAAGAAGATTCGCTGGATCTGGTGGGTGGTCAGGACGCGGTGCTCGTACAGGAAGGTGAGGATGTCGTAGTCGCGCGGGGTGAGACGTGCGGCGAGTTCGGCCATGGCGGTGGCGTCGAATCGGGGCAGGCCGAGCGGGATACGGGACATGGGCACAGGTCCTCCGAAAACGAGAGTGATCATGGTCGGCGTCGTCGTGAACTTCAGGTGGAGGTGCGCGGGTCCGAGAGGCCCTTCCTGCGTGGGCGCCGTCTGGTTGGCGTGGGTTCGGCCAGGTCAGGGCTGCCAAATCGTTCACGGGACGCCTCTCTGACGGCTTGCTCACGGCCGGGTGTGATGGGTGGCAGCGGACGGGTTCGGAGGGTGAAGGCGGGCGTCTGCTGGCCATCGACCACCAGGCGGGCGACGGCTTGATAGGCGCCGAGGTGTGTGAGGTCGTGCGGTGTGATCAACGGCGCGGTGTGGTGTTTGAGGTCGGAGGCGTCCTTCGGTGAGGACGCGAAATAGATCTTGTTCCGGGCGTCGGCGGACAGCGCTTCGCGGAGGTCGGCGGGAAGCTGGTCCAGATGCTGGTGGGCCAGGACCAGTGAGAGGCGGTATCCGCGCGCCTCGGCCAGGACGTCGTTGATGTGGCCGGGCAGGTTCAGGAAGTTGTGGCATTCGTCGATGACCAGGGCGGCATCAGGTCGTTCCTGTTCGGCGAGGCGGGCACGCCGGGTCGCGGCCTGCCAGGTGTGCGCGAGCAGGATGGAACCGAACAGCCGGGCCGCGTCATCACCGAGAACACCTTTGGGCAGGCGGGCGAGGATCAATCCGCCGTCGCTCAGGACCTGTCCGATGGGAACCGTGGTGCGCGGGCTGGCCAGAGCTTGCCGGATGAAGGGTCTGAGCAGTACGGCGCGCAGCTTGTTCATCACCGGCCCGATGACGGAGGCCTGTCCGGCTGGGGTGAGGGAGTGATAGGAGTCCCAGAACCCGGCCAGGAGTTCATCGTCCAGTTGGGCCGTGATGCGAGAGCGGAAGGCCGAGTCGGTCAGCAGCCGGGGCACCTCGCCGAGGGTGGCGCGGGGGCCGAGCACCTTCGTCAGGGTCAGGCAGGTGGACCGGAGCAGGTCGTCCACCCGCGGTCCCCAGGCGGAGGCGAAGCACCGGTGAAAGATGGTGACCAGGGAGTCGACGGCGAAGGCGGGATCGCCGCCCGCGAGGACGTTGATCGAGGGCGGGCGGCCGGGGGCCTGCGGGTCGAAGACCGCCGTCTTGCGGACTGCGCGTTCGGGCAGCCGGGCCATGATGTCGCGGATGAGATCCCCTTTGGGATCGATCACGAGGGCGCCCCGGCCTGCGTGGGCGTCGGCCAGCACCAGGTTGGCCAGGAGCGTCGATTTCCCGACGCCGGTACCGCCGATGATGTGGGTGTGTTGCCGCCCGTCGGCGACGGGCAGCGCGACCGGACGCGACGGCCCGCTGTCGGTGTCCCCTAGGACCCGCACAGGGCCGTTCACGGCGGTACGGGGTACGGCGGGTGATGGCGCGATGGGGCGGGCACCCGCGCGTACGATTCCGGGCGCGTCGGCGTCCCAGGGCAGGTGCGCCAGCGCGGCCAGCTCGCCGATCGACAGCAGGTACCCCGAATCTAGGCGGCGAGAGGCGATGGACCGGAGCAGACGGACGAGCCGGGCGCGCCGCAGGTACTGGTGGCCGGAGGTGTACAAGGCGAAGACGCCGGCCACGGTGTGCGCCTGCGCGCGTAGCCAGCTGTCTCTACTCTGGCCGGGCAGTTCGTCCTCGTTGAGGACGGCGACCGCGTATCGGATGGTGACCGCGTAGCGAGGCTGGCTCGTCTTGGCCAGGATGGCGCGTACTTGCTCGGCCCGCTCGGGGAACATCCGGGCCAACTCGCCGGGGCGTGAATGACCGGGGGCCAGTACGAGTTCATCAAGGGCTTGGCCCAGCGCGTTGCCGGATGGCGCGCCGCGCAGCACGGCGGCGGCTCGATAGGCGTGCCGAAGTCGCCTCCCGGTGATGGGCCTCGCCAGGATCTGGACGATCGCCTGCTGGCTGTCGCGCAGTCCGTTCATCGCGGCGAGGAGGGAACGCACCGGGTCATTGGAATGGTCAGCCTTCAGGGGGTAGTGCTCGGCCCGGCCCAGGACCAGCCGCCCGCCTGTCGCCCGCGCGGACCCGCCGAACGGCTGGTCAGCTGGCTTCGTCGAGGTGGTCGCTCCTGGCCAGGCGGCATGAACAGCCTTCTCGACAGTGCCTGCGGGGACGGTCCCGGATACCCAAAGGCGAATTCGCACTCCCGACTCGTCGCCCAAGTACTCCCATGCCAGGTGGGATTGGCCGATGAAGAACCGTTTCCAGGCGGGACTGAGCAGGCCGACGAGCTGGCTCCACAGCACAGCCGCCCCGGCGGGATCGCTGCTCGGTGGGGACGAGATCTCGATGATCCGCGCGCCGGGCGTGAGGTTGGCGTGCCTGATCCAGCCGAGCAGGTAGCGAACGAGAGCGAGCGCCGATAGGAGCACCGTGACGGAGATCGCGATACGCGGCGCTTGCCCGACCAGGAGTTCCGGGAGCCGGGTGGGCAGGGTGCGTAGGAAGTCCAAGACGGTCTGAACGTCGTCTCCGTCGAGGTCGCACAGCAGGCAGGGCCCGGGTGAAGGACTGATGGTCACAGCGGATCCATTTCGTCGTCTCCGCTGCGGTCAGGGGTTTCGAGGCTCAGCACAGGAGCGGAGGGGTCATAGCGGTCCAGTTCGGCGAGTTCGGCTGGATCGGTCGTGATGAGCGAGGTTTCACGGGGAGACGCGATGACGTGAAAGGCGGCGCGGCTCGCTGGACCGGCTATCAGCAGGGCTTGACCCCGCTCGGCGGTGAGGAGGAACTGCCGTTCCCCTTCGGTCAGATCGAAGGCGTCGCCGATCGTGTGGATTGCCTGCGGTGCCTGGCGCAGCAGGATCTGGCTCGCGGCGTTGGCGACGATGGCCTGACCGAGTTCGGACCCGAGCAGGTCGGCCGCGTCCTGGGTGACGACCGTCAGTCCGGCCCAGTGCTTGCGGGCCGCTTTGGCCATCCGGTAGAGGAACCGCGCGCCCTCGGGCTCTTTCATCAGCAGCCAGGCTTCATCGACTACGACAAGCCGCTTTCTGCGGTCACGCGGATTGGCCACCCGGCGCCAGATGGCGTCCAGGGCGAGCAAGGTGCCGACGGCCTTCAGCTCTTCGGGCAGGTCCCGAAGCGAAAAGACGATCAAATGCCCGGTCGGGGTGGTCGAGGTCGGCCCATCGAAGATTTCGCGGTAAGAGCCGGTCACGTACGGCATGAGCTGGCTGGCCAGTTCTCGCCCGTGCTCACCGGCGTCCAAGGCTTCGACCAGGTCAGCCAGCAACGGCGCGGGCCGTGACCATGTGGACGGGTCGTGGGTGATGCCCGCCGCCTGGTAGGCGGAGGAGACCGCCGCGTCCAAAGCCGCCCGCGCGTGTCCGGTGAGGGGGCTGCCGAGCATGGTTGCGACGAGGGTCTGCAGGAACAGCGCACGGCGCGTCAGCACGTCGCCGCCCTGGTTGGCGGGCAGATCGAGGGGGTTCCATCGCACGCCGGAGGCGCCGAGTCTGAGGTGCGTTCCTCCGACGGCTCGGGCCAGGCGGGCGTACTCGTCCTCGGGGTCGACGATGGCGACTTCCACGCCTTGATAGAGCAGGCGCAGAGCTTCGAGTTTGGTGAAGAAGCTCTTGCCGGCACCGGAACGGGCCAGCACCACCGAGTTGTGATTGTCCTGGGCGTACCGATCCCACACCACGACCCCGGAGCTGGCCGCGTTCAGCCCGTACAGCACCGCTGTTTCTCCGACTGGGGCGGCGAGGTCGGGTGAGGTGAAGGGAAAGGCCGCGGCGAGGGCGGTGGTGTCGAAGCTGCGGGTGATGCGCAACGTGTCGCTGGCCAGCGGCAGGCAGGTGGTCCAGCCCTGGAGGGCGCGGAAGGTTGTGGGTTGGGTGTCGAGCAGGAGCGAGGAGGCCAGCGCCTGCACCCGTTCCGCTTCTGCGATGAGTTGCTCCTGGTCGGATGCGTGAAGAGTGAGATAGAGACCGGTTTTGAACAGGCGGCCGTGGCCTCGGGCGAGGCTGGCGGCCAGATCGGTGGCGTCGTCGGCAGCCGCCTCGGTCGAGAAGTCCTGTAGGTGGCCCTTTTCGGCGTCGGCGCGGCTGGCTGATTCCAGGCGGGCCAGCTGACGACGCAATTGCTTTGCCGCCACGGCTTGTGGGATGGGCTCCACGTGCAGGGACACGTCCAAGCGGCCGGGATAGGTGAGCAAGGGTTCAAGCCAGCCCGCGCCGACCTCACGCGGGTAGCCGACCACGGCGAAGGAGGCGGTGATCCCGTTGGGAAGGGTCACCGAACGTGCCCCGACCTCCAGCGCACCCGGGTGGGCGACCGTGCTGAACTCGGATCCACGTTCACGCCGCCGGAACCGCACTCGGGATATCCGTGGTGATTTCAAGGGCATGCCTCACTGCTGGTGATCAGTTCGTCGGGGCGGGCGGCGGTGAAGGGATGCCAGCCGCCTGGATCAAGGCATTCGGTCAAGATTCGATGAGCTGCCGAGGCGTCCAGGACGCGCGTGGTGAGGCCGAGCGCCGCGAGGATGTGCTCGGTTTCGGCGGCACGCCGCAGAACGACGGCAGCGCAGGCATCGCGCCGTACGGCCCGGCGTCCGTTCGCCGGTTGGTGTTCGCGGAGAACGATGAGCACCTGCCGGGCGAGCAGGTCAGTGGTAGCGCCCAGGTGGTGCAGGAACTCGATGTGCTCCGCCGCGGCGTGGGTCAAGGCTGGATGGGGCAGGTCCTCGGCGTGCCTCGCGGTCCCGTCGATGAGATGGCCGAGGTCGATCGGCTTGGCTCGGACCAGGATCTGGACCGGCGCGTCGAGGGAGTTCAGCCATCTGCCGAAGGCGCCGACCAGCGCGTTCTGTTCGCCAGGGGTGCGCAGATGAAAGGAAAGGGTGGAGGTTTCCACCAGCACCGCGACGCCTTCGCTCAGTTCCAGAGCTCCGTCGGTACGGATGGCACGGACCGGCAGCCGCAGCGGAGCAGGCAGCTTTCCCCGCAGGCGGCACCACCTGGGCGGTTCGGCGACTCCCTCCGGTGCGGTCACCAGCCGCTTTGATGAACGTGCGAACACCCAGGCCGCGACGGCGAACTGATCCAGGCTCAGCCCGTCACGTCGTCCGAGAGCGAGTGCGGTTCCGACGGCGATGACGGGCAGGAGAAGCGCGGCCAGGATCAGTACGGGGAGCACGTTGTGAAACAGGTAGTAGATCCCGGCCGCCAGGCCACCGGTCAGGGCGACGATGACCAGCTGCCGGACGGTGAGCCCAAAGGCGATCTTGTCGGGCTGGTCGACGTCGGCGGGAATGCGCGTGATCAAGGGGTCGTCATCTGGCACGGGCGCTCCTCAGCGTTCAGGGATAGGCGAGCCCGAGTTCACTCGCTGCCCTTTCTCGGTTGGCGGGTTCTGGGTTGCCGGCGGGGAGGCGGATCCAGGCGCAGCCGGAGCTGGCCGGGCCTGGGCGCCCTGGTCGGCATGCCGGGAAGGCGGTCCTGCACCCATGGCGGCCGGGGTCGGATCCACGGTCCGGTAGGGGGCGGGGGCGGGGTGGCAGGTAGGGATGTGGCCGGGATTCGCGTCACGGGGAACGGCATCGCCAGCTGGCGGCCACGGCGGGCTGCCTCCGACGGCGAGGACGCAGAGGTCGAGGGTTTGGCCGGTCTCGCGGGCCGTACCTCAAAGGGCAGGGCGAGCTGTTGCGGGCCTTGCGTAGTGGGAGCGTGCTTCACGGAATGACCTCCTGGCGGAGCCCCTTGGCGTGCTGAGGTTGCCGGGGTTTGGGGTGGTCGGTGGCTGCGTGGGGGTGCGCTCCGTGCGGCAGATCCTCGGCGGGTTGCACGGCTGGCGGTCGCCGCGCTGCGGGCTTTGCCCATGGCGGAGCCGAGCGCCCCCATCGTCTTGTAGACGATCACCGCTTTCACGACGCGTTTGAGCAGGCTGGGCTGGGCTTGCTGCCAGATGGTGCGCGCCACCCAGCGGGGAATCTTGACCAGCACGAACAAGATCCCGATCAGGATCAAGGCGTCGAGTGCCCGGCTCACTGTCGACTGTCCCGCCACTACCAGGCCGCTACCGTCGCCGGCGTCCGGGAACGCTTCCCTGGCATCGGTGAGGAGGGTCTTGAAGGCCAGGACCAACGCCAAGGCCTGGAGCACCTGGATGGCGAGGACACCGGTGAAGCAGCGCCACCACAGGCGCGCCACTCCTTGCGTTTGCGGCAGCCCGTGGCAGAGCAGCGCGAGCGGCGCGGCCACGATGAGGAACATCAGCAGGGCGACGCGGATGACCGCGATGAAGGCCAGGATGACGCCCAGCAGTACGGCCACGCCGATCAACAGGACCAGGAACAAGAACACGGTCTGCTGGTCGCCCAGGAGATCGGCGACCTTGCCCGCGATCAGGTTCCCGGCCCGATTCCCGTCCACCCCCTCGCCGAGCAGCGCACCGACGAGGGCGTTGGCCAGCTGGATGGCGTACTCGCAGAGAGCGAACGAGCTGTTGATCAGGACAGCCGCCACGCCCAGGCGAGGAAGGACTTCTTTGATCGTGGTCGAGGTTTGCAGGGTGCCGTGCGCCATGATGATGACGCCTCCGGCCAGGACAAACAGCACCAGCAGCGTGTTGGCGAGGGTCTGGACGTGACCGGAAAGCTCCTGGATGCGGGCCAGCATCGACGGTGGCGGGGTGGACAGCAGGGTCTGCCCGACCATGACGAAGGCGGGATTGATCGCGTCGGTGACCAGGCTGGTGAACCATCCGTTCACCGCACGGTTGATCGTGCAGCCGACGTCCATCCAGCCGCACCCATCCGGAGCGGGTGGCGGGGCGATCGAGCTCACCTGCGGTGATGGTGCGGGTGATGACAGCGAGGGCGTCGGTGACGGACCCGGACTGGCCACGGCTGGGCTGTTGGCCGCGCCCAGTACGACGATGCCCGTCGTGAGCATGGCTGTCGTGAGTGTGGCCGCGACCCCGGCCGCGATCAGGCGGTGTGGCGGGGACCGACGTCGCGCGGGGGCCATGTCAGGCACCGACGATCCCCTTGAGGATCTCCACCAGAAGTGGTGCCAGGACGGCCAGGCCGTAGCCGATGGCGGCGTTTCGGACGCACTTCTTGGCGGCTTCGGCTTCCCCGGGGTCACCCGCGGACGCCATGTATCTGACGCCGCCCACGGTCAGGAAGAGCGTGGCCAGCGCGACGAGCAAGCCGATGACCACGTTGCGGAGGTTGTTGATGACCTCGTTGAGCGAGGACGGCGTGGCCAGCACCTCGGCCGCTGCCTGCGCCCAGGCGTTGGCGGCGTGGGTGATGAGGAGTTGGACCAGAACGCCGAAGGTAAGCCCGCCTGCGATCACTACGGCCGCTAGGAAGACCTTGCGCCGAGAAGTCCGCGTCGCGACCGCTCGTGGTTCGCGTGCGGGCGAACCGGGTCCGCTCGTTTTCACTTGCTGCCTCCCATGCGTGTGTTCTTCCGGTGTCCGAGGCAGCGCGGAGGCACCAGCCCGGCGTGGGTCTGGGTGGGCCTCCTCCTTCGCGGCGGGAAACATGCGGGCGGACCGGTGTGACAGGGACCGGTGGCGTGGTGTGACCCGCGCTGTAGCTGATGCCGTCCGCGCTGCCTTCACTGAGACAAAGACCAGGCCGAAGGGCCGAGTTCGGACATCGGAACCAGCGGATTTTGCTGGTTTATGACGCGCCGGATGGCACCTGGTCCGTCTGGAGGTGGTCTACCGGACGGTGGAAAGGTCGCCCAGGTCGCCGTCCATGAGCGCCTGGTAGAGGGCGGCCTCCGCGCGCTGGCGGCGCTTGAGGATGGTGCAGTAGAGCAGGCCGCGGCTGCGGCAGTAGGTGCTGAGGGGGATGTTCTCCAGCCGGGTCAGCCCGATGAGTTCGGCTTCCTCGGCGGTGATGACACCGGATGCGACCGCCCCGGCGAGCAGCAGGTCGGCATGGCCGGCCGGGTAGGACAGCGCCTGCTCGCCCTCGCCGAGTTCGGGAACCGTCAGCAGTTCGGGCTGCTGGGTGGCGTGGGCGCGCAGGACGGCGAACTGGGTGAGGCGGGACAGCCGCAGCACGGGATGGGACCAGGTCAGGTTGACCCGGACGACGGCTTCCATGTAGCAGGCCAGCACGTCGGCTTCCAGGTCTTCCCGATCGGCGGTGATCTTGCTGGTGAGGCTTTTGGTGAGCCGGTGCAGCATCGGCAACGCGAGAGCGACGGCGGCGACCATCCACGCCTTGCGATGAGTGCGAGCCTGACAGATCAGATGCCGCCATACCTCGTCCCGCGTGGTGCGGGAGCATGCGGGGTGCAGCAGGATCGCTCGCAGCTCATGCAACGGGATGAGCCGGGCGGGGAGCCCGACCCCGAGTTCGGCTCCGTCAATGGAAAGCGGCTCGGGGCCGGCCATCAGGAGGTCGAACGCGTGCTGGGCGACATCCAGAGGCAGTGAGCTGGACGGCCGGAACGGGACGGGCGGAACGGTGTCGGAGTCCACGCTGGTCCGGGTGTCGTTCCCGGAGGCGGTCACGGAGTCGGTTGCGGTGAGGGCGTGAGACATTGCAGCTCCCGAAAGGGGTGGTCGGTTCGGACGCTGCTCATGCCGCCAGAGCCCCCGGACAGGAACCGGACAACTTCCGGACGGACATCGGACCGGGCAAAACTCCGCTGATGATCGGGCGATGCTCCGGCACCTTCGATCACCTGCGGAAACGGGCTCAGGAAGAGCCCGAGGCGGGATACTCCGCGACGACGGCCGTGCGCAGCAGCTCTACGGAACTGGGCGTGAGCTGCGGAAACAGTTCCGGCCTGGGCAATCAAGTCAAGATTACGGAAACGCGTTCGTCGCTGATCCCAGATCTGCCGGGAACCGCCCCGGCCGTCAGGCGAACAAGGGTTGATCCAGTCGCCCAGCCGGAACGCTGCTTGACGGGCTGAGATTCTCCGGAGACGCCGGATTGGGCGGGCACGGTTCTCCGGGTATGCCTGGTTCGTCGGGTGGTGGGGTCAGATGGTCTTCCCGCATCACTCGAATTACCTTGGGCCAACTTATGTCCATTTGGCCGTTATGCAGCGCTCCTGATCTGTACGTGAAGTGATGCGAATCGCTGATCATTTGCTCACGTGCTGAAGGGTTGCCACGGGGCGGCGCTGGTGACACGGGCCCGCAATGGAGGGCCTTCAATGCTTCCACTCTGAGTGACTATCCAAATACCCTCTGCTCATGCGTTTGATGACACTCGCGGCCCTCGCCGCGCTACCTCTATCCACCCTGACCACCACGGCACCGGCTCTGGCCGCCGACCCGACATCCAGCGGCTCGTTCAAGGCGTACGCGATCTCCAAGCTCGGCCCGAACGAGGTCGAGGTGACCGGGTCGATTCGCTGCACCTCCGACGACACCGTCACCCTGGACATCCTCGTCTCCCAGACCGTGACCGGCGCCGGACAGCCCGCACCATCAGGCGGAGCGAAGGCCACGGTGAAGTGCACTCCAAAGATTACGGATCACAAGTTCCGGGTGCCCATCACCAAGGACGGACCGCTCAACGACCGACCGGTCGCCATCGCCACCGACATGTTCAACAGCGCGGGCACGAAGATCGCCACGGACGGGCACATCGCGAGATTCCCCTCCAAAAACCCCGGGCCCTTTTGGCCTTTCCTCCCCGGACAGACGTCGTCCCAACTGCCGCCCCTTCCGTCCGGGCTGTTGCCGCCGCTCCCGCCGCCAATCCGTGTGCCGGAGGCTGACCTCTGAGCTGTTACACCCAGGGAAGACCCGGGGGCCCGCGCCATACGGTGCGGGCCCTTGGCGTTGGTGGCGATTCGTCGCGCGCCAGCGGGCCGAGCCTCGGTCGCCCACGCCGCACTGGGCACGAGGATGAGGCGTGAGCCGAACAACTGGCAGGAGACAGGGTCCCGTTCAGGCTCGACGAACTCTGTCCGCCGAATGTACGAGAAGCGTTTGACCTGCGGAAACGGCAGGAAGGTGGGCCGTGTGACACGGTGAGGGACAAGCAGGCATGATCGAGCCTTTGCCTGACGGCCTGTCCCACCCGGTGCCTCGCGGCAGGTATTTGGAGGGGTGACAGGGACCGGTGACCCGGTGATCGGGCCACAACATCGTGACCACACATTCTTTCCCGCTCGCCCACCATCCGCTCGCTAGAGACTCCTGGCCCGTCGATCCCTCCGGCGCGAGGGAGGCAGCCGAGGTTCGCGCGGCTGAGGACGTGGTACGGCGCCGTCTTCCGTTGAGTGTGTGGCTGGCCACCTCCGGCAGCCAGTCCACGCCCGTCTGCGGAAACGGCTGCTGCTTCCCCGTGACCAGCGCACTGTCGCGGCACCTGCTGTCGGCCTGCACACGGCTGGGTGAGTCGGTGGTCGACCTCAACGCCACCGACCCTCACTTCGCTTCCAGTGCCCTGTCCATGGGGTGTCCCATCACCGCCACGTTCGCCGATACCCGCCTGGCCGACGTGGCCTGGAGGGCCTTGACGCGCGCGCACAGCGTCCAGGCCCTACGAGCCGTCGATCTCCGTGTCGCGCGTCCACGGCCGACAAGCACAGATCCGCTCGTAAAAACGCGGCGCGGCACGGCGGCACTTGTCCTTCTCAGACAGTTGTGCCGAGTCAGCCCTTCGTTCAACGCTGTCGCCGAGGCGGCGGACTTGGGGGTGAGCCACCGAGGTGTCGGCCTGGCCACGGAGTTGCTGAAGCCAGGCGGGTACCTGGCGGTGGTCACCGGCCTGTACCAAGGGAATGGCCAGGTCGATGACCCGGTTCCGCGGATCATCTCGCAGGCCAAGCAGGCGGGGCTGACCTACCTGCAGCACATCATCGTTCTGCACGTCCCCGCGCGAGGTGAAGCGACGGCGCCCACGCCGACGGCAGCACTCTCGGATGAGAGAGAACTTTCGGAATGCCGAGCGCTTCCCGCCAGCACCCGCGTTCACTCCGACCTGCTCATCTTCGTCAAGCTCGCCCCGGCCGGCCCGCCTGACCCTCCAGGAGAGGACGTGCCCGTCCGGCGGAACGGGAAGGGGTCCCGATGAACGCCACGGCGGAGTCCACAGCGGAGTCGACGATGTCGGTCTGGGCGACGGGCCAGCAGCAGTCCCGTCACCAGCGCAAGGGCCGCTACCTGGCGGACTCGATGAAGCACCCGGCCAAGATGCTGCCCGCCATCGCCGCCACGGTAATCGACACCTACAGCGCGTCCGGCGACCTTGTCGTCGACCCCATGTGCGGGATCGGCACCACCCTGGTCGAAGCCGCCCACCTCGGGCGGCGCGGGATCGGTGTGGAGTTCGAGCAGCGGTGGGGCGAACTGGCGCTTGCCAATCTGGCTCACGCGCGCCGCCAGGGCGCGCCGGGTTCGGGCCGGGTCGTCATCGGAGACGCCCGAGCCGTCACCGCGCTGCTCCCTGAGGTGGCCGGGCAGGCGGCGCTGGTTCTCACTTCACCTCCGTATGGTGCTGCCACTCACGGCCACGTCCGCTCCAGCCGCGACAGCGGCCAGCCTGGGGTTCACAAATGGAATCACCGCTATTCGCGCGACCGGGCCAACCTGGCCCATCAGAGCCTGCCCGACCTGCTGGAGGGGTTCGGCCGCATCCTGTCCGGCTGCGTTCAGCTGCTGCGGCCCGGCGGGGTGGCGGCGATCACCGTGCGTCCGTACCGCGATCGCGGTGAGCTGATCGACCTGCCGGGCCAGGTCCAGCAGGTCGCCCGGCAGGCAGGGCTATCGCTGGCGGATCGGGTCGTGTGCCTGCTGTGTGGGCTAGGAGAAAACCGGCTGCTGAACCGGGCCTCCTTCTTCCAGCTTCACGAGGCCCGAAAGGGCCAGGCGCGCGGCTTGCCGATCCACGCCACGGCACACGAGGACCTACTGATCTTCCGCAAGCCTCCAGCCGAGGCCGGGGATCTCCCGGACGGGGCGCGGTAGCCCCGTCAGGGGGCAACCGTCACGCGCGTCGTGGCCGTTGTGACCAGCGGATTTTGCTTGACGCCAGGGCCGGAGGCGGGCGTCGATACCCCCGCCTCCGAACCGGTGCCATCGCACGCCGTGGGCCGCTGTGTCCGACCGTACGCCACGCGGCTGGCCAGCGAACCCAATCGGCATTCCGATGGGCCGGTCCGGGGGCGCAGCGCCCGCCAACTGGCCGTCACACCCATCCCGTGAACGTCGCCGCGCCGACCCCAACCGGGCCGGGGCCTGGTTACGTGAACGGCCTTTCCTATGGAGGTGATCAGTGATGACGGAAACACCGAAGACACAGGCCACACCGGCGACACCAAAGACGCCGCACGATCTCGGCAACGCTGACGCGGTGCAGGCGGAGGTGATCGATGTGGTGACCGCCGGTCGGCTGCTCGGCATGGGCCGTACCAAGGCTTACCGGCTGGCCCAGACCGGCCAGTTCCCTTGCCGGGTGCTGCGTATCGGCGGCCGTTACATGGTCCCCGTCCGTGGGGTGCGGGCGCTGCTCGGATACGCCGACGACGAAGCCCGTCGCGGCCAAGAGCATGATGAGAAGGGATGACCCCCGGTGGCCAACGGAACCACCTACAAGACCTGCACCTGCCGCGACGAGCAAGGAAAACGCCTCGGCACCAGCTGCCCGAAACTGCGCCGACCCGGTCGCAGCGGCGAACGATGGAACAGCACCCACGGCAAATGGGCTTACCAGCTGGAGCTGCCCGCGCACGCCGACGGCAGGCGACGCAACCCGCTCCGGCGTAGCGGATTCGACACCCTTGAAGAGGCCGAGAACGAACTCGACCACGCCCGCGGCCTGCTGGCCCTGGACGACGACCCCCAGGCGAAACGGAAGATCACCGACCTGATGCTGTCGGTAGTGAAAGACACCAGGAAACTGCCCGACACCGAGGAGGTACGGCGCAAGGTCCGCACCTGCCAAGACCTCAACCGGCAGATCACCGTCGCCGAATGGCTGCAGGAGTTCCTGGCCCGCAAACGCCGCATCGAAGCCACCACCCGCGCCGGTTACGCCTCCCACGTCCGCCTCTACCTCACCCCGTACCTGGGAGAAGTCCGGCTGGATCGCCTGCGTGTCTCCGACATCGCGGGCATGTTCGACGCCATCGAGGAGTTCAACGACATCATCGCGGTCGAGCGCGCCAGCGGCGACCCGGAACGCGTCGCGAAGGTGAGATACCGGCGGCCGGTCGGGCCTCCCACGATGCACCGCATCCGCGCCACACTGCGGCACGCGCTAAACATCGCCATCCGGCAAGACCGGCTGCTGGACTTCAACCCCGCCGCCGTCGTCGAACTCCCACCCGCAGCCCGGCCCAAACCCGTGGTGTGGACCGAGGAGCGGGTGACCCAATGGCGGGCCGACTATTCGGCCCGTACCGAGGCCGCGCGCCGGATCAAGGCCCGGGTGGATGTGATCGGCTTCTTCATCTCTGTCCCGCGCCCGTCGCCGGTCATGGTGTGGACACCGGCCCACACCTCGGCGTTCCTGGCCCGCGCCCGCCGCCACCGCTTGCACGTGCTGTACCGGCTGATCGCTCTGCGGGGATTGCGTCGTGGCGAAGCAGTGGGCCTGCGCTGGCCGGACGTCAACTTCTCGGGAGCAACGATCGGCGTGCATTGGCAGATCACCCAACTCGGCTGGCAGCCCGTCCAGGGCAAGCCGAAGACCGACGCCAGCGACCGCGTCATCGCCGTCGACACCGAAACGATGAAACTTCTCAAGAAACACCGCGCCAGGCAGGCCGAGGAACGCCTCGCCGCGGGCGACGACTGGACCGACAGCGGGTTCGTCTTCACCGATGAGCTCGGCCGGCCGCTGCATCCGCAGCACGTCACCGACCAGTTCTACTGGCTGGCCTTCGAAGCCCAGCTCCCACCCGTAAGGTTGCACGACCTGCGGCACGGCGCGGCGTCCCTCATGCTCGCCGCCGGAGTGGAGTTGAAGATTGTGCAGGAGACGCTCGGCCACGTTTCCTCGACCTTCACCCGCGACACCTACACCAGCGTCTATCCGGAGGTCGCCGCGGCTGCCGCCGAGTCGACGGCAGCCCTCCTGGCCATTCCCTCCTCACCGGCCCCTCCCCGCGGATAACTCGGGACCGGCCCAGTTCAGACGGAGTTCAGACTTCGATCCGATCGCCAGAACAGGTGATCAATCGAGGCTGAGCCCGGGTTCCCGACGTGGGCCCGCCTCGAAGCCGGGGCGGGCCCGCGTCCATTGGACCGCGAGTGTCGGCGGGTACCGGCGCACGGACAGGCTGGAGCGGCTACCGTCTGGTGATCCAGACCGATTCCTCGCAGCGCCGCGTGACGCCTCTGATGCCGGTGCACATCTTGAACACATCGACGTGGCTGATGTAGGTGCGGTCTTCTCCGCAGCCCCACGCGGCTCCGTTGGAGTCGGCCACGGTGTAGGTGCCGAGCATGGATGTGGCGTACTCGGCCTCCACGTACAGGTTGTCGGCCTTGTTGTCGCACACCACGATGTGGTTGCGGTCTTCTGATACATGAACACTCCCAGCGGTGGTCGCATGGCCCCATCCCGGCGCGGGACCGGTGGCTGAGGCGGGCACGGTGACCATCACGGCAAGGGCAGCCGAGGCGATGAAGACGCGAACAAGCACAGCGATCCGTTCCGGAAGGGGCCGTCAAAACGGCTGCCATCCTGAACGAAGTTCCCCCCGGCCTCGGCGCATTGACCGAGGCTTGGCCGGTGAACAAGCCGGTCGGGGAAGAGCGAGACCCGCGAGCCGCTTCCGGGGGTGTTCTTATGGTCGTCAGATGGGTCTGACTTGACGTGGGCTGCCCTTATCGATCTTCAGGCGGCACGGCGCGTGCCCAGTCCGTGCCCATGAGCAACCAACGAGCAACACCTTGCGATCTCGCCTCGACAACGAGGTCCCAAATCGGGAGGAATCGGCAGGTCAAATGGGGTCAAAGGTGGTGGGGCGCCAGGGATTCGAACCCTGAACCTACGGATTAAAAGTCCGGAGCTCTGCCGTTGAGCTAGCACCCCTTGTGTTGCAGGGTACAGCGAGTCGCAGCGGTCCCGCGACGGGCTTTCCCCGTGATCCAGACTAGCGGCAAGCCTCACCGATAGGCAGGCAGACCCGTCAGCGCCTCTCCGAGAACCAGCGTGTGAATCTCCTCGGTGCCTTCGTAGGTCAGCACCGACTCCAGGTTGTTCATGTGCCGGATGACCGGATACTCCAAGGTCACCCCATTCGCCCCCAAGATCGACCGAGCCTGTCGAGCAATGTCCAGAGCCGCCCGAACGTTGGCGAGCTTGCCGAAGCTGACCTGCCGAGGACTGAGCTGCCCAGCGTCCTTCAACCGCCCGAGATGGAGCGCGGTCAGCCCGGCCTGCCCGAGACCGACTGCCATCCAGGCGAGCTTCTCCTGAGTGAGCTGGAACCCCCCAATGGGCTTGCCGAACTGCACGCGACTCTTCGCATAGTCGATAGCGGATTCCAGACAGGCGCGCCCGGCGCCCACGACACCCCACAGAATCCCGAACCGCGCCTCCGAGAGACACGAGAGCGGCCCCTTCAACCCGGTGACCCCAGGAAGAACCGCCGAAGCAGGCAAGCGAACGTCGTCGAAGTAGAGCGACGACGTGACCGAAGCCCTTAGGGACAGCTTGCGGTGGATCTCAGGGGCGCTGAACCCAGGCGTCGACGTGGGAACCACGAACCCCCGGACTCCCGAATCCGTCTGCGCCCACACGATGGCGACATCGGCGATCGAGCCATTAGTGATCCACATCTTGGAGCCATTGAGGATCCAGTCTCCCGAAGGGTCCTGTTTCGCATTCGTACGCATCCCCGCCGGATCCGATCCGTGATCAGGCTCAGTCAGCCCGAAGCACCCGATCGCCTCGCCGGCGGCCATCCGCGGCAGCCACTCCTCTTTCTGCTCCTCCGACCCGTACTTCCAGATCGGGAACATCGCCAGCGACCCCTGAACCGACACGAACGACCGCAACCCGGAATCCCCGGCTTCGAGTTCACGGCAAGCGACCCCGTACGAAACAGCGTCCAGACCCGCGCAGCCGTACCCGGACAAATGCATCCCGAGCATCCCCAGCGACCCGAGCACCGGCCCAAGCGTCGAAGCGGGGAACGTCCCGTTCTCGAACCAGTCGCCCACTCCGGGCAGCACGTGTTCCCTGACGAAACCCTGAGCCGTGTCCCGGACCATGCGCTGTTCGGAGGTGAGCTGGTCGTCCAGGTTCAGCAGGTCCATGGGGTCAGGGTATCCGGGGATCATCGGGGTTGTACCAGGGGCAATCCCGATGTGCATAGTCCTTATCGCAGGGCAGTCTGAAGACATGAACGAGATGACTCCCCACGGTTCGGTCAAGCAGCTCCGTCGTCGCAAGGACGGTAAGGTCATCGCCGGAGTTTGCTCCGGTGTTGGCAACTACGTCGGGATCGACCCCAACATCCTGCGGGTCGGCCTGGCCATCGCGTCGCTCTTCGGCGGCCTCGGTGTCGGCATCTACGCGGTGGCGTGGCTGCTCATTCCGGACCAGGACAAGGACGCGTCGATCGTCCAGAATCTGATCGACAACAACAAGGACAACCCGGTCTGGAAGGACACTCAGGCCAAGGTCCAGGACAAGTGGTCAAAGGCTACGAACCGGCACCAGCCGTCGATGCCCCACGACCCGTACGCCCACCACCCCTACAGCCAGCCCAAGGCGGACGACAAGCTCTAAGCAGCCCGGACCTTGGCGATGATCTCCGTACGGGACTCGGTCCAGGTCATGGCCAGCACGGCCGCGGCGGACAGACCGGCTGCTCCGGCCAGTGCGACCACGGGCTCGGGGCCGAGTTCCTGGGCGAGCGCGCCTCCGATCAGGATGCCGACGCCCTGTGCGGCCAGCAGGCCCGACTGGACCAGCCCGAACGCCTGCCCCCGACGCTCCGGGGGCACGCACTGCACGAACGCGGCATTGGCCGCGAGCTGGTACGCACCACCGACACCCGACAGAACCCATAGCAACAGGACGATCTCCAGCGGCGGCCGCATCGCGCAGAGGATCAGCGGCGCGCAGGTCAGCATCGCCATCCACCCCATGGCCCGCAAACGCCCTGATGGCGTGACGAATCGGCTGAACAGGAACGCTCCAAGGACGGTCCCGGTCGGCATCGCCGCCATCAGTAGCCCGCCGATGACGGGCACGGGTAACCGGCCGTCGTCCAGTTCCGCCGCGTACGGCACGGCGATCCCCTCCGGAAGCACATAGAAGCCGCACAACCAGGCGAACAGCACCAACGTTCGCAGTCGTCGGTCGCCGAAGACCAGTTGGGCGCCCGCCCGGGTCATCGTCCACATCGACGGCCGGTTCTCGTCCTCCGGCGTGGGCGCGGCGCGGCGCCGGACCCCGGCGACCAGGATCAGCGCCGATCCCAGGAACGTGGCACAGTCCAGCGCCAGCGCCCGGTACGGCCCCAGCCCGGCGATCACCGCCCCGCCGGCGGCGAAGCCCAGCATCTGAACCGCCTGGTTCGTCATGTTCTGCAGGGCCGAACCCATGACGTACCGATCGCCTTCCAGGATCTCCGGGAGCAGCGCGGCCCGCGCGGCCGAGAACGGCGCGCTGAGCAGCACGACCAGGAACACCAGCACGCAGAGCACCGGGAACGGGGTGCCCGGAATCGCCATGATGGCGACAAGACTGGCGCGCAGCAGGTCGCACAGGAGCATGACGCGGCGGCGCGGGAACCGGTCCGCCAGCCCGGCGAGCAACGGCCCACCGATGATCGGCGGCAGGTACGTCAGCGCGTAGACGGCCGCGGTGGCCAGCGGCGACTGGGTACGGTTATAGACAAGAACGGCCAATGCGACCTGGGCCAGTTGGTCGCCCAAGAGCGACATTCCCTGCCCAAGCCACAACGCCCGGAATTCTCCGATCGCGAGGACTTCGCCGTAGGTTGCCTGGCGTTCGGGCGGACGGCGGTGCCGACCCGGTAGCCGGTCGGGCTTGGTGGCCGCCATTTCTCTCCGCTGAGCTTGCAGGACTGCACCTGACAGACCGTGTTCAGTATGTCACCTACAGTGCCTACCGCGCTCGCGAATTGCAACCCCGCGACTACCATCCGAGTTCGTGCAGCGCCTCGTCGTCGATGCCGAAGTGATGGGCGATCTCGTGGACGACGGTGATCTGCACCTCTCCGACCACGTCTTCCTCGGTATCGCAGATCTCCAGAGTGGGATTCCGGTAGATCTCGATACGGTCGGGTAGCATGCCCGAGTACCACTCGCCGCGTTCGGTCAGTGGAATGCCGGTATACAGCCCGAGAAGTCCTTGTTCGGGCGGATCGTCTACTACGACCACGACAACGTTGTCCATCACCTTGGCGAGCTCTGGCGGGATCGTGTCCAGCGCTTCGGACACGAGCTCCTCGAATCTGTTCCGCGAGACCTCGATCACAGTGCCAAATCTACTTGGCCCCGGATTTCGGGGTAGACATGAAGGACGTGGAGCTCACCAACATCGTCCGCCGCCTCGCCCAGGGCTGGCTGGCGCGGATCCTGGCGGTCATCATGGTTGCCCTGGCCGGCGCCTGGCTGGGGCTGTCCTTCGGCGCGTCCACCCAGACCGCCGTCGGTCCCGCCGACATCGGCATGACCCTGCAACCCGCCTGGGGCGGCGAAACAGTGATCGACGTGCGCCCCCTTGGCACGCTCCGATTCGACAGCCACAGCGGTCCGATACGGCTGGGCATCAGTATCGAAGCCGTTCATCCCGACGTGGCCCAGCAGATCCTGCAGAATCCGAGATGGGCCGATCGGCTGCCCCAGACCATCGAGACCGACCTGATCGCCGGCCTCCGCAAGCTGATCATTCGAGCGGTGATCTGCGCGGTTCTGGCCGGATTCCTGACCGGGCTGATCGTCTTCCGCAAGCTCTCCGCGGCCGCCTGGACCAGCGGCATCGCGCTCCTGTCGGTCGCCGCGCTGGGCGTCACCTCGGCTTTGACCCTCAATCCCCGCTCGATCTCCGAGCCCAGGTATACCGGTTTGCTCACCGGTGTGCCATCTCTGGTGGGAGACGCCCAATCGATCGTCACAAAATTTTCTGAGTACCGCGGCCAGCTCGCCAAACTCGTGACAAACGTCTCGCAACTCTACGAAGCAGGCTCAACCCTCCCGATCTATGAGCCCGATCCCGACACCATCCGGGTCCTGCATGTCTCCGACCTGCACATCAACCCCGTGTCCTGGAACGTGATCCGCTCCCTCAAGGAGCAATTCAAGATCAATATGATCATCGACACCGGCGACATCAGCGACCACGGCACCACCGCCGAGAACGGTTTCGTCGAAGAGATCGGCCGCCTCGGCGTCCCATACGTCTACGTACGTGGCAATCACGACTCTCGCGAAACCGAAGAAGCCGTAGCCAAGCAGGAGAACGCCGTCGTCCTCGACGGAACCTCCGCGGAAATCAAGGGTCTACGCATCTACGGCGTAGGCGACCCCCGCTTCACGCCCGACAAATCCGTAGACGTCGACTCCGATCCCGTCTCCCTCACCAACCTGGGCCGTTCCCACGCGGTACGGCTCTCGCCCCCCGAATGGCCACGAAGCAGCTCAACCTCCGCGCCCGACACCATCCCCGCCGACCTCGTGGCCGTCCACGACCCCACCGTCGGCCGTGGTTTCAGCGGCTCGGTGGCCCTTGTGCTGGCCGGCCACACCCACGCCCGCTCCACCGAACTCCTTTCCACCGGAACCCGGATGATCGTCCAGGGTTCCACCGGCGCGGCGGGCCTGCGGGGCCTCGAACACGACGAGCCGACTCCCCATCAGGCGTCAGTTCTGTACTTCAGCAAAGACACTCATCGGCTCCAGGCCTGGGACGACATCACCGTCGGGGGCCTCGGGGAGCAGTGGATCCAGTGTGAACGTCATATCGAGCCCGAGCCAGGTCGTACAATTTTCCCAGAGCCAGGGAACGTCCCGTCGCCATCGGGAACGATCAGTGGCACGCCGTCGCCGATCGCTTTGGCAACAAGGGCTCAAGTCCCCTATGCTTCAGAGGTCTCCGACGGAAGACGGCACGGAACAGGGAGAAACCCCTGAGCCCCCATCGTCTAGCGGCCTAGGACACCGCCCTTTCAAGGCGGCGGCACGGGTTCGAATCCCGTTGGGGGCACTGGTTTACCAGGGAAAAAGGCAGGTCGAAGACCTCCTAGGAACTGGTAAGCTAGACGAGCAGAACAACACGGAAGCGCAAACTTCCGGACATAGAGGTCCTGTAGAGCAGTTTGGAGTGCTCGCCACCCTGTCAAGGTGGAGGTCGCGGGTTCAAGTCCCGTCAGGACCGCTCCCGACGCAAGTCGTCGAGGTCAGGTAGCTCAGTTGGTACGAGCGACCGCCTGAAAAGCGGTAGGTCGGCGGTTCGACCCCGCCCCTGACCACATTAGTGACCAGCTAAAACGCCCCGGACGGTTTTCGTTCCGGGGCTTTTTTTGATCTTCGCTGACCGCCGAGGTCGACATCGCCGACCGCACCTTCACCGAAGAGGGCTCAGCGGGCCGCAGTGACCAGGGTGCCTGGCCGCGAATGGTTCAGGGGCCCCTGGCCGGGAGCTGGACTCCTCCAAGGCGGTGGACCAGGGCGGCGGCCTCGACCCGGCCGGTCACGCCCAGCTTGGCGAGGATGTTGGACACGTGCACGCTGGCCGTCTTTGGGCTGATGAAGAGCTCCGTCGCTATCTGGGCGTTGGACCGCCCGGCGGCGATCAGGCCGAGAACCTCGCGCTCGCGTTCGGTCAGGGTGAACTGCGCCATCGGATCCGCCGGGGCGGGCACCGGCTCCGCGGGCGGCTTGTCGGTGAGCACCAGCCGGGCCCGCCTGGCCAGGGCGTCGATCTCGCTGGACAGCGGCTCGGCGCCCAGTCCCGCAGCCAGGCGGGACGCCTCTGCCGCGGCCCGCACCGCTTCGCCGCGATCACCCGTGGCGCACTGCTGCTCCGCCAGCCGGAACAGGCAGTAGGCCAGCATGTACGGTTCGTCCGCGGCTCGCCACGCCATGACGGCGCCACGCCACTCCTGGCCGGACGGAGGACCGGCCTGGGGGTGCCGGGTCTGCTCGGCCGTGATCGCCAGGGCGTACCCTCGGGTGGCCGGGGTGATCGCGGGAAACTTGCCGGCCATCGCGACCAGCTGTTCGACGACCTCGGCGGACGGGACGGCCTCCCGCCTGTCGCGAGCCAGGATCACGCGGTCGACCCCGATCCTGATGCCCAGCCAGATGAGCGGCATGGAGAAGCGTGCCAGCTGGGTGCTGCCGACGTGCCGCAGCGCCTCCATGATCGTGGCGGTGGCGCCGTCCAGGTCGCCGGCCAGGCGTTTCGCCTCAGCCAGATAGCCGGCCAGCGGATGCAGGAACTGGGGCTCGTTGGAGTCGATCACCATGGCCGCCGCTTGCCGACAGAGCCGGGCGGCCTCCTCACCCTGGCCGCTCAGCACGGCGGTCTGCGCCGCTCTTATGAGCAGCGTTGCGTAGAAAACCCCTTCCGGCTCACTGCGCAGCACCTGCGTGATCGCCTGCCGTGCCTCTTGCCAGCGCCCCATGTTTCCCATGGACTCGATCATGTTCCCGGCCAGGTAAGCGCCGGAGGTGCGGACGCTGCCGGCACGTCGAGCCAGCTCCAGACCCGCGTTCGCGCTGTCGATCGCCTCCTGGTGGCGGCCGAACAGCTCCAACGCGTCACTGGAGTTGATCCAGCCGCGCAGAGCCGTCTCCACCGCGCCGATCCGCTCTGCCAGCCGCACTCCTTGCATCAGGCTGTCGAGGCCGGCCTCGTCCTCGCCGAGGTACGCCCGAACCGAGCCCAGCGTGATCAGGGCCTCGGCCTGCTCGGTGTGCGCACCCACCGCCATGGCCACGGCCACGGCGCGGTCGGCGATGGCCGCGGCCTCCCGCAAGGACCCATCGCGCAGGTATGTCGCGGCGAGCGCGGTCAGCAGCGCGGCATGGGCGTACTCCGGAGGCTCGGCAGGCAGCAGGTCGAGCGCCGCCCGCAGAATCGAGATGCTCTCGTCATGCTGTCCCAGGTCGAGCAGTGTGCGCCCGACGCGCCACATGAGCAGTGCCCGCCGGGAGACCGAGCTGCTTTCGCCCAGTTCGGCCAGCGCCTGGCCCACCAGGGAGCGTGACCGGTCCACCGATCCGGCCCGGTAAGCGGCATCCCCGGCGTCCGTCAGCACCCCGATCAGGTCGGTACTGGTCAGTTCGGGGGCGTTCGGCACCCGAGCCCAGATTTCCAGAGCCCGCTCCAGATGCATGAGCTGCTCGGCCGGCGCATACGCCGCCGACGCCTCGGCCGCCGACAACAGCGCGGGCAGCGCCGCGGGCAGGTCCAGCGCGGCCAGCCAGTGATGGGCCAGCGACGCCGACGCCTGATCGTCGGCCAGATCGGGCTTGGCCGACAGCGCCCGCGCGTACGCCACGTGCCAACCGGTCCTCTCGCCGGGCAGCATGTCGTGATAGACCGCGTCCCTGGCCAGGGCATGCCGGAAGGCGTAGCCTTGGCCGCCCTCGTCCACCAGCAGCAGATGGTTCTCCACGAGTTCGCGAAGCGCCTCGAACAGCGCGGCCGGCTCCATTCCCGCCACCGCCGCCAGGAGGCGCTCGGGCACCTGTCGCCCGGCTGCCGACACGGCCCGGACTAACCGCTGGGCCCCCGGTGAACGGGCCTCGGCGCGGATCAGCAGCAGATCGCGCAGCGTTGGGGACACCCCTGAGGCACCGCCACCGCCGTTGCGCACAACCTCGACCATCTCCTCGACCAGGAAGGCGTTCCCCTCGGAACGATCCAGCACCAGGTCGAGCGTGCTGGGGTCGGCGGGCCCGCCGAGGATGGCCGCGACCTGGGCGGCGACCTCCTCGCGGCGGAACCTGGCCAGCTCCAGTCGATGTGCTTCGCGCATCCGCTCCCACGCGCTCAGCAGCGGGCGCAGCGGATGCCTGCGGTGGATCTCATCGGACCGGTAGGTTCCCACCATCAGCACCGGTGCCTCGCGCAGGGTCCGGATCAGGTAGGTGAGCAGGTTCAGGGTGGTCTGGTCGGCCCAGTGCAGGTCTTCCAGCACCAGCATCAGCGGCTGGTCGGCGCTGAGCCGTTCGATCATCCCCAGCACCAGTTCGGGAAGGTGCGCGGCCCGATCGGCGGACGTGCCGGGGATCGGCTCCAAGCTGGGCAGCACGTGGGCCAACGGGCCCCGGGCGGGCCCCAGCCATGCGTCCACCTGCTCCGGCGAAGCCGACCGGATCAGTGCCCGCACCGCCTCGGCCAGCGGCGCCAGCGGCAGCCCTTCCGGGCCGAGCTCCACACAGTGGCCGGTGAGAGTGCGTAGGCCGGACGTCTCGGCCAGCCGGATCACCTCGTCGACCAGCCGCGTCTTCCCGATGCCCGCCTCGCCGCCGATAAGCACGAAGCAAGCGTGTCCCGCCCGCACTCTGGCCACCTCAGCCGCCAGGGTCGCAAGTTCCTCGTGTCGTCCCACGAAGACCGGGCTGACCGCCATCGCGCGCATGCCCGCCACCCTCGCATCTGCCGACAATCCTGTACAGATCCTGATACGGCAGACACTTTGCTGCCCCTCGTAGCGGGCCTTGCTTGCGCTATATCGGCGTACCCATGAGGGGCATCAAGCGCTGCTGGACGATGCTCCGTTGAGTGCACCCCTCGACGGGCAGCTACGCGCGATGCTCTGGGGGATGAGTCCCACGGACGCTCGCGTCCATGCTCAAACGAAGCGGGGTTATGGCTGGCTCCACGAGGTAGCCTCGAAGCTATGACTGCGAGCCACCGCACACCGCTGGAGATGACCCGGCGGAGATCTTGCGCGCCTTGCCGGTGAAGTGGCGTTCGGCGACGCCGGGATCATGTACTTCAAGGTCGACGAGGCCCAAAAGCTGATCACGATCTTCAACGTGACGTGGGCGGGATGACAGCGACGGTGACCTGCGTGACGAAATCTTCTCCGAAACACTCGTTCGGTACGGCTTGAGGTGGCGCGTCTGCCGACCCTTCTACCACCAATCCTGGACCAGTAGACTCGGTGCACGTTGAGGTCCGAAATGGGTCGCAAACGGACAAATCTACATGCCCATCCGGGAGTCCACAGACGTGACTGGGCCAGTCCATCCCGTTCGGCCCGACGGCGAAGGTCCGCCGGCCGGCGCCGGTTCGCTGCGCCTGCAGATCCTCGGTCCGTTGCGGCTGTGGCGCGATGGCGTCGAGCTGGACGCCGGCCCCCGGCAGCAAGCGCAGCTGTTGGCGCTGCTCCTGGCGCGAGCGGGCCACCCGGTCAGCACGAGAGAACTGATCGACCTGATCTGGGCCGATGACGCCCCCGCCAGCGCGCTCAACATCATCCAGAAGTACATCGGGGCATTGCGGCGGGCGCTCGAACCCGCGGTCCCCGCCCGCGCAGCCGGTACCTACCTGCACCGCCGCGGTAACGCGTACGTGTTCAGCGCCGGCCTCGGCACGCTGGATCTCGTCACGTTCCGGGAACTCCTCGAAGCCGCCCAGGCCGCCCTCGCCCGGCAGGCTCGCGAAGTGGCACTCGACCACTACGTCAAGGCGCTCGGCCTCTGGCAGGGCCCCGCAGGGGACGGACTTTCGTATAAATCGCCCGCGGTGCCGATCTTGGCCGCCCTCGACGATGAGTTCTACGTCGCCTGCGTGGCAGCGGCCGAACTGGCCGTGTCGCTACATCGACCGGAGTGGGTGATCCCGCCGTTGCAACTGGCCGCGTCGATGGCCCTGTTCCACGAACCCGTACATGCCAGCCTTGTCACCACCCTCGGTGCCGCTGGACGGCAGGCGGAGGCGCTGTCGGCGTTCCACGCGGTCCGTGACCGCCTTGCCGAGGAGCTCGGCATCGACCCCGGCCCGGCGCTGCAGGCCGCGCACTTGCGAGTGCTGACGCAGACCCCGAGGCCGCCGGTGGTGACGAACACGGAACGTGAGGGTGGCCGCACGTCGGCGAGGCGGGCAGCCGGACTGGTCGGCCGGGGCGAGGAGGTCGGCGTGCTGTGGCAGGTCATCGAGGCGGCGCTCACCGGCCGCTCCGGGCTCGGCGTCGTCGAAGGCGAACCGGGCGCGGGCAAGACGCGCCTGCTGGAAGAAGCCGCCGCCGCCGCGGACCGGCGTGGCGCGCTTGTCGTCTGGGCTTCCTGTCTGGAAGGCGACGGAACACCATCGATGTGGCCATGGGAGCAGGCGCTCACCATCGTCCTCGACAGCCTGCCCGGGTTGGCGCGCGAGAAATGGCTGGCGAGCGAACTCGGTCGCCTCCTCGAATCTCGAGACGATGACGCCGCGCCGCCACTTTCCGGCGGCCGCGCCCAGTTCCGCCTGTTCGAGCAGGTCGTCGCCTTTATCGGCCAGGCCTCGGCAGAACGGCCGTTGCTGCTCGTTATGGACGATCTTCAATGGATTGATGCCACCTCGCTTCAGCTGTTCGGCCACCTGGCGGGCCGGCTGCCCACTGGCACCGCGATCATCGGCGCTCTTCGCGACCGCGCACCCACACCCGGCTCCGACCTTTCGCGGGTGCTGGCCGCCGCCAGCCGGCTGCCCAGCCACCGCAGGATCCAGCTTGGCCCGCTCAGCCTGACCGACGTGGCCGAACTCATCCGCCGAGAGACCGGCCACGAACCCGGCGCGGACATCGCCCGCAACATCCACGTTCGCACCGCCGGCAATCCGTTCTTCGTCCGCGAACTGTCGCGGCTCCTCAGCGACCGCGGCGCGCTCGGCGACGGCGACGCGTCGGCCCGGGCCGGGGTGCCGTCCACCGTGCGAGACGTCGTCCGCGATCGTATGACGGGCCTCGACGACAGCGCTCGCCAACTGCTCCGGGTGGCCGCGTTGATCGGCCGCGACGTCGACCTCGGCCTGCTCGCCCGCGCCGCCGGCGTCGACGTCGCAGAATGCCTCGAATGCCTCGAACCGCTGCGCGCGCTCGGCCTGCTCGAAACAGGGCCGGAAGACCCGTTCTCGTGGCGTTTCGCGCACGACCTGGTTCGCGAATCGATCACGGAGACGACGGCGCAGCTACCGGCCATCCGGCTGCACCTGCGTGTCGCGGACGCGCTCGAAGAAAGCCAGGCGGACGACGAGTCCATCACCGAACGCCTCGCCTTCCACCTGTTTGCCGCCGGCCCTCTCGCCGACCCGGTTCGTACCGTGGAGGCGCTGAAGCGCGCCGGTCGGCGCGCGACGACCAAGCTCGCGTTCGCCGCCGCCGATCGGCACCTGGAAACGGCCGCCCAGATCGCGCGGACCGCCGGGCTCCCGGAACTCGAGCTCTCCGCCCTCTCGCTGCTCGCCATCGCCCCGCGCCGGCAAGCCGGCTTCGGCGGCACAACGTTCGATCTGCTGGAGCGTGCGGAACAGCTCGCCCGCCAACTCGGCCGGGAGGTCGAGGCCGCCGGCCTCCTCTTCGCTCGCCTGTTCGGGGCCTACACCTTCCTGGAGTGGGACCGCCTACGTCTGGTCCGCCGCCTGTATGAGCAAGGGGAGGCGTCCTCCGATCCGGTCGTCCGTGTGTACGGCCGGCAAGCCTGGGGCCTGCACCAGTGGGACACCGGCCACATCGGCGCGGCATACCGGTTCTTCAATGGGAACAACCCCGCTCTTCTCGAAGGGGTTGTCTCCTCGCACAGCGAGACCCCGATCCGGCGTGACGTCTCGGGCGAGTGGCCCGGCTGGCTGGCCGTCCTGACGGCACTACACGATGACGTCGAGAAGGCCGGGGCCATGATCGACAAGTGGAACGGCCCCGACGACTCGCTTGCGGTCGCGACCTGGGCCTACTACACCACGATCATCGCTTCGATGGCCGGTGACGCGGGCTGGGTGATACGCACGATCGATCGGTGGATGACCGTGGGCACCGGCCACACCGCCGTCCAGCAGGAGCACTACGTGCGGCTGAACTGGTACTGGGCCCGTGCCCTCGTCGGCGATGACCCGGCCGGTACGGCGGCGGAGGCCGAACAACTCCTGGCCGAGACGCTGGTCGACCCGCCGAGGTGGGGCGTCGCGTACCACCACGGACTGGTCGCCGATATGTGGTTGGCCGCCGGGCTGCCGGACCGGGCGGGCGTCGCTCTCGACAAAGCGGAGCACGCCCTGGAGGCCTACGGCCAGCGGTACGCCGAAGGACTGGTCCTGCTGCTGCGGGCGCGCCTGCTGCACGCCTGCGGCGAACCCGACGAAGTCGTACGAGCCGCTGCCGAAAAGGCCCGCGACCGGTCCAGCGAATGTGAGTCGCACCTTTTCGCCCGCCGCGCCGAGAGGTTCCTCGCCGATCTTTGATCGTACGGCTCAGCCTTCGGTGTGGCCGATCATGACTTGCGTTCGACGGGTGATCAACCAGCCGAACGCGGTCGCCGTGAAGAACATGACAATGCCGTACACCGCGCCCGGGATGGCGATCTCGGCGCTGTTCAGCAGGCTCGGGGTAAGCGCGATGGTGATGGCGAGCGCGGTGTTGTGGATGCCGATCTCGAACCCGGCCGCGGTGGCCGCGCGGTGGTCGACACCGGTCAGGCGCGGTACGCCGTACCCGGCCAGCATGCTCACGATGTTGAAAGCCAGCGCGGCCAGTCCGACCGAGATGAAATAGCCGACGAGGTTCTCCCGCTCTCCGTACAGCACGGCGGAGATGACCGTGAGCAGGACCACGACTGACAGCACCCGGACGGGGAGGTTGAGCCGCCGTGCCACCTGCGGCGCCCACGCGCGCAGGAGCATTCCGATCGCGACCGGCACGAGCACCATTACGAAGATCTGCTGGATCTTGTCGAACTGCAGCCCGAGGGAGGCTCCACTGGGGAGGAAGTATCCGGTGGAGAGGTTCACCACGATCGGCAGGGTGGCCACGGCCAGCACCGAATTGATCGCGGTGAGCGTGACATTCAGCGCGACGTTTCCGCCGAACAGGTGGCTGAACAGGTTGGCCGTAGGGCCGCCGGGCGACGCCGCGACCACCATCAGCCCGACCGCCAGCTCCGGCGGGAGCTGGAAGGCGAGCACCAGGCCGAAGCAGATCGCCGGCAGCAGCACGATCTGGCACAGCAGGGCGACCACGACCGCCTTCGGGTACTGGCCCATCCGCCGGAAGTCGTCCAGGGTCAGACTGAGGCCCAGACCGAGCATGACGATGCCGAGGGCGTAAGGCAGACTGGCAAGGATCAACGGGGAATCCATGACGGACATTCTCGGGCATTAGTCGTTGTTCCAGGGCTGACATCGCGCCGAGTGGCTGTTCGCCTGACCGTTCAGCGGGCGTTTGCACCGGCGGACACCTTTGCGGTCATCGGCTAGGACTCGTAGAGGTCCGTCTCGGTCAGGGCCGGGCTGCCGTGGTCGGAGCGTCCCAGGCGGGCCGCGGAACCGAACATGGGTCCACGAGCGCGCCGGATCCCGGCGAACCGTCCAAACCCGAGCGACTTGGGCACGTCGTCGTAGACGGCTTCCATGCCACCCTTGATCGAGTACGTCTCGTGCCAGAAACCGGTGCCGCCCGAGTCTCGCAGGAAGTCCAACCACCACTCCCGATGCGGCTCGGACCGGGCGAAGGCGAGCAGCGACGGCAGGTCCCGCCAGTACTGGCGCATCCCCATGTTCATCGGGAAGAACGAGTAGTACACGGGCTCGTGCAGCAGCAGCCCGTCCGGCTTGCCCGCGACCGATTCACTAATTTTCCGGCCGAAGCTGAAGAAGGTCCGGATCCCGTACAGACGATTCACACGCATGCCTAGGTACAGGACCATGAGGTCTGGATAGGCGGACAGATCGACGGTCTGCCGGTTCACGCGAGTTGGCATTCAACGCTCCCAATGGCTCGGGTTATGCATGCTCAGGAGCCTCAACGTACAAATGCGAACTTGACCAGTACTGAACGAAAGGCCGACGGTAGTGAACGGCGACTTCCCTGCGCCGGTGGACTGGTCAGGGCTGCTCCGTCAGGATGCGGTTCAGGTGGTAGTCCAAGGTGCGCCGCACGTCCGCTCGGGTGCGGCGCCGGTGCAGCAGGTCGAGCCCGAGCCCGGTCACGCCGCCGACGAGCAGGTCCGCCTCCCGGGCTGCGTCGGTCGAGGGCCCTGTGGTGTTACGTCGTCGCCGTCGCGGCGGCGGTCGTCGCGTTCGCGGTGATCGCCGTCCTGGACACTCGGCGCAAGAGGGCGATGTCCGCCGCCGGATGATCCCGCGACGGCTCCGCGTCCGAGGCGCCGGACAACGTGGGGCTCCGAGCGCGCCGGACCACAGATCCACCGCGATCAGCCGCACACTGCATCATGGGAGCCTCGCTGGCTCCGGATGATCACGGTTGC
The DNA here is from genome assembly GCF_009687845.1 of Acrocarpospora corrugata. Lineage (GTDB taxonomy): Bacteria > Actinomycetota > Actinomycetes > Streptosporangiales > Streptosporangiaceae > Acrocarpospora > Acrocarpospora corrugata. Next base: position 49,630 of record NZ_BLAD01000055.1, read on the forward strand.
AAGCGGTGAGACAGTAGCCGGGGTGCCGGCAGGTGAGACGTGCGTCAAGAGATCAGACGAACCCTGGCGATGTTTCCCTACTCACCAGGCAGATGCTCGGCGTCCTTGGGTGCCTTCCGGGCCCGCCGTAAAGCAAGTAGCTGACCTCCGGCCAGGACAACGGCCAGAGCAAAGGTCACAGGCATGTACCACGAGGTGTTGGTCATCGCGTCGCCCACGAGGACATAGCTCACGAGTAACCAAACTAGGAACACGCCAAACAGCACGTAGTTCACCAACAGCCGGAGCTGGCCGGAATTCGGTTCTGATCGTTCCGCCATGAAGTCGCCCTCCACCCCGTCCGGGGACAATGTGCCTTACTAGATCAATAAACCAGACAAACCCTTTGTTGACCATGGCTGGTTGGGAGTCCGGACTGCAACTGATCACTGTTCGTACGTTCCCCGCTTGACCTTGCCGTTACGTCAACATCTACCGTCGGGGACGAACCGGAAGAACCGGCTCGGTGATGGCAGGGGGGCAGGCGATGGGATGGTCGATCGCGCAGGTGGCGCGGATGTCCGGGGTGACATCAAGGACCCTGCGCCACTATGACGAGATCGGGCTGCTGACGCCTGCCTGGGTCGGCGGTAACGGCTATCGCCACTACGAGGAGGATCAGCTGCTGCGGTTACAGCAGATCCTGGTGCTACGGGAGCTCGACCTCGGTCTCGCCGAAATCAAGGAGATCGTCGACCGGCAAACCGACCCGGTGGCGGCATTGCGCGAACACCATCGGCGGCTGCTGGGGGAGCGCGACCGGCTGGACGCGGTGGCCCGCATGGTGGCTCGCACCATCACCGAACTCCAGGAGAGCAAAGGGAAGGGCGGCATGTCCAAAATCAGCAGGCCGGAGAATCTGTTCGAGGGGTTCGACGGAGTGCGGTACCGCGCGGAGGCCCGTGAACGGTGGCCGGAGCATTGGGAGCAGTCCGGGCAGCAGGAGCTCCTGGACACCCTGACTCCGCAGAAGATCGACCACATGCAGCAGGAGGCAACGGCGGGAATGATCCGGATGGCCGACCTCATGGCCGCCGGCACACCCACCGACGACCCGGCGGTCTTCACCGAGCTCGACGCACACTACCGGCACATGTGCCGATTCTGGACGCCGACGGCGGCGGAGTACGCGTACTTGGGCCAAATGCAGGTCGACGATGAGCGGTTCAGGGCGAACTACGAGCGGATCGCCGAGGGCCTGGCCGTGTACATGCGCGATGCCATGGCCGCATATGCGCACGCTCGGCTGAGCTCGGTCAGCGAGACCGAGTAGAAGAGGCCCAAGATGTCGGCGACTTCGCTTGCCTCGCCGATATTCGGATGCATTCGCACTAATCCCTACCAGACAATTCCCAGGTGGCTGACCTGGATTTCTTCGTCGATCTGATGATCACGGGCACGGTGCTGGGCCTTGATCACACCAGCGAGCTGGTGGATGTCGAGAAGGTGCTCGGGCGGGACAGCACGGTTGAGGTGTATTCAGGGATGATCTCCAACTTCGGTCTGGTCGAGTTTGGCTGGTGGCGGGATCGACCTGAGGACGCGTGGCGGGTCAACTACTTCGGAGCCCAGACCCAGCGGCTGTCATGGCTTGCCGATGAGAATCAGATCGAGACCAGCCTCGTCGACCGCTACGGCCAATTCCGGCCCCGCCTGGACTTTGGTGAACTGCGCGATGCCGTGCAGGCGCGAGGGTTCGCGTTGGAAGAGCGTCCATCGATCAATGACGGTCTTGCCGAGTATGGGGAGCCCACCTCGAGGATGGGTCTTCTTGTGGTGTCGGACCCGGAGGAGTGGGATGAACCGCCCGGGACCGTACTCAAGATGCTGGGGCCAGGAGGCCGGAATGCCTGGCTGCCGTTCCAAGGACGTGAGCAGGCGTTCAAGAGCAACGCCAACCACCTGTTGACCTTGCCAGAACCGGCCCTGGTTACCTGGCTGGACAAACGCGAACCCCACGAGGAGCCCGTACGAACCGATTGGTGGGCCTATCTTCGGAACGTGGTCGCTCGCCGCACCGGAGGAACACCCGCAGAGAACGCACGGTGGCGGCTACTCGGCTTCGCTCTCGACCGCCACGCGGCACAACGGGGGATCGACACCGCGGACGAGGCGGCCGCCGCCCTGGTCGTCTCACTCATCAAGGCCCGTGACCTGCGCGTGGCTGTCGAGCTGCCGACGATGGATGAGGCGGTGGAGCGTTGGCTGACAGCCACGACGACCATGGCGAATGCCACGCGCCTGTGCGCCGAACGGCCCCTCGACCCAGCTGAGATCCGGCTATCCCGCCGACTACGAAACCAGATTCACGTCATTCAACCTTGCTTGCCCTATATCGCGTCCGCTGCCCTGGCCGATGAACTGCGGGCCTGGATCGAACTCAAGCACTCGCTACTTCGATGGCCTGTCGCGGACATCACGTCGAATGGCCTGGGCGGCAGCGCTGAGGCGTCCCAGCTCGGTCCAGTTAAAGGTTAAGGTCGGGTTCGGTCGTGTAGCGACCGAACCCGACTGCCGAAAGATCGAGCTCGGCATCGGGGTCTTACCGCGCGCGGTGGCGCGCTGTAGTCATCCCGGGCTTTCCTGTCTGGCCTCGTTCTATGGCGTCAGGGAGTCGTTTTGCGGACTCCATAAGGCTCGAAGTCATAGACTGTGTTGTTCACCTGAAGTCCGTCGACCGCGCCGATGAAGGCGTTGCCACTGCTCTTGCTGAACCCCAGGCTGTAAGTGATCACCGCGTCCGGCAGTGCGGTCTTGAGGTCGGCGAACGAGCATGGAGTAATCAGGGTGCAGTTGATCAGGCTGCCTGTCGCGCCAGTGGCGTACCACTTGCTGCCGGCCGCGCTGGCGTCGTACTGCTGCCAGGTGTTAGGGAGCCGGACCGCAGGGGCCGACGGGCTGATAGAGCTGTCGGGCAGGTAGACCAGAGTCGTGTCGTCCACCGAGCCCACATTGGGATCTGCCTCAATGTTGATGCCTGGCAGGGAGACCCCCGACATGGAGTTGGTGCCTGCGTACACCCAGTACTTCAGGGTGGTGAGGTCGTTGATCGGCAGCTCTGCGAAGTTCGTCTCGTTGCCAAAAGCGATCTTGTCTGTGCCGTCACCGACGATGATTCCCAAGCTGCCGATGCCGTACGGCGGTGGCACATCGGCCGCAGGGTTACTCGTACTGCTGCGGCCGTCCGGGCCAACACGGTTGACGGCGTTCGGGGTACCCGAGGTGTTGCGTCCGATGACGCCCCACTTCTCGGCGGAACACAGGGCCGGGCCTGCCGGTCCAGTCGCGCCCGTCGGTCCTGCCGGTCCGGTCGAGCCGTCGGCGCCTGCCGGGCCTGTCGCGCCCGTAGGGCCAGCGGCACCTGTCGCGCCTGCTGGGCCTGTCGCGCCGGTTGCACCTGCTGGTCCTGCGGGACCGGTCGAGCCGTCGGCGCCTGCCGGGCCCGTGGCCCCCATGGGGCCGGTCGCACCCGTCGGTCCTGCCGGGCCGGTGGGGCCTGTTGGTCCTGCCGGTCCCGTTGAGCCGTCGGCGCCTGCCGGGCCTGTCGCGCCCGTGGGGCCAGTGGCACCTGTCGCGCCTGCTGGGCCGGTTGTGCCGGTTGCACCTGCTGGTCCTGCGGGGCCGGTTGAGCCGTCGGCGCCTGCCGGGCCCGTGGCGCCGGTTGGGCTGGCCGCGCCGGTGGGGCCTGCTGGGCCGGTCGCGCCGGTGGCGCCTGCCGGGCCCGTGGCCCCCATGGGGCCGGTCGCACCCGTCGGTCCTGCCGAGCCGGTTGCACCTGCCGGTCCGGTAGGACCGGTCGAGCCGTCGGCGCCGGCCGGACCCGTCGTACCCGTGGGACCTGCCGGTCCTGCGGGGCCGGTTGTGCCATCGGTGCCTGCCGGACCTGTGGGACCCTGCGCGCCGGCCGGGCCTCTCGTACCCGTGGGACCTGCCGATCCTGCCGGACCGGTCGAACCATTGGCGCCCGTCGGTCCGATCGCGCCGGTCGCACCCGTGGGACCTGCCGGTCCGGTTGAGCCGTCGGCGCCTGCCCGGCCCCTCGCGCCCCTCGGTCCTGTCGCGCCTCTCGCGCCCGTCGGTCCCTCTGGTCCTACTGGGCCTCGTAGTCCGTCATAGCCCCTCTCGCCCACGGGGCCTTCCGGCCCACTCGGACCGCGCAGCCCGCGGGGTCCGCACCAACCGCGCGGACCGCGTCCGCATTTACAGCACCTGCTTTTACACCTGGAAGATCTGCACCTGGAGCACCTCTCCCTGCAGTGGCCCGTCGCATGGATGGGCGACTTTCGGGAGATGACATTGAGATGACGGGCCAGAATTGCCTCGCCACCATTGACATGTGAAGCCAGGTAAATAGCCTCCGGTTTCCTCGCGGTGGCGTCTGCCAGCGTCTGGCACGATACTGCGAGAAAAGCCCCGGCTATGGTGGCCGCAACGCCAAAAGCTTGGAAATGCCTACCAGGATACATGCTAAGGAAGCCTCTTTTGTCGATATGGTTCATTTTGCTCTATGTCTTTCGAGATCCCGAGGAAGAGACCCTCGTCATACTCGAGTAGCGATCGCCGGAAAATACCCAGAAGACGCGCCGAAATTCGCCGAATCAGCCAGTGAACGTCAAGTTCGTAACATGGCGATGGAAAAGCCTGGGCGGCGATACCTCCGGCCTCGCGCTTTGTATAAAGACGCGCCAACGCGGGAGGCGCAGCCTTCACCCGTACAGAAACCAGTACGAATGAAGGTCACACACTCCGTTTCAAGGAAGAAAGTCCCGGTACGGGCACGGCGCACGTCTCGCACTGGCATTCCACAATTTGGCAGAAGCCGTTGGCGTCGACGTTCTGGATGAACACCACTGAGCTGCTGGGATCCAGGTCAACCGTGCCCGGGAAGGCGGCGACGATCTGATGCACGCCTGCGGCGAGAGTCCCAACAGTCAAAGTGGCTTGGCCGTTGGCGTCGAGCGGAGCCGTACCCAGACTTACCGCGTCCGCGAAGAATTCGACCGGCCCAGTGGGAGCAGCCGTGCCCACAGACCTCACCGTCGCGACGAAGGTGATCGGGGTTCCCTGGCTGATGGCGCACGTCGAGTTCAGCGTGGTCGTCGTCGTCCTGGCAGGCTCAACCTGGCACAGGGACCGGGTGACCGTGTTCGTGTCCATGGTGACGGCACCGTTGCGGGCCAGGACGCGGCCGTTCACGTTGACGCCGGTGGTCAGGGTGATCGAGGCCAGCGCGAGGATGTTCCCGGCCAAGCTGGAGTTGGTTCCCAGCGTGGCCGAACTGCCGACCTGCCAGAAGACGTTGCACGCCTGAGCGCCCCCGGTGAGGGTCACGGTGCTGCCGGACGCGGTGGTGAGGGTGGAAGCGGCCTGGAAGATGAAGACCGCGTCCGGGTCTCCCCCCGCGTCGAGGGTCAGGTTTCCGGTGATCCCGAAGGTGCCCGCAGCGGAGTTGTAAACCCCCGGCGTCACGACGGTCCCGCCGAGTTCTGTCGGAATGGTGGCGTCGGGAAGCTGTCCCGCGGCGTCGTCGTAGGCGATGGTCAGGTCGTCCTGGGCGTCCGCGGCGGTGACGTCGGCCGCGTGGATGGCTCCGATGACAAGTCCGGGCGGAAAGCCCGTCACCGCCGACCCCGGGCTCACGCCGAGATCCCCGGTGACAATGGTGGGATTGGTGTTGGTTACGGTGCTCCCGGCCAGAACCGCGAAGTTCGCGGCCGTGCCGAGCGGCACCAGCGTCGCCGCACTCGCGGCATGTGGTGTCGCGACGAGAACCCCCGTCGCGACCACGGTGGTGAGAACCCCCGCAAGCCAGGAACGAGCGATATTTCGCGGCACAACGCGAGGATGACTGGCGTCTACCATAATCTTATCCTTTTCCTTTGGTATTCCCCGTCCAGGCGGATTACCGATTATTCGCATTCCTGCTGACTCTACGCACGGACGGAGTCGTTCTCGTTGTACGACATACGTCCAGATGTCAGCGGTGCAGACTCGCCCGGCACATAGATGCAGATAAGCAATCCGGCCTAGACCATTCCCGAGAATGCAGATCTTTCCGTACCATGCCAGGCAATACCGATATACGGGGTACGCGGTCTCTCGCCGTCGGCGCCGGGGTCCCTATCAGCTATCGGTGGCTAGTTTGAGCAGTCCAGTCTCATATGCGACCGCGACCGCCGCCGCCCGGTCATTCACCTTGAGCTTGGCGAAGATATGCAACATATGCGTCTTAACCGTCGCCTCGGTAATAAACAGTTTCGCCGCGACCGCCCGATTGGTCGCGCCACGGGCGATGAGCCCGAGCACCTCAAGCTCCCGGCGGCTCAGCGTCTGCCGCTCCGGCGCGCGCATCCTGTCCATCAGCACGCCGGCCACCGACGGCGACAGCACCGTCTCGCCGCGGGCCGCAGCCTGCACGGCCCGGCGCAGATCGGCGCGTGGGGTGTCCTTGAGCAGATAGCCGGTGGCCCCCTGCTCGATCGCGGGCAGGACATCGACGTCGTCGTCGTAGGTAGTCAGGACCAATATGTGGATGCCAGGCGTCTGCTCCCGTAACCGCCGGATGACCTCCGCGCCGCTCATCTTCGGCATGCGCAAATCCATGAGCACGACATCGGGGTTGGTCCGCAGGGCGACGGCCAGTGCTTCCGGCCCGTCGGCCGCCTCACCGACGACCTCGAACGCGTCGTCGTTCGTGAAGATCCCGCGCAGCCCGTCGCGGACGACCGGATGGTCATCCACGATGATCATACGAATCGGCATGTCACAACGAATTTCTGGAGCTGTCGGACTCGGCGGGAATAGCCGGGACTGTGGCAGAGATCCCCGTACCCTGGCCGGGGGCTGTCTCGATCTCGAAGCTCCCGGCCAGGCGGATGACCCGCTGACGCATCCCGATGAGGCCGAAACCGCCCCCGTTCGAGGATCCCGCCGCCTCCCGGATGAAGCCGGAACCGTCGTCACGTACGTCCAGGGCCACGACATCCTCCATGTACGACAAGGTGACGGCGACCCGGCTGGCCGAGGCATGCTTGCCCACGTTGACCAGCGCCTCCTGCGCCACCCGCAGCAAGGTGGTCTCCACCTCCACATGCAGCGGCCGAGCATCGCCGGTGGCCAGCACGGCGACCGGTACGCCAGTGGCCTGCGACCATTTCGCGGCGATGTCCTCAAGAGCGGCCGCGAGCTGGGCCTCCTCCAGCGGCGCCGGACGCAACGCCTCAACCGAGCGCCGGGCTTCGGTCAAGCTCTCCCTGGCCAACATGCGCACCTTGTCGAAGCGCGAACGAGCAGCGGGTACGTCGTCGATCGCGTCCTCGGCGGCCTCGACCTGGGTGATGATGGCGATCAGACCCTGCGCGATCGTGTCATGGATCTCTCTGGCCATCCGCTGCCGCTCGCCGAGCACACCCGCCTCACGGGCGCGGGTCAGCAGCTGGGCCTGCAGATTCGCATTCTCCTCCGCGAGCGCGGTCAGCCTGACGCCGGTCTTCCGCAACTGCGCGATCATCACTTTGCGGTTCTCGTTCTGATCGCTGATGGTCTGCGTGACCAGGCCGATCGCCGAGGCGACCAGCACCGCCAGCAGGAAGGAGAAGACCATCTCGCTCGGGGTCCGCCCAGACTCGGGGCGCGCGCCGACCAGTACGACGGCGGTCGCGGCCACCCCGCCGTACGCCCACCGCCCAGGCAGCAGCATGAAGGACTGGATGAACGTTCCGATGCCTGTCACCGTGAACAGCGGGTCGATTCTGATCAGCACCCCGATGACGGTGAGCATCACCACAAAATAGATGATCACCACTGTCGGCCGTACGAGCCGGCCGGGGCGCGACGTGACCATGAACCGGTGCCAGGCACCGGCGAACAACGCCAGGGCCAGCACCTCCAGCCGCCAGTCCCGCAGCAGGGCGAACACCGTCGGCAGCAGGATGAACAGGTACGGCAGGGCGGGATAAACGCGGTCCCATCGCGTGACGTCGGAACGGTTGCCGGCTACCACCGAAACACCCTGATGGCAACCATGACGCCCAGAGTAACCGGGAACATCGCCTGGACCGCGGGTACGCGGTACCGGGCATCGATCTCGATGACTGTCATGTTTCGAGAATCACCGGCGGGCGAGGTTTCCGAAATCCACCAAATGGTTGATGACGGTCGGACCAAACGGCTCCGGCCCGCTAGTGGATCATCCGCACCGACAGTGGAAAAGCCGATATCTTGGGCTGCCGTGACTCCCTCTGACGCTCACCTCGATGAGCTGATCGCACAGGCGATCGTTGATGCCTACGACGAGCACGAACAGCTCTCCGGCTTTCACGTCATGATCGAGGAGAATCTCGCCCTGCCATTCGAGACGAACATGCTGGGCGTCCCGGTCACCGTCAAGAAGATTGAGCTCCGGTCGGGGACCGGTATCGCCGTGATCTGTCACCGCGGTGCACATCGCCAAGCCGTCGACATCCTCGACCTTCCCCTGCCCGAGCCTCGTCCGGCCGGGGCCGAGTGGATCGACGCGTACCGGCGCTGGGCCGGGTGAGCACGTGAGCGAATATCAGTACTACGAGTTCCTGGCCGTCGACCGTCCGCTGACCAAGGAGCAGCAGGCCGAGGTTCGCGCCCTGTCCACCCGCGCCAGGATCACCGCCACCAGCTTCACCAACGACTACCAGTGGGGCAATTTTCGTGGCCGCCCGCAGGTGATGATGGAGCGCTACTACGACGCCCACCTCTACCTCACCAACTGGGGCACCCACCAGGTGATGCTCCGCCTCCCCGCCGCGCTGCTGGACCTGGCCGCTGTCGAGCCCTACTGCGTCGGCGACCAGGTCACCGCGTGGACCTCCGGTGAGCACCTGATCCTGGATCTGACCAGCCAGGAGGAAGAGGAGTACTGGGAGGAGGACGTCGAACGTTCACTGTCGGCGATCGTCGGGGTCCGCGCGGAGCTGGCCGCCGGCGACCTGCGTCCGTTGTATCTGGCCTGGCTGTCCGCCTACGGAACGTGGGAGCGAGACGAGGACGCCTTCGACTACGCCGAGGAAGACGAGCTGGAACCACCCGTTCCGCCGGGGCTCGGCTCCCTGACCGCAGCGCAGCGTGCGTTGGCCGATTTCCTGCGTCTGGACGAGGATCTGCTCGCCGTCGCGGCTGCGGCCAGCCCGGTGGCACAAACCGTGAATCCTGACCGGGCCGTTCTGCGCGCCTGGATTCGCGACCTGCCCGTGGATCGGAAGGACGCACTGCTGCTGCGGGTCGTCGAAGACGAGGTCACCCGGGTGCGGCTCGAACTGCTCGCGGCGTTCCGCGGCGAGAGCGAGACCGCGGCGGTGCCGCAGCCGGGCCGTACGGTCGCCGAACTGCTGGACGCCGCCGCCAGTCGCCGCCACGCCCGCGAGGAGCGGGAAGCCGCCGTTCGCGCGGAGCAGCAGGCGCGCCGTGAACGCGAACGCGTGGCAGCCCGTGAGCGCCACCTCGACCAATTGGCTCAGGACGTTGAATCGGCCTGGGCGCGGGTGGAGTCCCTCATCCACACCAAGAAACCCCGCGACTACGACGAGGCCGTCACTCTGCTGCGTGACCTGCAAGCTGTCGCCTACCGCGCTGATCACATCGGGACGTACACCGAACGCTTCACCCACCTGCGGGAACGGCACCTGGGCAAGCCCAGCCTGATCAAGAGGTTCGACAACGCCGGGCTCATCCCGGACTGATGGGCGCAACATGACCGAAAGTGTCCCGAAACTTTCGGCTGTATCAACCCTGCTTTGGATGCCCAAAAGAGGCTTTCATAGGCCGACTCTGAACTTGATCAACTAATCATGCTCGCTGAACTGGCAAAACATCAATTCCAGCACCCCTTTATCAAGATCAAGTTTCCGATATATTTCTGAAAGTTGTTGACAGTCTGGTCGAGTCAAACTCATAATTTCGCCATCGACAGACCTCCACCCACTGTCGATCCGGGTCGCTCACCGCGACTCGGCCCTCCGGTCGCCGATCCCGCGACCATCACCGCCGCGTCGTACGGCGCCAAGCGCGGCGGCCGTCACCCTGTGCCACCAACGCTCCCCGCTGGGTTGTCTCACGCTGCCCGGCCCTGCCCCCGGCCGGCCCTCACGAGGAGGAAGCACGCACATGAACGACGCCCCCGCCCGTCCCAAACGCCGCAGAAGCGGCCGCGCCAGGCTGCTCATCGGCGGCACCTGGGCCGTTGCCCTGGCCCTGGTCGCGATGCTGCCCGGCATCGCCCACGCGGCCGTCACCACCAACCAGACGGGCACCAACAACGGCTACTTCTACTCCTTCTGGACCGACCGCCAAGGCTCGGTCTCGATGGAGCTGGGCTCCGGCGGCAACTACAGCACCTCATGGAGCAACACGGGGAACTTCGTCGCCGGCAAGGGCTGGAGCACCGGCGGACGCAGGTCCGTGAGCTACTCGGGCAGCTTCAACCCGTCCGGTAACGCCTACCTGACCCTCTACGGGTGGACCAGAAACCCGCTGATCGAGTACTACATCGTCGACAACTGGGGCACCTACCGGCCCACCGGAACATTCAAGGGTACGGTCACCAGCGACGGCGGCACGTACGACATCTACCAGACGACGCGCACCAACCAGCCCTCCATCGAAGGCACGCGGACCTTCCAGCAGTACTGGAGTGTCCGGCAGTCGAAGAAGACCGGCGGAACCATCACCTCCGGCAACCACTTCGACGCGTGGGCCAGCAGGGGAATGAGTCTGGGCAGCCACGACTACATGATCCTGGCGACCGAGGGCTACCAGAGCAGCGGGAACTCCAACATCACGGTGGGCGGCACCACTCCGCCGAACTCGCCGCCCCCGGGTGGCGGCGGTGGTGGTAACTGCACCGCGTCACTGTCGGCCGGCCAGAGCTGGAGCGACCGCTACAACCTCAACGTCTCGGTCTCCGGTTCGAGCAACTGGACGGTGACGATGAACGTGCCGTCCCCGGCGAAGATCATCGCCACCTGGAACATCACCGCCAGCTACCCCAGCGCCCAGGTGCTGACCGCCAGGCCCAACGGCAGCGGCAACAACTGGGGTGTGACGATCCAGCGCAACGGCAACTCGACCTGGCCGACGGTCTCCTGCAGCGCGAGCTGACCCTGAAATAGATGTGTGGGCGCGGTGGCTTATGGGCTGCCGCGCCCCACTCGGGGGATGCTTCACCCGGTATGGCCCAGATCGCTGGGCCACCAAGCCCGTACGCCCAGATCCCGTACCAGCGCGGGAACCAGCAGAGACCGCACCCGACCATGACGCCTTTCTCAGCGGAAAGCGCGGCACGCAGGCGCTTGACCGTGTCCTGCGCGGCGTCACTGTCCGGCGCGTCACGCAACGTCGCCTCCACCAGCCCATCGACGATCCGCGTCTCCGCCACGCCCTCGACCCCCCGCGCCGCCTCCGCCACAGCCGCGGCCCGCCCGGCCGGCGCGACGATGACCGCAGGCTGCCCAGAACCCCCGGGAAAGTGCCTGCTCAACGTCGCCTGCGCCGCCACCGACGGCGCATCGTTCACAAAAGTCTCATCCAGCGGTACGCCTCTCGCGTTCAACTGCGGCGCGAAAAGAGCGAGCCCGACGGCGGCAGCACAGTCCCGATCCAGAGCCGAAGCGGATGCTGATCGACCAAGGCGGCCACCCGCCGCCAAATCCCACTGGCCTCAGCCCGGTACGGCTTCGCCGGCCACAAAGCCGCACGATCCAGCAGAACAAGAACAGCAGGCAGAAAGGTGAGCGCGCTGAGCGCCGCACACACACGATGCCGATGGCGCCCACCGGCCCGAGCGCACGATTGTTGGTCAGGCTGCTGAGCAGCAGCGCCAGCGCCACCGTGGCCGCACTGGCGACGATCGGCGCGAACGAACGCCGCAACGCGACGCGGCCCGCGGCGAAGCGGTCGCCCGTCGCGGCCAGTTCCTCCCGGAAACGGGCGGTCAGCAGCAACGCGTAGTCGGTGGCCGCGCCGATGACCAGGATGAACAGGATCCCCTGCACCTGGCCGTCGACCCGGACGACGCCACGGTCGGCCAGGACGTACACGACGGCGTAGGCCAGGCCCAGCGCGAAGACCGCGCCCATGATGATGACGAGAGGCAGCAGCAGACTCCCGCCCTCCGCCTAGCTCAGTGATCAGGAACTCGATGTCCTGACCCTGTCTTCGGGTGCGTGGGCTGAATGGTTGCACTAGCGACGGCGGGCCACCAGGGTCGTTATCAACAGAGCCACCACAAACACCGCTCCGAGAGTGAGCAGCAGGCGTGCTATCAGGAGATTCAGGTTGCCCAGGGCGCTGATCACCGGTGTTTCCGGCGCGACATACAAGACCACCATCCACAGCAGGCCGATGACCCATGAAGACATCGTCGCTATGACCAGCCAGCGTCTGGAACTATTCATCGGACTCCCTGTGCGACGTCTTCCTGGCCCGAACATGACACAGGAGCGTGTGCGCCGGCGTGTGCATCCGACCACGCTGATGGATGTTTCATTTATCCACCGAAACGTTCTGTCCGTGACATGGCCTGTTGGGAAAAGCGCGGCCGAATCTGTTGCTTCTGGGTGTGACCGGACCTACGTTGACGCCACTCCAGCCGAATCCGAACCGCGGAAACGTCGAAATATCGTCGAAGCGCTTCGACGATGCGGATTCGACAAGACGGCGCCCGCCGTCAGCAAGGACAGCAACGGGAGAGGAAGATCATGCACAGAACGCTACGTCTCTTCGTTCCGGCCTCCATGCTCGTAGTGCTCGTCGGGCTGCTCGCCCAGCCGGCCCAGGCGGCCGTCTGGTCCTCGTCGGCCCAGTGGGGCACCTGGACCAACAGCGGCTTCACCCTCTACAACAACATCTGGGGCGGCGGCGCGGGCCCGCAGACGATCTGGGCGAACTCCGCGAGCAACTGGGGCGTCTGGGCGAACCACCCCAACACCGGCGGCGTGAAGTCCTACCCCAACGTCAGCCGGAACGTGAACCGCCGGATCAGCGCCCTGACCACCGCGACCAGCAGCTTCAACGTCACCGTCCCCGGCGGCGGCGCGTACGCGACGGCCTACGACATCTGGTGCGACGGCCACACCTACGAGATCATGCTCTGGATGAACAAGACCGGCCCGGTCGGACCGCTCGGTTCACGCCAGACCACGGCGACGGTCGGCGGCCACTCCTGGGACATCTACCGCGGCTCCAACGGCTCCAACCAGGTGTTCTCGTTCGTGAGCCGCGGCAACGCGAACTCGGGCACCGTGAACATCAAAGCCATCCTGACCTGGCTCAGAACCAGCAACTGGTTCGGCGACGTGACCCTGGGCGACGTCCAGTTCGGCTACGAGATCACCTCATCCAGCGGCGGCATGGACTTCCGCACCAACAGCTACTCCCTGTCGACCAGCTGACTGGGCGAGCGTGATCGCTGAGCGTGGCTGCGCAGGTCATCAGTCGATACCGCGCAGCCACCGGGCAGCCCGCGAAAGAGATCGGCCTAGAGATCGTCTGCCGGTTGTAGGTGGGGGTTGAGTTCGAAGGTTCGCCAGATTCGGCCGATGGTCGATTTTGACAGGCCGCTGTGCTGGGCCATGGTGGCGCGGGACCAGCGGGAGGCGTTCTTGGGGGACTCCTGGGTGGTGGCGATGATGACCTGTTCGACCTGTTCGGGGGTGATGGTGGTCGGGCGGCCGCGGCGCTGGCGGTTGGCGAGGCCTTCGAGGCGGCGGCGGACGAAGCGGTTGCGCCATTTGGAGACCGTGTCGGCGTGGATGCCGAGGTCGGCGGCGACGTCCTCGTTGCTTTTGCCTTCGGCGCAGGCCAGCAGGATTCGGGCGCGCAGGCCGATGCCGGCCGCGGTGCCGTCGGCGCGGGACCATTCGGCGAGTTGGGCGCGTTCCTGGTCGGTGAGGCCGATGTGGACTTTGGGGCGGCCGGGGCGGCCGGTGTCGATGAGGCCGGTCAGGCCGGCTTTGGCGAAGCGGGCGCGCCATTTGCCGACCGTTATCCCGGTGATGCCGAGGTCGGCGGCGATGCGTTCGTTGACGGCTCCGGGTTCGGCGCTGCGCAGCACGATCTCGGCGCGCATCGCAAGGGCGGGTACGGAGTCGTCCTGGGACCAGCTGATCAGTTGCTCGCGCTCCTCATCGGTCAGGTCGAGTTTGGTCACGGGAAAGCTCTCCAGTCGCATCCACTGCACGACAAACTAATTTCGTGCGGTATCAATGGACGCACTGATGTGCGTCGCGCGACCAGAGCCATTGCCTGTCGAGAAAACCGGAGTAGTGGTCCTGCCCGGCGCGGGCCAACGTATTTTCCGGTCGAATTCCGACGCATTATCCGGTCTAATTATGGCGCGTTAGTCAGTGGTGTGATTTACGTCACACTCGCCTTCGTCGGGTATTGAACAGGCGGCCTGCGCGAGGCGTCTAGCTGCGAGAACGCCGATATTTATCACTATTCACGAATGCCTCACACCATTATCCGAATAACTTCCGAAACATGTTCCCGGTCTTGTAGCGTCTGGCTGTTCCTTTACTGACGCATGGGGCGCAAGTGACGTCCCACGACAGACCTGGGGTTACGGCATCATGAAACGCACTCTCATTGTGGGCGGCATCAGCGCGGGCCTGCTGGCCTCCGCTCTCGTCTCCTCCCCGGCCCAGGCCGGCGACGAAGTCCCGTCGGTCATCCTGGCCAACACCAACCTCGCCGCGCGGCAGGTCGCCGCGTTCTGGTACGGCGAGGCCAAGGCCAACCTGACCGGCGCCACGCCGTACAACGTGGAGACCAAGGTCGTCGCCAAGCACGTCTCGACCGGTGGGCCGGCCGCGGACAGCAAGCCGGGCACGGTCCCGGCGATCGGCGACGAGAAGAAGAGCACCAGCAAGTCGAAGAACGTCAACCTGCCCAAGACCACGGGCAAGGTGTTCTTCATCGGCGCCGACCACAAGCCGCACTGGTGCACGGGCACCTCTGTCCAGTCGGCTTACCGCAACCTGGTCGCGACCGCCGGCCACTGCGTGTACGACACCGAGAGCAACAAGGCGACGCTCGACAAGTGGGTCTTCATCCCCGGGTACTACGAGGGCAAGACTCCGTGGGGCATCTACGTCGGTAAGCAGGGCTTCACCCACTACGACTACGACGTCTACGAGGACGGCGACCGCGACTACGCGTTCGTCACCGTCTACAACGGCGTGACCGTGACGGGGGGCGGCTTCGACCCCTGGTACGACAGCAAGACCTACCGCACCAAGCGGGAAGCGCAGACGGAGCTGGACCGGCTCCGGGCTGACAAGGAGACCGGCTACTCCGATCTGGAGATCAAGGAAGTCCTCGACACCACCATGCTCGCCGTGACCGGCGAGGAGTCGAGGAAGGTCGACCGGATCAAGTGGGAAGAGTTCCGGAAGTGGAACCCGACCGCCGACCTGGACGACTGGAACGACAGCACCAGGCCGCACACGGGTTACCGCGACGAGCCGATCAGCGAGTACCGGTTCACCAGCAACAAGCCGGTGGGTAGCAACCCGTACTACTACCTGGGCATCGACCACGGCAGCCTGAGCTACAAGAAGTACGAGAACAACCAGTGGAAGTACTACTACCGCACCTGGTGGGCGGAGTACGACCTGGACTACAAGATCGAGGGCAAGCTCCTCACGATCGGTCTGAAGGACGTCGGTCGCCTCGGTGACAACGTCGGCGGTCAGGGTCTGGCGTACAACCAGAAGGTCGGCAAGCCGGTCTTCGTGTTCGGTTACCCGAGCGGGTCGCACCCGGATGGCAACTACGCCTTCTCCGGCAAGACCCAGAAGTACCAGTACGGCAAGACCTTCGCCGCCTCGGCCGCCGCCATCAAGGCGGAGGAACTGATCGGCGTCAAGTCGTCCTTCACGGGCGAGGGTTCGATCGGTTCGGCCTGGCTGGCCGGGTACAAGAGCGCCCGTCGCCTCGGCTACCTGAACGGTGTGACCATCGGCGTGTCCGACACCGACGGGAACAACCGTTACGACACCAGCATCTCGCCGTACTTCGATGGTGAGACCTACGGGGTCTACAGCGCGGCCAAGAACCTTTGGTCGGGCAAGATCGTCTAGTAGAAACTTTGGCGGGATCCGGAGGTGCCCCCGGTTCTTGTCTGTGCTCGCAGCGGGGCCCGGTTCTTGCCAGAGGCCGGGCCCCGCTGGGCTGTCCGGAGAACTGTCGGTGGGGGTGCGTAGGGTGGCGGGGTGGTTGAACGTATGAGGAGGAGCCTCCCGCTGGAGGCGGACACGACGATCCGTTCGGTGAGCTGGGACGGTGATGACCTGTCAGGGCAGGAGCATCACCGCGTCGAGTTCGTCGACGTAGATATGACCGAGGCGACCAGCAGTCGCACGGTCTTCTCTGAATGCACCTTCCGCGGCGTGCGCTTCAACGTCTCCACCCACACCGAGTCGGCGTTCCTCAACTGCACTTTCGTGCGCTGCTCGTTCTTCGACGCCACGTTCACCGGCTGCAAACTCGTCGGCAGCACCTTCAACGACTGCACGTTCGCCCTCCTCAAGGTCGACGGCGGCGACTGGTCCTTCGCCGGCCTGGGCCACGCCGACCTGAGCGGCACCTCCTTCGATGGGGTACGGCTCCGCGAAGCCGACCTGGCCTACACCAACTGCCGCCGAGCCACCTTCCGCCGCGTCGACCTGTCCGGCGCCTCGTTACGTCAGACCGATTTCACCGAGTGCGACCTACGCGGCAGCGACCTGTCGGCACTCGATCCCCGCGAGACGACGGTCAAGGGCGCGAAGATCGACTTCACCCAGGCCATCACGATCGCCACCGCCCTGGGCCTGGACGTCAGCCCCGGCTAGGCCGCCGGAAACAGGCGTCCGGACCCGGCTGGGCGGCCGGAGGCCCTGGCTAGGCCGGAGAACCAGGCGTTCGGCTCCGGCTGGGCCGCCGGAACCAGGCGTACAGGGTGCCGGTGCCGACTGGGATCAACAGAAGCAGCCACCACAGGGAGAGACTCGGATCGCTGGGTCCGGTGGCGCTCGCCGGTGTGGCGGCGATCGCGGGATCGGTCGTGAGTCCGTCCGTGTTGGCGGGTTTGGTCGGCCATTCGGCTTTTGGTGTGCCGAGAGCTTGAATGAGTTCTCTGGTGGCCGGGGTGCCGAAGAGGTCGGGGCGGACGTTGGTCTCCGACAGTGTGGCCGAGTCGCCGACCTCGCGGTTGCCGGAGCACAGGCTCGTGCCGAGGGGGACGGAGTCGGGGGAGCGCGTCATCCGGCCGATGGCCTGGGTGTCGTAGGCGAAGATCAGGTAGCGGGTGCCCACGGCCAGTTTGACGCCGCAGGACGCCTCGTGGACGGCCGACTGGACCTGGGTGCTCTCCATGACATCGCCCTTGTACGCCGTGTCCACCCGGAAGGTGTAGATCACCCCGGTGCCGAGTTCGGACGACTCACCGGTCAGCAGGCGGTCGGCGACCACACCGCTGAACACGGCGGCCGACTCGCTCACCGCCTCGGCGGGTTCGACCGGGCCGCAGGAGCAGGCGGACGCCGTACCGGGCGTGAACACGAGGAGCCCGGCGAGGAGCGTTAGGACGATCAGGATTCGCTGCCGCATGCCCTCTGAACGAATCTCCGGTTCCCCGGGTTCATAGCCAATCCCGAAGAGGACTATGCGTGATCAAGACTGCCCACTACGCTTCCAGTGTTTCCGCCGTGTGTCCGCGGGCCGCTTCGTCATGGAGGTCGGCTTGTGGCTGGCGTTGATTTCGTGCTCGCCGGATGTGGTGACTCCGGCTTTCCTGCCGAGAGCAGGACTGACCTGCCCGGATTCGGGCAGTTGACGTGACCACGATGCCGCCTCTCCATGACCGCGCCGGCGCAGAGGTTACGAGAGGAAATGGAATGACCCATATCGATCCGGAAGCACTGGTCGCGAGCCTGCGACGGTTGCAGAAGGCCGCTCCGGCGACCGGGATCGTGTACCACCTGGAGCGAATCGTCCAGGTCGTGGATCGGATCTTCGGCTATTCCGGGGCCGGTCTGATGTTCGCCGAGCAGGACCGTACTCTGCGCTACCTGTTCTCGACCGACGAGCGGGGGCGCAGCCTGGAACACGCGCAGGCGACGAGCGGCCAGGGGCCGTGCGTCGCCGCGTACACCCTGAACCGGGCGGTCACCACCGTCGACGTCCGGAAGGACCCCCGCTGGCCGAAGCTGGCCGACCTGCCCCACCCGGACGTCTGGGCGGTCGCGGGCGTCCCGGTACGGCTCGGCGGCACCCCCGTCGGCACCCTCAACGTCTACCTGGACACCACCCACGACTGGGAGGAATCCGACACCGAGGCGCTGCACGCGTACGCGCACGTGATCGAGCAGGTGCTGGCCGCGGCCATCGAGGCCGAGGAGAAGTCCCAGCTGGCCGACCAGTTGCAGTACGCGCTCGACTACCGCGTCGTGATCGAACGCGCCGTCGGCTACCTGATGGGCAAACACGATCTGACCGCCACCCAGGCGTTCACCGGCCTGCGCAAACAGGCCAGGGACAGCAGACGCCGGGTCGCCGATCTGGCTGCGGAACTCCTCGGGGAGCAGGGCAGTGGAGATCCTGATCACGCGGTCTGAGCGGGTGGTCAGGATGTCCCTGATCGGCGACCTGGACCTGATCGGGCTCGGCACGCTGCGCGCCGCCGTCCGGGAGGTCACCACGCCCGATCTGGGCACGTGGGGGAAACCCCGCCCAGCCGCGAAGGTGCCCGGACATATCTACCTGGACCTGGCCAAGGTGGAATTCATCGACTGCGCGGGGGCTCGGACCCTGGTCTGGGTGGCGGCGCGGATGCGTGGCCGGGTGACGATCCTGAACCCGTCGCCGCTGGTGGGACGGGTGCTGGCGCTGCTGGAGTTTGATCGGTTTCTCACCATCGTCGAGCGGGGCGATACCCTGATCGGTGATGTACCGCATTCTACTCACGCGAGTCCTGAGCCGTTTCGACGCCGAGACGGTTCACCATCTGACGATCCGGTTGCTTCGGATTCTGGCGGTTCTGCCGATCGTGAAGCGCGTCCTCCACGGCTGGCTGGCCCCGCGTGACGAGGGGCTCCGGGTGCGGGCGTTCGGCGTGCACTTCCCTGGCCCGTTCGGCCTGGCCGCCGGGTTCGACAAGAACGCCGAGTGCGTGGAACCGCTGGCCGCGCTGGGGTTCAGCCATGTCGAGGTCGGCACGATCACCGCACACGCGCAGCCCGGCAACGCCCGCCCGCGCCTGTTCCGCCTGGTGCCGGAGCGAGCGATTATCAACCGGATGGGCTTCAACAACGAGGGTGCGGCCAAGGCCGCGAAACGGCTCAAGAAGCCCAGGAGCCTCCCGGTCGTCGTAGGCGTCAACATCGGCAAGACCAAGGTCATCCCCGAAGACGAAGCCGCTGCGGACTACGTGGCGAGCGCGCGCAAGCTGGCCCCGCTCGCCGACTACCTGGTCGTCAACGTCAGCTCGCCGAACACGCCCGGCCTGCGCAACTTGCAGGCCGTCGAGCTGCTCCGCCCGCTGCTCGCCCAGGTCAAGGAGGTGGCGGGCCGTACGCCGCTGCTGGTCAAGATCGCGCCCGACCTGGCCGACGAGGACGTGGACGAGGTCGCCCAGCTCGCGGTGGAACTCGGGCTCGCCGGAATCATCGCGACGAACACCACGATCAGCCGGGAAAAGGTCTCCTCCACCGAACAGGGCGGACTGTCCGGCCGCCCGTTGAAGGACCGCTCGCTGGAGGTCCTCCGCCGCCTGCACGCCAAGGTCGGGGCCAACATCACGCTGGTCTCGGTCGGCGGCGTGGAGAGCGTGGACGACGTGTGGGAACGTCTCCTCGCCGGCGCCACCCTGGTCCAGGGCTACACCGGGCTGATCTACGCGGGACCGCTGTGGCCGTCCCGGGTGAATCGCCAGCTCTCCCGCCGCCTGCGCCGACATGGTTACACCTCGATCACCCAGGTCATTGGGCGAGTCGACTAGGCCAGGACGGCCGACTCCGTGCGTGCGCGGAGCCGGGCGGCCTGGCCGCTAACCCTTGTCGGAGCCCTCGTTCGCTCCCCGCACGAAGTAGCGCTGGAAGATAACGAAGATCACGGCCACCGGGATGGTGGCCAGCAGGGCCGCGCCCAGTTTGAGCGGATACTGCGTTCCGACGCCCAGCGATCCCGACACCAGGTCCGCGAGCCCTCGGGGCAGCGTGAACAGGGCGGGATTCTGGACGGCCACCAGGCTGTGCGGAAACTCGTTCCAGGTGCCCTGGAACGAGATGATCGTCAGCGTGATGAGCGCCGGCCGCGCCATCGGCAGCACCACCGACCAGAACGTCCGGAACACTCCGGCTCCGTCGATCCTGGCGGCCTCCTCGACGCTGACCGGGATGGACTCGAAGAACTGCTTCATGATGAAGACGCCCGCCGCGTCCACGATCACCGGCAGGATCAGCGCGGTGTAGCTGTTGTAGATCCCGACCTGATTCAAAACCAGAAATTTCGGGATAAAGAGGACTACGCCGGGGACGGCCATGATGGCGAGGATCGCCGAGAACAGGCCGGCCCGCCCGCGGAACCGGAGGCGGGCGAGAGCGTAGCCCGCCATCGAGTCCAGCAGCAGCCGCCCCAGCGTCACCACGATCGTGATCACGAGCGAGTTGCCCAGCCACAGCGGCAGATCGGTGTCGATGAACACCCGCTCGTACCCGCCGGTGGAGATCGGGTCCGGGATCGGGGAGAGCGGGTTGGCCGCCGCGTCCGGCTCGGTCTTGAACGAGTTCCCGATCTGGATCACGAACGGATACAGGAAGACCAGCGCGAAGAAGATCAGGACGCTGTAGCCCAGGAAGCGCGAGGCCAGTGTGCGCCCGCCGGTGTTGTCGCGAGCCACCTCACACCTTCCGATCCCGCATGACCCACCGCTGGATCAGCGTCAGCACCACGATGATGGCGAACAGCACGAACGAGATCGCCGTCCCGGAGCCGTACTCGAAGCTCCGGAAGGCCGTCTGGTACGACAGGAACGCCGGAGTGAGCGTGGTCTTGGCGGGATTGCCCTGGCTCATCACGTAGATCTGGTCGAACACCTGCCAGGTGGAGATCAGCCCCAGCGTGAGCACCAGGAACAGCGTCGGCTTCAGCATCGGCAGCGTCACGTACCGGAACACGCCCCGGTTGCCGGCGCCGTCCAGTTTGGCGGCCTCTTCGAGGGTGACCGGGATGTCCTGCAACGCGGCCAGGAACATCAGCATGAACGTGCCCGAGGTGGTCCAGACGACCAGCATGATGATGGTCGTCATGGCCACGCTCGGCCCGGACAGCCAGTCCCACCAGGACAGCCCGAACGGCCCGGTCGCCAGCAGCGCGGCCGGGGGAGCGTCGACGTCCACCAGGCCGAGCCCGCTCAGCAGCAGGTGCAGCGTTCCCCTGGAGTCGGAGAACCACTGCGGCCCGTCGATCCCGAAGACACTCAGCAGGCTGTTGACCGCGCCCGAGTTGGCGAACACGAACAGGAAGACCACGCTGATCGCCACCGAGCTGGTGACCGAGGGGAAGAAGAACGCCGCCCGGAAGAACGACTTGCCGCGCAGCAGCCGGTTGTTGACGATCATGGCCAGGCCCAGCGCCAGCAAGGTCTGGCAGGGCACCACGATGATCACGTAGTAGACGTTGTTCCGCAGGCTCGTCATGAAGTCCTGCCGGGTGAGCCCGTCCTCGGTGAACAGCCGGGTGTAGTTCTCGGCTCCGACGAAGGGCACACTCGCCTTGAACGGGCTGCCCTGGCCGTTCCAGTCGGTCATGCTGACCCACAGGGCCATCAGGATCGGCAGCAGCATGAACACGCTCAGGATGACGACGACCGGCGCCACGAACAGCCAGCCCGCGAGGTTCTCCCGGGCTCTGCTGGATATCCCTCGGCGCGACGCGGCGACAGCCACGACGGCCTCCTTTCCAACCGTCCGGTACGGCACCCGCCTGCCGAGGCGAGTGCCGTACCGGCGCGGGATCAGTTGCCGAGGGCTGCCGTGGTGTTCTTCTGCACCCGCGCCAGCAGCGTCTTCGGGTCGATCGAGGCCAGCTGCTGGATGCCGGTGTCGAAGTCGGCCAGCACGCTGTCCATCTTGGGCGCGTTGACCGGGCCGTGCGCGTAGTCGGCGCCGTTCACGAAGGGGGCGTCGTCCGGGAAGGCCGCGGTGTAGGCGTCCTTGGCCGACTGGCGGGACGGCATGACGCCGAACGCCTGGGCGAAGGCCATCTGCTGCTCGACCGTGGTCATCGCCTCGACGAAGCTGACGGCCTGCTCCTTGAACTTGCTCTTGGCGGAGATGCCCCAGCAGTTGGTGAAGGACAGGGTGCCCTTGCCCTTGGGCCCGGCCGGCATCTCGTGGACCGTGTACTTCACGTCGGGGAAGTCGTTGGTCATCGCGCCCTTGATCCAGTTGCCCTCGACCGTCATCGCGGCCTTGCCCTTGCCGAAGGCCTCACCGGCCCAGCCGGCGTCCAGCTGCTTGGGGGTCTGGGCGTACTTGTCCTTCATCAGGCCCTGGACGTAGCTGAGCGCCGTCAGGTTCTCCGGCGAGTCGGCGGTCGCGGTCTTGCCGTCCGCGCTGACGATCCAGCCGCCCGCGCCGACCATGAACGCGCCGACCCGGTCCCGGGTGTCGCCGAGCGCCAGCGCGGTGATGTCCTTGGCCTTCAGCTTCTCGCTGACCGCGGTGAGCTGCTCCCAGGTGGTCGGCACGTCGGCGTCGGTCAGCCCGCCCTTGGCCCACAGGTCGGAGTTGATCACCAGCGCCAGGGTGGAGAAGTCCTTGGGCGCGCAGTAGTACTTACCGTCATAGGTGAAGGTGTCGCGCAGGCTCTGGTAGAAGTCGGTCGGGTTGGAGATCTTGTCGCCGTACGGCTCCAGCGCCCCCACGCTGGCGTAGTCGGCGAACCTGGACGCGTCCACGTAGAACACGTCCGGCGGGCTGTCACCCGCGAAGGCCTGGCCGAGCTGCTGGCCGAGGTCCTGGGCGGGCGTCACGGTGGCCTTGTCGCCGGTCTTGGTCGCCCACGCCGAGGCGGCGGCGTTGACCGCGCCGGTCTCGGCCTCGCCGGAGGAGCCGATCAGGATCTGCAGGTCGGCGGGGCCCGCGGAGGCCGGGGCCTGCGAGGCGGGGGCGGCGCCCGGCTCCTCGAAGCCACTGCCGCAGGCGGCCGCGGTGAGCAGGGTGGCGGAGGCGGCGGACAGGACGGCCGCGTTCCGGAGAGTGCTGCGCTTCATCGCGATATTCCTTGTCTTTCCGGGGGTTGTACAGATCGCCGGAGGTCAGGCGGATTGCCGGACCACCAGCGAGGGGGGGAGCAGGATGGTGCCGGGCGGAGTTCGTTCCAGGGCGCGGCTGAGCAGCTGCATGCAGCGGGCCGCGGCTTCGGTCAGGGGCTGGTGCACGCTGGTCAGCCCGATCGCCTTGGCCACCGGGGTGTCGTCGAAGCCGACCACGGCGATCCGCCGGTAGGCCTCGGCGTGCCAGGCGGGGTTGGGCGAGCGGGCCACCTGCAGGGCGCCGAGCGCGAGCGAGTCGCTGGCGCAGACCAGGGCGGTGATGTCGGGGTCGCCGGAGATCAGGTCGCGGGCCGCCGCCTCGCCGTCGGCGATGGCGTCGCTGGTGGCGCGGCTCAGCCCGGTGGGGTCGAGCCCGGCCCCCGCGAGGGCCCGCCGCCACCCTTCCCTGCGGTCGTCGCCGACGCCGGAGCCGGACGGCCAGCCGAGGAAGGCGATCCGGCGGTGCCCGGTGGCGAGCAGGTGCTCGGTGGCCGCCTCGGTGCCGGCCGAGCCGTCCACGTCCACCCACGGATGCGGCACTTCCGGCAGTTCGCTCCATGGGCGGCCGAACGTGACGAACGGCAGCTTCCGGTCGAGCAGCCAGGACGTGCGCGGGTCCTTGTGGTGGGTGCTGGTCAGCACGAACGCGTCCGGTTCGTGCGCGCCGAGCAGGTCCTCGAAGGCGGCAATCTCCTTGTCGTCGTCACCGGCGGTGTACAGCAGCAGCCGGTAGCCTGCTTCGGCGGCCGATTCGGTCAGTCCGTGCAGGAACCGGTCGAACACCGACCC
Source organism: Acrocarpospora corrugata (assembly GCF_009687845.1). GTDB lineage: Bacteria > Actinomycetota > Actinomycetes > Streptosporangiales > Streptosporangiaceae > Acrocarpospora > Acrocarpospora corrugata. The sequence goes on from NZ_BLAD01000055.1 coordinate 73,787, forward strand.
GTTGATGCCGTCGCCGGCCGGGTCGATCCGGATCGCGATCAACCCCGACCGGCCGGTACGCATCTGCCGGGCCGCGAGGTTGACCCGGTACCCGAGCTCCTCCACGACTTCCAGCACGCGCTGCCGGGTCTCCGGCCGGACGACCTCGGGGGAGTTCAAGGCGTTGGAAACGGTCTGCCGCGACACACCCGCGATCCGGGCAACGTCGGCGATCGTCACCTTATCGGCCATGAACACACCTTTCGGGGGGTTGAACGTTCAAATAGAAGTAAGGCATGATTTGATCGTTCAAGTTAAGGAATTGTTTCGCAATCTGCACCCCCGGCGACCATCTGTCAAGACCCAACTCCGCAACGAGCCCTCGGCAACCCCCGCGCCATAACTCGTATGTCCCGGCTTGGCCGCGCCTGCGTCTGGACTGAGGAACGCAGGTCGCGAAGCGGCCGGAGAGACGAGGGAAGACGCAGGCTCCCCAGCGGCCAAGCCCGCCGAGCCGAAGGCTCGGCCATAAGAAAGGACTACGTGTGCTTGACCATCGGCTGCAACCGTTGCTGCATGACCTGATCAGCACGGTCATGGCGCCCACCAGCGCACTCAGCGGGGCTGACGGGCAGATCCGTCCGGCGGGGGTCCAGGGGCTCTTCCACGCCGACAGCCGTGCGCTGTCCCAGGCCATCCTGCTGGTCGACGGCCATGAGCCGGAGGCGATCGGCTACGCGCCTGCCGGTCCTGGCCGGAGCCGGTTCACCTCGCTGGCCCGCCGGCTCGGCGATCGCACGCCCGACCCGACCGTACGGATCGACCGGATCCGTGAGATCGGCCCGACCGGCATGAGCGAGAGCGTGGAGATCACCTCCACCGCCTCGATGACCGTGACCGCCACCATCAGCATCGACCTGAGCTGCGACTTCGCCTCCATCGACGTGGTCAAGTCCGGCGGCGTACCCCAAGCCCGCGACGCGGTCAGGACCGGCCAGGGGCAGCTGTCCTGGCAGTCCGGCCGGATCCGGGTGGTGGCCACCGGGGCGGGCGCCGCGGTGGCGGACGACACCCGGCTGGAATGGCAGATCTCGGTCGCGCCGCGCAGCCGGGTGATCCTGTTCTGGGACGTCCTGGTGGAGGACCCGGAGGCGGTCGTGGCCGCTCCCCGGGGCGCGCTGGAGTGGAGCGTACCGGGGGTGACCGCCGCGGACCGGCGGCTGACCCGGATGCTCGACCAGGCCCTGGACGACCTGAACTCACTCCGGCTGACCGAGGCGAGCACCCCGGAGGACACCTTCCTGGGCGCCGGCGTGCCCTGGTTCCTGACCCTGTTCGGCCGGGACAGCCTGTGGGCCGCGTCGATGATGCTCCCGCTCGGCACCGACCTGGCCGCGGGCACCCTGCGCACCCTGGCCAGGCGGCAGGGCGTCAAGCTCGACCCGGCCACCGGCGAGGCCCCCGGCAAGATCCTGCACGAACTGCGCAGGGACGAGTTCGTCGAGCCCGTGGGCAACAAGCGGCTGCCGGCCGCCTACTACGGCACCATCGACGCCACCCTGCTCTGGATCAGCCTGCTGCACGACGCCTGGCGCTGGGGCCTGGCCGAGGACCAGGTCAGGGCGCTGCTGCCGAACCTGCAAGCCGCGCTCGGCTGGCTGCGCGACCACGCCGACCCGGACGGCGACGGCTTCCTGGAGTACATCGACGCCGGCGGCCAGGGCCTGGCCAACCAGGGCTGGAAGGACTCCGGCGACTCGGTCAGGTTCCGGCACGGCGGCACGGCCGCGCCGCCGATCGCGCTGGTGGAGGTGCAGGGGTACGCGTATCAGGCAGCCCGGCAGGGGGCGTCGCTGCTTGAGGCGTGCGATCTGCCCGGCGCCGAAGAGTGGCGCGCGTACGCCGACGCGCTGGCCGACCGGTTCCGCGCCAAGTTCTGGGTGGACGGCCCGCACGGCCGCTACCCCGCCCTGGCCCTGGACGGAGACAAACGGCCGGTCGACGCGCTGACCAGCAACATCGGCCACCTGCTCGGCACCGGCCTGCTATCGGAGCAGGAGAGCGCGCAGGTCGCGGCGCTGCTCGCGTCGCCCGCGATGGCGGCGGGCTTCGGGCTGCGCACGATGTCGGCCGAGGACGGCGGCTTCAGCACACTGTCCTACCACTGCGGGTCGATCTGGCCGCACGACACGGCCATCGTGATCGCCGGGCTGGCCCGCGAGGGCTACGGCGACCAGGCCGCGCTGCTGGCCGAAGGGCTGCTGGCCGCCGCGGAGTCGTTCGGCTACCGGCTGCCCGAGCTCTACGCGGGGGACAGCAGGGACAGCGTGGTCCGGCCGGTGCCGTACCCGGCGGCCTGCCGTCCGCAGGCCTGGTCGGCCGCCGCGGCCGTGACGATCGCGCACGCGGCGGTCGGGCTCTACCCCGACGTGCCCGCCGGGCGCGCGGTGCTGCGCCCCCTGCCGGGCGCGCCGCTCGGGGCCGTGTCGGTACGTGGCCTGCGGGTGGGGACCGCCAAGGTCGACGTGCATGTGGACCAGGACGGCAAGGCCACGGCGACCGGGCTGCCCGCGGGGATCTCGCTCAGTTGATGCTGGGGCGGGTCGACTCGGCGGAGGCGGTCAGCTCGTCGAGGTGGCGCATCACCTCGGCGACCGGGACGACGCCGGGCCGGTGCGCCCGCCGGCCGCCGCCGCGCTGCCACGGGTGCGGTCCTTCGAGCGGGCGGTACTCGACGCCGAGCACGTCCAGGCGGGCCAGGTGCGCCGCCAGCCGGGGGGCGAAGTCCACGGCGGGACGGCCGGTCCAGCTGATCTCGGCCGCCGCGCAGCCCCGCGGCCAGGCGCGGTAGTCGAGGGTACGGGCGTCGGGGATGCGCTCGCTCCACAACTGGAACTGGGCTCCCGCCACCCTGGCCTGCTCGTCGGGGGTCCACCCGGCGGGGACCGGGGCGAAGGCGGCCACGTCGGCCACGGTGATCGCGTCCCCGATGGCGAGCGGTTCGGTGGTGGTGGCGGCTTCGGCGTAGTCGAAGTAGAGGGGGAAGACGGGGGTCATCACGACGTCGTGGCCGGCTGCGGCGGCGCGGTGGGCGACGTTCAGGCCGCGCCAGGGCATGACGATCGTGTCGGGGCGGAGCATGCCGCTGACGAAAGCCTCGTCCCAGACGACGGCGCGGGAACCCCGGTCGGCCAGGGCGTCGGCGAGCCGGCGCAGGAACCAGGCGTGCTGGTCGCCGGGGGTGGCGAGGCCGAGCGACTCCCGGTATGCCGAAATTTCGGCGGATACCGCCCAGGCGTCGAGGACGCATTCGTCGCCGCCGAGGTGGAAGTACGGGGTCGGGCCGAGGGCGTCGAGGAGCTCGTCGAAGATCGTGGTGAGGAAGTCGATGGTGGGCGGGAGGGGGGAGAGGATGGCGGGGGAGATGCCCCAGCGGTTCAGGACCTGGTGGGAGTTGGTGGGGTTCGCGCCGAGGGCCGGGTAGGCGGCGAGGATGGCGGAGGCGTGGCCGGGGACGTCGATCTCGGGGACGACGGTCACCGCCCGCGCCCGCGCGTATGCCGAAATTTCGGTTAGGTCAGTCAGCGTGTAGTAGCCGCCGTGGGGGATGCCGTCGTCCTGGGGGTCTTCGCCGGCGAAGCTCGTCGTGGTGGTGCTGGCCCGATACGACGAAATTTCGTGCAGGAGCGGGAACGCCCGGCTCTCCACCCGCCAGCCCTGGTCGTCGACCAGGTGGAGGTGCAGCCGGTTGAGCTTGTGCACACCCATCAGGTCGATCATCCGGAACACTTCCCGCTTCGGCAGGAAATGTCGGGACATGTCGAGGTGGGCACCGCGCCACGACAGCGCCGGAGCGTCCGTGAGACGGCCACAGGGGACCGTCCAGGCGATTCCCGGCCACAACACCGCCCGGAACACCGCCACTGGCAGAAGCTGCCTCAGCGTCTGCCCGGCGTAGAACGCTCCAGCCGCGTCCCCGGCCGCGATCGTCACGGCCGCCTCGGTGATCGTGATCGAGTACGCCTCCGCGCCCAGCTCCCGGTCCAGCTCCACGGTCACCGCCGCCGGGCCGTCCGTCCGGCCGAGATCGAGGACGGCCAGCGCTAGCCGTACCGAATCGACGAGATCCCCCGGACCGGCCACCGCTGACCCGGGGATGAAGGTGAACACCCCGGGCGCGGCTTCGGCGAAACGCGGGCGGGGCAGCAGATTATCCATGCCCCAAATATGCCCCAGAAGACCGATAAACGATCATTTCAGATAGGTCTGGAACCCCTGAACCAGCGACTCGGCCAGCTTCTGCCGCCACGCGGCGCTCTTCAGCTTCGCCGCGTCCCCGGCGTTCCGCATGTTTCCTGACTCCAGGAACACCTTCGGCACCGAGGACAGGTTCAGCCCGCCCAGGTCGTTCCGGTAGTCCAGCGCCTTCGACCCGATGTAGTTGGAATACGGCATCCCCGTGCCCGCGTGCACCGCGTTCCTGATCGCCAGGCCCAGCTTCTTGGAGTCCGCCACCACCGGATCCACCGGCCCGTTGATCTTCTTCGGCATGATCACGTGGAACCCGTGGCTCCCCGCCGCCGCGCCGTCCGCGTGGATGGAGATCGCCGCGTCCGCCTTGGCGGCGTTCCCGATCGCGGCCCGCTTGGTGATGCAGGGCCCGGCGCTGGTGTTGTTGACCCTGGTCAGCTTCACCGTCGCGCCTGCGGCCCTGAGCAGCTTGGCCAGCCGCCGCGAGACGTCCCAGGTGAACGCGGCCTCGCTGTAGCCGTCGTTGGTGGCGGTCCCGGTGGTGTCGCAGGTCTTCCACTTGGTCAGCACGTTGACCTGCTTGTTGATGATCTCGGGGTGCTTGTAGTTCCCGCCGTTGTGCCCGGGGTCGATCACGATGACCTTGCCGGCCAGCGGCTTGGCGGGCGCGACGGCCTCGCTCACCGCCTGGGCGGTGCCGTCCTGCTTTGCTTCGAGCGGCTTGGCGGCTTCGGAGGAACCGGTGCCGGCCCCCGTGGTGCCGCCGCACGCCACGGTGCTCAGCCCGGCCAGGGCGAGCACGGCGGCGAGAATCGCCGGACGACTCATCGCGCTGTTCCCTTCGCAGAGGTCTGTCGACGTCCCAACCTACGCGCAGCCGGGACGTGACCAGACCGTTATGCGAATCTACCAGGCACTCTCCACGGATTCCTGCCGGTGCAGCAGCGCGGCCAGCTCCCGCGCGTCCTCGGCGTCCAGGCCGAGCACGACGCGCGGGCGGCCCCACGGGTGGTCGATCGAGTGCGCCACGTAACTGGCGACCGACTCGATGCTCACGTCGGCGGGGCGGCCACGGGTGGCCCGCCAGTGACCCCAGGCCCGTTCGAGCTCGGCCGCGGCGCGCTGGGCGCAGGAGACCAACTCCGGATCACGCATTCATTCCCCCAGGTCGATGCGTCGGCGTCATGCCCGCAGTCAACACCTGCCGGGACATGACGCCGCCGCGATTGACCTAGCTTTGGGAGTCGCTTGGCGCGGGTCCGGTGCTGTGCCGTACCACCAGCTGGGGAGTGACCTGGCGGAGCCGGGAGCTCTTGCCCGGCTCGCAGATGCGGTCGCTGAGCAGTGCGGCGGCCGATCGGCCCATCGCGCGGCGCGGCTGGTCCACGCTGGTCAGCGAGATGTGGTGGACCGCGGCCAGGTGGGTGTTGTCGTAACCGACCACCGACAGGTCCTCCGGCACCCGCAGGCCCAGCTCGCTGGCGGCGGTGAGCACGCCGAGCGCGACCACGTCGTTGGCGGCGAAGATCGCGGTCGGCCGGGGCTCCCTGGCCAGCAGCGCCAGCGCCGCGCGGCGCCCGCCCTCCTCGGTGAAGTCGCCGTGCTCGACCATGATGTACGGCGCGAGCGCGTGCCTGCGCATCGCCACCAGATACCCCTCGCACCGGCACCGGGCGGCCGACGACGGCGCGCCCTCGATGTGCGCGATCCGGCGGTGGCCCAGCTCGACCAGGTGGTCGACGGCCAGTCTGGCGCCGAGCTGGTCGTCGTCCACCACGATGTCGACGCTGTCCAGCTCCACGTCCCGCTCGCCCACCACCACCGTCGGGGTGTACGCGGCGGCCTCGGCGAGCGTGTCGCTGGAGGGGGCGACCCCCAGCAGCACCAGCCCGTCCACGCGCAGCTCCAGGAAGGCCTCGACGGCCTCGTCCTCGAACGCCGGGTCCCAGCGGCCACTGCCGATCAGCAGGCGCAGGCCCTCGCCGTGCAGGCTCTCCTGGAGCCCGTCGAGGAACTCGGCGTAGAACGGATTGTGCAGGTCGGCGACGAGCGCCCCGACCAGATGGGTACGGCCTTCGACCAGACTGCGGGCCACCGCGTTCGGGCGGTATCCCAGCTCTCTGGCCGCTTGGAGGACCGCCTCCCGGCGATGCTCACTGACATGTGGTGACCCGCGCAGAACCAGGGAGACCAGTGACTTCGATACGCCCGCGCGCTCGGCGACGTTGCGGATCGTCGGTCGTGGCCGCGGGCTGAACCCGTCGGCGAGTCCGGAATCCGGTACGGGTACCGCGATGTCGTGCCGGGCAGTGGTCTGCATTGACGGTCCTGACATGGTTCTCCCCACGATGCGCGGACGTGCACCTGTCAGACAGAACGATCGAATCCCGGATAAGGTACGGGTAAATCCATCTTGATCGCTTCGGGGCGCGCTGTCAGGTAGCTACTCCGATAGTCTCGACAACGTGGGTGCAACTCCCCGGCCGGCGAAAGATGACGCCAAGGACCGGGACAATTCAGACCAACGACCGGCCAGAAGACGGCTCAGCGTCAACCGGCGCCGCGAGGAACTCATCGCCGCCGCGTTAGAGCTGTTCAGCAGACACGACGCGGAAGACGTCTCGATCGACGACGTGGCGGCCTCGGCCGGAGCCTCCCGGGCGCTCGTCTACCACTACTTCGGCGGCAAGCAGGAGCTCTACGTCGCGGCGTTGCGCAGCGCGGCCGACGAGCTGGAAGCCCGGCTCCGCCCCCAGGACGGGGGGCGGCCCATCGACGAACTGGCCGTCGGCCTGCGGCGCTATTTCGATTTCGTCGAGGAGCACGCCGCGGGGTTCGCGGCGCTCCTCCGTGGCGGCCCGGCGGACCGCGCCGGGGAGATCGGTGAGATCGTCGACGGGGTCCGGCAGCGCCTGTTCATGCTGATCATGAACCAGATGCGGATCTCCGCGCCCAGTCCGGTGCTGCGCATCACGCTCCGTACGTGGATCGCCTCCGTGGAGACGGCGGGACTCGACTGGCTGGAGCACCGCGACCTGGATCGGCCCACGCTGGAACGTTTACTGGTCGAGCAGATGGTGGCCCTGCTGGGAGTCGCCGCGGGCTACGACCCGGAGGTCGAACGGCTGACCCAGGGGCGCGAACCGTAGCTCGGCTGGGCCCTAGAAGGTGGTCGGCGCCGGGCGGGCGGCGCCGGAATCACATCCGGTACCTGGATGTGATGTGGACGCGCTCACATCGCTGACGCGAGCGCGCCGTTCGTCCCCCTAGGTGCTGCGTTCCCCCCGCTACTACTCCGAGCGCTGCTGCGGAATGCCCGCGAGCAGCGCCCGGACCTCGGTCTCCCGGTAACGCCGGTGTCCGCCGAGGGTGCGGATGGACGTCAACTTGCCCGCCTTCGCCCACCGAGTAACGGTCTTGGGGTCGACGCGGAACATGGTTGCGACCTCCGCCGGGGTGAGCAGTGGCTCGGCCTCGGGTGTACGAGCTGACATTTGTGCGGCCTCTCCTCCGTGTGGACCGGCGACAGCGATCCTGCGACTTATCTTGGCGCTTGTCACGGATGTCCCCCAATGATCCATAACGTGCGGTTTCTTGGACCATTTGCGGCATCACCCGATGTGACCATACAGCCACGTAGCGCGATTGGCGAGCCCTCTGGGCGCAACGTCTCGACCACGTGTTGATGTCACGCTCGGTGATTCTAGCGACACGTTTCGTGGTATCGCAGTGAAAACGGCAAACTACTCAGTTCGCAGTTGCCAACAAGTGCATCACGTGACCCAAAGCCGCAGGTCAGCCCCACTGGTTGGGGCTCAGTTGGCCGATTCCAGGCTCTGGATCGACCGCCAGCGGAGGATCACCCGCTGATACATCGCGAAGGCAAGTTCTTCCTGACCGTTGTCCAAACCCGTGAGGGCCGCCGCCAATTCGGCCACCGACTGGTCGGCCTGCAGCGTCTCGTCGTCCATCAGGTGCACCAGGCCGCCGTAGTCCAGCTCCACCAGCGAGTGCGGGTGGAACTCCTCCAGCCAGCGGCCCACGTCCTCGACGTCGGTCAGCGTGTCCACGTCGCCGACATGCCGCCGGATCACCACCAGCGCGCGGGCCACCCGCTTGCGGGCCTGCGCCATCGACGTCACGTAGAGCATGTTCCTGGCCGGGGCCATGGTGATGCCCTCGGACTCCTCGCCGCGCAGCACCAGCCAGCGCTCGGCCGAGTCGAACGGCACGAACCACGGGGTCGGCACATGCCAGGTGCTGGTCCTGATGTGCATCCGCAGCGACGGCTCGCCGCGCTTGAAGGCGTCGAACTCGTCGGCCGTACGCTCCGCGACCGGGGTCGGCACGAACCGGTCGGCCAGTTTCACCGGCATGCTGCCGCGGAAGGTGGCGAAGGCCAGCCAGGAGCGCAGCCGGCTCTGCCACGGGCAGACATAGAGCACGTCGTCCACCCGGCGCAGGTAGGCGTTGTGACTCTCCGCGCTCGGCGCCGGGAACGGCGGAACCCGCAGGATGCGCCGGACCGACTCCTCGTGCTCGACCTCCAGCGCCCCCGCGCGCCGCGGGCGTTCCGGATTCTGGGCATACCTGGCCCAGGCCACGCGATCCTGCTCAGGAAAGGCGGTCAGCGGCTCGTAGACGCGGAGATACGCGGCGTAGGGCAGCACACCCCGAATCGTGCCATGCGAAACGCTTCGGCGCAGGGTCAGGCTGCTGGTAATCCATGATCGTCGTTACCCTGGGGAGGAGATTCGCCGCAATGGGGCGGCGGACAGAGGCGATCAGGAGTCACCACAGTGACCGACGTCTTCGGGCTCTCCCACCAGGAACCGAGCCGACAATCCCGGCACGAGCAGGTCGTGTTCTGCGCGGACGAGCGCAGCGGCCTGTACGCGATCGTCGCCATCTACAGCACGGCTCTCGGGCCGGGCCTGGGCGGAACCCGTTTCTACCCGTATCCGGACGAGCAGGCGGCGCTGGCCGATGTGCTCAATCTCTCCCGGGCCATGGCGTACAAGAACGCCCTGGCCGGCCTGGACCACGGCGGCGCCAAAGCCGTGATCATCGGCGACCCCGCCACGGACAAGTCGGAAGCCCTGCTGCGGGCCTACGGCCGGTTCGTCCAGTCTCTCGGCGGCCGCTACTACACCGCCTGCGACGTGGGCACCTACAGCGAGGACATGGACCTGGTGGCCCGCGAGTGCGCGTTCGTGACCGGCAGGACCCTGGCCAACGGCGGCGCGGGCGATTCGTCCATCCTGACCGCCTACGGCGTCTTCCAGGGCATGCGGGCCGCGGCCGACCACCGGTACGGCACGCCCAGCCTGCGCGGCAAGCGCGTCGGCGTGGAGGGCGTCGGCAAGGTCGGCCACCGCCTGGTCGAGCACCTGCTGGCGGACGGCGCCGAGGTGGTCGTCTGCGACGTGGACGAGCGGGCCGTCGAACGGGTCCGCGGGCGCCACCCCGAAGTCGAGTCGGTCGCCGACGCCGCCACCCTGGCCGCCGCCGACCTCGACGTGTACGCCCCCTGCGCTCTGGGCGGCGCGCTCACCGACGGCACGGTGGCGGGCCTGCGCGCCACGATCGTCTGCGGCGGGGCCAACAACCAGCTGGCCCACCCGGGCGTCGAGAAGCAGCTGGCCGACCGTGGCATTCTGTACGCGCCCGACTACGTGGTGAATTCGGGCGGGGTCATCCAGGTCGCGGATGAGATCGCCGGCTTCAACATGGAGCGGGCCAAAGCGAGGGCAGCTCAGATTTTTGGCACCACCCAGAAAATCTTCGTCATCGCCGACGAGGAGGGCGTTCCACCAGCGGTCGCAGCAGATAGGCTGGCAGAGCGCAGAATGTCGGAAGTCGGGCGGCTTCGAGCCATTTGGCTGGGGCGCTGACCGCCGCCGCCCAGACGGCGTACCGAGCGGGGCGCAAAACAGGTACGGTTGTAGGCGAACGAGAGGCTGACGCCCTAAGTCAGGTGGCGTCAGTGCGTGGTGCGTTAGCGACGAGGGGTCGGGCACGACCCCGCATGAGGGGGTCGAGCCAATGGGGCGCGGCCGAGCCAAGGCCAAGCAGGTCAAGGTCGCCCGCCAGCTGAAGTACAACAGCGGCGGCACGGATCTTGAGCGCCTGCGTGCGGAGCTCGGGGTCGAGGACAACGTCGATTCCGACCGCAATGATGAGCACGACCCTTATGACGAGTTGGCTGATCGGTATGCCGATTACGCCGTCGTCGATGACGAGGACGATGGGGACGACCCACCACCGGGGAGCCGTCGTTGAGCGGTTCCTGATTTAGCGAAAGAACACCCGGCACGGCTTGCTGTGCCGGGTGTTTTCGCCGCCCTCGCAGGGTCGAAGCGCTCCGGCAGCCCGGAGCGCTGTTTAAACATGCCGCGCCTCCGGCACGGCGGGCTTGGCCGCTGGGGAGCCTGTGTCTTCCCTCGTCACTCCGGGCCGCTCCGCGACCCTGCGTTCCTCAGTCCAGACACAGGCGCGGCCAAGCCGGGATACGACTTATGGCGCGAAGATTGCCCTGGTGCTAGCGGAATGTGGCCTTGCCGGTGCCTGGGGTGATTTCGCCGAGGATCCAGGTGGGCACGCCTCTGGTGGTCAGTAGCGTGATCGCCTTGTCGGCTTCGTCGGCGGGGACGATCGCGGCCATGCCGACGCCCAGGTTGAATGTGCGGTCCATGTCGGCCTGCGAGACCTTGCCGCGTTCTGCCAGGGCGGTGAAGATCGCGGGCTGGGTCCAGGATCGCCGGTCCAGCAGGGCGTCCACCGTGCCGGGCAGCGAGCGGGCCAGGTTCGCGGTCAGGCCGCCGCCGGTGATGTGGGCGAAGGCCCGCACGGCCGTCTCCCTGAGCAGGGCCAGGCAGTCCAGTGAATAGATCCGGGTGGGCTCCAGGAGTTCCTCGCCGAGGGTCCGGGAGAGTTCCGGCAGGTGCTGCTCCAACCCCAGGTCCGCATTTTTCAGGATGTGGCGGACGAGGGAGTAGCCGTTCGAGTGCACCCCGGACGAGGCCAGCGCCAGCACCACGTCCCTCGGACGCACCCGGTCGGGCCCCAGCATGGCGTCAGCCTCGACCACGCCCGTGCCGGCCCCGGCCAGGTCGTACTCGTCGGCGGCCATCGCGCCAGGATGTTCGGCGGTCTCGCCGCCCACCAGGGCGCAGCCGGCCAGCCGGCAGCCCTCCGCCACGCCGCCCACGATCTCGGCGATGCGTTCCGGCACGACCTTGCCGCAGGCGATGTAGTCGGTCATGAACAGCGGCTCGGCGCCGCACACCACCAGATCGTCCACGACCATGCCGACCAGGTCGATCCCGATCGTGTCGTGTTTGTCCAGCCGCTGGGCCAGCATCACCTTGGTGCCGACCCCGTCGGTCGAGGTGGCCAGCAGCGGCCGGCGGAATCGCAGCAGCGCCGAGGCGTCGAACAGGCCGGCGAAGCCGCTGGCGTCGTCCACCACCTCGGGCCGCCGGGAGCTGGCGACCTTGGCCTTCATCAGCTCGACCGCCCGATCACCGGCCTCGATGTCGACCCCGGCGTCAGCGTAGGAGCTCATACCTTGACCTCAAGGAGGTATTTGCCGACCTGGTCCTGATCGATCGGGATCGGGTAGTTTCCGTCGAAACACGCCCGGCACAGCCGGTCCGCCGGGATCGTGGTGGCCTGGGTGAGGCCCTCCAGCGAGATGTAGCCGAGCGAGTCGGCCCCCAGCGACTGGCAGATCTCCTCCACCGAGAGCGAACCGGCGATCAGTTCGGCCCGGGTGGCGAAGTCGATGCCGTAGAAACACGGCCACGAGACCGGCGGCGAGGAGATCCGCACGTGCACCTCGGTGGCGCCCGCCTCGCGGAGCATCTTCACGATCGCCCGCTGGGTGTTGCCGCGCACGATCGAGTCGTCCACCACCACCAGGCGTTTGCCCTGCACGATCTCGCGCAGCGGGTTCAGCTTGAGCCGGATGCCCAGCTGCCGGATGGTCTGCGACGGCTGGATGAAGGTCCGGCCGACGTAGGAGTTCTTCACCAGGCCCTGCCCGTACGGAATCCCGCTCTGCTCGGCGTAGCCGATCGCGGCGGGGGTGCCGGACTCCGGGGTGGGGATGACCAGGTCGGCGTCGACCGGGTGCTCGCGGGCCAGCTGGCGGCCCACCTCCACCCGGGTGGCCTGCACGCCACGCCCGGCGATCGTGGTGTCGGGGCGGGCCAGATAGACGTACTCGAACAGGCAGCCCTTCGGTTCGGCCAGGGCGAACTTGCGGGAGCGCACGCCGCGCTCGTCGATGGTGATCAGCTCGCCGGGTTCGATCTCCCGGGTGAACACCGCGCCCACGATGTCCAGCGCGGCCGTCTCGGAGGCGACCACCCAGCCGCGCTCCAGCCGCCCGAGCACCATCGGCCGGACCCCCTGCGGGTCGCGCGCCGCGTAGAGCGTGGTCTCGTTCATGAACACCAGCGAGTACGCGCCTCTGACCTGCGGCAGCAGTTCGGCCGCGACGTCCTCGATGGAGCCGGAGCCGTCCTGGGCCAGCAGCGCGGTGAGCACTTCGGTGTCGGTGGTGGCCCGGATCGCGCCGGGCGCGAGCCGGACGGCCAGCTCGCCGGTGTTGATCAGGTTGCCGTTGTGGGCCAGCGCGAGACCGCCGACCTCGGTGGAGTTGAGGGTGGGCTGCGCGTTCTCCCAGACACTCGACCCGGTCGTCGAGTAGCGGCAGTGCCCGATGGCCAGGTGGCCGCGGAGGGTTCCCAGCACCGATTCGTCGAACACCTGCGCGACCAGACCCATGTCCTTGTAGACGAGGATCCGGGTTCCTTCACTGACTGCGATGCCCGCGGATTCCTGACCGCGGTGCTGCAACGCGTAAAGCCCGTAGTAGGTGAGTTTGGATACGTCTTCCCCTGGCGCCCAGACGCCGAAGACGCCACACGCGTCCTTCGGGCCCTGGTCCAGCGGGTCAAGGTCATGGCTCAGATGGCCGTCGCCCTTCAGCACATGCTTGAGTCTATTTCGGACCGGCCGCTGCTCGGACACGCGGGTACACATTCCCCGGTCAAAGGATCGACGGGGCTTTGCCGTGTCGCCCCGGTTCGGGCCGCCTGCGGCGGGAGAGCCTGGGAGCTCCGGCATGCCCAAATTCAGTCCGGGGGAGAAGACCGTGACGACACCTGAGGACCGCAGCACGCGCGGCGAGTGGACCGAGCCACGCGACGCCTATCCGGACACGAGGCCGCCCAATTCCTGGGAGGAGCCGGACACCGACCGCCCCTGGCCGTCCGCGGACGCCCATCCCTGGCAGTATCCGCATCCGCACGAGCTCCAGGGCGCGCAGTGGGCGACTCCGCAACCAGGGCAATCAGGGCAATCAGGGCAATCAGGGCAGCCGGGGCATTCGGAGCCGGACGAGTGGGCGTTCCCGATTCCGCAGGGGCAGCCGACCTTCGCCCCGCACGATTCTGGCTGGGATCGGGCGGACACCAAGGCGTTCGCGCCGAACGAGCTGCGGGCCGCGGCCGAGCCGCCACGCCCGGGCGGGGGCGCCAGGCCGGATGATTTCGGGAACCGGGCGCCGCGTGATCCCGGGCCGCCGAAGCCGCCCGCCGAAAATGGCGGGGAAGTTGGAACTCCAAGTGAGGGTCCCTACGGAGGGCCGCCTAGTGAGGGTCCCTACGGAGGGCCGTCAAGTGAGGGTCCCTACGGAGGGCCGCCCAGCGCGTACGGGCCACCTTCCGGGGGGCCGTCCGCGTATCCGCCGCCCGGTGGCTACTCGGATCCGCCCGCCTATCCGCCGCCCGGCGGGGGCAGCCCGTACCCACCGCCGCCGCCCGGGGGGCCGTACCCCGCCGCACCGCAGCAGGGTGGCGGGCTCGGCACGGCGGCGCTGGTGCTCGGCATCGCCAGCATCGTGCTGCTGTTCCTGTGCGGCCTGGGCATGCTCACCGCGATCGCCGGCGTGATCGTCGGCATCGTCGCCATCGCCAAACGCTCCAATAAGCCGCGCGCGGTCATCGGCCTGGTGCTCAGCATCGCCACCCTGGTGCTGGGCGCGATCCTGGCCGCCGTGCTGTGGGGGTGGGTGCACAACAAGGGCATCGACGAATGCTTCGACACCGCGCTCCACCCGACCCAGGAGTCCGCGCAGCGCTGCCTCGAACGCAAACTGAACACCGACACCTTCGACGACTGATCTTCAGGCCAGGGGCAGATAGGCGGATAGGTCGGCCCGCGAGCCACTGGCCGTGGCGCGCCCGTCCGCGACCGCGTCCCCCCACGCGGTCCGCCCGGTGGCGAGCTCCAGCCAGGTCCGCGGGTCGATCTGCACCACGTTGGGCGGCGTGCCACGGGTATGCCGCGGCCCCTCCACGCACTGCACCGCCGCGTACGGCGGCACCCGGACCTCCACCGTCCGCCCCGGCGCGACCGCCACCAGTTCGTCCAGCAGATAGCGCACCGCCGCCCGCGCGGCCTCCCTGAGCGGTTTCCCGCCCGCGTCGTACACCTTCAGGACCGCCGCCACGCACGCGGGGCCCGCGTCCTTGGCGGGGCCGGGGAACGGCGGCTCGCCCGCCTCGGCGAGCTGGGCGTTCAGGGCGGCGCGGATTCTGTCCTGGTCGAGTCTGCGGGCGGCCATGCCCGCATTCTCCCGCAGCTCCGCCAACCGGCCGACCTGGTACGGGTGATGCTGACGGGGGTTGTGGGACCAGCGTTCACTTTTCGGGGAAACTTTGTTCACCTGGGGTTTGGCTGGCAGCCGTACCGTCCCGGCGGGGAGCACCTTGTCGCGCCGTGCGTGTGCTCCTTCCCGCGCAACCCTTGGAGGAGCTGTGGCGAACACGTCACCGCAGAGAACATTGCCGCTGCTGTCCCCGCACTCGGGTGGCCGTAGCTCACTCACTTGTGCCTTCCGCTGTGGCATGGCTTGTGCCCACGAAGTGTCCAACCCGAGTGAGAACACCTATTTCGGGGACGTCGTCGCCGATGCCATTTCCCGCCGGGGCGCGCTCCGGGCCGGTGCGCTCGGCGCGCTGGTCGTTTCGACCGGTGTGGTCGGCGTTGGCGCCGCTCTCCCGGCCGCCGCCGATCCTGACAAGGAAACAATCCTGAAGGGGAGCTCCGGCGGTGGGCACGGCGGGTCGAGCAGCAGCGGCCTGAAGTTCACCCCCGTGGCGCCGAACAAACTGGACGCGATCACCGTGCCGCCGGGTTACGACCACTCGGTCGTGGTCCGCTGGGGCGACCCGGTCGTGCCGGGCGCGCCCGCCTTCGACTTCGACAACCAGACCGCAGCCGCCCAGGCCAAGCAGTTCGGCTACAACTGCGACTACGTGACGCTGTTCCCGATGGGCAAGGACCGCGGGCTGCTCTGGGTCAACCACGAGTACACCGACGAAGTGCTGATGTTCCGCGGCTACGTGGACGGCAACGCCGCCCCGCTGGAGCAGATCAAGATCGCCCTGGCCGCGCACGGCGGTTCGGTGGTGGAGATCGCGCGAGCCGGCAAGTCCGGCAAGTGGGCGCTGGTCACCCACGGCTCCCGCCGCTACAACCGCCGCCTCACCGCCCAGACCCCCATGCGGTTCAGCGGCCCCGCGGCCGGCAGCGCGCTGCTGAAGACCGCCGCCGACCCGACCGGCCGCTTCCCCAAGGGCATGCTCAACAACTGCGCCGGCGGCACCACCCCGTGGGGCACGGTGCTGACCGCCGAGGAGAACTTCAACCAGTACTTCGTCGGCGGCAACGGCGTCCCGGAGGACCAGAAGGCCAACCTGGTCCGGTACGGCATCAGCACCACGGTCGCCATCCCGTCCGGCAACCGCCGCTTCGACCGGGTCGAGGAGCGTTTCGACCTGGCCAAGCACCCCCACGAGATCAACCGTTTCGGGTGGATCGTGGAGATCGACCCGTTCGACCCGGACTCCACCCCGATCAAGCGCACCGCGCTCGGCCGGATGGCCCACGAGGCCGCCACCACCACCCTCGCCAAGGACGGCCGCCTGGTCGCCTACATGGGCGACGACTCGCGCTTCGAGTACTTCTTCAAGTTCGTCTCCAAGGACCGCTACATCCCCGGCTTCGACCGCCACAACCGCGACCTGCTCGACGAGGGCACGCTGTACGTGGCCAAGCTGACCGGTGACAGCCCCGCCGCCGAGATCGACGGCACCGGCAAGCTGCCGGGCGACGGCGAGTTCGACGGCGCCGGCGAGTGGATCCCGCTGGTCAGCGGCAAGCGCTCGTTCGTCACCGGGATGACCGCCGAGGAGGTGCTCGTCTTCACCCGGACGGCCGCCGACAAGGTGGGCGCCACCAAGATGGACCGTCCCGAGGACATGGAGCGCAACCCGGTCAACGGCGCCGTCTACCTGGCGCTGACCAACAACACCAACCGCACCGCCGCCCAGCTGGACGAGGCCAACCCCCGGCCGTCCAACCGGCACGGCCACATCCTGGAGATCGTCGAGTCCAGGAACGACGCGGGCGCCAACCGCTTCGCCTGGTCGCTCCCGCTGGTCTGCGGCGACCCGACCGACCCGAGCACCTACTTCGCGGGCTTCGACAAGACCAAGGTCTCGCCGATCTCCTGCCCCGACAACCTGGCCTTCGACCGCGACGGCAACCTGTGGATCTCCACCGACGGCAACGCGCTGGGCAACGCGGACGGCCTGTTCGTGATGCCGGTGAGCGGCCGCGAGCGGGGTTACGTCCGGCAGTTCCTGACCGTGCCGTTCGGCGCGGAGACCTGTGGCCCGATGGTCACCGACGACCAGCGCAGCGTCTTCGTGGCGGTGCAGCACCCGGGTGAGATCACCGGGGCCACCCCCGACAACCCGGCCAGCACCTGGCCGGACGGGGCCCAGCCGCGGCCCTCGGTCGCGGTCGCCTGGCACAAGCAGGGCAAAAAGATCGGTTCCTGAAATATCACGATGCCCCCGGGATTCCCCGGGGGCATCGTGCTGTGCTCAGCCGACCGGTTCGAGGACGCGTTCGGGGGTTTCCGTGCGGGTCCTGCGCAGCGCGTACAGGCTGACCGGTACGCCCACCAGCACGATCGCCGCCGCGACGAGCAGGGTGAACCGGTAGGCGTCCAGGAAGGCGGGCATGGTCGGCGCGGTCTGCCGGGCGTTCAGGATCGCGCCCAGGATGGTGATGCCGAGCAGGCCGAACACCTCACGGGAGACGTTCAGCACGCCGGAGGCGACCCCGGCCCTGTCACTGGGCATCGCGTTGAGGATCACGTTGGTGAGCGGGACGAGCAGGCCGGCGCCCGCGCCGTACAGCAGGAACCAGGGCAGCAGGTCGAGGTAGTCGGAACCGGCGCCGACGTTGGAGATCGCGCCGATGGCGACCGCCATCAGGGCCAGGCCGAGCGCGACCACCCGGGCCGTGCCGAACCGCTCGGCGATCCGCGGTGACATGGTGGCCAGCACCGCCATCAGCAGCGCCATCGGGACGAACCCGGCGCCCGCCTGGGTGGGGGTGAAGCCGAGCGCGCTCTGCAGGTAGATCGCGGTGAAGAAGTAGATCCCGAACACGCCGAACGCCCACAGGCCCATCGACAGCAGGCCACCGCTGAACACCCGCTCCCGGAACAGCGACAGGTCGATCATCGGCTGCCGGGAGCGCGACTCGATGGTCAGGAAGGCCGCGAACGACAGCACCGCCAGCGCGAACGCGCCCAGGATCGGCGCGGAGGCCCAGCCTTCGGACTCGCCCTCGATGAGGCCGAAGGTGAGCGCGAACAGGGCCAGCGTGGAGGTGGCCAGGCCCGGCAGGTCGAGGCGGGTGCCGGTGGTGCGCGGGGTGCGTTCCGGCCGGATGTGGACGGCCGCCAGGACCGCGGTGACCAGGCCGATCGGGACGTTGATCAGGAAGATCCAGCCCCAGTCGATGTTCTCGCTGATCAGGCCGCCGGTGAGCGGGCCGATGGCGAGGGCGAGCGCGCCGACCGCGCTCCAGATGCCGACCGCCGTGGCGCGTTCGCGCGGGTCGGGGAAGAGCCGGGGCAGCAACGCCAGCGAAACCGGGGTGAGCAAAGCCGCGCCGACGCCCTGCAGCGCGCGGGCGCCGATCAGGATCTCCTGGCCGCCCGCGAGGCCGGCCGCCACCGACGCCACCGTGAAGATTCCGAGTCCGGTGAAGAAGACCGTGCGCAGGCCGAACACGTCGGCCAGCCGGCCGCCGACGAGGAGCAGTCCGGCGAACACCAGGATGTAGGCGCTGACGATCCACTCCAGCCCCGAAATGCTCAACCCGAGCTCTCGCTGGATGGTCGGCAAGGCCACGTTGACCACGTTGTTGTCGAGATAGGTCATGAAAGTCGCGAGCGCCACCGCGGTCAGCGCCCACCAGCGTCCGTTCATCGTCCCCTCCTTATACGGCGTACATATACGGCGTACATGTACAGTGCATAGGAGACCGTGTACGTCGTATAGTTGTCAAGTGGCACCAGAGAAGTTGAGCCGGGAGACGGTCGTCGAACAGGCGATCAAGATCGCCGACGCCGAAGGTCTGGAAGCCGTCACCATCCGGCGGCTCGCCCAGCTCCTCGGCGTCACGCCGATGGCCCTGTACTGGCATTTCAAGAACAAGGAAGAGCTGCTCGCGGGCATGGCAGACCACCTGCTCCGCGAGGTCACCCCCGAGTTCCCGCCGGACTCGCCCTGGCAGGTGCGGCTGCGCGCGATGGTCGAGGCGCTGACCCGGGTGATCCGCCGCCATCCGGCCCTGACGGCGCTGCTCCCGATGATCCAGAAGCACGGCGTGGAGAGCTTCGCCCTCGCCACCAACACCGCGCTCGACCTGCTCGCCCAGGCGGGTTTCACGCTGGAGGAGGGCTTCCTGATCTCCTCGCACCTGATGCACGGCGTGTTCGCCCTGGTCGACGGGGAGCCCGGCTGCCCGCGCCGGCTCACCGCGGCGGAGGGGGTCGAGTGGCGGCGGCAGAAGCGGCTGCATCTGGAGTCGCTGCCGGCCGACCGATTCCCCCGGATGGTGGAGTTCGCCAAGACCTTCGAGACCGAACCCGATGTCGAGCGCTACTACGCCTTCGGCGTCGACCTGCTCATGAGCGGAGTGGAGTCGCTGGCGGCCGGCCGCCGCCCCTAGCCGGGTAGGTCAGCGCCGCGAAGACCGCCCCGAGCAGGCTCACGCAGAACAGCGCGGTGTAGGTCAGCCGGAATCCGCCCATCAGGTGCTCCAGCGAGACCGGCGACAGCTGGGACAGCGTGCCCGCGTAGACCTGCCCGCGCAGCTCCGGCGAGACCGACGCGGTCAGCAGGCTGAGCGTGGAGCCCACACTGAGCACGATCCCCATGTTCATGATCATGAGCCGGAACCCGTTCACCACCCCGAGACTCCCGGCCGGCAGCGCCGCCATCACCTGCGTGGTGTTCCCAGTCAGGAACGTCCCGCTCCCGCACCCCGCCAGGAACAGCCCCACCCCGATCACCCAGTACGGCGCCGCGGTGCTGAACACCAGCGTAAGCAGCCCGGCCGCACTCATGACCGACCCGCCCACCGCGATCGAGTACGGACTGATCCGCCGCCCCAGCGCCCCCGCGATCGGCGAGGCCAGCGCCATCCCGATCGGCACCGGCAGCAGCGCCACCCCCGCCTCCAGCGGGCCCACCCCCCGCGCGGCCTGGAAGTACAGCCCGGCCAGCAGGATCAGCGACGACCTGGCCATCGCGTTGCAGAACGACGCCACATTGGTCAGGGCCAGCATGCGCGCCCGGAACAGCGTGCCGTCCAGGACCGGATGCGCCGCCCGCCGCTCGACCACCACCAGCACGGGCACCAGCACCAGGAAGATCGCCCCGCCGACGAACACGACCGGGCTGCCCAGCCCGCGCGACCCCGCCTCGGTGAGCGCCACCAGCGCGGCGGATAACGCCGCGAGAATCAGGATGTTTCCGGCCGCGTCCACGGGCTTGCGCTCGCGCGGGGTCGTCCCCCGCAGCGTGAACAGCCCCCACAGCAGCCCCACCAGCCCGGCCGGAACGTTGATCCAGAAGATCCACTGCCAGCCCAGCGTGTCCGCGATCAGCCCGCCCAGCGTCGGCCCGACCAGCTGGGCGACCGACAGCGTCCCGATGTAGGCGCCCATGCCCTGGCTGAGGCGATCCGCCGGAAACGCGTCCGCGATGATCACCGTCCCGTTGGCCAGGATCATCGCCGCGCCCAGCCCCTGCAGCGCCCGCAGCCCGATCAGCACCCCCACGTTCGGCGCCAGCCCCGCCAGCAGCGACGCCGCCGTGAACAGCGCGAACCCGACCAGATAGACCTCACGCCGCCCGAGCAGATCGGCGACCCGCCCGAACAGCACCAGCGTCGCGGTGTTCACCAGCAGGAACGCCAGCAGGATCCAGCTCGACGCGAACGGGCTCGCGTGGAAGTGCCGCACCACCGACGGCAACGCCACGTTCAGCGTGCTTCCGCTGATCCCGATCAGCACCATGCCGAGGCTGGTGACCGAGCAGACCTTCCAGGCGTAGCGCAACGCGCGGGCGTATTCGGGGGAACCCGGTTCCAGGGGGACGGCAACCACAGAACACCATTCTGGATTACCGCTATCGGGCGCGTTTGCGCAGCCCCTCCAAGTCGTAGATGATCACGCGGCGGCGGCCGGTCTCGATCAGGCCCCGGTCGCGCAGGCTGCGCAGCGCCTTGCTGACCGCCTCGCGGGACGCGCCGGTCCAGCCGGCCAGTTCGTCCTGGGAGAGCGGCAGCATGACCCGGACGCCCTCGCTGGTGGCCTCGCCGTACCGTTCGGCCAGTTCGACCAGGCGGGTGGCGACCCGGCCGGTGGTGTCGAACGCGCCGTACTCGATGCGTTTGCGGTCGGCGTCCCGGAGCCGGCCGGTGATCAGCTGGAGCAGCAGCACCGCCATCCTGCCGTGATCGTGCAGGAAGGTGGCGAAGTCGCGGATCACGATGCCCTCGATCGGCTCCAGTGCGGTCACCGTGCCCGACCTCGGGCCGCCGTCCACCGCCGACATGTCGCCGAGCAGCGCGCCAGGACCGCGCACGGCCAGCACCACCTCGGTGCCGACCGCTGTGTGCGAGGACACCTTGACCCGGCCCAGGGTCAGCACCAGCACCCAGTCGGAGGTGTCGCCCTCGCTCATCACGGTCGTGCCACGATCCCACCGGCGCGGCCGACCGGCCACCCTGAGGTCCGCGATCTCCTCTGCGGTGAGCAGGGCGAGGAACTCGCCCGGTTCCGGAGTGCTCATGCGGTCAGTCTTGGGCCCCGGGGGGCGGTCCGTAAAGGGACTTTTACCCAAGTGAGTTCAGCACGTACGCGTGCACCGTCTGGTCCTTGCCCTTCAGGTTCAGGTCGCCCAGCGAACGGAGGTCCGCCGGCGAGGCCAGCAGATCCCGAGTGGACTGGCCGATCACCACCGTGCCCGGTTCGGCCAGCGTCTGCAACCTGGCGGCCACGTTCACCGCGTCGCCCATCGCGTTGAACCCCCGGAACTCCGGGCTGCCGATGTTGCCGACCAGCGCGGGGCCGGTGTTCACGCCGACCCGGAACTGCGGCCACTCGATGTCGGAAACCGAACCTGCGGCCTGCTCGCGGAGCACCTCGGCGTTCACCCTGGCCGCCGCTCGCTGCATGTCCAGGGCCGCGTGCGCCGCGCGTTCCGCGTGGTCCGGCTGCGCCGCCGGGGCGTTGAACAGGGCCAGCAGGGCGTCACCCACGAACTGCACGATCGTGCCGCCGTTGCCCAGAATGCAGGGGACCGCCGCGGTGTGGAACCGGTTCAGCATCTCCACGATCTCGCCCGGCGAGACGCGCTCGGAGAACGTGGTGAAGCCGCGCAGGTCCGCGAAGAGCGCGGTCACCTCTAGCAGCGAACCGCCGAGCGCGGCCCGGTTCGGATCCGCCAGCAGGCTCTGCGCCACATCCGGCGACATGTAGGCCCGGAACAGCGTGTCCAACTCGCCGTACAGGCGGGCGTTCTCCAGCGCGATGGACAGCTGGCTGGCCAGCGTCGCCGCCAGCGCCTCATCCTGCGAGGTGGTGCCGATCGGCACCGTCAGCGCCCCCGCCAGCCGGCCCTTCACCGTCAGCGGATGCACCACCGCCCCCGGCACCGGCACCGGCCGCCCGGCCGCCAGCGCCGTCGCCGGCACCTCACCGTGCGTCCCTTCCCCCGCTTGGTACGGCACCAGCACGCCGTCCTGCATGAGACTCAGCCGGACATCTCCGTACGCCTGCCGGACCCGGTCCAGGGAATCGGTCAGCAGCTCAGACTCGGCCAGCCCGACCCTGGCCCGGCCGCCGACGTGCACCAGGGCGGCCAGCCGGTCCGACAGCTCGCGCTCGTCCGCCAGTGCCTTCCCGGCCCGGTCCAGCACCGCCGCCTGGCCCTCGGTGAGGCGGAACCGCCCCGCCAGCCGGGTCGCCACCGGGACGCCCGACTCGGTCCGCCGGCGCAGGTGCCCGACGAGTTCCTCCAGGGCCTGCTCGTACTGGGCCTGGATCCGCCGTACGGTCGCCTGGAGCGCGACGGCGTCGAACAGGCCCGCGCTGGAGCCCTCCCGCCGGAACTGGATGTAGGCGCTGTAGGCGACGAAGGCGAACGCGAAGGTCAGCAGCACGTGCCAGAGCCACCAGGACAGGTGCCAGTTGTGGTGCGACATGCCGGCGATCATCGCCTCGGCCAGCAGCGCGAACGAGGTGATCAGGCTGATCAGGACCGCCGCCGGGCGCTTGCGGTGCAGCAGGAACATCATCAGGGCCGCCGCCGCGTAGAGCACGATGCTGATCAGCCCGAACGGGCCGAGGCCCAAGCCCTCGGGCGGCAGCGGGTCGCTCAGCGGGGTGAGTCCCGGGACCAGCGAGGCGACGCCCCAGATGATCATGATGGTGGCGAGCAGGGCGCGCAGCGGCAGCTGGGCCCGGAGCACGGTCGTGGCCTGGCGCTCGTCCAGCGGGAGGCCGGCCAGGAACGCGAAGACGGACGCGATGGTCAGCCCGACCGGCTGGGCCAGGTCGAAGCCGGCCGTGCCGCCGTCCAGGAAGATCTTGGGGGTGGCCAAGCCGTGCAGCAGGAAGAAGCCCGCGCTGCTCAGGAAGACCAGCGAGACCAGGAACAGCCGGGCATCCCTGCGCCGGGCCGACGCCTGGCTGATCAGCGCGCCGAGGGCCAGGTTCACCCCGGCGACGGCCAGGATCAGCCAGAAGTGGCTGGGGTTGTGCTGCCACTTGTGGTCGAGGTCGATGGTGGCCGGGTCCTGGTC
The DNA here is from genome assembly GCF_009687845.1 of Acrocarpospora corrugata. Classification (GTDB taxonomy): domain Bacteria; phylum Actinomycetota; class Actinomycetes; order Streptosporangiales; family Streptosporangiaceae; genus Acrocarpospora; species Acrocarpospora corrugata. Next base: position 97,271 of record NZ_BLAD01000055.1, read on the forward strand.
GACCGGGTGCGACAGCAGCAGCCAGAGGCCGAGCATGGGCAACGCCAGGTGGATCAGCCAGACCACGCCGCGTACGGGCTGGGTCGCGGGCGGCAGGAACGGGGCGTCCGCCGAGGTGGCCGGTCCCCCCGGGGCAGCCGGGTCCGCCGAGGTAGCCGGTCCCCCTGCGGTAGCCGGGTCCGCTGGAGTCGCTGTGGTGCCCGGTAGGCGCATCGCGACGGTGGTCTCCGCCTCGGAATGAGTGGTGGGGTCGCTCGACGGCACGGTCGCCTCCGTGTCAGCCAGTCAACGTCCCTCGCCCCGCGGCCTGGCCGCTCAGCCCTGGTTCGCTCCCTGGACGTGCGTGTATCGCGCCCGATTAGGCGCGGTAATGCTCCCGAACGGTGCCGATTATTCCGGCGAGAACCAGCATCGCCAACGTCGCGCTCGGCTACTACGGACAATTACCGGTTCACCGATACGGATCTGTGATGTTTAGGCGGTGATCCAGTGGCGTTGGTGAAACGTCAACCGCTTAGTTCACCTCTGTACCAGAGGGCACACATTCTCGGAAGGAAGTTCAGTGGCTATCAGGTTGCCGGGTGGGCGTACGATCGGGATTCTGACCGTCGGTGCGCTCGCGGGATCCATTTTCGCCGTCGGGGGCATGGCGACCGCTTCTTCGGCCGCTGACACCGTCATCTACGCGTGTGTCAACAAGAAGACGCGCTACGCGCGCATCGTCACCGCGACCACCAAGTGCCGCGTGACCGAAACCAAGATCAGCTGGGGCGGCGAGGGCGCCCAGGGCCCCATGGGCCTCCAGGGCATGACCGGCAACACCGGCGCCCGCGGCCTGACCGGCCCCCAGGGCCCCAAGGGCGACACCGGAGCCACCGGCCCGCAGGGCCCGAAGGGCGAGACCGGGACCACCGGTCCCCAGGGCCCGAAGGGCGAAAACGGCGCTAACGGCCAGCAGGGCCCCAAGGGTGAGACCGGCGCTACCGGTCCCCAGGGCCCCAAGGGCGAAACCGGAGCCACCGGCCCGCAGGGCCTGAAGGGCAACACCGGCAACACCGGCCCGGCCGGACCTGCCGGACCGGCGGGCCCCACCGGCCCGAAGGGCGCTGACGGCTCCTCGGGCTCGATCACGCCCGTCGTCAAGACCGGCAGCGAGACCTCGGTCTACGGAAACAGCACCACGGTCACCACCACCTGCGACGGCGGCAAGAAGGTCGTCGGCGGCGGCTACGAAATCACGGACGACGCCGACGAAGTCGAGAACATCCCCACCAGCAAGCCCTCCAACGGCAACGCCTGGACCGTGAAGGTCGACCTCGAAAACAACGGCAGCGCCAAGATCAGGGTCTACGCGATCTGCGTCTAACCCGACCACCGCTGGAGTCCGCAGGGCCCCCACCGCCCCGCTGACGACGCCAGACATCCGAAAGCCCCTCCGGCCCGACTCCGGAGGGGCATTCGCGTCTCAGCCACCAAATCCGAGAGACGCAAACCTCGTTACGGGTGCTCCGGAAGGCCCCAAGCGGGGCATCGAGACGACCAACACGGACGCAAACCTTGATGAGCTGGCATCAGCCCCTATTGGCGCCGCGTCGGCGAGTGGCGGTATGGGCGTGATCGGCGCCGGATAACGGCGAGTGGCTCTACAGCCAGTGCCATTCGATGGAGGCTTGGCGGCGGCGGTCTGTGAGCCATTCGGTGAAAGCGGCGGAGCCGGCGGCGGTGAGGGTGGCTTCGTCGGGGGTTGCGGGGTGGCGTTCCAGGATTAGGCCGGTGAGGTAGGCGTCGCTGTGGCGTACCGGGCCGATCAAGGTGTCGCGGGGGGCGTGGCGGAGGGGGGCGGGGAGGGTGTGGGCGCGGTGTTCGCCGAGGGTGACGGATGCCTCGGCGCAGCCGAGGAGGCCGCCCAGGCCGCGGAGGAGTTCGCCGTGGATGGGGTGGGAGCTGGTTACCCAGAGAGCGCGGACCCGGTCGAAGTCGGGGCGGTGGGTGTCCAGGTAGGTGGCGGCGAGTTCGGCGGATTTGCGGAGGCGGAACCGGCAGCGGCGGGCGATGCCGGCGATGAACTCCTCGAACTGGCCGCCGGACATGCCCATCTCGGCCACCCAGGCGAGCGTGGCGGCGCGGTCGCGCAGGCCGATGGCGTGCCGGAACTCCTCGGCGGCGCTTCGGAGTTCGGCTTCGGTGAGTGGTTCGTGGTCGTCCAGGGTCTCGGCCTTGATCAGGCAGTGCTCCACGAGTTCGTCGCGCAGCCCCCGGCCCCGCTGGGAGAGATGCCGGACCATGGTCACCGCCTCGGCGACGGATAAGTGCACGTCGTCCACCCGTACCAGACAGTCATCAGGCGAATGCCCGGCATGTACGGCGTCTCCGTCCCCGGGCCAGCGCACCGGGCTGACGTGCTGCACGCGTTCCGCGGTCACGGGATCCTCCAGGCGCCTTCCCGGCACTGGTCGCGCGGCGAGGCCCTCCGAGGGGGCCCGGCGCCGGTCTCGCCGCGCGACTGTTCAGCGAAGTCCCCGTTGCGACAAAGGCGCGGCACGCCTTCGACGGGAACCTGAACTCAGGTTAGGAACGTCCTCTTGGGGATTACTGGTCGAGATCTTGTAGCGTGCTTGTGCGGTGCCGCGAGATCAACTCCAGGCGAGCATGCGCAGCGGATCCGTCAGCATCGCGCCCACGTCCCGCAGCACATACGACCCGATCTCGCCGTCGATGACCCGATGGTCGAACGACAGCGCCAGCGTGGTCACCTTGCGGACGGCCAGCTGCCCGTCCACCACCCACGGCATGTCCCGGATCTGGCCGAACGCCAGGATCGCGGCCTCACCCGGATTGAGGATCGGCGTCCCGGCGTCCACCCCGAACACGCCCACATTGGTGATCGTGATCGTGCCGCCGGTCAGCTCGGCCGGGCCGCACCGGCCCGCCCGCGCCCGCTCGGTCAGCTCGCCCAGCGCGCGGGCCAGCTCGGGCAGGGACATCGCGTCCGCGTCCTTGACGTTGGGCACGATCAGCCCACGCTCGGTCGCCGCCGCGATGCCCAGGTTCACGTAGCGTTTCACCACGATGGCGTCGTCAGTCCAGGTCGCATTCGCCATCGGATGCCGCCGCACCGCCGTGAGCAGCGCTTTCGCCACCAGCAGCAGCGGCGACACCTTGACACCGTCGAAATCGGGCAGCAGCCGCAGCCGCCTGACCGCGTCCATCGTCTCGGTGACGTCGACCTGGAGGAACTCGGTCACATGCGGCGCGGTGAACGCACTGGCGACCATCGCGGCCGCTGTCGCCTTCCGCACACCCCGAACCGGAATCCGTTCCTCCCGGGCGAGGGCGCCCACGGTGGGGGAAACACCCATGGAGGGCGCGAACGCGGTGGCAGGAGCACCCATAGGGGGCGCGGACGCAGAGGGGGCAGCGCCCACGGTGGGGGGTGCGATCGAGGCCGGCAGAGCCTGCCCGGACTCGCTGCGCGCCGCCTGCACGTCCTCCCGGGTGATCGACCCCTGCGGCCCGGTCCCGGCGATCGAGGCGAGATCCACCCCGAGATCCTTGGCCAGCTTCCGCACCGGGGGCTTGGCCAGCACCCCTGCTGATCGCAGAGCGGTCCCGTTGGTCCCGTTCGCGCCGGTAGCGCTACTGGCAGAGCCGGCCGTGCTGGTTGCGCCAGCCATGCCGGTGGGGCCAGAAGTGCCGCTGATCGGGCTGGTTGTGCTGGTTGCGCCTGCGGGGACGTTCGGGCCGTTCGGGATGGTCGGCACTGAAGCCGGGGCCTTTGAGTTCTTTCGTGGGCGTCGTTTGGTGGCGCCCAGCTTCACGCCGTACCCGACCAGGACGGGCTGGCGTTCCTCGCGGGCCGAGGCGGTCTCCGGGTCGGGTACCCGGGGGACCATGTCCTCGGTCAGTGCGGGGGACTGGGCGGGCGGGGGATTCTCCTCGTCGGGGACCGTGTCCACCGCGATGATCGGTGACCCCACGTCGACCGTGTCGCCCTCGTTCACGAGCAGGCCGGCCACGGTGCCCTCGAACGGGCTGGGCAGCTCCACCACGGCCTTCGCGGTCTCGATCTCCACGATAATCTGGTTCACCCGCACCGGCTCGCCCGCCGACACGTGCCACCGGACGATCTCCGCCTCGGTCAGGCCCTCGCCGACGTCGGGAAGCTTGAACTCACGCCGCATCGCGCGCCCCCCTCAGTACGCCAGGACGCGGTCGACCGCGTCCAGCACCCGGTCGAGATCCGGCAGGTAGTGCTCCTCCAGCCGGGACGGCGGATACGGCGTCGAGAACCCGCCGACCCGGATCACCGGTGACTCCAGCCGGAAGAAGCATGTCTCGCTGATCCGCGCGGCCAGTTCCCCGCCGAGCCCGGTGAAGACCGGCGCCTCGTGCACAACCACACACCGCCCGGTCCTGTTCACCGACTCGGCGATCACGCCCATGTCCAGCGGGCTGAGCGAGCGCAGATCGATCACCTCGACCGACCGCCCGTCCTCCTCCGCGACCGCCGCCGACTCCAGGCACGTCTTGACCATCGGCCCGTACGCCAGGAGCGTCACGTCATTCCCGGAACGCACCACCTTGGCCTTACCGAGCGGCAGCCCCGGAGCCCCCAGCTCCACGTCCGCCTTGTCCCAGTACCGCCGCTTCGGCTCGAAGAACACGATCGGATCGTCGCACCGCACCGCGTCCTGAATCATCGTGTACGCGTCGACCGGATTCGAGCACGCGACCACCCGCAACCCCGCCGTATGCGTGAAATACGCCTCCGGCGACTCGCTGTGGTGCTCCACCGCCCCGATCCCGCCGCCGCACGGAATCCGCACCACGACCGGCAGCTTGAGCTTGCCCAGCGAGCGCAGCGGCATCTTCGCCAGCTGGGTGATGATCTGGTCGGCCGCCGGGAACACGAACCCGTCGAACTGGATCTCGCAGACCGGCCGGTAGCCGCGGAGGGCCAGCCCGATCGCGGTCCCGATGATCCCGGATTCGGCCAGCGGCGTATCGATCACCCGATCCTCGCCGAAGTCCTTCTGCAGGCCGTCCGTGACCCGGAACACGCCGCCGAGTTTGCCCACGTCCTCGCCCATGACGAGCACTTTGGGATCGGCGTCCATCGCGGCCCGCAGGCCCTCGTTGAGGGCTTTGGCCAAGGTCAGTACGGTCATCGCTCGAACCCCGCAAGGTAGCTGAGGTACTGCTCGCGCTCTTCCGCCATGAGGGCGTGGGGCTCGGCGTACACATGCTCGAAAAGGGCTTCGGGGGCGGGGTCCGGCAGCGCCAGGCAGGACCGGCGCAGCTCCTTGCCGAGCGCGTCGGCCTCGGCGTCGATCTGGTCGAAGAACGCCTGGTCGGCGAGATCGCTGCGGAACAGATACGCCTTGACCCGTTCGATCGGATCCTTGAGCTTCCACGCCTCCAACTCGTCCGCCACCCGGTAGCGGGTGGGGTCGTCGGAGGTGGTGTGCGCGCCCATCCGGTAGGTGAACGCCTCCACCATGGTCGGCCCCTGACCGGCGCGCGCGTCCGCGAGCGCCTTGCGGGTGACCGCCAGGCAGGCGAACACGTCGTTGCCGTCCACCCGGACGCCCGGGAAGCCGAATCCGGAGGCCCGCTTGTACAGCGGGATCCTGGACTGCTTCTCCAGTGGCTCGGAGATCGCCCACTGGTTGTTCTGGCAGAAGAACACGACCGGCGCGTTGAACACCGACGCCCAGATGAACGCCTCGTTCACGTCGCCCTGCGAGGTCGCGCCGTCCCCGAAGTACACGATCGAGGCGGCCTCCGCGCCGTCCCGCTGGATGCCCATCGCGTAACCCACCGCGTGCAGCGTCTGGGTGCCGATGACGATCGAATAGAGGTGGAAATTGTGCTCGTACGGATCCCAGCCGCCGTGGTTGACCCCCCGGAACAGGCCGAGCAGGTTGACCGGGTCGACGCCGCGGACCCAGGCCACGCCGTGCTCGCGGTAGGTCGGGAACGCCATGTCGACGTCGGTCAGCGCGCGGCCGGAACCCACCTGCGCGGCCTCCTGGCCGAGCAGCGAGGCCCACAGGCCGAGTTCGCCCTGCCGCTGGAGCGCGACGGCCTCCAGGTCGATCCGGCGGACCAGGACCAGGTCGCGGTAGAGCGACCGGACCTCATCCGCGGTCAGGTCGATCTCGTAGTCGGGGTGCTCGATCCGTTCCCCTTCCGGGGTGAGCAGCTGGACGAGCTCAGGGGGTGCCGTAAGGCCGGTAGACGGGGCAGTCATGTGCCACTCCTGCACGGTCGGGGCCGGTCACGGTTGGGGTCGCCACCATGAGTCGGCCGATTCCAGACGCTTCTGTTCCGTTTGGTGTGGAACGTCCACGTATGCGGACATGGTTACAGAGGTCACACCCCGATGCACAAGACCCCTTCACACTCTCCCCGTTCCCGGTGATAGTTCTCCCACACAATCCACAACCTGTGGATAACCTACGTCGCCGGCGACCGCTAGGCTGAGGCCGCATCCAGCACTTCTACCAGGAGGAACCGACAGTGGCGCGCGTGATCGTCGATGTCATGCTCAAGCCGGAGATCCTCGACCCCCAGGGTCAGGCCATCGCCCGCGCCCTCCCGCGGCTGGGCTTCAGTTCCGTCGCCGACGTCCGCCAGGGCAAGCGTTTCGAGCTCGAACTGCCCGGCCCCGCCACCGAAGAGACCCTCGCGGAAGCCCGGAAAATAGCCGAAACCCTCCTGGCGAATACCGTCATCGAGGACTTCCACCTCCACATCGAGGAAGACGCCTGATTTTCGGAGAATGACAACCGCGTGATTTTGGTCGCGCGGTTGCGATTAGGCCTGATCCTCTGGGGAAGCACGTCTTAGTGACCTACGTCGAAGGGAGGGCCCCGGTGGACATCGAGTTCTCATTGGCTCTTCCGCGTGATGCGATCGGCATCCCGATGGTTCGTCGTGTGCTCGGGGATGCGCTGCGGTCGTTGGGCGTGACCGAGGAGTGCGTGTCGGACCTGCTGCTGGCTACCTCCGAGGCGTGCGCCAACGCCGTCAGGCACGGTGGGCCCGCGACGCGCTACCAGGTGCGGGCGGCCATCGACGACGACCGCTGCGAACTGCGCATCATGGATCGCGGGCATGGCCTGACCGCGATTCCGCAGCAGTATCCGTCGGGCGAGACCGAGAACGGCCGCGGGATCATGATCATGCAGTCGGTGGTGGACGAGATCTCGTTCGACATCACCCCGGGCAGCGGCACCACGGTCCGGCTGAGCAAGGAACTGGACTGGGACGAGGACGCGATCGCGCATCACCTGTCCCGGGATCGTCAGCTGGCCGCGGTCTGATCAGGACCCCCGCACTGAGCTCGGCGACCGTCCGATAACCTGAGGCGTACCGCCAAAGACTGCCGACCACCAGAGTCGGCGGCTTCTGCGTGTGCGTTGGGAGGGCCCTAAGTGATGCGGGTGGGCGTCGTCACCTTTCCCGGGACACTCGACGATCAGGACGCGGCTCGTGCCGTGCGGCTGGCCGGCGCGGAGGCGGTGCCGCTCTGGCACGCCGACCACGACCTCAGGGGGGTGGACGCGGTCTTCCTGCCCGGTGGGTTCTCCTATGGGGACTACCTCAGATGTGGGGCGATCTCGCGGTTCGCGCCGCTGATGGAGGAGCTGATCCCGGCCGCGAAGGCGGGGCTGCCCGTGCTGGGCACCTGCAACGGCTTCCAGATCCTCTGCGAGGCGCACCTGCTGCCGGGCGCGCTGACCAGGAACGCGGGGCTGCACTACCTCTGCCGTGACCAGGGCATCCGGGTCGAGAACAACGCCACCGCGTGGACCGGCCAGTTCGACCAGGGCCAGGAGATCCTGCTCCCGATCAAGCACGGCGAGGGCCGCTACGTCGCCGACGCGGCCACGCTGGCCGAACTGGAAAGGGCCGGCCGGGTGGTCTTCCGCTACACCGGCGGCAACCCGAACGGCTCGCTCAACGACATCGCCGGGATCTGCAACGAGGCCGGGAACGTCGTCGGCCTGATGCCGCATCCCGAGCACGCGGTCGAGGAACTGACCGGCGCGCCGAGCGTGGACGGGCGGGGCTTCTTCACCTCCATTCTCAAGAAGCTGGTGACCGCATGACCCTGGACAGCGTCAAGCGGGCGCTCCAGTCGCCGGACGAGCGCATGCCGTTCGCCGAACTCGGCATGAAAGAGGATGAGTACCAGCGGGTCAAGGAGATCCTCGGGCGGCGGCCGACGGGCTCCGAGCTGGCGATCTATTCGGTGATGTGGAGCGAGCACTGCTCGTACAAGTCGTCGAAGGTGCATCTGCGGCAGTTCGCCACCAAGGCCCCGGCGTCGGAGGCGCTGCTGGTCGGGATGGGGGAGAACGCGGGGGTCGTCGACATCGGTGACGGCTGGGCCGCCACGTTCAAGATCGAGTCGCACAACCACCCGTCCTACGTGGAGCCGCACCAGGGCGCGGCCACCGGGGTCGGCGGCATCGTGCGCGACATCATGTCGATGGGCGCCCGCCCGATCGCGGTGATGGACTCGCTCCGGTTCGGCGGCCTGGACCAGCACGACACCCGCCGGGTGCTGCCGGGCGTGGTGGAGGGCATCAGCCACTACGGCAACTGCCTGGGCCTGCCCAACATCGGCGGCGAGGTCGTGTTCGACCCTTGTTACATCGGGAACCCGCTGGTCAACGCGCTCTGCGTGGGCCTGCTGCGGAAGGACCAGATCAAGCTGGCGACCGCGCCAGGGCCGGGCAACAAGGTGGTGCTGTTCGGCGCCAGGACCGGTGCGGACGGCATCGGCGGGGCTTCCGTGCTCGCGTCGGCGACCTTCGAGGACGAATCCCAGGCCAAGCGGCCGGCCGTACAGGTCGGGGATCCGTTCATGGAGAAGCTGCTGATCGAGTGCTGCCTGGAGCTGTACCAGGCCGACGTGGTCGTCGGGATCCAGGACCTGGGCGCGGCCGGGGTGTCGTGCGCGACCACCGAGCTGGCCGCCAAGGGCACCGGCGGCATGGCCGTGGACCTCAATCTGGTTCCGCTGCGCGATCCGACGCTGCGGCCGGAAGAGATCCTGATGAGCGAGTCGCAGGAACGCATGATGGCCGTGGTCACGCCCGAGGACATCGCGGCGTTCATGGCGATCTGCGAGAAGTGGGACGTCCCGGCCACCGTGATCGGTGAGGTCACCGATTCGGGGCGCCTGACGATGACCTGGGACGGCGAGGTCATCGTCGACATCCCGCCCGGCACGGCCGCCGACGAGGGCCCGGTCTACCAGCGGCCCTTCCACGAGCCCGCCGGCCAGGCCGCCCTCAACACGCACGTCGAGCTGGCCCGCCCGGACGATCTGCGCGCCACCCTGCTCCAGCTGCTCGGCTCGGCGAACCTCTCCTCGCGGGAGTGGGTCACCTCGCAGTACGACCGGTATGTCCGCGGCAATACCGTGCTGGCCCAGCCGGCGGACGCGGGCGTGCTGCGCATCTCCGAGTCGATGCCCGGAGCCGACGAGACCACCCGGGGGATCGCCCTCGCCACCGATGGAAACGGGCGTTACGCGAAGCTCGACCCGTACGCGGGGGCGCAGCTGGCGCTCGCCGAGGCGTACCGGAACGTGGCCGTCACCGGCGCGACGCCGCTCGCGGTGACCAACTGCCTCAACTTCGGCTCGCCGGAGGACCCCGAGGTGATGTGGCAGTTCGCGGAGGCCGTGCGCGGTCTCGCGGACGCCTGCAAGACCCTCGGCGTCCCGGTGACCGGCGGAAACGTCTCCTTCTACAACCAGACGGGCGCGGCCGCGATCCACCCGACCCCGGTCGTGGGCGTGCTCGGCGTGATCGAGGACGTGGCCCGCCGGGTGCCGTCCGGCTTCACGGCCGCGAACCTGCGCGTGGTCCTGCTCGGCGACACCGCCGACGAGTTCGGCGGCTCCGAATGGGCTCATGTCGCCCACAACCACCTGGGCGGCCTTCCTCCGCGGGTACGGCTCGACGCCGAACGCGCCCTGGCCACCGTGCTCACCACGGCGGCCAAACGCGGCCTGCTGGCGGGTTCGCACGACCTGTCCGACGGCGGCCTGGCCGTCGCCCTGGCCGAGGCGTGCCTGGCCCGGGGGATCGGGGCGGCGGTGTCGCTGCCCGGCGAGGACGCTTTCGTGGACCTGTTCAGCGAGTCGTCCGCGCGGGCGCTGGTCTGCGTCGAAGCGGAGAAGTTCGCCGCGCTGGCCGAGCTGTGCGCCAACAACGAGGTCCCCTGCTACGGCCTGGGCGTCACCGGCGGCACGTCGCTGACCGTCGAGGACATCCTGGAGATCCCCATCGCCACGCTGCGGGAGACGCACCAAGCCACCCTGCCCGCGGTCTTCGGCTAACCCTTCGGAGGAGAGACATGTTCCGGCACATCGTGCTGCTGGCCTGGACCGCGGACGCCACCGCGGCGCAGAAGGCCGAAGTCGCCGCCCAGCTGGGCAAACTACCCGGCGCGATCCCGGAGATCCGGCGCTACGAGATCGGCGTGGACGCGGGCCTGAACGAGGGCAACCACGGGCTCGCGATCGTCGCCGAATTCGACGACGTCGCTGGGTATGTCGTTTATCGGGATCATCCCGTGCATCACGCGGTGATCGAGGAGTACATCAAGCCGATCGTGGCCGGTCGCGCGGCCGTACAGCACCAGCTTTAACAGCCAAAGACCGCCGCTCCGGTGGAGCGGCGGTCTTTCTGTTCCTAGAAGGCCTCTTCCGGGAGATCCATCAGCTCCTGGCCGGTGGCCATCAGCACCTGGCGCTCGGCGGACAGACGCGGCAGCACGGTCGTGGCGAAGAACGACGCCGAAGCCACCTTGCCGAGGTAGAAGTCCCGGTCGCGGTCGGATTCGCCGAGGGCGTTGAGGGCGACCTCCGCCTGGCGCAGCAGCAGCCAGCCGAGGATCAGGTCGCCGAGGGACATCAGGAAGCGGGTGGTGTTGAGGCCGACCTTGTAGACCTCCTTCGGCGTCTCCAGCGAGCCGATCGCCCAGCCGGCCATCGTGTCCGCCATCGTCTTGACGTCGTCGGCGGCCTGGTTGAGCAGGGCGCGTTCGACCTTCAGGCGGCCGTTGCCCGCCTGCGAGGCGGCGAACGCCTTGATGTCGGCGTGCAGGGAGCCGAGCGCGGCGCCCTGGTTGCGCAGGACCTTGCGGAAGAACAGGTCCAGGCCCTGGATCGCGGTGGTGCCCTCATAGAGGGAGTCGATCTTGGCGTCCCGGATGTACTGCTCGATCGGGTAGTCCTGCAGGAAGCCGGAGCCGCCGAGCGTCTGGAGCGAGCGGGTGAGCAGCTCGGAGGAGCGCTCGGAGCCGACGCCCTTGACGATCGGGAGGAGCAGGTCGTTCATCGCCTCCGCGTGGTGGTCCTCCGGGTTGATCTGGATGGCGTCCTGGAAGGTGGCCGTGTAGAGGACGAGGGCGCGCATGCCCTCCGCGTACGACTTCTGGAGCATCAGCTCGCGGCGTACGTCGGGGTGGGCGGTGATCCGTACCCTCGGGGCGGTCTTGTCCGTCATCTGGGTGAGGTCCGCGCCCTGGACCCGGTTCTTGGCGTAGTCGAGGGCGTTCAGGTAGCCGGTGGAGAGGGTGGCGATGGCCTTGGTGCCGACCATCATCCGGGCGTTCTCGATCACCAGGAACATCTGCTTGATGCCCTCGTGCACGTCCCCCACCAGGTAGCCGATGGCCGGGTGGCGCTCGCCGAAGGTGAGTTCGCAGGTGGTGGAGACCTTCAGGCCCATCTTCTTCTCGACGTTGGTGACGTACACGCCGTTGCGCTCGCCCAGTTCGCCGGTCTCCACGTCGACCAGGAACTTGGGCACCAGGAACAGCGACAGGCCCTTGGTGCCGGGGCCGTGGCCCTCGGGCCGGGCCAGCACCAGATGGTAGATGTTCTCCGCCATGTCGTGTTCCGCGCTGGTGATGAACCGCTTGACCCCTTCGAGGTGCCAAGTGCCATCCGCCTGCTGCACGGCCTTGGTACGGCCGGCGCCGACGTCGGATCCGGCGTCCGGCTCGGTGAGGACCATGGTCGCGCCCCACCGGCGCTCCACCGCGAGTTCGGCGAACTTCTTCTGCTCCTCGGTGCCGAGCAGGTGCAGCAGCCGCGCGAACGACGGGCCGCAGCCGAACATCCAGACGGCCGGGTTGGCGCCCATGACCAGCTCGCCGGCCGCCCACTGCAGGCTCCGCGGCGCGAGCGTGCCACCCAGCTCAACCGGGAGCTCCAGCCGCCACCATTCGGCGTCCATCCACGCCTGGTAGGACTTCTTGAAGCTCTCCGGCATGGTGACGCTGTTAGTGGCCGGGTCGAAAACGGGGGGATGCCGGTCACTGTCCTCGAAGGACGCGGCGATCGGGCCGATGGCCAGCCGGTTGACCTCGTCCAGGATGCTCCGGGCGGTGTCCTCGTCGATATCGGCGAACGGGCCGGTACCCAGGATCTCCCTGCGCCCGAAGACTTCGAAGAGGTTGAACTCCAAGTCCCGGATGTTGCTCTTGTAGTGGCCCATGACGACTCCTAGGGCTGGGGGTCTCCTACCAGCGAGTAACTCTACTGGAATGCTACCCATGAGTAACACCCGCTAAGCATGGTTATCTTGCGCTTATGGGTCAGTAGCCAGTCGGAAATAGTTCGCACAGCCCAATCGTTGGCGAGGTTAGAGGTTCCGGTTCGGGGTCTCCCGGACGAGGGTGTGCCGTACCCGGTTGAGCGAAGACGGCACGCAGAAACCGTGATCATGCATGGACTCGTTCAGATCATCGGCGCGATGTTCGTTCTCGGCGCCTTCCTGCTCACCCAGGCCAAGGTCATCGACGGCCGCTCGCGGCTCTACCTCGGGCTCAATCTGGTCGGCTCGGTGATCCTTACCTGGATCGCGCTGAGCAGCCAGGACTGGGGCTTCCTGCTGCTGGAGGGGGTGTGGGCGATCGTGTCCGCCGTGGGCCTGGTCAGGGTGGCGATTGGTGGTCGTTAATCCGATTGACGGTGTTTCGGGCGGTGCGCTTGGGTGGGCGCATGATGGAGATTCATACCGTGACGTTGGACTGCGCCCGGCCGTACGAGTTGGCCGAATGGTGGAGTGAGGCGATCGGGTGGCCGCTGGTGGACTCGGCGCCGGACGACGACGAGGTCATGCTGGAGAATCCGCACGGGCCGCCGCATGTGCTGTTCATCCGGGTGCCCGAGGACAAGACCGTCAAGAACCGTACGCATCTGGATCTGGCGCCGCAGGACGGCCGTACCCGGAATGAGGAGGTCGAGCGGCTGGTCAAGCTGGGGGCCACCGTCCAGGGTGACCACCGCCGGCCGGATGGAGCCGGCTGGGTGACCCTGTTCGATCCCGCGGGCAACGAGTTCTGCTTGGTCCGCAGTGCGGCGGAGCGCGTGATCTAGCGTCTCTAGCGCTTCTTGGCGTGTACGCGCATGGACTGGATGATCAGTGCGGTGATCAGGTAGATCATCGCGCCGCCACAGAGCGCGTCGAAAGCGGCTCCGAAGACGCCTTCCCGGTCGAGGATGAGCTGCACCGGGTACATCAGGATGGCCGATCCGGCGGCCGGGTAGAGCGCGAAGCGCCACGGGTGCTGGCGCGACCAGCGCCGGGCCTGCTGGGTTACCCGGTCTCCGTGGTCCGGCCTGGAGACCGCCCCGACTGCCGCGACCAGCGAGAACAGGGTGATGCCCACGCAGAGCACCCAGTTCAGGTCGACCGAGCCGGTGATCAGATCCACCAGCAGGCTGACCGCCGCGACGGAGCTTCCGGTCACGGCCGCGGCCTTCCAGGGAGCGCCGCGCAGCGCGGCGCCCGCCAGCGACATCTCATCGCGTCGTGTGAGTTCGTTCATGCCTTCAGACTGCCTCTCCGCCCGCTTTCGCCGCATCGGGGAAGTCCCTGACCGGCCCCTGACCCTGCTCGGGCATGCTGGTCGGCATGACCGACCTGATTTTCCGTGCGGCCCGGCGTGCTGATGTGCCGCGTGTGATCGAGTTGCTCAACGACGATGCGGTGGCGCGATCCCGGGGGGTTGTTCCTGAGGTGGGGGCGGGGCATTGGGCGGCTTTTGCGGCGATCGATGCTGATCCGAACAACGAGCTTGTGGTGGCGGAGATCGGGGGCGAGGTGGTGGGGACTTTTCAGCTGACTTTCATTCCGGGGTTGTCCAGGAATGGGGGTGAGCGCGCTCAGATCGAGGCGGTTCGGGTGGCGCGGGAGCATCGGAACCAGGGGATCGGGCGGGCGATGATGGTCTGGTCGATTGAGCGTGCCAGAGGCCGGGGGTGCGCTCTGGTTCAGTTGACCAGCGACAAACGTCGCGGCGAAGCCCATCGGTTCTATGGTTCGCTGGGCTTCGCCGCGTCGCACGAAGGCTTCAAACTTCAGCTTTTGTGAGCGGCTTCCGGGCTTCCGGCTGTCATATCGGCTTCGACTGCTTCGACTGTCGCGGGGTCCGCGGGGTCCGCGGGGGCGATTTCTACCCAGTTGTCGTGATAAAGCGGGCCTTTCGCCATGTCGGCGTCGGCTTCCTCGATGAGGGCGTTGGTGTTGGCGTTTCCGGGGCTGAGTTTGAGCCAGCGGCCCTTGGCCATCGCGGCCACCCCCGGCCGGACCTTGTCGGTAATTTCAACTTTCGCGGTGAGTTCGCCGTGGGCGTTGAAGACCCGGGCCGGCTGTCCGCTGGTCAGGCCGCGGGACGCCGCGTCGCGCGGGTTCACGAGCACCGTCGGGTCCTTCGAACGACGCAGCAGCTCCGGGTTGTTGGCGAAGATCGTGTTGAGGAAGGTGTGTGAGGCGGGGGTGATCAGGGTGAGTCTGGTGGAGACTTCGCTCGCCGTCCGGGACGGGACATAGGTCGCGACCCGGGAGTGACCGGCGGCTTCGGCTAGGTCGGAGACGAACTCGAGCTTGCCGCTCGGCGTGGGGAAACCCTCGGTGAACGGGACGAACGGGGTGGGCACGTCGAGCCGGACCCAGCCGTCCTTGCGGAGCTGGTCCAGGTTGACGGCCGGAGCTCCGGCCAGCAGTTGCTCGGCCAGTTCCAGATCGGAGTCGTACAGGGCGGGCTCGGTCAGGCCCATCGCGCGGGCCAGGCGGCGGAAGGTCTCCGTGGTCGACAGGCACTCGCCCGGGGGCTCGACGGCGGGTTCGTTCCAGACCAGGTACATGTGGCCGTACCCGGAGTGGAGGTCGGCGTGCTCGGTCTGCATGGTGGCGGGGAGCACGATGTCGGCGTAGTCCACGGTGTCGGTCGGGAACTGCTCCATCACCACGGTGAACAGGTCCTCGCGGAGCAGCCGCTGCCGGATGCGGTTCTGGTCGGGGGTGGAGCCCATCGGGTTCGCCGCGTACACCCATAGGCATTTGACGGACTCGTCCAGTTCGTCGGCCAGGCGGGTCATCGTCAGGCTGCGTACCGGTCCGGGCAGCAGGTCCTCGCGCGGGTCGACGGTGAGCGGGACGTACGCGGAGGTGGAGTAGGCGATGCCGCCGCCGGGGTGCCGCCAGTCGCCTGTGACGCCGGGGATGCAGGCGATCAGGCGCATCGCGGAGCCGCCGCCTCGGTGGCGTTGCAGGCCCATGGTGGCGCGGATGCCGGTGGGGCGGGTGTGCGCGAGCCGTACCCCGAGAGCACGGATGTCCGCTTCGGGCAGGCCGGTGAGCTCGGCTACCCGGCTCGGCGGATATTGCAGGATTTCTGCCTTGAATTCATCCCAGCCGAGCGTGTGGTTCTCCAGGTAGTCGCGGTCCTCCGCGCCCTCCTCCAGGACCACGTGGAGCAGGCCGAGGGCGAGCGCGCCGTCCGTGCCCGGACGGATCGGCAGGTGCTCGTCGGCCTGCTCGGCCGTCCGGGTGCGGATCGGGTCGATGGCGACCACGTGCGCGCCCGCCGCGCGGGCGTCCTGCACGAACTTCCACAGGTGATGCCCGCTGGTCAGCGTGTTCGTGCCCCAGAGCAGGATCAGCTTGGAGAGCGCGAAGGTCTCCGGGTCCATCCCGCCGGCGGTCCCGTTGGTGAAGCGCAGCCCGTCCCGTCCCGCCCGCGAGCAGATGTTCAGGTCATGGTTGGACGCACCGAGCACGTTCCAGAACCGCCGCCCGGCTTCTCCGGTCTCGCCCTGGATGTAGCCGAGCGTCCCCGTGCCCTGGTACGGCCAGATGGCCTCGCCGCCGTGCTCGTCGACGATCTCGGCGAGCTTCGCCGCGCAGATGGCCAGCGCCTCGTCCCAAGAGATCCGCTCGAACTGCCCGGATCCCTTGGGACCGACCCGCTTCATCGGGTAGAGGATGCGATCCGCGGCTTTGGTGTGCTCCAGATAACGATTGACCTTCACGCACAGCGCGCCCCGCGTGAACGGATGATCACGATTGCCCCGCAGCGCGACCGACTTCCCATCCCGTACGGTCACCACCCACGAACACGTATCCGGACAATCAAGCGGACATGCCCCCAGCACCTGTAACTCCATGGGCCAACTGTACGAGTGGCGCAATCGTGGTCGCACTAGCGGTCGTGGAACGCGTACTGGCCCACCACATGGGCGAGAGCGTCGGCGTTCACGTCGAGCGCCGCCAGGTCGACGTTCTTGATCGTGTCGCAGACCTGGTGGTAGCAGGGGTCCAGCGGAGCGTCCGCGATCCCGCCGAAGAACGCCACCTGCTCCGCGGTCTTCCGGTCCTCGGCCCCGGTGAACAGACCGCCCGCCGGAACCCCTACCGCGATGAACGGCCCGTAGTCCGACCGCCCGCTGAAATCGGTCCCCACATGGGGAAGGCTGCGGCTGTCAAAATACTCCTCGAACGTCCGCTCGATCTCCTCCGATCCGAGCGGTCCCGGCCCTTTCCCGATGAGATCGGAATCGTCACCATCGAAAATCCCATAAATGCCGTTAGGTGACGCGATCATATCGAAATTCAGATATAGCGCGATATTCTCGCGCTCCCGCTGGGGCAGCGCGCTCACATAGTGCAGCGACCCCAGCAAACCCACCTCTTCGGCACTCCACCACACCAACCGCACCGCCCGATCCGGTTGGAACCGGGCCAACCGCAACGCCAGCTCCAGGACCGCCGCGCTCCCGGACCCGTTGTCATTGACCCCCGGCCCCTCCGTCACCGAATCCAGATGCGCCCCCACCATGACCACCTCATCGGTACGGCCATGCGGCGTCTGCACGATGAGGTTCCGGGTCACCCGGCGCTCGCTCACCGTCGACGTGACCACCTCGACCTGCCCGTCCATCGCGCCGTCCTGCTTGCGCACCCCCACGACCGGCACCGTGGCCGGCAACTCAAGACCGCCCCGCAGGTCGCCCTCCCGGTCGTTGACGACCACGACCGCGGCGGCACCTGCGGCGACAGCGTTACTGATCTTCTGCTGGAATGTGCAGGTCCCCCGTACCACCTTCGCCACCGCACCCACCTCGAACCCGGCGAAATCCGTGGGCAGACAGCCCGCGGACGCGTCCCGGACCGGCCCCGTCACCCGTCCGGAACCTGAGTGCCGAATCGTGATCGCGCTGATCGCCTGGGGAGGTGCGGCAGGACCACCGGCGGGGTATTTGTTGGTGAGCTTTAGTTGAGCTGGGGCCAGTTCTTTGAAATACATGAACTCGAAAGGATCGGAGATGACCTCGTACCCGGCGGATTTCAACTGGCTTTCCACATAATCGGCGGATTCGTCATACCCAGGCGTCCCCGCCGCTCGGTTCCCCCCATTCCGATCAGCGATGTCCTGAAATGCCTGGAGATGGCGGACGAGATTGGTCCCCGACATCTCCTCGACCAACTGGGAGCTCGGATTGGTGTCATCTGCGTTCGCCGGACCTGGAGTGACGACGTTGACGGCCAAGGACAGCACGGCAGTGAGGAGCAGGCGCATATACATCCCCCGAGGGCGCGCGGACACGACCCGTGATGTGGTGATCAACAACAACCGGTCAACTATGCCGGGCGAGCAGGCCCGGCCGCTCGCCACGACTCCGGCGAGTCGCCACTCGGTGGCGGAACGAGATGATCAGCCACAGCCTGATCACGCACCGCGCGCGCTTCATAGAGTGGTAGGCAGTGGGCACGCAGGGGAGCACCTCACCGACGAGAGTCGATGCACATGACGTCGATTGTGGACACTAGTTATAAAGATCGCAGAGAATCACGGTGGTGAGGGGCATCAAGGAGAAGGACGAATCGGTGGGGGCTCCGGAACACGGAGTCGTCCTCGTCGTCGAGCCCCTGCTGCCCCAGCGCATCCGCCGCCCGTCCGACGCGATCCGGTTCCTGCTCACGCTGCTCGCCCTGGTCGCCGTGGTGCTGCTGGCGCTGGTCGCCCAGCGCACCCTCAACGGGCTGGAGACCGACGTCCAGGCCGGCACCGGCCGAGCGCCCGCGTTCCTGTCCTCGGTCGCCGGGCTGCTCGGCGGCATCGCCGTCCTGGTGGTGCCGGTCGCGTTCGCCGTCGAACGGGTGTTCCACCGCGACGGCATGCGCGTCGCCCAGGGCCTGATCGCCGCCATCCTGGCGCTGCTGCTGTCGTACTCGGTGGACGAATGGCTCATCTCCGCCGGTCCCGCCGACCTGATCCAGCTGCTCACCGGTGGCCGCGACGTCGAACCGCTCAACACGGTGCTCACGCCGGCCATCGCGTACGCCACCGCCGTGCGGATGTCGCGCCGCCCCCAGTGGCGCGCCCTGCTCTGGACGGCCCTGGCCCTCGACCTGTTCGCCCTGTTCACGGCCACCAAGGTCACCGCGCTCGGCGCGATCGTCACCTACCTCGTCGGCCTGGCCGTCGGCTACGCCACCCTCTACGGGATCGGCAGCGCCAACACCCGCCCGCCCGGCAGCGCCGTGGTGGCCGCCCTGCGCCGGCTCGGCTTCGGCCCGGTGAGTGCCCGCCGCATCGAGGACGACACCTCCGGCAGCCGCCGCTACGTGGTCGGCCTGGCCAACCAGAGCCGCCTCGACGTCACCGTGCTCGACCGCGACCGCCAGGTGGCCGGCGTCATGTACCGCCTGTGGCGGCGGCTCCGGCTGAACACCGAGACCCGCCGCCGGGCCATCCGCTCCCTGCGCGCCGAACTCGAACGCGAAGCCCTCATGGCGTACGCGGCGCAGGCCGCCGGCGCCAGCCTCCCCCGCCTCCTCGGCACCAGCGAAATCGGGACAGAAGCCGCCCTCCTCGCCTACGAACACCTGGACAGCCGCCCCCTCGCCGACCTCTTCGACGAGGAGATCGACGACGAACTCCTCGCCCAGACCTGGGAGCAGGTACGGCTCCTGCACGCCCACCGCCTGGCCCACCGGCACCTGACCGGCGAGAGCATCCACGTCGGCGCCGACGGCCGGATCGTCCTGGTCGACGCGCGCAGCGGCGAAATCGCCGCCGGTGACCTGCTGCTCCGCCTCGACATCGCCCAGCTGCTGGCCTACCTGGGCCTGCGCGTCGGTCCCGAACGTTCGGTCAAGGCGGCGACGGCCGTGCTCGGCGCGGACATGCTCGCCTCCGCGATGCCGCTGCTGCAGCGGATCGCGCTGGCCCGCGCCACCCGCGCCGCCACCCGCAAGGACAAGGAGCTGCTGCCCGCCCTGCGTGAGCACATCGTCGCGCTGAAGCCGCAGGCCGAGGTCGAAGAGGTCCGCCTCGAACGGTTCCGGCCGCGCACCCTCGTCACGATCATCGCCAGCGCGTTCGCCGCCTACCTGCTGCTGTCCCAGCTCAGCAAGGTCAACCTGGTCTCGGTGGTGACCAGCGCGAACTGGGCCTGGGGCGGGGTCGCCCTGGTCGCCGCCGCGGCCAGCTATGTCGCGGCCGCGGCGATGCTGCGGGGCTTCGTGCCCGAACAGCTGCCGCTCGGTCAGACCGTGCTCGCCCAGCTGGCCGGCTCCTTCGTCAAGCTGGTCGCGCCCGCGGCCGTCGGCGGCGTCGCGATCAACACCCGCTACCTGCAGAAACGTGGGGTGCCTTCGGGCGCGGCAGTGGCCAGTGTGGGGGCCTCCCAGCTGGTCGGCCTGATCTCGCACATCCTGCTGCTGCTCTTCTTCGGCTACCTGACCGGCACCCAGGCCGCGCCCTCGCTGACCCCGTCCCGGGGGCTGCTGGTGGTCCTGCTCGGGGTCGCCGTCCTGATGGTCGTCATCCTGGCCGTCCGCCCGCTGCGCCGGCTGCTCACCACCCGGATCCGCTCACTCTTCTCGGGCGTCATCCCGCGCCTGCTGGACGTCCTGCAGTCGCCCCGCAAGATCGTGGAGGCCGTCAGCGGCACGCTGCTGCTCTCCCTGATGTTCATCATCTGCCTGAGCGCCTGCGTCCGCGCCTTCGGGGCGGAGGTCAGCTTCGCCGCCGTCGCCGTGGTCTTCCTGGCCGGTAACGCCATCGGCTCGGCCGCCCCCACCCCCGGCGGCCTCGGCGCGGTCGAAGGCGCCCTCGCCATCGGCCTCACCTTCGCCGGCCTGGACTCACCGGTCGCCACCTCGGCGGTGCTGCTCTTCCGCCTGATGACCTTCTGGCTCCCCGTACTCCCCGGCTGGGCCTCCTTCACCTGGCTCCAACGCCATAACGCCTTGTAGCGACACAACGCCCTGCAGAGACACCTCGGCCCGGTGCGCGGATAACGCACCGGGCCGTCCTGGACAAGCTGTCGCCGGAAGCGGGCCTGTCCTGGACAGGTCATTGGCGCTGGAGCTGGGCCTGTCCTGGATGGGTCAGCTAGCGCGGGGAGCCGGGCCTGCCCTGGAGATCGCGAAGACGGTGGGCGGGCTCGGCGTCCATGGTCAGCCGGTGCTGGAGCCGCGCCAGAGATTGATGTTGGCGTCGACGGCGTCCTTGTCGATGGCGTCGAGTTCCTGGGAACTGAAGTCGAGCTGCTCGACCGCGGAGAGGCTGTCGTCGAGCTGCTTGACGCTGCTCGCGCCGATCAGCACCGAGGTCACCCGCTTGTCGCGAAGGGCCCAGGACAGCGCCATCTGGGCGAGGGTCTGGCCGCGCTGCTGGGCGATCTCGTTGAGCGTCCTGATGTGGCGCAGCGTGTCATCGGTGAGCAGGCCAGGGTCGAGCGACTTGCCCTGCGTCGCCCGCGACCCCTCCGGAATGCCGTTCAGGTACCGATCGGTCAGCATGCCCTGCGCCAGCGGCGAGAACGCGATGCAACCCACGCCCTCCGCCTCCAGCGTGTCCAGCAGCCCACCCTCGATCCACCGGTTGAGCATCGAATACGACGGCTGGTGGATCAGCAGCGGCGTGCCCATCTCCCGCAGGATGCCGGCGGCCTCCGCCGTACGCTCCGGCGAGTAGGACGAGATGCCCGCGTACAGCGCCTTCCCGGAACGGACCGCGTAGTCCAGCGCCCCCATCGTCTCCTCAAGCGGAGTCTCCGGGTCGAACCGGTGGCTGTAGAAGATGTCGACGTAGTCCACGCCCATCCGCGTCAGCGACTGGTCCAGCGAGGCCAGCAGGTACTTCCGCGACCCGAACTCCCCATACGGCCCCGGCCACATGTCCCAGCCCGCCTTCGTGGAGAGCACCAGCTCATCCCGGTACGGCCGGAAATCATCGGCGAAGATCCGCCCGAAGTTCGTCTCCGCCGACCCATACGGAGGCCCGTAGTTGTTGGCCAGGTCGAAGTGGGTCACCCCGCGGTCGAACGCCCGGCGCAGGATCGCGCGCTGGCTTTCGAGCGGTTTGTCGTCGCCGAAGTTGTGCCAGAGCCCCAGCGAGACGGCGGGCAGCTTGAGCCCGCTCCGCCCTGTCCGGTTGTACGGCATGGGCCCGTAGCGGTCGCCAGCGGCAACATAGGTCATTTCGATACTCCAACTCGGTCGAGGATCCAGGAAAGCGTGAACGCTTCCTCATGCCAGGCGTCGTAACGGCCACTCCGGCCACCGTGCCCGGCACCCATCTCGGTCTTCAACAGGAACGGCCCGCCCCGCGCGACCGCGCGCAGGCGCGCGACCCACTTGGCCGGCTCGTGGTAGAAGACGCGGGTGTCATTGAACGACGTGATCGCAAGGATCGGGGGGTAGGCGGCGTCGCGAACGTTCTCATACGGCGAGTACGACTTCATGTACGCGTACACATCCGCATTGTGCAGGGGATCGCCCCACTCGTCCCATTCGATCACAGTCAACGGCAGCGACGGATCGAGGATCGTGTTCAACGCGTCCACGAACGGAACCTCGGCCACGACCGCGGCGAACTTTTCCGGCGCCAGGTTGGCCACCGCGCCCATCAGCAGCCCGCCCGCCGACCCGCCCCGCGCGATGATCGGCCCCGACCAGTCACCGGACAGTCGGCGGGCGACCGCCACGAAGTCGGTGAAGGTGTTCTTCTTCCGGTCGAGCTTCCCGTCCTCATACCAGTGCCGCCCCATCTCCCCGCCGCCGCGCACATGCGCCACCGCGAACACGAACCCCCGGTCCAGCAGCGACAGCCTGGCCACCGAGAAGTACGGATCGATCGAGGTCTCGTAGCTCCCGTAGCCATACAGCAGCGTGGGGGCGGGCCGCGGCGTGCCCTTCCTGACGACGATCGAGATCGGAACCCTTGTGCCGTCCTCGGCGGTCGCCCACTCGCGGAACTGCTCGTAGTCCGCCGGGTCGTAACCCCCCAGCACCGGCCGCCGCTTCAACAGGATGAGCGCCCGACTCGCCAGCTCGAAGTCGTAAACCGAGGGAGGAGTGACCATCGACGTGTATCCCAGCCGAAGCCGCGACGTGACGAACTCCGAGTTCCCCGACGGCGCCACGTCATACAACGGCTCCGGAAACTCGATCTCATACGCCTCCGCGTCGTCGGGCAGGATGCGCAGGCCGGTGAGCCCGTCCCGGCGGAAGTGCACCACCAGGTGGGACGCGAAGGCGTCCACATCCAGCAGGCGGGTGTCAGCCCGATGCGCGATCACCGGAGTCCAGACGGCGGGATCGTCGACCGGCGCGCTCGCCAACTCGAAGTTCTCTGCGTTCTGGTTGTGCAGCACCAGAAAACGCTCGTTCTGGTGGTCGACGTGATACTCGATCCCGGTCTCCCGGGCGCGAACCACGGCGAACTCGCCCACGGGGTTGTTCGCGTCGAGGAACCGGACCTCGCTGGTGATCTTGCTGTGCGCGCCGAGGATCAGGAAACGTTCGCTCCTGGACAGTCCGATGCCGATCCAGAAACGCTCGTCGTCCTCCTGGAAGACCACGGGATCCTGGTCGGCCGAGCCCAGCGTGTGGCGGAACACCCGGTTGGGCCGCCACGCCTCGTCCACCATCGTGTAGAAGAACGCCGACCCGTCACCGGCCCAGGCGCCGCCGTAGAAGATCCCGGGGATCTCGTCACCGAGCACTTCACCGGTGCTCAGGTTCTTGAACCGGAGAGTGAACCGCTCATCCCCGGAGAAATCGGTGGAGTAGGCGAGCAGCGTGCCGTCCGGGCTCACCGAACTCGTGCCGATCGCGAAGAACGGGCTGTCGCCGGCCAGCTCGTTGCCGTCGAGAATGACCTGCTCGCCGGGCAACGACTCGCCGGGCGTCAGCACCGGCGGATCGTCGCCCTCGACCGCCACCCGGCACTGGAAGCCGTATTGCTTGCCTTCCTCGGTGCGCGAGTAGTACCACCAGGCGCCCTTGCGCGTCGGCACGCTGAGGTCGGTCTCCAGCGTCCGGCCCTTGATCTCCTGGAAGATCGAATCCTGGAGAGGCTTCAGATGCGCGGTGGCCTCGTTGGTATAGGCGTTCTCCGCCTCCAGATAGGCGACCGTGTCCGGATCGTCCTTCTTGATGAGCCAGGCGTAATCGTCGATCACGGTGTCGCCGTGATGCGTGCGCTCGGCCGGAATCGTCTTCGCCACTGGCGGCATGTCGCTGCTCACCCGGACACTCTATGTCTGGCGGATCTGCCCGTACGGCGACTCTGTCGGCCCCTGTGGATAACTCGCTTGGCTGTGGATGGAGGGGTGGAGATCCCGACGTCCACGGCGTTGTTCGTGCTGTGGCACTCGTGGGGGCTGCTAATGTTTCCTCGTCGGGTTCAACCGGCGCAATCCAAACTCCCTCACTTCGGTGGCGGTCGTTGGCGCGCTCGAATGATCACGACAATCCTTCGAAACCTGGCGGTTCGGAAGATCGGTTCGCAAGAGTCGATTCGGACTGGTAAGTTAGAGGGGTTGCCCCGGAAACGGGGTGGTCCGAATTCCCGCAGGGAGGCCGGGTCGGCGTCAAGGATCCTCTAGCAGGACGATTTGACAGCAGGCAGGCTGATCGT